>CAVYIP010000022.1:0-533054 GCA_963768605.1 uncultured Actinomycetes bacterium | reverse complement strand
CATGGAGCGCACCGGACTCCGCTCCGTCGAGCGCCGGATCATGCGTCTCGTCGAAGCCGGCGTGGATGTCGCGGAGATCGGGAAGCGCTTTCGCCGAAGCTCACAGCACATCGCGGTGGGGTAATTGAGCTGGCCCGCCTGCCTAGGCGCGCCGCGGACGACGACCACGATCGTCTCCGTCCCCTGGAGCGCTGCATTCTCGGATGGCGCGGTGGTGGGCATCGCACGTGGAGATTGGTCCGCGACTCGGTCGGAGTTCGGAGTTCGTCGCCGGGTCGAGGACTCGCTCAGTGCAAGCTCTCGGCCGGCTAGGCCCGAGACGCCCGCGGCTCTCGTGGGGCGTGGACGGACACGAGACGACTCGAGGCTCCCGCTGGCGCTTGTGGGTGCCGGAAACTCGGGGACCTATTGGTGCGCGTGTCCGCGCCACCTTGGGCAGTTGACCCGGACCCCATGTAGGCGTTGTCGCTTCCCTGGCTGGGATTGCTCGGTCAGGACGAGTCGCGCCTGAACCCGGAGGAAAGTTCGTGCGAGCTCAAGGTCAAATTCGTCGCGCACGTGTCTCGAGCTGATGGAGGTGCGCCGACCGCCGTGACGTCTCCTCCCATCACGTCTGATGAGCAGGGTTATCCTCGGGCCATGACGAGCGCCGACTGGCGGCAGCTGTCCGACGCGTTGAGCGCCGGGCTCCACCTCACCGCCCTGCCGCTCGCGATCACGTTCTCGGCCGACGCGCCGGCCGGCGTCGCCCCGTTCGACGACCGATGCCGCCGCCCCTCCCCGACGGCCGCACCGGCCGGGTGCCCGCCGGCTGCGTGTTCTGGATGAAGGCGGCCGACCGCACCTTCAGCACCGTCGCCGACGACCACGGCAACTGCAGCGTCGGCAGCGTCACCCACGGGTTCAAGACGCTCGACGAGGTCGCCGGCAACTCCGACGTCGCCGCGCTCCTCGAGTCGGGCTGGGTGACGATGGACGTCGTGCCGCAGATCCCGGTCGTGCCCGAGAAGCCGGGCGCGGTCACCTACGGCCCGCTCGCCGAGACGCCGGTCGATCCCGACGTCGTGTTCCTGCGCCTCAACGGAAGCAGCTCATGGTGCTGTCCGACGCGTGCCCGGCCTGCGCATCGAGGGCAAGCCGCAGTGCCACATCGTCGCGGTCGCCAAGGAGGAGGGCGAGATCGCGGCCAGCGTCGGCTGCGCGCTGAGCCGGGTGCGCACCGGCATGCCCGCCGACGGAGATGACGTGCGCGATCCCGGCGGCGCAGCTTCGCCGAGGTCGTCGACTCGATCGAGCGCAACGCGGTGGCCGACGCCGCCGTCGCGAACTACGCCGCCGAGGACGCGCTGCGCTTCGCGTGACCCGCTGTCGGCGGGCTGGTTCTTCTTCGCGCGCTGCTTCTTCGCGCTACTTCTTGGCGGCCTCGTAGTACGGGTTGGTCCCGCGGCGTGGTCGGTGACGTCGACCACCTCGGTGATCTCGGGCACCGCGTCGAGGATCGCGACCTCGATGCCCTGGCTCAGCGTGACCGCTGGCCATGCCGCAGCCCTGGCACCCGCCGCCGAGCCGCAGGTAGGCGACGAGTCCTCGACCGCGACGAGCTCGGCGTGGCCGCCGTGCGCGGCGATCGCCGGGTTGATCTGCTCCTCGAGCACCTGGATCACGCGCTGCGCGCGTCGCCGCTCAGGTCGGCCGGTGGGCGGGCGGCGCCGACCGCCGGGCTGGGGCTGTTCGGGTTCTGGAGCACCATGCCCGCGCCCGAGAAGTCGAGCGTGGCGCCCCGCATCTTGTCGACGCTGGCCTGCGGGATGACGATGGACAGGTCGTCGTGATGGTCCACGCCGTCGTCGGCCCGGCCTCGTCGAGGCGCTGGAAGTACATGTCGTAGGTGTACGCGGCACCTTCCGCGCCGCTGACCTCGACCCAGAGGGCCAGCGCCTCGGGATCGGGCTCGCCGGCGCGGACCTCGAGGACCTTCTCCCGCGCCGCGTCGGTGATCGTGAGCAGCGGGGCGGCGTCGTCCATGTCGAGCCATGATACGCCCGTGCCCCGCGTGCTCCTCCTCCTCCCCACGGCCACCTACCGTGCGCCCGACTTCCTCGCCGCCGCCCGCGCCCTCGGCGTCGAGGTGGTCGTGGGTTCGGAGCAGCCCCAGGCGATGGCGGGCTCGATGGGCGACCGGGCGGTGGTGGTGCCGCTCGACGACCCCGAGGCCGCGGTGGAGGCCGATCGCGGCGCTCGACGGGCGGCCCCGCTCGACGCGGTCGTCGCGGTCGACGACCAGGGCGTGCTGGTCGCCGCGAAGGCCGCGGCCCGGCTCGGCCTCCCGCACAACCCGCCCGACGCGGTGGCGGCGACCCGCGACAAGGCCGCGATGCGGCGCGCCTTCGCGGCGGCGGGCGTGCCGCAGCCCCGCTTCGAGGTCATCGACGGCGAGCCCACGGCGAGCGTCGGCTTCCCGTGCGTGGTCAAGCCGGTGTCGCTGTCGGCGAGCCGCGGCGTGATCCGGGCCGACGACCCGGCGGCCGCCACCGCCGCGGCCGCCCGGGTGCGGGCGATGGTGGACGGGCCGCTCCTCGTCGAGGAGTACGTGCCCGGCGTCGAGGTCGCGGTCGAGGGCCTGCTGCGCGACGGGCGGCTCGAGGTGCTCGCGGTCTTCGACAAGCCCGACCCGCTCGACGGCCCGTACTTCGAGGAGACGATCTACGTCACGCCGTCGCGGCTCGCGCCCGAGTTGCTGGCCACGATCGAGCGCGTCACCGCGGAGCCGCCGCCGCGCTCGGGCTCGCGGAAGGCCCCGTCCACGCCGAGCTGCGGGTCGACGGGGATCGCGTCGTGGTGCTCGAGGTCGCGGCGCGCTCGATCGGCGGGCTGTGCTCGCGGGCGCTGCGCTTCGGCGCCGGCATCAGCCTCGAGGAGGTCATCCTGCGCCACGCGCTCGGGCTCCCGCTCGACGACCTCGGTCGCGAGGCGGCGGCGTCGGGCGTGATGATGCTCCCGATCCCGCGGGCCGGGACGCTCGAGGCGGTGCACGGCCAGGACGACGCCCGGGCGGTGCCGGGTGTCGTCGGGCTCGAGATCACGATCGCGCCGGGCCGTCCGGTGCAGCCCCTCCCCGAGGGCGACCGCTACCTCGGCTTCCTCTTCGCCCGGGGCAGCACGCCCGACGCGGTCGAGGCCGCGCTGCGCGCCGGCCACGCGTGCCTCGACATCGTCATAGCCTGAGTCGTCGTTGTAGCCTGAGTTCGTGCGCGTCCTGCTCGTCTCCACCTACGAGCTCGGTCACCAGCCGCTCCATGTGGCTTCGCCGGCGGCCGCGTTGCGGCGCCGGGGCCACGACGTGCGCTGCATCGACCTCTCGGTCGAGCAGTGGGATCCCGCGCTCACCGGCTGGGCCGACAAGGTGGCGTTCTCGGTGCCGATGCACACCGCGGCCCGGCTCGCCCGCCAGGTCGCCGCCGACGTACGCAAGCCCGTCTGCTTCTACGGGCTCTACGCGGCCGCCGGCCGTCGCGTCGCCGACCGGACGATCGCAGGCGAGTACGAGCCGTCGCTGGTGCGCTGGGTCGAGGGCACCACCGACGGCACCGACGAGCCGGAGATCCAGCTCGGCCGCGACGCGGCCGCGTTCGAGCTGCCCGCACGGGAGCTGCTCCCGCCGCTCGACCGCTACGCGCACCTCGCCCTCGGCGGCGAGGAACGCGTGGTCGGCTACGTCGAGGCCTCGCACGGTTGCGCGCACCGCTGCCGGCACTGCCCGGTCCCGGTGGTCTACGACGGCCGCATCCGGATCGTGGCCCAGGACACGGTGCTCGCCGACATCGCCCAGCAAGTCGAGGCTGGCGCCCGCCACATCACCTTCGGCGACCCCGACTTCCTCAACGGCGTCCACCACTCGCGGCGGATCGTGCGGGCGATGCACGAGCGCTTGCCCGAGCTCACCTTCGACTGCACCGCGAAGGTCGAGCACATCCTGCGCCACGAGAGCATCTGGGGCGAGCTGGCCGACGCGGGCTGCCTGTTCGTCGTCTCGGCCTTCGAGTCGGTCGACGACGCGATCCTCGAGCGGCTCGACAAGGGCCACACCGCGGCCGACGCGGCGCGCGTCGTGACGCTGCTGCGCGAGCACGGCATCGAGATCCGGCCGTCGTTCCTGCCGTTCACGCCCTGGACGACGCTCGACGACGTGCGCGACATCCTCGACTTCGTCGCCGACCACGACCTGGTCGGCAGCGTCGACCCGGTGCAGTACACGATCCGGCTGCTGCTGCCCGAGGGATCGCTGCTGCTCGACCACCCCGACCTCGCGCCCTACCTCGGCCCCTACGACGCCGAGCACCTCACCTACACCTGGATCGCCGCCGACCCCGAGGTGGACGCGCTCCAGCTCCGGCTCGCCGCGCTGGTCGAGGCGCGCGTCGCCGCCGGCGCGTCGATCGCCGACACCTACCTCGCGGCGCGGGCCGCGGCGGGCGCCCGCGAGCTCATCCTCGCCGGCTCGGTCGAAGGGAGGCCACGGCTCACCGAGCCGTGGTTCTGCTGAGCGGAGCCGACCGAGGGCCAGTTCGGCCCTCTCGAAACGAGCTGAGGCCGGGGCCGACGCTGCGGGCCGCAGTAGGGCCAGAGCTCTTTCGCACGCCCGAGAATTTCGGCGACCGGCCCCGCACCATCGCCGAGCACCGCCGCCTGAAGGGTGTGGGATGCAGAAACTCGATTGGCGGTCTGCCAAGGCCTTCCCTTCTTAGCTAACGCGTAGGGTTCGCCGGTCGAGATGGGCCGGAGGTCGTCAGTGGTCTGGTCGTTCGTATAGGAGAGCGCCTTCGTTGACTGTGGAGCATCCGTCGACGGCGTCGTCCACGCCCGAGACCGCAGATCACGCGTTCGAAGAGGAGCTCCAGGCCGAGCACGGATTGGGACGTGCGATCATCATCGGCGTCGTCGTCGCGGTTCCCATAAATGTGGGTGTTTGGGTTGGACTGGTCGCCTTCGCCGTGAGCCGCTCGGGGTCGGCATTGGGGGGACCGATCGCGATGGCGGTCGGCGTAGGCGTACTTTCCGGTCTGTTCTTCGACAGCTGGGCGGCGTTCGTGGCGAAGACGCATCTGTTCGAAGAGCTGGACCGGAGGGTCGATCCCAGCGGCGGGAGCTCGGGCGCCGAGGCGCCCGACAGCGCAGGCCGCTCCTCGAACAGATAGCCGAGCTGCCCGACGATGCGCGACACCCGAGCGATGACTTCACTGACGCGGCGTAAGAGCGGCTCGCTCCCAGGCCGCGCCCGCCGCAGCGAAGGGCACGGATCGCCGATGACGGACGCGACCTGGGAGGGACGGAGCCGATGCACTATCTCTCGAATGCAGTGTTGAGGACCGACAGCCGGGCTCCAGGATCTCCAAGGAGTCGAAGCACAGCCGGCGCATCATCGACCTCGCCGTGTGCGCTGTGATGGCGCACTCACCGGATCCGGAGACGGCCCTCCCACCGTGAAGCACCGCGCATCACGCGTCGTCGCGCGCGAGTCGTTTTCGCGAATTGGCCCACCCGCAGGCGCGAGGGCCGATCGGTCTGCGGACCAAAACCCGGGCAAGCTGTAGAAGCTCGCTGAGTCTCGGAGCGGGCCTAGGGAGGTGATGCGTATGCCAGTCGCCGATGCCAGCGGCGGGGGTGCCGAGTCGGGGTGGGTCTATCCGGCCCCTGGTTGGGTCTGCGCGGAGTGTGGCTTCGACTACGACGCCTGCGCACCGGCGACCACTCCCAAGACGTTGCGCGGGTTCGGGCGCCGCTACCGGGTCCCGCTCGTGCGGGGCCTGCCGGGCGAAGACCTCGATGGCCTCCTCCGCATGCGACCCGACCCGCGAACCTGGTCGGCGCTCGAGTACGCGTGTCATACCCGCGACGGCTTCGCGCTCTACGAGACCCGCATAGGCGTCGTGCTGATCGAGGACCGGCCGTTATTGCCGAGGATGCGGCGAGACGAGGTTGTGGTCGAGCGCGACTACAAAGGTCAGAATCCCGCCGCCGTCGCCGAGGAACTCGCGGTCGCGGGCGAGGCGCTTGCAGCGCGCCTCGAGAGTGTGCCCCGTGAGGGTTGGGTGCGTGTGGGGGTGCGGGACAACCTTGAGATGAGCATTGACTGGATGGCCCGCAACGTGGTCCACGAGGGCAGCCATCATCTCCTCGACATTGGGCGGTCGCTCCGTGCTGCACGCCAGCCGCGGGACTGGTGACGCCACTCGATCGCCTCCGGTGTGGTGAGGAGAGAGCCGCGCGCAGCCGGGGCAGGTATCCGACGACACCCGAACCGCCGATCTGCGTCGGCGACGCGCACCGAATGGACACACAGAACGACGTCTCCCAACCGACTCAACGTGCACCTATCGGCACATCTGGAGCGCCACGACAGAAGGCCAAGAACGGCCCGCCTACGCGCGGACGCCTCATCTCGAATAGACAATGCGCGAGGCGGCCTGCGATCATGGGTCCTCCGCGCGGATCGTTCTCGCGAATTAGTTACCGAAAAGGGCATGGCGCGCTCGGCTCGAACGCTCACCTTTTCAACGCCCAGTACGGTTTCGCTTTGCGCGGTACGTGGCGTCATCGGTTGCGTAGTGGCACTCTCGGAGTACGACCTCCGGAGTCGTGATCGTGTCCAAGGTTCAGGATCACTCAACCATCGAGCACCGTCACCGTAACGTCCACGGGGGGTTGGCGCGGGCCGCAATCTTCGGAGTGTCGGATGGTCTGACGACGAACATCTCTCTCGTGCTTGGTGTTGCTGCGGCCAACACCGGTCCCGGCTTCGTGCGGTGGCCGGCTTGGCAGGGCTTCTAGCCGCCTCGTTTTCGATGGCAGCTGGGGAGTATGTCTCGATGCGGGCGCAGGCCGAGTTGTTCGCCCGCGAGCTCCGGGTGGAGGAAGAGGCGATCAGTGCCGACCCCGACACTGAGCGACGCGAACTGGCTCGCATCTACCGGTCGCGGGGTCTGCGATCCGGATTAGCTGATGAGGTTGCTTCTCAGTTGATGCGGGACCCCGGCCAGGCGCTGGAGAGCCACGCCCGCGAGGAACTGGGGATCAGGCAGGATCGACTTGGCTCACCCTTTGGCGCGGCGGCGTCGTCACTCGCGTCCTTCGCTGTTGGCGCCGCGGTTCCATTGCTGCCGTGGTACGTCGCGACGGGCACGACTGCCGTTCTCGCCTCAGTGGCACTGGGCGTCGTCGCCGCGCTCTCGGTCGGTGTCGCCATCGGCATTGCCACCGGTCGTTCCCGCCTGCGCTCCGCGCTCCGCCAACTGATGATCACCGCGCCCGCGGCGGGCATTGTGTTTCTGGTCGGACGGGTCGTTGGGGTCGCCGCGTAGCGCCGGCCTCTACTCGGCTCTATCGCAGAGCCCGGCGCGCACGCCTATCACACTGGACCCACCACCCGTCTCCTCGCCACACCCCGAAAAGAGCTCACGACCGGGACCAATGCGCGGCTCCCGCGTACGTCAGCGTGCCGAGCCGATTCAACCGGGTCGCCGCGCCATATTGTCCGTAGGATCCATTCCGTGACGGTCGTGTGCGACGGTCTGCTGGTCGAGTCCGAGGATGGCGTCGGAAAGTGCGACCAGGGCGATGCGTGTCAAGCCCTCGAACTGCAGGACGACTACCTCGCGTATCGTGCGGCGCACGGCCGGGTCATTGCCAGGGGGCAGGCCGAGAATAGAGAGCACGGAGGCGAGGGCTGACCGAGGTCGAGCCATCGGTGCCTCTCGAAGTTCGGGGCCGTGAGTTGGTCAGCGGAGAGATCGGTCGACGCCGGCTCATCCCCGAGGCCACGGTGGAGGAGTGCGTGCGCGTCGTATGGCGTGTGACGTGACGAACTACACCCCCGTACGCGTTTGGTCGTGACGCACGGGCGCGTGTTACGTTAGGTTCTGCGGTCGAGAGCACCGCGAGAGGCCTTGCCGGAGGCAAGCGCCCAGACAGCGGACCTCTAGGGTCAAACGTCATCGGCCAATATCCGGGCCGGGTGCTCGACCTTTACGGCGAGGCAGGGCAAGGCTCCTCCTTTCTTGATGCGGCACCGCTCCGGTGGGGTTTGCGTTGCGGGACAGATATGACTGAAACACGTGAGCGTCGCGCTATCGAGCGGTGTCTAGCTGACGGAGCGTGGCATGAACGTGAGGAGATCATTCTCCGCGCGATGCCTGACGTGAACCCCGCTAAGGCACACCGTCGCGTGTCCCGTGCGTCTCGACTTCAGCGCGACCGTGTAATCGTGGGAGCCCGCCAGCGGGTGCACGACGTTCTTCGTGTCGCAGTGAGGACTGGTGTCGTCGAGCAGGACGACGATCGATACCGCACGCGGCCGGACAGTTAGCAGTGCCCCGGCGTGCTCAGTGACAAACAGGCCCGGGAAGTCGACGTTCTGAGAAGGCAGCTTCGCCGAGTCCTGAGCGATATCCGTGCATGGCCCGAGGACGACGCGCGGTATCGGAGCCTGCTCGCCGACTTGCGGAAACTGGTGCGACTCCTCGATGAGAAGCTACCTCCCGCGTCAGCGCCGCTCCCGCCAGCCTGAGCGCTAAGCAGTGCCCGCGGCGCGGGATGGACTGGACGGGCGCGAGGTAGCGGTCGGTGAGGCCGGTACTCACGTGACCACGTGCCGCACCAGGAGCCGGAGGTGAATCGGCGAGGGCGTGGGCTGGACCGTGACCTCGTCCGACCTTTGGGCACCTCAGCGTGCTCTCACTCGGGCCGGTAGCAGCTCAGCCCCGCACATAACAACCGCCGCGTCGACGGGCGATCAGAGCACATAACCGGCGATATGTGCGGCCGGGAGGCCAACTCAGCGCGAGCGCGGCTGCCGGAGGGGAAGAGTTCGCCGGGGCGGCCGTCCTCAGGCGGCGGAACTGGAATCGGGTCTCCAAGAACAGCAGGAGTTGCACCGGCATGCACGCTGACAGCGACGGCCGAGAACTGACCCCCGATCGACGGCCGAAAGTTGCCCCCCGCCTTGCGGGTCCGCCGCTTGTGGTCGTTAACCACGGACCCTGGGCTTGAGGTCGAGCGGGAGGGAGAGGGTGCTCAAAATGGAGGACATGGGCGGAGATCCGTCGGCTGGCGGGTGCGGGCGCTGCGGCCGGCGCACGAGCCCGCTCCGCGAAGTACTCGGTGCGCTGATACGGAGGGCCTCCTATCGGCGCTGCACGTTCTTGAGTTGCTTCGCCTCGTGGCGGAGCTTGCGCGGCTGGTACGAGGTCATCTCCTTGGCGATCCCACGCAGCCTCGGGCTGTCTGCTTCGGGCGATCTGGGGCCATCAACCGCTCCACGCGGAATCGCAGGTCTATGCAGTGAGTGCTGCTTGTTGTGCCTTGGACGGCCGTGGTCTGGGCCAGGAAGCGAGTGATTTGTGCCTCGGTGAGTCGGCGCTGGGCGGCCTGCCTGGTCTGGGGTGCCTTGCCGCCGTGGGCGTGCACGACGGCGCCACCGAGCATTGCGTAGTTCTTGCAGGGTTCTCCGTTGGATCGCCGTGCACCACGGGGCACGGCGGGGCGGATCCGGGCCATTCGGAACTCTACCTATGGGGACGGCTCCATGGGTCCGGGGACTTGGGACGGCTCCATGGGTTGTGCGTTCCCCGAATCGGCCCGATCCGTTCCGCGGCCACATCTCATTGTCGTGATCAGGCTCGCTGGAGTTTTCTTCAGCCCCGACGGGGGGCTCGAAATTCGAACCCTGCTCGTCAGATGCTATTTCACGGGCTTGCGGAGCCTGCGGAGAACCGTTGGCAGGAAGCTCAAGGACTGGGCGCGTGATGGGTCGTGTGCGCGTCGCGGCCGAACAGGATGCGGTCCAGCAGGATGAACTGTGCGACCCAGAGCACGCCGAACCCGCTGAGGTGGGCGACGAGCAGTGTCATCGTGTGCACGGGTGGGGCGAGGTGCGCGCCCACCGACCACGCGTCGGTCACCGCGACGGAGATCGTCGACAGGGCCAGGCCCGCGAACGCCAAGGCCCAGAAGGGCAGCACCTCGCGCCAGGGATCGCTGGCGCCCGTGCGGCCCCAGGTCCACCGCCGGTTCAGGTAGTACGACGGGATCGTCGCGACGGTTGTTGCGATCACGTTGGCGATCCACGCGGTAACGCCGAACGCGGCCGTTGCGGTGGCGAGCGTGAGCAAACTGATGACGGTGGTCACCACCGAGACGCTCATGCACCGGGTGAGTCGTTGCAGCAGGCTGCGCGACCGGGAACCGACGTACGCGTGCGTAACCACGCGCAACGCATTCGTGACGAGCGGCGCGTCCGAGGAGCGCCGGGCGGTGATCGCGGCCTCGGTCGACGCGCGACGAGGGCCGGCGCGGGACTCCACGATCAAACTTTGCCGGTGTAGGTGTGAGAGCGCGATGAGCGCTTCATCGCAGACAGACCACTCGGCTCGATCCGCGCGTCCATGGACGCGCACATGCGCGATCGTGAGCCATCGGTAACGGACCGGGTCGCCAGTCGAGCAGCCAAATGCGTCCCGTCGCAGTGCTGTCCCCGAGCACGATTCCGCGCGTGTTCCGGAGCCCGGGCGTCGGCGTTGCGCGGTACGGGAGGCGACCGCGCACCCCGACCGACCAGGCCAGCTCGGGGAGCTTGTCTCCCGGGCTGGTCGCCACCACGTCCCCGGGTCGGACCACGGAACCAAGGTGTCGGAGCGCGCTGTCGGGAACGGAGGGCACCACGATCTCGTGCACTGCCGCGGGGATCGTCACAATCGCCAGGGCCACGGTCGCCAGAGCCGCGAGGAGCCGAGACCGCCGCGCAATTCCCGCCACGAGGAAGCCGAGCGCCATGAAGGGGCCCCATGCTGCGACGGTGAGCGTGCGATCGATCAATACCGGCGCGACCGTGCCCGCGGCCGCGGCCAGTCCCGCGGGCACCACCGAGCAGCAGACGAACACGCGGGCGAGTCGGCGGTCTTGTTGCCAGAGCATGATGCCGCCGACGCCAATGGCGGCAACTGCGACGAGATGCAGCTCGGGTTGGTTGGTGACGATGCCGCCGAGCGTGTGGACGATCCGGGCGATCGTGGTGCGTGGGATCCATTCCGAGTGTCCGCCGTGTGCCTGCACGAGGAACGACGGACCCCAGAGCAACGCCCATCCGGCGCCGCCCGCGACCACGGCGGCGCGCCATCGCCACGCTTCGCGATCGCGTCGTAGCCCGGTAAGTGCGAGCAAACCGGCGCCGAGGAGGAACACCTGCACGTGGGTGAGGAGACCGACGAACACCAGCGCGCCGACCGCTGGCGCATGCCAGCGGCGAGGCTGTCGCAGCCAGGCGTCGGCCAGGACTGCGGCGAGCACCCCGACGAGCTCGAGCTCCGAATACATGCGCGCGATGCGGCCGTGCGTCAGCTCGAAGTCGCTCGACGCGACGAGCGCGGTGGCAACGAACCCTGCGAGCCCGTGACGGCGCATCCACCAGGCGAACAACGCCAGCGCACCCACCGAGCACGCGACCGACGGCAGCCGGAACCAGAACTCGTCGACGCCTGCGCGCGCCAGAGGCGCACGTAGCAGGTAGTCGAGCGGCGGATGCGAGTCTTGGGCGCGGAGATACGCGAACAGATCGCCGAGCGGCATTCGACCGGCCATCGCCGTGAACGCCTCGTCGTAGCCGAGACGATGCGCGCCGAGCCCCCACAGACGCAGTACTGCGCCCACAGCCACCGTCATCGTCAGCGCCACGGCAACGCCGAGGCCCGTCACGCGACCCTCGCCGGTGGTTGCTGTGTACGCCGGACTAGTCGACGCGCGTGACGTCTCGACGGGGAGCGGCTGATCGATCGGCGGCGCGGTGGCAGTCATCGGAGTTCACGCGTGCGAGCGATGACCCAACGCATGATCCGACCATGTCGATGGCCGCGTGAGAGCGACCTGAGAAGCGGGACGTGTTTCAGATCACGTCGCGCCTCTCATCGTTGCTTCACGGTCGACATGCGATCTTCTTCCAATGCGCCCACGCGCGCTTGCGGTCATTCCGAATACGGACTCGGATTCCCTGTGTTTCGCCGCGCTCGTGCGCACGACGGGCTTGCTCGCGTGCGCCGGTGGCCGAACCCCTTCCGCCGCAGCTCCCACGGAACTTCACGTGGACCGGTAGGTACGAGGTTCCGGACCTCGGGGTGGAGTTGCCGTTCTCTTGGCACGGCAACGCCGGCAACCTGCAAATGATCGCGGGCGGCGAGAACCACCCGATCCACTTCACGAACCTCGTCTACGACGGCGTGCTCTACACGCTGACGTACAAGTGGCCGGGCATCGAGCGCCGTCCGTGCTCTCCGATCGGACCGTTCACACTGGACGACCTCAACACGGCTCTCGCGAGCTCGCGCTTCGTCGGCGCAGAAATGCTCGAGCGAAACGAGCCGCTCCGGGTCAACCACTTCCGAGTCGGGGTCGTGTGGGAGCCACCTTCGGAGGTGATACCGCCGATCCCTGGCATCTCGAATCTCCGGATCCCGCTGATGTCCGGCGACATCTACGTTGATCGCGAAGACCCGAGCAGGTTCTGGCAGGTACTCCAGTTCGGCATCCAGAATCTCTACGACCTCGAGCAGGACGAGTGGATCCGCATCGACACGATCGATGACGGTGCCGGCGCCGTCGAGCTGCCCGAGGAGTGCTCGACGGCTGCGTCGCCCCCCGACACTTCGCGGTAGGGCGTCACACCCGCTCCGCCGACCGTAGGGAACACGGCGAGAGCATCGGCCGGCGTTCCGTGCCCGTTTGCCGCTATTTGCCCGCCTAGCATGCGCGGTCTCAGCCCCCGGCACCAGCGAGCATGTGCGATGGCCCGACGAATGCGGCGGCAAGCCGCGTCCAGACGAAGGCGATGGGCGCTCGCGGGAGCCATCGTCGTCGGGGTCACCGCTCTGGGCGCCTGGGGATTCGCCGGGTCGTTCGCCTCCGGCGGGCACGCCGCGCAGGCCGCACGAACCAGTCTGCGTCGGACGTCGAGCGGGTCGACCACGACCTCCACGTCCACCACGACCACGACCACGCCGCTCCCCGCGCCGACGCCGGTTCCGATCCAAGGCGGTTCGGTGGCGCCGATCATCTCCCGGGTGCCGACCCCCAACCCGGTGGTGTTCTTCACGATCGACGACGGACTCGTACGTGATCCCGCCGTCATCGACTTCCTGCGCGACCGCCACATCCCGGTCACGATGTTCCCGATCCCCGGCTATGTGCACGAGGACCCGGCGTACTTCGATGCGATCCATGCACTCGGCGCGCCCGTCCAGGACCACACCCTCACGCACCCCGACCTCCGCAAGCTCGACGGCACGGCGCTCCAGAAAGAGGTGTGCGGTGTCCTGGACGACTACACCGCGCGTTTCGGCGCGCGGCCGTGGCTGATGCGCCCGCCCGGGGGCTTTCTCTCCTCGTCGGTACCGGTCGTGGCCCGCCGCTGCGGCATCCGTGCGGTCGTCACGTGGCGCGCCACCATGAACGACGGACGTCTCGACGTGCAGGGCGGCGGGCCGCTCCAACCCGGCGACATCATCCTGATGCACTTCCGACCCGACCTTCGCCAGAACTTGGAGGTTGCGCTCGACGCCGCCCGCGCCGCCGGCCTCCGACCCGCTCCGCTGGAGGACTACCTCACACCGGCATAGGCCGGTTCGGTGAGCGAGACTGATGCGGTGAGCATCGAAGACGACGACCCGCCGGCGCGTCCGCAGTCGGTCGAGGAGCTGTCGACGCGTCTCGGCGAGCAGGCGTACCTCGCCGACCGCGGCCTCGGTACCGCGATCTTCCTGTCGCTCTCGCTCGGCCAGCCGCTGCTGCTCGAGGGCGAAGCCGGCGTGGGCAAGACCGAGGTTGCCAAGGCGCTCGCGCCCGCGCTCGGCGCCGAGCTCGTGCGCCTCCAGTGCTACGAGGGCATCGACGCCCACCAGGCCCTCTACGAGTGGGACTACACCCGCCAGCTTCTGTACGTCCGCCTGCTCCAGGAGGGACGGGAGCTCCGCGAAGACGCGGCCGACGAGATCTTCGGGCCGCGGTTCCTCGTCGAGCGTCCGTTGCTGCAGGCCGTGCGCGCCGGCGACCGCGCCGTGCTGCTGATCGACGAGATCGACCGGGCCGACGACGAGTTCGAGGCGTTCCTCCTCGAGATGTTGTCCGACTTCCAGGTCACCGTCCCCGAGTTGGGGACCATCCGGGCCGAGCGGCCACCCGCGGTCGTGCTGACGTCCAACCGGACCCGGGAGCTGCACGACGCCCTCAAGCGGCGGTGCCTCTACCACTGGATCGACTACCCGTCGCTCGACCGCGAGGTGGAGATCCTCGCGGCGCGCGCGCCGACCGTCCCCGCCGACCTCGCCCGGCAGCGTCGCGGCGGCCGTCGACCGCATCCGCACCCTCGATCTCGTGAAGCGGCCCGGAGTCGCCGAGACCATCGAGTGGGCCAAGGCGCTCGCGTTCCTCGGAGCAACGCGTCTCGAACGCGACGCGGTCGACGTGACGCTCGGAACCGTCGTCAAGGACCATGACGATCTCGTACGGATCCGCGACGACCTCGGGCGGATCCTCGCCGATGACTGACGCCGACGGCGGCGTCACGCAGGTGTTGCCGGCGCTCGCCGGGTTCGGACGGGAGTTGCGCGCCGCCGGGCTTCCGGTCGGGACGGGCCAGGTGCTCTCCTTCTGCCAGGGACTCGCTCACCTCGACCCGACCGACCTGCGCGACATCTACTGGTCCGGTCGCGCGTGCCTCGTCTCGCGCCACGACGATCTCGCCGCCTACGACGACGCTTTTGCCCACTACTTCCTCGCGGACGCCGGCCCGCGCCCCGTCGTCCCGAGCGACGTCTCGCCGGCGGCGGACGCCGAATCAGGTCCGCCCCGACGCGCTCGCCCCCGCGACCGGCAACGAGCGTCGGCCGGATGCCGAGAGCGTCGGGCAGGCGGCCTCGGAAGTCGAGCTCTTGCGCCGCAAGGACTTCGCCGACTGCGACCCCGACGAGCTCGCCGCCATCGGCCGGCTGATGGCGGGGCTGGTGATCGCCACGCCGAAGCGGAAGACGCGGCGGACCGAACGGGCGAGGAAGGGCGTCCGCCCGGACCTGCGGCGCGCCTTGCGCACGCACGTCCGCCACGGCGGCGCCGACCTCCGCGATCCCGCGGCGGCGGGCGCGGCTGCGAGCGCGTCCGCTCGTCCTCCTGCTGGACGTCTCGGGTTCGATGTCCTCTTATTCGCGTGCGCTGCTCCAGTTCGCGTACGCGGTCGCGCGGGGCCCGAGCCGAGTCGAGGTCTTCTGCTTCGGGACGCGCCTGACCCGGGTTTCGGGCGCGCTCGCCCGCCGGGACCCCGACGAGGCGTTGCGCCGAGCTGCCGAGACCGTCGTCGACTGGCAGGGCGGGACGCGGATCGGCGAGTCGATGCGCGAGTACCTCCGAACGTGGGCGTGGCGCGGGGGATACCGGGGCGCGGTGGTGGTCGTCTGCTCCGACGGGCTCGAGCGGGGTGACCCCGACGTGCTCGCCGCCGCCATGGCCCGGCTCTCCCGGCTGGCCCACCGCGTGATCTGGGTCAACCCGTTGAAGGCGGGCCCGGCGTACGAGCCTGCGACTCGGGGCATGCGCGCCGCGTTGCCGCACATCGACCTCCTCGTGTCAGGCCACAACCTGGCCGGCCTCGCCAGCCTCGGCGCGGTGCTCGAAGCGCTGGACTGAAGGAGCGCATGGACACGAACGCCGTCATCCTCGAAGCGGTCGAGCGGGTCGCCGGAGGCCGCGATGAAGCGCTCGTCGTTCATTCGGCCCGGGACTCGGGCCTGTGGGTCCAGATCAGCCGGGTCGAGGGGGAGACCGCGCTCCTCTGCGAGGCCGTCGGCGACGAGTACCTGGGCCGGCACCGTGAGCTGGGGACGGCGGCGGTGGACGAGCTGAAGGCGCTGGGCTGGCAGGACGTCTCGGGCGCCGACTTCACGCTTTGGGTCGATGCCGCTACGCCGGAGCAACGGAAGCACCTCGCCGATCTGGTCGAACAAGCGCTTGTCACCGTGCTCGGCCACGAGCCGAGCACGCCTCCCGTCGTCACGCCACCCTGACCACGACCGACGGCATCACTCGTCCGATGCATCGTCGTCGTCGACGGGAAGGTACGAGACGGTCAAGAACTTGATCTGGCGTGCGCTCACCGAGACCGCTCCGACGTCGTCGAGCTCGACCTCGTCATCGGCTTCCGATGCTCTGAACGTGATCGGGGCGGCCAGCGCGAGCTCGCGATTCTCGGTCTCGTCCTCGTCCGAGTTGTATGTCAGAAGATCGCCACCGAGATAGGACCCGTCCTCCAGCTCGCAACCCACGTAGACCTTGGCGTCGCGGTACCGCTCGAACAGATCCCACCATGCCGAGGTGAAGGTGATGTCTTCGGCGAAGACGGGCGCGAACTTCGGCGGCCAGCGCCCGAGGACGAATCCGAAAGCGCACGCGAGCGCCAGCAGTCCCAGGGCCCACCAGCCGAGGTACGCGTAGTGCGCGTCGAAATAGGTTCGCCCCTCCCGCACGAGTCGGCCGACGTCCGGCGTGTGGTCGGGGACCGCTGCTCGGAGGACCGCGAAGACGAGAAGTGCCGAGACGTCACACAGGAAGCTCGTCAACCCGAGAAGAACTGTCTCCGCGAAGGCTGAGCGCCGGCGCCGCGGAGCACGCCGCTCGCGCTGCGCCGCGAAGGTGAAGCCGGGTGCGAGCAGGAGGACGAAGAGGACGAGGCCCGTGAACGAGGAGGGCAATCGTTCGCCTTCGCCCGCCCGTCTCTAGCGCTTCTCTACCGAGCTTGGTCGGGGAGGCGGGCTCGGCTTCTGCTCACTCCTGGGAGGTGAAACCGGGACCGGTGGCGTGCGCTGACCGCCCTGCTTCTTGCTGCTCTCAGTCCGGCGTTCCATGCCCGTCACCTCCGTCGACGACTGTATAGGAGGGCGCAACAAGGGCGTCTTCCGCTACTGACCCGCGGGGAACCATCGGTTGCGGACGGGGAACAGGTACTGGTCGGTGAGGTGATTGAGGAACCGGCGCGCCTGGTCGAAGCGACTCGCCATGTCGCCGAGGAGTCGCCCGAGCCCCGCAACCGGTGTGCGCTCGGCGGCGGCGCGGTACCACCGCGGCCCGAGCCACTCGAGCAGTCCCTCGGCGCCGCGCTCGCCCGCGAGCTGCTCGACGTCCGCGAGCGTCGGGCGGGAGCCGGCGACGTCGGGCAATGACCGCAGCAGCCGCTCGAGCTCGATCGGATGCACGGCGCGGGCGGTCGAGTGGTCGGGGAACACACCGGTGAGGAACAGCGCCAGGTCGCCGAGGCGCCGGTAGATACCGGGACGGTCGGACTCGGGAACGGCGTCGAGCGTGGCCGCCAGTCTCGGCGCGTCCAGCTCGCTGAACCGCTGCCGCCGCCAACGACCCCGGCGTTGGGTCCACACCGGCCCGCTCATGACGGTCGTGTACGAGGCGAGGTGCTCGACCATGAAGTAGCGGCGGGCGGGGTCGACGCCGAACTCGCGCAGTTGCCCGGCGTCGAACACCGGGACGCGCATGCGGGGCGTGACCCGCTCCTCGACGAACGTGGTGCGCCCGAGCTCGTCGACCGTGCGGTGCACGGCCACGGCGAAGACGAGGAACGGCGACGCATGGACCAGCAGCTCGCTGTCGACGTCCGCCGAGCACGAGGTCGAACGCGGCCGACGAGCCGAGCGCCTCGTCGACGAGCTCCGGATGCGACCGGAGGTACGCGGACGCATCCTCTGCCGGCGGCGAATCGACCACCGGCCCGAGGAGCGAGAGGTCGGCCTCGGTGAGGTGCTCGAGGTACGCGGTTCCCGGGTTCATCAGTCCAATATGCACGAACGACGGCGCCGGCGGGGTCATTCCGGTGACATCCCGGTGACGTCACGTCGAGCGGGCTAGGTTGCGCCCGTCGGGATGCAGCAGACAGTCAGGGCCGACGCCGGCGTCTACCAGGACGCCCGGCACCACGAGCAGCTCCAGCCGGCGGCGACGTTCGTGTCGCCGCCCCATCCGTGGGGCGCGCTCGTCACCGCGTGCATCGCCCTGTTCCTGATTGCGGTGAACACGACCGCCATCAACACCGCGGTCAGCTCCATCGCCGACGAGCTGACGCTCTCGTCGACCACGCTGGCGTGGGCGCTGAACGCGTACCTCCTCGCTGTGGCTGCGTTCGTCGTGCTCGGTGGACAGCTCGGCGACGTCCTCGGCCGCAAACGCATCTTCGTCGTCGGCATGGTGCTCTACACGCTCGCCGCGATCGTGGTGGCGACCTCGGGCACGGCGTTCCAGCTCATCGGTGGGCGCGCGCTCCAAGGCATGGGCGCGGCGATCCTGATGCCCGCCACCATGGCGATCCTGCACGACGCGTTCCCCAAGGAGAAGCAGGGCCTCGTCCTCGGGATCTGGGGCGCCGTCGGCGGCGTCGCGTTCGCGGTCGGGCCGTTGATCGGCGGTGTGTTCACCGACGCCATCAGCTGGCGGTGGGTGTGGTGGAGCAACGTGCCGGTCGCGATCGTCGCTCTGGTGCTCGCCCGCCCGATGCTGCGGGGGCTGGCTCCCGGCAAGAAGGGCGTGCGCTTCGACGTCGCCGGCGTCGTGCTGCTCGCCCTCGGGCTGTTCACCGCCATCCTCGCCCTCCAGCAGGGCTCGCGCTGGGGCTGGGGATCGGCGTCGATCCTCGGGCTGTTCGCCGTCGCCGTCGTCACGCTCACCGCCTTCGTACTCGTCGAGCTGCGCGCGAAGCAGCCGCTGGTGCATCTCCGTCTGTTGGCCAACCGGGTGTTCACGGGCGGGAACGTCGGCACGTTCATCAACTCGGTCGCGCTGATCGGGTTGCTCTACTTCTTCAACTTGTACGCGCAGTCGTCGGTGCTGCTCGACTACTCCGCGCTGCTCGCAGGCATCGCGCTGCTGCCCTTCGGAGTGGGGATCTTCGCCGCGTCGCTCGTTTCGGGCCGGCTCGCCGACCGAATCGGCGCCCGCCTCCCCGTCGCCGTGGGCCTCGGGCTCCAGGCGGTCGGCTGCTACCTCCTCTACCGAAGCGACGTGTCGACCACCTACAGCAGCTTGTGGTTGCCGACGCTCGTCGCCGGCGTCGGCGTCGGCATGACGTTCTCGACCCCGTCCGCCGCCGGTCTGCAAGCCGTCCCGCCCGAGGAGTGCGGCGAGGCCTCGGGGATCATCAACATCTTCCGCTATGTCGGCGCGTCGCTCGTCGTGGCGGTCGGAAGCCTCTTCTACACCGGGGTGGGCATCGCCGAGATGAACCGCCAGCTCGACGCGGCCGGCGTGAGCGGCGTCGAGGAGGAGCAGCTCGACCAGGCGCTCACCGGATCACCCGCCGCGATCAGCGAGCAGGCGAACCAGCTGCAGGGCGCGCAGCGTCAGGCATTCGTCTCGGGCGCGCAGCAGGGCACGGTCGACGGGTTCGACGCGTCGATGCTCCTGATCGCGGTCACCTCGGCCGGCGGGCTCGTGCTGTGGCTCGTGCTGATGCGGCCCGGTCGCCGCGTCAGTCGGCCTTCCCCTTCTTCTGCGCCTTCCGAGCCTGCTTGAACTCGCGCACGCGCGCCAGGGACTCGGGCGAGTCGACGTCCGCAACCGACCGCGGCGTCGCGTCCGAGAACGGCGCGGCCGCCTCCTCCCAGCCCGGCGCCGCCTGACCCAACCGCTTGCCGAGGATGGCGAGGAAGATCTTCGACTTCTCCTCGCCGTAGCCGGGCAGCTCGCGCAGGCGGCGGTAGATCTCCTGCCCCGATGGCGCGTCGCGCCAGATCGCGCCGGCGTCGCCGCCGTAGTGCTCGACGACGTACGCGCACAGCGCGTGGGTGCGCTTGCCCATCGAGCCGGGGTAGCGGTGCATGGCGGGCTTGTCGCGGAAGATGGCCTCGATCTTGTCCGGGCCCATCGCGGCGATCGTCTCGGCGTCGAGCGAGCCGCCGAGCCGCTCCCGCAACGTGAACGGGCCCCGGAACGCCCACCCCATCGGGACCTGCTGGTCCATCAGCATCCCGATGAGGAGCGCGAGCGGGTTGTCGACGAGCAGCTGGTCCGCCTCGGGCACGCCGGTGATCGGGATGGCCGCATGGCCCTGAGCGGCTTCGTGGGTCGTCATGCCGTCAGGCTAACGCCGGGCAGTCCCGTGTCACTCCTCGATGGAGATCGCGTGCTCGGGGCAGTTCTGCTCGCCGATGCGGGCCTTCTCCTCGAGCTCGGGCGGAACGTTCTCGTTCGGGATCAGGCAGTGGCCGCGGTCGTCGGCGTCGAACACGTCATCCGCGAGCGCGTAACAACGACCATGTCCGACGCAGAGCTCCGAGTCGACGCGGACTTTCACGACGGGGGCGTGAACACGAGCGGCAGATACTCGACCGCCCGGATGCCCATCGAGTACTTCGGCTCCTCGCCGGGCTTGATCGAGTAGTCGGGGATGCGTTCGTGCAGCTGCTCGAGCGCGACGCGCAGCTCGAGCCGGGCCAGGTGCGAGCCGAGGCACCGGTGCACGCCGCCGCCGAATGCGAGGTGGCGGTTGGCGGGCCGCTCGAAGTCGACGTCGTCGGGCTCCGGGAACCCGCGTTCGTCGATGTTCGCCGAACCGAGCAGGACGGTGATCCGCTCGCCGGCTTCGAGTCGTTCGCCGCAGACCTCGACGTCCTCGGCGACCACCCGCGGCACGCCCGGGACCGGTGTCTCCCATCGCAGCAGCTCTTCGACGGCGCCCGGGATCTGCGAAGGGTCGTCGACGAGGCGTTGCCGCTGCTCGGGGTGCTGCGCGAGGTACGACACCATGCAGCCCACAGATGCGGTGACCGTGTCGAGCCCGGCGAGCAGGAACAGGTAGCAGATGTCGAGGATGTCCTCGCGGGTGAGGCGGTTCCCGTCGACGTCGGCCTCGAGGAACCCGGTCAGCATGTCGTCGCGCGGCTGTTGCTCGACGCTCGTCGAGGACCTTGTCGAAGTACGCGTAGATCTGCTGACCGGTCTCGGCTTGGATCCGCTGGTACTCCTGCTGGTCTCCCTGGTCTCGGGGCCGAATGATGTTGTCCTTGAACTTCAGGAAGAGGTCGAGGTCCTCGAGCGGGAGCCCGAGGAGCCGCAGGAACACCGTGCAGGGCAGGGGGATCGCGAACGCGCTGTTGAACTCGCATTCGCCCGTGTCGATGAAATCGTCGATCAGCTGGTTGCTGAGCTTGCGGACGTCGTTCTCGAGCAGCGCGACCTGCTTCGGCGCGAAGAGCGGGTCGAGCAGCCGCCGGTACTTCACGTGCTCGGGCGGGTTGATCTGCAGCGGGATGAGCGGCCGCACGTTGCCGATCGAGATCGCGTCCATGTCGGACGAGAAAAGGTCGGCGTTCCGCAACGCGAACTCGACGTCCTCGTGGCGGGCGATCATCGTGCCGCCGAGCTCGGTGCGAAGGATCGGCGAGTGCTCGCGCAGCATGTCGTAGATCGCCTGCGGCTTGGCCGGGTCGAGGTCGAACTGCCCCGCGGGCATCTCGGGCGTTTCGGACACCGATTCCGTCTCGGACATGGACGTCCCTCCCAGCTGGACGGGAGCGCCCCCACCTGACGCCGGCGTCAGCATAGCGGGGAGATACCGTGGGGTATCCGACGCCTGGAGGTGGTCTCGTGACCAGGCTGCATGCCCACCACGCCAACGTCGTGCCGCTGCGCCCGTCGTACCGGGACGCCCTCGCCGCCGCGGCCGGGCATTTCAACGACGCCGTCGGCGAGCTCGACCGCGTGCTGTCCCAGGTGGGCGACCACCTCGACGAGACGATCCGCGCCAGCCGGGCGGCGATCCGTGCCGGCAGGCTGGCGTATCGGCAGCAACGTCAGCGCGACCGCGTGCGCGGCCCGCTCGGGCTCGTCGCCGGCTACACGCCGTCGAACAGCCGGTAGCCCTCGAGGTACCCCATCTCGACCAGCTCGGCGTTCGGGCTTTGACGCGCGAGCTCGTCCCGGATCGGCTTCGTGTCGATCGCGTTCGAGAAACCGGGCAGCCAGTCGTCGTGATGGCTCAGCACGACACGCTGCGGGCGCAGCAGCTCGGCCTGGCGGGCCACGAACCCGGCCAGCGACCCCTGCACCGGCTCGCCGTCGACGTTGCCGCGCCCGGCGGCGGCGAGGATCGCGACGTCGGGCCTGAGGTCGCGCAGGATGCCGGACCAGTGCCCTGAGGTGTCCTGATAGAAGAGCGAGCCGGCGGGTGTCTCGAAGAGGAAGACGAGCGCGCCGCCGTCGCCGCGGGCGCCCTGATAGCTGGCGCCGAGATGCGCCTGCACCTCGGGGTCGAGGGTGCCGAACCATTCTGCGAGCGCCGCGAACCGTTCCTGTTGCTCCTGGTAGGTGAGCCCGAGGTCGCCGATGCAGACCTCGTCGGCGTCGGTCATCTTCGTGTGCGACCACACGCACGAGTGCTGACTGGGGAACGCGGTGACGGTCACGTCCGGCGCGAGCCGCACCCGTTCACCACCGGCGACGGGGAGCAGCTGCTCCTTCGGCACACCCTGATGCTCCATGACGCGCACGGTCTCGTACGAGCCGAGGATCCTCGCTCCGGTGTTCCGGGCGATCGTCTCCGCGCCCCACACGTGGTCGAAGTGCGAATGGCCGACGACGATCCAGTCGGCGCGATCGATTTCGCCGGTCGTCAGGCCGACCGGCGGCGCCGAGGGCACGCGGTCGATGTACGCGTCGAGGAAGACGACGAGGTCGCCGACCGTGAGGCGGAACGTCGCGCATCCCAGCCAGTCGAGCGTCGCCGCCGGCACGGTGGTCAGGAGCTCGGCGGGCGCCGCTCCGCAGGACGGTCCCCGCCAGCTCGCCGGTGGGCTCGCCGTCGCGCATGAAGACGCGTCCGTTGACGATCGTGGCGTCGTAGCCGTCGCCTCGCTGCACGAAGCGCCCTGCCCCGCCGGGGAAGTCGTGCACGTACTCGGGCAGCGGGAGGTGGAGCGCGTCGAGGTCGAAGACGTTGATGTCGGCGTAGGCGCCCTCCCGGATCACGCCCCGGTCGGCGATCCCGAAGACGCCCGCCGTGTCGGACGTGAGGCGGCGGATCCCGTCCTCGAGGCCGAACACGCCGCGGTCGCGCACCCAGTGCGAGAGGAAGAACGTCGGCAGCGACGCGTCCATGATCTGGCCGACGTGCGCGCCGGAGTCGCCGAGGCCGAGCATCACCGTGGGGTGGTGCAGCAGCTGGTCGACCGCGTCGAGGCTCTGGTTGAGGAACGGGAAGCTGAACAGCGCCCGGCCGCCGCTCTCGCGTGCGAGCCGAACGAACGCCGCCGGCGGCGACTCGCCGGCGCGCGCCGCGATCGAGGCGAGGCTGTCCTCCGGCGTGTAGTCGTAATGCGCGTCGCGTCGTCCCGACGAGGTACACGAAGCCGGGATCGAGGCCGGACGGGCGCTCCTCGGCCTCCCGGATCAGCTGCGCCCGGCGGCCATCGTCGTCGAGGGCGGCGAGGCGTCCGTCGAGGTCGAGGGCCTGGAGTGGCCGCCACGACGGGAGGCTGTCGTAGAACGTGCGGTGGGAGATCCCGAACAGCAGGCCGATGCTCCTCGCCGTCGTCTGCGGCCGCACCTGCCCACCGCGTGCGGCTTCGTCGTCGACGAACTCGAGCACGCGCAGGTGCAGGTCGGGGAGGAAGCTGGTCTGGGCGAGGCCGAAGGTGACGGGCCGCCCGGTCCTCCGGTTGATCTCCGCCATCCAGGCGACCTCGGCCCGCGAGCCGGCGAAGTCGTCGCCGTCGCGCTCGCCGAGCTTGGGCGCGACCTCGAACGTGCCGCGGTCGTGCCGGCCCAGCACGTCGCCGAGAGCGAGCAGCTCGTCGGGCGCGGCGTACGTGCCCGGGACCGCGCGACCGTCGGGCACGCGGTGCAGCATGGTGCGCGAGGTCGAGAAACCGAGCGCGCCCGCACCGATCGCCTCGTCGACGAGCGCGGTCATGGCCGCGATGTCGTCGGCCGAGGCGGGCGTCTCGTCGAGGCCGCGTTCGCCCATGGCCCAGTGCCGGACGGCGCAGTGGCCGACCATGCCGCCGACGTTCACGCCCTTCGGGAGCCGATCGAGCTCGGCGAGGTACTCGCCGTACGTCTTCCACTCCCACGAGAGGCCGTCGAGGATGCTGGCGGCCGGGATGTCCTCGACCGACTCCATCATCTCGGCGAGGTACTCGCGGTCCTCGGGCTTGCACGGCGCGAACGTGACGCCGCAGTTGCCGAGCACGACCGACGTGACGCCGTGCCAGCACGACGACGACGCCGATCGGGTCCCAGCCGACCTGGGCGTCCAGATGGGTGTGGATGTCGACGAAGCCCGGGCTCACGACACGCCCCTCGGCGTCGATGGTCTCGCGTCCGTCGCCGTCGACGTCGCCGACGGCGACGATCCGGTCGCCGCTCACCGCCACGTCGCCGCGGAACGACGGACGCCCGGTGCCGTCGACCACGGTCCCGTCCCGGATCACGAGGTCGTATGCCATGCCTGCCCCCCTCGGGCCGCCTCGCGCGGGAGCCTATGCCGCGCCGAAATCCCGCCCTTGCGCTCCCAGCGCCGGCCGCGCCAAACTTATACTCTGATATGACTTCGGCGCATCGGGGCGAGCAGGAGCAGGGGCGCCGGGAGCAGGGCAAGGCGCGGCGTCGGGGGCGCATCCTCGACGCCGCCGCCCGGCTCGTCGAAGCCGACGGGCTCGACGGGCTCACGATGCGGCGCCTGTCCGAGACCGCGGGCGTGAGCTACGCGACCGTCTACAACCTCGTCGGCGCGAAGGAGGACGTCCTCGTCGCGCTGCTGCGAGCCGGCCTCGAGGACCTCGGCGCGCAGCTCGCGGCCGTCGCGTCGCCCGACCCGCTCGACCGGGCCCGGGCGATCGTCGCCGGCGTCGTCGACCATTTCGTCGCCCGCCCCGCGTTGTACCGGGCGCTCGTGCAGGCCGTGCACGACCCCGCTGCCGGCGCGCGGGGCCTCCCGATCCGGCGTCGCACCATCTCGCTGTACGAGGCGTCGATCCGCGACGCGATCGACCACGGGTTGCTACGCGATGACCTCGACGCCCACGTCCTCGGCTTGCACGTCACGCTGGCCGTCAACGGTGTGATCCGACGGTGGGCTGCGGGTGAGATGAACGCAACGGGGTTCCGCGCCGAGGCCGACTACGCGCTGCGGGTCGCGTTGCTCGGCGTCGCAACCGCCGTCGACGCGCACGAAGCTGCTCGAGGAGCTGCGCGAGTGCGAGCGGACGCTTGCGCGCGCGGCCGACCGGGCCGCCTGATCGGAAGGGCTCCCATGGGACGGAAGATCCTGTTCATCACCACCGACCAGCAGCGCTACGACGCGCTGGGATGCAACGGCAACGAGATCGCGCGCACGCCGGTCGTCGATCGCCTCGCCGCCGACGGCATCAACTACCGGCGGGCGTACAACCAGAACACGGTGTGCATGCCCGCCCGCTCGACCATGCTCACCGGTCAGTACGTGCGCACGCACGGGGTGTTCGCCAACGGCGTCCAGCTGCCGCACGACGCGCCGAGCGTCGCCGCGCATCTCGCAGAGCAGGCCGGGTACCGCACCGCGCTGCTCGGCAAGGCGCACTTCGATCCCGGCTTCGATCCGATGTTCACGTTCCCGGAGAACGCGATGGCCGGCGAGGGCTCGACCGGTCCGCTGCGCGGGTTCGACCACGCCGAGCTCGCCATGCACTCGCCGACCGTCGCCGGCCGCCCGTTCCAGCACTACGGGAAGTGGCTCGTCGACAACCACCCCGACGACGTCGGTGGCTTCGCCGCGCTGCTCCAGGCCGAGGGCGGGGGCGACACCGGCGCGCCCGAGACGAAGATCAACCCGATCCCCCGGGACCTGTACCACACCGACTGGGTCGCCGACCGCACGATCGCGTTCCTGGACTCGCTCGACGACGCCGACGACTGGTTCGTCTGGATGAGCTTCCCCGACCCGCACCACCCGTGGGACCCGCCGGCGGCCGAGCGCAAGCGCGTGCCGTGGCGGGACCTCGACCTTCCGCCCGGGCACCCCGGCTCGCCCGACGCCATCCGCGACGTGCTCGCGCAGAAGCCACCGCACTGGCTCGGGTTCTACGAGGGCACGTGGCACAACGTCGAGGGGGGGCCGGCGCGCTTCGTGCCGTCCACGCTCACCGACGACCAGTTGCGCGAGGTGAACGCGCTCACGCACGTGATGAACGAGCTGATCGACGAGGCGTGCGGCCGCGTGCTCGACGCCGTCGGCCGGCGGGGGTGGACGGACGACACCGACGTCTTCTTCACCACCGACCACGGCGAGCTCCAGGGCGACTACGGCCTCCTGTTCAAGGGCCCGTTCCACACCGACGCGCTCATGCGGGTGCCGTTCGTGTGGCGACCGGCGCCGTCGGCGGGGGTCGCGCATGCCGACGTCGCCGAGCCGGTCGGCCACCTCGACCTCGCGCCCACGTTCTGCGCCATCGCCGGGGTCGAGCCGTCGGAGTCGATGCAGGGCGCGCCGCTGCCGACGGCGCCGGGATCCACTCGCGAGCGGGCGCTGTGCGAGTGGGACAGCCAGTTCCCCGGTTACGGGATGCACATGCGCTCGATCTACCGCGACGGGTGGTCGTGCACCGCATACGAGCCGAGCACCATCGGCGAACCGAACGGCCTCGAAGAATTCCTCGGCCTCCTGCCGGAGAACATTGCCAATCGCCTCGGCCTGGGACACGGCGGGCCGCGCAGCTCGGTCGCCTACGACGGCACCGAGGGCGAGCTGTACCGGGTCGACGAGGACCCGTACCAGTTCCGCAACCTCTGGGACGACCCCGGATACCGGTCGGTGCGGTCCGACCTCGTCGCCGACCTGTACGACAACCTGCCCGCCGAGCGCGACCCGAAGCTTCCCGTCGCCCGCCCCGCATAGAGACAGAGAGAAGGAAGGACTCGCAATGGCGATCGCACCGACCAAGGACCAGATCCAGGCGCTGCTCGACAGCGACCTCGACTCGCCCGTCGTGATGTTGAACCTGCTCAAGTTCGCCGAGCGGTCCGGCAGCGAAAGAGGGAACGGTGACGAGGCCGGCTCCGGGCGCGACTCGTACGCGCGCTACGGCGATCGCGTGCGCTCGATGCTCGAGAAGGTCGGGGGTCGGATCCTGTGGCAGGGACGCGCGGATTCGGTCGTGATCGGCGGGGAGGCCGACGACTGGGACGCGGTCATCCTCGTGGAGTACCCGTCACGCAGGGCATTCATCGAGATGACGTCGAGCCCGAAGTACCAGGACGTGTCGAAGGATCGCACCGCCGGGCTCGCCGACTCGCGGCTCATCGCGATGACGGAGCTGTACCGGCACACGGAGGGCTGAGGTACCTTCGCTGGTCATGATTCGAGGCGAAGGCACCGCGATCGCGCGGGGGTCGCGCCGCAGGAAGTGTTCGACTTCGTCCTCGACCCCGCCCAGTACACGAAGGCCGACACCAAGATGGTGTGGGTCACCAAGCTGGGCGACACCGCCGACGGGATGATCGCCCGCGAGGACGGCCGGTTCCTCGGCAAGTTCCCGGGCTCGGTGATCACCCGCTACCGGTGGGAGGCGCCGCACCGCATCGACGTCACGCTCGAGCACGGTGTGCCGCAGCATCTGCACGCCTGGTTCGAGATCGACGCGGTCGAGGGCGGCACCCGCATCCACCACGTCGAGGAGATGGACCTCGGCCGGGGACCCCTGGGATGGCTGTACGACCGAGTCGGCGGCCATTGGTTCGCCGACTCCGTCGACCAGGAAGTCGACGAGATCGCGCGGCTGCTCGAAGCGGGCGAGCGTGGACACGGCGTCGCGGCGCACGACGACGCGGGAGCGAGTCAGCCGCGGTAGCCGTGCGCGTGCGCAGCCTGGCCCTGCCGCGTCGCGCCTCGCTTCGCCCTCTCCCTGCTGTCCTTGTCCCCCGGCGTGTAGCGGTACTTCCTCCCGCTGTCGCCCCACTGGTAGTAGGGGCCGTTCGCGTCTTTGCGTCGCCGGACGGGCATGGCGCGCCTACTCCTCGCCCGCCAGCGCCTTGCGCGCCCTGCTGCGGGTCGCGAGGTCGGTGGCGTGGGACATCACCGGTGCCGAGCCGATCCGGCTGAACCCGCCGATTCGGGGCACGGTGATCGTGCGGTAACCCGGTACGCGTTCCCGCGTCGAGCGCGCGCACGATCGCCTTCGCCACTGAGTCCGCGGACAGGCCGTAGTCGAGCGCGCCCGGCTCGGCCGAGGGCTCTCCGGTGCGGATCCGGGCCATGAACTCGGTCTTGATCGGACCGGGCGCGATCAGCGTGACCTGCACGCCGCGCCGGCCGACTTCACGGCGAAGGCCGTCGGTGAACCCCTGCACCGCGAACTTCGTCGCGCAGTAGACGGTCTCGCCCGGCGAGGCCACGTAGCCGGCGATGGAGCCGACGTTGACGATGTGCCCGCGGCGCCGTTCGAGCATCCCCGGCAGGACCCGCTGCGTGAGGTCGATGAGCGCGAGCACGTTCACGTCGAACAGCTGCCGGACCTTGTCGGAGGGCATGGCCTCGACCACGCCCTGCCAGCCGACGCCGGCGTTGTTCACGAGCACGTCGACGGGCTCGGCCTGCTTGACGAGCGCGGCGCGGTCGGCTTCGTCCGAGACGTCACAGGGCGCGGCCACGATCTCGGGATGCTCGGCCGCGAGCGCCTCCAGCCGGCGTTCGTCGCGAGCGGCGGCGAAGACCCGGGCCCCTCGTCGGGCCAGGCGCAACGCGGTGACGCGCCCGATGCCGGTGGACGCGCCGGTCACGATCACACGGGTGCCGTCGAGATCCATAGGACCCTCCTGCCGGGATGCGTCCTCGTGTTCTAGCCGCCGCTGAGCTCAGGCGACACGTCGGGCGTCACCGAGACGATCCGCGACCGAGCCGCACGCTTCGACGAGCGCAGGCACGAACGCGCGGGCGCCGAGCACGCACGCGGCGTGGTCCGTGTCGGCCTGGTGGATCGTCGCGCCCGGGATCGCCTGCGCGAGCTTCCGTTGCCGCGACGGCGAGACGAGCTGGTCGCGCATCGTGACCACAACGGCAGCCGGCACGTCGATCGAGCCGACCCACTCGTGCGACGTGAACTGGCCGAGCGCGTATGCCGCACGGATCATCGCGGCGGGGTCGCAGCGAAGCATCTCGCGAAACGCCCACTGCGGGAGCCGTACGCCGTCGAGCGCTTCGGGCGCGGGCGGCGGCACCGCCACGGGCGGCGAGCGGCGCGGCCACGGCAACGCGTCGGCGAGGCGAAGCGCGGTCAAGGCGCCCCAGAGGCTCCAGTATCCCCACCGCTCGTGGGGCTTGCCGCGGAAGTTGCGACTCGTCGCGCACAAGACGAGGCCGTCGACGCGGTCTCGATGGTGACGCCACATCAACTGCGCGACAGGACCCCCCAACGAGTAGCCCACCGGAATGCAGCGCTCGACCTCGAGGGCGTCCATGAGCGCGATGGCGTCGTCGGCGCAGTCGGTGAGCCGGTACCGCGATCCCGATCGCAGCCCGTGGCCGTGACCGCGCAAGTCCATCGCCACGACCCGGAAGCGTTCGCTCAGGGGACCGAACGCCGGGAACCAGTTCAGGAGCCCGGATGCGCCGAGGCCGTGGAGCAGCAGCAGTGTGGGCGCGCCGCGCGGGCCGGGCATGTCGTAGGCGAGGATCGTGCCGCGCCCGGACAGCTCGACCGGCTTTCCTGCGGGGACCGTGTCTGCCGACAGCCGCCCCAGGCTGAGCCCGATGACCTCGAACACGCGACCTCCCCCCAACCCGTCGCGCCCTGCCGCAATCCTTACCAGACTGCGGACCTCCAGTGGTCGACCTGACGTCCCTGTCATACAGTGCGGGCGCGCCGGCGCGGCCGGTGTGACGTGCGAGAGAGAGCAGGGCACATGGCCAAGGTCGAGGAGTCTCGGGTCACGCTGGACACGACGGATGTCGATCGTCATCTCGGCCAGCCTGTCGGCGGTGGACAGCTCAAAGAGCCGGTCGCCGTGAACGACATCCGCCGCTGGGTGCAGGGCATGCAGTACGCGAACCCGCTCCACTACGACGACGTGTACGCGGCGCAGACCAGGTTCGGGCGCATCGTGGCGCCGCAGTCGTTCACGATCTGCTGCGACGTCGGCCACGGCGCCGGTCCCGCCATCGTCGGCAGCATCCCCGGCACGCACATGATCTTCGGCGGCGACGAATGGTGGTTCGGCGGGCCGCGCATCCTTCCCGGCGACCTGCTGCGCATGGAGCGGCGCTTCCACGACTACAAGGTCTCCGACACGAAGTTCGCGGGCCCGACGATGTTCTCCCGCGGTGACACGCTCTACCGCAACCAGCGCGACGACGTCGTCGCCCTGCAGCGCTCCACGTCGGTGCGCTATCTCGCCGAGGAAGCGCGACGGCTCGGCTTCTTCGAGCAGACGGCGCCGCGCCCCGAGTGGACCGACGAGCAGCTCGCGAACGTGGAGAACATGCGCCTCGCGTGGATCCGTTCGAACCGCCAGGGTGAGACGCCGCGATGGGGCGACGTCGAGGCGGGCATGCAACTCCCGCGCCGCGCCATCGGCCCGCACACGATCGCCAGCTTCGCGACCGAGTGGCGCTCGTACACGTTCACCGTTTGGGGCTCGAGCTACCAGGAGGGCCCCGAGCATCTGCAGGAGGCGGGCTGGCTCCCCGAGATGGAGCGCAACCTCGAAGCCGGTGAGGAGGATCCGGCCCTGACCGACGGGCTCTACCGCGGGCCGTCGCGCGGGCACGCCGACAAGGAGCACGCGCAGCTCATCGGCATGCCGCGCGGCTACGGGTACGGCGCGTCGATGGGCGCCTGGGTGCTCGACTACGTCGGGTACTGGGCCGGCCACGAGGGTTTCGTGCGGCACTCGAACGTGCAGTACCGGTTCCCGGCGTTCGAGGGCGACGTCACGTACCTCGACGCCGAGGTCACCGGCAAGCGCCACGACGAGACGCTCGGCGTCTCGCTCGTCACGCTCGAGGTCGTCATGAGCACGCAGGACAGCGCAGTGATGGCCAAGGGCCCGGTCGAGGTGCAGCTGCCCGAGTAGCTCCGTAACCGGGCCGGATCGCATGACCACGTTCCGGGGTGCGCCCCCCGAGACCGAGGACGGGATGGGCGCGCTCACTCTGAGCGGCTTCCTCCTCGAGGTGACGCGGCACCACCCCGAGCGCGAGGCGGTGGTCTTCCACGAGCCCGACGGCGCGGTGGTGCGCTGGAGCTACCGGGACCTCGAACGCGAAGCGCGCCGCGTTGCGCACGCCGTGCTCGGCACCGGAGCGGGGAAGGACAGCCGGGTCGGGATCCTGATGGGGAACCGCCCCGAGTGGGTCGCGGCGCTGTACGGCGTCGCGCTCGCCGGCGCCGTCGCCGTGCCGTTGAACACGTACTTCGAGCCGCCGGAGCTGGACTACGTCCTCCGTCACTCGGACGCCAAGCTGCTGCTCACGCAGACGCGGCTGCTCGGTCATGCGTACGTCGACCAGCTCGTCGAGCTGTGCCCCGACCTCGCCGGCGCGGCGCCGGGCGAGCTGCGGTCCAGCCGCTTCCCGCACCTGCGCCGGGTCGTCGCGCTCGGGTTGGACGAGCGCCGCGGCGCCGTCGAGCCATGGGACGAGTTCATCCGTCTCGGCGACGTGGTGTCGGAGGAGCTGTTGGAGGCGTCCGCCGCCGAGATCACCCCGGCCGATCACGCTCTCATCATCTATACGTCGGGCACGACGGCGGCGCCCAAGGGCGTCCTGCACCCGCATCGGGGGCCGGCGATCCAGAGCTGGCGGTTCGCCCAGCAGCTCCGGCTCGACCCGACCGTCAGGGTGTGGAGCGCGTTCCCGTTCTTCTGGTCGGCGGGCCTCGTGATGGTGATGGGCGCGACCCTCGCCGCCGGCGGGTGCCTCGTGCTGCAGGAGCACTTCGAGCCGGGCGAGGCGCTGCATCTCCTGGAGAGCGAGCACGTGACCTCGCCGCACGCGTGGGCGCACCAGCTCGCCGAGCTCGAGGACCATCCCGATTGGGCGAACGCCGATCTCTCTGCAATCCGTCACTGCGAGGCGTTCACCAGCTTCGGCCGTCATCCGAGCGTGCACGTCGACGACGTATGGAGCCCGCGCGCCGCGTACGGGCTCAGCGAGACGTGCACGATCATCAGCTCCCTCCCCGCCGACACGCCGCACGAGATTCGCGACCGCAGCCAGGGCGTGGTCCTGCCCGGGAACCTGGTGCGGATCGTCGATCGCGACTCGGGTGCCGCATTGCCCGTCGACGCGATCGGCGAGATCGCCGTCAAGGGCACGACGCTCATGCTCGGGCTACGTGAAGAAGCTGCCCGAGGAGTGCTTCGACGAGGACGGCTTCTTCCACACGGGTGACGCCGGGTTCGTCGACGACGAGGGGTACCTGCACTGGACCGGACGTATGACGGAGATGATCAAGACCGGCGGTGCCAACGTGTCGCCGGTCGAGATCGAGGAGACCCTGCTCCGCCACCCCGGGCTCAAGTCGGCGCTCGCGGTCGGGATCCCGGACGAGAAGCTGGGGGAGATGGTCGTGTTGTGCGCCGTCGCGCACGACGGCATGAAGGTCGACGAGGGCGACGTGCGCGACTTCCTGCGGGGCCGGGTGGCCGCGTACAAGATTCCGCGCCGGGTGCTGTTCTTCGACGAGGACGAGCTGTCGTTGACCGGGAATGCCAAGATCCGCGGCGACGAGCTCCGCAAGCTGGCGATGCAGCGATTGTCGGTCGGCGAGACGATCTGACGCGCGGTGAGTTCGGGGTCGCCTGGGCGTCGTATCCCGTGGAGGTCCGATCATGAAACGAACAGCAACCCAGCACCGAGCTCGCGCCCCTCGAGCCGCTCGTCGGCGAGTGGAGCGTCGAAGCGTTGTTCCCGGGAGCGCCGCCGTCTGACCTGCGCGGGCGAGACCGTGTTCGAGTGGATGACGGGAGGCAGCTTCCTCGTCCAACGCTGGGAGGTTCCGATCGACGAGGCGCCGGACGGCGTCGCGATCATCGGGTCCGATCCGGAGAACGAGCGGCGGATACCTGCAGCACTACTTCGACTCGCGTGGGGTCGCCCGCGTGTACGCGATGACGTTCGACAACGGCGTCTGGACGCTGAGTCGTACGACTGCGGACTTCTCACCTCTGGACTTCGCACAGCGGTTCACCGGGACCGTCAGCGAGGACGGTCGAACGATCCGCTGCCGATGGGAACTCGCCTACGACGGGTCCACCTGGGAGCACGACTTCGACCTCGTCTACACGAGAGTGGGGTAACAACGAGCGGATGACGATCCTGCAGGGGGAGTCCGTCCGGCTGCGACCCGCCACGCTCGACGACGTCCCCGAGCTCGCGACGGATCCGCGCAACCCCGGAGGTCCATCGCCACTGGCGTGGTGGCGACAACATGGTCGCCGCCGTGCTCGACGACTTCGCGGGAGCAGGCGAGCACCGCGTACGTGATCGAGCTCGACGGCCGCGTCGTCGGCTGGATCCAATGGCAGGCGGAGGAGGAGCCCGAGTACCGCCACGCGAGCATGGACATCTATGTCGATCCCGCCGTGCACGGGCGCGGCGTCGGCACCGACGCGGTCCGGACGCTGGCGCGGCACCTGATCGCCGACCACGGCCACCACCGCCTCACGATCGACCCCGCGGCCGACAACCCCGCCGCCATCCGCGCGTACACCAAGGTCGGCTTCCGCCCCGTCGGCGTGCAGCGCCGCGCCGAACGCGGCATCGACGGCACCTGGCACGACAGCCTGCTGATGGATCTCCTCGCCGAAGAGCTCACCGACCCCGGTTGACAGGCAGCGATCGGGATCTCATCGCGCCGTCACCGGTGCGGAGATCAGGGTCCGTGCGTACGATGCGGTGTGGTCGCTTCACGGCCGGACGACTCGCCGCAGATCATTCCGTACCTCTATTACGAAGACGCCACGAAGGCGCTGGACTTCCTCGTGGACGCGTTCGGGTTCGAGGTCAAGTCGGCCTTTCGGGACGACCAGGGCGAGGTGCTGACCGCGCAGCTTCGCACCGGCGAGGGCGTGGTGATGATCGGGCCGGGGATGGAGGGATTCGGGACGCGAGGTGTCGAGGACCCCGAATGGGCGACGACGCGCATGTTCGTCTATGTCGACGACGTCGATGCGCACTACGAGCGATCACGCGCAGCCGGCGCGCGGATCGTGAGCGAACCGGCGGTGCACTTCAGCGACAACAAGATCTACGTCGCCGCCGACCGCGGTGGCCAGCAGTGGATCTTTGCGGAGCCGATTGACCCGAAGGGGTAGGAGCGGGCTCATGAAGGCTGCCGTCTACGTCGTCCCGCTCGATGACCCCGATTCGCCCTAGCGTCTGCTCGTGCAGTTCAGCCCCGAGTTGCGGGATGACGTGGCGTCCGGCGACATCACGGTCTCGTTCAGGCTCTGGAGCCGGCGGAGGGTCAAGGTCGGGGGCCGCTACCCGGTCGGGCCCGTCGTCATCGAGGTGGACTCGATCGAGCTGGTGCCGTTCTCGAGCGTGACGCGCGCCGACGTTCGGCGATCGGGGGAGCAGGACCGCGAGGAGCTCCGACAGCGCGCCGCCCACGCCGGGCCGATCGACGACGACACGCTCCTGTACCGCGTCGAGTTCCACGTCGTCTCGTAGGCCGATGCGCAGTAGCGTCGGCGGGCGATGAAGGCTGCGGTCTATTACGAGACCGGTCCGCCGAGCGTCTGCCTCTACGAGGACGTGCCGGACCCTGTGTGCGGGCCGGGTGACGTGCTGGTCGACGTCGAGGCGATCAGCATCGAGGGCGGCGACACGCTCAATCGCGCCGGCGGCGAGATGGCGACGTCGCCGCACGTGGTCGGGTACCAGTGCGCGGGCACGATCGCCGAGGTCGGAGCGGACGTCCACGACCGCCGGCCCGGGCAACGGGTGGTGTGCACGATGTTGTGGGGCTCGCACGCCGAGCGGGTCGCCACTCCGTCGATCGTCACGTGGGTCGTGCCCGACGGGCTCGACATCGTGGAGGCGGCGTGCGTGCCCGTGGCGTGGGGTACCGCGGACGACTGCCTGTTCGAGTTCGGGCATCTGCAGCCGGGCGAGACGGTCCTGGTCCAGGCGGGCGCGAGCGGTGTCGGGCTCGCGGCCATCCAGCTCGCCAAGCGGACGGGCGCGACCGTGCTCGCGACCGCGTCGAGCGACGAGAAGCTTGAACGCCTGCGCGAGTACGGCCTCGATCACGGCATCAACTACCGCACGAGCGACTTCCCGGCGGTCGCCCGCGAGCTGACCGGCGGGCAAGGCGTCAACCTGGTGGTCGACTCGGTCGGCTCGACGCTCGCAGGGAGCGTGCAGGCGCTTGCGTACCGGGGTCGCGTCACGCTCGTCGGCAGCGCGGGACGCGATCCGCAGCCGTTCGACGCGGGCATGCTGATGATGGGCAACCAGACGCTGACCGGCGTGTTCCTCGGCGCCGAGATCATCACCGATCGTGTCGCGCGCAAACATCGCCCGACATCTCGAGGACATCGCCGCCGGCAACCTCCGCGTCGTCGTCGACCGGACGTTCCCGCTCTCCGACGCCGCCGGCGCCCACGCCTACGCCGAGAGCCGTCAGGCGTTCGGGCGTGTGGTGCTGATCCCCTGACCGCGGGCTAGGCGGGTACGGACGCGACGAGCTTCTCGCTCGCGTCCCAGAGGCGGCGGGCGGCGTCGTCGTCCTGCGCCATGCGCGACGGCACGGACGGCTTGCACTTGTAGAAGTACCCGCCCGAGGTGTCGTCCACCTCCGGCGAAGACGCCAGATAGGCCGTCGTGCGGGCGCCTTTCTCGGGACTGATCGCGAACGGGCTCGCCAGGTACTTGATCCCCCAGCCGTAGATGCCGCCGAGGTCGCCGCCCCGACCGAACTCGCTGCGCACGAACCCGGGGTGCAGGGCGTTCACGGTGACGCCCGTTCCGTCGAGCCGCCGCGCGAGCTCCCGAGTGAAGTAGATGTTCGCCAGCTTCGACTTGTTGTACGCGTCCATCCACTTGTACTTGTGCTCGGCCTGGAGGTCGTCGAAGTCGAGCCCGCGTCGGGCGCCTTTGTGCGCACCCGACGACACCACCACGACCCGCGATGGTGCGCTGGCGCGCAACCGCTCGAGCAACTGGTCCGTGAGCAGGAAATGGCCGAGGTGATTGACTCCGAACGTCTCCTCGAAGCCCTCCTGGGTCTCGGCGCGGCGGTGCAAGATCAGCCCGGCGTTGTTCACGAGCACGTCGAGGTGGTCGAAGCGGTCGAGCACGTCGGTCGGCGAACGACCGGATCGACCGGAAGCTGGCGAGATCGAGCGACATGACGTCGACGGACTCGTTCCCGCTCCGCTCGGCGATCTCCTGTCGAGCCGGCCGGCCGCGCTCCTCGTTGCGGGACGTGATGACCACCTGCGCCCCGCCGGCGGCGAGCGCCACGGCCGCTTCCTTCCCGATCCCCGTGTTCCCGCCTGTGATCACGATGATTTTCCCGGTCATGTCGCCCATGAGGCGACAACGCTAATCCGCGACCAGCATCCGCTGACGGGGTGTCGCCGGCGAATCAACGTGGGATCATCAAGATGGATCTGACCGCTGTGTGGGGAGGAAGCAGGGCACCATGAGCATCAGCGGGTACCTCCCGATCGAGAACCACGGCGTCATCGGTGACCTGCACACGGTCGCGCTGGTCGGGACCAACGGGTCGATCGACTTCATGTCGTACCCGCATTTCGGATCGGCCACGATCTTCTGCTGCCTGCTCGATGCCCACCACGGCGGCCGGTTTCAAATCCAGCCTTGTCACCCTTCCGGCACCGTGAAGCAGATGTACCTCCCTGACACGAACGTGCTGATCACCCGCTCGCTCGACGAGGAGGGGGTCGCCGAGGTGTCCGACTTCATGCCCGTCGGCGCCGACGAGGCCGAGCACAGCCACGCCCTCATTCGCCGGGCCAAGGGCGTCCGAGGGGAGTCGTCGTTCGACGTCATCTTCGATCCCCACTTCGACTACGGCCGTGCCGGCCACAAGGTCGACGTGCGCGAGGGCGAGATCCTCTTCCACTCCGAGGGACCCGACGGCCGGACCGTCCGGCTGCGCTCCCAGGTCCCGCTCGAGGTGAAGAACGGGGCCGTGGTCGGCACCTTCACGCTTCGCGCCGGCGAGACCGCCGCCTTCGTGATGGAAGAGGCCGTGCCGGGCCGGCCTAGCCCGTCGGAGTCTCCCCACTACGTCGCCGAGGCGTTCAAGGACACCGTGAACTACTGGCGCAACTGGATCGGTCATTCGAAGTACCAAGGTCGCTGGCGGGAGACCGTGAACCGCTCCGCCCTCGTGCTGAAGCTGCTGGTGTCGGACCGGTTCGGGTCACTGGTCGCCGCGCCCACGTGCGGCCTACCGGAGCAGCTCGGCGGCGAGCGCAACTGGGACTACCGCTACACCTGGATCCGCGACGCGTCCTTCACCCTGTACGCGCTGATCAGGCTCGGGTACACATCCGAGGCGGGCGCGTTCATGCGGTGGATCGAAGACCGCTGCAACGATCTCGGGCCCGACGGCTCGCTGCAGGTCATGTACGGCATCGACGGGCACAAGGATCTCACCGAGGAGGTCCTCACCCACTTCGAGGGGTACGCCGGCTCGTCGCCGGTGCGCATCGGCAACGGCGCCTACGACCAGCTCCAGCTCGACATCTACGGCGAGCTCATGGACTCCGTGTATCTCTACAACAAGTACGGCGCGCCGATCTCGCACGACCTCTGGGGAAACCTCGTCCGCCTCGTGGACTGGGTGACCGACCACTGGCAGCTGCCCGACGAGGGCGTGTGGGAGGTGCGCGGCGGTCGGCAGGAGTTCCTGTATTCGCGGCTGATGTGCTGGGTGGCCGTCGACCGGGCGATCCGCCTCGCCGACCGTCGCTCGTTCCCGTACCCCTACGAGCGGTGGCGGGAGACCCGTGACGAGATCTACGAGGACATCTACACGAACTTCTGGGATCCGGAGCAGCAGGCATTCGTGCAGCACAAGGGAACGAAGACGCTCGACGCGGGGGCGCTGCTCATGCCGATGGTGAAGTTCATCAGCTCGATGGACCCGCGCTGGCTTTCGACACTGCGGGCGATCGAGGACACGCTCGTCGAGGACTCGTTGGTGTTCCGGTACCGCATCGGCGACGCCGCGTCCGACGGCCTGATGGGCGAGGAGGGCACGTTCAACATGTGCTCGTTCTGGTACGCCGAGGTGCTGGCCCGTTCGGGCGATGTGCAGAAGGCGCGGCTCGTGTTCGAGAAGATGCTCGGTTACGCGAACCACGTCGGGCTCTACGGCGAGGAGCTCGGCCCCCACGGTGAGCACCTGGGCAACTTCCCCCAGGCGTTCACGCACCTCGGGTTGATCAGTGCCGCCTACGCCATCGACCGCAAGCTCTCCGACTCCGGCTGGGTGGCGTAGCTAGAGCTCAGAACCCCACGGGCGCGTCTCGATGATGTCGCGCACGCGCGCGAGGAACGCGGACGCGTAGGCACCGTCGAATGCCCGGTGGTCGAAGCTGAGGCCGAGCATCCCGACGGCGTGGACGACGATCGCCTCGCCGCCGTCGTCGAGCTCGACCACCACCGGGCGCCGCTTGACGCCGTCGGTCGACAGGATGGCCACCTGCGGCTGGTGGATGATCGGCGCCGAGATCGTCGTGCCGGACGGTCCCGGGATTCGTGATCGTGAACGTGCCCCCGGCGACCTCGTCCGGAGTGAGCCGTTTCGCCCGTGCGCGGGCGGCGAGCGCCGGCGATCTCGTCGGAGAGCGCGACGAGGCGTAGGCCTTGGGCGGCGCGGACCACCGGCACGATCAGGCCTTGGTGATCGAGGTCGACGGCGATCCCGAGGTGCACGTCGCGATGCACGGTCGAGCTCGCCGTCACCGACCGACGCGTTCACGTGAGGGAACGCGGCGATGGCGTCGATGACTGCGCGAGCGACGAACGGGAGGAACGTGAGCCCGGCGGTTCGCCGGGCCTGGTCCACCCGCTCGAAGTCGACTTCCATCGCGATGAACGCGTGGGGAGCGACCTGGAGCGACCTCAGCATGTGCTCGCCCGTGAGACGCTGCACCCGGTTGAGCGGTACGACGTGGTTCTCGGGCCGCGGCGCAACCATCGCCAACACGTCGGCGCGGGTGACGCGCCCCGCAGCTCCGGTCCCGTCGACGGTGACCGTGTCGAGCCGGTGCTCGGCGATCAACCGCCGCACCACCGGTGACCGGAACCCCGGCCGCGTTCGGCGCGGTCGACGGAGGCGGGCCGGATGGACGGTGGCCACGATTCACACGGTACTCATGCGGGTTCCACCAGCCGCGGTTCTTCCGGTCGTATCCTCGAATTGGTGAAGCTGTTCGATCGGCTCGCGCACCATCCCAACGGACGGAACGGGCACGGGGACGTGCCACTCGCCGAAGCGCTCGCCGACCATCGCCTCGCCTGCATCTCGCGCGCGATCGACGACCGCGAGATCGCGCTCCGCCAGCAGAGCCAGGTCTTCTTCCAGATCTCGGGCGCCGGGCACGAGGCGCTGCTGCTCGGCCTCGCCCGGTCGCTGCGCGCCGGCTACGACTGGTTCTTCCCCTACTACCGGGACCGCGCTCTCGTCCTCGGTCTCGGCGTGACGCCGCTGGAGATCCTGCTCCAGGCGGTCGGCAGCGCGGACGACCCGGCGTCGGGCGGTCGCCAGATGCCATGTCACTGGGGTGACGCGGCGCGCAACATCGTGAGCCAGTCGAGCCCGACGGGCAGCCAGTGCCTCCCGGCAGTCGGTTGCGCGGAGGCGGGCCGGTACATCGTCGGCCGCGACCTTCCCGGCTGCACTGCGTACGGCGACGAGGTCACCTACGTGTCGCTCGGCGAAGGCGCGTGCTCCGAGGGCGAGTTCTGGGAGAGCTTGAACACCGCGTGCCGGCTCGGCCTTCCCGTGCTCTACGTGGTCGCCGACAACGGGTACGCCATCTCGGTGCGCGCAAGCGATCAGGCGCCCGCGCCCGTGTCGGAGATGGTGATGGGCATCCGCGGCCTGCACGTGACCGTCCTCGACGGGCGCGACTACTTCGAGGTGCGCACACAGGGCGCCGAGGCGGTCCAGCGCGTGCGCGCGGGACAGGGGCCGGGACTGATCCACGCCACCGTGACGCGCCCGTACTCGCACTCGCTCTCCGACGACCAGAAGAAGTACCGCGTTGCCGAGGAGCTCGACGACGAAGCCGAGCACGACCCGATCCTGCTCCTCGAACGCCAGCTCGTCCGGCTCGGCGTGCTGACGCCCGAGCGCGCGCAGGAAGTCCGGGCCGAAGCGAACGAGCTCGTCGCGGCCGCGGCCAAGGAAGCGCTGGCGGCCGCCCGTCCCGACCCCGAGAGCATCTCGCGCCACCTCGTCGGGCCCTGTCCGGTTACCGAGGTGCCACCCGAACCGCCCGCTGCCGCCGGCGACCCCGTTGCGTTCGGCGAGGCGATCCGCCTCACGCTCCACGAAGAGATGGCGCGCGACGAGCGCGTCCGCGTGTTCGGCGAGGACGTCGCCGACGCCGACCCGCGCGTCTTGGGCAAGGTGCAGGGCAAGGGCGGAGTGTTCGGCGTCACGTACGGGCTCCAGACCGAGTTCGGGATCGCGCGCTGCTACAACACGCCGCTCGCCGAAGCGAACATCGTCGGCCGCGCGATCGGTCAGGGCACACGTGGGCTGCGGCCCAGCCCCGAGGTGCAGTTCTTCGACTACATCTGGCCCGCGATGCAGCAGATCAAGTCCGAGGCGGCGACGCTGCGGTGGCGGTCGAACGGCGCGTTCAGCTGCCCGATGGTCCTGCGCGTCCCGATCGGCGGTTATCTCACCGGTGGGTCGATCTGGCACTCGCAATGCGGCGAGTCGATCTTCGCCCACGTCCCCGGCTTGCTCGTCGCCTTCCCGTCACGTGCCCGCGACGCTGTCGGTCTGCTCCGAACCGCGTTCCGGTACGAGGATCCGGTGCTGTTCCTCGAGCACAAGCACCTGTACCGGCAGGGCTACAACCGCGATCCGATGCCACCGGCCGACTGGTTGTTGCCGTTCGGCAAAGGCGCGTACGTCACGCGCGGCGAACGCGTCACCGTGGTGACGTACGGGGCGACCGTGCACCGCGCCGAGCTCGCCGCCCGTGAGATCGATCCCGACGGCGGTGCGGTCGAGATCGTGGACCTGCGGACGCTCGTGCCGTGGGACCAGGACATCGTCGCCGAGTCGGTGGCGAAGACGGGCCGCGTGCTCGTCCTCTACGAGGACACCCTGCGCTGCGGGTTCGGCGCCGAGGTCGCGGCGTGGATCGCGGACGAGTGCTTCGAGGATCTCGACGCGCCCGTCTGGCGCCTCGCCGCGCTCGACACGCCGGTCCCGTACGAGCCGACGCTCGAGCACGCGGTGCTCCCGCAGGTCGACGACATCGCCCGCGACCTGCGCGCCCTGCTCGCCTACTGACGGCCGGCCGTCGGTTCGCGACGACAGCGGCAACGGGTAGACCGTCGCGGTACCCTCCGAGCGTCCCACCGGAGGCGCTATGGATCGCATGAGTCCGCTGGATGCATCGTTCTTGCACGTCGAGAACGCCACGAACCACATGCACATCGGCTCGGTCGGGATCTTCGAGGGCCCGGCCCCGAACTACGGCGACTACGCCGACCTCGTCGCCGGCAAGCTCCCGCTCGTACCGCGCTACCGCCAGAAGGTGCGCTTCGTCCCGTTCGACCTGGGCCGCCCGGTGTGGGTCGACGACACGCACTTCAACCTCGGTTACCACCTGCGTCACACGGCACTGCCACCGCCGGGCGGCGACCAGGAGCTGCGCAACCTCGTCGGCCGGCTCATGGCTCAGCAGCTCGACCGCACCAAGCCGCTGTGGGAGATGTGGATGGTCGAGGGGCTCCAGGACGGCCACTGGGCGCTCGTGTCGAAGGTGCATCACTGCATGGTCGACGGCGTGTCCGGCTCCGATCTGCTCGCGGTGATGCTCGACCCCGAGCGCGAGCCGCCGCCGGCGAACCTCGACACGTGGCGACCGGAGCCGGAGCCGTCCGACGTTCGGCTCGTGAGCGAGGCCATCGGAGACCTCGTCGCGAGCCCGTACGAGCAGTTCCGGGCGATGCGCTCCGCCGCCCGGGGGTGGCGCCAGCTCGCAGAGCTGTTCGCCGATGCCGGTCGCGGCGTTGCTTCGATGGCCGGCCTCGTGCGGCCGACGGTGGAGTCGTCGCTCAACGGCCCGATCGGTCCACACCGACGCTGGGACTGGGCGCACACCACGCTGGCGGACGTGAAGCGCGTCCGCTCCGCGCTCGGGGGCACGGTGAACGACGTCGTGCTCACGGTGCTCACCAGGGGGTTCCGTGACTTGATCGTGGCGCGCGACGAATCCCCGGTCGGGCGGGTCGTGCGCACGCTCGTGCCGGTGTCGGTGCGCCTCGCCGACGAGCGCGGGAAGTACAACAACCGCGTCTCGGCGATGTTCGCCGAGCTCCCGGTCGGCATCTCCGACCCCGCCGAACGACTCGACGCGATCCGGACGCAGATGGCCGGGCTCAAGGAGTCCAAGCAGGCCGTCGCGGGCGAGGTGCTGACATCGCTGTCGGGCTTTGCGCCCGCGCTCCTCCTCGCGCTGGGGACGCGCGTCGCGTTCCGCATCCCGCAGCGCAACGTGAACACGGTGACTACGAACGTCCCCGGGCCGCAGTTCCCGCTCTACGCGTGTGGCCGGCAGATGCTCGAGGCGTTCCCGTTCGTCCCGATCGCCGGGCACCTGCGGATGGGTGTCGCGATCTTCTCCTACAACGGGATGCTCAACTTCGGCGTCACCGGCGACTACGACACCGCGCCCGACATCGGGGTCCTGTGCCGGGGCGTCGAGGACGGAATGTCCGAATTGCTGAAGCTGGCAGGCGAGGACGGAAGCGACGAAGCTGGAGCATCCGCGGAACCCCCCGCTGCGAAGCAGTACTGACGACGAAGTCGAGAGAAACGAAGGGAAATCGCCATGGCGGTCGACGAGCAGGAGATCCGTTCGGGAACGGTGGAGGAGCTCGCCGAGACCGTCTCCGACGCCGAGAAGCGTGAGGCCGTCCACAACGTGCGCTCGGCAGGTGACGCGCTGTTCACGTGGGACTACGAACGCAGCCGCGAAGCTTTGAGCAAGCTCTACGAGAAGGCGAAGACGTCGATGTGGAACGTCTCCACCGACATCGACTGGGACATCGACGTCGACCCGTGGAAGATCGCCCGCGACCCGAACAACCCGTTGAACACGACCATGGCGCTCGATCGTGCGGGCACGCCGTTCGAGAAGCTCTCCGAAGACGAGTGGTTCGATCTCGGCGCCGCCCAGCAGGCGTGGGTCCTGTCGCAGTTCATGCACGGCGAGCAGGGCGCGCTCATCTGCACCGCGAAGATCGTCGAGCAGGTGCCGTGGATCGACGCCAAGTACTACGCCGCGACGCAGGTCATGGACGAAGCGCGTCACGTCGAGGTCTATGCCAAGTACCTCAAGGAGAAGATGGCGCACGAATTCCCCATCAACGTGCATCTGCGTGCGCTGCTCGACGACGTCCTGTCCGACGCGCGCTGGGACATGACCTACCTCGGCATGCAGATCATGGTCGAGGGTCTGGCGCTGGCCGCGTTCGGGTTCCAGTACCAGACGTCGCCGGATCCGCTGCTGAAGCAGATCACCCGGTACGTCATGGCCGACGAGGCGAGGCACGTCGCGTTCGGGGTCATGTCGCTCAAGGAGGCGTACCAGGACCTCGACGGCGCGGATATCCGCGAGCGGCAGGAGTTCTGCTACGAAGCCGCGGTCAAGATGCGCGACCGCTTCCTCGGCCAGGAGGTCTGGGAGTGGGCGGGTCTGCCGGTGAAGGAGTGCACGCGCACGATGCTCGACTCGCCGCTCCAGCGCGAGTTCCGCAAGATGCTGTTCTCCAAGATCGTCCCGAACCTCAAGAAGCTCGGGCTCCTCGACGCCGGCGACGGCTGGCTCCGCCAGAAGTTCGGCGAGCTCGGCGTCCTCGAGTACGAGGACTGGGAGGACACCGGCGCCGAGTACGAGCGCATGCAGCTGGAGCAGACCGCCGGCTGAGCTTCTCGGAAGACTTCAGGTCCGGAGAACGGCCTTCAGGCTGCCGAGAACTGACTGAACATCGTCGCGTTCGAGCTTCTTCAGGGCTGATTCGCGCGCCTGCGTCGTCACCGGGCCGCGGCGGGCGGGGTTCATGGCGTTCATGCCCATCACCTTGAGGTCGTCGCCGGTGGGTTGGAACGCGAGGACGGGCACACCGCGCCGGCGGATGCGCGCCACTTCCTGACCCAGGTAGAAGCGGCACAGTCGGCGGGCGGGCAGGTCGAGCGCACGGACGGAGCCGGTTGCCCGCCACCGACATCGGCGAGCTCACGACGACGAGGTCGAGCTCGCGGTTCGGCCAACAAGTCGGCGTTCGTGGGGGAGTGTGCGCCCCCGTCGACGAACGGGACGCCACCGATCGTCACCGGCTCGAAGAAGCTCGGGATGGCGCACGACGCCGCCACCGCGTCGGCAACCGGCGCCGGCGGCGCGCCGGGGCGGCCGAACACGACACGGTTCCCGTCGCGGAGGCGCACCGCGGTCAGCCACAGGTTCCGCTCGGGCCATTCGGACCCGAACAGCGGGCGGAACGCGGCCGCGACGAGCTCGGTCGGCACCGCCCCCGCCGGGAGCGCGCCGGCCAGCATCACGCCGGGCCGGTTCATCCAGAACGGTCGCAGCGCCGCCCGCATGAGGAGGGAAGGAGACGCCATGCGCGGGAGCCCCCGGCGGCGGGTCGGGCCGGTCGGGAAAGCGCGCCGCACCGTCACCCATGCCGGCCCGGCGCACGAGCTCGGCCCCCTCGGGTGAGACGGGATCGCCGGTCGAGCGGGCGGCGAGGTCCCGGGCCGAGAAGCCCGCCCGCAGCAGGGCTCCGACCACCGAGCCGGCCGACGTCCCCACGATCACCTCGGCGTCACGCGGGTCCCAGCCCGTCGCGTCGCACAAACCGTCGAGCACACCGGCGTGGTAGGCGTGGCCGATCACCCCGCCGGCGCCCAGGACCAGCCCGATGCGGGGTGCTGTCGTCACGACCTCGCATCGTAGGTCTCGCTTTCGAGCCATCGCGGCTACCTCCTGGCCCCTCGAACCACTCGAGCAACTCTGGCAACATTCTCCCTCAAGCATGCGCTTCGCAGACCGATGACCCGTCTCGTGCGATCCCGTCGCTTCGCTCGCGTTCGCCGTCGTCGGTCGGCGCTGGCGCTCGCGGCCGTCAGGCTGTTCCGGCGCGTCGGGCGGCGGTCCGTCCCGGTCATGGGGCAGTCGGACCTCAGCGCCGAGCAGATGGCCGGGTACTTCTGGGCCCACCAGCCCCCCGGCTCGCCGTGCCTGACCGTGTCGGTGGAGGAATTGACCGCGTACTTCGTGTGGCACGGCAACGCCGAGAACGTCCGCGGCGACATTGCGTTCGCGCAGTCGATCGTCGAGACCGGCTGGTTCCGCTACGGCGGTTCGGTGCAGTGCGAGCAGAACAACTACGGCGGCTTCCTCGGGAAGTCCTTCCCCGACGGCGAGACCGGGGTCCGCGCGCAGATCCAGCACCTGCGCGCGTACGCCGACCCGTCCGCGACGAGTTGCTCGCAGCCGCCGCTGGCGACGCCGTGCGCCGACCCGGTCTTCAGCGCGGTGAACCCCAAGGGCAAGGCGCCGAACTGGAACGACATGGGCAATGGCAACTGGGCCGCTGCTCCCGACTACGCCGGCAAGGTGCTCGCCGTCTACAACGAGATGCGCGCCGACGTCGGCTTGCCCGGCGTCTGACACACCGCGGCTAGACCGGCCTGAGCGTCACCCGGACCGGTCGGTGGTCGGAGCCGACCTCGTCGAGCACCGCGGCGTCGACGACCTCGACGCCGTTGCGCACGAGCACGTGGTCGATCTGGCTGTGCGGCCGGTGCGCGGGCCACGTGCGCCCGCGGACGGCGCGGCGCCAACCGGGAAGCAACGCCGTCACCGCCGGGCCCCACAGGTTGAAGTCGCCGACGATCACGGCGCGCCGGTCGGGCGGAGGGAGCCGCCGCCGGAGATTGCGGATCTGCATCGGCGGCGCGTACGGCAGTCGTGAGCTGAGGTGCACGGCGACGAGGTCGAGATCGAGGCCGCCGACGTCGAGCGCCAGGTGCAACGCGCACCGGCGCAACGCCGGATCGCCGGGGACGTCGCCCACCGGGATCGTCTCGACCAGCCGTGACGGCACACGGCTCACGACCGCCAGGCCGATCCGGCCGCACGCCCGGTGTGGCCGCGCCGAGATGATGTGCGGCCACGGTTCGACGATCCCGCGGCCGAACGACGCCCAGTGGACGGTCGCGCCGGAGTCGGCGGCCACGAGGTCGACGGCGGCGGCACCCTCGTCGGGCCACCACGATTCCTGCAGGACGAGCACGTCGGCGTCGAACGAGCGCAGGGCGCCGGCCACGTCGAACGCTCCGTTGGTCGCCGCCTTCTCCGGCGGCGGGCCGTGCTGGCGCAGGCGCGGGGTCGAGATGCCCCGGTTGCGCTGCCCTCCGTGGAGGTTGAGCGTGACGACGGTGAGCTCGTTCATCAATGAACAGCTTGACACTCGATCTGCGTATTTCTGACGCGGCTGCGTAGGCTCGAAGCCCTCACCGCGTTGTCACACGGAGGACGGCATGGCTGACGTGACCGCAACGTCCGGCATCGACGAGGCGTTCGATCTGTCGGGCCGGGTCGCAGTGCTCACCGGCGCCGCCAGCGGCATCGGCCGGTCGACCGCCCAGGTGCTGGCGGGCGCGGGCGCGACCGTCGTGCTCGGCGACATCGACGAGAAGGGCGCCCAGGCCGCCGCCGACGAGATCGGGTCGCGCGGCGGGACGGCGCTCCCGGTGCGCACCGACGTCACGAAGCGGGCCGACATCGACGCGCTCGTCGACCGGGCCGCCGGCGAGTACGGCCGCGTCGACATCATGGGCAACATCGCCGGCATCCCCCACAACCAGATGGTCGCCGACGTGACCGACGACGAGTTCGAGCGAATCCTCGCCATCAACCTCAAGAGCGTGTTCTACGGATGCCAGGCCGCCCTGCGGGTCATGACCCCGCAGAAGTCGGGGAGCATCATCAACATCTCGTCCGGCGCCATCGACACGCCCGCGCCCACGCTGGCCTGCTACGCGATGACGAAAGCCGCTGTCGCCATGCTCACCAAGACGCTGGCGATGGAAGCGGGCCAGGCCGGCATCCGGGTGAACGCGCTCGCCCCCGGGGTCATCCTCACGAACTTCTCGCGCCAGCACTTCGTCGACGCCGACGGCACCGTCAACGAGGAGCGCCTGCAGCAGTACAAGCAACGCTTCGGCGCGATGTCGCCGTTGGGACGCATCGGCACGCCCGAGGACATCGCGTGGACGATCCTCTATCTCGTGTCGGACGCGGCGTCCTTCGTGACGGGTCAGACGATCCGCCCCAACGGCGGCGTCTCGATGCCCTGGTAGCTAGCGGGAGAGCGCGGCGACGAAGCGTCGCCGGGCATCTGCCGCCAGCGCCGCGCGCGCCGCGTTGGCGCCGCACGCGCCGTGCACGCCACCCCCGGGATGCGCGGACGCCGATGCGAGGTACAGCCCGCGGATCGGGGTCTCGGCCCGGCCCAGCCCGACGGTGGGTCGGAAGATCAGCTGCTGGTGCAGCTGCGCGGTGCCCCCGTTGACGGCGCCGCCGACGAGGTTGGCGTCGGCCGCCTCGAGCATCGGCGGCGTGAGGACGTTGCGGCCGACGACCCGGTCGGTGAAACCCGGCGCCCGCGCCTCGAGCTCGCGCTCGACGCGCGCGACGAACACTTCGGTCTCCCGCTCGTCCCACTTGCCCGAGAGGTCGCCCCCGGCGTCGCCGAGCGGGCGGTGCGGCACGTGCGTGTAGCCCCAGAGGCTCTCCGTCCCCGGCGGCGACCGGGTCGGATCGCTCGTGGTCATCTGCCCGATGAGCACGAACGGCCGGGCCGGGATGCGGCCGGTCGCGAGCTGCGCCGCCACCTCGCTGAGATGGTCGAGCGAATCGCCGAGGTGCACCGTGCCCGCGCGCCGGGCCGGCTCCGCCGACCACGGGACGGGGCCGTCGAGCGCCCAGTCGATCTTCACCGTCGCGTGGTCGTACGAGAACCCGCGCATGCCCTCGAGGACGCGCGCCGGGAGATGCTCCTGACGCACGAGCGAGCCGTAGAGCGCGGGCGCTCCCACGTCGGCGAGCACCGCGCGTGCCGCGCCGATCTCGTCCCCGTGCTCGGTGCGTACCGCTACCGCGCGCCGGCCGCGCACCTCCACGGACGTCACGGCGGTCGAGCAGACGACCCGCCCGCCGCGCGCCTCGAGGCGACGCACGAGCGCGTCGGTGAGACAACCGGCGCCACCCTCGGGGACGGGGAACCCGTGCTCCTGGCCCAGCGACGCGAGCACCCAGCCGAAGAACCCGCCCAGCGTCTGTTCGGGCCCGAGGTCGGTGTGCAGGGTGTTGCCGGCAAGCAGCAACGCGCCGCCCGTGCCGGAGAAGGTCTGCTCCGCCATCGTGCGGACGGGGAGCAGCGCGAACCGCGCGAAGCGTGCCCACTCACGGGGCCCGACCGCGGCGGCCAGGCGACCGCCGGCGAGGATCGGCGGGAACGGCGTCAACAGTGCGTCGACGAGATGCCGGCCGACCCGCTGCCACTGTGCGTACAGCTCGCGCCAGGCCGCGCCGTCGCCGGGGGCGTAGTTGTCGAGCGACGCCGCGGTCTCGTCGACGTCGGTCGAGAGCACCGCGCAGGCGCCGTCCGGCGTCGGGTTCGCGAGCGCGACCGGCGCGTGGCGCCACCGAAGCCCGAAGTCCTCCAGCCCGAGCGTGCGGATGACCGGTGAAGCCGCCGCCAGCGGGTAGAACGCGCTGAACCGGTCGTGCACGAAGCCGGGCTCGGTCAGCTCGCCGCTCCGCACGGCGCCACCGGGGTCGGGCTGCGCCTCGAGGACGAGAACCTCCCACCCCTGGTCGGCGAGCAGGTTGGCGCCGACGAGACCGTTCGGGCCGCTGCCGATGACGATCGCGTCGGGGGTGGTCACTGCGCCTCCCCCTCGGCTTGGCGGCGGCGCGCGTCCTCGAGGAGCTCGAGCACCTCGGTGTCGACGGCGGCGGCTTCCGGGCCGAAGCCGAGCACCGCCGTGCCCTGCGCGCTGCAGTGCGGGCACGCCAGGCCGACCACCGCCAGCATGTCGTCGGGGTCGGACGCGCCCTCGAGGCGCCGCAGTTGCCGGAACACGGTCTCGTCGGCGGGGGAGAGGCGGTGGCAGGTGAGGCACTCGACCTGCCCGCCGTCACGGGGCATGAACTGGCCGGTGAACCCGAGCGACTCGAGCTCCCCCAGCACGTCGAGGATGGTCTCGTCCTCGCCTTCGCCCGGCACGTACTCCATCGCAACCGAACGTACCCGCCTCTCGCGCGCGCGTGCGCCACCGTTTGTGCCCCTGACCTGGTACTATGAGTCAGGCGAGCACAAAGCCTCCACAACGGCACGGCTCGCGGGTCACCTCATCGCTTCCGTTCGCGGCTCGCGCACGGGTTCCGAGGGGACCCACCGCCGCAGTATGCGGCGGGCGCTACCAATACCAACGAGCCCCAAGAGAACGAAAGCGAGTTCCCTCTTGTCACCCACGTTCGAAACACTCGGCGTCCCAGCCGATTTCGTCGACGCGCTCGCGCGCGACGACATCACCGAACCGTTCCCGATCCAAGCCCTCACGATCCCCGACGCCCTGGCCGGCCGCGACCTCTGCGGCAAGGCCAAGACCGGCTCGGGGAAGACGCTCGCGTTCGGGCTTCCGCTGCTCGAGCGAATCGGGCGGGCGGAGCCGAAGGCGCCCCGCGCTCTCGTGCTCACCCCGACCCGCGAGCTCGCCAACCAGGTCAAGAACGTCCTCGCTCCCCTCGGCAAGGTACGCGGCATACGCGTCTCCGCCGTCTACGGCGGCGCGTCGATGGAGCGGCAGATCGCCGCGCTGCACAAGGGCGTCGACGCCGTCGTCGGTACCCCGGGGCGGCTCATCGACCTCCTCGAACGACGCGAGCTGTCACTCCATGCGGTCGAGGTGCTCGTCGTCGACGAGGCCGACCGGATGGCCGACCTCGGCTTCATGCCCCAGGTCCAGAAGTTGCTGCACCGCATCCAGTCCGAGCATCAGACGATGCTGTTCTCGGCCACCCTCGACGGCGGCGTGCGACAGCTCGTCAACCGGTACATGCACGATCCCGTCAGGCACGAGGTCGAATCGCCGGAGGCGACGGTCGACGAGATGGAGCACCGGTTCCTGCACGTCCACCAGATGGACAAGGTGAAGGTCGCCGCCGCCATCAGCCGCGGCGCGGAGCGGACGCTCGTCTTCGTGCGCACCAAGCGCGGTGCCGACCGGCTGGTCAGCCAGCTACGCCGCGAGGGCGTGCGCGCCGGCGCCATCCACGGCGACCTCCGCCAGGGCGCACGCGAACGAGCGCTCTCCGACTTCTCCAAGGGCAAGCTGGCCGTGCTCGTGGCCACCGACGTGGCGGCCCGCGGCATCCACGTCGACAACGTCGACGTGGTCGTGCACTACGACCCGGCCGAGGACGAGAAGGCGTACCTGCACCGCTCGGGTCGCACGGCACGCGCCGGCGAGGCCGGCATCGCGGTGACGCTCATGCTCTGGAACCAGGAGAACTTCGTGCGCGTGGTGCAGCGCCGTCTCAGCCTCGACGAGCCGATCGTCGAGGTCTTCTCGAACGATCCTCGCCTCGCCGATCTCGGATCGTTCGAGACGGCTGCCGTCGCCTGACCCTCGTCGGAGCAGGTCAGCGACGGGGCGGAGGCCCTGTTCACCGCCGTCGCGCCTGCTCAGGCTGGTAGTGACAAAACTCGCCCTGGGGCCGCGGGCGCGTGCCACGATGGCGGCATGACGCGCGTCTCGCGCCGGGCAACCGCGATCACGGAATCGGCCACGCTCGCCGTCGACGCCCGCGCGAAGGCGCTCCAGGCTGCGGGCGAGGACGTCATCGGGTTCGGCGCCGGCGAGCCCGACTTCCCGACGCCGGAGCACGTCGTCGTGGCGGCGGTCGAGGCGGCCCGTGACCCTCGCAACCACCGCTACTCGCCGACCGCGGGACTCCCCGAGCTTCGCCTCGCCATCGCCGAGAAGACCCGCCGTGACTCGGGCGTCGACTGCGAGGCGTCGCAGGTGCTCGTCACGAACGGGGCCAAGCACGCCGTGTACGAGGCGCTGCAGACGATCGTCGACCCCGGCGACGAGGTGTTGCTGCCTGCCCCGTACTGGACGACGTACCCCGAGGCGATCTCGCTCGCCGGCGGTGAGCCCGTCGTCGTGCCGACCACCGAGGCCACCGAGTTCCGGGTGACGGTCGAGCAGCTCGACGCGGCCAGGACGCCGCGCACGAAGGCGTTGTTCTTCGTGTCGCCCGGCAACCCCAGTGGCGCCGTGTATCCACCCGCCGAGATGAAGGCCATCGGACGGTGGGCCCTCGAGAACGACGTCTGGGTGATCGCCGACGAGATCTATGAGCACCTGACGTACGGCAAGCACGAGTTCACGTCGATGCCGGGCCTGATCTCCGACCTCGCCGCCACGACCTTGATCCTGAACGGCGTCGCCAAGACGTACGCGATGACCGGGTGGCGGGTCGGCTGGATCGTCGGGCCTCCCGACGTGATGCAGGCCGCAATCAACCTCCAGTCTCACTCCACGTCGAACGTCGGCAACGTGTCGCAGCGGGCGGCGATCGCCGCGCTGCACGGCGACCTCGAGGCCGTGGCGGCGATGCGCACGGCGTACGAACGGCGCGGTCGTCGCATGCACGAGCTGCTGTCGGCGATCCCGGGCGTGACCTGCATCGAGCCGCAGGGCGCCTTCTACTGCTTCCCGTCCTTCGAGGGTGTGCTCGGACGCGAGATCGCGGGGCGGACGCCGCGCAACACGATCGAGCTCGCCTCGGTGCTGCTCGACGAGGCCAAGGTCGCCATCGTCCCCGGCGAGGCCTTCGGCGCCCCCGGGTACGCGCGCCTGACGTTCGCGGTCTCCGACGGAGACATCGAGGAAGGCGTCCAGCGCATCGCCAAGCTCCTCGCCTGACAAGGAGAAGCACAGGTGCCTTCGCGTGTCCTCGTTGCCGAGCAGATCGCACCGCGCGGGATCGAGGCGCTCAACGCTGCGGGTCTCGACGTCGACGAACGCCTCGACCTCGATCCCGACCAGCTGCTCGAGGCCGTGCACGATGCGGCCGCGCTGATCGTCCGCAGCGCGACGCCCGTGACGGGGGAGGTGCTCGCCGCGGCCCCCGACCTGGTCGTGGTCGGACGGGCCGGCATCGGCCTCGACAACGTGGACGTCGCCGCGGCGACGCGCCGCGGCGTGATGGTCGTCAACGCACCGCAATCGAACGTGCTGTCGGCGGCCGAGCACACGATCGCGCTCCTGCTCGCCCAGGCCCGCAACATCCCGCAGGCCGACCGCGACCTGCGCGGTGGCAGCTGGAACCGTTCCCGATGGGAGGGCGTCGAGCTGAACGGCAAGACGCTCGGCGTCGTCGGCCTGGGCCGTGTCGGCGTGATGGTCGCCCAGCGCGGCCACGCCTTCGGCATGCGCCTCGCCGCCTACGACCCGTACGTCAGCGACGAACGGGCCCGCCAGCTCGGTGTCCAGCTCGTCCCCGCACTCGAGGACCTCGTGGCGACGGCCGACTTCCTCACCGTGCACCTCCCGAAGACGCCGGAGACGATCGGCCTCATCGGCCGGGACGTCCTCGCCAAGGCGAAGCCGACGCTGCGAATCGTGAACACCGCGCGGGGCGGCATCGTCGACGAGGAGGCGCTCGACGAGGCGCTGCGCGAGTCGCGGATCGCCGGCGCCGCCCTCGACGTCTTCGAAGAGGAGCCGACGACCGCATCACCGTTGTTCGAGCTGGACAACGTGGTCGTCACGCCGCACCTCGGCGCGTCGACCGCCGAGGCCCAGGACAAGGCGGGGCAGACCATTGCCGAGCAGGTCGTGCTCGCGCTGCGCGGCGACTTCGTGCCCTACGCGGTGAACGTCGCTGCGACCGAGGCGTCCGAGACGGTGCGACCGTTCCTCCCGCTCGCCGAGCGCCTCGGCGCGCTGTTCACGGCGCTCGCCGGCGCCGTGCCCGACACGCTCGAAGTCACCTACGAGGGTGAGATCGCGGACTACGACTGCCGCGTGCTCACACTCGCCATCACGCGTGGCGTCCTCGCCCCGGTCGTCGACGAGCCGGTGTCGTTCGTGAACGCGCCTCAGCTGGCGCAGATGCGGGGCCTCGAGCTCCGGGAGACGAAGACGTCGTCGTCGAGGGACTACGTGAACCTGGTGACGCTCAGAGGCAAGGTGAGCGGACGTCCCGTCCACGTCGCCGGCACGCTCACCGGACAACGCGGCGAGGCCCGCATCGTCGGCATCGACGACCACAGCATCGAGGTCCCGCCGGCGAGCCACATGGTCGTCGTCCGGAACGAGGACGTCCCCGGCATGATCGGCACGGTCGGCTCGATCCTCGGCGCCGCCGGCGTGAACATCGAGGACATGCGCGTGGGCAAGAGCCCGTCCGGCGAAGCCGCGCTCATGGCGCTGACCACGACGACCCCGGTCCCACCCGACGTGGTCGACGCGCTCCGAGCCGAACGCGGCGTCGTCGACGCCAAGGCGATCGAGCTGGCTTAGGCCCTCGCCGTTCAGCGCGCCGACTTGCGCAGGCCGTCGGCCTCGGCGGCCGCGGGGTCCCGGTAGCAGCGGTCGGGGTGCGTCCGCGCGTAGTTGAGACCGCCTTCGACATGGAAGATCTTGCTCGACATCTTCGCCTTCACCGGGTGGCTCGCCGGGCACGTGCCCTCGGTCGGCTCGACCCACGCGTCCCCGCCACTCGCCGGCGCGGCCTGCGCCGCGACGGGCTCGGTCGCAGTCACGGGGTCGGTCCGTGGTCACCGGCTTCGCCGGGGCGGGAGAGCTCTCGGCGCGGGGCTGGGGCGGGAACGGGGCCGGCTGGGCCTCCCAGCTCAAGCCCGAGTCGGAGCGCTGCGACTCGAACCACCGCCAGACCGCGTAGGCGGTGCCCGCCACCACGCTCAGCATGAACACTCGCCTCACCAATCGCCTCACGGCCGTCCCCTCCTTCGACGGGCAGAGTCTCGCACGCGCGAAAGAAGTTGACTCTTCCCCCGACCGCCTGCGACCATTACTGGACCATGACCAAGGAACTGCGCGCCCAGAGCCTGCTCCTTACCTAGTTGCGAGCGCCTTTCGGTGCTCGCGGACGCCTCCTCGTGCCTACGGGCCGGGGAGGTTTTTCGTTGCCACGAAAGACCATGAGACGGATCGGGGAGATCGAGATGGACCAGGTACGGATCTTCGACACGACGCTGCGGGACGGCGAGCAGTCGCCCGGCATCTCGCTGGACGTGGGCGAGAAGCTCGAGATCGCCGAGCAGCTGGCGCGCCTCGGTACCGACATCATCGAGGCGGGGTTCCCGATCGCGAGCCAGGGCGACTTCGACGCCGTCGAGGCCATCGCCAAGGGTGTGCGCGGGTCGACGATCGCCGGCCTGTCGCGCACCGGCTTCAAGGACGTCGACCGCGCGTGGGAAGCGGTGCGGCACGCCGAGCGTCCGCGCATCCACGTCTTCATCGCGACGTCCCCGATCCACATGAAGAAGAAGCTTCGCATGACCGAGGACCAGGTCAAGGACGAAGCGGCGGCAGGCGTCGCCCGGGCGAAGGGCTACTGCGACGACGTGGAGTTCTCGCCCGAGGACGGCAGCCGCTCGGACGCCGACTTCATGTGCGAGGTGTGCCAGGTCGCCGTCGACAACGGCGCGACCACGATCAACATCCCCGACACCGTCGGGTTCGGCGTGCCGGAGGAGTTCGCCGAGCTCATCTCGTACGTGCTCGCCCGCGTCCGGGGCGACTACGTCGTGTCGACGCACTGCCACAACGACCTCGGCCTGGCCGTCGCGAACTCGCTCGCCGGCGTGCGCGCCGGCGCCCGGCAGGTGGAGTGCGCCATCAACGGGCTCGGGGAGCGGGCCGGCAACGCCGCCCTCGAGGAGATCGTGATGGCGATCAAGACGAGGAGTGACTACTTCGGTCACCTCGACGTGAACGTGCGCACCGAGGAGCTGGCGCGCACGTCGCGCATCGTGTCGCGGCTCACCGGCTATCCCGTCCAGTACAACAAGGCCGTCGTCGGTCGGAACGCCTTCGCGCACGAGGCCGGCATCCACCAGCACGGCGTGCTCGAGGATCCCGAGACCTACGAGATCATGGACGCCAACACGGTCGGCCAGGAGGCGGCGCAGATCGTCCTGGGCAAGCACTCGGGCCGGCATGCGTTCGCGGACTCGCTCGGGAAGATGGGCATCAAGATCCAGGGTGACGCGCTGAACGCGGCGTTCACCCGGTTCAAGGAGCTCGCCGACCGCAAGGTGCAGATCACCGAGGCCGACATCGAGGCGATCGTGGCCGAGGAGCTCGGCACCGGGTACGTGCACCGGTTCGACCTCGTCGACCTGACGCTGTCGGGCGGCATGTCGTCGACGCCGACGGCGAAGGTCGTGGTGGCGAACGGCGACGGCAAGATCGACGCCGAGGGTTCCGGCAACGGGATGATCGACGCCGCCATCGCCGCCATCGCCGCCGCCACAGGCGTCGAGGGGCGGCTCACGGACTTCCAGGTGCACGCGGTGACGGGCGGCGGCGACGCGCTCGGCGACGTCGTGGTCCAGATGGAGGCCGACGGCTTCAAGGTGTCCGGACGGGGCGTGTCGACCGACGTGGTCGAGGCTTCGGCCCGGGCCTACCTGAACGCCGTCAACCGGATCGTGCGTCTGCGCGAGCGGGGCGAGGAACGCGAGATCGAGATCGGGCCGTGAGCGCGCCCGTCAACCTGTGGAGCGAGTCGGCGTGGGCCCAGCGGTACCTGCGTGAACGCGACGACCTCCCGCACCGCATGGAGGGGTTCGCGGTGCTGACCGAGCTGCTCCCGGCCGCGCCGCGCCGTGTGCTCGACCTCGGTACCGGCGACGGCTACACGCTCGGGCTCGTACGGAGCGTGCACCCAGAAGCGGACGGTGTCGGTGTCGACTTCTCGGCCGAGATGCTCGGGCTCGCCCGGGAGCGGTTCGCCGGTGACTCCGGCGTCGAGATCGTCGAGCACGACCTCGACGCTCCGCTGCCGGCGCTCGGGACCTTCGACCTCGTCGTCTCGAGCTTCGCGATCCATCACTGCGTCGACGAGCGCAAGCGGGCGCTGTACGGGGAGGTGTTCGAGCTGCTCGAGCCGGGCGGGCGCTTCCTCAACCTCGAGCACGTCGACTCGGCGACGCCCGAGCTGCACGTCGACTTCCTCGCTGCCATCGGCAAGACCCCGGCCGAGGACGACCCGTCGAACAAGCTCGTCGCCGTCGAGACGCAGTTGACCTGGCTGCGCGAGATCGGCTTCGAGCAGGTCGACTGCCACTGGAAGTGGCGCGAGATCGCGCTCCTCGCGGGGGTGAAGCCGGGGTAGGGCTGCGAGTCGGGAGGCTGCCGGTGGACGAAGGCACCGACGAAGCCGACCGGCTGGCCGGCCTCCTTGCGTCGCAGCGCGAGTTCTACGACCTCCGGGCACCCGACTTCGGTGACGAAGCCGTCCCTGACCGAAGAGTCAGCGGCAACATGCCGATCGAACTGGCCCGCGTGCTGATCGACGAGCTCGCCCTCACCGGAGACGTGCTCGAGCTCGCATGTGGGAGCGGCAGTTTCACCCGCGAGCTCGTCCGCCATGCACGAACGGTGACCGCCGTCGACGGGTCGCCTCGGATGCTGGAACGCAACCGCCGGGAGGTGGACGACAGCACGGTGAGCTACGTCAACGCAGACATCTTCGACTGGCAGCCAGAACGGCGGTACGACGCCGTCTTCTTCGGCTTCTGGCTGTCGCACGTACCGCCGGTCACCTTCGACCAGTTCTGGGCTCTCGTACGATCTTCCCTTCGTCCCGGCGGCCGCGTCGCGTTCGTCGACGAAGACGATCGGGGCACCATGAATGACGACATCCACCTCGTCGGCAGCGTGCCCGCCGCGCCACGAACCCTCCGCGACGGGCGACGGTTCGATGTCGTGAAGGTGTATTGGGATCCAACCGAGCTCCAGGACCGGCTCAGCTCGCTCGGCTGGCAGGTGGCGGTTCGTCGAGTCGGCGAGACGTTTCTCTACGGTTCCGGTACGTGATCGGTGCTCAGGGTTTGCGGCGCCGGCGCCTGCCACGCGAGCAGAGGCCGCTTCCGTCCGCGCTGTTGCTCGAGTCTCTTATGCACGGGATGTCCGTGTTCGAGGAGTTCGTCGACCGCCCATCGGCGGAGCCGCTCGCACCCGCGCCCGGCGGGATCGACCGCCGTTCGTGCGTGCAACGGCGAGGGCGATCTCGAACCTGACCCGGCGGTCCTCCTCGTCCTTCAGGCAGCGGGTGATCACGGTGGCCGAGCGGCGCGTGAGCCCGCGCTCTGCGAGGTCGGTGGCGGCGCCGGTGCGCTCGTCCGGGTCATACGACTCCAGGCGGCGCCGGTAGGCGCGTACCTCGCGGCGGCGCGGTCGTCCAGGCATGGGGAACCAGTATCGGGTGCGCGGCGCCTCGATCAGCGGATTTCGCGGAAGAGGGCGCTAGGAGGTGGGCACCTTCGGCGCCACGCCGGGCGACGGGCCTTCGTAGCTCGCTGATCTCGCCGCCGCGCTGGAGCGTGAGGCCGATGTCGTCGAGCCCGTGCAGCAGGCGGTGGTGGGTGTGGTCGTCGAGCTCGAAGGGCTCGTCGAGGTCGATGGCCGGGACGGCGACGCGGCGGTCGACGACGTCGATCACGATCTCGACCGACGGGTCGTCCTCGACGATGCGCATGATGCGCGTCACGACGTCCTGCGGAAGCTCGACCGGCACGAGACCGACCTTCAGGCAGTTGTTGCGGAAGATGTCGGCGAAGCGCGGCGAGATCACGGCCCGGAAGCCGTAGTCCTCGAGCGCCCAGACGGCATGCTCCCGCGACGAGCCCGTCCCGAAGTTCGGCCCGGCGACCAGGATCTTCGCGTCCCGGAAGCGGTCCTGGTTGAGCACGAAGTCGGAGCGTTCGCGCCACTCCGAGAACAGTCCCTCGCCGAACCCGGTGCGCTCGACGCGCTTCAGCCAGTCGCTCGGGATGATCTGGTCGGTGTCGACGTCGCTCCGGTCCAGTGGCACACCGCGGGCGATGATCTCCTGCACGGCTTGCATGTCAGTCGAGGTCCTCCGGCGTCGTGAAGCGGCCGGCGATCGCGGTCGCCGCGGCCACCGCGGGGGAGACGAGGTGGGTGCGCCCGCCCTTCCCCTGACGGCCCTCGAAGTTGCGGTTCGTGGTCGACGCGCTGCGCTCGCCGGTGGACAGCTTGTCGGGGTTCATCGCCAGGCACATCGAGCATCCCGCTTCGGGGCGCCAGTCGAACCCGGCATCGACGAAGACCGTGTCGAGGCCCTCGGCCTCGGCGGCCGCCTTCACCGCCATCGAGCCCGGCACCACCATCGCCCGCAGACCGTCGCGGACGCGCCGGCCGCGCACGACCTCGGCGGCGGCGCGGAGGTCCTCGACGCGGGAGTTCGTGCACGAGCCGATGAACACGGTGTCGACCTCGACGTCGCGCATGGGCGTCCCCGCCTTGAGGCCCATGTACCCGAGCGCGCGGCGCGCCGACTCGCGCTCTGATGGGTCGGCGAAGGAGTCGGGTTCGGGCACGACGTCGTCGATGGTCGTCGTCTGACTCGGGTTCGTGCCCCAGCTCACGGACGGCCGGATCTCGGCCGCGTCGAGCACGACCTCCTTGTCGAACGCGGCGCCGGCGTCGGTCGGGAGGCCGCGCCAGTCGTCGAGCGCGCGCTCCCAGTCCTTCCCGGACGGCGCGAACGGGCGACCCTCGAGGTAGGCGAACGTGGTGTCGTCGGGCGCGACCATGCCGGCCCGGGCGCCGGCTTCGATCGACATGTTGCACACCGTCATCCGGCCCTCCATCGAGAGCGACCGGATCGCCGAGCCGCGGTACTCGATGATCGAGCCGATCCCGCCGCCGGTGCCGATGCGGGCGATGATCGAGAGGACGAGGTCCTTGGCCGTCACCCCGGCGCCGAGCGACCCGTCGACCGTGACGGCCATCGTCCCCGGCTTCACCTGCGGGAGCGTCTGCGTGGCGAGCACGTGCTCGACCTCGCTGGTGCCGATCCCGAACGCGAGCGCGCCGAACGCGCCGTGCGTCGAGGTGTGGCTGTCGCCGCACACGATCGTCAGCCCGGGCTGGGTCAGGCCGAGCTCGGGGCCGATGACGTGCACGATGCCGCGCCCGGGGTCGCCCATCCCGTACAGCTGGATGCCGAACTCGGCGCAGTTCCGGGCCAGCACCTCCATCTGCCTGGCGGAGACGGGGTCTTCGACCGGGCGGTCGCGGCTGGTGGTCGGGTTGTTGTGATCGATCGTCGAGACGGTGAGGTCGGGGCGGCGGACGGTCCGGCCGTTGAGGCGCAGCCCGTCGAACGCCTGAGGCGAGGTGACCTCGTGCACGAGGTGCAGGTCGACGTAGAGCAGGTCGGGCTCGCCCTCGGCCCGGTGCACCACGTGGCGTTCCCACACCTTCTCCGACAGCGTCTGGCTCATCACCAACAGGCTATTGGGGGAAGACGCGCCAACAAACACCGTTCACCACGGCGAAACAGTCGCGAAACACGACGCCCGTACCGTCCCCGCATGGATGTGGTGCTCGTGCGCTGGCCCGAGGAGGACGCCCGGTTGCGGCAGCTGCGGGACACGGGTTCGCCCCGGCTGCTGCTCCTGAACGGCGAGTCGGAGCCGCCCGAGTCGGCCGACTGCCTCGAGGACTGGATCCGGCTCCCGGCCGACGATCGCGACGTGCGCGCCCGGGTCGCCCGGCTCTCCTCCCGGGCCGACACCCAGCAGCCCGCGCCGGAGGTCGACGGCGACGGGCTGCTGCGCTACCGGGGCCGTTGGGTGGCGCTGTCGCCGGTCGAGTCGGCCCTCGCGATCACGCTGGTCGACCGGTTCGGCGCCGTGGTCGGCCGCGACACGCTGGCCCGCCGGGCGTGGCCGGACGGCACCCCCACCCGCAACGCGCTCGACGTGCACATGCTGCGTCTGCGACGCCGCATCGCGCCGCTCGGAGTCGAGGTGCGCACGGTCCGGTCCCGGGGGTACCTGATGCAGGCGGCGCAGCCAAGAGCCGACGCGCAGTAGCAACGCCGCGTCGTGTCGGTCACCAGCATCCTCCTCGACATCCTGATCGTCCTCGTCGCGGCCAAGGTCGCGGCGGAGATCGCGGAGCGGGTCGGCTTCCCGCCGGTCGTCGCCGAGATCCTGGCCGGCGTCGTCATCGGGCCGTCGGTGCTCGACCTCGTCGGGCAAGAGCAGACGTTGCAGGTGCTGGGCGAGATCGGCGTCATCCTCCTGCTCCTCCAGGTCGGCATGGAGATGGACCTCGGCGAGCTCGGCGCCGTCGGCCGGGCGTCGGTGTCGGTGGCGGTGGTGGGCGTCGTGGTGCCGATGATCGGTGGCTTCGGCGTGTCCGAGCTGTTCGGCTACGACGCGAAGACGGCGCTGTTCCTCGGCGCCGCGCTGGCGGCCACGAGCGTGGGGATCACGGCCCGCGTGTTCAGCGACCTGCGCGCGCTGGCCACCATCGAGGCGAGAACCGTGCTCGGGGCGGCGGTCGCCGACGACGTTCTCGGGCTCGTGATCCTGACCGTCGTGGTGCGGATCGTGTCCGAGGGTTCGGTTTCGGTGCTGAGCGTGCTCGGCATCTTCGCCGTCGCGCTCGCCTTCCTCGTCGCCACCACCGCCGTGGGCGCCCGGGCGGCGCCGCCCCTGTTCCAGTTCCTCCACCGGTACGCCCGTTCGGCGGGAACGGTGGTCGCACTGGCGCTCGCGTTCACGCTCGCGTTCGCCGAGCTCGCCGACGCCGCGCAGCTCGCGCCGATCGTGGGCGCATTCGTCGCCGGGCTGTCGCTGTCGCGCAGCACCGTCTCCGACCGCATCAGCCGCGACCTTGCTCCCGTCGGCCATCTGTTCATCCCGGTGTTCTTCCTCGAGATCGGCATCGACGCCAAGGTCGAGGCGTTCTTCGACCCGACGGTGCTCGCCATCGGCGGGGCCCTGTTCGCGGTGGCGGTGATCGGGAAACTCGTCGCGGCGGTCGGGGCAGCGGGGGCGCCGGGCGACAAGCGACTGATCGGCCTGGGCATGCTCCCGCGCGGTGAGGTCGGGCTGATCTTCGCGACCATCGGGCTGCGCGAGACGATCCTCGACCAGGATCAGTACGCGGCGCTACTGCTGGTCGTGCTGGCCACGACGCTGATCGCGCCGCCGCTCTTGCGCTGGCGACTCCAACAGCTGCGCGCCGGACGCGCGGAGCGACGGCACCCGAGCGCTGCGCCTCCCGGCGGACGCTGGCTGGTGAGGCGAGATGGTGTGGTCGATCTCGCCGGATCGCCGCCCGAGGGTCTCGCGCTCTCGCTCGCGCTCGAAGCCGCGCAGGCGATCAGCCGGGGCGGCGTGCAACCCGGACGCACGCTGCTCCTGGACTACCTCGGCGATCTCGGCGACACGCCGATGCGATGGGACCGCGAAGCATCCCGCCGGCTGTTCGAGGTGCTGCGTACCGGCGATGCCCGAACGTGGCGGTTCCTCGAGACGACGGGCGTGCTCGAGCGCGCGCTTCCCGAGCTGGCCGAGGCCGTCCGCCGCCGCCGCGACGATCCGTTCCTGATCGACCCGTCGCACGTGCTGCGATTCTCGCTCGTCGACACGATCCGCGATCTGGTCGCGACCGACGAACGCGCCGCAGCCGAGTACACGCGACTGCAGCATCCCGAGTGGCTGCTGCTCGCGGCGCTCATTCTCGACACGGCCGGCGAAGACGCCGAGCCCGTCGACCTCGCCCGCCGGCTGGCGGGGCGGCTCGACCTCGGGGCCGCCGCCGAGCAGGAGATCGCCCTGTTGGTGGGCGACTCGAGCCTGTTGCGCGCCGCCGCCCAGCGGGTCGACAGCTTCGACGAGGAGCGGGTGTTCGCGCTCGCCACCCACCTCGACCGCCCCGAACGCGCTCGGGCCTTGTACCTGCTCACCGTCGCCGCTCGGCGGGCTCGAGCCGTGGGACAGGTCCCGCCTCGACGAGTTGCACGATCTCGTCCTCGCCGCGCTCGAGCAGCCCGACCTCACCGGGCCTCGACGCCCGCAACCTCGTCGAGCGGCGGCGCGCCGAGGCGATGCGCCTGGCCGGCGGTGACCGGACCGTCGCCGAACGCATCGCGCGTGCACCGCGCACGTACCTCCTCGCCCAGGACGCGGCCGACGTCGCGCGTCAGGCTGCCCTGCTCGAGCCGCTTCCGTCCGCGGGACGCGCCCGTGTCGCGGTCTCGCCGCTCGAGGGAAGTGGCAACGAATGGCGGGTCGAGGTGGCGTCGCGCGACCGCCCCGGATTGCTGGCGACCGTGTCGGGTGTGCTCTCGGACGCCGGGCTGAGCGTGCAGGATGCGGTCGTCGCCACGTGGGCCGACGGCGGCGCGCTCGACGCGTTCCGTGTGCTGCCCACGAAGCAGATACCGCCGGACGCCGACGCGCTGACCGCGGCGATCGTCGAGGCGTTCGACCGGCCGCTCGAGGCGCCGCCGACTCCGGGCGCCGAAGTCGTCTTCGACGACGACGCATCGCCGTGGTACACGCTGTGCGAGGTCCGCTGCGTCGACCGTCCCGGGCTTGCTCCACGCGATCACGGCCGCGTTTGCCAGCGCCGGCGTCGACGTGCACTCGGCGCGCGTGCGCACGGTCGAAGGCCAGGCGGCCGACCGCTTCGAGGTCACCGACCGGAACGGCCGGAAGCTGGGTGAGCCGGCAAAGCGCGCCGTGATCGAAGCCGTCTCGGGCGGGGTGCGCACCGGCCGCCGGGGTCGCCTGCTGCGCCGCCGCTGACGCGCTCGCGCGCGCACGGCGGCTTTGCCGACCGTCGTCGCAAAGCCGGAGCTTGCGACGGCGACAAGGAGGCGGCGACGCTTGACCGCATGCGACTCGGCGTCGACACGGGCGGGACGTTCACCGACCTCGTCGTGGACGACGGGCGCGTCGTCAAGGTGCCGTCCACGCCGGACGACCCGACGCACGTCGCTGCGGGCTGCGCTCGATGACGTCGGCGCGGGAGCGTCCGCCGAGCTGCTCGCCCACGGCACCACGGTGGCGACCAACGCCTTGCTCGAGGGGAGAGGTGGACGGGTCGCGCTCGTGACGACGCAAGGCTTCGCCGACGTGATCGAGATCGCGCGCCAGGTCCGGCCGTCGCTGTACGACCCGATGGCCGACCGGCCCCGACCGCTGGTCGACCGCGACCTGCGCGTCGAGGTCGGCGGACGGCTCGACGGGCACGGTCGCGAGATCGAGGGCCTCGACCCCTCGAGCATCCCGGCCGTGCCCGGACGGCGTGGATGCGGTCGCGGTGTGCCTTCTCCACGCCGACCTCGACGCCGCCCACGAGCAGCTCGTCGCCAAGGAGCTCGCGGCGCGGGGGCTGGATGTGACGTGCTCGCACGAGGTGTCGCCCGAGTTCCGGGAGTACGAACGTGCAGTCACGACCGTCGCCAACGCGGCTCTGCGCCCGGTGTGCCGCGACTACCTGCTCGGGCTCGACGCGTTGGCGCGCGAAGCGCTCGTGATGACGTCCGAAGGCGGCCTCGTGCCGGCGGCCGACGCGGCCGAGCGACCGGCGGCGCTGCTGCTGTCGGGGCCGGCCGGCGGCGTGCGGGCGGCGGCGGCCGTCGGATCGGCGTGCGGCTTTCCCGACGCGGTCTCGTTCGACATGGGGGGCACGAGCACGGACGTGTGCCTCGTGCGCGGCGGCGTGCCCGAGCCGGCGCCGTCGCGGATCGTCGCCGGATATCCGATCCGGCTGCCGGCCCTCGACATCCACACGATCGGTGCCGGTGGCGGATCGATCGCGCGACTCGACGCCGGTGGCGCCCTCGTCGTCGGCCCGGAGAGCGCGGGCGCCGTCCCCGGCCCCGCCTGCTACGGACGCGGCGGCGAGAAGGCGACGGTGACGGACGCCGATCTCGTGCTCGCGCGCATCCCCGCCGAAGCCGCGTTCCCCGGTCTCGGCCGACTCGACGTGGCGGCGGCACGGAGCGCGCTCGATCGGGAACGACGTCACCGCGGACGGCGTCGTGGCAGTGGTCGACGCCGCCATGGAGCGCGCGGTTCGCGTGGTCACGGTCGAGCGCGGCGTCGATGCGCGCGACCTCGCACTGATCGCGTTCGGCGGTGCGGGCCCGCTGCACGCGTGCGCCGTTGCCGGCGCGCTCGACATGCGAGCGGTGATCATTCCGCCGCGCGCGGGCGTGCTGTCGGCCGTCGGGCTCGTGTGCTCGCCCCGCCAGCGCGAGCTGGTGCGATCCTGGCCCGACCCGCTGGAGCACGCGGGGCTCGACGCCGCGCTCGACCGCGTCGCCGACGAAGCCGTCGCGCTCGTCGGTGGCGGCGACGTCGAGGTCGAGCGGCTGGTGGATTGCCGCTACGCGGGACAGAGCCACGAGCTCACCGTCGCCAACCCGGACGCCTTCCCCGCCGAGCACGAGCGCCGCAACGGCTTCGCCCGGCCCGGTGCGCCGGTCGAGGTCGTGGCGCTGCGCGTACGTGCCCGCCGACCCGCGCCGCTGTCGCCCGCCGACCTCCCGCCGGTCGAACGGCCGGAGGTGCGCGGCCCCGAAGTCGTGGCCGAGCCCGACTGCACGGTGTGGGTGCCCGACGGGTGGCAGGCCGAGCCCGGCCCCCTCGGCGCGTGGGTGCTGACGCGATGACGGCGCTCGATCCTGCGTCGCTGCAGGTGCTGATCTCGCGGCTCACCGGGATCGCCGAGGAGATGGGCGCGGTGCTGCGCCGCGCCGCCTACAGCCCGAACATCAAGGAGCGGGCCGACTGCTCGGCGGCCCTGTTCACCGCCGACGGCGAGCTCCTCGTGCAAGCCGAGCACATCCCGGTGCACCTCGGATCCATGCCCGCGTCCGTGCGCGCCGCCGTCGACGCGTTGGGCGACCGCATCGAGCCGGGCGACCAGGTGGTGCTGAACGACCCCTACGCCGGCGGTACGCACCTGAACGACGTGACGCTCGTGGCGCCGTGCTTCGTCGACGGCGAGCTCGTCGGCTGGGCCGCGAACCGCGCCCACCATGCCGACCTCGGTGGCATGGCGCCGGGGTCGATGCCGCCGGAGGCGGTCGACATCCAGCAGGAGGGCCTGCGCATCCCGCCCGTCCTGCTCACCCGGGACGTCGCGGAGATCGTCGTCGCGAGCTCGCGCACGCCCGAAGAGCGACGCGGCGACCTCGACGCGCAGCGGGGCGCGAACCGACTCGGCGTCGCCCGCCTCGCCGAGCTCGCGGCGAGCCTCGCGTCGACCGAGCCCCTCGCCGAGGTCGTCGACTACGGCGAGCGCCGCATGCGCGCCGCGCTGGCTGCGTTGCCCGACGGGCAGTTCCGCTTCGAGGACGTGCTCGACTCCGCCGGTCCGCGTCCCGAGCAGCAGTCACCGACGCCGGTGGTCGTGACGCTCACGGTCGACGGCGAGCACGCGACGTTCGATTTCACCGGGACCGGGGCGCAGCGACCCGGCAACGTCAACGCGGTCGAGGCGGTGACCGTCAGCGCGGTCGCGTTCGCCCTGCGCTCGGCGACCGACCCGTCGATCCCCGCCAACGGCGGTGCGATGCGGCCGGTCGAGGTGATCGCGCCGGCAGGCACCGTCGTCGCCGCGCGCCCACCGGCCGCGGTCGGCGCCGGCAACGTCGAGGTGAGCCAGCGGGTCGCCGACGTGTGCCTCGGCGCCCTCGCGCTCGCCGTCCCCGGCCGCCTCGGCGCGGCGGGGCAGGGGACGATGAACAACGTGCTCGTCGGGGGCGACGGGTGGGTCTACTACGAGACCGTCGGGGGCGGGCAGGGCGGCCGTCCGGGCAAGGCGGGGATGAGTGGCGTTCACACCGCGATGACCAACACGCGCGACACGCCCGTCGAAGCGCTCGAGCGGGCGCTCCCGATACGGGTGCGCCGCTACGGATTACGGCGCGGCAGCGGCGGCGCCGGCGCGTATCCAGGTGGCGACGGCATCGAGCGCGAGCTCGAGCTCTTGGAACCGGCCACGGTCTCGCTCGTCACCGAGCGGCGCGTCAGCCGGCCGTGGGGACTCGACGGCGGCGAGCCGGGCTCGCCGGGAGAGAACTGGCTGCTCCCCGAGGGCGATACACAGCGCGCCCGACGCCTCCCGGACAAGTGCACCGTGGAGCTCGCCGCCGGTGACGTGATCCGCTTGCTCACCCCCGGCGGCGGCGGGTACGGCGACAGCTAGTTGGCGATGACCGCCTCATCGCGTCGCGTGCCTTCGACTTCGACGGTGGCGCGATAAACACGCTGTAGACGCGCCGGCCCTCGAGCACGGTCAGCTCGCCGAACTCGACCGTTCGCCGACGACAGTGCGCTCGAAGTTGTTCGTCTGCGGCAGCCAATGCGCGCGCTGCCCGACCCCGCGCACGTTCTCGACCTTCAGTCCGTCGAACTGAGCCTTGCGCGGGCTCTCGTGTACGCGTTCGATCGCTTCATCGTTGACGGGAACTCGCCGAGTGCGAGGCGGACGATGCGCTTGGCGTCCTTCTCGGCCGCGTAGATGCACTCCGAGCCCTGGACGCTGCGGATCTTCGCCTCGCGACGCGGCGCCTTGCCGAGGACGCGTTTCGCCTCCTTCGGCGTGAGCACCTTGCACGCGTCGGGCTGCAGCTGCGCGGCGACGGCGGCGGGCGGAGTCGAGAATGCGACCACGCCGCTCACGCTGATTGCGGCGACGATCGCTGCGGTGCCGAGCCGGCGCACGGAGGCCGTCGTCACATTTCCGGACGCACGCTCACGACCTCGACCTGGAAGGCGCGGCGCGGACCCTCGTACGTCACGACCTCGCCCGGACCGTGGCCGAGCAGGGCCTGGCCGAGCGGCGAGCCGGTCGAGAGCACGTCGTAGGTCTCATGCCGCTCCTCGATCGAGCCGACGAGGTACAAGGTCGTGTCGTCTTCGCCCTCGATCCGCACCTCGACCACGGTGCCCGGCTCCACGACGTCGCCGGCGACCGATTCGACCTCCACGGCGCGTCGCAGCATGTCCTCGAGCTGGCGAACGCGGGCCTCGTTGTGGCCCTGCTCGTTCTTCGCCGCGTCGTAGTCGGCGTTCTCGCGAATGTCGCCGTGCTCGCGGGCGCGCTCGATCCACGCAGAGATCTCCCGGCGGCGCTCGCCCGAGCGCCACTCGAGCTCCTCCTGGAGTCGGTGGCGCGCGTCGGGAGAAAGGTGCAGCTCATCCATGAACCGAAGATGCTACCGCCGCGGTCGTCTTCCGAAACCGGGGCCTGCTACGACTTGCGGAAGAAGATCTGGAACTCCATCTCGCCTTGGTCGTCGATGCTCGCCACCACCGGCGACGTGGGCGCCTGAATCCCGTAGTCGGCGAACACGATGTGGAGTCGGCCGACGACTTGCACGTCACGGCCGTCCCACCGTCCCTCGATCGGGATCTCGACCTTCTTGGTGACGCCATGGAGCGTGAAGTCACCTCTCGCGGTCGTGCTGACGGTCTCGCCCGCCGTGGGCAGCTTCGGCTCCTCGATCGGCGTCGTGAGCACGAACTTCGCTTCGGGGAAGCGGTTCGATTCGAGGCCGCGATCCTTGATGGCGTTGTCGCGTTGGTCGCGGTCGGAGGTCAGGGTCCGAAGATCCGCCGTCACGCTGACATCCCGCACGGTCGTGCCCGTGATGCTGAACGAGCCCGTGACGTCGCTCGTGCGGCCGGTCGCGGTCTGGTCGATCGCCCCGCCCACCAGCTGTTCCGTCACGCGGTACCCGACGAAGCTGTTGGCGTCGCCCGGTGCGGCCCGGTAGGTCCCGTCGAGGGTTCCCCCGCCCACGGTCGTCGTCTTCGTGATCTTCGCCGGCGGCTTGGGATCGCTCTTGAGGAAGAAGTACCACCCGCCGACCGCGAGGGCGGCGAGCAGGACGACCACCGCGCCCACGCCGATCAGGATCTTCGTCAGCCGGCTCATCGGTCCCTCCGTGGTGGGGTCGCGTCACGCTACGGGATGTATACGGACGACCGGCGTCAGGGGTTCGGCTACGCTGCAGCTCGATGGAGCCACTGACCAGCACCGTCATCGTCATTCGGTAGCGAACGCCGTCGCCCGGCGTTCGCCCTCGACCGTCCACTTCGGTGGGCGGTTTTTCGTTCTCGGCACCATGTCAGGAAGTGCAGGAGCAGGAAGAGCACCGTGACCCACAGCATCGGGATCATCGGCGGCGACGGCATCGGCCCCGAGGTCGTCGCCGAGGCGCTCAAGGTCGTCGACGCGACCGGCGTCGCGTACGAAGCCGTGCCGTTCGACCTCGGCGGCGCGCGCTACCTGCGCACGGGCGACGTGCTCCCCGACGCCGAGCTCGGCGAGATCGGCGGCCTCGACGCCGTCCTGTTCGGCGCGGTGGGGACCCCCGACGTCCCGCCCGGCGTGCTCGAACGGGGCTTGCTCCTCCGCCTGCGCTTCGAGCTCGACCTGTACGTCAACCTGCGACCGTTCAAAGCCGGGCCCAGCGCGCTCAACTCGGGCGTCGACTGCGTCGTCGTGCGCGAGAACACCGAGGGCGTCTACGCGGGCGAAGGCGGGTTCCTGCGCAAGGGCACACCGAACGAGATCGCGACGCAGGGCTCGGTGAACACGCGGCTGGGCGTCGAGCGTTGCGTCCGCTTCGCGTTCGACCTGGCCCGACAGCGTGAGCCTGCCGCCGGTGCCCGCCGGCACGTGACCCTCGTGCACAAGACGAACGTGCTCACGTTCGCCGGCGATCTGTGGCAGCGCACCTTCGACGACGTCGCCGCCGAGTACGCCGACGTCGCGACCGGATACCAGCACGTCGACGCCGCGTGCATCCATCTCGTCCAGGACCCGGGCCGCTACGACGTGGTCGTCACCGACAACCTTTTCGGCGACATCCTCACCGACCTCGCCGGCGCCGTCTCGGGCGGGATCGGTCGGGCCGCCTCCGCCAACCTGAACCCCGCCCGGACGGGCCCGTCGGTGTTCGAGCCCGTGCACGGCTCGGCGCCCGACATCGCGGGAACGGGACAGGCCGACCCCCGGGCTGCGATCATTTCGGTGGCCATGCTGCTGGAGTTCCTCGGTGAGACCGAGGCGGCCGCCCGAGTCGAGAAGGCGGTGGCCGCTTCGGACGACGTGAAGGGGACCACGTCGGAGATCGGCGACGCGATCGCCGGAAAGGTGTAACGGGATGCCCATCGAGAAGACGGCGAAGATCTGGATGGACGGGAAGCTCGTCGACTGGGACGACGCCCGCATTCACGTCCTCACCCACACGCTGCACTACGGCTCGGGCGTCTTCGAGGGAATCCGCGCCTATCCGACGGCGAGCGGCCCGGCGGTGTTCCGGCTCACCGACCACATGCGCCGACTCCTGCAATCCGCGCACTTCTTCATGATGGAGGTGCCCTTCTCGCTCCAGGAGCTCGTCGACGCGACGAAGGAGACCATCCGGGTCAACCAGGTGGAGTCGTGCTACATCCGGCCGATCGCGTTCCTCGGCTACGGCGAGATGGGGCTCAACCCGCTGCTGTCCCCGGTGAACGTGTCGATCGCGGTGTGGCCGTGGGGCACGTACCTCGGCGACGAGGGGATCAAGCACGGCGTGCGCATGAAGATCTCGTCGTGGCGCCGAATGGATCCCAATGTGAACCCGGTGGCGGCCAAGGGCACGGGCATCTACATCAACTCGAGCCTCGCCAAGGTCGAAGCGCTGCACGCCGGATACGACGAGGCCATCCTGCTCAACACGCAGGGTTTCGTCTCCGAATGCACGGGCGAGAACGTGTTCGTCGTGAAGGAGGGCAGGCTGATCACCCCGCCGCTGTCGTCCGGCGCGCTCGAAGGCATCACGCGTGACTCGGTGATGACCATCGCACGCGACCTCGGCTACGAGGTGCGGGAGGAGAACCTGCTCCGGACCGACCTCTATTGCGCCGAGGAGGCGTTCCTGACCGGCACCGCCGCCGAGATCGTCCCGATGCGGTCGGTCGACGATCGGGAGATCGGCGAGCCGGGCGAGATCACGCGCAAGATCCAGGAGATCTACTTCGCGACCGTGCACGGCGAGGTGCCGCAATACAAAGAGTGGTTGGAATATGCCAGCGAGTGACGTCCCGAGCCGAGTCGAGATCTACGACACGACGCTGCGCGACGGCGCGCAGCTCGAGGGCATCTCGCTCACCGTCGACGACAAGCTTCGTATCGCCGAGCAGCTCGACTGGTTGGGCGTCCACTACATCGAGGCGGGCTGGCCCGGCTCCAATCCCAAGGACGACGAGGCCTTCCGCCGGATCCCGCACGAGCTGAAGCTCCAGACGAGCAAGGTCGTCGCGTTCGGCTCGACGCGCCGGGTGAAGGGCAAGGTCGACTCGGACGACACGCTGCGACAGCTGCTCGAGGCCAACACCGAGGCCGTCTGCATCGTCGGCAAGTCGTGGGACTACCACGTGACCGAGGCGCTCCAGACCACGCTCGACGAGGGCGCGGCGATGGTGGCGGACTCGGTCGAGTTCCTCCGGGCCAACGGCCGCCAGGTGCTCTTCGACGCCGAGCACTTCTTCGACGGCTATCGCAGCAACCCGGAGTTCGCTCTGCGTGTGCTCGAGGGAGCGGCCCAGGCGGGCGCATCGCACCTCGTGTTGTGCGACACGAACGGCGGGACACTGCCGCACGACGTCGAGCGGGTGGTGCGCGAGGTCGTCGCGTACTTCGGCGGCGACGTCGCCATCGCCGTCCACCTCCACGACGACGCCGGCACCGGCGTCGCCAACGCGCTGGCCGGCGTGCGCGGGGGCGCCACCCAGGTGCAGGGGACGATCAACGGGTACGGCGAGCGCACCGGGAACTGCAACCTCACGGCGATCATCCCGAACCTCACGCTGAAGATGGGCGTCGAGACGATTCCACCCGACCGGCTCGAGCGCCTCACGCCGGTCGCCCACCACGTGGCCGAGCTCGTGAACATGGCGCTCAATGCGCAGGCCGCGTACGTGGGCTCGTCGGCGTTCGCGCACAAGGGCGGCATCCACGCCAGCGCGATCGCCCGCAAGCCCGACGCCTACGAGCACGTTCGCCCCGAGTTGGTCGGGAACCGCACGCACGTCGTCGTGTCGGAGCTCGCCGGGCGCAGCAACCTGGCGATGAAGGCGAAGGAGCTCGGCATCGAGCTCGACGGGCCGCAGCTCAGCGAGATGGTCGACACGCTGAAGCAGCTCGAGCACGAGGGGTACCACTTCGAGGTCGCGGACGGGTCGCTGGAGCTGCTCATGCGGCAGGCGACCGGGTGGCGACAGGACTGGTTCCACGTCGAGGAGTGGGAGGTCATCGTCGAGGACGCCCGCGCCGACGAGCGCCTGTCGACCCAGGCGATCGTGCGAGGCCGCGCCGACGGCGACGCGTTCCACGAGATCGCGACGGGCAACGGGCCCGTGAACGCGCTCGACGCCGCCCTGCGAAAGGCCATCGGGACCCGGTACCCGCAGCTCGATCGGATCCACCTCACGGACTACAAGGTGCGCGTGCTCGACACGCACAAGGGCACCGGCGCCGTCACGCGGGTGCTCGTCGACAGCACGGACGGCGAGGAGACGTGGACGACGGTCGGGGTGGGGGAGAACATCATCGAGGCGTCCTGGCAGGCGCTCGAGGACTCGCTCGTGTACGGCTTGCTCCGCGCCGAGACGCGCGGCTAGCGAGTCATCTGTGCCGACCGACCCGTTCGTTCCCGAGCGACTCGAGGACGAGCCGCGCCAGGAGCCGAACCTTCCCCCGGGCGTGAAGATGCCGGCGGCGAGGAGCTGGGTGGCGGACCGGCCCGGCGACCTTCCTGCCGGCTGGCCGACCGGCAAGCTGCTCGGCTCGCCCGGCCCGAACATCGGGTACGCGCTCACGCTCGCGAACCGGGTACGCGATCAGCTGGCGCTCGCCCCGCACGAGCATGCCGACGACGCGATCGCCGTCGTCGCCGAGATCGCCATGCGCCGCGCCGCTCTCTTCGGGCGGGCCCCCGTCATGCGCGACGTCGAGTTCGGCATGCAGATCCTGGGCTACCGGGGTGACGCCGATCCCGACTTCGTCGCCTGGCGGATGCGCGCGGTGCGGGGCGCGCACCACGACTACTACGAGCGGCGATCCCTCGTCGACGCGATCCCCGTCGACATCCTGCGTCTCGTCCCGTCGGCCCTGCCCGCCCACATCGCCGAAGCCCGAGACGCGCTGCGCGCGGGAGTGCCGACACCGCTGCCCTGAACGCATCAGAACAACCCTGACTACGATGTCAGGTTGTGAGCGCCCCGAGCTTCTTGCTCTCCGAGGAGCACGAGGAGTTCCGGGCGGCGCTCCGTCGGTTCGCCGAGAAGGAGATCGCCCCGCACGCGGCCGAGGTCGACGAGCGGGAGGCGTATCCGAAGGCGAGCATGGACGCCTTTCGCGACTCCGGGTTCGTCCGTGCGCTCTATCCACCCGCGCACGGCGGTGACGCCGGCGACCTGCTGACGACGGCGTTGGTCGTCGAGGAGCTGGCCCGTGCGTGCGGGTCGACGGCGCTGACCGCGCTGGTCACCCGCACGGGAGTCTCCGCCGTCCTGGCCCACGGCACCGACGAGCTCAGGCAGCGCGTCCTCCCGCCGGTCGTGGCAGGGGAGCAGCAGGCGAGCTACTGCCTCTCGGAGCCCAACTCCGGCAGCGACGCCGCCTCGATGACCACGCGGGCGGTCCGCGACGGCGACCAGTGGGTGCTGAACGGGCGCAAAGCCTGGATCACCAGCGCCGGCGTCTCCCACGTCTACACCGTCTTCGCCAAGACCGATCCCGCCGCCGGTCACCGAGGCATCAGCGCCTTCGTCGTCGAGCGGGACCGGCCCGGCGTCTCGATCGGCAAGCTCGAGCACAAGATGGGCCTGCGCGGCTCGCCCACCGGCGAGATCGTGCTGGACGACGTGACCGTCCCGGCCGAGAACCTCGTCGGTGACGAGGGCCGCGGCTTCCACTACGCGCTCGAGTCGCTCGACGCCTCCCGTCCCGTCGTCGCGGCCCAGGCGCTCGGCATCGCCCAGGGCGCCCTCGACGTCGCCGGCCCCTACGTGCTCGAGCGCCGCCAGTTCGACCAGCGCGTCGCCGACTTCCAGGGCGTGCAGTTCATGCTCGCCGACATGGCAACCCAGCTCGAAGCCGCCCGCCTGCTCGTGTACGCGGCGTGCGCCCGCATCGACTCCGGGGCGCCCGGCATCTCGAAGGGCTCGTCGATGGCGAAGCTCTTCGCGACCGACACCGCCATGCGCGTGACGACCGACGCCGTCCAGCTCCTCGGCGGCGCCGGCACCACCCGCGAGTTCCCCGTCGAACGGATGATGCGCGACGCCAAGATCACCCAGATCTACGAGGGCACGAACCAGATCCAGCGCGTCGTGATCGCCCGCAAGCTCCTCGACGAGCTCGCCTCCGGCGCTTGATGGTCGGCGTCGCAGCTCGGCTCCGCGCGACATCGGGCTCTACACTCACATACGGTCATGGCCGACGCCCCGCGGGTGCGGTTCTCGCCCGCTCCGACCGGCTCCCTCCACGTCGGCGGCGCCCGTACCGCGCTGTTCAACTGGCTGTTCGCCCGCCACGAAGAGGGGACCTTCGTCCTCCGCATCGAGGACACCGACGTCGCCCGGTCGCGGCCGGAGTGGATCGAGGGGATCCAGGACACGCTCCGCTGGCTCGGCCTCGATTGGGACGAGGGCCCGGTCCTCCAGAGCACCCGCTTCGACCGGTACCACGCCGCCGCCGACCGGCTCGTCGCCGACGGGCGCGCGTACGAGTGCTACTGCACAGAAGAAGAGGTGCAAGCGCGCAACGAGGCGGCCCGGGCCGCGGGCCGCCCGCCGGGCTACGACGGCCACTGCCGCGACCTCGACGCCGAGCAGCGGGCTGCGCTCGCCGCCGAGGGCCGGCCCCGGTCACTCCGGTTCCGCACGCCCGACGACGGCACCAGCACCTTCACCGATCTCATCCGCGGGGAAGTGAGCGTCGAATGGGCGACGATCCCCGACTTCGTGATCGTCCGCTCCGACGGCACGCCACTGTTCTTCCTCGCCAACGCGGTCGACGACATCGAGATGGCGATCACGCACGTCATCCGGGGCGAGGACCTGCTCGACACCACCCACCGGGTGCTCGCGCTGCGGGAGGCACTCGGCTCGACCGACCGCCCGGCGTACGCGCACCTGCCGCTGATCGTGGGTGCCGACCGCGCCAAGCTCTCCAAACGCCACGGCGCCGTCGCGCTCGAGGAGTTCCGCGACGCCGGCTACCTGCCGGAGGCGGTGCTCAACTACCTGGCGCTGCTCGGCTGGGGGCCCGAAGACGGCCGCGAGGTCCTCGACCGGGCCGAGCTCGTCGCGGAGTTCGACCTCGCCCGCGTCGTGCACTCACCCGCCTTCTTCGACCATCAGAAGCTGGACTGGATGAACGGCGAATGGATCCGCCGCCTCGACATCGACGAGCTCGAGCGCCGCGTCCTCCCGATCGCCTCGAGAACGCTTCGGGGACCGCGTCGACCCCGACGTCCTCCGCGGCGCGCTGCGCATCGGGCAGGAACGCGCCGTCACCCTCGGCGCATTGGTGGAGCAGACGGACTTCCTGTTCGTCGACGAGCAGGAGTTCACGATCGACCCGGCGTCGTGGGAGCGCCTCGAGAAGACCGAGCGGGCGCGCGAGATCCTCGACGGCACCATCGAACACGTCGAAGCGTGCCCGTGGCAGAGCAGCGAGGACCTCGACATCCGGCCCGTGTTCGAGAAGCTCGGGATCAAGCCCCGGAAGGCCATGCACGTGATCTACACCGCGGTCGAAGGTCGCGCCGCGGGGTTGCCCCTGTTCGACTCGATGTACCTGCTCGGTCGCGATCGCACGCTGCATCGCCTGCGTGCCGCCCGCGAGCGCATCGGGAGCGGCTGACCGCAGTGACGGTCAACTGGAAGATCGTCCGGCGCGTCGGCCTCGTCGTGCTCCTCGCCGCGGTGCTCTACTACGCCGTCACGTTCGTGCAGGTGTGGTGGGCGGCTCGTCACGACGACACCCGTCGCTCGGACGCCATCGTCGTGCTCGGAGCCGCGCAGTACAACGGCACGCCGTCGCCCGTGTTCAAGGCGAGGCTCGACCACGCCGGCGACCTGTACCACGAGCACGTCGCTCCGCTGATCGTCGTGACGGGCGGCAAGCAGACCGGCGACATGTTCACGGAAGCCGCATCGGGCGCGAACTACCTGCACCAGAAGGGCATCCCCGACAGCGCGATCCTGCGCGAAACCACGAGTCACACGTCCTGGGAGTCGCTGTCGGCCGCCGCCCGCGTGCTCCGGAACCGCGGTGAGAAGCAGGTGGTACTCGTCTCGGACCCGTTCCACGCGCTCCGCATCCGATCCATCGCCAACGAGCTCGGACTCGACGCCGTGACCTCCCCGACGCGGACGAGCCCGATCTCCGGATTCGAGGAATGGCGTCGATTCATGAGCGAGGCGCTCGGGGTGGCCGCCGGTCGCGTCTTCGGGTTCGGACGGCTCGCCCGGGGCACGAACCGGGTAGGGAGGCTCGTCCCCGGACTCGGTACCATGACGCTTCCTTCGGGGGTGGTGTAATCGGCAACACAACAGGTTCTGGTCCTGTCGTTGGGGGTTCGAGTCCTCCCCCCCGAGCCCGGAAGAAACGGTCCCGGCCCCGTCGTCTAGTGGCCTAGGACGCCGCCCTCTCAAGGCGGTAACACGGGTTCGAATCCCGTCGGGGCTGCAGTGCGAAGACCCGGCCGCAACGGCCGGGTCTTTCGCGTTTTCCCTGGTCAAGTGGGGGTTTCTGGCGCGAAACACGCGCTCACCACTCGACGCTCGGCTCTCCCGCGCGCACGTGCAACGTGCACGGCACGCCGACGAGATCGATCGCGTCGCGCGGCGTGTTCGTCGCGCGCAACGACACGACATCACCCTTGCGCGCGCCGGTCGTGATGGTGAGATCGAGCGCGATCGCACCGTCATCGCGCGTCTCTGCCCACACCACGAACGCGTCGTACACGCCGTCAGCAAGCGGAATATCCACCGCTTGCATCGTCGCGCGGGTTACCGTGTTCGACACGGACTCACATTGCGCGAAATGTCAGCGCGATTGCGCGTTGTCGCGGCGTCATCGTGGGTCCGAGGGGCGGAGTTCGCGCTTCAGAGCTTGCTCTTCGCGCGCGCGTCGTTCACAATTGATGGAAATGCTTGAAATTGCGGTCGAGATGGGTTCAACTTTCTCAGATACCCGGCCGCAAATTCGGAGGTAGGCGTGAACAAGTCAGAGCTCGTCGATGCAGTTCACTCGGCGGCAGGTGGTGTCGACAAGAAGGACGTCGCAACCGTCGTCGACAGCCTCATCGAAGTCGTGCAGAGCGCAGTTGCTCGCGACGACAAGGTCACGGTTCCCGGTTTCGGCGCTTGGTCGCGTACCCAGCGCGCGGCGCGCACGGGTCGCAACCCGCGCACGGGTGAGCCGGTTCAGATCGCGGCATCCAAGGGCGTGAAGTTCTCGGCAGGAGCCGGCTTCAAGTCCGCCGTGAACAAGTAGAGGCGAACAGCGAACGTTGCTGTTCATTTCTACCGACCTATTCCCGACGAAAGGTGGTGACCGTGCCTCCGGCGAAGAGACGTACAGCACGGAAATCAGCTAGGAAGACAGCACGGAAGCCGGCGAAGCGCCGCACAACGACGCGTCGCCGGACTACACGCAAGTCGACGGCACGGAAGCCGGCGAAGCGGCGGCGCAAGGCAGCTGCGGCGAAGCCGGCCAAGCGCCGTCGTCGTAAGAGCACTGCGAAGAAGGCGCCCGCGAAGCGGCGTCGTCGCAAGGCCACAGCGAAGAAGGCGCCCGCGAAGCGCCGTCGTCGCAAGGCCGCTGCGAAGAAAGCACCCGCCAAGCGCCGTCGGCGCAAGGCCACTGCGAAGAAGGCGCCCGCGAAGCGCCGTCGTCGCCGTAAGGCTGCCGGTACCGCGAAGCCCGTCAAGCGTCGTCGTCGCAAGGCTGCGGCGAGCAAGACGGCAAAGCGGCGTCCGGCGAAGAGGCGGGCCCGCCGGTAGACCGGCGAGTTCCACAGCTTCAGCAAAGGTGAGGAGGGGGCCTTCGGGCCCCCTTCTCGCGACCGGACGCCGCCGGCTCACACCTTATCGAGGAGCTTGAAGCCCTCGGAGGGGCCCATCCCGGCGGCCCGGCCCGCCGCCTCGGCCTCGGCCCGGACCCGCCCGACGAAGCCCTCGAGCTGGGTGTCACTGTCGGGGGCGGCGGCGTCGATCCTCATCGTCGACGGCCACTGGCTGCGGTGGCACAGCAGGGCCCGGACCTTGGTGTCCACGTGCCGGCCGACCGGCTCGAGATGGTCGACCTCCTCCGCCTCGAAGAGGAGGACCCGATCGGGACGGTGCGCGGGCAGCGGCTGGTCGGGAAAGAAGTGGTGATCGCGGGCGGCGACGACCCCGTCGAGGAGCAACCACCCGGCGTGGCGATGGTCGGGGTGGAGCCGGTACCGCTTCCACGGATCGTGGCCCAGCACGACGTTCGGCCGGGCCCGCCGGATCGCCTCGCACACCAGGGCCCGCTCGGCGAGCCCGCTGAGGAGCTCGCCGTCCGGGATGCCGAGGAACTCGACGCCGGCCAGGCCGAGGACGGCGGCGGCCTCCTCCTGCTCGCGGCGACGAGTGGCGACCAGCTCCCCGAGGTCGGCGCCCGGGTCCCACGTCCCCTTCGAGCCGTCGGTGAGCACGAGCAGGCGCACTTCGGCGCCGTCTTCCGCCCATCTGGCCAGCGTGGCGCCGCAGCCGAACTCGACGTCGTCGGAATGGGCCCCGATCGCCAGGGCTCGCTCCGGGGTGGGCAGCTCACTCCATCTCTTTGTCTCCTCCGTCGACGGTCGGCCGGCGTTGCTCACCGGGCGAGGGAATGCGGGTCGGGGAGGAGGCCCAGCTGGTGGAGGTCGTCGGGCACGTCGACGTCGAAGGCGAGCTCGGTGTCACGGACGACGCGGAACCCGAGGCCCAGGCGCCGGGACTCGGCCGCGTGCCGCCGGAACGAGCCCGGCCCGTAGGCGAACCGGAAGGGCACGTCGACGGGCACCGACAGCACGGTCGTGCCGTCGTCACGGTGGCACGGGACGACCGCCACGATCGGCCGGCCGCCGTCGCGTCCGAGCGGCGCGAGGCTGCGGGCCAGGGGCAGATCGGCGTGGGCGATCACGGCGCGAGCGCAACCGCGGGCTCCCACCCACTCGCGTCCCACGGTGGCGGCGTCGTCGAGCGTGCCGGGGTCGTCGATGACGTCGAGCCCACGCGATCGCGCCCAGTCGCGCACATCGGATGCGCTCGAGACGACCACCGTGGGGAGCTCACCCGCCGCCGCTCCGACCCGGTCGGCGAGTTTGCGAGCGAGCTCGGTACGCGTCTCGTCGTCGAGCTGCGCGGCGAGTCGCGCCTTCCCCAGCGCGAACGCTCGCACCGGGATCACGACGCCCGCACCGGTCATTCAAGACTCCGCAACGCACGCCGGAAGTCGAAACGCATGTGAATGCGTATGCTACCGGGCGGTGACGGCGGCTTTGCCGGCGTGACCGCGAAGCCGGAGCTTGCGACGGCGACAGGGAGAACGCTTGGAACCGGTGTATTCCGTGGCTCGCACCGTGTTGCTGCCACCGCTGCACTACGGGATGAGGTGGACGATCGAGGGCGCGCACCTCATTCCACCGCGCGGCCCCGTGATCCTCGCCAGCAACCACACCTCGTACCTCGACCCGCTCGCGCTCGCTTACCTCGCCGACCGGCGCCACCGGCGGGTGCGTTTCCTGACCAAGGCCGAGCTGTTCGACAAGAAGCCGCTCGGCTTTCTGTTGCAGCAGGTGCATCAGATCCCGGTCGTGCGGAACTCGCCCACGGCGGCGGGGTCTCTCGAGCTGGCGGTCGAGGCGCTCAAGCGCGGCGAGTGCGTCGCGATCTTCCCGGAGGGGACGATCTCGCTCGACCTCGAGCCGATGGCGGGGAAGTCCGGCACGGCGCGGCTCGCGGCGCAGGCCGGCGTGCCCGTCACGCCCGTGGGGCTGTGGGGCGCGCACCGAACCCTGTTCAAGGGCCGGAAGCCGCACTGGCGCTGGGGTGTGGCGGAGACCGCGGTCGTCGGACCGCAGGTGCGGGTCCACGCCGACGACGACGTCCACGACGCCACCGACCGGATCATGAGCGCGATCGCGCAATGTGTGGCCCGGGCCCGAGAGATCTATCCGCAGCGCCCGGGACCGGGCGACGACGGATGGTGGCAGCGCCGGCCCGAGACGGCGCAGGTTCGTCCGGCGAAGCGCACCGAAGACCAAACCGAAGACGTCGAGACCGCCACATGAGCGACGCGCCGCAGGTCGCCGTGGTGGGGGCCGGCTCGTGGGGCACCGCCGTCGCCGGGCTCGTCTCGAACAACGCCGACACCGTGCTCTGGGTACGCCGGCGCGATCTCGCGGACACGATCGCCGAGCGGCACGAGAACCCCGACTATCTCCCCGGGGTCGCGCTCCCCGACGCGTTGCGCGTCACGTCGGACATCGGGGAGGCGTGCGCCGGCGCGGATGTCGTGGTGCTCGGCGTGCCGTCGCACGGCATGCGGTCGGTGTTGATGGAGGCGGCGGAGTTCGTCCGTCCCGCGGTGCCGGTGGTCAGCCTGGCGAAGGGTGTCGAGCAGGGCACGCTGCGACGCATGACCGAGGTGATCGCCGAGGTGTTGCCGACGCACCTCGCGGACCGGATCGGGGTGCTCACGGGCCCGAACCTCGCGCGCGAGGTGGCGGCCGGGCAGCCGGCGGCGTCGGTGGTCGCCATGGGCGACGAGGCAGCCGCGCACGAGCTTCAGCAGCCTGATCATGACGGTGACGTTCCGCGTGTACACGAATCCCGACGTCGTCGGGTGTGAGATCGCCGGCGCGCTCAAGAACGTGATGGCGATCGCAGCCGGGATCGCCGACGGCCTCGGCTACGGCGACAACACGAAGGCCGCGCTCCTCACCCGCGGCCTCGCCGAGCTCACGCGCCTCGGCATCGCGCTCGGCGGTAACCCACTCACGTTCTCGGGGCTGGCCGGCATGGGTGACCTCGTTGCCACGTGCACGAGCACGCAGAGCCGGAACCGCACCGTCGGCGTCGAGCTCGGGAAGGGCCGCAACATCGACGACATCGTCGCCGACATGAAGATGGTCGCCGAAGGCGTGAAGTCGACCGCCGCCGTGCTCGAGCTCGCCCAACGGAACCGGGTCGAGATGCCGATCGCCGAGCAGGTCGGCGCGGTCCTGTACGAAGGCAAGCGCGCCGAGGACCTCGTCACGGCGCTCATGCTGCGCGAGGCGAAGGCCGAACTGCACGGCATCACATGAGCCCCTGGGCGGGATGACGTGACCGAGCGCGCCCCGACCCGCATCGGGGTGCTCGGCTCGACCCATCAGGCTCTCGTCGACGACCGCGGCACGATCACTCCCGACGGAGGGCGGTGGCAGCTCGACTGGTGGATCGGCGCCGACGATCGCTGGCACATCCCGGCGCGCGAAGCCGCCGTCCGTCAGACGCTCGTCGGTGGCGCGCCGGTGGTCGAGACGTCCCTGCGCGTGCCGGGAGGCGACGCCGTTCACCGCGCCTACGGCGTCGGCGGCCCGGCCGGCCTCGTCGCGGTGGAGATCGAGAACGCCTCCGGCGCGCCCTTCGTCGCCGCGCTCGTGCTCGGCCCCGCGCCGGCGGGCCGCATGCGGGCGGTCGGCACGCGCGGCTCGTGGGTGACCGTCGACGGGCGGCCCGCGCTGCGCAGCCCGCGACCCGCGATGCGCTGGGCCGCCGGGATGCGCGGCGACACGCTCGACGTGGTCACCGCGGGCCGGGCCCAAGAGAGCACGTTCAACGGTGTGGGAGGCCGGGGCATGCGACTGGAGGTCGCGCTGCTCCACCCGGTTGCGCACCGGACGCGCCTGCGCTGCGCGCTGGCGGTGGGCCGCCCCGGCCGCACCGTGCCCGTCGAAGCCGTCGATCTCTCCTTGCTTCCCGACGCGGCTGTGGCCGCCGCCGGGTGGGATGCGCAGCGGCGCCGCGGAATGCGCGTGGTCCTGCCCGACGCCCGGTTGCAACAGGCGGTCGATGCCGCGCGCGCCGCGCTCCTGCTGACGTCGGACGCGCGCAGCCGCCCGTCCGGCGAGGAGGTCGCGGCCCTCGAGGACTGGGGATTCGACCGCGAGGCGGCTGACGCGTGGCGACGGCTGGGGATTCGCGCCCGGGCGCGGGCGTCGCGGCGTGCGCCCGACCCGACGCCGTGGTCGAGCATCCGGACGCGATTGGCCTCGGCTTCGGACACGTTCACGTGGCCCGACGGCCCCGCGCCCTTGCTCGGGGCGGTGCGTGACCTCCTCGTGGGCGCCGGTCTGAGCGCGAGCGACGAGGACGCCGCCGCGCTGCTCGTCGAGCTCCCGACCGAGTGGCGCGGCCAGAGCCTGGAGGTGCACGACGCCCCCACGCGCGCAGGGCGCGTCTCCTATGCCGTCCGCTGGCACGGCGCGCGGCCGGCGCTGCTGTGGGAGTGCGAGCGCCCGATCCGGCTCAGCGCGCCCGGCCTGGACCGCGCCTGGTCGACCACGGAGCCTCGCGGGGAGACGCTGCTCGCCGCGCCCCCCGGCGCGCCGGGCGACGCCGGCGGCTTCAGCTGATCGGAGCGTCGATCCGGAGCGTGGCGATCTCCCACGGCCGCAGCTCGACGGCGCCCTCGAAGCGCTCCACGGGCCGGCCGACCAGGTCGACCGTCCAGCCGGTCACCGGCGCGCCGTCCTGCTCGACAGCGGCCGTGGACGGATCGGGGGACGGGTTGAACACGCGGGCCAACAGCCCGCCCGGCTCGCGCAGCACCGCCGCCACCCGGGCGCCGTCCACCTGGAGGCGCGCCCCGCTGGGCTCGCGACGCGCGCCCGCCACCCCGCCGGCTCGGACTCGCTCGAGCGGGACGAGCACCTCGTCGGCGGCGTCGTACAGGTCTGCTTCGCGCCAGTCGCCGCGGTGGGGCAGCAGCGCGTAGTCGAACGTGCGACGGCCGAGCATCTGTGGCCCTTCGAGCGGATACGGGTACCCGGCCGGGCTCGCGCGCGTCGAGAGCTGCAAGCGGGAGAGGTACCCGGTCGCCCGCAGCAGCGTGAGCGCGAGCTCGCCACTCTGCTTCCCGTCGTCGGTGAGGAGCTCGTACTCGAGCAGTCCGTCGTGGACGAGCGCGAGGCCGGCGCTCCCGTCCGAGGCGTCCACGAAGCGGCGCGACACGAACGTCGGCAGGCCGACCTCGTTGGGGCCGCCTTCTGCGGTCAGGCCCCGGTCGACGACGGCGAACGCGCACTCCGCGTGCGAGCCCGTCACCGGCGCCGGCAGCGGGAAGTGCGCCCGCAACCGGTGGTCACGGCACGGATTGTCCAGCTCGGTGTGGACCCGGAGAAAGCGTTCGCCGGTGCGCAGCTCCAGGGTCGTGTGCACCGCGACCGGCGTGGTCTCGTCCGCGCGCCGGGAGCACGAACGCTCGTCGCCGAGGGCGTGCGTGGGCAACCGGTACGTCGCGTCGATGCGCACACGGGCGCGCACGGGGCCGGACTCGAGCGTGGAGACATCGACGCTCTCGGGATGGTCGACGAGCAGATCCTCGACGGGCGGGGAGTAGTTGTACGTGTCGCCGCCGTCGCCGCCGTCGACCAGTCGTCCGAGGCCGCGCACTGTGAGGCCGTCGGACGTCGTGACTGCGTACGTGCCGTCGACCGTCGACCTCGACGTGCAGGTGCTCGTTGTCGAGCGACGACGGCCCCGCGGCAACGGCCGTCGCCGGTCCGTCGCCGGGTGCGACCGTGTAGCTGCGCCAGCCGAAGCCCGGCACGTCGTCGGCGGCGAAGATCGCCTCCCGCACCGGCGCCGCCATGACACGGAAGCGGAACGTCCGGCCTTCGTCGCCGAGGCCCACGAGCTCGTCCCGGAGCTCCGTCAGGTCGATGTGCGGCTCGCCCGGCTGGGCGCCCCGGAAGGTGAGCTCGAGCGCCCCGTCGTCGGCCTCGGTCCTGTCGTAGTGGCCGATGCGCTCGCCGGCGAACTCGGGACCGTTCATCATCTCGAGCACCCACCGCACCTTCTGGCCCGACGACGATGGTCGAGAACCCCTCGCCGGTGAGCACGCCGAGCTCCTGGGTGGGGCATGGCCGGCCGTCCGGCGCCACGAAGTGGAACGGCCCTTCCCCGGGGACGTGTCACCGACAGCAGGCCGCCGCGCCGCGCTTGCGTGGGGTTCACGACCAGGGTCGAGCCGGCAGGGGTGTCCACCTCTGTTGCGAGCTGCCGCATCGCCTCGCGCGCGAGGACGTCGCCGATCTGGCGCGCCTCGCGGTAGCGCACCATCACCTGGTCGACGACCTCGTCGTCGCTGCACGCGCACGAGGAGTCGTGGGCGCTGTTCTCCACGAGCTTCTGCCACGCGATGCCGAGGAGCGCGTCGGGGTACCGGTCGGCCGGGAGGAGCAGCGCCGACAGCGGCTCCGCCCGGCGTTCGAGCGCCCGCTCGGCGACGGCGCACGCCTGGTGCACGTCGACGCGGTTCGACGCCACCCCCATGAGCACGTTGGCGCGCGCTCCGGATCGCAGCTCGCCCCGCACCGTCGTCAGTCCCTCGGTGGGTTGCTGAGGGAGGTATTCGGCGAGCGACGTGACGACGAACCGGTAGTCGTCCTGGATCTCATTCGCCTCCGCGACCACACGTCCGAGCCACGGTTGCGGCATCTGGTGATCGGTGCCGTTCATCAGCAGCATCGACCCGTCGGGAAGGCGAGCGGGACCGAGCTCCAGCTCGTAGCTCCGCGCCCGCGCGACCAGCTGCTTGGCGTCGTCGGGAAGGTCGCGGCCGTTCGAGTACGAGCCGTACAGGTACTCGGCGCGCACCGCTGAGCCGTCGGGCGCCTCCCACGCGAACGCCGTCTGCGTGACCGTCGACGGGACGCCGCGCCACACCACCGCGTGCTCGAAGCCCGCCAGCCGGAGGATCTGGGGCATCTGCGCGATGTGGCCGAACATGTCGGGCAGGTACCCGACCGGCATCGCGCCGCCGAGCTCGACCGCGCGGCGCAGGCCGAGCTGGAGGTCGCGGACGATCGTCTCGCCCGAGACCATGAACTCGTCCATGAGAACCATCCACGGCCCGACCGAGAGGCGGCCGGTGGCGGCCAGGCGGCGAAGCGTCTCCGCCGCTTCCGGCCGTACCTCGAGGTAGTCGTCGACGACGACGGTCTGGCCGTCGAGCAGGAAGCGGGCGTAGCTCAGGTCCCGTTCGAGCAGCGGGAGGAGCTCGTCGAGCAGGCGGACGAGCCGGGCCCGGAACACCTGGAACGGCGCGTACCACTCCCGGTCCCAGTGCGTGTGCGGGACGATCCCCACTGTCGTCGGCGGCATCGGGCCAGGATACGGGCCGCCCACCCGCCCGGTCCTGGCCTCGCTCGGCCGTCAGAGTCCCGTCAGAGGTGCGTTTCGGTTCGTTCACGAACCGGCACCGATCGCGAAACGCGCCCCCTTTACGTTCCCCCTATCTCGCGCAGCGGGGCTGGAACCACGCGAGGGGGAGGGCACGGCGCCCTTCACGGAACGGTCCGGGGGGTGCTCTCCACTCCGGGTCCTACGACAAGCAGGAGGACGATGTGAAACGGAAGTGGTTGGGCAGGGGCGCGATCCTCGTGACCCTGGTCCTGCTCGTAGTCGGCGTGACAGCGGGAGGCGGCGTTCGCCGGCACTGATCCAAAGCCCGTGTTCAAGGGCCCGGCGGTCGGCGCCCGCGACGTCGCAGTCAGCTTGAACCTGCTCTGGGTCGTCATCGGAGCGGTGCTCGTCATATTCATGCAGGCGGGATTCGCGCTGGTCGAAACCGGATTCACCCGGGCCAAGAACGCGGCGCACGTGTTCTCGATGAACTTCATGATCTTCGGCCTCGGGATGGTCGGGTTCTTCCTCGTGGGCTACGCGTTCATGTTCGGCGGCTACAGCTTCCCGGGCCTCTTCGGCCTGGACAAGCCGGTCGGTGACGCGCTCATCGGCTCCGGGAACTGGACGTTCCTCTGGAAGGGCGGCTTCGCGCTGACCGACCTCGGTGGGATCGGCAAGAACGCGGCGCTCGGCGCTCCGACGGCGGCGTTCTTCCTCTACATGTACGCGTTCATGGACACGACGGCCACGATTCCGACCGGTGCCATGGCCGAGCGCTGGAAGTGGAAGAGCTTCATGGTGTGGGCGGTGTTCTGCGGCGCGATCTACTTCCCGCTCTTCGGCGCCTGGACGTGGGGCGGTGGCTGGCTCGCCAAGCTGGGCGACAGCATGAACCTCGGGTTCGGGTACGTGGACTTCGCCGGCTCCGGCGTCGTGCACGCCATGGGCGGCATCGCCAGCCTGGCCGGGGTCCTCGTACTCGGCGCCCGGCGAGGGAAGTACGGCCCCGACGGGAAGCCGCGCACCCTGGCGGCGCACAACATCCCGATGGCGACTGCTGGGGACGTTCATCCTTCTCTTCGGCTGGTTCGGGTTCAACGCCGCGTCGACGTTGGCGGCAACCGACGTCCGGTTCGCGATGGTGGCCACGAACACGGCCATCTCGGCCGGCTTCGGCGCTGTCGGCGGCATGATCTGGGCCTACCGGCGCATGGGGAAGCCCGACCCCGGGATGATGGCGAACGGCATGCTCGCCGGCCTCGTCGCGATCACGGCACCGTGCGCGTTCGTGCAGCCATGGGCGGCGGCCGTGATCGGCTCCATCGCCGGGATCGTCGTCGTCGTGTCGATCTTCTGGTTCGAGAAGCGAGGGATCGACGACCCGGTCGGCGCGATCTCGGTCCACGGCGTGAATGGCATCTGGGGCGTGTTGTCCATTGGCCTGTTCGCCAGCGGTGATTACGGGGCCGGCTGGAACCTGACCACGTCGTCGCTGACGAAGGGCAGCGGCGTGACCGGGCTCTTCTACAGCTGGGATCTCGGGATCCGTCAGCTCGGCGCGCAGGTCGTCGGAGCGCTCGTGATCATCTTCGTCATGGGTGGCATCGCGTACGGGTTCTTCAAGATCTGCGACGTGCTGACGAAGGGCGGCATCCGGACCGCGCCCGAGGTGGAGGACATGGGCCTCGACCGTCCGGAGATGGGCGTGCTCGGTTACAACGACTTCGCCACCAGCGAGATCCTGTCTGACCGGCGCAGACCCGAGCGAGGACAAGGTGCTCGCGGCACACGGACGTCACCCGACCCGACCATCGGTCGGTAGCGAAACGCAGCTCCGCGGCGGCTGCTGAAGTGGCCGGCGGGCGAGGACGCCCGCCGGCCACTTCGCGTGCGTGCGGCGTAACGTTGTGGACGTGAGTCCGGCTCGGTACGTGGGCAACGAGCGTGTTCTTGCGCTGCTGGCCACCCGGCATGGTCGTGTTCGCCGTGCTCGTGCTGATCGGAACCGGCCGGGGCGCCGCGTTCTACGCAGTGCTGTTCGCCGTCTGCGGTCTCGTGTCGGCGCGTTATCTGCCGTGGCGCTTCGCGGTGCTCGACGAGGGCATCGCACTGTGGTTCCCGTTCGGCCGCCGCCTGTTCCTGCCCAAGGACGCGGTGACCGTGCGAGTCGGCCTCAGGGAGCACCGTGGCGTACCCGGAGGTGTTCCGACGCTTCGGCTATCCGCTCACCGACGGTCTGGTCGAGCGACGCCGGATGGCCGTTGCGGGCCGTGCTCGTCGAGCACGGCTTCCGTCTCGCCTGACGGTCAGCCGCGGACCCACTGCTTCACCATCGGGTTCGGCTTCACGTCGAAGCCGACGCGCTCGAACCAGCCCTCGTCGTAGGCGTGCTGGAAGGCGTGGTCCTCGGGTGGCGTCTCCGGGACGGGGGCGCGGACCGCGAGGCCTCCACCCATGCCGGGCTGGTTCGCGCAGGGCGGCGACGGGTCGGTGAGCACGACGTCGAGGTTGATCCCGACCCGCTTCTCGACCGGATCCGACGCGAGGCTGGCGCCGAGGTTGTTGGCGCGGCGGTCGCGCTCGGTGAGGAACCAGGTCTGACCGGCTTTCCCGGGCCCGCGGGCGGGTGCGCCGAGGAAGCGCCACTCGAGGAACCTGAGCACCGACGTGTGGTCGTACAGGGTGTGGTCGACGTAGCCGCGACGCGCGTACGGCGAGGCGACCACGGCGGGGACGCGGAAGCCCGCTTGGCCGAAGTTCTGGAGGTCGTCGGTGCTCGCGCGGTTGTCGGGGAGTACGGGGGGCTTGACATGGTCGTAGAACCCGCCCCACTCGTCGTACATGAGCACGAAGGCCCCGCGCCGCCACTGCTTGGATCGGGCGAACGCTGCGAACACATCGCGTACGAATCGCTGCCCGGCGCGGATGTCGGCGAGGGGATGGTCGTCGGTGCGGTTGCCCGTCAGGAAGGCGGGATCGACGAAGGTCACGTGCGGCAGTTTCCCGGTCTGGGCGAGCGCGAAGTACTCGTCGATCGGCCTCGTGATGTTGCCGAGACGGCTGCCCCAGAGCGCGAGCACGGGCAGGTCGGTGAAGTAGTACCCCGTCGACACGCCCGCGGCCGCCAGGCGGTCCCAGATCGTCTCCCAGTCGTACCCGCCCGTCGCGGTCGGCAGCATGTTGGTCTGGTACGTCCCCGACTGGCCCGAATGCAGGTACGCGCGGTTGGGATACGTCGGGCCGAGGATCGACGCGTGCCACTGGTCGAACACCGTGAACTCGCGCGCGAGCTGCGAGGTGAACGGCAGCGCGTCGCCGCCGTAGTAGCCGAGGGCGAACGCGTCGTTGCCACTGCCGGGCGCGAGAAAGCCCCCGTCGCGCTGCGCGCGCCCCTGCGTCCACTGGTGTCCGGGATCGGGATGGCCGCACCCGCGGTACGGGTTCGTCTCCGCCGGGTTCGTGAGCAACGGGGCTGTCTGGACGGGCGCCCCGTCGGGGCCGGGGAACGACTGCACCTGCTTCCCGTTGACGCGGAAGCGCTTCCCGTACCGGCTCTTCCCGCGCTCGAGGTACTTCTTGTCGTCGGCGAGCCAGCCGAGATAGTGGTCGAACGAGCGGTTCTCCATCATCACGACGACGACCGTGTCGATCGGCGACTCCTTCGCCGGGTCGTCGAGCATCGAGCCGAAGTCGTCCGCGGCCAGCGCGACCGGTGCGTTCGCCGCGAGCGCCGGTCCGCCCACCGCGACCGCCCCGCCCAGTTGCGCCGCCCGCCGGAGGAACTCACGCCGGTCCAAGGCGGCTTGTCTAGCGCGTGGCGCCGTAGCCTGGAAGGCATGAGAGTCGTCGTCGGGTCGGACGAGAAGACCGCGCTCACGGACGCGGTCGGGGACGAGTTGGAGCGGCGCGGCCACGACGTGGTGCTCGTCGGTCCTCCCGGCGGCGAGCCCATCGAGTGGGCCGAGGTGGGCCAGCGCGTCGGCGAGCTCGTCGCCAAGGGCGACGTCGAGACGGGCGTCCTCTTCTGCTGGACGGGCACCGGCGCGTCCATCGCCGCGAACAAGGTGCCGGGCGTGCGCGCCGCGCTGTGCACCGACGCCGCCACCGCCGCCGGCGCCCGCAAGTGGAACGACGCCAACGTGCTCGTCATGGGGCTCCGGCTCACGACCCCCGAGGTCGCCGGCGAGCTGCTCGACGCGTGGTTCGCCACCGAGCCCGATCCCGGCGAGGCCGACAACATCGCCCGGTTGGAGAGCCGTCAGTAGGCTCCTGAGCCATGCCGACCTACGCCATGCTCACGACGCTCGGGCCCGACGGCTGGGCGACTGTCCGCGAGAAGCCCGAGCGCATCCGGGAGGTCACACGCGAGGTCGAGGGGATGGGCTTGAAGGTCATCGCCCAGTACGCCCTCATGGGCCAGTACGACTTCCTCAACGTGATCGAGTCGCCCGACGAGGCGACGATGGCCCGGGCCGCCATCATGCTGGCGGCGCGGGGGACGATGCGGACCACCACGCTCCAGGCGATCTCCATCGAAGAGCTGATCGAGAGCTTGAAGATCGACGCTTAGCGGGTCGCGACTACGCGATCCACCACATCGAGCGCTTCTTCTCCTCGCGCAGCTCGTCGTCGACGAACAACGCGGGGAGGACCGATCCGTCGGAGCGGCGCTTCAGCTTGTAGCGGGCGCTGTCGCCCTCGTCGACGACCTCGGCGACCTCGAAACCACGTGACCACCTGTCGTCGAAGCGTGAGCGCACTTCGACGCGGGTGCCTTGCTCCATCGCGGGCGAGGGTAACAGGCACCTGACCAGGACCGGAAGGGTTGTGCGCGTCGGCGTCGCGGGGGCTTGGTATGTTCCGGCGGTGGTGGCATCGGCGTCAGCTCCCCCGGTGCCGGCGGCAGGCGTCGGCGCAACGCCCGCGTCGCGCACGCGGACTCCGACCCTGCGTCTCGAGCGGCGGTGCTGGGGTGCCGGCGAGCGGGTCGTGGTCGGCATCGACGAGGTGGGCCGGGGCGCCTGGGCGGGCCCGGTGACGGTGGCGGCGCTCGTCCCTCCGCCCGACCATCTGCGTGGTGTGCGCGACTCGAAGGAGCTGACCCGCCAGGAGCGCGAGGTCGTGGCCGTACGCGTGCGCCGGTGGGCGGTCGCGATCGGGGTGGGACACGCGTCCTACGAGGAGTGCGACGCCCTCGGCATGACCGCGGCGCTGCGAGCCGCCGGGCGTCGCGCGCTCGCGCAGCTGGCCGCCCTCGGGTACGAGCCCGACCGCATCATCCTCGACGGCAACTACGACTACCTGGCCCTGGGTGCCCGCGTGACGACGGTCATTCGCGGCGACGCAACGTCGCTGTCGGTCGCGGCGGCGTCCTGTGTCGCCAAGGTGACGCGCGACGCGCTCATGCGCGGCGAGGCCGAGCACTACCCGGCGTACGATTTCGAGTCGAACGTCGGGTACCCGGCGCCCATACACAAGTCGGCCCTGGCGTGGTACGGGCCCAGCGCGATCCACCGGCGCTCGTGGATCTTCATGGACGGCTTGTGCTGGCGGGGTGTGCCGCCGGCGCCGGGCCGGCTGTTCTGAGCAGGGGGACGAACATGGCATTCGATCTACCGGAGTTGCACGACCACGCGCTGGCCGCGACCCGTCGGTACGTTGCGGGCGTCGGCGCGAACCAGTGGAAGGACGCGTCGCCCTGTGAGGGCTGGGACGTGCGCGAGCTCGTCAATCACATCGTGAGCGGCAACTTCTGGGCCGGGGAGCTGGCGCGAGGCAAGACCATCGAGGACGTCGGCGACCGTCTCGACGGCGACATCCTCGGCGATGATCCGACCGCCGTCTACGACGAGTCGGCGCGCGCCGCGAGCGAGGCGTTCCATGCGCCGGGCGCGATGCAGGCGCCGTGCGCGGTGTCGTACGGGCCGGTGCCGGGCGAGGTGTACCTGGGGCACCGGTTCATCGACGTGGTCGTCCACGGCTGGGACGTCGCCAAGGGCACCGGCCAGGACACGACGCTCGATCCCGAGCTCGTGGAGGCGTGCTTTACGGTCATCGAGCCCCAGAAGGAGATGCTGCTCGGCAGCGGGGCGTTCGGGACCGACCACGAGCCGGAGCCGGGCGCCGACCGCCAGACCGCGTTGCTCGAGCTGCTGGGTCGCACGCCGTAGGCCCTAACCTCCGGCCGTGGGCCAGCCGATCACCGTCACCGCCCGTCCCGGCGCGTCGCCGTCGGTCCGGCTCTTCGACCTCAACCGGTCGCTCACGGGCATGGAGATCGAGCGGTATCACGCCGTCGAGGACACGCAGGGTGACCGGCCGCCCGACGTGCTCGCCCGGCGCCTGTTCGACCTCGGCGCCACCCAGGTGACGATCTATTCGAGCGCGGTCACCGTGCAGGCGCCGCCCGAGCGCTGGCCCGAGCTCGAGCCCAGGGTCACCGAGGCGATCGAGCACCTCTTCGGCTACTACGGCGACGACGCCGGCTGGTCGCCCGATGCGCTCGAGGCCCTCGGCATCGAGGTCAAGCCCCCGCCCGAACCGCAGAAGTAGGCGGCCGCCGGCGCTTGCCGGTCGAACACACGTTCGCCTATGGTCCGGTGGTGGCCCTGGCGGCGCTTCCCCGGCGGGACGAGCGATCCCGCGAGCACCTTGACGACGCAGCCCGGCACGCCCGGCCTGTGGTGCTGGCCGGCGAGCGGGTCCTGACCGTGCCCGGCCCGCTCGGTGAGTTGCTCCCCGGCGGCGCCGTCCAGCGGGGAACGGTGGTGGCGGTCGACGGCGATCCGGGAGCGGGAGCCACGTCGGTGGCGCTCCAGCTGGCGGCGGCGGCCACGGCTGCCGGTGAATGGGCCGCCGCGATCGAGCTCGACGCCAGCCTGGGTGGGCTGGCGGCGGGAGAAGCCGGGGTCGCGCTCGAACGGTTCGCCGTGGTCCGGCGGGTGCCCCCCGCCCGCTGGGCTGCGGTGGCTGCCGCGCTGCTCGACGGGATCAGCGTCGTGCTCGCCGAGGTGCCGGCGTACGCCCGGATGGGAGACACGAGGCGGCTGCTGGCCCGGGCGCGCGAGCGCGGCGCGGTGCTGGTGGCCGTGGGACCGTGGCCGGCCGAGGCCGCGCTTCGCCTGCGGGCCGAGGGCTCGGTTTGGCGCGAGCTGGATCCCGACGTGGGTGTGCTCACCGAACGCGACCAGCGCGTGCACATCGACGGCCGTGGCGCGGCGGCGCGTGATCACGTCGCACTCGTCGAAGCCGGCTGACGGCGGACGCGTGATGGACGCGATGGCCGAACGCACCGCCTGCCTGTGGTGTCCGGACTGGCCGGTCGTCGCGCTGCGCGCACGTGATCGGGCGTTGTGTGACGCGGCGATCGCGGTCGTGGAACGCGGCGATCGCGGGCTCGTCGTGGTCGCGGCGTCGACCGAAGCGGCCGCAGAAGGCGTGACGTCCGGCTTGCGCCGGCGCGAGGCGGAGGCGCGTTGCCCGGGCCTGACGGTCGCAGAGGCCGACCCGCAGGTCGAGGCGCGTGCATTCGAGCGAGTCGCGCGCGCGGTCGAGACGTTCACGCCCCGTTTCGTGCTGGAAGAGCCCGGCCGGATCTCGTTCCCGACGCGCGGGCCGTCGCGGTACTTCGGTGGCGACACCGCCATGGCTGTTCGATGCCTCGACGCCGTACGCAACATCGGGATCACGGACGCGCGCGTCGGCGTCGCCGACGGTGGGTTCGCCGCCATGCTCGCGGCGCGTGCGGCCGAGCCCGGCTCGGCGCACATCGTGCCGCCGGGGGAGTCACCCGGGTTTCTCGCCCCATGGCCGGTCGCGGTGCTCGAGGATCCCGAACCCGGCGAAGCCGCGGAGCTGGCCGACCTGCTCGTCCGGCTCGGCTTGCGCACGCTGGGCGCGTTCGCGGCGCTGCCCGACGGCGCCGTCCTCGGTCGTTTCGGGTCGGCCGGTGCGCGCGCACACCGGCTCGCCCGCGGCGACGACGAAGCCGCCGCGCCTCCGGCGCCGCCACCCCCCGAGCTCATCGAGACCGCCGAGCTGGATCCGCCCGCCGTGCACGTCGAGACGGCCGCGTTCGCGGCCAAGGCGCTGGCCGAGCGGCTCATGGCGCGACTGGGAGCGCTCGGCCTCGTGTGCACGCGCGTGATGATCGAAGCCGAGACCGAGCGGGGTGAGCGGCTGACCCGGCGCTGGCGCCACGAGGGCGCGCTCACCCCGGCGGCGCTGGCAGCGCGCGTCCGCTGGCAGCTCGAGGGCTGGCTCACGGCGGAGGCGGGCGACGACGACACCGTCGACGAGCTCGCGACCAGCGGCCTCGTGCTGCTGCGGCTGGTGCCCGACGAGGTGCTGCCCGCCACCGGCCGTCAGCTCGGGTTCTGGGGTGGCGACCCGGCCGCGGCCGACCGCGCCGGGCGCGTGCTCGCCCGGGTGCAGGGGATGCTCGGCCATCCCGCCGTGGTCACGGCCGTGCCCCAGGGCGGGCGCACGCCGGGCGAGCGGGTGCGGTGGGTGCCGTGGGGCGATCCTCGTGAGCCGGCCCGGCCCCTCGACGCGGTGGCGGCGCCCGGCGCCAGCGCCCGCGAGACCCCGCCCTGGCCGGGCACCATCCCGGCTCCGGCGCCGGCGCGCGTCTTCGATCCACCCTCCCCGGCCGAGCTGCTCGACGCCGCCGGCGAGGTCGTCACCGTGTCGGGACGAGGCGACCCCTCTGCGCCGCCGGCGCGCCTGCGGTGCGCGGCGCTCCCGGACCGCGGGGGCGAGATCACCGCGTGGGCGGGGCCCTGGGCGCACGACGCCCGCTGGTGGGACCGGCGGACGCGGGCGCGCCGTGCCTACTGGCAGGTGCTGGTGGACGTGCCCGACGGCGAGCGCGTCGCCTGTCTCGTCGCGGTGACCGCAGGGCACGCCGCCCTCGAGGCGATCTACGACTAGCGATCGACCGCGATCGACCGAGCCTGCTACCGCACCTCGGCGATCTCGTACGTGAGCGTCGGACCGTCGAGCGTGCCCTTGGCGACCGCCTGGACCCGGTTCAGCCATGCGTACCGTTCGTCGCCGGTCTCGAAGAGGGGAGCGGCGTACACCGGAGATTGGCCCGGTCCCTTCGACAGGTCGATGCGCCCCCCATAGGTGACGAACACGAGCGCGCCGTCGTGGGTCTCGAACGTCATGCGGACGTCGACGGTGCACGTCATGTCGGGCCCGATGGTTGCCCAGTCGGCGCCGGCGGAGCCCTTCATCGTCCCGGACAGCCGCTCACCGTCCAGCTTCGCCGTCGCCACCTCGATGATCGTCCGCATGCCGCTCGGCGTGTTCGGCAGCAGCATCGGATCCTTCAGCGTGATCGTGGCGGTGCACAAGGGGACGAGCTCGATGGCCATGGCGGTCAGTCTGCACGAGGCACGTCGATCGCGACCAAGAGCGACTCCCGCCGCCAGCGCTCGAGACTTCCGGTGTAGCGCGGCTGGTACTTGTCGAAGACGAGCCCGCGCCCTCGCTCCGACTCGTCGCCGTCCTCGACGACCCGCGCCGTCGCCGCATAGGTCGTGTCGCGGAGCCGCACCGTGACCGCCGGTTCGGCGCGCAGGTTTCGCACCCAGTCCGACGAGTCCCCGCCACCCGACAGCAGGTACATCGTCCGCCCGTCGAGCGCGAACCAGATCTCGATCTCGTGCGGACGGCCCGAGACTCGGCCGCGCGTCGTGAGGTAGCAGAAGTCGTCGTCCGTGGCCGTGAGGAGCTCGTCCATGACGCCGGCAAGTCTCGCATCGGGCGCCGACGCGCGAAGCTCGGTACCCATGGCAACGATCGAGAACGTCCGCGACCTCGCCGGCCGCGACCAAGGCCTCGCAGTGGTCGTCACCCAACGGGCCGACGGGTCGCCGCAGACCTCGATCGCCAACGCGGGCGTGCTGGCGCACCCCGTGAGTGGCGACCCTGTCGTCGGGCTCGTCGTGCGGGGCGACACCCGCAAGCACGCGAACCTGCGACGCCGGCCCCGGGCGACGCTCGTGTTCCGTGCCGGCTGGGAATGGGTCGCAGTCGAGGGCCCCGTCGATCTCGCCGGCCCCGACGATCCCCTCGACGGAATGGACGCCGGCCGCGTCCCGCAGGTGCTCCGCGACGTGTTCAGCGCTGCCGGCGGCACGCACGACGACTGGAACGAGTACGACCGCGTGATGGCCGCCGAGCGCCGGCTGGCGGCGCTGGTCAGCGCCGGAGCGCGTGTACTCCAACCCGGGGAGCCTGAGCGACCCGGGGATCGACCCGATCGCGGAGATCGGAGCCACGCACGCGCGGCGATGAGTCCGAGCTCCGGCGTCCCGCTCCGGACCGCTGGACTGACGAACATACGTTCGATATGGTGAGCGGCCCCAAGGAGTAGGGGCCGCCAATGACCGGTGGCTACGCGGAGCTGCACTGCCACACGAACTTCTCGTTCCTCGACGGGGCCAGCCATCCCGAGGAGCTGGCCGACGAGGCCGCCCGGCTGAGCCTGGCCGCCCTCGCCGTCACCGACCACGACGGCCTCTACGGCGTGGTGCGCTTCGCCCTCGCCGCCCGCGCCGCCGGTCTCCCCACCGTGTTCGGCGCCGAGCTCACGCTCGACGCGCTCCGCACGCCGCCGAACGGCTACGCCGACCCGCCCGGTGAGCACCTCGTGGTGCTCGCCGAGGGCCCGGTCGGGTACGCCCGCCTGGCCCGGGCGATCAGCGCGGCGCAGCTGGCGGGGGAGAAGGGCGCGCCCCGTCTCGACCTCGCCGCCCTCGCCGGCGCCGCCCGCGCGCCGGTTCACCTCGACGGCTTCCGGCCGAGCGCCGGCAACGACGCGTGGTTCGTGCTCACCGGGTGCCGCAAGGGCACGGTGCCGCGCGGCGCTCGTCGCGCGACGGGCCCGCCGCGGCCCGGCGCGCCCTCGACCGGCTCGTCGCCGCCTTCGGGCGTGACCGCGTGCTGGTGGAGCTCTGGGACCACGGTGACCCGCTCGACCGGCACCGCAACGACGCGCTCGCCGGAGTAGCGGCATCGGCGTCAGTCGACGTGATCGCCACCAACAACGTGCACTACGCCTCGCCCGCTCAGCGACCGCTCGCCACCGCGCTCGCCGCCGTCCGTGCCCGGCGCTCGCTCGACGAGATCGACGGCTGGCTGCCGGCGGCGCCGTTCGCGCACCTGCGCAGCGCGGCCGAGCAGCAACGCCGTTTCGCCCGCTGGCCCGGCGCGGTCGAGCGCACGGTCGAGATCGCGGCGGCGTGCGCGTTCGACCTCGAGCTTGCGGCGCCCGAACTTGCCCGACCACGACGTGCCGACCGGCCACACCGAGATGACCTGGCTGCGCGAGCTCACCGCGCGCGGCGCGGCCGTCCGCTACCCGCCGACGCCACCAGCAGCACGAGCAGGCGATGCGCCAGATCGCGTACGAGCTCGACGTGATCGAGCAGCTCGGCTTCCCCGGCTACTTCCTCGTGCTCGTCGACATCGTCGAGTTCTGCCATCGCCACGACATCTACTGCCAGGGTCGGGGCAGCGCGGCCAACAGTGCGGTCTGCTACGCGCTCGGCGTCACCAAGGCCGACGCGGTCGCGCTCGGCCTGCTGTTCGAGCGGTTCCTCTCGCCCGAGCGCGACGGCCCGCCCGACATCGACCTCGACATCGAGCACCAGCGGCGCGAAGAGGTGATCCAGTACGTCTACGACAAGTACGGGCGCGACCGCGCCGCGCAGGTCGCCAACGTGATCACCTACCGGCCGCGATCGGCGCTGCGCGAGATGGCGAAGGCCGTCGGCCTCTCACCCGGCCACGCCGACGCGCTCACGAAGTGGATCGACCGGTGGGGGAGGGACGTCGGCGCGTTCGAGAGCGTGAAGACCGAAGGGCCGCCGGTGCCGGCGCTCGTCCTCGACCTCGCCGGCAGGTGCTCGACTTCCCCCGCCACCTCGGCATCCACTCCGGCGGGATGGTGCATGGCCGACCGGCCGCTGGTGGAGTTCTGCCCGATCGAGTGGGCCCGCATGGAGGACCGCTCGGTGCTCCAGTGGGACAAGGACGACTGCGCCGCCGCCGGGCTGGTGAAGTTCGACCTGCTCGGCCTGGGGATGCTCACGATGCTGCACCTCGCGGTCGACCTCGTCCGCGAGCACGAGGGCATCGAGGTCGACCTCGCCACGATCCCCCAGGAGCCCGAGGTCTACGACCTGCTGTGCGCGGCCGACACCGTCGGCGTGTTCCAGGTGGAGAGCCGCGCCCAGATGGCCACGCTGCCCCGGCTGCGGCCGCGAGACGTTCTACGACCTCGTCATCGAGGTCGCGCTCATCCGCCCCGGCCCGATCCAGGGCGGCTCGGTGCACCCCTACCTGCGCCGCCGCAACGGCCAGGAGCCGGTCACCTATCCGCACCCGCTGCTCGAGGAGTGCCTGAAGAAGACCCTCGGCGTGCCGCTGTTCCAGGAGCAGCTCATGCAGATGGCGATCGACGTCGCCGGCTTCAGTCCCGGCGAGTCCGACCAGCTGCGCCAGGCCATGGGCTCGAAGCGCTCCCACGCCCGCATGGCCGCGATGCGCGAACGGCTGCTCGCCGGCATGGCCGAGCGCGGCATCACCGGCGACGTCGCCGAGGAGATCGCGCACGAAGTTCGAGGCGTTCGCCGACTTCGGGTTCCCCGAGAGCCACTCGGTGAGCTTCGCCTACCTCGTGTACTCGAGCTCGTGGATCAAGCTGCACTACCCGGCCGAGTTCGCGTGCGCGCTGCTCAACGCGCAGCCCATGGGCTTCTACTCGCCGCACACGATCGTGCGCGACGCCATGCGTCACGGCGTCGAGGTGCTCGGCCCCGTGCGTGAACGCGTCGCGCAAGGACTGCACGCTCGAACCGCGTACCGAGCGGCGCCGGACCCGATCGGTCACCCGCGCCCGGGTTGGCACGCCGACCCGTCGACCCACGCCGTGCGCGTCGGGCTTGCGGTACGTCCGCGGCCTCGCCGACGCGCTGCTCGACCGCATCGACGACGAACGTGAACGGGCAGCCGTTCACGTCGACTCTCGCGACTTCACCCGCCGCACCGGCGCGCCCACCGACGCCATCGAGGCGCTGGCCACCGCGGGCGCGTTCGGGACGCTTGGGCGAGACCCGCCGCAGCGCGCTGTGGGCCGCCGGCGCGCTGCGCGACGCCCGGGCCGACAAGCTGCCCGGGCTCGTCACCGGCGTCGACGCGCCGCCGCTGCCGGGCATGACCGAGGTCGAGGAGACGGCGGCCGACCTGTGGGCGACGGGCCTGACGCCCGGCCGGCACCCCACCGAGTTCGTGCGCGAGCGCCTCACGGACCGCGGTGTCGTCACCGTCGAGGCGCTGCGCGAGCTGCCCGCACCGCACCGTGGTCGAGGTGGCGGGGATCGTCACGCACCGCCAGCAGCCCGACACGGCGAAGGGCGTGGTGTTCGTCAACCTCGAGGACGAGACCGGCCTGCTCAACGTGATCTGCACCGCCGACGTGTGGCGCCGGTTCCGCAAGGTCGCCCGCATGTCACCGGCGCTGATCGTGCGCGGGATGCTCGAGCGCTACCAGGGCGTCATCAACGTCGTCGCGCGCTCGCATCGAGGCGCTCCCGCTCACCGCCGCCGACATGGTCCGCTCCCGCGACTTCCACTAACCGGGCTTCGTTGCCCTTCCGTAGTACGCATCGATTGGCAGCTGCGTGATGCCCTTCGCTTCGATGAAAGCGAGCAATCGGCGCCGGACCCGCTCGCGCGCGTCCGGTGGGAGTGGATCGAGTGATCCGCGCATTCCGGAGCCCAGGACGATCGTCCAGAACTCGTCGGGGTGCGGGAGCTCGTGCATCCCCCGCTCGCCGACGATCTCGATCGCCTCGTCGGGGATGCCTCCTCCGACCAGCGTCGCTCGCAGGTCGGCGGGGTCCGCCACGCGCACCCACCTCGGCTCCGTCGGGACGAGATCGGGACGCTCGGCGCCCACGGCCTCGAAGAACGCGCTGTACGCGGGCTCCATCAGCCCCCGCGCCCAGACCGTGATCACCAACCGACCGCCCGGCTTGACCAGGCTCCAGAGCTCACGGGTCAGCGCTTCCATGTCCGGCACGAAGAACACCCCGAACACCAGCTGGACGGCGTCGAACGATGCGGCCGGAAGATCGAGGTCGCGCATGTCGCCGAGCCTGAACTCGACGTTGTCGAGGCCGGCCTGCTCGGCCTTCGTCCGGGCGAGCGCGAGCAGGCGCTCGGACACGTCGACGGCGAGGACCCGTCCATTCGGTCCGACCTGCTCGGCGGCCGGAAGCGCGGAGGCGCCGCTTCCACACGCCACGTCGAGGACGCGATCACCGGGACCAACGCGAGCGTGCTCGACACTGCGGCGCCCGAATCGAGCGAGGTATGCGAGCGGCCCGTCGTCGTAGTGGTCGGCGGTGGCGTCGAACACCGTCCGCGATTGCTCGGCCGCCTCGTCACGCATGGCCGTGCTCAGGCGGTTCCGGTCGCGTACAGCGCCAACAGCGATACGAGCACCAGCGTGATGATCGTGAGGTTGTACGCAAGGTGGGCGCGGGTCGACTCGAGCAGGGCCCCGGCCTGTGACCGGGTTTCCTTCCAGCCGTCGAGGTAGCACCGCGTGAGGTAGAGCCCGCCGATCGACAGCGCCAGCGCGGCGCCGATGGGGATGCCGACGACCGCGTGGGCGAGGCCGAACACCACCGAACGCCCGAGGTTCACGACAGTTCCCCGCTCCTCGGCGCCGCGCCGGAATGCCCACTCCTCCCGCGCGACCAGCAACGGCAGGCCGACGATCAGCAAGCCGATGAAGAACAGCGGGATGACGATTGACGCGATCCCGAGGTCCCGGTCACTGACCCCGACCACCGGGTTGCCCTCGCCGCCGATCGCCGACCACCAGCCGAACGAGAGGACGGGCAGCTGGATCAACAACCAGGCCGTCGCCACGATCACGGCGACGATCGGGATCGCCCGCACGAAGTGCCGCCAGCGCAGGCCTTGCACCACGCCCAAGGTCTTGCGGTGCGCACCGACGGATGTCCGTGCCGCCTCGAACAACCGGACGCCGACCACCGCCAGCACCGCCACCGTCAGCAGATCGAGGACCGTCACCGGGACAGTCTTCCCCAACCGCGGCGGGAGCCGTCAGCCGTTAGGGTGAGCCGGCCCATGCCGACGAGACGAATGCAGATGAGCGACCCCCCGAGTAGCAAATGGTCCGACGCCCGCGCCTCCTCCGGCGCTTCGTCGCCGTTGTTCGCTCCGACCCGAACGGGGTCGGGGCGGGGTTCGTCGCGCTCCTGCTCTCGTCGGGTGGCGACCTTCTCGCCGGGCTGACGCTCGGCGCCATCACCGGCACGCTCGAGGCGCTGCCCGGCCTGCTCGTTCTCGTCCCGGCCGCCATCGGCATGCGCGGCAACATCTTCGGCGGGCTCGGCAGCCGGTTCAGCACCGCCATCCACACCGGCACGTTCCGGGTGTCTCGTCGCCTCGACACGCTGGTCGGCCAGAACGTCGTCGCGTCGCTCGCGCTCTCGTTGTCGATCTCGTTGGTGCTGGCGGTGCTGGCGAAGGCGGTCTCGGTCGCGTTCGGCGTCGCCAACTCGATCTCGATCGTCGACTTCGTCGTCATCTCGGTGGTCGGCGGCATGCTGTCGTCGCTGGTCGTGCTGCTTGTCGTGGTCGTCGTGACGACTGTCTGTGTGCGGTTCGACCTCGACCTCGACAACGTCTCCACGCCCATCGTCACGGCCGCCGGCGACGTGGTCACGCTGCCGGGGCTCTTCCTCGCCACCTATCTCGTCGGCATCGCGTGGTTCACGCCGGTGGTCGCGGTGATCTGCGTGGCGGCGGGCTTGGTGGCGCTCGTCGTCGGGTTGCGCGCCCGCTTGCCGATCCTGCGCAACATCGTGCGCGAGTCGGTGCCGGTGCTCGCGATCGCGGGAGCGGTCGACGTGATCGCGGGGATCACGATCGAGAAGCGCATCGAATCCTTCCTGGTCTATCCGGCGCTGCTCGTGCTCGTGCCGTCGTTCCTGGAAGACGCGGGCGCGCTGGGCGGCATCCTCAGCGCTCGAATCGCCACCAAGCTGCACCTGGGCACGATGGACCTCTCGCGTTCACCGTGGCGCGCTGCCGGCGAGGACATCCTGCTCGTGTTCGTGTACGCCCTGCCGACCTTCCTGCTCCTCGGCGTGTCCGCCGACGTCGTTGCCGCCCTGTTCGACCTGACGAGCCCGGGGGCGCTCGAGATGATCGGGGTGTCGATGCTCGCCGGGACGTTCGCCACGACCGCGGCGGTCCTGGTCGGGTACTACGGTGCCGTCGCCACCTACCGGCTCGGGCTCGACCCCGACAACCACGGCATCCCCATCGTGACCTCCAGCCTCGACTTCCTCGGAGCGATGTCCCTGATCCTGGCTATCGTGATCCTCGGCCTGAGTTGAGGCCCGACCCTTGATGGACGAGAAACCCCCGAGAAATCTCAAGGCCATGCTCTCGGAGGCGAAAGACACCTCCGAGCTGATGGTCGACCTCGGCTACGCCGCCCTCTTCTTCGACGACCTCGGCATGGCCGAAGAGGTCATCGACCTCGAGGAGCGGCTCGACGAGCTCGTGCACGAGATGCGCGAGATCTGCATCCTCGCCGCCCGGTCACCGCACGACGCCGAGCAGATGTCGAGCGTGCTGCACGTGATCGCGACGATCGAGCGGATCGGCAACGCCGCCGTCGACATCGCGCACATCGTGACGCACCGCCTCGGCATCCCGGCCGCGCTGGTCGCCGACCTCGCCGCCGCCGAGGAGGTGTCGCACCGCGTCCGCGTGCGCGAGAGCTCCGAGCTCGCGGGCCGATCGCTCGCCGACGTCGATCTTCCGGTCAAGGTCGGCATGCGCGTGGTTGCGATCCGGCGCGGCAAGGAATGGATCATCGACCCCGACGGCGACGAGGTCATGCTGCCCGAGGACGTCCTCATCCTGCGCGGCCCGCCCGACGGCATCGCCGAGCTGCGCGCGCTCGCCGGCGCACCCGAGTGGCGGCCGCCGAGCGCCGATGACGATCCCACGATCACCGACCTCGACCGGGCCGTCGACGTGCTCGTCGAGATGAAGAACGTCTCCGAGGTCGCGGTCGGGCTCGCGTACTCGGCGCTGCTGTTCTACGACCAGAGCCTCGCCGCCGAGGTGAGTCACCTCGAGGACCGGCTCGACGAGATGCGCGAGCGCCTCGAGGTCTGGGTGCTGCGCGCCGCGGCGGAGCAGATCGACCCGTCGCCGTTGCGTGGCCTGCTGCACCTCGGCAGCGCGGCCGCGGAGCTCGGCGACGCCGCCCAGCAGATGGTGTGGCTCGTCGAGGAGGGCGAGGAGATGCATCCCGTACTCGGCCTCGCATTGGGCGACAGCGACGAGGTCATCGCGCGGGTTCCCGTCGCCGCCGGATCGCAGCTCGACGGTCGCAGTCTGCGCGAGGCGCAACCTCGAGCTCGAGACCGGCTCCTACCTGTTGGCGATCCGGCGCGCCGGGCGCTACATCTACCGGCCCCGCGGCGCCGTTCGTCTCGAAGCCGGCGACGAGCTCATCGCCATCGGCCCCGACGACGGCCGTGATCGTCTGGCCCAGCTCGCCGGCTTCCACGTCGTCGAGGACGACGACACCGGCGAGATCGAGCTCGTCCCCACGCCTGACGCCACCTAGCTGCCGCGTCGCAGCCCGTGCGCGAATGACCCCTCGGCTACCTTCGCCGCCGTGACCGCCCCGCCGCGTTCGGGCCAGCCCGTTGCGCCCGCGCCGGCGTACGAGACGCCACCGACGGGCCTCACCGAGGCCGAGGTCCGGGAGCGCGTCGCAGCGGGGCGAGACGAACGCCAGCGGCGAGCGCACGAGCCGCACCTTCGGCGAGATCCTGCGGGCGAACATCTTCACGCGCTTCAACGCCATCCTGGGCGTGCTGCTCGTGGTGATCCTCGCCGTCGGGCCATCCGCAGGACGCGTTGTTCGGCATCATCCTGGTGAGCAACTGCGCTCATCGGCATCGTCCAGGAGGTGCGCGCCAAGCGCACCCTCGACCAGCTCGCCGTGCTCAGCGAGCCACGAGTGCGTGTCGTGCGCGACGGCGAGGTGCGCGAGGTCGCGGTGGACGATGTCGTGCTCGACGACCTCATCGAGCTCCGCTCCGGCGACCAGATCGCCGCCGACGGCATCGTGCGGGCGACCACCGCGCTCGAGGTCGACGAGTCGCTGCTCACCGGCGAGTCCGATCCGGTCGACAAGGAGACCGGCGACCAGGTGCTCTCCGGCAGCTTCGTGGTCGCGGGCTCGGGCCGTTTCCAGGCGACGGCGGTCGGCGACGACGCCTACGCCCGCAAGCTCGCCACCGAGGCCCGCCGCTTCGCGCTCGCACGCTCCGAGCTCATGGACGGCATCAACCGGATCCTGCGCTACGTCACCTGGGCGATCTTCCCCGTCGCCGCGCTCCTGCTCGTCAGCCAGTACAACGCGAACGACGAGTGGCAAGACGCGGTCAGCGGAACGGTCGCCGGCGTCGTCGGCATGGTGCCCGAGGGGCTCGTGCTGCTCACGAGCGTCGCCTTCGGGGTCGCCGCGGTCACGCTGGCTCGTCGCAAGGTGCTCGTCCAGGAGCTGCCCGCGGTCGAGGGGCTGGCCCGGGTCGACGTGGTCTGCTTCGACAAGACCGGCACGCTCACCGACGGGAACATCGTGTTCGACCGTGTCGAACGGCTCGACGATCAGGCGCCGGTCGAGGGCGCGCTCGCGGCGCTCGCGTCCGACGAGGACCGCAACGCGACGCTGAACGCGATCGCGGCCGCGTTCCCGACGACGGACTCCTGGCGACGCACCGGGTTCGTGCCGTTCTCGTCGGCGCGCAAGTGGAGCGCGGCGACGTTCGGCGAGCACGGCACGTGGGTGCTCGGTGCGCCCGAGCTGGTGTGGGCCGGGCGCGACGGCGAAGTCGCCGAGAAGGCCGAAGCCTTCGCCGCCACGGGTCAACGGGTGTTGCTCCTCGCGCGGACCGACGCGCCCGCTCGAGGGCGAGAGCCTGCCGCCGGAGATGCACCCGGCCGCCCTCGTGCTGCTCGAGGAGCAGGTGCGTCCCGACGCCGCCGAGACCCTGGCCTACTTCGACGCAGCAGGGCGTGGCGTTGAACGTGATCTCGGGCGACAACCCGCGCACCGTCGGGGCCGTCGCCGCGCGCGTGGGCATGCCGAACGCCGACCAGCCGTTCGACGCCCGGGAGCTTCCCGAGGACCTCGACGAGCTCGGGGAGGTGCTCGAGCAGCATTCGGTGTTCGGTCGTGTGACGCCGCACCAGAAGCAGGACATGGTGAAGGCGCTGCAAGCGCGCGGGCACACGGTCGCCATGACCGGCGACGGTGTCAACGACGCGCTGGCGTTGAAGCTCGCCGACATCGGCGTCGCGATGGGATCGGGCGCGCCGGCGACGCGCGCGGTCGCGCAGCTCGTGCTGCTCGACGGCAAGTTCTCCACGCTGCCGGGTGTCGTCGCCGAGGGTCGGCGGGTGACGGCGAACATCGAGCGCGTCGCCAACCTGTTCATCACGAAGACGGTCTGGGCGACGCTGCTGGCGATCGCGGTCGGTCTCGCCGTTCTGGCCATACCCGTTCCTCCCTCGCCACCTCACGATCATCGACACGCTCACGATCGGGATCCCGTCGTTCTTCCTCGCGCTGGCGCCCAACCTGCGGCGTTACATCCCGGGGTTCGTCGACCGGGTCTTCCGCTTCACGATCCCGGCCGGGACGGTCGCGGCGGTCGCCACGTTCTCGGCATTCGCGCTGGCGCGCTTCGACGACCTTCCGCTCACCGAGCAGCGGACGGCCGCGACGCTCGTCATGCTCATGATGAGCCTGACCGTGCTCGTGATCCTCGCCCAGCCGTTGACGTGGCGCAGAGTCGTCCTCGTCGGCCTGATGATCGTCGGGTTCCTGTTGCTGTTCCCGATCGAATCGGTACGCGAGTTCTACGACCTCCGGCTGCCGAGCGACGTCCTCACCGGCGTGTTGGTCATCGGCTTCGTGGGCGTGGCGGTCCTCGCCGGCGGCTGGGAGGTGTCCCGGCGCCTGGGCCGCGGCCCGGCCGCGGCCGTGCAGGCGGGATCGGCGGGGCCGGTCACAGCCAGTTCCGCCGCTTGAACCACGAAGTACAGGAACGAGCGTCAGCGCCAGCATCGTGCCCGAGCGCGAACGGGTACCCGAACGATCCAATTGAGCTCGGGGATGTCCTTGAAGTTCATGCCGTAGATCCCGGCGATGAGCGTCGACCCGAGGAGGATCGCGCCCCAGGAGGTCATGCGCTTCATGACCTGGTTCATGCGGTTCGAGACCACGGCGAGGTCCGCTTCGAGCAACCCGGTGAGCAGGTCGCGCTGGGTCTCGATCCAGTCGGTGACCCGCAGGACGTGGTCGTAGACGTCCTGCATGTGCACGACAGCCTCGTCGCCGATGAAGTCGGCCTCTTTCCGCAGCGATGCCGCCAGCACCTCGCGCAGCGGCGCCACCGCTCGGCGGAAATGCACCATGCCGCGGCGCAGGTCGAAGACCTCCCTCGGGATGTCGTCGTCCTGTCTCAGCCGAGAACACGATCTCCTCGACCTCGTCGAGGCGGTCGTCGAAGCGGTCGGCGACGTCGAAGTAGCGGTCGACGATGACGTCGAGGAACGCCCAGAGCAGGAAGCCCTCGTCGTTCGCGGCCTCGCTGGTGCGCTCCACCTCGAAGCGGCGAATCACGGCGTCGAGCTCGAAGGGCGCCGGGTTGTCGGGATCGTCGCTGGCTTGACGGACCGACAGCAGCCATCCGTCGCCGAACACGATGTCGATCTCCCTCGTGACCAGCCTGTCTTCGACGAGGTAGCAGTCGTGCACCGCGACGTGGAAGTGCTCGAGGTAGTGCTCGAGCTTGGTGCGCTGCCCACCCTTGTGCAGGTCTTCGGCGGCGATGTGGCTGATCTGGAGCTGTGTCGTGAGCGAGTCGAGCTCTGCCGTGGGTCGCGGTCCACGCAGTCGACCCACAGCAGCGGCTTCCTTCGGGTCGATTGCCTCGGCGAGCCGGTCGATCGGGGCATCCTCGTGCCCGGCGACCCCGTCGCGGTACAGCCAGGCCCTGATCATCCGGGCCAGCGTAGAGGCCGGTCTGCGAGCACGACCCGGGAACCTGACCGTTCGGTCAAGAGGTCGGTACCATGCCGCCATGGCCGTCGAAGCGCCCGAGATCACCGCCGAGCAGCTGCGCGAGCAGACGCTCGACTGGCTGCGCGAGAACCTGCCGCCGGGCTGGATGCAAGGCGGTCGACGCCGGCGACGACGAGAAGGTCTCGGCGCTGCGGCGCGACCTCGACTACGCGGAGTGGTGCGTCCGCTTCGGCGAGGCCGGGCTACGCGACGCCGACGTGGCCGAAGGAGTACGGCGCCGGGCTGTCGCTCGCGCCCGGCGCAGGCCAAGGTCGTCAACGAGGTGCTCAACCACTACCGGGTGCCGCGGCCCTTCAACATCATCGGCATCGGGATGGGCGGCCCCACCGTCATCACGTGGGGGAGCGAGGAGCAGCGGCAGCGTCTGCTGCGCCCGCTCGCGACCAACCAGGAGATCTGGTGCCAGATGTTCAGCGAGCCCGGCGCCGGCTCCGACGTCGCCGGCTTGTCGACGCGGGCGGTTCGCGACGGAGACGAGTGGGTCGTGAACGGCCAGAAGGTGTGGACCAGCGCTCGCCCACCTGGCGAAATGGGGGATGCTCGCTCGCCCGCACGGACCCCGACGGTGCCGAAGCACAAGGGGCTGACGTACTTCATCGTCGACATGCAGGCGCCCGGGGTCGACGTGCGACCGCTGCGTCCAGATCACCGGCGACGCCGAGTTCAACGAGGTGTTCTTCGACAACGTCCGCGTCCCCGACTCGATGCGCGTCGGTCCGGAGGGCGACGGCTGGCGGGTCGCGATCACGACGCTCATGAACGAGCGCGTCTCGCTCTCGGGTGCCGGGCTCGGTGAGCGGCGACACCGTCGGCGGCAGCCCGGTGTCGCGGCTTCTCGAGCGCCACCAAGGGCGTCACCGACCCGATCGCCCGCCAGCGCCTCTCGCAGGCGTACATCGAGAGCCGGCTCATCCGGCTCAACAACGAGCGGGCGGCGGCGAAGCGCAAGAGCGGCGCCGAGGTCGGGCCCGAAGGGTCGATCACCAAGCTCATGTCGGCCGAGTTCAACCAGCGGCTGCAGAAGCTGGCCGTCGACCTCGAGGGCGTCGGCGGCGTCGCGTGGGAGGGCGAGCACGCGCAGCGCGGACAGCGCGGCCGCCCCACGTGGCTCGCCGACGGCGATCGACCGCGGAACGCTGGCGCGTGGCTTCCTGCGGGCGCAGGCCAACACGATCGAAGGCGGGACGTCCGACATCATGCGCAACATCCTCGGCGAGCGCGTCCTCGGACTGCCCAAGGATCCCGACGTGTCGCGCGACGTGGCGTGGAAGGACGTTCTCCGCTCCTAGCCGGGAGCAAGGGGGCGCGCTGCGGGATCGATGAACCGCAAGCTGCGCTCGTTCCTCCGCCGCCGGGGCGCGACGCCCGACGAGATCGCCCGAGCCGAGCGCGACGGCCGGCTGCTGCTCCTCGCGTTCGACCGCGAGCTGATGCCCGGCCAGCCGCGGTACACGTTCGAAGAGGCGTGCAGCCGCGCCAGCTTCGACGTCGAGACCGCGAGACGGCTCTGGCGCGCCCTCGGGTTTCCCCGATCCGCCGCCCGACGCGCGGCTGTTCCGCGACGACGACGTCGAAGCGCGTCATCACCCTGCGTCGGCAGATCGAGACCACGATCGTGCCGTCTCGGGCGAGGACTACGAGGAGCTCGTGCAGGCCGTGCGCGTCGTTCGGCGGCGCGCTGGCCCGCATCGCCGAGGTCGAGAGCGATCTCGCTGGTGAGCGGCCGTGCAGGACCGCCGGGAAGCCGGGCTGTCCGAGGACGCGATCGCCGTCGAGGTCATCGGACGCGCTCGACTGGCCTCGCCTCTCGCGACTGATCGACTACGGGTTGCGGCTCCAGCTCCGGGCCGCGGTCACGCCGCAAGCTCACCGCCAGCGATCCGCAGGCGACCGGGGCCGCCGAGCTGGCGGTCGGGTTCGTCGACCTCGTGGGCTACACCGCACTGAGCCAAGAACTCGAACCCGAGGACCTCGCCGCGCTCGTGAGCCGGTTCGAGGAGCTCGCCTACGACACGGTGGCCGAGCACGCGCGGGCGTGTCGTCAAGACGATCGGCGACGAGGTCATGTTCGTCGCCGCCGACGCCGCCAGCGCAGCCCGGATCGCGCTCGCGCCTCACCGAGCGGTCCGCGGTCGACGAGCTGCTGCCCGAGGCGCGCGCCGGTGCTCGCCTACGGCTCCGTGCTCGCCCAGGAAGGCGACTACTACGGGCCGGTCGTCAACCTCGCCAGCCGGCTGGTCGAGCGGGCCCGGCCCGGCAGCGTGCTCGCGTCGAGCGAGTTCCGCGACGCGTTGGGCGACGACCCTGCGTTCGTGTGGCAACGGCTCCGCAGCCGCCGCGTCCGCGACATCGGTCGGGTCGAGATCTGGGCGCTCGAGCGTGCCGAGCAACACGTCCCGGAACCGGAGTCGTAGGGGTCAGCGGCCGGGGTGCGGTGCGATACCTTCGTTCCCGCATGGCTGCCTCCCCCCGCGACCACGCCGGCAACCCGCTGTGCATGCTCGCAGTGCACGCCCATCCCGACGACGAGGCGTCGAAAGGCGCGGGCACGGTCGCCAAGTACACCGCCGAGGGCATCCGCTGCGAGCTGGTGTGCTGCACCGGTGGCGAGGCCGGCGACATCCTCAACCCCGCCGCCGACACGCCCGACGTGCGGGACAACCTGCCCGAGGTGCGCATGGCCGAGCTGCGCGCCAGCGTGGCGGCCATCGGGTACTCGTCGCTGCACCTCCTCGGGTACCACGACTCCGGCATGCCCGACACCGAGACGAACGCGCGGCCCGACAACTTCGCCAACGCGCCGCTCGACGAGGCGGTGGGACGGCTCGTCGCGATCATCCGTGACGAGCGCCCGCAGGTCATCGTGACGTACGCCGACGACCGCGAGTTCTACCCGCACCCCGACCACATCCGGGTGCACGAGATCTCGGGGCCGGCGTTCGACGCCGCCGGCGACCCCGATCGCTTCCCCGAGTCGGGTGAACCGTGGCAGCCGTCGAAGATGTACTACATGGGCTGGTCGAAGCGCCGCGTTCTGGCGTTGCACGAGGCCTATCTGGCGCACGGTCACGAGAGCCCGTTCGAGCGCTGGTTCGAGGCGGGCTTCCCGGACGACGGCGACCGGTTCACGACCCACGTCGACGTCGGCGAGTACCTCGACCGGCGCCGGGCCGCGCTGCTCGCCCACCGCACGCAGGTCGACCCGGAGGGCTTCTGGATGAAGCTGCCCGACGAGGTCGTCCGGGGCACGTTCCCGTGGGAGGAGTACGTGCTGGCTCGCTCCCTCGTCGAGGGTGGGGTGCCCGCCGGCGAGGCCGCCGAGCCCGAGACCGATCTGTTCGCCGGGATCCGGGCCGGGGTGGGGACGGAACGCCTGGCCCGGTAGGGCCTGCATGCTCGGGAGGGCCTCGGGGTAGGAACGAGTTTCCGCCCGCGCGGGCTCAGTCCTGCTTCGAAGAGGAGGCGCCCATGCTCCAGGTCACCGAGAGTGCAGCGACGACACTGGCCGACACCCGATCCGAGATCGGAATCCCCGATCACTTCGGTCTGCGCATCTTCCGCGGCGTCTCCGACGGCAAGGCTGCGTTTGCGTTCGATTTCGTCGAGGAGCCCGAGGAAGGCGACGAGGTCGGCGAGGTCGAGCAGACCCGGTACTTCGTGGCCTCGGAGGTCGCGGCGCCGCTCGCCGACGCCGTCCTCGACACCGAGCCGACGACCGACGGCGCGCAGCTGACCCTCAAGCGCCAGGAGTAGCCGCCCGCGCGACCGCGCACCGTCGCCTCGAGACCGGCGATCGGCGCCGACGTGCGTCTGGAGCCCCGCCGGCTGCCCGACCCTGCTCATCGTCTACGTCCTCCGGAAGGCGAAGGGCGCTGAACTCGCCGCCAAGTGCGAGGTCGACCACCCGCTCGAACGCTGCGGACCGAGGCGCTGCGCCGCTCCTGAAGCGCGCGCGTGACGCTGGAGAGCGCACGGCATAGCCTTACGTCGCGCGACAGCAACAGGGATAGTGATAGGGCTCGAAGCAGCGTGAAACGCCGAACACAGCTGATCGTGAAGGTCACCGCAAGCGCGGTCATCGTCGCGTCCGCCGTGCTCGCCCGGCTTCTTTCGGAAGACGGCGTCGCAAGTTTCTCTCCCGGTCAGGCGGCATTGTTCTTCGCGTTCGCGATGGCTTCGCTGACGCTGTTCGTGCTCGTCGTGTTCGACTTCGACAGGTGGGTCGAAACAGTTCCACCGGTGCCGAAGCGAGTAATGCGGGGAGTCTTCCGGCGCGGCGCGCGACGAGTCGGTCGCGCGGTCGGTTGGATGCTTGCGTGCTACGGCGCCGGCATGACCTGGGTGTGGTCGAGAGTGGGTGCCGCGTCGGGTTGGGTCGTGGCACGTTCGGCGGCGAGCGTGGCGCGGTTGTCGTCGTGGGCGGCGCGGGTCGCGGACGCCGCGCTTGTCCGGTACCGCGCTGCGATGCACTGGTTGTGGTCTGCAGTCGGTCGCGCGCTCGTTTGGACGCTCGCGCACGTGGGCGAGGGCCTGACGACACTGTGGGCGGTGCTGGCGCGTGGCGGCCTGCGGGCGCTGGTCTTGTACCGCGCTGCGATGCAGTGGCTGTGGCCTCCGGTCGGTCACGCGCTGGTATGGACGCTGTCCCGCACCGGCGAGGGTCTGACCGTGCTGTGGGCGGCAGTTGCGCACGGGGGCGTGCGGGCGCTGGTCCTGTACCGCACCGGGATGCAGTGGCTCTGGTCGAACGCGGAGCGGGTGATCGCACGGGCGTTCGCCGCTCGTCGGCGCCGCGCTGACGGTGATGGGCGCCGCGATCGCACGCGCGGGGGCATGGTCGCGCGTCCACTCCGCCAAGGGCATCAAGCGCCTGTGGTTGGCCACCGTCGGTCGTGGCGACGAACCGACACCCAAGCCCATCCGACGCTGGTACACGGCGACAGTCGACGCCGCGTTCGGCATCCCTCCTGACGGTTCCTCGGTCGACGTGTTCGGCGGTCGGGCCGCGAGTCACATGCCGACCGCGACCGGTCACACGCGCGCTGCGCGCGGCTCGGGCGGCGATGGCGAGACGGTCGCGGCCGGCAGCCAGTCAGACGCCAGTCAGCACGGGGCCTGACCCGGTTCTATGATCCGCGGCACCAGGAGCAAGGGAGGACCGCGCGATGCCCAAGTACCTCTCCCAGGAGTGGCTCGACGAAGGCTCGAAGCTCGCCGAGGGCCAGCCTGACCGCCCGGGCGCCAGCGCCCGGATGCAGTACGTGGTGACCGGCGGCCCCGACGGCGACATCAAGTACTACTGGGTGCTCGAGAACGGGAAGCTGCTCGAGTCGAAGATCGGGGAGATCTCCGACGCCGACTTCACGCTCACGCTCACCTACGACGACTCCGTGAAGGTCCAGAAGGGCGAGCTCGACGCCAACGCCGCGTTCATGCAGGGACGCATGAAGGTGACCGGCAACATGGGCAAGCTCATGCAGCTCATGCCGCTCACGAACTCGCCCGAGTACAAGGGGCTCCAGGAGCAGATCCGGGACATCACCGAGTACTGAGACGGCCTACAGGGTCAGCTTGGCGTTGCGGAACACGCGGCTGACCACCGCGCCCGCCTTGGCGTAGAACCCGACGGGGCCGACCCAGGCGATGTCGGCCTCGGTGTGGCCCGCGGCCGACAGCGATGCGCACGCCGCGCCCAGCAAGGACCGGCCGACGCCGGCGCGCTGCCGCTCCGGATCGGTCGCCATCGGGCCGATCCAGCCGGCCCTGTTCACCGAATGGCACGCGAAGCCGATGGTGTCGCCTTCGGCGCGCGCTGCGTAGCAGGTACCGACGGCAGCGGCGCGTTCGACCTCGTCGAGCCAGTGGGGGAAGCACCGGGACGCGAGTGCCGCCGCGCCGTCACCGTGTTCGCGCTCGACGACGACGCCGGCGGGGGAGCCGGCCCGGAAGCTCGTCGGGATCGCCATGTTGCACGCGGCGCCGTACGGCTCGAAGCCGGTGGCCTCGAACAGCGCGAGTGCCGCCGTGAAGCGGAAGTCGACGCCGGGCCAGACATAGCGTGGGATCGCGGTGCCGAGGTGCATGTCGACGGCACCGGCCGCGCGGGCCCGCGCCACGGTCTCGCCGACGAGGGACCGGCCCCGGCCCCGGCGCTGCTGGTCGGGGTGCACGACGAGGAGCACGAGCCACGCCGCCGCGAGGCGGCCGGATCCCTTCACGGTGAGCACGGCGGCCGCGTCGGTGTCCCCGAGGATCTCCGTGTCGGGCCCGTAGCAGCACGTCTCGAGGTCGGCGGCAGTCAACCCTTCGTCCGGCAACGCCGCCGTGACGAGCCGGGCGAGCCCGTCCGGCGCGAGGGTCACGCGGCGCGCTGGAGCTCGCGCAGCCGCCGGTAGCCGATGAGTTGCACGCCCGCCCGCTCGATGAGGTCGCGCAGCGACGGGTCCTCGCACAGGTAGGCGTGGTCCTCGACCCGTCCCCCCCAGTCGCTGTACGCGGCGCGCAGCTCGTCCGTGTCGATGCCCGGATGCAGCAAGATCTCGGTGACGCCCGGCCGCAGATCGAAGAGAACCCGCTCGATGCGCCGACGCGCGCCGACGGGGCACAGCACGAAATGATCGGGGAAGACGACGCCTTCCTCGTCTGCGAGTCGTCGGAACGGGAACCCGACGACCCGCTCGGCGCTGGCGCCCGCCATGCGGAGCGGGAGCCCGAAGTCGACCGCCAGCTCGAGGTACACGTCGAAGAAGTCGGCGCGCTGTTGGAGCGTCCCCATGTGGCTGTCGAGGTGGCTCACGTCGAAGCCCCACATGATCGCCCGCTCGATCTGCGCCCGGCACTCCCGACGGACCTCGTCGAGATCGGCGTGGTCCCACGTGTCCTCGACCGTGCGGGGGAAGCCGCCGTCGCCGTCGAGCAGGCTCGACGACTGCGTGATCGGTCCCCAGCGGTACGTCTCCCACTCCGAGTTCAGGGTGAGATGCACGCCGATGTCCTCGCCCCGGTACTGGGCGGCGGCGTCACGGGCCCAGGGGCACGGCACCATCAGCGAGGCGCTGGTCGCGACGCCGTTGCGCAGCGCGTCGTAGACGGCGACGTTCGCCGAACGAGTGGAGCCGAGGTCGTCGCAGTTGACGACGAGCAGCTTCGCGTCGGGTGCATAGCCGAGACGCTCGGCGAGAGTGGCCACCTGGAGAAACTACTGCCGCCGGCCACTGAGCCCGGACCTCCGCCGGCGAGGCCCGGCTCGCCCGGTTACCCGAAGCGCGAGACGAGCAGCTCGCCGGCGCGTCGCACCGTCTCCGGGTCCGCGAAGGGCATGTTGAAGATCAGCTCGTCGAGCCCGGCGTCGACGAGCGCGCCGACCTGGTCGACGATGGCCGCCGGCTCGCCGACGTTGAAGCGCTCCTCGAACTCCGCTCCGGCCGCGTCGCGCAGGAACCCCGAGGTCCGCTCCGTCTCCTCGGGCGAGGACGTCAGGAACAACGATGCGAGACGGGTCCTCGTGATCTCGCCGGGGTCGCGGCCGACGTCGGCGCAGTGCCGGTCGAGCACGCCGAGAAGGTGCCGCACCGTGTCGGGACCGCCGTTGACGTTGCACATGTCGGCGTACTGGGCGACGAGCCGCAATGTCCGCTTCTCGCCGCTGCCGCCGACCATGATCCTCGGACCGTTCTCCTGGATCGGGCGTGGCACGTTCAGCGCCTTCTCGATCCGGTAGTGCGTGCCGGTGAAGCTCGGAGCTTCCTCCGTGAACATCGCCCGGCAGATCTGCAGCGCCTCTTCGAGACGGTCGAGGCGCTCGCCCGCGGTCGGGAACTCGAATCCCAGGCCGTCGTGCTCCTCCTCGTACCACGCCGCGCCGATGCCGAGGATCGCCCGCCCGCCGGAAACGATGTCCAACGTCGTGACCATCTTCGCCAACAGCGCGGGGTTGCGGTACGTCACGCCCGTCACGAGCGTGCCGAGCTTCGCGCGGCTGGTACGCGCCGCGAGCCCGCCCAACAGCGTGTACGCCTCGAGCATGGGCTGCGTCGGGCCTCCGAGGGGCGGCAGCTGCCAGAAGTGGTCCATGACCCAGAGCGATTCGAACCCCGCCTCCTCGCCCGCTTCGGCGAGCCTGGCGACGTGCTCGAACATCTCGTTGTCGGGCACACCCGAGAACGTGAAGTTCGGGAGCTGGAGGCCGAACTTGGTCATTGCTGCGTCCTTTCGGCGGCTCTGATGGCGGCGTCGGCCGCGGTCTTGGTGGCGAGCTTGGCGCCCTTGGCCAGCTTGGCCATCTTCGGGATGCGGCCGGGATGCTTGGCGAAGTAGGCGGCGACGGCCTTGGAGTTGGTCGTCCCGTCCTGATTGCTGAGCCGGAACACCTCTTCGTCGACGCTGCCGTCGGTCGCCCGGTCGCTGATCACCCGGAACACCGACCACGGGATGCCGCGGCGCTCACAACTCTCGGCGATGGCGGCGGTCTCCATGTCCAGCGACACGACGCCCTTGGCTCGGAGGTCGGCGATCACGTCCGGGTCGGTGAGGAGTACGTCACCCGTCCACATCTTCCCGTGCGCCGTGCCCTGGGCGAGGGGTTCCGGGCGGTACTCGGCCCCGGTCTCGCTGTTCACGACGACCTCGGGGAGGATGAGCGTGCCGATCGGCGTCTCGTTCTCGACGGCGCCAGTGATGCCGACGACCACGACCCGGTCGACGGATGTCGCGTCGAGGAGACGCTCCGTGGCCTCAGTCGCGAGCTTGGTTCCCATCCCGGTGACGATGGCGACCACGTCACGCCCGGCGAGCGTCCCGCGGTGGACTTCGACGCCGTCGATGTCGGTCTTGGTCAGCGACAGCTTCTTGACGAGGGGCGACAGCTCCATCGGCATGGCGCAGATGAACGCGATGGGGCCGGACTTCTCAGGCCTGTCCATCCGGCAAGCTTGCCGGATCCGTCTCCGCCGCGGCCAGGCGCGCCGTGCGAAGCTCGCGGCGATGGAGGCGTGATGCGCGGTCTCATTCTCTTCCGGCACGGCAAGTCCGATTGGGACGCCGACTACCCCGGTGGTGACGCCGCCCGGCCGCTGGCTCACCGCGGGCGGAAGGCGGCGAAGCGGATGGGGAAGTTCCTCGCGCGCGCCGGTCAAGCTCCCGACGCCGCGATCACGTCGCCGGCGGTGCGGGCCGAAGACACACTCCGGCTGGCGATGGAAGGCGGCGGCTGGAACTGTCCCGTGCGCATCGCCGCCCCGCTGTACGACGGCGGCCTGTCGGGCTTGCTGTCCGAGATCCGAGGCGAGCCCCCAACCACCGACGTGCTCCTGGCGGTCGGCCACGAGCCGACCTGGTCGGAGGCGGTGTCCGCGTTCATGGGCGGTGGGGAGGTCGACCTCCCCACGGCGGCGATGGCGCGGATCGACTTCGACGTCGACGGTTGGGACGAGGTGTCACCCGGGACGGGAGTGCTCGCGTGGATCGTCGTGCCGCGCCTCCTCGACGGGAGCGGGTAACGGCGTCAGTCGTCCCGCAGCGGGTAGTCGACGACGATCGCCCGGCACGCGCCGAGAGCACGGGCGGAGTGCGGGGTGTCGGGGGGTACGACCGCCGCGCATCCGGGGCCGGCCACCTGTTCGACGCCGCCGATCGTGACCGCCAGCTTCCCTTCGATGACGTTCCACACCTCTTCCTGAGGGTGGTGATGCTCGTGGAGCGGGACGGCATCGGCGGCGATCTCGTAGTACGCGAACGTCATGTTGTCGGACTGGAAGACACGACTCGTCCAACCGGGCAGGCGCTCCCGCGTGGACAGCTCGGTGGAGTCGACGAACGGCATGCGCCGACGGTACTAGTCCCGCGTCAGCACGATCTTGCCGAGCTTGCCGCCGGCCACGAACCGGTCGTAGGCGGCTTCGGCCTCGCTCATCGGGTACGTGGCCGCCACCGGGACCTGGAGCGACTGCTTGTCGTCGCGAAGGAACGGGAGCACGTGCGCTTCGACGAGCTGCACGCAGCGGGCCTTCTCCTCGAGCGGTCGGCCACGGAGGCCCGAGGCATGGATGCGGCCGCGCTTCGCCCACAGGGTCAGCAAGTTGAGCTCGGCGTTGGCGCCGCCCCCCAACCCGATCACGACGATGCGTCCACCTACGGCGAGCGCGTCGAGGTCCGACGGGATGTTCGGAGCGCCGATGAGCTCGAGCACGACGTCGAAGGGACCGCGCTCGACGAACGCATCCGGGGCAACGACCTCGGTTCGACCGGCGTCCTTCCGATGGCGGCGACATCGTCGCGTAGGTCCGGATTGCGAACTGTCGCGGTCACGCGTGCCCCCGCCAGCGCCGCGAGCTGGACGCCGGCGATGCCGACCCCGCCGGCAGCCGCGTGCACGAGGGCGTGCTCACCCATGCGCAGCGCACACTGGCTGAAGAGCGCGTCGTGCGCCGTGGTGAACACCTCGGGGAAGCCACCCGCCTCGGGCCACGTCAGCGTGTCCGTCACGGGCAGCGTGACGCGCTCGTGCGCCAGCGCCAGCTCGGCTTGTCCGCCGCCGCCGACGAGCGCCATGACGCGATCACCGATCGAGAACCGCTGGACGTCACGGCCGAGCGCCACGACTTCGCCCGCGAGCTCCATGCCCGGAATGTCCGCCGGGCTTCCGGGTGGCGCCGGGTACAAGCCGTGCCGCTGCGCCATGTCGGCGCTGTTCAGGCCGGCGGCGCGCACCTCGATCAGCAGCTCGTCCGCGCCCGGCTCCGGATCGGGATGCTCCCGCCACTCCAGCCGGCCCTCGACCACGGTCACCGCCCGCACGAGCCCGAACCCTAGGCCACCGCACCTCGGCTGCCCCTCTGACCTGGGCAAACGGAAGCCAGGAGGGGCCGGGCGCCGAGGGCGCTACCTTCCCGGTGATGGCCTTCGCCGACCACCCCCCCGAGGGCTCCCTGGCCTTCGTCGACGACGACGGCAATCGGGTGCTGCTCGACGCCGCCGAATCGGTGCTGTTGTTCGGTCTCACCGACGCGCTCGAGGCGGCGACCGTGTCGGCGTGCCCGTCGTGCCGCAGCCGGGTCCTGGCGGTCGTCGCGGTCCTCGATGTTCTCGAGAGCGGTCCGTTCCACCCCCGCGCCGCCGACCTCGTCGAGCTCACCGAGGAAGCGCCGACACTGCACGTCTACGTCGAGGACCTCGTCACCGAGTGTGAGCACGACGAGTGGCTCGACCCCGGCTTCACCGAGTGGTGCGAGGCGATCGACGAAGTGCCGGGCGTACGTCGCCCCGCGCCCTAGCCGTCGGCGTCGCCGTTAATCGACCTCCAGCAGCGCGCCGAACGATTCGTCGATGCAGTCGATCAGGGTCGCCGGGTCGCTCACGGCGGCGGGATCGATGTTGATCCCCATGTCGAGCGAGTCGAGGTAGCTCAGCAGCGTGATGTTCAGCGCGCACGCCGCGCGTGGGCCCATCGGGTAGTTGGCTTCGATGCGGGCGCCCCCGAGGTACAGGTCGACGGGGCTGCCCTGCAAGTTCGATGTTGCGAAGTCGATCGTGTGGGCTTGAGTGCGCGTGAGCGCGACCAGCATCGAAGTCGGCAGGGCGGTCAGCAGGCCCGCAAGCGAACCGGCGGCGGTCACCGCCGGCTCGTCTCTCAGGCCGTGCAGTCGTTCGTGCACGAGCTTGAAGCGCGCCGCCGGGTCCTTGGGTGTGACCGGCACGAGCACACGCGCCGGCGTGAAGCTGTTCGCGCTCTCCTCGTCGTTGCCACGGGTGCTGATCGGCATCGCCATGCGCAACTCATCACACGGAACGCCCATGCGCTCGTGGTAGAGGCCGAGGGCGCCGGTGATGCCGGTCACGTACACGTCGTTGACGCTGCCGCCGAGCTTCGCCCCCGTCGCCTTCGCTTGCGAGAGCGGTACGCCGAACCGCTCGAACCGCAGGGCCAGCGAACGGCGGTCGAACAGGGGCGAGCGGGCGGGATCGGTCACCAGCAGCTGCCGCCGGACGGATCCGGCGAGCCGGACGGCGTCGTCGACGCCGCGGCGCGCCGACTCCGGGCTGGCCAGGACGTGCGCGGCGGATTCGAGGCCGCGCCGGGCGCGTCCGAGCTGCTGGCGCGCCGTGTACGCGACGGCTTTTTCGACCGCGCTCGCCGGCGAGACGCGTTTCACGGGATCGGCGAACGCCGCGGCGCGTCGTTCGGCTTCGGCCTCGGCGGCGATGCGCTGCGTCGGCGAAGGCTCCGGCGGCGCGGGCGGGTCGGACTCGAAGTCGAGCAGGCTCAGTGACAGCTTCACGCCGCCGACGCCGTCCGTGATCGTGTGATGGACCTTCTGGAGGAACGCAGCCCGTCCGCCTTCCAGTCCTTCCACGACGGTGAACTCCCACAATGGACGCGACCGGTCGAGGGGCGTCGCCGCCACCGCCGCCGCCAGGTCGAGCAGCTGCCGCATGCCGCCGGGCGCGGGGACGGCGACGGTCCGGAGGTGGTAGTCGAGGTCGAGATCGTGGTCGGGCACCCACTCGGGTGTGGCGAGGCGGAAGGGGGGCGCGACGACACGGTCGCCGAGGCGCGGGATCGCCTCGATGGCCTGCTCGACCTTGGCGCGCACGCGGGCCGCGTCGGGTGCACGCTCGAGAATGCTGATGTTCGTGAAGTCCGAGCGGAGGGCGGGGTCCTTCTCGACCGCCCACATGATCGCCTCGGCGTCGCTCATTCGCATTGGATCAGGGTCTCGCGAGGCAGATGGGCGCGCAAGCGCGCCGTGCTCGTCAGCGCGCGATCTGGGTGTGCTTGAACTCGTTCAGGCGGGTCCAGTCGAGCAGGTCCGAGCGCCCGCTCGAGGTCGTCGACGCGGTTGCGCTCCATGAACCGGATGAACACGGCCTGGTCGCCCTCGATGAACGTGGGGACGCCGAACGCGTTGAACCGGTCGACCTGCTCGGTGTGCTCGGCGGCGAGCGTCTTCAGCGGCCGGCCGCTCCACGCCTCTTCGGCGACGGCGTCGACGTCGAGCCCGGCGGCGGCCACGGCCTCGCGGACGACGTCCTCGTGGCCGAGCTTCTTGCCGTGGTCGTGGCGGGCGGCGAAGGCGGCGAGATGGAAGTCGAGGAAGCCGTCTGGGAACTGGTCGCGGATGGCGATCCCGTAGAGCAGCGCGGTCACGCCCGTGCCCCACTCGTCGGGCTGCCGATCCCACACCGGCGGCTCGCCCTCCTCGACGTGAGCCTGATCGAGCGAGAACGGGAGGAACCGCACGTCGAGGTCGGCGCCGTCGCGCAGGGCCGTGACGACGGCCTCGTGGGCGTTGCGGGCGAAGGGGCAGCGGTAGTCGAAGCTGACGGCGATCTCGCGGGACACAGGCAAACCTCCGGGACGGGGACGGTCCTGCCGGCTGAGGTGGGCACCCCCAAGCTACTGCTGCGATTCCCGCGCCGATGACGGCAGGACACGCTTGGCGATCTGGCCGAACGCGAGGCCCGAGCAGCGTGCCCGCGACCGCGTCGGACGCGTAGTGCATCCGGACGTAGACGCGGCTCGCGGCGACGAGGACGGCCAGCTCCCAATACGCAGATGTGGAAGAGCCTTCGGACAGCAGTGTCGCGGCCATGAACGCGGAGGTCGCGTGCCCGGAGGGGAAGGCGCTCGTCCGCGGTCGGCGCATTCCGTAGGGAAGCGGTCCCGGCGGCGCGCTCGGCGGGCGGATGCGACGGAATGCGAGCTTGATCGGGCCGTTGGTCAGGGCCGACTCCACGCCGAGCACGGCGGCGAACCGCAACGCGATCGCCGGATCGCCGCGGCGCGCCGCCCGCAGAGCGCCGAGCGCGATCCACAGCAGGGCGTGGTCGGCGGCGCTCGACAACCCGTAGAAGAGCGGGTCCAGGCGCGGGTCGCGAGAGCGCTCGACCCACCGGTCGACGGTGTCGTCGAAGGCGCGGATCCACCTGCCGAGAGCGCCGCGCCGCGGCCAGCCCTGCACCCAGCGCGGTCCGTTTGGAGAAGGTGCGAAAGCGATGATCGAGCCTAACGGCCGGTCTCGGGCAGCCAACCCCGCGTGACGGCGTCGTCGATGACGTGTTGCGCGAGCTCCCACAGGGCGGCTGAGCCGTCGCCGATCGTCGAGTTGACGGCGCGGACCTGGTCAGCGGTGATGCCGTGCTCTCGCCACGCCTGCCCGGCGGATGCGTGGTTGAGCAGCAGCGGCTGGAGCCGATCGAGGGCGCGGGCGAAGCGGGCGTCGGCCGTCGTCCCGTGCTCGAACTCCAGCCAGCAAGCTGTGCAGCTCGTCGCCCTCGTCGCGCGGCAGGAGGCCGAAGAGTCGCTCGGCGGCGGCGCGCTCACGCTCCGCTTTCGACTCCTGCCCGTCGGCGTCGTAGACGAACGTGTCGCCGGCGTCGATCTCCACGATGTCGTGCACGAGGAGCAACTTCGCGACGCGCATCGGGTCGACGGGCTCGTCGGCGGCATCGGCGAGGACGAGCGCCATCATCGCGACGTGCCACGAGTGCTCGGCGGTGTTCTCGCGCCGTATACCGTCGGTGACGACCGTGCGTCGCAACACCTGCTTGAGCCGGTCGAGCTCGACCACGAAGCGAACGCGGTCAGCGAGCTGTGCGTCACCGGCGAGCGCGGCCAGGGTGGCGCTCGGATCCGACGACGAGGTGCCGGTGCTCACGGTCGAGAGGGTACAAGTGGCGCGATGAACCTCGGACCTCGCATCGCCGTCGTCGGGACCAGCGGCGCGGGCAAGACGACGCTCTCGGCCCGGCTGGCCGTGTTGCTCGACTGCCCGCACATCGAGCTCGACGCGTTCCAGCACGGGCCGAACTGGCAGCAGGCGACGGTCGAGGAGTTGCGCGAGCGCACCGACGCCGCGACCGCCGGCGACCGCTGGGTCTGCGACGGGAACTACGAGGCGGTACGCGACCTGGTCTGGGGCCGCGCCAACCAGCTGGTGTGGCTCGACTACGAGCGTCCGCTGATCATGGTGCGCGTCATCCGCCGCTCGGTGTGGCGGGCAATCACGCGCAAGCCGATGTGGAACGAGAACCGCGAGGACTGGCGGAGCTGGGCCGACCCGGAGCACCCGATCCGGTGGGCGTGGGCGAAGCACGGCGAGCGGCGCCGCAAGTATCCCGATCTGCTGCGCCGGCCCGAGTACGCGCACCTCGAGGTGCTGCGGCTGCGGCACCCACGCGAGACGCGCCGGTTGCTGGCCGCGGCGCGCGGCGGCGGCGTAAGGCGCCGCCGTCAGGCGCTGGCCGACGCCGAGCGGGAGGCTGGGCTCGATCATCGTGCCCGGGCCGCGCAGCTCGGCCGCTTGCACGGGATCGCCGCCGAAAGCGGGGCAGTACGGCTTGAAGGTGCAGTAGTCGCAGAGCGGACCGGTATGGGGTCGGAAGTCGTCGCGCTCGCAGGCCCGCAGGATGGCCGCCCACAGGGCGTCGGCGCGCCGTCCGACGCCGGCGACGGACTGCTCGGTGGGCGTGGCGATGATCGCCTCGGGCTTCGACAGGTAGTAGAGCTGCACGCGGGCGGGCCGCTTGCCGAGCATCTGCTCGCACAGCGCCGCGTAGATGTGGACACCCGAGAGGCGGGCGTTCTCGGCGAACTCGCTGGGCACCGAGCCCGGTCTTGTAGTCGGTGACGACGAACTCGCCGTCGTCGTCGATCTCGAGCCGGTCGATGATCCCGCGCAGCGTGACCCGGCCGAACTGGGCCGTGAGCTTCAGCTCGAGGCCGTTGGGGCGCACCGTGCGCGGGTCCTCGAGCAGGAAGTACTTCCGTACGAGCTCCTCGGCGTCGGCGTCGAACTGCGCCCGCTGCTCGTCGGTCAGCTCGAGGCCGGCGAGATCGGGGTCGTCGACCATCTCGACCCGGGCGGTCTCGAGGTCGACCAGTGCGGCGTCGATGGTGCGGTCGGACTGGGGGCGGCACATCAGCAGCTCGAGGGCGCGGTGGACGAGCGTGCCCTTGGTGGCCGCCGGGCTGGGCGGCTCGGGGAGTCGGTCGATGTACGAGAACTTGAACGCGAGCGGGCACGACTTGAACGCCGAAACGGAGCTCGGTGACAACGACGGAGGGAATGCCAGTCCCATATCCGGAGAGTAACGCCGGGGTATGACGGCTACGCGGATCTCCCGTAGCCTCCGCGAGTCGCTGACCTGGGGGAATGATGCGAGTCGACGGAACGGTCATGACGGCCCGGCCGGAGGAGATGCCGGCGGCGGCCCGGGAGCTCGAGGAGCTGGGATACGACGGCGTCTTCACCGCCGAGACCAGCCACGATCCGTTCCTCCCGATCACGCTGGCCGCGCTCGAGACCGAGCGCATCGAGCTCGCCACCGGCATCGCGGTCGCGTTCGCCCGCAACCCGATGTCGACGGCCGTGATCGGCAACGACCTCCAGCTGTACACGAAGGGCCGCTTCATCCTGGGCCTCGGCAGCCAGATCAAGCCGCACATCGAGAAGCGGTTCTCGATGCCGTGGTCGGAGCCGGCGAAGCGGATGCGCGAGTTCATCCTCGCGATGCGGGCCATCTGGGCGTGCTGGAACGAGGGCGACAAGCTCGACTTCCGCGGCGAGTTCTACCGCCACACGCTCATGACGCCGTTCTTCAACCCGGGACCCAACCCGTACGGCCTCCCGAAGGTGTTCCTCGCCGCCGTCGGCGAGCGCATGACCGAGGTCGCGGGCGAGGTCGCCGACGGGATCCTGCTGCACGGCTTCACGACCGAGCGGTACGTGCGCGAGGTCACGATGCCCGCGCTCGAGCGCGGGCTGGGCGCGCGCCGGCAAGGAGCGCGGCGAGTTCGAGCTCTCGGGACCGATGTTCGTGGTCACCGGCACCAACGAGGAGGAGTACGAGGCGGCGCGCACGGGCACGAAGCAGCAGATCGCGTTCTACGGCTCGACGCCCGCGTACCGGGGCGTCCTCGAGCTGCACGGCTGGGGCGACCTCCAGGGCGACCTCAACCGCCTCTCGAAGCAGGGCGAGTGGGTGCAGATGGGCGAGCTGGTCGACGACGAGATCCTCGGCGACGTTCGCGGTCACCGGCGAGCCCGAGGAGATCCCCGCCAAGCTGCTCGAGCGCTACGGCGACGTGGTCGACCGCGTCAGCTTCTACGCCCCGTACAAGAGCGACCCCGAGCGCTGGGCGCGTGTCGTCGAGGGGTTCAAGAGCGGGGCCTGACATGGAGCGGCAAGACATCGACGACGAACTGTCCACGACCGGCGCGCAGGAGCTGCTCACGTCCACCTCGGCCGCCCATCTCTCCTACACCGGGAAGGACGGAACACCGCGGGTGATTCCAGTCGGATTCTTCTGGACCGGCGACCAGGTCGTGATCTCCACGGCCACGACCTCACCGAAGGTCGCCGCGCTGTCGGCTCGCCCGGACGTTGCACTGGCCATCGAAGCAGGCGACACGCCCGACCAGGCGCGAGCCCTTTCGATACGCGGGCGGGCGAGCGTCGAGATCGTCGACGGGGTGGTCGAGGAGTACCTCGCCGCCGCCAGGAGAACCATGGACGCCGAAGCGGCGGCCGAGTTCGAGCAGAACGTCCGCGGGATGTACGACCAGATGGCGCGAATCGCGATCACCCCGCGCTGGGTGCGCTATTACGACTTCGGCGCGGGCCGAATGCCGCGATTCCTGCAGGAACTGGCCGAGCGGAACCGATCCTGACGGCCCGCCCGGACGGGTGATTGGGACCTCGTCCCGCCCTAACCCGGCTTACGAGCGAGCAGGATCTCGGTGTCGCCGGGCCAGTCCCAGAACAAGCCGCTGGGGGACCGCTCGGTCAGCAGCGTCCGCACGTCGGTCTCGAACGCGCCGAGCCGGTCGCCGAAGAGGTGGGGCGAGGCGAACGACATCGAGAGGAAGCCGGCGAGCACGCCGTCGACGTCGCGGACGACGTCGGGCCGGCCGGGCGCGAACACGACGCGAGGGCGCGCCGAACCGGGTGCGGCCGAGGGCGTCCTCGTACCGTTCGTATGTGTCGGGCCGGTATCCCTGTCCGGCGCGTCGCCGCGGTCCCAGGTAGCGGCGGATGATCTCGTGGATCTCGTCGTGGGGGATCGGCGGGTAGCCGGGTCCCTCCGGCTCGGGCCGACCTTCAACGGTGTTCACGACGAGCGCGAGCGCACCGCCCGGCTCGAGAATGTCGTAGACGGCTTCGGCGACGGGGACCTGGTCCGTCCACTGGTACGACTGGCCGAACGTCACGAGCCGGCATGGCGCAAGGTCGAGCGAGGGGATCGCTTCGGCGACCGCCTGGACCCAGCGGATGCTGTCGATGCCGGCCTCGCGGGCGCGGCGCTCGCCCTCGGCGAGCATCTCCGGCGTCGGGATCGAGGCCGATCGCGTCGGTGAAGGACGGCGCCAGCTCGACCGTGAGGATGCCGGGCCCGCACCCGACGTCGAGCAGCCGACCGGTGCCGTCGAGCCCGACCTCGTCCGTCAGTGTCGCAACCAGCTCCCGCGAGTACGGCGGACGCCCGCGCGCGTAGTACGGCGCGCTCCCTTGGTAGATCGTCGGGTCGTACGGCACGACCCCATAGGGTGGCGCAATGTCGCAGCCCAAGCGGGCCGATACTCGCTACTTGCGCGAGGTCGCGTACGCGGATCCGTCCGGGCTCGAGGCCCGCGCAAGCCTCTTCGACTTCCAGCAGCCGCACATCGACCTCCAGGCCGAGGCCCTCGAGGTCGCTCGGACCGCTCGACGGGCGTGTGGTCGCCGACGTCGGCTGCGGTTCCGGGCGCTACCTCGATGCCCTGCGCGGCGCGGGCGCCCGGGTCGTCGGTGTCGACCTCTCGGTCGGCATGCTCGCCGGCGTCCCGGATCCACCGCGCTTGGTCGCGGCCGACGCTCAGTCGCTGCCGCTCATCGACGCGTCGCTCGACGTCGTGATGATGATGCACATGCTGTATCACGTGCCCGATCCCGCCTTGGCGGTCGCAGAAGCGGCGAGGGTCCTTCGACGCGGCGGAACGCTCCTCGTCGCCACGAACGGGCGGCGACACCTGGCGGAGATGAACGAGCTGTGGTTCCCGCTCCTCGATCGGACCGGCATGCGGGCGTCTCTCGAGGACGCCGGGCTCGTGAACCGCGCGTCGTCACCGCCGACGACGCGCGGCGACTTCGTCGCGATGCAGTTCCCGGATCCGGACGTGCACTGGTTGCGGTCGTCGGTGATCGTGACCGACGCCGCGCCGGTCGTCCGGCACGCGGCGAGCACGACGGCCGCGCAGGCGGTCGGAGAGCATCGCGAAGAGCTCATCGGCGAGCTTCGGATGCGATCACGTCCCAGATCCGCCGGGAAGGGCAGTTCACGATCACGACCGAGGTCGCGTTCCTTACCGCGACCAAGGCGTGATCGGCCACGGCCGGTCAGTACTCCTCTGCCGTTGGCAGCCGGATGGTCTCCTTGGATCGTGCCGTCGAGCACCGCTTGGACGAGGTCGGGGAGCACCCTGGGGTAGAAGGTCTCGTCGGTCGTCCGTAGCTCGTCGACGCTCCACCACCGGTGACCCAGGAGCGCGCGCTGCTCGACCTCGTCCCAACCGTGATGCTCCGGTGTGAACGCCTCGACGTGCACTGCGAAGAACGACTCGCTCTGGCGGAACTGCCGCTGCTCGAACTCGAAGAACGTGACGCGTGTTGCGACCACGGGCCCCAGTTGCGTCTGCGAGAGACGGAGGCCGGTCTCCTCGAAGACCTCACGGACCGCACCAGCCTCGATCGACTCTCCGTCGTTCAGCCCGCCGCCGGGCGTGATCCACCACGTCCCTGCGTCCTGCTTCGCCGGGATCGAACCCTTGCTGGAGCAGGACCAGCCCGTCCGCGACCAGGACGACACGCGCCGCGTTGCGTTCTTGGACCATGCGAGTGACGGTACTGGCGGGTTCAGGTGGCAGCCGCGAAGCGCAGCATCGACTCGACGGTCGCGTCCGGGTCCTGCATCGGTCCGAAGTGGCCGACGCCGGGCATGACCTCGAGCCGGCCGTGCCGGAAGCCGCTCGACGATCATCTCGCCGAGTTGCGGCGGGATGGCGTCGGTGTGCTCGCCGCACACGACGAGCGTCGGGCAGCGCACGTCGCGAAGCCGCGGATACACGCCGTTGGCGGTGCCCATCGCGTAGGTCGCCGCCTCGTCCTCCGGCCGGCACTTCAGCTCGACCTGACCGTCGGGGCGATCGCGCAGGCCGTAGTCCACGTAGGCGCGCAGCGCGTCGGGATCGAGCACGTCGAGCGGCGGCTTCGACCCGTACGACGCGAGTGCCTCGTCGCGCGACGACCACACCGCCCGGCGGCGTCGCGCGCCTTCCGCGAGCGGGAAGTCGTCCTGGGGTGCGAGCGGGTCGTCGGTCGGGAACACGATCGGCTCGTAGCACCACAGCCGGGCGAACGTGCCGGGCTCACGCGCTTCGCCGAGGAGAAGCGACGCCGCGCCCTTCGAATGGCCGCACGCGAGGAGGGTCGACTCGCCGGCCAGTCCGAGCTCGTGCACGACGGCCATCACGTCGTCGGCGAACTCGGACCATTGGTACCCGTCGGGCGAGCGGTCGCTGTCGCCGTGGCCGCGGTAGTCGAACGACCAGACATGTCGACCTTGCGCGACGAGGCGTGCCGCCACCGGCGCCCACGTCAACCCGTGGAAGCCGGTCGGGTGCGCGAGCAGGACGGGGTGGCCGTCGCCACCCCAGTCGTGCACGGCGAGGTTCACGCCCCCGGCGTCGAACCGGCGGGAACTTGGCGTTGGTGACGTCGCCATAGCGAAGCCCAGAGTGGATGTGCGGTCTTGGGGTGCGTGCCCTCCGGCACCGGCTGACGGCGCCCCCACAGCGCCGGCCAGACGCACACGACGCACAGGAGGACACCGAGGAGCATCACGTACCGGAGGGCGTGGGTGAACGCGATGTCGGTGATCTGCTCGACCAGGGCGCGCGACGCTCCGGTCAATGTCTTCACGTGCTGCTCGGCTGCTGCCGAACCGGACAGCAGGCCGCGCACGTCGTCGATGTCTGCCGCGCTGGCGCCGCGCGCGTGCGCCTGCGTCAAGAGCTCCCGGTTCTCGAGGCTCGTGAACAGCGAGCTCGAGAGGGCGAGGCCGATCACGATGCCCATCAGCCGCGCCGTCTGCAGGACGCCCGACGCGATGCCGGCCTTCTCGTCCGGCATCGACTCCATGCCGGCCGTGTTCGAGATGTTGTAGGCGAAGCCCTGCCCGAACCCGGCGATCACGAGCCCGATCAGGACGAAGCCGATGCCGCTGTCGGCGTCGATGAGCGTGAAGAAGAACATCCCCACGGCGACGAGCGCCATGCCCACCGCCATCAGCTCCTGGGCGCCGAACCGCGACACGAGCCGCCCGCCGATCGGTGACATCGCGACCAACGGCACGCTGAACGCGAGGAACACCCCGCCCGCCGCGAGTGGGCTGAGGTCGAGGACGTTCTGCAGGTACAGCGTGAGGAAGAAGAGGATCACGCCGAACATCCAGTTCCCGATGAACGCGACCACCGACGCGCCCGCGAACCGCAGGTCGCGGAACAGCGAGAACTGCACCAGGGGGACGCGCCGTTTCAACCGGAGCTCGTTGACGACGAACACGGCGAGGAACCCGACCCCGATCGCGATCGGCCCGAGGACGACGACGGTGCCCCAACCCTCGTTGCTCGCCTGTTGGAAGCCGATGATCGTCGACACGAAACCGATGGTCAGGGTCGCGAACCCGGTCCAGTCGATCCCGCCCGTGAAGGTGGGGTCCCGGGACTCCTCGACCGCCGCCACCGTGATGAAGAACGTCACGATGCCGATCGGCACGTTGAGGAAGAAGAACCATCGCCACGACGCGAACTCGGTGAGGATGCCGGCCAGGAAGGGCCCGAGCGCGGAGCCGGCGAGGCCGACGCCCGACCAGATGCCGAGCGCCTTGGCGCGTTCGTCGGGCTCGAAGGCGTTGTTCACGATCGAGACCGACACCGTGAAGATGATCCCGCCGCCCACGCCCTGCACGATGCGGGCCGCGATGAGGAACAGCACGGTCGGCGCCCCCGCACACGCCGCCGACGCAGCCACGAACAGGACGATGCCGATGAGCGCCATCCGCCGTCGACCGAAGATGTCGGCGAACCTTCCGATGGCGATCATCGGCGACACGAACGCGAGCAGGTAGGCGTTGACGGTCCACAGCAGCGTGGTCGTGGACGCGTCGAGATCTTCGCCGATGCGGGGGAGCGCGACGGTGATCCCGAAGAAGTCGACGGTGAGCAGGATCATCACGCCCGACATCGCGATGACGACCCACCACTTGCGGTTCTGAGCGGTGATCATCGGCACGGCGGCGGAGCTTACGATGCTGCCGTGGTGCCGGGTGACGATCGCTTCGCGAGGTGGGCCGAGCGTGGCGAGCATCACGAGGTGCTCGGGCACCGCGTGTTCGTCGTCGATCGCGCACCGGACGGCGGCGGCGACGACGGTCCGCCCGTCCTCGTGCTGCACGGCTTCCCGACCTCGTCGCACGACTGGCACCGCGTCCTCGATCGCTTCGCGCGCCGCCGACGTGTCGTGCTGCCGGACCTCCTCGGCTTCGGCTTGTCGGACAAGCCCGACCAGCGCTATTCGCTCTTCGAGCAGGCGGACCTGGTCGAGGCGGTCGCCCGCGACCTCGGGCTCGACGAGGTTTCGCTGCTCACCCACGACATGGGCGACTCGGTCGGCGGAGAGCTCCTCGCTCGCAGCCTCGACGGGACCCTCTCGTTCGACGTGACGAGCCGGGTCCTGACGAACGGCTCCGTGTACATCGCCATGGCCCATCTCACCGACGGGCAGCAGCTGCTGCTGTCGCTGCCCGACGAGCGGCTGGCCGAAGGGGTCGGACGCGACGCGCTCGTCGACGCGCTCCGAGCCACGTTCGCGCCCGGCGCCGTCGTGCCCGACGAAGACGTCCAGGTGGGCGCCGAGCTCATCCTCCGGGACGGTGGCGACCGCCTGATGCCGCGCACGATCCGCTACGTCGAGGAGCGTCGGGTGCACGAAGGCCGTTGGACCGGCGCGATCGAACAGCATCCGTCACCTCTGACGATCGTCTGGGGCGACGTCGATCCCATCGCGGTCTGGCCGATGGCCGAGCGTGTGCACGCGGCGCGCCCGGAGGCGACGCTCGTACGGCTACGCGACGTCGGCCATTACCCGATGCTCGAAGCTCCCGACGAGCTCGCCGCCGCACTCGACCACGCGCTGGCGTAGCCCGGGGCGCTACTTCGTGAACTCCGCGAGCGCGGCCTTGAAGTCGATCACGACACCCTCGGGCTCCTCGGGCAGGACCTTGGCCGGCAGGTTCGAGCCGTTGAACAAGAGCGGCACGGCGTCTTCCGGGACCGGGTTGCCGACCTTGGCCTGATAGGGCTTCTGGCCGTCGCGCATGACGGTCAGCACGAACGCGTGCACGTCGACGCCGTGCTGGTTCTTCATGCCCAGCGGCTGCGTCTGCACGATCACCGCCCGCACCGGGTCGCCCCGTTCGAGCACCTCGGCGGCGCTCGCGCCCTGTCCCTGGGCGATCGTCACCTCGGGGGGCTCGGTGGCGAGGTCGAGCGCGATCTCGTCGTGGTTGTCGGGGTTCACGCGCACCGCGGCCACGGTCTGCCCGGGTACGAACTGGGGCAGGACGGTGATCGGCACCGACTGCCGGCAGGTGGCCGTGTACGCCGGCACGTTGTCGAGCGAGACCTCGACCGTGAACACGCACACCGGACGGGAGAAGGCGTCGTCGCCGCCGGTGCTCACGTTGGTCTGCTGGACCTCGACGATCACGCCCCGGCCGAGCAGCCCGTTCTTCAGCAGGTCCTTGTCCACCGAACCGGTCATCTGCTTGAACTTCTTGAACATGCCCATGGCTCGCTCCTTGCCCCGCGATCAGTCCACCCTGCTCTTCCGTCGTGGACAGGAAAGCACGACCGGCCGGACCTGGCCTGAGTACCGGCTACTCAGATGTCCCGTCTACGGGAGCTCGCGGGCGACCCAGCGATCGAGGGCGGGGCCGCTCTCGAAGCTCGAGATGAGGGCGTAGCGGGGGGCGTCACCGGTGTGGCACACGACGTGCCAGAGACGCTGGGTGTCGAGCAGGAACTGGGAGCCGCGATGGAGCGGGATGTGGACCTCGGTGTCCGGGTCCGGCAGCCCGTCCTCGTTCTGCTCCATCAGCATCATGAAGCTGTCGGGGTAGTCCGTGAGCTCGAGCCACGACCGCACGACCCACCCCTGGTCGGGCGGGTTGAAGCGGTTGTTGTCGTCGCGATGCATCTGACGGCGGGCGGTCGCGTAGTCCTGGGGCTCGAGCTTGATCACCCGCACCCGCCCGAAGTTCGCCCCGACCGACTCGACGTAGCGCTTGATCTCGGGGCAACGCTCGGCGTTGACCGTGAACTTGCCGTCCTTGTCGGGGCGCTCGTCGCCCGGCTTCCAGAAGCCGCGGCAGTCGAGCTCGCCGTCGGCGGTGGCGATCGGCGCGAAGTTGGTGTCGCCGCCGCTCTTCCAGTCCATGTACTCGAGCGCGAGGTACTCGGGCTCGGGGATCGGTTGCTCCAAGTCGCGGAACCGGACGTAGCCGCTGTCGTCGAGCGCGTCGAGGCGCGGATGCGAGCTCTCCAGCGGGATGTCGGACGACCAGTGGGGGGTCTTCAGCCAATGCGACACGGTGACCAATCCTAGAAGCTCGGCTACCGTGCGGACGTGCCCGAGGCCGTGTCGAAGGCCGTGCTCGTCACCGGGTGCTCGACCGGGATCGGGCGCGCAACCGCGGAGCGCCTCGCCCGACGGGGCTGGACGGTGTACGCGTCGGCCCGGCGGCCGGAGTCGATCAAGGACCTCGCCGACACCGGATGCAGGCTGCTGACCCTCGACGTGGCCGACGAAGCGTCACGGCGGGCCGCGATCGCGGAGGTCGAGACGGCGGAGGGGGCCGTCGGCGCGCTCGTCAACAACGCCGGGTTCAGCCTCGGAGGTCCTGTCGAGGAGGTCCCGCTCGACGAATGGCGCCGCCAGTTCGAGACCAACCTGTTCGGCATGATCCACCTGACCCAGCTCGCGCTCCCGGGGATGCGGCGCCAAGCGGTGGGGTCGTATCGCCAACGTCAGCTCCATCGGCGGCCGGCTCACGTTCCCCGGCGCCGGCGCGTACCACGCCAGCAAACACGCGGTGGAGGCGATGAGCGACGCCCTCCGGTACGAGGTCAAGCCGTTCGGCGTGCGCGTGTCGGTGATCGAGCCCGGGCTCATCAAGACGAAGTTCGGGGACACCGCGGTTTCGACCGCCGCCGACAGGGGCGGCGGCGGGCCGTACGCCGAGTTCATGGCCGGCGTCGCAACGCGGACCGCCGGCGCGTACGAGGGCCCGATGGCGATGATGGCGGCGTCGCCCGAACGTGTGGCGAAGGTGATCGAGCGCGCGCTCCGGCGCCGATCCCCGCGCCCGCGGTACCGGGTCACCGCCGGAGCCCGCGTGCTCCTTCTCACCCGGGCGATGACGACCGACCGGGGGTGGGACCGCGTGGTACGAACCGCCTACCCGCCGCCGAAGCCCGAACCGGAAGAGGCGTAGCTCAAGCCGCCCGGCGGCGGGCGCTCGGTCCGGGGAGCCGCGCGTTGATCGAATCGGTGATCTCGTCGAGGAGCGCGGGCGCGCGCTTCTCGTACACGTGCCGGGCGAGAGCCCGCGGATGGCGGCTCCCGGCGTAGCGCACGCCGACCTCCGTCCGGCTTCTCGACCACGGCGCGAGCTCCACCTCGACGGGAACCCCGGCCCAGGGGATGGGCGACCCGAGGCGGGTGCGGATCCGGCGTGCGGGAAGCAGGGCGGTGCCGAGCGCGGCGGGGTCGGTGTGTGCGGAGGAGCCGAGCGTGCGGGTCACGTCGTCGAACACCGCCTCGGCGACGGCTACAGGCAGGGCGACGACGCGTGACAGGTACGCGCAGGCGTGCAGTGCGTCCATGCGTGCCTCCTCGTGCTCGACCGGGTGTACGGCTTCGGTCGCACGGTAACGACGGCACGTGTCGATCCGGTCACGTCGAAGCGTGCGCGACGCGAACAGCAGTTGAGCGATCGGCTACCGGAGTCTCACGGAAATCTTGGTGTCGCCCGTCACTCCGTGTCGGGCGTCACTTTGCGATCGCCACGGGCAGGTGCTCGAGACCGCGGAGTGTGAACGTGGTCCTGCGCACGGGTTCGCCGGCGAGCTCGATGTCCGGGAACCGGCGTACGAGTGTCCCGATTGCAACTGCGCCCTCGAGCCGCGCGAGCGACGCGCCGAGACAGAAGTGGTGACCTCCCCCGAAGGCGACGTTGCGGTTCGCGTTCTCGCGACCGAGGTCGAGACGGTCGGGATCGTCGAACTCGGCGGGGTCGCGGTTCGCCCCGCCGAGCAACGGGACCAGGTTCTGGCCTTTCGGGATCGTGATGTCGCCCAACCGGTACTCGTCCAGCGTGATGCGCTGTGTCAGTTGCACCGGACTGTCGAATCGCAGCAGCTCCTCGACTGCGTGCCGGTCGAGGGACGGGTCGTCGCGCAGGCGTTCGAGCTGGTCGCGATGCTGCAGCAAGGCGAGTGTTCCGTTGCCGATCAGGTTGACGGTCGTCTCGTGCCCGGCGATGAGCAGGAAGAGCGCGGTGCCGAGCAGCTCCTCCTCGCTCAGCCGGTCACCACCCTCCTCGGCCTCGATGAGCGCCGACAGGAGGTCGTCGCGCAACGACCGGCGGCGCCGCTCGATGAGCTCGCTGAAGTACTCGAGGAACGCGTTTCCGGCCGCCTCGATGCGCACCCGCTGGTCGGGCGAGATGAGCGGGTCGGGGTCGATGCTCGCCGCCAGCTCGGACGACCACGCCGAGAACGTGGCGTGGTCCTCGGGCGGCACGCCGAGCAGCTCGCAGATGATCACGACCGGGAGCGGATACGCGAGGTCGGTCACGACGTCCATGCGGCCGTCGCCGCGGGCTTCGACGGCATCGAGCCGCTCGTCGACGACTTCCTGGATGCGGGCGCGGAGTCGTTCGACCATCTTCGGCGTGAACGCCTTGCTCACCAGGCCGCGCAGACGCGTGTGGTCGGGCGGGTCCATGAAGAGCATGACGACACTGTTCATCTGATCCATGGCGTCGTCTTCGGAAGGCGGGTTCGCCTCGGCGAAGGCGCGGAACAGCTCGGAGTTCTGCTGGTTCGTGCTCAGATGCGGATCGCGCACGATCGCCGCCGCGTCGGCGTGACGGCTCACGAGGTACACGCCGAACGGCGTTTGATGCACGGGCTCGTGCTCGCGGAGGAGCTCGAAGAACTGGTACGGGTTCTCCCGGAACTCGGGTGTGAGCGCAACGCTCAAGAAGTCGAGCGTCTGCTCGGCCGGCTGTGCCATCGGTGCCCCCCGTGATGCCGGTGCGGTTTCCGTCACGGTATGCCCGGGTTCGAACGCGATCTAGGTGACCTGCGGCACAAGCGTCGCGCTCATGGCCGCATGCCGCGCGCGGTGGGCCCGGTGCCACGCACCGGCGCGGCGAGGTTGGCGAACTCGCACAGCAATGGCCGCGTGTCACGGGGGTCGACGATCTCCTCGATCATGAACACCTCCGCGGTGCGGAACGGTGAGCGCGCCGCGTCGAGTCGTTGTTCGATCTCGGCCCGGACCGCGTCGGGGTCGTCGGCGGCCTCGAGCTGGGCCTTGTACGCGGCTTCGATACCGCCGGCGAGCGGGAGGCTGCCCCAGTCGCCGGACGGCCAGGCGAACCGGTACTTGAGCCGCGCCGCGTTCTGGTGCGCGGCGCCGGCGACTCCGTACACCTTGCGCAGGATCACCGAGCACCACGGCACCTGGGCCTGGTACACGGCGGCGAGCGCCCGGGCGCCGTGCCGGATCGTCGCCGCCCGCTCGGCATCGACGCCGATGACGAACCCGGGGTTGTCGACGAAATGCACGACCGGCAGGTGGAACGTGTCGGCGAGGTCGACGAAGCGCGTCACCTTCTGCGATGCGTCGGCGGTCCATCCGGCGCCGTAGAAGTACGGGTCGCCGGCCAGCACCGCCACCGGCCAGCCGTCGAGACGGGCGAGGCCGGTCACCGCGGACCGGCCGTAGCCGCGGCCGATCTCGAGGAACGAGTCCCGGTCGACGACCGCGTCCACGATGTCGCGGACCTTGTAGACCTGCCGGGCGTCGCGGGGAATCGCGTCGACGAGCCAGCCTTCCCGGCGCTCGGTGTCGTCGGTCGGCTCGACCCGGGGCGGCGGGTCGTCGACCGACCGCGGGAGATAGGAGAGGAACGCGCGCGCCCGCGCAAAGGCGTCGTGCTCGGTGTCGACGACGTCGTCGACGGCGCCGTTGCGGCCGTGGATCTCGCTGCCGCCGAGCTCCTCCTTGTCGACGTGCTCACCGAGGCGGGCGACCACCGGCGGTCCCGCCACGAACAGCTGCGACGTGCCGCGCACCATGACCGAGTAGTGGCTCGTGACGACGCGTGCGGCGCCCAGTCCGGCGACGGATCCGAGGCAGAGCGCGACGACCGGCACGGTGGCCAGGTTCTCGACCACCCACTCCCAACCGGGATTGAAGGGCACGAAGCTGCGCGCCATCGTCTCGAGTGACTTCACCGAGCCGCCACCGCCGGAGCCGTCGACGAGCCGGACGATCGGCAGCCGCAGCTCGTTCGCCATCTGCTCGGCGTGCACCTGCTTCTGGAAGATCGACGCGTCCGCCGCGCCGCCGCGGACGGTGAAGTCGTCACCGCCGACGACGACGGGCCGGCCTTCGATGCGGGCCCGACCCATGACGAAGTTCGCGGGCGTGAACCTGGCCAGCTGCCCGTCGTCGTACTCGGCTCTTCCCGTGAGCGCGCCGACCTCGTGGAAGGTGCCCGGGTCGACGAGAGCGTCGATGCGCTCGCGGACGGTGAGCTTGCCGGCGTCGTGCTGACGGGCGACCTTCTCCTCGCCGCCCATCGCGGCGGCCAGCTCGGTGCGCCGCCGCAGCTCGTCGAGCTCAGGATCCCAGGTCACGAGGCCACCGCGCGCGAACCGTAGTCTTGCGATCCGTGAGCCAGCCGCAGAGCGAGCCCAACACGTACCGCCAGCATCGCTACACGCCGCCGCCGGGCGCGACCGAGATCCTGCTCGTGCGCCACGGCGAGTCCCAGCCCGTCGACCCCGAGCGGCCGTTCGACCTCGTCGACGGGCACGGCGACCCGCCGCTCGACCCGGCGGGCGTGGACCAAGCCGAGCGGCTTGCGGAGCGACTCGCCGGCGAGAACATCGCCGCGATCTACGTGACGACCCTGCGACGCACGGTCGAGACGGCGGCGCCGCTCGCGAAGCGTCTCGGCATCGCGCCGAGCGTCGAACCCGAGCTGCGCGAGGTGTACCTGGGGGAATGGGAAGGCGGGCTGCTGCGAGTGAAGGCAGCAGAACACGATCCCGCGTTCGTGCGCGCCGTCGAGGAGCAGCGGTGGGATCTGATTCCCGGCGGCGAGCCCGCCGACGCGTTCCGCGACCGCGTCAGCCTCGGGATCTCCCGTGTTGCCGTCGCGCACCCCGACCAGCTCGTCGTGGTCGTCACCCATGGCGGTGTCATCGGAGAGGTCCTGGCCAACTCGACCGGCGCCCGCGGGTTCGCGTTCATCGGGGCCGACAACGCGTCGATCAGTCACATCGTCGTCGAAGAGGACCGGATCACCGTCCGCCGCTTCAACGACACGACCCACCTCGACCCGCACTTCTCGGTGGCGGCGCCGCCGCCGATCTAGCTCAGAAGTCGAAGTCGCCGGTGGCGACACGGGTGTCGCCGGTATCGCGGAGAGCGGCGCGCACGTTGCGGGCGATGAGCGCCTGGTGCACCTCGTCGGCGCCGTCGACGAGGCGGGCCGACCGGGCGTGCTTCATCATCCGCTCGAGCGGTGTGTCGGTGGAGTAGCCGAGTGCTCCGTGCACCTGGATCGCGCGGTCGACGACCTTCCAGAGCATGTTCGCCACGTGATGCTTGGCGAAGCTCACCTCTTGGCGGAACGGCTGCTCGTTCTCGATCTTGTACGCCGCGTGCAGCACCATCAGCTTGGCGGAGTACAGCTCCATCGCCGAGTCGGCCATCATCCATTGGATCGCCTGCTTCTCGGCGAGGGGCGCGCCGTGCAGCTGACGCTCTTCCGCTCGCTTCACGAGCATCTCGAGGGCGGTCTCGGTCTGGCCGATCCAACGCATGCAGTGCGCGAGGCGCGCCGGGCCGAGTCGAGCCTGCCCGAGCAGGTGGCCGTTGCCCCGACCACCGAGGACGGCCGAGTCCGGCACGCGCAGGTCGGTGATGCGGATCTCGCAGTGGTTGCCGTGGCCGGCCATCGTGTCGATGTCGCGCACGATCTCCCACCCGTCGGCGGGGAGGTCGACCAGGAACGCGGTGTTCGACGCCTGCGGCGGGTCGGCATCCGGGTCGGTCTTGGCGATGAGGATGGCGAACGTCGCGCCCTTGGCGCCGCTGATGAACCACTTGTGGCCGTTGATCACCCACTCGTCGCCGTCCTGGACGGCCATCGTCCGGATGCCGGTCGGGTCGGAGCCGGCGACCTCGGGCTCGGTCATCGCGAAGCACGAGCGCACCCGCCCCTCGAGCAGCGGCCGGAGGTACTTCTCCTTCTGCTCGTCGTTGGCGTGGTGCAGCAGTGTGTGCTGGTTGCCCTCGTCGGGCGCCTGGGCGTTGAGGATGAACGGCCCGAAGTTCGTGCGGGCCGCCTCCGCCGACACGAACGCCATCGCCGTGATCCCGAGCCCGAGCCCGCCCCACTCCTTCGGCATGTGGGGAAGCCACACGTTCCACTCGTGCGCCTTCTGGCGGAGCTCGATGATCATGCGCACGATGTCGGAGCGGTCGGGCTCGCCGTCCGGCGCGTTGGCGTAGACCTTCTCCTCCGCCGGACGCACCACCTCGTCCATGAACTCGCGGACGCGGCGACGCGTCTCCTCGACGTCGGGCGGCAGGGTGAAATCGATGCTCATGGAGAGCAGTGTTCCCGCCGCTTGACCGAGTGGTCAAGCACGCTCGGGCGGGTCAGGCAGACGTTCGGTAGTGGTACCGGTAGGCCATCTCGAAGCCGGCGCGCGTGTACAGCTGGCGAGCGCCGTCGTTCATGGCCTCGACCTGGAGGTACATACGAGCGGCGTCTCGGCTGTGCCCCCACCGCGCCAGGGCGTGCAGGATCGACGTGGCGGCGCCACGCCGCCGAGCTTCCCTCCGCGTGCCCATCGCGTACACGCCGGTCCACCCCCGCTCGAGCACGCCGAGCCCGACGGCCGCCGGCATCTCGTCGACCGGGAGCACGGCGGTGCCGACGGCGGGGCCGAGATGCCGCAGGAGATGGGCGTACGCGCGGAGCCGGTCACGCCCGGCGTCGTCGTCTCCGAATGCAGACGCGTACTCGGCCACCCAGTACTCGTCGATCCCCTCGCCGAGTGTCACGTCGCCCGTATCGGCGCGCATTGTCTGCGCGATGACGTGCGGCGTCTCGGCTACCAGGACGAGTGTCGGCTCCTCGATCTCGTACCCACGGGCCTCGAGCGCGTCGTCGAGCCCGACGGGGAGCACGGCCGGGCTGATCTGGAAGCGGGCCGGGAGGTCGCGCTCGCGATAGAAGTCCTCGACGAGGTCGATGCGCGCCCGCGAGGCCGGCGCGGTCGCCGCCGTAGGGGAGAACCGAGTTGCAGCGGCGGAACGGGTACTCGGGGGCGGCGCGGACGAGCCATCCGTCGACGAGCTGCGCGGTGGTGGCGGCGGTCGCGTTGGCGGTGAGCTCGTCGATGAGGCGGACCGTCTCGGTGCCCGGACGGGTCATCGACGCCACCGTACCGGCGGCCGCGGGATCAATTCGGTGGAGGACTTCCGCGGGCGTTCCTGCCATGGTGCACCGATGCCGGAGCTCAACTTCGACGAACGCATCGCGAAGCGGTACGAGGAGCTCTGGCCGGATCTGTTCGAGCCCGCGGTCGTCGACCCGGCGGTGAACTTCCTCGCCGAGCGAGCAGGAACCGGCGACGCGCTCGAGCTCGGCATCGGCACCGGCCGTCTCGCGTTGCCGCTCAGCGGGCGGGGCGTTCGCGTGCACGGGATCGAGCTGTCACCGGCCATGGTTGCGGAGCTGCAGGCGAAACCCGGCGCGGACGACATCGGCGTGACCGTCGGTGACTTCGCGACGGCCAACGTGGCCGGGACGTTCACGCTCGCCTACCTCGTGCGCAACACGATCATGAACCTGACCACCCAGGACGAACAGGTTGCGTGCTTCCGCAACGTCGCCGCGCATCTGGAACCCGGTGGCTGCTTCGTGATCGAGGTCATAGTTCCTGGGCTCCAACGGCTCCCGCCTGGAGAGACCATCCAGGCGTTCACGGTGACCCCGACACATCTCGGCTTCGACGAGTACGTCGACCTTGTTGCGCAGAAGTCCTCTTCTCACCACTACTGGGTGATCGACGGCCGACTCGAGACGTTCTCAGCGCCGTTTCGCTACGTGTGGCCGTCCGAGCTGGATCTCATGGCGCGGCTCGCCGGCATGACATTGCGCGAGCGCTGGAGCGACTGGAACCGTGAGCCGTTCACGAGCGAAAGCCGGAGCCACGTGTCGGTGTGGGAGAAACCGCGTGGCTAGCGGTAAGCGCCGCCCCCGGCGAACATGCCGCGTCGCCACCGGTCCGGCGTGAGCAGCAGGGCGCGCGGATAGTCCTCGAACATCCAGCGGGCGAAGTGACGCCGCGTCCAGGGCGTCAAGCCGGCAATGCGCACCGCCAACGCGGCGCCCCGGGGCGAGCGGACCACGCGCTGGAGCGCGGCCGCGAAGTCGCAGGTCGCGCCCGAGCGTTCGCCGCACGCCTTCGGTGTAGCGGCGCCCGGCGTCGTCGGCCTTCCCCGTTGCGATCGCGTCGACCGCAACCAGTGCCGTGTCGATCGCCTGCGCGATTCCCTCACCGGTGAGCGGGTCGACCACGTTGGCGGCGTCGCCGACGTACAGCACGCGCCCGTCGGCGAGCGCGTCGTACTCGAACGAGGCCGGGATCGGCCAGGCGCGGTGCGTCGCCTCGGGCTCGGCGGCCGGCCCGAGCACGGTGCGCACGCTCGGACGGGTGAGCAGCTCACGCCAGCGGGCGTTGAGCTCCTTGCCGGACATGCCCGGACGGCGCAGCACGCCGAAGCCGACGTTGGCGCGCCCTTCGGGCAGCGGGAACACCCAGGCGTAGCCGGGGAGCAGGTCCGCCTCGAAGAGCACGTAGAGACGCGGGTCGTCGACGCCGCGGAAGTACTGGCGGAACGCGTGCCACGTGCCGAGCTCGGGCGGCGCCGCCTCGCGCAGGCAGCGCCGCACGAACGAGTAGTGGCCGTCCGCCGCGATCACGAAGCGGGCCCGGACCGATCCGTCGCCGGCCGTCGTGGCGGTGACGCCGTCGCCGTTCGTCTCGATGCCCGTGACGGCGACGCCGTCGCGCACCTCGACGCCTGCGCGCCGGGCGGTGTCGACGATCGCGGCGTCGAGCTCGACGCGAGGCACGACCGCGGCGTGATCGCCGTCGTCCGCCAGCGGGAGGGAGACGCGCCGGCCGTCGGGCCCGACGAGAACCGTCTCGCGCACCGCCATGTAGCCGGGGAGTCGGCGGAGGTCGACGCCGAGCTGCTCGATCAGGCGCAGGGCCGCGGTCGTGAGGCCGTCGCCGCAGGTCTTGTCGCGCGGGAACGAGGCCTTGTCGACGACCAGGACGTCGAGGCCCCGGCGCCGGGCGGCCAGGCCGGCGGCCGCGCCCGCAGGCCCGGCGCCCACCACGAGGACATCGATCGCCGTCGGCACGCCGCCGACGGTACTGCCGACCTCGGCGGCCGATTCGATCGCTTCGACGTGGGCGGTCCCGGCGGGCCAGAATCACCGACGGCCTTTCTGGGCAAACAGGAGTGGTATGAACATCGCTGTCTGCGTGAAGCAGATCCCCGACCCGGCCACGCCGGGTGAGCTGGATCCCGAGACGAAGACGCTCAAGCGCGAGGGCAAGCTGATCCTCGACGACTCCGACGCCTACGGCGTCGAGATGGCCCTCCAGCTGGCCGACGCCGCCGGGGGTGGCGAGGTCACCCTGATCTCGATGGCCCCGAACGACGAGGTGTCGGGCCTGCGCACCGCCCTCGCCATGGGGGCCGCCAAGGCCGTCCTCGTCTCCGACCCGGTCCTCCAGGGCTCCGATGCGCTGTCGACGGCCAAGGTGATCGCCAAGGCGGTCGAGCGTGCCGGCGAGATGGACCTCGTGCTCACGGCCACCGAGTCGACCGACGGCTACACCGGCACCGTCCCGCAGCAGGTCGCCGAGTTGCTGGGATGGCCCTCGCTCACCTTCGCCAAGCAGATCGAGACCTCCGACGGCAAGGTGAAGGTCCAGCGGCAGACCGAAGCCGGGTACGACATGGTCGAGGCGTCGCTCCCCGCCGTTGTCAGCGTCACCGCCGGCGTCGTCGAGCCGCGGTACCCGTCCTTCAAGGGGATCATGGCGGCGAAGAACAAGCCCGTCGACAACGCCAAGGTCGCCGACCTCGGCTTGTCCGAGGACGAGGTCGGCTGGAAGGGCGCCCGTCAGCAGATCAAGTCGATCGAGGCGGCACCCGAGCGGCAGGCGGGCGAGAAGATCGAAGACGAAGGCGACGCGCACGAGCGGATCGTCGCCTTCCTCGAGCAGCTGAAGGTCATCTAGGAGGCCACTGCAGATGACGCTCCCGAAGGTATGGGTCTACGCCGAAGGCGAGGACGGCAAGGCGACCTCGGCGACGCTCGAGCTGCTCACCAAGGCGCGCGAGATCGGCGACACCGTCGAGGCGGTCTACGCGGGCGCCGATGCCGACACGATCGCGCCGCAGCTCGGCGAGTACGGCGCGACGAAGGTCCACTCGGTCGACCACGGTTCGTCGTTGAGCGGCGTGGTCGGAGGTGCGCTGCTCGCGAAGCTCGTCGGCGACGAGCAGCCGGACCTCATCCTCTTCGCGCAGAGCTACGACGGACGCGACGCGATGGGCCGGCTCTCGGTGAAGCTCGACCGCCCGGTGCTGACCAACGGCAACGGGGTCGAGGTCGACGGCGACACGGTCGCGGTGAGCACCGCGGTCTTCGGTGGCAACACGATCGTGACCACCACGTTCGCGGGTGAGAAGCCGTACCTCGCCGGCATCCGGCCGAAGTCGTTCGCACCCGAGCCCAGCGGCGGGGGCGCGGCCGAGGTCGTGAAGGTCGACAGCGTCGACGCCGGTCGGGCCGCCGAGGCGCAGGTGCTCGACCACCACGTCGAGGAGCAGGAGGGGCCCAAGCTCGAAGACGCCGAAGTCGTCGTCTCCGGCGGCCGCGGCCTCGGCAGCGCCGAGGCGTACGAGCCGCTCGTCGACGAGCTGGCGAAGATCCTCAAGGGCGCGTCGGGCGCGTCACGCGCGATCGTCGACGCCGGCTGGGTGCCGTACTCGAAGCAGGTCGGTCAGACGGGCAAGACCGTGAAGCCGAAGGTCTACATCGCGATCGGCATCTCCGGCGCGACGCAGCACATGGTCGGCATGAAGGGCTCCGACAACATCATCGCCATCAACAAGGATCCGGAGGCGCCGATCTTCAGCGTGTCGGACCTCGGCGTCGTCGGCGATGCTTCGAAGGTGGTGCCCAAGCTCATCGAGGCGCTGAAAGCGAAGACCTAGCTTTTGACGACCACTGGCGAGCGACTCCGCGAAGTCCGAACCAAGATCGACACCGCAGTCGACGCCGTTCGTGCCGATGGGGGAGCGTCACCCGTCCTGACCGCGGTCGTCGGCGAGTTCGCAGCGAAAGCCGAGAAGGCGGCAGGGGCCGAGGACGAGCGAGCAGCCGTCATCGAGCTCGAGCAAGCCGGCGACAGCGCCAAGGTGGCGGCCGAAGCCGACGCCGACGTGTCGAACGCCACGCGCGACGCGGTGCTGGACGCTCACCTGGCCATCTGCATCGCCAAGTCGAAGCTGTAACACGCGTCCTCGGTCCACTCGCTACTGCTCAGGTGCGTCGTGTGCTCGAGCAGCTCGAGCTCGGCGACGCCGCCGACCGGCTCGTGCGCACGTACTCGGGCGGGATGCGTCGTCGTCTCGATCTCGGTGCGAGCCTCGTCGGGCGCGCCGCGGTTGTTGCTGCTCGACGAGCCGACGACCGGTCTCGACCCCCGGAGCCGCATCGAGCTCTGGGACGCGATCCGAGACTCTCGCCGAGAACGGCACCGACGTCCTGCTCACGACGCAATATCTCGACGAGGCCGACCAGCTCGCCGAGCCGCATCGTGATCATCGACCACGGCCGTGTGATCGCCGACGGCACGCCAAGCGAGCTCAAGGCACGCGCCGGCCACGACGTGGTCGAAGTGCATACCCGGGACGCCTACCGGGCTCGGAGGCTGCGGCTCGCGCCCTCGGCGCGGTCGGGATCGCGGAGCCCGTCATCGAGGCGGCCACCCGGCGTGTCTCGGTCCCCGTGGACGCCGGGACCGACCACCTGACGGCAGTGGTGCGCTCACTCGACGAGCACCATCGTCGCCGTCGACGACATCTCGCTCCGACGCCCGACGCTCGACGAGGTCTTCCTCGCTCTCACCGGTGTCGGGCTCGAGGGCGAGTCCGATTGTGACCGATCCGTCTCTCGCGCCGCGTAGTCGAAACGGAGGAACGATGACTGTTACCGAAGTCCCTGATCGCAACAGGCGATCGCACCGGGCACGTGTCGCCTCGATGTTCCGAGAGCACGATCGAGGTCGCCAAGCGCACGGCCCGCAAGTTCGTGCGCACGCCCCAGCTGATCGTCGTCGGAGACGATCCAGGCCGCGATGTTCCTACTGATCTTCCGCTACGTGTTCGGTGGGGCTATCGAGATCGGTGGGGGGTGTCGTACGTCAATTTCCTCGTCCCCGGGTTCGTCTACGACGGGCGTGCTCTTCGCGGGCATCGGCTGCGGCGGCCGGTGTCGCCGAGGACCTCGAGCAGGGGTTCGTCTACCGACTACAAGAGCCTTCCCGATTCCGCGTGCTGCGGTGCTCGTGGGCCGGTCGCTGCTCGCAGCGTCCGCGGACCGAGCACAATCGACGTGTGCAGGTTCGGCGAGCACGACCAGACGAGATCGAGGTCGTGCTCGCCGTTCTCGCGGACGCGGCGGCGTGGCTGCGAGCGCGGGGCGTCGAGCAGTGGCCCGACCGGTTCCCGACCGACTGGGTGATGCCGGCCATCGAAGCCGGCGAGACCTGGCTCGCCGAGATCGACGGCCAGATCGTCGGCTGCCTCGTCGTGCAATGGGACGATCCGCTCTTCTGGGCCGGGTACCCGAGCGACGCCGGATATCTGCACCGACTCGCCGTGCGCCGGCACGGCGGCGGCCTCGGAGCTCGGCTTACTTCTCTGGGCGGAAGACCACGCGGCCGCCGCGGGCAAGACGTATCTGCGTCTCGACTGCGTCGCGTCGAACGAGTCGCTGCGCGCCTACTACGAGCGCGCCGGGTACGAGCACGTCGGCGACGTGACCGTCGACGAGTTCACCCAGAGCCCGCTACGAGAAGCGCGTCGGGACGTGATGCTCTAGGCGGCGCCGTCGGGGATCCAGGAGCCGTGGAAGCCGAACGGCACCCGCTGCGGCAGGCGTGACGGTGGCGACGGGCGATCCCGAGATGTCGGTGGCGTCGAGCACGACGAGGTCGCTGGCGTCACGACCCTCGTCGTAGACGACGGAGAGCAGCCAGCCCTCGTCCTCGCCGGCGTCGTCCGACGGCCGGCACGAACACGCCTTCGCTCGGCGTGGGTGCCGCGACCGAAGCTCGTGCGCTTCGGTGGTGCCGGCTTGGAGGTCGTGCTTCACCAGGCCGCCGAGTTGGATCCCGTCGTCGTCGATGCCGAAGTACGGTCGTGTACCCGTACCGGTGGCGACGGCCGACGACGCGGTCGTCCACGCGCGGGAACTCCTGCGGCCGGTCGTCGAGCCGTTCCTCGATGACCTTCCCGGCGTCGAGGTCGATGGTCCACCGGTCCAGCGTCGGCGGCAGCTCGGCCGGTCCGTAGATGTCGGTGGCGAACATCTTCGGATGCCGGGCGACGTCGATGACGACGGTGCCGTTCTCGTCGTAGGCGTTGAGCGGATGGAAGACGTAGCACGGCTCGACGTCGAACCACCGGACGTCGGCATTGCCGCCGTCGCGGGGCATCACGCCGACGCGCGCGCCGTACTCGGGCTTCCACTCGGCCGGGAACGGCCGCTTGCCGACGAGGTCGAAGTCGAACACCACGGGCAGGTCGAGGAACACGACGTTGCGTTCTGTGATCGCGAAGTCGTGCACCATCGACGGGCCCTTGATGTCGATGTCCTCGCTGCGGACGAGCTCGCCGTCGGCGTTCACGACGTGGTAGCGCAGCCACGGTGGGCCGAACGGGTCGTAGCCGAAGAAGAGCATCTCGCCCGTGACCGGGTCGACCTTCGGGTGCGCGGTCATGGCCGACCGGAGCTTCCCGCCGAAGTCGAACCGGCCGACCGTCGACAGATCGGGTCGCACCTGAGTGGGAAGGCACACCTCGACGAGGGCGAAGATCTTGCCCGCATGCGTGACGACGTGCGTGTTGGCGACGCTCGAGCCCACGGGGAACACGTCGTCGGGCTGCCCGGGGATCGGGTCCTCGCCGAGGAGGTTGAGCGCCTGGTCGGTCCGCACCCACCGGTTCCGGTAAGAGGCGGCCTTGCCGTCGCGCAGCTCGATCGCGTGGAGCATGCCGTCGCCCATGAACCAGTGGTACGCGGCCGGGTCGGGCGCGATGGGGTTGGGACCGTTCCGCAGCAGCCGTCCGCGCAACTCCTTCGGAATCGAGCCCTCGACCGGGAGGTCGGTCGCGGTCAGCTCGTCGCCGACGGGTGCGAAGTTTCCGACGAGGTAACGGTTCTCGACTGCGGTGCTCATGGGGTTGCTCCTTGGTCTTCGTGAACGGGTTCGCTCAGGCCGCGGTTCTGGATGCTCGCAGACGTGATCGACGAGCGCTTCGATGTCGGGCCACGGGAAGCCCGGCATGCGAGATGAGCAGCGACGTGACGCCGTGGACGGCGGCCCACACGCCGGTCGCCGCGACCATGGGGTCGACGCGGCCGGAACGCGCCGGCGTCGATGCAGCGCTGCACGGCGTCGACCAGGTGTTGGAACGCGCGGGCGCCGGCGCCGACGACGACGTCGTATTGCCGCGTGCTTTCCGTTGCGGGTCATGAACAGGATGCGGTACGGCTCCGGGTTCTCGAGACCGAAGCGGACGTACGCCTGGCCCCGTCGTCGCAGGCTCTCGACCGGGTCGTCGGTCGATCGACCGGCTTCCTCGATCAAGGAGTCGAACGTCTCGAAGTGCCGCTCGCAGACGGCGAGGATCAGCGAGTCCTTGTCGGGGAAGTGCAGGTAGATCGACGGCGGTGTCACGCCGACGGCGTCGGCGATCGCGCGGATCGACACCGCCTCCGCGCTTCCCGTCTCGACCATCAGGCGCTCCGTGGCGGCGAGGAGGTCGGCGCGCAGTGTTTCGCCCTCCCCGCGGCGTGACCGCGACCGGCGCTTCACCGTGGCCGTGCGCGCGACGGTCACCGTGATCCCACCGGCTCGGCGACCGGTTGCTCGGGCTCGGGCTCGGGCGCCTCGGTCTCGCTGATCCCGATCCGATCGTGGAGGCGCCGCATCCATTTCGGCGCCCACCAGTTCGCTTCGCCCGCGATGCGCATGAACGCCGGCACCAAGGTCGCCCGGATCACGAAGGCGTCCATGAGCACGGCAATCGTCAGCCCCAGGCCGAAGATCTTGATGAACGACACGCCCGATGTCGCGAAGGCGATGAACACGACGCTGATGAGCACGGCGGCGGCCGTGACGATCCGGCCCGTGCGTTCGAGACCGACGGCGACCGAGCGCGTGTTGTCGCCCGTGCGGTCGTGCTCCTCCTTGATGCGCGACAGCAGGAAGACCTCGTAGTCCATCGACAGCCCGAACGCGAGGCAGAACAGCAGCAGCGGGACCGTCGCCGGGAGCGTGCCGGTCGGAGTGAAGTCGAGGACGCCGGAGAAGTGGCCGTCCTGGAAGATCCACACGAGTGCACCGAACGTCGCGCTGAGGCTGAGGACGTTGAGGACGAGCGCCTTGATGGGAACGAGGATGCTCCCGAACATCAGGAACAGCAGCACGAAGGTGGCCAGCGCGATCAACCCGGCGGCGAGGGGCAGCCGGGAGAACAGCGACGCCTTCGAGTCGACGAGCTCGGCCGAGTTCCCGCCGACGAGGACGGGGAACGGCGCCGGCGGTGTTGCGCACCGATTTGGCCAGTCGTTCGCCGGCGTCGGAGTACGGCTCGACCGCGGGAACGACGGACAGCCAGGTGGCGTCGCGGGCGACGAAACGGGCCGTGATCGGTCCGGGGCCGGCGACCTGCTGGCCCTCGATGTAGCTGCCGGTGAGGGCGTCGACGCGCGCGGCGCCGGGCGTCTGCGACAACGCAGCCGCGTACCGATCGATCTCTTCGGCGTGCGCCGCCGGGTCGCCGATGTCGGTGGCGACGACCTGGAGCGTGAGCGCCTCGTTCGACGCGAACCGCGAGCGGATGTCGTCCTGCACCTGCCGGCTCGACACGCTGGTCGGCAGGACGCGGTCGTCGGGAAGGCCGAACTGGATCCGCAGGAACGGCAGGCCCAACAGGATCAAGAGCGCGGTGACGCCGATGGCAATCGGCACGGGACGGCGCATCACGATGGTGGCGATGCGGTGCCAGACGCCCTCGCCCACCGGCTTCGGGTCCCGGCGCAGCAAGCGCAGCGAGTTGACCCTCGGTCCGAGCACCGCCAGCAGCGCCGGCAGGCTGACCACCGCCCCGACGCCCGCAAGAAGCGCGACTCCGATGCCGGCGTACGCGAACGACCGCAAGAAGGCGAGCGGGAACACGAGCAGCGCCGCAAGCGCAACCGCGACCGTGAGCGCGCTGAACGCGACCGTCTTGCCCGCGGTCTGGACCGTGCGGACGACGGCGTCGTGCGGCGCGCGCCCGTTGTGGAGCTCCTCGCGATAGCGCGAGACGACGAACAGGCTGTAGTCGATCGCGAGCCCGAGCCCCATGCCGGTCGCGAGGTTGAGGGCGAAGATCGACACGTCGGTGAGCGAGGAGATGATCAGGAGCACGAGGAAGGTCCCGACGATCGCCAGCGCGCCGACGACCAGCGGGAGACCGGCGGCGACGACGCTGCCGAACACGAGCACCATCAACAGCAGCGTGATCGGGAAGGCGATGAGCTCCGCTCGCAGGAGGTCCTCTTCCACCTGCTGGTTCACCTGCCGGAAGACTTCGCCGAAGCCTCCGATGCGCACCGTGATCGCCGCGTCGTCGCTCGTGTACCGAGGCGAGAGCTCCCGGGCAGCGTCCAGGACCTGGTCCTCGTCCCCACGCAGCGAGGCGAGCACGAGCGCCTGGCTGCCGTCCTTGCTGCGGAGCGGGGGCGGGCTCCCGGCGCCCCAGTACGAGACGGAGCGGGTGACCGACTTCTCGCCCGCCAGCCGGGTCGCCAGCGCCTCCGCCGCCGCCCCGACCTCCGGGTCGTCGACGGTTCCGCGCTTTGCGGTCACGAGCAGCACGAGGTCGGGCTGTTGCTTCCCGAAGTCGCGCTTGATCGTGTCCGCAGCCCGCGAGGATTCCGACGCCGGATCGTCGAAGCCACCGCTGCCCAAGCGGGATGCGACGCCGCCACCCAGCACGGCGGCGGCGATGAAGAACACCACCGTGCCGACGAGCACCGCCTTGCGGTGGGCGACGGCGAAACGACCGAGGCGAGTGAGCAGGACCGGGCCCCCAACCGAGTGTGTTATCGCTGATAAGTCAGCGCGGCTCCATCATCGACCGACCCTCCGGCCCTGGCCAGATGACGTGGGTCACAGGACCGGTCATGGCGTCGCTTCGGGGAGGTAGTCGCGGAAGACGTCCATCTGCTTCCAATCCGGCACCGGGGGCACGTGACCCGGGCGAGGGGAGTACACGGAGTGCTCGACCACCTGCATCTTGTGGATGTAACGGGGGCAGTTCGGGAAGATCCGCTCCGCATGCACGCGCACGATCAGTTGCGCGCCCTCGAACGAGCTCAGCAGCTCGTCGTCGTCGTGCAGCGACGCGATGCCGTTGATGCGCATCCGGTTCGGGTGCTCGAAGTCGACGAACAGCATGCCGACCTTCGGGTTGACGAGCACGTTGCCGAGGCTGCGGAACATGCCGTTGCCGTCGTAGCTCGGGAACGCGAGCGTGCTCTCGTCGACGACGCGCACGAAGCCGGGCTGGCCGCCCTTGTACGAGCAGTCCGGCCATCCGTCGGCGTCGGCGGTGGCGAGGAAGAACATCGGCACGCGTTCGATGAACGCGCGGTCGTCGTCGCTGAATCGGTCGTGGACCGTGATCTGCTCGAGCCGGTCGGCGATCCGCCGGCTGTCGAAGCGGTCCTGGAGCTCTCGCGACCCGTCGTGGTACATCGCCATGCGGCCACGGTACGCCCGCGGCGCTCGAGAGGCGACGGGCTCACGCCGCGTCGACGTCGATGTCCAGGAACAGAGGTGCGTGGTCCGACGGCAGCTTGCCCTTGCGGGCGAAGCGGTCCACCAGTCCCCACCGGATGCGGTCCACCAACGGCTCGGTCACGTACGCGAGGTCGATGCGCATGCCGCGGTGCTCGTGGAAGTCGCCGCGGCGGTAGTCCCAGTAGGTGAACAGCTGTTCCTGGGGGTACAGGACGCGGAACCCGTCGACGAACCCCCAGTCACGCAGCTTGGCGACCGCGGCGCGTTCGGGCTCGGTGACGTGCGTGTCGCCGACGAACGCCTTGGGCGACCACAGGTCGCGGTCCTCGGGCGCGACGTTGAAGTCGCCCATCATCACGATCGGATCGCTGGGCTTGTACGTGGCGGCGATCCAGTCGTGGAGGCACTCGAGCCACGCCAGCTTGCGCTCGTAGTACTCGGTGCCGACCTTGCGGCCGTTGGGCACGTACGCGCAGATCACGCGCACGCCGCCGCACATCGCGGAGAGGAGCCGGGCGTCGCCTTCGTACGGGTCGACGAGCTCGGTGCCGTCGAACCCGGAGGTGACGTCGGCGACGCCGGCGCGCGACAGGATCGCCACGCCGTTCCATTGCCCGGCCCCGTGGTGCACGGAGTCGTATCCCAGCGACTGGAAGGTCAGCTGCGGGAACGAGTCGTCGGAGAGCTTGGTCTCCTGGAGGCACAGCACGTCGGGTTCCGCGTACTGCGAGCCATTCCTCGACCCGGGGGAGGCGGGCCTTCAGCGAGTTGACGTTCCAGGTGGCGAAGCGCACAGCATTTTGGAACCTACCCGACGCCGTCGCCGAGGTAGTCCGGGTTCGAGACCAGGAGTTTCGCCCGGACGGATTCCCGGACGGCGGCGACGACGTCGTCGCGGCGGTCGTCGAGGGACCCCTCGCGGATGCGGGCGGCCAGCTCGGTCGTCAGCGTGGCGAGGTCGGCGTCGTGGCCGAGGAGGGCGCCGAGCCGGGCGCGCTCGGCGGCGTCGAGCTCGGCGCCGAGGCGCACCTCGCGTTCGAGCATCCCGAGCGCATTGACCGCGACGCGGCTGTGGAACCGCACCCGGCCTTCCACCGCGGGCATCACGTCCTGCTCGAGGAACTCGCGGATCGCCTCGAGCAGCTCGGCGGCCGTGGGCCGATCCTGCATGTCCGACATCACGCGCCCCCGTCGATCAGGTCGAGCAGGTCCCATTCCATCTCGGCGACCCGTCGGCCGAGCGTGGCCAGCTCCACGGAGCGGACGGTGCCCTCGAGGTGCGTGAACGCCTGGATCTCGCAGATCACGCCCCACTTCAGCGTGCCCATCAACTCCCAGTAGCGGAGCTCGAGCGGGTCGACCTCGCGTCCGCCGGCGGCCCGGTACGCCGCCAGCAGATCGTCCACGGTTCCGAACCCGCCGACGCGTTGATCGGCCACACCGAAGCGCCATGACTTCACGCACAACCAGCCGAGGTCCTCGACCGGGTCGCCGAGATGCGCGAGCTCCCAGTCGAGCACGGCTCGGATGCCGTCCGGGCCGACGATGAAGTTGCCGTTGCGGAAGTCGCCGTGCACGAGCGACGGTTGCGGCGGGTCGGGTGGCGCGTGCTCGGCGAGCCGGCGCAGACCGAGCTCGAACGCGGGGTGCGGCTCGCCGAACCCGTCGAGATATCCGCGGTAGAGGGCGATCTGCTCGCGTGCGCCCTGCACCTGCAGCTCCGGCAGGCGAGCCGGGTCGAGCGCGTGGATGCGCGCCGCTTGCTCGCCGCACTGACGGGCGAGCAACGGGCGGGCGGCTGCGTACGTGTCGTCCCGCAGGATGCGACGCGGGATCGTCTCGCCCTCGATCCGCTCCATCACGAAACCCGAGCCGAGGCCGTCGTCCGGCTCGAGCAGGAACCAGACACGCGGCGTGGCGACGCCGCCGTGATGCGCCGCCTCCAGGAGCGCGAACTCGACCGAGCGTTCCGACCGTCCGATCGAGGCCCCCGGATCGCGGCGGAGCACGAGGCCGTGTCGGTCACCGCCGGCCGAAACCGCGTCGAACGACCACGTCTCGCGTGACGCGCCGCCCGACAGGCGGCGGAGCCCCTCGATCGTCACCGGCTGACCGAGATGGCGACCGACCGCCGCCGCGAGCGGCTGATCGTCGACGCGGGCGGGCACGGCGCGGAACGGTAGCCCGACGCATCGCGCCGGCTGCGGTTAGATTCCCGCCGTGCGGTTCGGGCGGGTTGCTCTTCTGGGAGGTCTCGCGGCGGTCGTCGGCGTCCTCTGCCTCTCGGCTCCGGCGGTGTCCCAGATCCACGCGCAGTTCGGGCCGGAGCAGATCCGCAACTACGTCGTCGATGTCCGCATCGAGCCCACGGGGCTGGTCCGCGTCCACGAGACGATCGACTACGACTTCGGCGTCGTCCCGAAGCACGGCATCTTCCGGGACGTCCCGGTGCGCTTCGACTACCCGCCCAAGTCCAACCACGACCGGGTGTACCCGCTGAACGTCGAGTCCGTGAAGGCGTCGGAAGGGACGCCGGCGCAGTACACGATCGAGAGCGGCGACGTCGACGGCGTCGGGCTGAAGCGGATCAAGATCGGCGATCCCGACCGCACGATCAGCGGCCAGCACACCTACGACATCACGTACACGCTGCGAGGCGTGCTCAACGGGTTCGAGGACCACGACGAGCTGAATCTCAACGCGATCGGGCCGGGCTGGACGGTTCCGATCCAGCGGGCGACGGCCACCGTCGAAGCGCCGGCCGACATCACGCAGGTCGCCTGCTTCAGCGGTCCGCTCCGGTCGACGCTCCCGTGCTCCAGTGCGACCAGTAGCGGCACGACGGCGACGTTCGCACAGAGCAACATCCCGCCCAACGCGGCGCTGACCGTCGTGGTCGGCCATCCCGAAGGGCGCGGTCCCGCCCCCCAAGCCGATCCTCGAGGAGCGCTTCAACCTCGGGACGGCCTTCTCGATCACTCCCGTCACCGCCGGGGTCAGCGGCGCGCTCCTGCTCGTGGTGATCCTCGTGTTCGCGTTCCTGATCTACCGGTTCGGGCGGGACCGGCGCTACCGCGGCTCTGCGGTGGACCAGGCCTACGGCACCGACGGCGGCGCCGACGAGCTCGTTCCCTTGCTGCATCACGAGGAGACGCCCGTCGAGTTCGTCCCACCCGACAAGCTGCGGCCCGGGCAGCTCGGCACGCTCGTCGACTTCACGGCCAACCCGCTCGACGTGACCGCCACCATCGTCGACCTCGCCGTGCGCGGCTACCTCGTGATCGAGGAGATCCCGGGCGAGGGAGGGTTCCTGCACAAGCCGGACTGGAAGCTGACGAAGAAGAAGGAGCCGGACGCGGAGCTCAAGGACTACGAGCAGAAGCTCCTCAACGGCTTGTTCGAGGACGGCAACGAGGTGCAGCTCTCCGACCTCCGCTACACGTTTCACACGAAGATGGAAGAGGTGCAGGGCGCGCTCCTCCAGGACGCGATGGATCACGGATGGTTCGTCAAACCGCCGTCGCGCTCTCGGGCCCAGTGGGGCTGCCTCGGAGTCCTCGTGCTCCTCGCCGGCGCGGGGCTCATGACGCTGCTGATCCTGTTCACGCACGCGGCCCTGCTCGGCATCCCGCTCCTGGTGGCCGGCATCCTGTTCACCTTCGGCGCGTACTGGAGCCCCCAGCGCACGGCCAAGGGCACCGCCGTCCTCCGGCACACCGAGGGATTCCGGAGATTCATCAACGAGTCGGAGAAGGAGCGCGCCCGGTTCGCGGAGCGGAAGAACCTGTTCTCCGAGTACCTGCCCTACGCGATCGTCTTCGGCGCGACGGGGAAGTGGGCGGCGGCGTTCGCCGGTCTCGACGACCAGCCGCCGGACACGTCGTCGTGGTACATCGCGTCGACGCCGTTCACGTTCCTCGCGTTCTCGAGCGCGATCGACGGCTTCACCGTTTCGACGTCGGGCACGCTGACGTCGACGCCCCCGTCGACGTCGGGCTCGAGCGGCTTCTCCGGCGGCGGCTTCTCGGGCGGCGGCGCCGGCGGCGGGGGCGGCGGCAGCTGGTAGCCCGCGTCAGTCCCCTTCCAGGCCGGACCACACGGGCCGAAGGCGGGGGGACAGGCGGTTCAGCTCCTCGAGCGTGACGGCCGTGAGTCGCCGGAGCTTCTCGGCGCCGCGGCGCGGTGAGCTGCAACCGGACGACCCGGTGGTCGTCGCGGTCCTGGCGGCGCCGGACGAGCCCGGCGGTGACGGCCCGGTCGACGAGCTCCACCGCGCTGTGGTGGCGCAGGAGCAGGTATTCGGCGACGTCGCCGATCGTCGGACCGCGCGAATCGGGATGGCCCCGGATCGCCAGCAGCAGCTGGTGCTGGGCCGGCGAGACGCCCGCGGCCTGCGCCTGCTCCTCGCTCCAGTGCAGGAAGCGTCGCAGGCCGGTCCGGAACTCGAGCAGGCGCTGGTAGTCGGCGTCGCCGATCCGGCGCGAGCGGGCGGTCGTCGAGCCCGGCATGAAAAGTATCGTATCACGATATAATGTCACTACCGTGCAATCCTCGCCGCGCCGCCTCGTCTTCCTGTCGTTGCTCGCCGCCGCGCTCGGACTCGCGGGCGGTGCGGCGGCGTGGCTGCTCGTCCGCCTCATCGCGCTGCTCACGAACGCGGCGCTGCTGCATCAGTACGGGTGGGACCTCCCGTCGTTCCGGCACTTCCATCCCGGTCCCGACCTCTTGCTCGTCGCGCTGGCCGGCGGTCTCGTCGTCGCGTTGATCGCGCGTTGGTCGCCCGTCATCCGCGGTCACGGCATCCCGGAGGCAATGGAAGCGATCCTCACGCGGCACAGCCGCGTCTCGCCGCGCGCCGCGGTCGCCAAGCCGACGTCGGCCGCCGTGGCCATCGGGACCGGTGGACCGTTCGGCGCCGAAGGGCCGATCATCGTCACCGGCGGTGCGTTGGGCTCGATCGTGGGCCAGGTCATCAAGGTGTCGCCGTCCGAGCGGAAGATCCTGCTCGCGTGCGGCGCGGCTGCCGGGATGGCGGCGGTGTTCGGCGCGCCACTCGCGGCCGTGGTGCTCGCCGTCGAGCTTCTCCTGTTCGAGTTCTCGGCCCGGGCGCTCGTGCCGCTCGTCGTGTCGGCGAGCATCGCGGCGGGCGTCCACGCCGCAGTCTTCGGGAGCGGACCGCTCTTCACGGTCCCGCATCACGACTTCGCGGGGCTCAGCACGCTGGGTGTGTTCGCGCTCCTCGGGCTCGCATGCGGGCTCCTCGCTGTGGTCGCCGCGAAGGGCCTCTTCGCCGTGGAGGCGGGATACCGGCGGCTTCCGATCCCGGAGTTCTGGCACCCCGTCATCGGAGCGCTCGGGTTCGCGCTGATCGGTCTGGCGGTTCCCCGCGCGCTCGGGGTCGGGTACGACGCGATCGACGACGTGCTCGCGGCGAAGTTCGCAGCCGGTGCGCTTGCGCTGCTGCTCCTCGCCAAGCTCGTGATGTGGTGGATCGCGCTCGGCTCGGGCACGTCGGGCGGCACGCTCGCGCCACTCCTGCTCATCGGTGGATCGTTCGGCGGCCTGGTGGGCGCCGGTCTCGACGCCGCCTTCCCTGGCCTCGGGCTCGTCACCGGGCGCCGTCGCCCTCGTCGCCATGGCCGCGACCTTCGGCGCCGCGACCGGAGCCACGTTCACGTCGATTGTGTTCGCGTTCGAGCTCACGCGCGACTACGAGGCGGTGCTGCCGTTGATGCTCGCCGCCGTGCTCGCCGATCTCGTGTTCAACTCTCTCTCGCGTCAGACGCTGATGACCGAGAAGCTCGCACGGCGCGGCGTCTTCGTCCCCCGGCGCTACGCCCCGGACGTGCTCCAGGTGCACTCGGCACGCGACGCGATGACGACGAAGGTCGAGACGCTTCCCGTCCACGCGACAATGGGAGATGCCCGGCGGCTGTTCGGAGCCGGCGGTCACGGCGCGTACCCGTTGGTCGACGACGCCGGGGGGTGCGCCGGGATCGTGAGCCGCGACGACCTGTTGGTGAGGGACCTCCCCGACGCCGCGCCGGTGAAGGACGTCGCGACCACGGACGTCCTGACGGTCGAGCCGGGTGACAGCCTTCTCACCGTGCTCGAGCGGATGACCGAAGACGGTGTCGATCACGTTCCCGTGGTGGAGCACGATCGGCTGGTCGGGATCTGCACGCGCGCGGACTTGTTGCGCACGCGGAGCAGCTACCTCGAGCACGAGCGACCTCAAGCCGGCTGGCGACCGCAACTCCGTCGGGCGCAGCGCGAGGGCGAACGCAAGTCCGCCTGACGCTCAGGCGTCGCCGCCGACCGGCTGTCCGTCGACGATCTGGTCGAGGTACTCCGACAGCCCGAAGCCGACCTTGCCGTCGCAGCGCCACTCGGTCATGCCCTCCGAGATGCGCGTCACGAGCATGTCGCCGTCGGGTGTCTGGCGGCGGTTCCGCAGCGGGATGAGCGACAGCACGCTCCCCGTGATCTCGTAGTCGCGGTCGGCGGTGTGCGCCCACGCCCGCATCTCCTGGTGGTACGAGTCGGCGCCCCGCCACTCGGTCTCGAGCTTGGCGTCGTCGATCGTGCGGTACTCGCCGTCTTCGAGCACGACACCGCCGATGCGCTGGCCGCCGTCGCGCGACGTGATGATCGAGATCATGAACCCGAAGTCCTCGCCGAAGTTGGCCGTCAGCCACCGGTACCACCATGGCGACTGCCAGTAGCGCGGCCCCCACGAGTGGTCGCGGAGCCCGAAGCCGTCGACCTCCCACTCCTGGTCGGCGACGCGCACGACGCCGCGGGCGCCGACGTGCTGCTCGTAGTGGCCCCGGGCGAACCCCTGCTCGGCGTTCTCGGTGATGGGGGAGCCGTCGTCGTTCACGGGCTCGCCGCCCAACATCGGCGACACGCCCCGGTAGTCGAGCTCGACGGCGGCGTCGACCCACGGGTTCTCGGTGAATGCCTGGCGCGGGTTCGCCATCTCGAGCGGACGCTCGAGGAGTGCGACCTTGCCGGTGTACGAGACGCGCTGCGCCTCGAACGGCTCGACGACGTCGAAGCGCATCCCGCCGGCGTCGAACGCGTCGTTGTCGGCGATCTCGGGCCGGCTGAACATGAAGCCGACGCGCCCGTCGGGGAGGTAGATGCACGTCGTCATCTCGGCGTAGCCCTCGTTGGCCCGGTTGCCGAGACGGAACCAGCCGCCGATCCGGTCGGCGGGGTCGAAGACGTTGAAGTACATCGACTCGTTGAAGTTCTTGGCCGACTCCAGCGGGTGCATGTACTCGTCGGACGGCTCCAGGCGCAGCTTCATGCGCGCCATGCAACTCCGCCTTGACCGACCGGTCAAGCAAGTGCTTCGCTCCGCGGCGACGGCGACCGGAGGGGACAGCCATGGATGTCGAGATCACCGAGATCACGAGCGGATTGCGCTTCCCGGAGGGCCCGGTGTGGATGCCCGACGGCAGCGTCCTCTGTGTCGAGCTCCTGGGCGGCACCGTCGTCCGGGTGCAACCCGACGGCAAGAAGGAGATCGTGTCGGAGAACGGCGGCAGCCCGAACGGGCTCGCCATCGGCCCCGACGGCGCCGTGTACGTGTGCAACAGCGGCGGCTACGGGTCGCACGACATGGGTGGGCTCACGATCCCCGACAGCTACCTGCCGGGTCACCACTCGGGCGGCCGCATCGAGCGCGTCGACCTCGCCACCGGCGAGGTCACCGTGCTGTACCGCGAGTGCGACGGGCACGAGCTGATCGGGCCCAACGACCTCGTGTTCGACGAGACGGGCGGGTTCTGGTTCACCGACCACGGTCGTTGGCGCGAGCGTGACAAGACCCACGGCGGGCTCTACTACGCGCGCCCCGACGGCTCGGAGATCCGCGAGGTCGTGTACCCGCTCGACGGCCCCAACGGCGTCGGCCTCTCACCCGACGGCACGCGTGTCTACGCGGCGGAGACGTTCGCGGGCCGGCTGTTCGCCTGGGACCTCGCCGGGCCGGGCGAGGTGGCGGCGCCGGCGCCGCCCGTCGGCAACGGCGGCGAGCTCGTGTGCGGGCTCCCGGGGATGCAGCTCTTCGACTCCCTCGCCGTCGACGGCGACGGCAACGTGGACGTCGCGACGCTCGTGAACGGCGGGATCACCGTGATCGCGCCGGACGGCAGCAGCGCCGAGCACGTGCCGTTCCCCGACCCGATGGTGACCAACATCTGCTTCGGGGGCGACGACCTGCGCACCGCGTTCGTGACGTGCTCGGCGACGGGGAAGCTCGTGTCGGCGCCCTGGCCCTGGCCCGGGCCTGAAGCTCGCCTTCTAGCTCTCTGGTCGCAGCGGGCGTCAAATCCGCGCCGGATGGACCGGCGCGCCGCCGACCCCGGCGGTGATGCGGAAGATCGTGCCGCGCCGGTCGGGGTCTTCGGTGTTGTCGGCGGTCACGACATAGATGTCGTGCTGATCGCCGCCGGCGAAACAGAGCGACGTGACCGTCTGCGCGGGCACCTCGAGCACGCGGTCGATCTCGCCGTCGGGGGTCAGGCGGACGACGCACCCTGCACCCGCGGACGCGACCCAGAGGAGACCTTGCGCGTCAACAGCCATCCCGTCCGGCGCGCCCGGTGGAAAGTGGAACGCGCGGCGATCGCCGGCGGTGCCGTCGTCGGCGATCGTGTGCACGAGGATCACGTTGTTGCGGGTGTCCGAGTGGTAGATGGTCTGACCGCCGGGCGACAGCACGACCCCGTTGGCGTGGAGGACGTTGTCGTAGAGAGAGGTGGCGTCGCCCTCGGCGTCGATCCGCCACAGCTCGCCCGGGCATCGGAGTGGCGTCGGGATCGAAGACGGCGAAGCGGATCGAACCGGCGTAGACGCGGCCCGCCGAGTCCGTGCAGATGTCGTTCCATCCCGGGAGCCCGTCGATCGAGAACAGCGTGCGGTTCTCGCCGTCGCGTACGTGCACGATGTCGCGGCCCGACACGACCACGCCGCCGTCGGCGTGGAGCGCGATCCCGCCGACACCGCGCCGCTTGGGGACGACCGTCGTGATCTCGCCGTCCGGGTCGCGCCGGTACACACCGCCGCCGAGCACGTCGCTGAAGTACAGGTTCCCGTCGCCGTCGACCGTCGGCCCTTCGACGAGCCCATATCCGGACGCGAGCGTCTCCACCGACGGCACGGAGCTACGTAGGGGCGTCGCGAACCACCAGCGGTGGCCCTCGGGATCGCGAACGCCGTATTCCCGTTGCCCGTACTCCTGGTCGGTCGGCTCGCTGTCGATCCGGGCGCCGGCGTCGCGGGCGTGCTTGTAGTGCGCGTCGACGTCGTCGACGTGGACGACGAGCCCGCCGCTCTGGGCGTCCATCGTGCTCGGCGATGCCATCTCGTGCTCGGGAGAGACGCGATGCAGCCAGATCACGACGTCTCCCGCCGTCACCTCACCGTGCACGACGAGTCCCTGCGCCGTCGCGTTGGACACCGCCCGGGCCGAAACCGAACACGTCGACGAGGAAGTCGTGCGCGGCTTCGATGTCGTCGTAGACCAGGAGCGGGATCGTGCGCTGGACGGCGGACATGGAGCGACCGTAGCCCGCTCGTCGCCGATCTATCCCGTGACAACGCCGGGCTAGGGTCGCCGCATGGGACCACTCTCCGACGTGAAGGTCATCGAGATCGCGGGCATCGGGCCGGGGCCGTTCGCGGCGATGCTGCTCTCCGACCTGGGCGCCGACGTGGTGCGCGTCGATCGCGCCCAGTCGGTCGAGCGGGGATTCGATCCCGGGTGGATGGAGGTGCTGAACCGCGGCCGGCGGTCGATCGGCGTCGACCTCAAGCAGGCCGACGGCGTCGAGACGGTGCTCCGCATGGTCGAGCAGGCCGACGCGCTCATCGAAGGGTTCCGGCCCGGCGTGGCGGAGCGGCTCGGGATCGGGCCGGACACGTGCCGCGCCCGCAACCCGAAGCTCGTGTACGGCCGCATGACGGGCTGGGGCCAGGACGGGCCGTACGCGCAAGCCGCCGGCCACGACATCAACTACATCTCGCTCGCCGGCGCGCTGGCGCACTTCGGGCGGGCGGGTGGCAAGCCCACCCCGCCGATGAATGTGGTCGGCGACTTCGGCGGTGGCGGCATGCTGCTGGCGTTCGGCGTGGCGTGCGCACTCCTCGAGGCGAGGTCGTCGGGGGAGGGGCAGGTCGTCGACGCGGCGATGGTCGACGGCAGCGCCACGCTGATGGCGATGGCGTGGGGCCTGCGGGCCTTGGGCGCGTTCGACGAGGAGCACCTCGGCGGGAACGTGCTCGACACCGGCGCGCCCTTCTACGACACGTACGAGACCGCCGACGGCAAGTTCATCTCCGTCGGCTCACTCGAGCCGCAGTTCTACGCCGAGCTCATCGAGAAGCTGGGGCTGTCGGACACGCGACCTCCCGGCGCAGATGGACCGCAGCGGCTGGGACACGCTGCGGGAGAAGTTCACGTCGCTGTTCAAGTCCAAGACGCGCGACGAGTGGTGCACGATCCTCGAGCAGACCGACACCTGCTTCGCGCCCGTCCTCACGATGAGCGAGGCGGCGGAACATCCGCACATCAAGGCGCGCGACACGGTCGTGGAGCACGACGGTGTGCTGCAGCCCGCTCCCGCACCACGGTTCTCGCGCACCCCGGGCGCAATCACACGACGCGCGGCTCAGCCCGGGCAGCACACCGACGAGGCGCTCGCCGACTGGGGCTTCACGTCCGACGAGCTGGCCAAGCTGCGCGACGCAGGCGCCATCAAGTAGCCAGATGCGGAAGCAGGACGCCGCGTGGTTCGTCCCCTCGCCGCGCTCCTGGCGGCCTACGCGCTCTGCGGAGGCGCCGAGGGTCGCCGCGGCCCGGGGGCTGGATGCCGTCGGCTTGGGCGTCGCGTCCCGCCGGTGGAGCCGCAACTCGCGAGGTCCGTTCCCGTACTCGCTGCGGTGGATCCTCGATTCCCGCATCCGATCTCGCCGGGCCTGCTGCGCCGGGGCGTGCAGCCGTCACCGGGCGACCACGTGCTCGAGATCGGGTCCGGGACGGGGCGGCACGCGGTGCAGGTCGCGCAGTGGATCGCGCCGGCGGGGACGCTCGACGTGTTCGACGTGCAGCAGGACATGCTCGACGCGGTCATGCGCCGCGCCGGGGACCAGTCGATCACGAACATCACGCCTGCGCACGGGCAGGCCGGCGAGCGATTGCCCTACGCGGACGCGCGGTTCGACGCGGCCTATCTCGTCACGGTGATCGGTGAGATCCCCGACCCGGACGTCGCGCTGCGCGAGCTGCGCCGCGTCCTCCGCCCCGGCGGGCGACTTGCCGTGGGCGAGGTGCTGCTCGATCCCGACTACGTGTCGCTGGGCGAGCTGCGATCACGCGCCGAGGCGTGCGGTTTCGCGTTCGTCCGCCGCTACGGCTCGCCGTTCGCGTACGTCGCTCAGTTCGAAGCCGTCTGAGCGGGCGTCGTTCCCGCGACCCACGACATGTCGGCGGTCCGCTCGCCCGCCACCGCGCTCGTCGACGCCACCGCTTCGAGCTCGGCGAGATCGTCCGGGCTGAGCTGCACGTCGAGGGCGGCGACGTTCTCCTCGAGGTAGGTGCGGCGCTTCGTGCCCGGGATCGGCACGACATCGTCGCCTTGCGCCTGCACCCACGCCAGCGCGAGCTGCCCGGGCGTCACGCCCTTCTCGGTCGCGATCGTGCGCACGCGTTCGACGACCTCGAGGTTGCGGGAGAAGTTGTCGCCATCGAAGCGCGGCGTGCCGCGACGGAAATCGCCACGCGACAGGTCGTCGGCGCTCCGGATCTGGCCCGTCAGCATCCCGCGGCCGAGCGGGCTGTAGGGCACGATCCCGACGCCGAGCTCCCGTGCTGCAGGCAGCGCGTCCGTCCTCGATGTCGCGACTCCAGAGCGACCACTCGCTCTGGAGCGCGCTGATCGGGTGGACGGCGTGCGCGCGCCGGATCGTGTCGCCCGCCGCTTCCGACAGTCCGAGGTGGCGCACCTTGCCCTCCGCTACGAGCTCGGCCATGGCGCCCACGGTCTCTTCGATGGGCACGTTCGGGTCGGCGCGGTGCTGGTAGTAGAGGTCGATGTGGTCGACGCCGAGCCGCTGCAGCGATGCCTCACAGGCGCTGTGCACGTAGTCCGGGCGACCGTTGATGGTGCGGAAGCTGTTGTCGTCGGGCCGGCGGACGATGCCGAACTTCGTTGCCAGGACGACGCCGTCTCGCCGGCCGGCGATCGCCCGCCCGACGAGCTCCTCGTTGTGGCCGAGCCCGTACACGTCGGCGGTGTCGAGGAACGTCACGCCGAGCTCGAGCGCCCGCTCGATCGTCGCCAGCGACTCGGTCTCGTCGGCGGGACCGTAGACCTGGCTCATGCCCATGCACCCGAGACCCTGGGCGGAGACCTCGAGACCTTGGCCGAGTGTGCGCGTCGAGATCGTCATGACTCCGAAGCTACTTCGGACGGATCCGCGCCGTGACACACTGCGGAGATGGAGCTCGAGCGGGGAACGGCCGAGCTGTACATGCGCCACGCGTTCGCCCAGATGCTGGATGTGGCCGACCGCCTCGGTGACACGCGGGTGAACGACCGGCCCCTCGGTCCCGACACGAACGCGGTCGCGGCGCTGGTCGTCCACTGCTGCGCGGTGACCGAGTTCTGGATCGGCCACGTCGCCCTCGGCCGGCCCACGTCTCGGGATCGAGAATCGGAGTTCTCGACTTCTGCCACGGTCGCCGAGCTGCACGCGATGGTCGAGTCGACCCTCGCGCAGGTGGCCGAGGACCTTGCCGCCATCGACGAGGGGAGGGTCCAAGCCGACCGGACGGGGCGACAGTTCCTCGAAGGCGGCGACGAGTCCGACGGCGCGATCGTGGTCCACGTGATGGAGGAGCTGTATCAGCACCTCGGCCACATGGAGCTCGCCGCCGACGCCCTCGCCGTCCGGGGTTGAGGATGGACTTCGAGGTCGACCGGGCCGACATCCACGAGTGCCGGGTCGTCGAAGGAAACCCGCCCGACCTCGCACCCGGCCAGGCACTGTTGCGCGTCGACCGTTTCGCGCTCACGTCCAACAACATCACCTACGCGGTCATGGGCGACGCTCTCAAGTACTGGGACTTCTTCCCCACGTCGGAACCGCGACGCATGGGGACGGATCCCCGTGTGGGGATACGCCGAGGTCATCGCCAGCACGAACGACGACGTCGCCGCCGGCACGCGCCTCTACGGCTACCTCCCGACATCGACGCATCTCGTGGTCACGCCCGGCCGCGTCGACCCGAGGGGATTCGTCGACACCGCGCCGCACCGCGCGTCCCTGCCGGGTGCGTACAACGGGTACCGCCGGGTCGACACCGATGCGTCAGAAGATCCCGCCTACGAGGACCACCGAATGGTGCTCTGGCCGCTCTTCTTCACCTCCTTCCTCATCGACGACTTCCTCGACGACAACGCCTTCTTCGGTGCTCAGGCGGTCGTCGTGTCCAGCGCGTCGAGCAAGACCGCGATCGGCACGGCGTTCCTGCTCCACCAACGCACGCCGATCGAGGTCATCGGCCTGACCTCGGCTCGCAACGTCGCGTTCGTCGAAGGGCTCGGCGTGTACGACCGTGTCGTTCCGTACGACGACATTGACGAATTGGGAGGAGAGCGAGCGGCGTTCGTCGACATCGCCGGCAATGCGGACGTGCGCGCCGCCGTGCACCACGCCTACGGCGACCGACTGGTCCACAGCATGCTGGTCGGCGCCACGCACTGGGACCTGCCCCGGGCGCCGGCCGTCGAGCTCCCCGGCCCCACGCCGTCCTTCTTCTACGCGCCGGATCAGATCATCAAGCGCACCAAGGAGTGGGGCCGCGCCGGTCTCGACGACCGGGCGATCGAAGCGTGGCGGCGCTTCGTCGAGTTCTCCGACGGCTGGGTCCAGATCCAACACGGCTCCGGCCCCGACGCGGTGCAGTCGGCGTACCTGGAGCTCGTCGACGGGCGCAGCGACCCCGCCGTCGGCCACGTCCTCTCCCTGTGGCCGGAGGGGAGCTAGCTAGCTCAGGGTCTTCTCGGGGTGGCGGCCGTCGACGTGGCCCATGAAGGGCGGGTGGATGCTGTAGCCGAGGAGCTGGCGCAGGCGCGGTGACACGTCCTTCGCCATCTCGGGCGGGACGGCGAGCAGGTAGCTCTCCTGCTGACGGGCCCAGGCCACGACGTACTGGATCGAGACGCCGAGCCGGAACCGGTCGGTCGTGTTCGCGCCGCCGGCGTGCCACAACGTGCCCGGGTAGATGGCGACGGAGCCCGCCGGCATCTCGAGCGGCACGAGCTCGACGGACGGGTCGGGCCGGCCGTCACCCCAGTGCGTGCTCCCGGGCGCGATGAGCGTGCCGCCGTTGTCGGCCGTGAAGTCGTCGATCGCCCACAGCGTGCTGAGCGACAGCGGCCGCCGCGGGCGCGGCAGCCCGTAGTAGAACGCCTCGTCGTAGTGGAGGTCCTGCGCGCTCTCCTCGGGTCCGAGGTTGATCGCCAGCGCCGCCGTGAGCAGGAAGTTGGGCCCGAGCAGCGCGCCCGCCACGTCGAGGACACGTTCGTCCTCGATGAGCCGGTCGAAGGCGCGCGACTTGGCCGGGAGGCTGTAGACGCGCTTGGTCTGGAAGCCCTCGAAGTCGTTGCGACCGAACGGGCCCTCGCCGAGGTGCGGCGCCAGCGCGTCGCGCACGGCTCCCACCTCGGGCGGCGACAGCGCGTTCTCGAGCACCGCGTAACCCTGATCCTCGATGACGTCGAGGAGGGCGTTGGGAACGCCCCCTTGCACGGGCATGTCGCCCATCGCGGTCCGCATCATCACGGTGGCCTCGTCTCCTTCTCTGATGCCCAGCTCGACGCGCAGCCGGTCGGCCAGCTCCGCGACGAACGCGGGTCGGGGCGGCGCCGCGTCGCGCGTGCGCCGCAGAGCCCTCGAAGGGATCAGTCATGATCTCCTCCTTCTCCTTCCAGGTAGACGCGGCGGTACGCCGTCCGCGCTCGAACCAACAACGCCTCGGTGGCGTTCGGCGTACGTCCCAGCAGCTCCGCCACGTCGGCCACGGGCAGTCCGTCCACGTACCGAAGCGTGAGCGCGAGCCGGTGGTGCGGGCCGAGGGCGGCGAGCACCTCGTTGGCGCGCAGCTGGTCGAGGCGGACGTCCCAGGGATCCTCGTTCGGCGCCGGGTCTCGCTCGAGCGCGTCACGCAGGCGCTCCTCCCGAGCGCGGCGGCGCCAGTGGTCGGCCAACTTGTGGCGGGCGACGCCGATCACCCAGGGGATGTCGAGCGGGGCGGGCCGGCCGTCCTCGAGGTTGCGCACGGCGGCGAGGAACGTCTCCGACGTGAGGTCCTCGGCGGCGCTGGAGTCGCCGCACCGGTGCAGGAAGTACCCGTACACCTCGGGCACCGCCTCCTGGTAGAAGGCAAGGAACGCGGCGCGATCGGGCTCGCCCGCCCCCGTCCCCTCACTCACGGCCGCCTCCGGCCATTCGCTCACGCCCCCATCATCGCTCCGAGCCGCCGATCCCCTACGGGCCGGCACGAGATTTCTGCCGCCCGGTCGGTCAGGTCAGAGCTTGCGCAGCCGGACCGCTCGGACGGAGTGGTCGGGAGACTTCTCCAGGATGAGGCGCGCCCGTTCGCGGGTCGGGAGGATGTTCTCGTGCAGGTTCACGCCGTTGATCGACTGCCAGATGCCGCGGGCGACCTGGATCGCCTCGTCCTCGGAGAGCGCGGCGAAGTGATGGAAGAACGAGCGCTCGTCGGCGAACGCGGTCTCGCGGAGGGTGAGGAACCGCTCGAGGTACCACTGCTCGATGTCGGCCTCGTCGGCGTCGACGTAGAGCGAGAAGTCGAAGAAGTCCGACACGAACAGCTGCGGGGCTCGGCCGGCGTGGCCGTCGCCCGTCTGGAGCACGGTCAAGCCTTCGACGATCACGATGTCGGGCTGCCGTACGACCTGCTCCTCGCCCGGCACGATGTCGTACGTCAGGTGCGAGTAGACGGGCGCGCTCACCTCGGGCCGGCCCGACTTCACGTCGGCGAGGAACCGGACCAGCCGGCGGAGGTCGTAGCTCTCCGGGAACCCCTTGCGGTCCATCAGCCCGCGTTCTTCGAGCACCCGGTTCGGGAACAGGAAGCCGTCGGTCGTGACGAGGTCGACCTGCGGATGGTCGGGCCAGCGGGCGAGCAGCGCCTGCAGGATGCGCGCCGTCGTGCTCTTGCCGACGGCGACGCTCCCGGCGACGGCGATGACGTAGGGAACCTTTGCCGCCGGGCTCCCGAGAAAGGTGTCGCTGACACGGTGGAGGTTCTGACTGGCTGCGACGTACAGGTTCAGCAGCCGGGACAGCGCCAGGTAGATGTCGGCGACCTCGTCGAGCGCGATGCGCTCGTTGATGCCGCGCAGTTGCTCCAGGTCGGCTTCGGTGAGCGTGAGCGGCGTCGCCGCCCGCAACCGCGCCCACTCGTCGCGCGTGAAGCGGACGTAGGGGGACAGCGGCTCGGACGTCACGCCGGCACGTCCACGCCGGGCAGGCCCGCCAGCCGTGCGACGCGTGCCCGCAGCTCGTCGGCGCTTGCCGCGGTGATCGTGACGTGGCCGACCTTGCGGCCCGGGCGTGGCGCCTTCGCGTAGTCGTGGAAGTGGGCGCCCGGGATCGCGAGCACCGCGCCAGGATCGGGCAGGGCGCCGACGCAGTTCACCATCGCGTTCACGCCGATTGCTGATGTCGTGCCGAGCGGCCAGCCGAGGATCGCCCGCAGGTGGTTCTCGAACTGGCTCGTGACCGCGCCCTCGATGGTCCAGTGACCGGAGTTGTGCACTCGGGGCGCAAGCTCGTTGACGAGCAGTTCCCCGTGAACGTCGAAGAGCTCGACCGTGAGGACGCCCACGTACTCGAGCTCGTCGAGGAGCTTCCCGACGAGCTGCTCGGCCGCGGCTTGGAGCCGCTCGGTCACACCGGGCGCGGGAGCGAAGCTGCGGCGCAGGATCCCACCGTCGTGGTGGTTCTCGACCAGTGGCCAGCACGCGGTCGCACCGTCGCGCCCCCGGACCGCGAGCACCGAGAGCTCGCGATCGAACGGGACGTGAGACTCGAGGACGAGCGGCACACCCCCGAGCTCCGACCACGCCCGCTCGACGTCGCCCGGTTCGCGCAGCGTCGCCTGCCCCTTGCCGTCGTAGCCGCCGCGGCGCGTCTTGAGCACGGCCGGCAGGCCGAGCTCCTTCACCGCGCGTTCGAGATCGGCGCGGTCGTCGACCGCCGCGAACCCGGGGGTTCCGATCCCGAGGCGGCGGCACAGCTCCTTCTCCCGGATGCGGTCCTGCGCCACGTCGAGCGCGACCGGGGGCGGCAGGACGGGCGTGCCGGTCGAGGCGACGAAGCGCGTCCCGTCCGCCGGCACGCCTTCCCATTCGTACGTCACCACCGCGGCGCCCTCGGTCACGTGCGCGAGGGCGGTCTCGTCCCCGAGCGCGCCGACGACGAGCAGGCCGAGCGCGCCTGCCGTCGCCTCCGGGCTGGGGTCGAGGAACCGGAATCCGATGCCGAGTGGGATCCCGGCCAGCGCGAGCATCCGGCCCAGCTGGCCGCCGCCGAGCACGGCGACGAGCGGTGCGGGCCGGCCGCCTTGTGCGTCGGGCACGCTGCATGCTGGCACGCCGAATGCGGACGGCGCCCCACGGTCCGTCCGCTATCGTGAGCCTTTCCGCGACAGCGTCGTCGCTCCTGCTGGATCCCCGAAACGACAGCACCCTCCCGGGAGCGAGGAGTCCCTCGGTTGACCGACTTCGATCGCGCGGCGCGCCAGCACGCCCGTCGACGAACTGAGCTCGATGCCTGCGGCATCGGCTTCGTCGCGCACGCATCCGGCGGCACCAGCCGAGAGATCGTCGATCTCGCCCTGACCGGGCTGGCGTGCGTGCGCCACCGCCAGGCCATCGCCGCCGACGGCATCTCGGGTGACGGCGCCGGCCTGCTGGTGCCGATCCCGCGGCCGTTCTTCGCCCGGGTCGGCGGCAAGGAGCTCGGGCGCGCGCTCGACGCCGACCGGCTGGGCGTCGTGTCGGCCTTCCTCGACGTCGGCGACGACGACGCCGTGCGCGTCGCCCAGCAAGCCGTGGCCGACGCCTGTGCCGCCGAGGGGATCGAGCTGGCGGGGTGGCGTCCCGTCCCCGTCGACGAGACGCACCTCGGCGCGGCGGCGCGGGTCGACCAGCCGTCGCTCTGGCACGGGATCCTGCAGCGCCCCGATGACGTCGACGACGTCGATGCCGAACGCCGCGCGTATCGCGCCCGCCGGCGGGCGGAGGCGACGTGCCGCGAGGCACGCGTACGCCACTACTTCGCGAGCTTCTCGTTCGTCACGGTGACGTACAAGGCGCTCGTCCTGAGCGACCGGCTCGCCTCGTTCTACCCCGATCTCGCCGACGACGAGTTCGGCGCGTCGCTGGCGATCTTCCACAGCCGCTTCTCGACGAACACGACCCCTGCTTGGGAGCGCGCCCAGCCCTTCCGGCACCTGTGCCACAACGGCGAGATCAACACCGTGCGCGGCAACGAGCTGCGCATGATCGCCCGCGGGCGCCTCGGCACCGAGGAGGCCGGTCTCGGCCCCGAGGAACTGTTCCGTCCCGTGCTGGATCCCGAGGACTCCGACTCCGGCAAGCTCGACTCCGCGGTCGAGCTGCTGGTGCGGGGCGGCCGCGACATCCGTCACGCCGTCGCGATGCTCGTGCCCGAGGCTTGGGAGGGTCAGCGCGACCTCCCGCGCGGCGTGCGCAGTTTCTTCCGCTACCACGCGTGTCTCTCCGACCCGTGGGACGGGCCCGCCGGGCTCGTGTTCAGCGACGGCCGCCGCGTCGGCGCCGCCCTCGATCGGAACGGGCTGCGACCCCTGCGGTGGCAGGTGTGCGACGACGGGCTGGTCGTGTGCGCGTCGGAGGTCGGCGCGGTGCCGGTGACCGGCCACGGATCGGTTCGCCGCGGCCGCCTCGGTCCCGGCGACATGATCTGCGTCGACCCCGATCGCGCTGCCGGCAACGGCGACGGCGCGCTGCCCACTGCCGCCGTGCAGGACGACACGGACGTCAAGACGTGGCTGGCGCGGCTGCAGCCGTACTCCCAGTGGGCGCGCGACGGCCTGCTCCCGGCCGATATCGGTGCTCCCGTCGAGATGCCGCCCGGCCCCGAGGACCTCGCGCGCCAGCAGGTCGCCTTCGGCCTCACCCGGGAGGAGGTGGCGATGGTGCTCAAGCCCATGGCCACCGACGCCAAGGAGCCGACCTTCTCGATGGGCGACGACGTGCCGTTCGCGGCCGTGGCCACCCGGCCCCGACCGATGTTCAACTACCTCAAGCAGCGCTTCGCCCAGGTCACGAACCCTCCGATCGACCACCTGCGCGAGCGGTTGGTGATGTCGCTGCGCACGTGCCTCGGGCCGCGCCGCCCGCTGCTCACCGAGGAGCCGGGCGCCGCCCGCCTGCTCGAGCTGCCCTCCTTCTTCCTGTATCCGGAGGCGGTCGAGTCGCTGCTCGACCCCGACCGCTCCGTCTTCAAGGCGGTCCGTCTCAGCGCCACGTTCCCGGTCGCGGACGGTCCGGGCGGGCTCGAGACCGCCATCCGGGCGCTGGGCGACGCCGCCGTCGAGGCCGTCGCCGCCGGCGCGGCGGTGCTCGTGATCTCCGACCGCAGCGTCAGCGCCGAGCGCGCGCCGATCCCGTCGCTCCTCGCGCTGGGTGCGGTGCACCACCGGCTCGTCGCCGAGCACACGCGTCAGCAGGCGTCGATCGTCGTCGCGTCGGGCGACGCCCGTGATGTGCACGGCGTCGCCTGCCTGCTCGGGTTCGGCGCCGACGCCGTGTGCCCGCGGCTCGCGCTCGAGACGGTGGCGAGCATGGCCGACGACGACCAGCTCGGCGAGCTCCATTCGTCGGAGGCGCAGGCGAAGCTCCAAGCCGCGCTCGAGGACGGCGTTCTGAAGATCTTCTCGAAGATGGGCATCTCGACCGTCGACGGTTACCGGGCCGCCCAGATCTTCGAGGCCATCGGGCTCGGCCCCGAGGTCGTCGAGACGTGCCTCCGCTTCACCGTGTCCGAGGTCGGGGGCGTCGGCTTCGACACGCTCGGCGCCGACATCCTCGGACGGCACGAAGCCGCGTTCGCCGGCGAGAAGGCCTCGCTCGACGAGCCCGGGTTCTTCCGCTACCGCAAGCGCGGCGGCGAGTACCACGGCAACAACCCCGACGTCGTCGACGCGCTGCACGACTCGCTCGGGCTCACGCCCGAGGGCGACGGCGAGAACGGTGACCGCAAGCCCAAGAAGAAGAGCGAGGTCAGCGGGAAGCTCGCCGGCGTCGAGCCGGCGCCGAGCGAGGACCAGGGCAAAGTCATCGTGCTCCAGGGCCCGGGCGCCGAGCCCTTGCCGGCACCGGATCCGACCGACCTGCGAGCCGCCCACCTCCTGCAGGGCGCGATCAAGGGCGGGCGCGCCGACCTGTACGAGAGATTCCGCGAGCTCGTCGAGTCACGACCCACGACCGAGCTGCGTGATCTGCTCGACCTGGTTCCCGGCGGTGAGCCCGTCCCGATCGAGGAGGTGGAGCCGGTCGAGGCGATCACGGCTCGGTTCTCGACCGGCGCCATGTCGCACGGCGCGCTGTCGGCGGAGGCGCACGAGACGCTCGCGATCGCGATGAACATGCTCGGGGGCAAGAGCAACTGCGGCGAGGGCGGCGAGGACCCGGCCCGCTACCGGACCCGGGGGACGGAGCGGGACCGCAACTCGCGCATCAAGCAGATCGCGTCGGGCCGGTTCGGGGTGACGCCCGAGTACTGCGCGTTCGCGGACGAGTTCAACATCAAGATCGCCCAGGGATCGAAGCCGGGGGAGGGCGGTCAGCTGCCGGGCCACAAGGTGAGCGGCGAGATCGCGCGCCTGCGCCACACGCAGCCGGGCGTCGGGCTGATCTCGCCGCCGCCGCACCACGACATCTACTCGATCGAGGACCTCGCCCAGCTCATCTACGACCTCAAGCAGGTCAACCCGCTGGCCGAGGTGTCGGTGAAGCTCGTCGCCGAGGACGGCGTCGGCACCATCTCCGCCGGCGTCGTGAAGGCGCTCGCCGACGTGGTGCAGATCTCGGGCAACAACGGGGGCACCGGCGCGTCGCCGCTGTCGTCGATCAAGAACGCCGGCATGCCGTGGGAGCTCGGTCTCGCCGACACCCAGCAGGCCCTCATCGAGAACGACCTGCGCGACCGGGTGCGCGTCCGCGTCGACGGCGGGTTCAAGACGGGACGCGACGTCGTGATGGCGGCGCTCCTGGGCGCCGACGAGTACTCGTTCGGCACCGCGGCGATGCTCGCCGAGGGCTGCATCATGGTGCGCGCCTGCCACCGCGACACCTGCCCGACCGGTATCGCGACCCAGCGGCCGAACCTGCGGGCCAAGTTCGCCGGCACACCCGAGGGCGTCGCCACCTACATGGTCTTCGTCGCCGAGGAGGTCCGTCGGACGCTGGCGTCGCTGGGCGTGCGCAGTCTCGACGAGGCGATCGGGCGCGTCGACATGCTCCGCCAGCAGAAGACGGGCGACGCGCGCGCCGACGCACTCGACCTGTCACCCCTGCTCGAGACGCCATCGCAGGACGGGCCGCGGCACTTCGTCGCCACGGTGCCGATCCAGCGGCCGCGGTCAGCTCTGGACGAGCGGCTTCTCGCCGACGCGTTCGCCGCGCTCTGGGACGGCGGTGACGTCGAGCTCGAGTACGAGATCACCAACGCCGACCGCACGGTGGGCGCGTCCCTCGGCGGCGCGATCGGTCTCGAGTGGGGCGAGGGGTTGCCACCCGGGTCGGTGACGGCGCGCCTCACCGGCTCGGCCGGGCAGAGCTTCGGCGCGTTCCTCGCCGACGGCGTCACGCTGGAGCTGGTCGGCGAAGCGAACGACTACCTCGGCAAGGGCATGGGCGGCGGACGCGTCACCGTGCGTCCCCCCGAGGGCGATGCCGGCGACGCTGTTCTCGCCGGGAACACGGTCCTGTACGGCGCCACGGGCGGGCAGGTGTTCGTCGCCGGCCGGGTCGGCGAGCGGTTCATGGTGCGCAACAGCGGCGCGACCGCGGTCGTCGAGGGCACGGGCGACCACACGTGCGAGTACATGACCGGCGGCACGTGCGTCGTCCTCGGCCCGTTCGGCTACAACCTCGGCGCCGGCATGACCGGGGGACAGGCGTTCGTGTTCGATCCCGACGGACTGCTGTCGGCGCGGCTGAACCCGCAGTTGGTGGAAGCGGCGAAGCTCGACGACCCGCAGGCCGCCGAGCTGCGGTTCTTGCTCGAGCGGCACCGAGAGCTCACCGGATCGCCGCGTGCGGCCTCGATGCTCGACGACTGGGACGCGATTCTGCGCAGCTTCTGGCGCGTCGCGCCCGTCGGCGAGGTGGCCCGGATCGAGCGGGCCAACCAGAACGTCATCGGCGCCGCGCGCTGAACTCCTACCCCGCCAGGACCAGCTGCGGTCGCGAGTCGTACCCGAACAGGCTCGCGACCGGGCTGCGGAGGAGACCGTTGCGTTCGTCCTCGTAGTCGCGGACGGCGCGGTTGTAGGCCGTCACCGCCGGTGCCGGCGGCACCGTGCCCTGGAAGGCGGCGATCGTCTGGTTCAGGGGGTCGGACGCCCGCAGCCGATCGGAGCTCGACACGACCGCCTGCAGCCTCGTGGCGAGCCCCTCGAGCTGGTCGGCGGTCCGGGCCTCGGCGTCGGCATCGGCGTCGCCGTCGCCGGCACGGCGCAGCTCACCCCAACGCCCGAGCCTAAGGCCGAGGGCGCGGGCGACGTCGCGCTCACCGCCGCCGGCCGCGGCGAGCTGCGCGTTCACGTCACCGAGCCGGGCGTACCGCTCGCCGAGCGGCCCCCGAAGTGGCGTCCACGCGCGGTCGACGTCGTTTCGGCGGTCGTCGAGCTTCGGGCGGGTGGTGAGCACGACCGCGATCGCCCCGATCACCAAGAGCACGACGACGACGACCGCGAGGCGCCGGACCCGACGAGCCGTCATCGGGGGAAAGCTAGCGGCGGGCTCCCCGCCGATCGCTCATCCCCTAGCGTCGGTCGGATGATCACCGGGGTCGCTCACACCGCTGTGTGCGTGCCCGACGTCGAGGCGGCGGTGGCGCTGGTACGAGTCCGTCCTCGGTCTCACCGTCCTCTCGCCGCCCTACCTCGTCGAGGGCGACGCCATCGAGCGCGACATGGGCGAGCTCGTCCCGAGCCCGGTAGCCGTCAAGGCCGCCATCCTCGGCTTCCCCGACGGGGGCGACCGCGTCCTCGAGGTCATCGAGTATCCGCGCGCTCCCGGCCGTCCCCGGCCGCCGGACGTGTCCGTGGTGGACCACGGGTTCACGCACGTCGGTCTCGTGTGCGACGACATCGTCGCCACACGCGCCGAGCTCGAGGGCAAGGGCGTGCGATTCCTCACGCGCGGGATGGCCGAGATCGTCGGCCTGCGCACGACGTGGTTCGCCGATCCGCACGGGCTCGTGTTCATCCTGCTCGAGAAGCGCGACCCCGAGAAGCCCTACTTCGCGCAGTACTGACCCGGGACGTCGTCACACCCGCTCGGTACGATCCCCTGCATGACCCGCTCCCGGGTCGTGGTCGTGGTGATCCTCGCCGCCGCCTCACTCGGGGGCTGGCGGTTGGGCCAGGCACACCGCGCCGCGACCGCCGAATGGACTGTCGTGAACGTCGTCGACGGCGACACGATCGACGTCGCCCGCGGCCCGGACGGCCGCGACACCGACACGGTCCGCCTGTTGGGCATCGACACCCCGGAGACCCACCACCCGACCAAGCCCGTCGAATGCTTCGGGCCCGAAGCTTCCTCGTTCACGGAGGAGCGCCTGGCGGGACGGTCGGTGCAGCTCGAAGCCGACATCGAGCAACGCGATCGGTACGGCCGCCGCCTCGCGTACGTCGTCGTCGACGGGAGGCGGTTCAACGACGAGCTGCTCCGACGCGGTTACGCCCGGTTGCTGGTCATCGAACCCAACCACGCCCACGCCCGCACGATGTTGCGCGAGGAGCTCGACGCCAAGCGCGCCGGCCGCGGCCTCTGGAGCGAGTGTTGACCGCGGTCAGAAAGGGTCGGCGGTGAGGCGGGTCCGGAGCTTGTCGATGGCGCCGCCCAGCACGTCGCGCGTCTGGGCATGGGACCAGCCGAGCTCGTGAGCGAGATCCTTCATCGACGTGGCGGGGCCGTTGAAACCGAACCGGCGAGCGACGAGCGCGTACTCGGTCGGGTCCAGCGACTCGAACGCGTGGGGATCGACCCGCAGCTCGAGGGCGTCGAGGTCGACCTCGTCGTCGGCGGCGGGATCGTCGAACCCGCGGGGGAGATCGGGGTACGGCCAGCCGTCGTCGGAGGGGAAGACCGGGAAGCTCGACCACGCCATGGCGTCACTCCGCTGTCGGTGCCGTGCCCGCATGGTGGCCGAGCGAGCCCGGCCCGTCAACGGTCGGTCAGCCGGGGTGCTGGCCGACCAGCTCGAGCAGGGCCTGGCCGTGGCGCTGGAGCTTGACCGGCCCGATACCCGGGATCGTCAGCAGGTCGCCGCGGGAGCGCGGCCGGTCGCGGGCGACGGCCTCGAGAGTCGTGTCGTGGAAGATCACGTACGCCGGCACGCCGGAGGCGCGGGCGAGGTTGCGGCGCCATTCGAGGAGCGCACCGAGGAGCTCGGTGGCAGTGGCGTCGAGCTGATCGCGCGTGGCTCCCGACTGGCGGCGGGCGCCGGCGACGTGCTCGCGGGCGGCGGCGAGCCCTCGACCTTGCTCGTTGCGCGCCGCGGCACCGCGCTCCGGCGTGCGCTGCCGCCGCCACCGTCGCCTCGATCGGTTTCAGCCACGGGCTGGGCGTGCGGCGGTACGTGCGCATCCCCATGGTGCGCTTCTGGGCCCAGCTCACTTGCAGGTTGCGCTCGGCGCGGGACAACGCCACGTACAGGAGACGCAGCTCCTCGGCCTTCTCGGACGGCGTCTCGGCGTGCACGATCGGCACGAGCCCCGTCTCCAACCCGACGACGAACACGGTGTCGAACTCGAGGCCCTTGGCGCGGTGGAAGCTGAGCAGCTCGACCGCGTCGCCGCTCGAGGCCCCGGTGTCGTCGCCGGCGCGCAGCGCGGTCTGCAGGAACTCGAGGAACCCCGCGAGCGATCCGTTCCCACCGTCGGCGGCGAGGTAGTCGCGGCCGAGGCGGCCGATCGTCTCGACGTGCTCGCGGCGTTCCTCGGACGCGTCGGCGGCGCTGTCGGTCAGGGCCTCCAGCTGGCCGGCGAACGGGACGCCGGGCTGTTCACGAGTCCGCTCGCGGAGCGTGTCCAGCGCGACCTGGACCTCGGGCCGGTCGAGGAATCGCCCGCCGCCGCGGACCCGGAACGGGACGCCTTCGCGCCGCAGCGCCTCCTCGAACAGCGCCGACTGGGCGTTCGTCCGGTAGAGCACCGCTGCCGACGACCACCGGGTCCCCGGCGGGTGCTCCCGGTGCAACGCCCGGGCGACACCTTCGGCTTCGGCCTCGTCGCTGGGGTAGGCGCGCACGACGGGGAGCGGGCCCTCGGGTCGCGAGCTGCGGATCGCGGCCCGTTCGCCGCTCGTCGTCAGCACCGATGCCGCCGCCGACACGACCTGCGGCGAAGAGCGGTAGTTCGTCCCGAGGCGCACGACGGCCGCGCCTCGGAAGTGGTCACCGAACGCGGTGAGGTACGACGCGTCGGCGCCCGCGAACCCGTAGATCGCCTGATCGCCGTCGCCGACGACGCACAGGTCGGTGCGGTCGCCGAGCCACGCTCGCACCAGACGGAACTGGGCCGGGTTGGCGTCCTGGAACTCGTCGACGAACACGTGCTGGAACCGCCAGCGTTGCGCGGCCTGGAACTCGGCGTCGGTCTCGAGCGCGTGGGCGCACCAGGTGATGAGGTCGTCGAAATCGACGAGCCCCCGGCGGCGGCGCTCCCGTTCGTAGCGCTCGAACACGACGGCGATCTCGGCCGGGGGCCGCGGTGGGTCCCGGCGCGCCGCTTCGGCGGCGACCTGGTAGCCGTCGGCCCCGATGAGCCGCGCTTTCGCCCACTCGATCTCGGCCGCGACCTCGGCCGCGAGCAGCGCGCGCTCGCCGCCCTTGCCCGGCAGCATCGGCACGAGGAGGCGCGCCTTGCGGTCGAGGAGCTTCGGCATCGGCCGGTCGTGGTCCTCGCAGCGGCGCCGGAGCTGCGCCAGCGCGATGGCGTGGAACGTGCCCGCGACGACCTGGCGCCTGACCCCGAGGCGTGTCAACCGATCGCCGAGCTCGCCGGCGGCCTTGCGCGTGAAGGTGACGGCGAGGGTGTGCCCGGGGTCGATGTGCGCGTGCCGGGCCTGCCAGGCGATGCGACTGGTCAGGACGCGCGTCTTGCCCGCTCCGGCGCCGGCGAGGATCGCCAGCGGAACGGCGCGCGTGGTGACTGCCTCTCGCTGCGCGTCATCGAGGCCCTCGAGCAGCGAGTCCTCGAGCAGCTGGTCTTCGGGCACTCGTGGACCATACCGACCCGGTACGACAGCAACCGCGGACCGTCCCTGACCTGGAACGGCGGAAACGGGAAAGGCCCCGAGTAGTCTTCGCTGCGTCGCAGCTCCGATCTCCTCGGGGCCTCGCCGTTCGGCCGACTGCCTCGGGGGGCTCCCCGGCGGGCGGGGTGCCCTCTTCGGCTACGACCCGGTCCCTGGCGCCGGATCACTCCGACGTTCGGTCACCGACCGACTCCTCGGACCCGTATTCCGGCGGCTGCCTGTCTGACATCACCAGTGCCGTGCCCTTGTCACCGGCGCCAGCGAACATACGACCGCGCGTGCGCGCCGTCAAGGGCCTGTGCGACCTCGGGTACGTTCGTTCGATGCACGTGTCGCGCGCCCGCTTCGAGGAGCTCGTCGCGGACGCGCTCGACTCCATTCCGCCCGAACTGGCCGCGCACATGGACAACGTGGCGGTTCTCGTCGAGGACTGGCCGACGCGCGCGCAGCTCGGCGGGCGCCCGGGCACGCTCCTCGGGCTGTACGAGGGCGTGCAGCTCACCGACCGGTCGCCGCTCAACTACGCGGGCGTGATGCCGGACCGGGTCACGATCTTCCGGGGACCGCTGTGCGAGCGATCGAATGACGAAGCACACCTCGCCCACCAGATCCGGATCACGGTCGTCCACGAGATCGGGCACCACTTCGGCATGGACGACGCCCGCCTCCGCGAGCTGGGCTGGGCTGATCGGTCGCCGTAGCGTGTCTGGCCGTGCGTGCGCGTCCGATGCGTGACCGGGCCCGCTGGCGCAACTGGGGGCGCAACCAGCAGTGCAGCCCCGCAGCCGTCGAGACCCCGACCAGCGAGCTCGAGGTCGTCGAGGCCGTGCGGCGGGCGAAGCGGGCGGGACAGACCGTCAAGGTCGTCGGCGCCGGGCACTCGTTCACCGGCATCGCCTGCACCGACGGCCGCATGTTGCGCCTCGGCGAGCTCAACCGGATCGTCTCGATGGACGGCGACGCGGGCACGGTCACCGTCGAGGGTGGCATGCCGCTCTGGCAGCTCAACGACGAGCTGGAGACGCGCGATCTCGCGCTCGCCAACCTGGGCGACATCGACCGGCAGTCGATCTCGGGCGCGATCGCGACCGCCACCCACGGCGGCGGAAAGCGCTTCGGGGGCCTGGCCACGTTCGTGACCGGGCTCGAGCTCGTCACCGCCGACGGCGAAGTGGTGCGCTGCTCACGCGACGAGGAGCCCGAGGTGTTCGCGTGCGCGCGCGTCGGCCTGGGCGCCCTCGGCGTGATCACGAAGGTGACGCTCCAGTGCGAGCCCTCGTTCCGTCTGCACTCCATCGAGAAGCCCCGCTCACTCGACTCGCTCGTGGACGACCTCGACGACATCGTCGACCACAACGAGCACATCGACTGCTACTGGTTCCCGCACACCGACGTCGCCACGGTCAAGGTCGCCAACCGGACCGACGAGCCGCTCCGGACCAAGTCGTCGTGGAAGGCGTGGCGCGACGACATCCTGCTCGCCAACTTCGCGTTCGGCGCCGCGGCCGCGCTCGGACGGCGACGGCCGGATGCGGTCCCGAAGCTCATGAACCTCGTCGCCGGCGGGATCGGCAAGACCGAGGTCGTCGACGTGAGTCACAAGGTGCTCTGCAGTCGGCGCCTCGTGCGTTTCGTCGAGATGGAGTACGCCATCCCGCGGCCCGAGCTCGGCAAGGCGCTGCTGCGCGTGCGCGACCTCATCGAGGGCGAGGGCCTGTCGGTCAACTTCCCGATCGAGCTCCGGGTGGCGGCGGCCGACGACATTCCGCTCAGCACGGCGCAGGGCCGCGAGACGGGCTACCTCGCGGTGCACCTGTCGGCGGGAACGCCGTTCGAGCCGTACTTCCGGGGCGTCGAGGCGATCATGGACGACGTCGGCGGTCGTCCGCACTGGGGGAAGATGCACTACCAGCGGGCCGAGACCCTCGCGCCCCGGTACCCGGAGTGGGAGCGCTTCCAAGCCGTCCGCGCCCGCCTCGACCCCGACGGTCGGTTCCGGAACCCGTACCTGGATCGCGTGCTCGGCCCCGTCGCGTCGCCGTAATCTCATCGGCCATGCCTTACCCGCGGCACCTGATCAACGAGGGCGAGACGGTCGCGCTCGACCTGCATCCGCACTGGTGGTACTTCTCGAAGCACATCCTCACCGGGATCCCGCTCTTCCTCGCGCTCATCGGCGTGCTCACGCTCTCGGGCAGCGTGCAAACGGTCGCCGGGTGGGCCTGGGCGATCCTCGCGATCATCTGGGCGGTGTGGCTCGCGATCAAGTACGTCCAGTGGCAGTACACCCACTTCGTGGTGACCGACGACCGCGTGATCTTCCGCACCGGCATGCTCTCCAAGCACGGTGTCGAGATCCCGCTCGAGCGGATCAACAACATCAACTTCGACCAGCGGATCTTCGAGCGGATGATCGGCGCCGGCGATCTCGACATCGAGTCGGCGGGCCGGGAGGGCCAGTCGCACTTCGAGGACGTGCGCCATCCCGACGGGGTGCAGCAGGAGATCTACCGGCAGATGGAAGTCAACGCCAGGGAGACGGCCAGCTGGTCGGCCCCAGCACGCGGCGGCCGGTGCCGGCGCCAACATCCCCGAGCAGATCGAGCAGCTCGCCGCCCTCCGCGACAAGGGCCACATCACCGCCGAGGAGTTCGAGACCAAGAAGGCCGCGCTCCTCGAGCGGATGTAGCCACGGCTCTGCGCGTCGTCTCGCTCGTCCCGTCCGTCACCGAGACGCTGCGCGCCCTCGGCGTCGACCCGGTGGCGTGCACGCGGTTCTGCGAGCAACCCGACCTGCCCGCGATCGGCGGGACCAAGAATCCCGACATCGAAGCAATCGTCGCGCTCTCGCCCGACCTCGTGGTCGTGAACGACGAGGAGAACCGGCATCGAGGACGCCGACGCGCTCGTCGACGCCGGGCTCCGCGTGCATTCGATGTCACCCCGCTCGGTGGCCGACGTGGGTCCCGCCGTCGCGGCGCTCGGCGACGCGGTCGGTGTGGACGCGCCCGCGCCGTTCGGGCTCGACGAGTGGGAACGGTGGCTCGACGAGCAGCGTGCGGTGGCACCGGGTGTGGCACGGCGCGCGGCGGTGCTCGTCTGGCGCCGGCCGTGGATGACGACCAACGCGGACACCTACGGCTCGTCGCTGTTGGAGCTGCTCGGCATCGAGAACGTGTTCGCCGGCGCCGGGGAGCGCTATCCCGAGACGACGCTGGAGGAGATCGCAGCGCGGCGCGCCGACCTCGTGGTGCTCCCCGGCGAGCCGTACCCGTTCAAGGACCGCCACGTCGGCGAGGTCGAGACGATCGTCCGCGGTGCCGACGTCCGGCTCGTCGACGGTCGCGACCTTTTCTGGTGGGGCATCCGGACGCCGGACGCCGTCGCGAGGCTCTGCGAGGCGCTCAGACGTTCGTGAGCCCGGGGCCGTGCTCCTCGTCGTCGGCCGGGCAGTGGAAGTGCACGAAGTTCTCCTGGTCGCGCGACGCGTCGAGCTCCGGGTCGGCCCACCGCACGAGCAGCGTGCGCGCCTGGCCCGGCTCCAGCGCGACGGTCACTTCCCCGATCCGGGTGGCGGCGGTCGGCGCCGCGTCGAAGGTGATCTCGCCGTGCGCGACGGCAGCGCCGCGAGAACGTGGCACGGCGACACGCGCGTCGGCGTCGGGAGGCATCGGGAAGCCGATGCGGGCGCCGTCGAAGTCGGGCGCGAACACGCCCGACGTGGCATCGACGACGTCCCACGAGGCCGTGCCGCGCCACGCGCTCGCTGCCGTCGTTCACCGCCACGATGGGCACGGTCCGGGCCCCGGCGGGGACAACCGACGCGTCGTGCAGGCCGACGAGCAGTCGAGGCCGGCTCGCGTCCCGGAACGCGTCGTGCGTCGCCTTCGGGACGCGCTCGACGTCGACGAGACCGCCGCCGGCGTAGCCCCACCAGTCGGCCCAGAAGTGCCAGCGGTACCCCATGAACGGATCGCCGCGGTGAGCCCGGAACCACTCGGTCTGGTACTTCGCCAGCGCCGCGCCGTACGCCTGCGTGGCGTCGGCCCACTCGTCCTGCGACCCGTACCGTGACGGCAGCCCTACGAACGCGCACGTCGAGCCGATGAACGAGAGGCGGCTGACCCACTCGCGCATCTGATCCGGATCGGGCGGCCAACCGCGATCGCCGAACCTGTGGGCCTGCGGCCCGACCGTCCAGAACCCGTACTCGGAGACGAACCACGCCGGCTGGTCGCGCACGCGGTAGAGGCTGCCGCCGCCGAGCGACCCGGCGTAGTTGTGGACGTCGTCGCCGATGCCCGACGCCCGGTGCACGTGCCGTCCCGTGTCGACGGCGCGCAGCGTCGCGTCGAGCTCGGCGTCGAGATGGGTCTCGCCCCGGTCGGTCTCGGGCCGGTCGTCGCTCCGCCGCGGGTCGAACATACGAGCGGGCTCGTTGTGGCATGCGTAGTAGACGACGCTCGGGTGGTTGTGCAGCAGGTACGCCATCTCCGCGATCTGGCGGCGGGCAGTGTCGACGAACCCAGGGTTCGTCTCGGTCCCCGAGTCGTAGCTCCACTGCAACGCGAAGTCCTGGAACACGAGCACGCCGGCGTCGTCGGCGGCGTCGTAGCAGTGCGGCGACTGGACGTGCGCGTGCACGCCGACCGAGTTGCCGTGGGCGTCGAGCAACATGCGCATGTCGCGGTCGTAGAAGCTACGGCCGACCTCGGCGAAGTGTTGCCACGGGATGTAGTTCACGGCCTTCACGAACACCGGTCGGCCGTTCACCTCGAGATGCCGAGCGTGCCCGGCGTCGTCGGTCACGATGCGGGCCGTGCGCAGGCCGAAGCGCGCCCGGCGCCGGTCGAGAGCGTGGCCGTCCGGCGCCGCCAGCGCGGCCCGGAGCTCGTGCACGGCCGGAGCATCCGACGCTGCGCCGGCGGGCTCCCACGGCGCCACGTCGACGCTGTCGAGATCGACCACCACGTCGACGCGGCCGGGCCCGGGCGGCACGCGCACGTCGAGCTGCGCGCGCTCGCCGGCCACTTCGAGGTCGAGGCGCGACTCGATGTCGTCGTCGGTGTAGTTGGTCGCCACCGCCGCAACCTGCACCGTGCGCTCGCCGAGCGGCGTCACGAACAGCGCGTCGAGCGATGCGTCGCCGGTGCGCTCCAGCGTGACCGGGCCCACGATGCCCGCGGTCGTCATCGACTGGCCCCACTCGGGTGTCCACACCCACGGGTCGCCGCCCTCGACGAGCGGGCCGACCATGCGGCCGGGCAGACCGCCCGGGCGGCTGTCGTGGTACTTCAGCGTGCCCTTGATGACGCGCTTTCGGTGATCGAAGAACAGCGCCGACGGGTCCAGCGGCTCCAGCGGGTCCTGCACCGCGACCAGGAGGGTGTTGTTCTTCGCCAGCCGGTCGGTCACGTCGAAGCCGAACGGCGCGAATGCGCCCTCGTGATGACCGAGGTGCTCGCCGTTCAGCCACACGTCGGCGAGGTAGTCGACGGCCGCGAAGCGGAGTCGGACGCGCGAGGGCGACTCGGGCAGCCCGCCGTGCCGGGGGTCGGCGAACGTGCGCCGGTACCAGACCGGCGCGAACTGGCGCGACAGCTCCTCGTCGAAGCCGTAGTTCTCGGGGACGACCACCTTGCGCCACGTCACGTCGCTCGGGGGCCCCTGCGCGGCGCGTGCACCCGGCGGCGGGAACGACGGGTCTCCCTCGACGTCCGCCCACCGTTCCCAGCGACCCGATTGCGACACCTCGATGCGGCCGCTTCCCACGGGCGCGTCGCCCGGTGTGACGGCCGACCACGGGAGCGGACGGGCAGCCGCGACCGGCTCGAACTCCGAGTGCGGTGCGACCGGGGCGGGGCCGGGGCGGGGGCGGTCCGCCGCCGACAGTCGGAGCGTCATGCGCCGACCGGAGCGGTGAGCGGGCCGGCGCCGTCGACCGCCCGCACCTCGAAGGCGTGGGCGTCGAGGCCGGTCTCGGCCCGGTAGCGGGCGACCGTCTCGCTCGCGACGGCACGCACCTGCGCGCGCGGGACCAGCGCGACGACGCAGCCGCCGAAGCCGGCACCGGTGACCCGGGCGCCGATCGCCCCGTGCTCGACGAGCAGGTCGACAGCGAGATCGAGCTCGGGCGTCGAGACCTCGTAGTCGTCGCGCAGGCTGGCGTGACTTGCGAGCAGCAGCGAGCCGAGCCCGGCGGCGTCGCCGGCGCGGAGCGCGTCGGCGAACTGCAGGACGCGTTGGTTCTCGGTGACGACGTGGCGGGCTCTCGGCTCGTCGCGCACCGCGTCGAGCGACGCGTCGCGGAGCGCGGTCACGCCGAGCCGGGCGGCGACGCGTTCGCCCTCCGCGCGCCGGTCCGCGTACGCGCTGCCCGCAAGCGTGCGCGGGAGCCCCGAATGCATCACGAGCACGACGAGCGCGTCCGGGAGCGCGATCGGCTCGGCGGCCAGCGTCCGGCAGTCGATGAGCAGGGCGTGGCCCGCCCGCCCGAGCAGCGCGACCAGCTGGTCCATCACGCCGCTCGGCACACCGGTGCCGAGGTGCTCGCCGCGCTGGCACGCCCGCGCGAGCTCCGTTGCCGGGAGCTCGAACCCGGCGGCGTCCGTCAGGGCGAGCGCGATCGATACTTCCAGCGCCGCGCTGGACGACAGGCCCGAGCCCACGGGCACCGTCGACGACAGGGCGGCCTCGACACCCACCGGTGGGCGTCCGGCGCCTGCGAGGGCGCGCACGACGCCGGCCACCAACCGACCCCACGCCGGCTCGACCGCGGCCGGCTCGTCCGAGCCGTCGGCGGGAACGTCGACCTCGCCGGCGAGCTCGACCGAGCGCACCGTCACCCGCCCGTCGTCGCGTGCGCGGGCGGCGACCACGCAATCGCGGTCGACGGCGAGGGGAAGCACAAGGCCGTCGTGGTAGTCGGTGTGGTCGCCGATCAGGTTGACCCGCCCCGGCGCCCGGAACCAGCGCAGCCCGGTCGTGCCGCCCAACCGATCGGTGATCGCGGGAACGCGAGGGTCCACGTCAGCCCAGGGCGGGCAACACCTCGGCCGCGAACCGGTCGAGGCCGTCGACGTCGAACGGCGCCCGCATGGCGAGGATCACCCACTCGGCGCCGGCGTCGGTGTACTCGCCGATCCGGTCGACGACCTCCTGGACGCTCCCCATCAGCACACCCGGCTTCACGAACTCGGCGATGTTGCCGAACTGGGCTTCGAGGTCACCCTGCCGCCACGCGAGACCGAGATTCACCGACTTCGTGATCGTCGCCGGGTCGCGGCCGACGGTGTCGCAGTGATCGTGGAGCACCTGCACCTTGTGGCGATACGTGTCGGGCGCGAGGAACGGCACGTTCCAACCGTCGGCGTGCCGGGCCGCCGTGCGCAACGTGAGCTTCTCGCCCGCGCCGCCGATCCACAACGGCAGCCGTTCCTGGACGGGCTTCGGCTCGCACCGGGCGTCATGCAGCTGGAAGAACTCGCCGTCGAAGTTCGCGACCTCCTCGGTCAGCAGCGCGCGGATGCACTGGATCGCCTCGTCGAGCATGCGCAGGCGTACGGGCACGGGCGGGAACGGGATGCCGTACGCGTCGTACTCGCCCTGGTGCCAACCACCCCCGAGACCGAGCACGATGCGCCCACCGGCGAGGTGGTCGAGGGTTGCCATCGCGTTCGCGAGCACGGCCGGATGTCGGTAGCCGACCGAGTAGACGAGGCTCCCGCACCGGACGCGTTCGGTCTCGAGCGCGAGCGCCGCATGCGTGGCGACCGCCTCGAGGCACACGGCGCCGCCGGTCGCGTCGGCGGCGTAGAAGTGGTCCCAGACGGAGATCCAGTCGAAGCCGTGGCCTTCGATGCGCCGCCACAGCCCGCGCAGCTCGTCGGTCGTCGTGTTCTGGAGCCCGGCGTGGACGCCGAACTTCATGCCGCGCCCGCCGTCGCACTGACGTCCGGCATGACCTCGGCCGCGACCAGCTCGAGGTGCTCGAGGTCCGACACGTCAAGGACCTGGAGGTACGCGTCCTCGGCGCCCGCCGCTGCGAACGCGCGCAGCTTCTCGACGACCTCGCCCGGCAGTCCGGCGGCGCCGTTGGCGCGCAGCTCGTCCGGTTCGCGGCCGATGGCGGCAGCCCGCCGTCGGAACTCGGCTTCGTCGCGCCCGCAGCAGACGACGAGCGCGACCGTGGTGCGAAGCGTCGCCGGGTCGCGTCCTGATTCCGCGCACGCCTGGCGCACCCGGTCGACGTACTCGCGGTATACGTCGAGCGGCGGGAAGGCCAGGTTGAACTCCTGGGCGTAGCGCGCCGCGAGTGCCGGCGTCCGCTTGGTGCCGTAACCGCCGATGATGATCGGCGGGTGGGGCTGCTGCACGGGCTTGGGCAGCGCGGGGGAGTCCGTGAGCTCGTAGTAGCGCCCGTGATACGAGAACCGCTCGCCCACGGGTGTCGTCCACATGCCCGTGATGATGGCCAGCTGCTCCTCGAGCCGGTCGAACCGTTCCCGCGTCGGCGGAAACGGGATGCCGTGGGCCCGATGCTCGTCTTCGAACCAGCCGGCGCCGATCCCGAGCTCGACGCGCCCGCCGCTCATCGCGTCGACCTGTGCCACCGCGATCGCCAGCGGCCCGGGCAACCGGAACGTGCCCGCCGTGACGAGCGTTCCGAGACGCACACGCGACGTCTCGCGGCGAGGCCGGCCAGTGTGACCCACGCGTCGGTCGGGCCCGGTCCCGCGTCGCCGTCGCCCATGCGTAGGTAATGGTCCGAGCGGAAGAAGGCATCGAAGCCGAGATCCTCCGCCGCGTGGGCGACCGCGAGCAGGGCGTCGTACGATCGCGCCCTGTTGCGGCTCCGTGAAGATGCGCAAACGCATGGGAAGAAGAATCTATCGGGCCGGCCGCTCGCGCCCGTGAGCGAACGCCCTTAGACGCGGCGACGGCGGCTTTGCCGACCGTCGCCGCAGAGCCGGAGCCAGCGACGGCCAATAGAGTGGTGACGTGTTGGAGATCGATCGATGGCCGGATCTGCGCGATCCGGTGCTCGTCGTCGCGTTGTCGGGCTGGGTCGACGCCGGCCTCGCCGGGGCGGGCGCGGCCGCGGTCTTGAGTGAACAGCTCGAATCGGCGGCGGATTTCGGCCGGGTCGATCTCACGGACATCGTCGACCTCCAGCAGACACGTCCTTCCGTTCGCCTCGTCGACGGCGCGACGAGAGAGATCGTCTGGCCCGTCATCGAGTTGACCGCAGGTCGGGCCGGGCGCGACATCGTGCTCTGCCGCGGTCCGGAGCCTTCGCTCCGTTGGCGCTCGTTCAGCGACGAGCTCGTGCAGATGTCACAGCAGCTCGACGTGAGCATGATGATCGGCCTCGGCGGCATGCCGACACTCGTGTCGCACCGCCGTCCCGTGTCCGTGCTCACGACGGCGACGAACCGCTCACTCGCACAGGAGGTCGGCGCGTGGCGCGCCGACTACACCGGCCCGACCGGCGCGCAGACTGCCCTCCAGGTTGCCCTCGGCGACGCGGGCATCCCCGGGCTGGGGCTGTGGGCGCAAGTGCCCCACTACGTGTCGGCGACTCCGTCGCCGCCGGCGATCAGCGCGCTGCTGTCGCGCGTGCGAGAGCTCGCCGGCGTGGAGACCGACCTCGCGGCCCTCGATGGCCAGGTCGACGAGTACCTCCAGCGAGTCGAGGAGGGTCTGTCCGAACGGCCCGACGTCGCCGAGATGGTGCGCAACATCGAGGCCAACGAGGGCTCGGGCGACATTCCTACCGGCGACGAGCTCGCGTCGGAGATCGAACGATTCCTCCGCGAGCAGGGCTAGCGGAAAAGGGCACAAAAAAAGGCGAGTCGACGGACCGGGGCAGGGACGGCCCGCCGACTCACCAAACTGGGCTCCCGGGCCGAAGGTCCGGGACCGCCACGATCTTCGCGCTTCCCCCGAAGGGGTGGCGCATCGGGATATTTCCCCTCCCTAAGGATCGAGTAAACCACGAACCGGACGGTCCGACCAGACCCTTCCTTCAGCATTTTTTCACGGCCGGTCCCGCCGATCCCGGCCCGGGCCACCGGGGCGGATCCGGACCTCACGCCGAGACGGTAGAAAGGCGGGCGGCGGCGAACTTGTCGACCGCCCGCCGCAGAGCCGGAGCTTGCGACGGTGACAGGAGGAACATGAGTGTCGTCCGCATCAATGCCATCACCGTGCCCGCCGACCGGGTCGAGGAGTTCGAGCGCCGGTTCGCCGCCCGCGCCGGGGAGGTGTCGAAGGCCCCCGGGTTCGAGACCTTCGAGCTCATGCGCCCGACCGACGAGCGGGACGTCTATCTCGTCTATACGCGCTGGCGGTCCGAGGACGAGTTCCAGGCCTGGGTCAACAGCCCCGCCTTCCAGCACGGGCACAAGGCCCACAGCAGCGGGGGCCCGGTCGGGACGGCGAGCGAGCTGTGGTCGTTCGACGTGATCCAGCACGAGGACGCGCCGTCCACGGCCCCCGATCTTCGATGAGTGTCGACCGGATCACCCCGACGAACGCAGACCCCGTCCTCGCCGACCTCACGGGCCCGGGCGGCGCGTTCGAGATCGTGACCGATGACGTCTTGGGCGTCCCGCTGCAGATGTACAAGAACCGGCTGCACGCGCTGGGTGATCTCATCGCGATGGCCGACGGGCGCGCCGGCATCGACTTCCTCGTCCAGGGCGATCACCGGCTGACCTACGACGAGCACAACACGCAGGTCCGTCGCGTTGCCGCGTCGCTCGTGGAGTTGGGCATCGGCCACGGCGACCGCGTCGCCATCGTCTCGGCCAACAACGTCGAGTGGGTGGTGCTGTGGTGGGCCGCAGCCGCGATCGGCGCGGTGGTCGTGCCGCTGAATGCGTGGTGGAAGACCGAGGAGCTCGAGTTCGGATTGCGCGACTCGGGCGCCAAGGTGCTGTTCTGCGATCCGAAGCGCTGGCAGGCGGTGCGCGATCGATTGGAAGCGCTGCCGGAGCTCGAGCATGTCTTCGTGACGGACATCGACGAACCGGACGGCGCCGCCCGGCCCGGCGTCGAGCTGCTCGGCGACGACCCGGGGACGCTGCCCGACGCCGGCGTCGACGAAGACGACCTGTTCGCGATCCTGTACACCTCGGGCACGACCGGTCGGCCGAAGGGGGCCACGCTCACGCACCGCCAGGCGCTGGCGAACCTGCAGAACATCTTCTGCCTCGGTATCGCCAACGCCAGCCGCGGCGGCGAGGCCGCGCCCGAGCTGTCGAGCGACGTGCAGTCCTCGGCCCTGCTCGTCGTGCCGCTCTTCCACGTCACCGGTTGCCTCTCGACGATGATGCTCTGCTACGCGTCGGGCGCCAAGCTCGTCCTCATGCCGCCGGGCCGCTTCGACCCGGACGCGGCCATGGCGACGATCGAGCGCGAGAAGGTCACCAGCTTCGGTGGTGTCCCGACGATCATGTGGCGGATCGTCGAGTCGCCGAACTTCGAGCGCTACGACCTCTCGACGGTCCAGCGCGTCAGCTACGGGGGCGCGCCGGCCGCGCCGGAGCTCGTCCAGCGGATCCACGAGCGGTTCCCGAAGGTGCGCAAGACGCTCGCCACCGCCTACGGCCTGACGGAGAGCGCGTCGGTCGCGACCTCGAACACCGGCGACGACTACGAGACCCACCCGGATTCGGTCGGGCGTCCCGCGCCGACGATCGAGATCGAGGTCGTCGATCCCGACGGGGCGCCGGTCCCTCCGGGTTCGACGGGCGAGATCTGGTTGCGCGGACCCACGATCATGCGCCGCGGGTACTGGAACCGACCTGACGCGACCGCCGAGGCGATCACCCCCGACGGCTGGTTCCGCAGCGGCGACATCGGGCGCTTCGACGAGGACGGGTTCCTCTACCTCGTCGACCGGGCCAAGGACATGATCATCCGAGGCGGCGAGAACGTGTACTGCGTCGAGGTCGAGCAGGCCCTCTTCGAGCATCCCGACGTCGTCGACGCCGCCGTCGTGGGCGTCCCGCACAAGGTGCTGGGAGAGGAGGTCAAGGCCGTCGTGCAGCTCAAGCCCGACTCGACCGCCTCGGCCGAGGACCTTCGCACCTACTGCTCGGAGCGTCTCGCCAACTTCAAGGTGCCCGAGTACGTCGAGATGCGCGACCAGCCGCTGCCCCGCAACCCAGCCGGCAAGGTGCTCAAGAATCTCCTGCGCGGCGACGAGACCTCCTTCTCTGCCGATCCCACAGACGACTCCGCGCTCTGACGCCGCCGCTCGAGGCCTCGAGGAGCCGGCGATCGAAACGGTCCTGTTCGAAACGCACAAGTGGGTCGGGTTCGTCGCGGTCGTGGCCAACGGGATCGCGGGCATCATCTGTCTCGTCGCCTGGCGCGTGGCGCGCTGGCGCGGGCGCTGGGTCTGGATCCTGACGATCGTCGCCGAGGTGCTCTTCCTGTTCGACGTCGTCGTCGGCACGGCGCTCGTCGCCGCGTACAAGTTCAAGCCCCCCGGCATCCACATGTTCTACGGGTTCCTCGTGTTCATCACCGTCGGGCTGGCGTTCCAGTACCGCGAATCGATGCGGGGACGAACCGAGCTGCTGTACGGTCTCGTCGGCTTGTTCCTCATGGGTCTCGGGATCCGGGCAGTGTTCCAGGTGGTCTGATGAGCCCTTCGAGTCCGTCGCGTCGCATCCGCGTGCTGCTGCTCTTCGGCGGCCGCTCCGCCGAGCACGACGTCTCGCGCGTCACCGCCGTCGCGGTAGCGAAGGCGCTCGACCCGGCGCGCTACGAGGTGCTCCCGGTCGCGATCACGACCGACGGGCGATGGCTGTTCGCCGACGAGGCCCGACGCCTGATCGAGCGAGGACCCGCCGCGCTGCCGGCCGCCCTGCCGGTCGCGGGCGACCCGGTGTCGGACCTCGGGGATCTGGTTGCCCGGGGCGAGCACGGCGCGGTCGACAGGGACGCGGTGCGACCGGCGAGCACTCGACGCCGACGTTGTTCTCCCGCTCCTCCACGGCCCCTACGGCGAGGACGGCACCGTGCAGGGGCTCCTGGAGCTGGCCGGTCTGCCGTACGTCGGCGCCGGAGTCGTGGGCTCGGCGGTCGGGATGGACAAGGTGATGATGAAGCGCGCGTTCGCGGCGTGCGGTCTCCCGATCGCGACGTACGCGTCGTTCCGGGACGGACACGATCGGGTGGCGTTCGCGGAGCAGGTCGGCGCCGAGATCGGGTATCCGTGCTTCGTCAAGCCGGCCAACCTCGGCTCGTCCGTCGGCGTCTCGAAAGCACGCGACCGGGCGAGCTTCGACGCCGCCCTCGACCTGGCCCTGAGCTTCGACGAGTGGGCGGTCGTCGAAGAGGCGATCGAAGGACGGGAGATCGAAGTCGCCGTTCTCGGCGACGACCCGCCGGAGGCGTCGGTCCCGGGTGAGATCGTCCCCGGCGACGACTTCTATTCCTACGCCGACAAGTACGAGCACGAGGAAGCGCAGGTGCTCATTCCGGCGCCGCTCACGCCGGCGCGTAGCGAGGAGGTGCGTGCGCTGGCGGTGCGGGCGTTCGACGCCTGTCGCGCCGAGGCCATGGCGCGCGTCGACTTCTTCCTCGAAGAGACGGCCGCCGGCGGCGGACCGGGCCGCGGCTTCCTCGTCAACGAGATCAACACGATCCCGGGGTTCGTCGCCGGTGTCTCCCAGTACCCCCGCCTCTGGGAAGAGTCAGGCCTCAGCTATCCCGGACCTGCTGGACCGGCTGATCGAGCTCGCGTTCGCGCGCGCCACGAGCGACGGGCCGAAGCGCGCCGGTCCGGCCAGCGCGACGAAGTCAGACGGAACGGCTAGAGGTTCACCACGGGGCAGGTGAACGTCCGCGTGATGCCCTCGACCGACTGGATCTGCGACACGACCATCTTGCCGAGCTCGTCGAGGCTGGGGGCTTCCGTCTTGACGATCACGTCGTACGGGCCCGTGACGTCGTCCGCCGACAGGACTCCGGTGATCTTGCGAGCCTGCTCGGCCACGGCGACGGCCTTGCCGACCTCGGTCTGGATGAGCACGTACGCGGTGACTGACATGCGGCGCCCCCTGTGCAACCGGCTCGGGCGCGCATGGTAGCGCCGGGCCCCGGCGAGGCCGCTAGGCCGTCTGCAACGTGGCGGACAGCCCCGCGCCCATGAGGTCGACGAAGTTGTCGCAGTAGAACCGCTGCCTGGCGTGCTCCGACACGGGCGCCAGGCTGCGCTCGAAGCGCCCGAGCGGGTTCCGGCCGCCTTCGACGTGCGGGTAGTCGGACGAGAACATGCAGATGTCGTCGCCCGACTGCTCGATGATCCACCCCGCGTCCTCGTGCGGGTAGGGCGTCACCCGCACCTGGCGCGTGAAGTACTCGCTCGGGCGCAGCTCGAGCTGCTGGAGCCGTTCCTCGTTCCGGCGGAAGGCGTCGGCGGCGGAGTCGAGCGTCCTCATCAGCCCGGGGAGCCACGTCCCGCCCTGCTCGATGACGCCGAAGCGGAGCGTGGGGAAGCGGTCGAGCACCCGGTCGATGATCAGCGTGCCGAGCACCTCCATCACCGGGTACTGGATGGCGATGTAGTCGACGGAACGGAAGTTGCCGTCACCGCCGTGGAAGTCGGGCACGGGCGGCAGGCCGTTCTCGAAGATCATCGGGTCGACGAGCCGTCCGCCCCCGCCGACGTGGAACACGATCGGGATGCCCGCCTCCTGCGCCTGCGCCCAGACCGGGTCGAGGCCGACGTGGCTCGGGGAGTGATGGCGCGGGCACGCCGAGGCGATCAGGAGTGCCTTGCAGCCCATCTCGAGCGCCTCGCGCGCGAACGCGGCCGACCGTTCGAAGTCGGCGAGCGGCACGTACCCGGTCGGCAGGAGGCGCGGGTCGACGGAGCAGAACTCGACGATCGCGCGGTTGTGCGCCCGGGCGAGGCCGTACGCCAGGTCGAGATCGTCACCGTGCTCGACGCGCTGGAGCGTCTTGTTGGTGAACGTGTTGAAGATGAGCTGACTGGCGACGCCGAGCATGTCGATGGCGGCGGGGCGGTCCTCGGCGATGAAGGAACCGGTGGCCTCGAAGTTCTTGCGCAGCCAGATCTGCTCCTCGTCCTGGCTGCGGAACTCCGGATCGCCGTGGCGGCGGCGGAAGTGCTCGACGATCTCGTTCTCGCTCGTGCCGTCGTCATTGATCCGGAAGCCGACGGTGAGCTCGGCGATGCGGTCGCGCACGTCGGGATCGGCGTGCTCGGTGAAGAGGTCCGGCGGCTCCAAGAGGTGCGCGTCGGCGTCGTGGATCACGCGGTTGGCCATCGGCGGTTCCCCCTTTCCTGCGCGGGGACCGTTCTAGCCGAGGCGGGCCTCGAGCGCGCTCAGCTCGTCCCACAACGGGGTGGGGAGCTTGTCGCCCAGGGACTCGAAGTGCTTGTGGATGAGCGGCACCTCGGCCCGCCACTCGTCGGAATCGACGCGCACCGCGGCGTCGACCGCGTCGGTGCGACACGTCGAGCCCGTCGACGTCGAGGTCGTCCGTGCCCGGCACGAACCCGATGGCCGTCTCCTCGGCTCCGGCGGTCCCCTCGCAGCGGTCGAACACCCACTCGAGCACGCGGGAGTTCTCACCGAAGCCGGGCCACAGGAACTTGCCGTCGGCGTCCTTGCGGAACCAGTTGACGCCGTAGATGCGCGGCAGCTGCGACTCGTCGGTGCGCCCGGTCATGCTCAGCCAGTGGCTGAAGTAGTCGGCCATGTGATAGCCGCAGAACGGCAGCATCGCGAACGGATCGCGGCGGAGCTCGCCGAGGCCGCCGACCGCCGCCGCGGTCTTCTCGGATCCCATCGTCGCCCCGATGAACACGCCGTGTCGCCAGTCGCGCGCTTCGAACACGAGCGGGACCGTCGTGGCGCGGCGTCCGCCGAACAGGAACGCCGAGATCGGGACGCCCTTCGGGTCCTCCCACTCCGGGGCGATCACCGGGCACTGCGACGCCGGCACGCAGAACCGCGAGTTCGGGTGCGCGGCCGGGTGCATCCGACTCGGGCGTCCAGTCGTTGCGTCGCCAGTCGGTGCAGTGCGCGGGCGGGTCCGCGGTCATGCCCTCCCACCAGACGTCGCCGTCGTCGGTGAGGGCGGTGTTCGTGAACACGGTGTTCTCGGTGAGGGTGAGCATGGCGTTCGGGTTCGTGTCCATGCTCGTGCCCGGGGCGACGCCGAAGAACCCGAACTCGGGGTTGATCGCGTACAGGCGGCCGTCGTCGCCGAACTTCATCCACGCGATGTCGTCGCCGATCGTCTCCGCCTCCCAGCCCGGCACCGTCGGGATGAGCATGGCGAGGTTCGTCTTGCCGCACGCCGACGGAAAAGCAGCCGCGATGTACCGGATGACGCCCTCGGGGTTCGTGAGCTTGAGGATCAGCATGTGCTCGGCGAGCCAACCCTCGTCGCGGGCGATCACCGAGGCGATCCGGAGCGCGAAGCACTTCTTGCCGAGGAGCGCGTTGCCGCCGTACCCCGACCCGTACGACCAGATCTCACGGGTCTCGGGGAAGTGGACGATCCACTTCTCCTCGTTGTTGCAGGGCCACGCCACGTCGGCCTCGCCCGGCTCGAGGGGCGCGCCGACCGAGTGCATGCAGGGCACGAACTCGCCGTCGCCCAGCACCTCGAGGGCGGGGGTTCCGGCCCGGGTCATCGTGCGCATGCTCACGGCGACGTAGGGCGAGTCGGTGATCTCCACGCCGATGTACGACAGCGGCGAGCCGAGCGGGCCCATGCTGAAGGGCACGACGTACATCGTCCGGCCCCGCATCGAACCCGCGAACAGCTTCTGGAGCCGGGCCCGCATCTCCGAGGGGTCCTCCCAGTTGTTGGTCGGCCCGGCGTCGGCTTCGCGCTCGGGGCACACGAAGGTCCGGTCCTCGACGCGGGCGACGTCGCCCGGATCGGACGCCGCCCAGTAGGAGCCCGGGCGCTTGGCCGGGTCGAGCTCGACGAGCGTGCCCGCGTCGACCAGCTGCTTGCTCAGCAGCTCGTACTCCTCGTCGGTCCCTTCGAACCAGTGGACGGAGTCCGGCTCGCAGAGGGTGACCATCTCGTTCACCCACCCCAGGAGCTTCTCGTTGCCGGTGGGTGGGGCGTTCAGCGTGACGGTCACGACGCCGACTCCTTGCGGGGAAACGGTCCAAACAGCCTACCGGCGGCCGCTCGGAACGGCCGAACCGCTGCCAGGTGTACCCGGGAGGCCGCTCGCGCAACCGGACACGGGTAGGTTGAGCCGGCCGCGTCGCGTCGGGGAGGACGTCATGAGCTGGCTGTCGTGGATCGTGGTCGGGTTCATCGCCGGCGCGCTCGCAAAGGGTGTCACCGGGGTCAAAGGCGCCGGCTGCATCGGGACGATCCTCATCGGGATCGCCGGCGGCATCCTCGGCGGCATCATCTTCTCGGCCGCCGGCGGCGAAGGCATCAACGACTTCAGCCTCTACTCACTGCTCGTCGCGTTCGTCGGCGCCACGGCGCTGCTCTTCATCTACGGCGCGCTCACGGGCGGTGGCCGCCGGGCGCACTGACGTCGCCTTGGCGGGCGAGGTGAGCGTCGGCCCCAGCGCCGCATCGTGGGCGGAGGAGATCGTCGGGTCCGTTCGCGACGACCCCGCGTGTCGATTGAGCCTGATGGAGCGGTGCTATCACGGCCCGTTCGGCAGAGCGCCCCGACATCTTCCCTATCGCCGAGCAGCGCTGTCGTTCATGCACTGGCAGCTCCGGCGAGGTGTGCTGCAGCCGCCGTTCGCCGACCGTCCGGGGAGTCCGTGGTGGCGTGCCGTCAACGAGCGCATCATTCGGGACGGCTGCGAAGCAGTGGCGCTCAGCGGGAGCCTTCCGGGTCCGAGCTCGTCGGGCACCGTCGACAACTGGATGGCCTTCGTCGACCGCCCGACCGCTCGTGCCTGGTATCGGGCGCACAACGGGAGCGTGGTCGCCGCGTACCTCGAGCACCGCGACATGGCGGAGGCGGAGAACGCAGCCGAGCGCTTCTTCATGAACGTCGTGCTCTGCCGCGTGCTCTATGCACACGCGCTCGTCGCCGCGCCCCGAATCTCGCTGGGATGGCTGCGCCCGCTGGCACCGCTCGTGGGTGACCCGAGGCTCGGCATGGCCGGGATCTTCCTGCAGTTGTCCCGGATCCTGCCCGACGAGTACCCCCTCCGTGACAGCGTCGGGTCCATCCTCGACGGCGAGCTCGGCTTCGGACGACTGCTGGACTTCGGGGTCATCGCTCCGAGGTTGCAGCAGCTCTACGAGTGGTCGGCGCACGAGCTGGGAGCGCCCGGGCTGGCTCGAGTGCGTCCGGGACGGAGCCCTGACCTACGCATGGGCTTTCGAGGACCGCGCCGTCTGGCAGCCTCCGAGCTCGTTCATGGTTCGGATGACGCACCGGGCGCTCCCACCCGCGCGAAACGGCCGACTGAGACATCCACGACAGGCCGCGGTCGGGCAACCGGTCATCCCGCCTGACGCGCGCGAGCTGGGTCAGACCTCGGCGGTCGGGAGGCCCATGTCGACCTCGGCGCCGATCCGGACCTGGGTCGCCAGGCCGGCGTCGTCGAGATCGAAGACGACCCGCTGGCCCTGGCGCAGCATGCGGAAGATCGAGCCGTCGAGCGCATCGAGCGCGATGGTGAACTCCTCGCGATCGGTGTCGCGCACGACCACGCCCTCATGGGTCTCGGGGTCGTAGGACCGGATCACTCCCTGCACGTGCGCCGCTCTCTACGGCTTTTGCACCTTGCCCGCCTTCAGGCAGGAGGTGCACACGTGGATCCGCTTGGGGGTGCCATCCACGATGGCGCGGACGCGCTGGACGTTGGGGTTCCATCGCCGCTTCGTGCGCCGGTGCGAGTGGCTGATGCGCATGCCGAACTGCGGCTTCTTGCCGCAGACGTCGCACACGGATGCCATCGGGACCACCTCGGAACGGGCTCGGGGAACGGCCAAGGATAGCAACGGCATCCAGAGGTCTCCGAATGTGACGGCAGTAACATCCGCTCGTGAGTCGCCTCGAGGAGCTGGCGCCCGCTGATCTGCGGCGCGTCGTCATCACCTACCGCGACGCGCTGCGCTCCCATCAGGACGAGCTGAACCGGCTCAACGTCTATCCGGTCCCGGACGGCGACACGGGCACGAACATGGCGCTCACGCTCGAGTCGGTCGTCGGGGAGCTCGACTCGGCCGACGGGATGGACGAGATCTGCCATGCCGTCTCGCACGGATCGCTCATGGGCGCACGGGGCAACTCCGGCGTCATCCTGTCGCAGATCCTGCGGGGGCTCGCCGACACCTTCTCCGACCGCGACGAGGCGTCGGGCGCCGATCTCGTCGCCGGCCTCCGGCGCGCGACCGACGCCGCGTACCAAGCGGTGCTGCGGCCGGTCGAGGGCACGATCCTCACCGTGGTGCGCGCGGCGACCGAGGCGGTCGAGTCCGCCCACGAAGCAGGCGAGGAGTCGCTGACCGCGCTGCTCGACCGCGCCGCCGTCGCCGCCCGCGAAGCCGTCGAGCGCACGCCCGAGCTTCTCCCCGTGCTCAAGGAAGCCGGCGTGGTCGACGCCGGCGGCCAGGGGTTCGCGCTGATGATCGATGCCTTCCTCGCCGTGGTCGACGGCCGTCCGCTGCCGGAACCGGAGGTCGTGGCGACGCCGCCCGCGGTCGAAGCCCACATGCACGGCGACGACGCGTCGTCGCTTCGGTACGAGGTCATGTACCTCCTCGAGGCGAAGGACTCGACGATCCCCGCGTTCAAGGACACCTGGGCATCGCTCGGCGACTCCATCGTCATCGTCGGCGGGGACGGCATGTGGAACTGCCACGTGCACACCAACGACGTCGGCGCCGCGATCGAAGCCGGCATCGAAGCCGGGCGACCACGGAGCATTCGCGTCACCGACCTCCTCGACCAGGTCGAGGAAGAGCAGTGGGTACGCGAGCAGACCGGAAACGAGCGCGGCGCACCGACGTCCGCCGCCGAGCCCGCGACCGCGGCGGAGCCGTGCACGACCGCCGTCGTCGCGGTTGGCGGTCGGCGAAGGAGTGCAGCGCCTGCTGAACAGCCTCGGCGTGCAAGCCGTCGTCGCCGGCGGACAGTCGATGAACCCGTCGACGGCGCAGATCCTCGAGGCCGTCGAGCGGTGCCCGGCCGACGTCGGTGATCGTGCTGCCGAACAACAAGAACATCGTCCCGGTAGCCGAGCAGGTGCACGAGCTGACGACGCGCCGCGTGGAGGTGGTGCCCACGCAGGCGATCGTCGAGGCGCTGGCCGCGCTCGTTGCGTACGACCCGCAGGCCGGCGTCGACGCCAACGCGGCCGCGATGACCGAAGCCGTGCAGCGTGTGCGCACGGGCGAGGTCACCCAGGCCGTGCGCGACGGCGTCGGCGAGGGCGGGCCGATCAAGGCCGGCGACTGGATCGCGATCAGCCGCGACGGCGTGTCGGTGATCGCCAAGACCGCCGTCGACGCCGCCATCGGGCTCGTCGACCGGCTCGTCGACGACGACAGTGAGCTGGTCACCGTCCTCGTGGGCGCGGACGCCGCCATCGTCCGACACCGCCCGGCTCGAGGAGCACCTCGCGCTCGCGCACCCGCAACTCGAGGTCGAGGTGCACGAGGGCGATCAACCGCTGTACCCGTACCTCGTCGGCGTCGAGTAGGTGGTGGGTCGACCGGACGGGTTGACCCTGCGCGAGCTCGCCGCGCACCCGGTCTCCGAACTGCGAGCCGTGGGCCCCAAGCTCGAGGCGTCGCTCGCCGAGGTGGAGATCCGCAACATCCTCGACCTGCTCCAGCACTACCCGCGCCGGTACCACGACCGCACGAAGCGGGCCGAGATCGCCGAGCTCACGATGGGCGAGGAGGCGACGGTGTTCGCCGAGGTCAAGAAGATCCGCGGTTTCCGGACGCGCCAGGGCCGCGTCATGGTCGAGGCCGAGGTCTTCGACGGATCGTCCTACCTGCGCGTCGTGTTCTTCAACCAGCGCTGGCGCGAGAAGCAGCTGCCGGAGGGAACCGAAGCCGCCTTCTTCGGGCGGGTCGAGTACCGGCGGTCCCGGCTGCAGATGACCAACCCGATCGTCGACATCCTCGACCGCGTCGGCGAGAACACGGGCGCGATCGTGCCCGTGTACCCGCAGTCGGGGAAGGCCGAAGTCTTCACGTGGCAGCTCCGCAAGCTCGTCGCCGCGTGTCTCCAGAAGACCAAGCCGCGAGGCTTCGCCGAACCGCTCGACACCCAGCTCCTCGACGACCGCGGGCTCGTCGACCGGACGCGCGCGTACCGGGGGATCCACCGTCCCGAAGCGCACGACGACCACCGGCGCGCCGCGGAGCGACTCAAGTTCGACGAGTTCGTCCGCATGCAGGTCGGGCTGGTGGCGCGCAAGCGCGCCCTCGCGCAGGAGCAGACGGGGATCCGGCACGCGGTCGACGGCCCCCTCGTGGAGTCGTTCCACGGCGGGCTGCCCTTCGCGCTGACGGGCGATCAACAGCGGGCGATCGACGAGATCTTGCGCGATCTCGCCGCGCCCGCGCCGATGCACCGGCTGCTCCAAGGCGACGTCGGCTCGGGCAAGACCGTCGTCGCGCTCGAGCGCGCTGCTCGTCGCCGTGCAAGGCGGCTACCAGGGCGCGCTCATGGCGCCGACCGAGGTCCTGGCCGAGCAGCACTACCTCACCTCGCGCCGTCTTCTCGAGGAGCTCTCGGTGGCGTCGGAAGCGACACTGGTCGGCGAACGGCCCGTGCGCGTCGAGCTGATGACGAACCGCACCGGCGCCGCCGACCGCCGCCGGATCGCCGACGGGCTGCACGCAGGCGAGGTCGACATCGTCGTGGGCACGCACGCGTTGATCTACGGCGAGGTCGAGTTCGGTCGCCTCGGCGTCGCCGTGATCGACGAGCAGCACCGCTTCGGCGTCGAGCAGCGCGCGCTGCTGCGCGGAATGGGGGAGGAGCCCGACGTGCTCGTCATGACGGCGACGCCCATCCCGCGTACCGCCGCGATGCTCGTGTACGGCGACCTCGACAAGTCCGAGCTGCGGGAGATGCCTCCCGGGCGGACGCCGGTGACGACGGAGGTGGTCGGCCCGAGCCCGCTGGAACGGACCACTGCGTACGAGCGCCTGCGCACCGAGGTCGAGGCGGGCCGGCAGGCGTACGTCGTGTGCCCGCTCGTCGAGGGCTCGGCCCGGACCGAGGCGAAGGCCGCCACCGAGGAGCTCGAGCGACTCGGCGAGGAGGAGCTCGCGGGGCTCCGCCTCGGTTTGCTGCACGGCCAGCTGCCCGCCGCGAGAAGGAAACGGTCATGGACGCGTTCCGCTCCGGCGCGCTCGACGTGCTCGTCGCGACGACCGTGATCGAGGTCGGCGTCGACGTCCCCAACGCGACGGTCATGATCGTCGAGGACGCCGACCGCTTCGGTCTCTCGCAGCTGCACCAGTTGCGCGGTCGCATCGGGCGCGGCGGAGGCGAATCGTGGTGCTTCCTGTTCGCCGACCCGTCGACCCCGGAGGCGGAGGCGCGCATGGAGGCCGTGGCGGGATCGACCGACGGCTTCCTCCTCGCCGAGCGCGATCTCGAGATCCGCGGCGCCGGGGAAGTGTTCGGCGAACGCCAAGCCGGGTTCAGCGACCTCAAGCTGGGGCGGATCCCCCGTGACGAGCCGATCGTGCTCGAGGCGCGCGCGGTCGCCGAGCAGATCCTCGACGGCGACCCGACCTTGTCGGAGCACGCGCAGCTGCGCGAGGAGGTCGAGGACCTGCTCGGCGACGCGGTCGAGTTCCTGTTCAAGAGCTGACAGAGTCGATCGGCGATGGCGCGATCGCGACGGGGCTCGCGGCGGGAGGGACTGCGTGTGATCGCCGGCGCTGCCGGTGGCCTGGCGCTCGTCGCGCCGAAGGGCGGATCGGCGCGGCCGACCACCGACCGGGTGAAGGAATCGGTGTTCGGCGCGTTGGGGCCGGACCGGCTCGTGGACGCATCCGTGCTCGATCTGTACGCCGGGAGCGGCGCGGCTCGCGATCGAAGCGCTGTCGCGCGGCGCGGCCCGGGCCGTCCTCGTCGATCGCGATCACGCGGCGCTGACCGCAATACGCCGCAACCTCGCGACCACGCGCCTGCGGGGCCAGGCGCGTGTGCAGGGGAGCACCGTCGCCACGTTCCTGGGCGGGAAGCCGCCCGCCGAGCGGCCCTTCGACCTCGTGTTCATCGACCCGCCCTACGCCGCCACCTCCGCCGAGCTGGGCCGGGTCCTGAGCGGTCTCGACCGGTCCGGCTGGCTGGCGGAGGGCGCCACCGTGGTGGTCGAGCGACCCTCGGGCGCGGGTACGGTGCCGGCCCCCGGGGCGTGGAAGGCCACGTGGGAACGGGCTTACGGCGATACGCTCGTGACCGTCCTCACAACGTCGACGGGTTGAGAGACCTCACACAGCAGGGAGTCACGGGGCGTGGCGAGAGCACTGTGCCCGGGATCGTTCGACCCGGTGACGAACGGGCATCTCGACATCATCGAGCGCACGGCGCGCCACTTCGACGACGTCATCGTGGCCGTGATCCGCAACCCCCAGAAGTCCGAGTCCCTGTTCACGCTGGAGGAGCGCCAGGAGATGCTGCGGGAGGTCACCGCGCACCTCCCGAACATCCAGATCGGCTCGTTCAAGGGGTTGCTCGTCGAGTACGCGAAGGAGCACGACGCCCAGGCGATCGTCAAGGGCCTGCGGGCCATGTCGGACTTCGACTACGAGCTCCAGATGGCGCAGATGAACGAGCGTCTGTCGGGGATCGACACGTTCTTCATCTCCACCAGCCCGCAGTACTCGTTCCTCTCGTCGAGCCTCGTGCGCGAGGTCGCGCGGTTCGGCGGCGACGTGACGAACATGGTGCCCCCGGCCGTCGCGAAACGGCTGACCGAGCGGTTCGGGGACCGGACCGGGCACGCCGAGGAATGAGATGAGCGACCAGGCCGCGTACGACGTCGAGAGCATCCTCCTGCGGCTCAAGGAGCTGGTCGAAGCGGGCCGGTCGATGCCGATGTCGGCCTCGGTGCTCGTCAACCGGGAGGAGTTCCTCGAGCTGCTCGAGGAGTCGATCGCGACGCTCCCCCAGGAGCTGCGCCACTCGCGGTGGCTGCTCAAGGAGCGGGAGGAGTTCCTCAGCCAGGCTCGGCGCGAGGCCGACGACATCATCGAGGCGGGCCGGGTCCGCGCCGAGCGCATGGTGGAGCGCACCGAGGTGGTGCGCGAAGCCCGCCGCGTCGCGCAGACCGTCGTCGACGACGCCGAGGCCTCCGCCCGCCAGCTCCGGCACGAGGCCGAGGACTACGTCGACCAGAAGCTCGCCGCCTTCGAGGTCGTGCTCGAACGGACGCTGCGTTCGGTCGAGAAGGGCCGCGAGCGCCTGCAGGTCGTCATCGAGCCCGAGCCGGAGTCCGAGGCCGAGCTCGAGTCCGAGCTCGAGCCCGGGCCGGAGATGGAAGAGCTGCCGGGCTCGATCGAGGTCGAGGCGGAGCTGGAAGAGACGTTCTTCGACCAGGACGCCCGTTAGGCGCATTTCGCCCCGTCTGGCAGATTCTGGAAATCAGGGCGCCTGGTATCCTGGCTCCGCTTCGACGTCCCTGTGGGGCGACGCCGGGCCCAGTTCTCCTCTCCCGCCCCTCGCCACAATGACGGCCGACAATCCGGCGCTGCGCATCGACGTCGCCGACCTGCTGACCCACCGGGCCTCCCGCCGCGGCGTGCACCTCGAGGCGCCGCTGGATTCGCTGGCCGGGTCGGCGGCGCGCGTCCCCGACGACGAGCCGGTGGTCCTCGATCTGGTGCTGGAGCGGGTCTCCGACGGGGTGGTCGTGCGGGGGACGGTCCGTGCCGTGTGGCGGGGCACCTGCGGTGTCTGCCTCACCGACCTCGAGCACACGTTGACCCCGGCGGTGGGCGAGCTGTTCGAGCCCGAGCCCGTCGAGGGGGACACGTACCCCCTCGAGGGGCACGAGATCGATCTCGAGCAGCTCGTGCGGGACGTCGTCCTCCTCGAGCTGCCGCTGGCGCCGACGTGCGAGACGACCGGTGGTGGCGCCTGCGCGCCGGACGTCGTCGCCGAGGCGGAGCCGCCGCCGCCCGACCCGCGCTGGTCGGCGTTGTCCGAACTCGACCTCTAGCAGGAGCGAAAGGCAACCGATGGCTGTACCCAAGCGCAAGACCCCCCGGGCCAAGACCCGCAGTCGCCGCGCCGCGAACTGGCGTCTGGCGGCGCCGCCCCGCTCGCTCTGCCGCGAACTGCGGGGCCGTGAAGCGCCCGCACGTCGTGTGCGACAACTGCGGCTGGTACCGCGACCGCCAGGTCATCGAGGTCGACTAGCGCAGGTGGGCACGCAACGCATCACCGTCGCGGTCGACGCCATGGGCGGCGACAACGCCCCGGGCGAGATCGTCCGCGGCGCGCTCGACGCCGTCACCGAGCTCGGCGTCGACGTGCTGCTCGTCGGGCGGGAGAACGCGATCGCGTCGCTCCTTCCCGACGGCCGTGTCCCGGGCGTCGACGTCGAGCACGCCGATGACGTCGTGACCATGGACGAGGACCCGGCCGCGGCGGCGCGGCGAAAGAAGGACTCGTCGCTCGTGCGTACCGCCCAGGCCGTCCGCGAAGGGCGCGCCCAGGCCATGGTCGGTGCCGGGAACACGGGCGCGACGATGGCGGCGGCGCTGCTGCGCATGGGCCGGGTCCGCGGGATCTCGCGTCCCGCCATCGCGGTGCCGATCCCCGTGCCGGCCGGCACCCGTCACCAACTGCTCATCGACGGCGGGTCGACCGTCGACTGCACCCCCGAATGGCTCGCCCAGTTCGCGCGCATGGGGCGCGAGTACGCGCGCACCCGCCTCTCGGTGGACGAGCCCACGGTCGGACTGCTCTCGAACGGCGAGGAGCCCGGGAAGGGCGACGAGCTGCGCAAGCGCACGTTCTCGCTGCTCGAGAAGGTCCCGGGCTTCCACGGCAACGTCGAGGGCCGCGACCTGATGCACGGCACGGTCGACGTCGTCGTCACCGACGGGTTCACCGGCAACGTCGTGCTCAAGACGCTCGAGGGCGCCCTGCGCGCCGCCGTCGAGCTCGTCTTCCGCGTGCTCGACTCGACGCCGGAGGCGAAGGAGGCGGGCAAGGTCGTCGCCCCGCTGCTCCTCGACGCGGCGGCAGCGTTCGATCCCGACATGACGGGCGGCGCGGTGCTCCTCGGCGTCGACGGCGTGTGCGTCATCTCCCACGGCTCGTCATCGGCGCGCGCCATCGTCAACGCCGTGCGGGTCGCGCAGGAATGCGTCGAGACCGGCGTGGTCGCGAGGCTCAAGGAGGCGATCGATGCCGGCTGAGACCCACGTCGCGCAGGGCCCGATCGGCCCCGACGAGGTGTACCGGATCCTCCGCGAACGGCTGGCGGAGATCCTCGAGATCGACGAGGACCGCATCAAGCTCGAATCGAGTTTCACGGCCGACCTCGACGCCGACTCGCTCGCGCTCATCGAGCTCGTCGAAGCGCTCGAGGAGGAGCTCGGCGAGCGCACGGTCGGGTTCACCATCGACGACGAGGACCTCGGCGATCTGCGCACCGTGCAAGAGGCGGTCGACTACGTCGTCGCGCGGCTCGGGAGTTAGCTATGCGCACCGGACGTCGTCGGAAGAGAAAGGACGCCAGGTCGCGCGGTCTGGACGCCGTGCTCGGGTTCAAGTTCCGCGACCCCGAGCTGATCGATCGGGCGCTCGCGCACCGGTCGTACTGCGCCGAGCACCCGGACACGCTGTCGAACGAGCGGCTCGAGTTCCTCGGCGACGCCGTGCTCGGGCTCATCGTCACCGACTACATGGTCGCCGAGTACCCCGACATGCCCGAAGGCGAGCTCGCCAAGCTGCGCGCCTCGGTGGTCAACAGTGAGGTGCTCGCCGAGGTCGCGCGCGAAGCTGGGCCTCGGCGCGTCGATACTGCTCGGCAAGGGCGAGGAGGCGACGGGCGGACGCGACAAGTCGTCGATCCTCGCCGACGCCATGGAGGCCGTGATCGCCGCCGTCTACCTCGACGGCGGGTGGGACGCCGCCCGCAAGCTCGTGTTGCGTCTCCTCGAGGCGCGCATCATCGAGGGCGCCGCCGGTCCCGGCGGGCACGACTACAAGACCCGGCTGCAGGAGCTGGCGACGCAGACGCTTCGACCAGCTTCCCCGCTACCAGGTGCGCCACGAAGGGCCCGACCACTCGAAGCGCTTCTTCGCCACCGTGATGTTGCGGGGCGAGCCGTGGGGGACGGGCGAGGGCCGATCGAAGAAGCACGCGGAGCAAGCGGCGGCACGCGTCGCCTGGCGTTACCTCCGCGAGATCGCGGAGCCGCGCAACGGTGCGCACGCGGTCACGACAGGGACCGAAGCGTCCCGACCGGAGGAAGATGATGCCGGAGTTGCCTGAAGTCGAGGTCGTTCGCCGCGACCTCGAACGGGAGATCGTCGGCAAGCAGCGTCAAGGCGGTCGATGCCGACGGCATGCGTTCGATTCGCCGGCACCACAACCGGAAGCAGTTCGCGAACCGGCTCGTCGGCAAGCGGATCACCGGGATCGAACGGCGCGGCAAGTACATCCTGGCGAGGCTCGACGGCGGCGACGTCCTCGTGATCCACCTCGGGATGTCCGGACAGCTCATCCGGGCCAAGGGAACGCGCGAGACGACCGCCAAGCACACGCACGTCGTGATCACGTTCACCCAGGGCGGTCAGCTGCGCTTCATCGACCCGCGCACGTTCGGCGAGATGTTCGTCACCGAGCTCGACGGCGTCGAGAAGGAGGTGTCGGAGCTCTCCCACCTCGGCATCGACCCGCTCGAGGACGCGATGTCGTGGGACAACTTCGGTCGCCTCGTCGCGTCGAAGCACATGAAGCTCAAGACCCTGCTGATGGACCAGAAGTTCCTCGCCGGCATCGGCAACATCTACAGCGACGAGATCCTCTTCGGCGCGGGGCTGCGCTGGGACCGCATGAGCGACTCGCTGTCGGGCGAGGAGATCCGCCGGCTCTATCGCGCGATGGTCGAGATCCTGCAGGACGCGGTGAAGTACCGGGGCTCGTCGCTCGCCGACGAGCAGTACGTCGACCTCAACGGGAAGCCGGGCGAGTTTCAGCTGCACCACAAGGTGTACGCCCGCGAGGGCGAGGCCTGCCGGCGCTGCCGCCAGCCGATCGTCCGCCAGCGCGTCGGCGGGCGGTCGACGTTCTTCTGCGAGGCGTGCCAGGTCTGACCGGCCGTGACCGTTGATCGGGCCCGGCGCCGCGTCTTGGTCGCCGGCCGGGTGCAGGGGGTGTGGTTCCGGGAGTCGTGCCGCGACCAGGCGCTGGCCGCGGGGGTCGCGGGCTGGGTCCGCAACCTCGCCGACGGCCGGGTCGAGGTCGTGCTCGAGGGCCCTCCGGCCGCCGTCGACGAGGTCGTCGCGTGGTGCCGTCGGGGGCCGCGCCGGGCCCGCGTCGACGGCGTCGAGGTGGTCGAGGAGGCGCCGGTCGGGGAGCAGGGCTTTCGCGTGCGGTAGGCCGCGATTTTTCACGGAAGCGTCCCCGACGAGCGCGATCCTCGTGGGTACGATCCGACGGCGCCCATACGTTCGGCCTGAGTTCTGCGAAGGAGAGCCTGCCGGGTGTTCCTCAAGTCGCTGACCCTGCGAGGCTTCAAGTCGTTCGCCGACAAGACCGTGCTCGAGTTCGAGCCCGGCGTGACGGTCGTGGTGGGACCGAACGGCTCCGGCAAGTCGAACCTCGTCGACGCCGTGGCCTGGGTGCTGGGGGCGCAGGGCCCGCGCACGCTGCGTGGCGGCCGGATGGACGACGTCATCTTCGCCGGGACGCCGGAGCGATCGGCGCTCGGCCGGTCCGAGGTGTCGCTCACGATCGACAACTCGGCTCGCCTGCTGCCGATCGAGTTCACGGAAGTGACGATCACGCGGACCCTTTTCCGCGACGGCGAGTCCGAGTACCAGATCAACGGGGTCACGTGCCGGCTGCTCGACATCCAGGAGCTCCTGTCGGACACGGGCATCGGCCGTCAGCAGCACGTCATCGTCGGCCAGGGTCAGCTCGACGAGGTGCTGACCGCCCAACCCGGCGATCGCCGGGCGGTCATCGAGGAAGCCGCCGGCGTGCTCAAGTTCCGCAAGCGCCGGGAGCGGGCCGAGCGCCGGCTCGAAGCCACCGAGGGCAACCTCCTGCGACTCAACGATCTCGTCCGCGAGGTCGGCCGCCAGCTCCGGCCGCTCGAGAAGCAAGCCGACGCCGCCCGCCGGTACGGCGGTGTCGAAGCCGAGCTGCGCGCGATCCGCCTCTACCTCGCCGGCCACGAGATCGCCGGCCGCCAGGCCCGCCTCGAGCGCCTGCACGACGCCCGCAACGAGAACGCCGAGAAGGAGCGGCTCGTGCGGGCGCGGTTGCGCGAGCTCGACCGCAGCGTGCTCGACATCGAGCACTCGCTCACCGCCCTCGGCCACGACGACGCCGCCGAAGCGCTCGTGCGGGCCGAGACCATGCGCGAGCGGGGCCGGGGCCTGCGCGCGCTGCTGGCCGAGAAGCAGCGCGGCCTGGAGCGCGAGCTGACCGCCGCCGCCGACGAGGGTGTGATCGAGACGCTCGTCGCCGACGCCGACGCGCTGCGACGCGAGCTCGCCGAGGTCGACGACGAGTCGTCCGCGCTCGAGCCGAAGCTCGCCGAGGTGGAAGCCGCCGAGCAGGACCTGGCAGCCGAGCGCGCGGCACGGACCGACGAGCAGGGGGACGGCACCGGGGGCGTCCCCGCCGCCGAGGCGCGCCTCACCGAAGCCGACGAGCGCTGGCGCGAAGCCGAAGCCGAAGCCGCGCGCCGGCGCGCTCGCCTCGACGCCCTCGACCTCGCGCTGGGCGAAGCGCGCGCCGGAACGGGCGCCGAGGCGCTCGCCGACCTCGACGGCGTCGCCGGCCCGCTCGCCGACCACGTCGAGCTCGAGTCGGGGACCGAAGCGGCGGTCGCGGCCGGCCTGGGCGACGCGCTGCAAGCCGTCGTGCTCGAAGGCGGCGACGCGGCTCGACGCGCGCTCGAGCACGTCAAGGCCGGCGACGCGCGCGCGCTCGTGCTCGTCGCCGACGCACTTCCCGCCGGTGCGCGCGCGCCGGCGTCTGTGCCGGTCGGCGCGCGTCCGCTCGCCGAGTGCGTGCGAGCGCGCCGACCCGGCCTCGGCCCGGTGCTCGAGCGGCTCCTCGCCGGCATCGTGCTCGTGGAAGGCGGATGGCGGCCCGCGCTCGACACGGTGCTCGCCCACCCCGACGTCGTCGCCGTCACCCGCGACGGCGACCGGCTCGGCGGTTCGGGCCCCTGGCGCCTCGGCAGCGGGACGGCACCGGCGGTGACCCAGGCCGCGCTGGAAGACGCCGCAACCGAAGCCGCGGCCGCCGAGACCGCGCGCGCCGCGGCGGAGCGAGCTCGGGCCGAGGCCGTCGCGCAGCTCGAAGCCGTCCGCACTCGTCAACGAGACGCGCAGGCCGCGCACGACGCCGCCGTAGCCGAGCTCGACCGGCGCGCCGGCGACGTCGCCACCATGCGCCGCGACCTCGAGGTGCGCGTCGCCACCCTCGCCGAGAGGTGGGCCGTGTTGACCCGCCGGCTCGAGGGCGTCGACGCCCGATTGTCGAGCCGCGATGCGACCGAGCACGCCGAAGCCCAGCAACGGCGCGCGGCGCTCTCGGGACGAGCGGGCGCCTACCGGGAGGTCGAGCAGCGCCTGACCGCGTTGCTGACCGAGGTCGAGGCCATCCACGACCGGCTGCGCGAGCGGAGGCGGCGCCAGTCGGAAGCGGCCCGATCGTCGGGCGAGCGCCTCGACGCCCTGCGGGCGGAGCGGGCCGCGCTCGAGCAGGACGGCGCCGAGACGCGCGAGAAGCTCAACCGGGCCGAGATCGACGAGGCCGAGACGCGCATGCGGCTCGAGAACGCGATCGAGAAGCTCCGGACCGACTTCGACTGCGAGCCCGCCGTCGCCCTCGACGCGCCCCAGCCCGAGGTCCCCGAGGGCACGACGCTCGCCGGCCGCGCCCGTGAGCTCGAGCGTGAGCTGCGGATGCTCGGCCCCATCAACCCGCTGGCGCTCCAGGAGCACGACGCGCTCGCCGAGCGCCACACGTTCCTCCAGCAGCAGCTCGACGACGTGAAGGAGAGCCGGCGCGAGCTGTTGCGCGTGATCCGGGCCGTCGACCGCGAGATCGTGAGCGTGTTCCAGACCGCGTTCCAGGACGTGAGCGAGCACTTCGCCGCGTTGTTCGCGACGCTGTTCCCCGGCGGCGCCGGTCGGGTGTTTCTCACCGAGCCCGACGACGTGCTCAACACCGGCATCGAGATCGAGGCGCGCCCGTCGGGCAAGAACGTGCGTCGCCTGTCGCTGCTGTCCGGTGGTGAGCGCTCGCTCACCGCGCTGGCGTTCCTGTTCGCGGTGTTCCGCGCCCGTCCGTCGCCCTTCTACCTGCTCGACGAGGTCGAGGCCGCGCTCGACGACGTCAACCTCCACCGTTTCCTCGACCTCGTCGACGAGTTCCGCAACGAGGCGCAGCTGGTCATCGTCACGCACCAGAAGCGCACGATGGAGGCGGGCGACCTCCTCTACGGCGTCTCGATGCCGCCGGGCGGCTCCAGCAAGGTCGTCAGCCAGCGGGTCGAGGAAGCCATGCGGAACGCGGAGCCGGCCCCCGCCTGACCCGGGCCGGATCGGCCGGTCGTCCGGCGGTAGCTTCGGGCGGACATGTCACCTCTCGCGCTGTTGCCGGCCGCGGCGTCCGTGCACTCCCAGGTGAGCCCGGAGACCCAAGCGTGCGGGCCGCGCGGTGAGCGATCGTGGCTGTGCTCGACGGTGTTCCGCGTCACCGACAACGAACGCGCCTCCGAGATCGTCGACGCCTTCGCGAAACCGCTGCGGATCGTGCTCATCCTGCTCGTCGCGTGGATCGTCACCGCGCTCGTGGGTCGGATCATCCGACGCATCCTGGCGACGCCTCCGAAGCCCAAGAACAACAAGGAGAAGAAGGCGCCGTTCGGGTTCATCGACACGGGCGGGGTGGCGAGCGCGCGTCGGGCGCAACGGGCGAGGACGATGGCCGACGTCCTCGGCCGGCTCGCCAACGCCGTCATCTGGGGCATCGCGATCCTGGTCGTGCTGGGCGAGCTCGGGATCAACCTCGCGCCGCTGATCGCCGGGGCCGGCGTGCTCGGCATCGCCCTCGGCTTCGGCGCCCAGAGCCTCGTGCGCGACTTCCTCTCGGGGTTCTTCATGCTCGTCGAGGACCAATTCGGCGTGGGTGACGTCATCGACGTCGGCGGCGCGGTCGGGGGTTCCGGCGGCGGTGTCAGTGGCACCGTCGAAGGCGTGAGCTTGCGGACGACCCGCCTCCGCGACGTCGAGGGCGTCGTCTGGCACGTCCCGAACGGTGAGATCAAGCGGGTGGGGAACAAGTCGCAGCAGTGGTCGCGCGCGCTTCTGGACATCGAGGTCGACCGTGACACTGATGTCGCCAACGCCATTCGCGTGATCAAGGAGACCGCCGACGCCATGTGGCACGAAGAAGGCTGGCGTGACGCGATCCTCATGGAGCCGGACGTCTGGGGGATCGAGGAGCTCGGCGCGCAGAGCATGAAGCTTCGGCTCGTCGTCCAGACCCTTCCGCTCGAGCAGTGGCGTGTTGCGCGGGAGCTCCGGGCGCGCATCAAGGCGGCCCTCGACGAGGCCGGGATCGAGACGCCACACGACACAGTCACGTACCGCCGCGGCGATCCGCCGCCGCCCGTCGCCGAAGAAGGCCCGGCGGGTGGCGCCGAGGGCGACCGGTAGGCTCCGCCGACCCGCTGACTGCTCCCGACGAACGCGACTGCTGTGTCCCCGACCCTCGCCGCCGTGCTCCTCATCGGCATCTTCCTGCTCGCCGCCGTGCTCATCTGGCTCGGCCTGGGCCTGTCGCGCCGCGCCCGACGGCTCGAGGAAGCTCCTGCGCCCGCGGAGCCGACCGCGCCCGGCGCCGACGTCGCCGCGCCACCAGGCCCGCCGCGCCTGCGCGACCGGCTCGGCAAGACGCGCGCCGCCTTGTCCCGATCGCTCGGGGCGCTCACCGGGCGGCGAACGATCGACGACGAGGCATGGGACAGCATCGAGGAGGCGCTGCTCGTCGCCGACGTCGGTGTGCCGACGACGTCGCGGCTGCTCGACGAGCTGCGCGAGCGGGCGAGCGCGGCGCGGGTCGGACGACCCCGAGCAGCTCGTCGCGCTCCTGCGCGAAGAGATCGTCGACGACCTCTCGGGCGCCGACCGTGACCTGCACCACGCGCCGGACGGGCCGACGGTGTGGCTGTTCGTCGGGGTGAACGGGACGGGCAAGACGACGACGATCGCCAAGCTCGCCCGTCGCGAGATCGACGACGGCCGACCGGCGCTGCTGGCGGCGGCGGACACGTTCCGTGCCGCCGCCGCCGACCAGCTCGCACACTGGGCCGAGCGCGTCGGCGCCGACGTGGTGCGCGGACAGGAGGGCGCCGATCCCGGCTCCGTCGTCTTCGACGCCGTGGACGCGGCGGCCGGGCGAGGCGCCGACGTCGTGCTCGTCGACACCGCCGGCCGCATGCACACCAAGGTCAACCTGATGGAGGAGCTGAAGAAGATCCGCCGCATCGCCGAGCGGACTCCCGGCGCGCCGCAGGAGGTCCTCCTCGTCATCGACGCGACCACCGGGCAGAACGGCCTGGCGCAGGCGCGTCAGTTCGCGGAGGCGGTCGGTGTCACCGGCGTCGTGCTCACCAAGCTCGACGGCACGGCGAAGGGCGGCATCGTCCTGGCGATCGAGGTCGACCTGGGCATCCCCGTGAAGCTGGTCGGCGTGGGCGAGGCGCCCGAGGACCTCGTCCCGTTCGACCCCGCGGAGTTCGTCGCCGCCCTGCTTCGGCAGCGGCTACGAGCCGGAGCTTGCGACGGAGAGCGTGTTCGACGCCCTGGCCGACCGCTTCGACGGCATCTTCAAGCGTCTGCGCGGCCGCGGCCGGCTGAGCGACAAGGACGTCGACGAGGTCGCGCGCGAGATCCGCGTCGCGCTGCTCGAGGCCGACGTCAACGTGACGGTCGTCAAGTCGTTCATCAACCGCGTCAAGGAACGCGCGCGCGGCGCCGAGGTCGCGAAGAGCCTGAGCCCCGCGCAGCAGGTCATCAAGATCGTCCACGAAGAGCTCGTGACGACGCTCGGCGGCGAGACGGGCAAGCTCACGATGAGCTCCAAACCCCCGACCGTCGTGATGCTCGCCGGCCTGCAGGGCTCGGGGAAGACGACCGCTGCCGGCAAGCTCGCGCGCCACCTCGTCGCCGACGGGCGCAAGCCGCTGCTGGTCGCCGCCGACCTTCAGCGGCCGGCGGCGGTCGAGCAGCTGCGCGTGCTCGGCCGGCGCATCGACGTGCCCGTGTTCTCCGAGCCGACCGATCCCGGTCAAGGTGGCGCGGGGCGCGCTGAAGGAGGCCGACCGCACCGGGCGCAACGTCGTGATCATCGACACCGCCGGCCGGCTCCAGATCGACGCCGAGCTCATGGACGAGCTGCGCCGCATCCGCGCCAAGGTCGAGCCGAACGACACGCTGCTCGTCGTCGACGCCATGACCGGCCAGGAGGCCGTCAACGTGGCGGAGGCGTTCGACGAGGCGGTCGGGCTCGACGGGGTGATCCTCACGAAGATCGACGGCGACGCGCGCGGCGGCGCCGCGCTCTCGGTCAAGGAGGTGGTCGGCAAGCCGATCCTCTTCGCCGGCACGGGCGAGAAGCTCGACGACTTCGAGCCGTTCCACCCCGACCGCATGGCCAGCCGCATCCTCGGCATGGGCGACGTGCTCACGCTCATCGAGAAGGCCGAGGCCGCCTTCGACGAGGAAGAGGCGGCGAAGGCGGAGAAGAAGCTCCGCAAGGGCCAGTTCACCCTCGAGGACTTCCTCGACCAGATGCAGCAGGTGCGCAAGATGGGCCCGATCCAGAACCTCGTCGGCATGATGCCGGGCCTGCCGAAGGAGGCCCGCGACGCCGAGATCGACGAGTCGCAGCTCGGTCGGATCGAGGCGATCATCCGCTCGATGACGCCCGAGGAGCGGCGCAACCCGGCCGTCATCAACGGGTCGCGCCGCCTGCGGATCGCCCGCGGGAGCGGCACGAGCACCCAGGACGTCAACGGGCTGCTCAAGCAGTTCAAGATGGTCCAGCAGATGATGCGGTCGGTGGCCAAGGGCAAGATGCCGCGGCTCCCGGTGCCCGGCCGCTGACTGGCTAGCCTGGTGCGTTCTGCGGGCGTTCTCCCGACGCCCGGACCCGAGCTCGAGAGGAACCCCTCGAAGTGTCCGTGAAGATCCGCCTGATGCGGATGGGAAAGAAGAAGCAGCCGACGTACCGGGTGGTCGTCGCCGATTCGCGCTCGCCTCGCGACGGCCGCAACATCGAGACCATCGGCCACTACCGCCCCCGCCACGACCCGGCGGTCGCCGACATCGACGGCGAGAAGGCCCTGGCGTGGCTGCGCAAGGGCGCGCAGCCGACCGAGCAGGTGCAGAAGCTGCTGACCGTCTCGGGAGTCTGGGCGCAGTTCGAGTCCGAGAAGGGCGGTCGCGTCGACACGAAGCTGGCTCGGCGTCGCCTCGACGACCCCAAGGCAAAGGCCAAGAAGTCAGCGAAGCAGGCCGAGACGGCTGAGGCCGCGGCGCCGGAGGCCGAGGCACCGGCCGCCGCCGCCGACGAGCCCGCCGCCGAGGAGAGCGCCACGGACGAGAGCGCGGCCGAAGGCACCGAGGAGTCGGGCGATGAGTGACGACTCGCCCAACCAGCGGGACGATCTGGACGACGATCTCGACGACGAGGACGAATACGACGACGAGATCGCGCCCGAGGGCAACCGCATCCTCGGCGCACGGGCTCGGGCGGTGGTCGAGCACGTGACCCGCAACGTCGCCGAAGAGCCCGAGGCGGTCGAGATCGACGTCGAGGAGCGCCGTTCCGACGTGCAGCTCCTCGTGCACGCCAGCCCGAGCGACATGGGGCGTCTCATCGGCAAGCGGGGCCGGGTCATCCAGGCGCTCCGGCAGGTCGTCCGCGCCGCCGGCGCCGCCGAGGGCATCAAGGCCAACGTCGACGTCGTGGAGTAACCGGTCGTTGGCTGCGGCTGACCTCGAGCTCGGCCGGGTCGCTCGTCCGCACGGCATCCGGGGCGAGGTCGTCGTGACGCTGCACACCGACCGCCCCGAGCGCACGACGCCCGGCGCCGTCCTCCACGCCGGCGACCGCACGCTCGTCGTGGCGAGCGCCCGTCCGCACCAGGGCCGGTGGCTCGTCCGCTTCGAGGGCATCACCGACCGGAACGGCGCCGAGGAGCTGCGCGGCGCGACGCTCGTCGGCGAAGCGCTCGACGATCCCGGCGAAGGACGGATCTGGGTCCACGAGCTCGTCGGCGAGGAGGTGCGGGACGTGCGCGGGAACGTGCTCGGCCGTGTCGCCGAGGTCGAGGCCAACCCGGCGCACGACATCCTCGTGCTCGACGACGGCACGCTCGTGCCGTTCGTGTTCGTCGTCGAGCAGGAACCGGGCGTCCTGATCGTCGATCTGCCCGACGGGCTCCTCGACGTCAACCGCTCGTAGGGCCGCGATGCGCGTCGACGTGTTCACGATCTTCCCGGCGTACCTCGAGGGCCCGCTGCGCTCGTCGCTGCTCGGCCGGGCCCGCGAGCGTGGCCTGGTCGACGTGCGCGTCCACGATCCCCGTGAGCACACCACTGATCCGCATCGCAGCGTCGACGACACGCCGTTCGGCGGCGGGGCGGGCATGGTGATGACGCCCGAGCCGCTGTTCGCGGCGGTCGAAGCCGTCGAGCCACCGCGGCCGCTGCTCCTCCTCTCGGCCGCGGGGAGGCCCTTCGACCAGCGGATGGCGGAGCGACTGGCGCAGCGCGACGGCTTCTCGCTTGTCTGCGGCCGGTACGAAGGCGTCGACCAGCGCGTCGCCGACCATCTCTGCGACGACGAGATCTCGGTGGGCGACTACGTGCTCGCCGGCGGCGAGGCCGCCGGGCTCGTCGTGATCGAGGCCGTCGCCCGCCTCGTTCCCGGCGTGATGGGCAACGCGGAGTCCACGGACGACGAGTCGTTCGGCGCCGGGCTGCTCGAGTATCCGCAGTACACGCGCCCGGCCGATTTCCGCGGCTGGCCGGTGCCCGAGGCCCTGCGCTCAGGTGACCACGCCCTGATCGCCCGGTGGAGGAGGGCCCAGGCGCTGCGGCGGACCCTCGACCGCCGCCCCGACCTCCTCGGGCCCCGGGCCCTGACCGCAGACGAGCGACGGCTGCTCGACGAGTTCCCCGAGGGACCACCCGACCGATAGCATCAGGGCTCCTCCCCCTTCGAGCCGACCCCTCGAGAAGGCGAACGATGAACGCAACCGATCTTGTCGACCGCGCCAACCTTCGTGACGACATTCCGGACTTCGCGCCCGGCGACACGCTGAAGGTGCACGTCCGGGTGGTGGAGGGCAACCGCGAGCGCACGCAGATGTTCCAGGGGGTCGTGATCCGCCGCAAGGGCAGCGGCGCCGCGAGACCTTCACCGTCCGCAAGGTCAGCTTCGGCGTCGGCGTCGAGCGCACCTTCCCCGTCCACTCGCCGATCCTGGCCAAGATCGAGGTCGTGAGCCGCGGCGACGTTCGCCGGGCGAAGCTCTACTACCTGCGCGACCGGATCGGGAAGGCCGCCAAGGTCAAGGAGCGGCGGGCCTGAGCCCGCGACCTGACGGCGATCGGGAGCGTCCGTGAGCTCTGAGGACCTCGAGCGGTACGAGACCGAGATCGAGCTCCAGCTCTACAAGGAGTACCGCGACGTCCTCCCGATGTTCGCGTACGTCGTCGAGACCGAACGGCGCTTCTATCTCACGAACTCCGTCCAGATGGACGTGAAGAACGAGCAGGGCCGCGTCTACTTCGAGCTCAACCTGCAGGACGCGTGGGTGTGGGACATGTACCGACCCGCCCGATTCGTGGCCAACGTGCGGGTCGTGACGTTCAAGGACGTCAACGTCGAGGAGCTGGCGGGCAAGGACCTGTAGCGGTGCCCGGATCGGGCCCGCGCCGCCGGGTCGACCCCCGGCGTCGACTCGGAATCGCCGGCGAGGATGCCGTCGCACGGTGGTACGAAGCCGCCGCCTACGAAGTGCTCGATCGCAACTGGCGCTGCCGTGACGGCGAGCTCGACCTGGTCGTCCGGCGCGATGCGACGCTCGTCTTCTGCGAGGTGAAGACGCGCGCCAGCACGAGGTTCGGCGCGCCGTTCGAGGCTGTGACCGCCACGAAGCAGCGACGCTTGCGCACGCTGGCGGCGCGCTGGCTCGCCGAGCACGACGCGCGCCGTCGCACGCTGCGCTTCGACGTCGCGTCGGTGACGCGCACGGCGAACGGCGAGCTCACCGTCGAGGTGCTCGAAGGCGCGTTCGACGCGGCGACGCGGCTTTGCCGATCGGCGCGCGAGCGAGTACGACGGCGTCTCCGGGCGGGCCAGAGCCTCGCCGTCCACGACGAGGTCGACGCGCTCGTTGTAGAAGCAGAACAGCCCGGCGACGCCCTCGGCCTGGGGGATCGGCGACTCGTAGCTCCACACGAGGTCGTCGTGGACCTCGTCGTCGAGCTCGACGGTCCAGTACGACGCCTGGCCCTTGAATGGGCAGACGGTCTCGGTGTTCGTGGGACGGAGCAGATCCGCGCGGACGTGCTCGCGGGGGAGGTAGTAGCGGGTCGGGAGGCCGGTCTCGTCGAGGAGCACCGGCCGGTCGGACTCGGCGACCTTGACGCCGTTGACGGAGACCTCGACGTGCAGGTCGGCGGGCGTGACGGTGATGCTGTGGCCTTGGGTCATATGTGATTCAACTCCGGATGGCGCCTGACATTCCATCCTGACAGGTTGTCGGTCGTGAACCGCACCGACCGGCTCTACGCGATCGTCGAGGTGCTGCGGGCCACGGCGCCGCGGGCGCGTGCGGCACGAGACCTCGCCGACCGTTTCGAGGTCAGTGTGCGCACGATCGAGCGCGACATCTCGTCGCTCCAGCAGTCGGGCGTCCCGATCTGGGCGACGCCCGGCCCCGGCGGCGGCTACTCCGTCGATCCGTCGATGAGCCTGCCGCCGCTGAACTTCAGCGCCGACGAGGCCACCGCGATCGCGGTGGCCCTGGCCGCGAGCGGCCCGATCCCGTTCGGCGACGCCGCCCGCTCCGCGCTGCGCAAGCTCGTCGCCGCCATGTCGGGGGCGAACCGGGAGGGCGCGCGCGAGCTCGTCGCGCGCATCCACTTGTTGCAGCAGCGGGGCCACCTCGACGTCACGCCGGTGATGCGGGCGGTCGAGACCGCGGTGGCCGATCGCAAGGTGCTCGAGCTCGACTACGTCGACCGGTCCGGCCAGCGGACCGAGCGCCGCCTCGTCGAGCCGTACGGGCTCGCCGGAGGCCAGGACCACTGGTACCTCATGGCGTGGTGCCGCCTGCGCGGCGGCGGTCGATCGTTCCGTCTCGACCGCATGCAGGGTGCGCGGGTCACCGACGAGCGGGCACCCGAACGCGAGCTGCACGAGGTCGCGGGGGAGATCGCTTCGTTCGCGCGCGAGGCCAGCCTCGACGAGTGACGCGCGCGGGCGCGGCTCAGCGCGGTAGGACCGCCCACACGAGCAGGGCTGCGACCACGGCGAGGGCGGCGACGACGATGACGATGTCGGAGGAACGCCGTGCCTGCTTGCGGAACGGGTTGAAGCCCACGGCGCTACGGTAGCGGCCGCATGGAGACGCTCATCGTCGATCGGGCGGACGGCGTCGTCACCGTCACGCTCAACCGCCCCGAGAAGAAGAACGCCATCAACGGTCCGATGTGGCGCGAGCTCATCGAGGTGTTCGACGAAGTTGCCGACACGCGCGAGCGACCGTGTGCTCGTGATCACCGGCGCCGGCGACGGGTTCTGCTCCGGCGCCGACCTCAGCCCGGGCGACAACCCGGACCTCGGCGGTCGACGCCGGCGGGATCGGCTCGACCTTCCGGCAGATGCGCGTCGTCGGCCGGGCCGCCTTGCGGCTCCACCACCTGCCGCAGCCCACGATCGCCGCCGTCAACGGCGTCGCCGCCGGCGCGGGCCTGAACATGGCGCTGGGCTGCGACCTCATCGTCGCCTCCGAGCGCGCCCGGTTCACCGAGATCTTCTCCAAGCGGGGCCTCAACGTCGACTTCGGCGGCTCGTGGCTGCTGCCGCGTCTCGTCGGCCTCCACAAGGCGAAGGAGCTCGTGTTCCTCGCCGACATCATCGACGCCGCCGAGGCCGAGCGCATCGGCATCGTGAACCGGGTCGTGCCCGCCGACGACCTCGCGAAGATCTCGGCGGAGCTCGCGGCGCGCCTCGCAGCCCTGCCGCCGGTCCAGCTGTCGATCTCGAAGCGGCTGCTCAACCAGTCGTTCTCGGTGTCGATGGCCGAGGCGCTCGAGTTCGAGGACACGGCGCAGGCGATGAACTTCGCGTCGAAGGACACCGCCGAGGCGATGGTCGCGTTTCTCCAGAAGCGCGAGCCGAAGTTCACGGGCGAGTAGCGCGCCGCATCATCGGGGCCACCACCAGCCCCGCCGGTGCTCGACCCATCCCTGCCGCTCGAGCGCGCGCAACGCGACCGTGACCGCCTCCGGTGGCAGACGGGTGCGGCTGACGAGCTGGTCGACAGTGGCGGCTTCGCCGGCGCACGCCTCGAGGATGCGCGCGCCGTCGCGGCTCGGGCGTGGCGCGCGGTGGCGGCGCGCCCCAACCGCGCCGGGATCCCGGCGTCAACCCGAGGGCGACGAGCACGTCGTCGGGATCGAGGAGCGGTTGGGCGCCGTCGGCCAGCAACGCGTTGCACCCTTCGGCGGACGGGTTGCGCCGCGAGCCGGGCACGACGAGGACGGGCCGGCCGTACTCGAGCCCGTAGTCGGCGGTGATGCGCGCGCCGCCGCGGAGCGTCGCCTCCACGACCACGACGACGTCGGCGAGCGCGGCGATGATGCGGTTGCGAACGGGGAAGCGGAAGCGGTTGGCCTGAGCGCCGAAGCCGGCCTCGCTCAACAGCACGCCCGCCCCGCGTACCCGCTCGAACAGCACGACGTGCCGGCGGGGATAGACGACGTCGAGACCGGTCGCGACGACGCCCACCACGCCTCCACCGGCGTCGAGCGCACCGAGATGGGCGGCGCCGTCGATGCCGATGGCGAGGCCGCTGACGACCGTGACACCGCGGCGGGCGAGGAAGCTGCCCAACTCGCGTGCGTCGGCGAGCCCGTGCACCGATGCCGAACGGGTTCCCACGATCGCGACACGCGGCCGATGAAGCACATCCGGCGCCGCCCCCTCGAAGAGCAGCACCGCGGGCCGGTCGGGCACCTCGTCGCCGATCGGGTACTCGGGGTGCCCGTCCCGCACGACCGCGGTGCCTCGGCGGGCGAGCTCCGGCTCGAGGTCGAGCGCGCGTGCCGCGCGCTGCCCAGCTGTGGGCGAGGGCGTCCCGCTCGTGCCGACGAGCCAGCCGCGCGTCGGGCGCGAGCGCTTCGCCCGCCTTGCCGTTGCGGACCGCGGCCAGCGCCGCGCCCGGATCGGGCCACCGTTCGAGCACGGCGCGCAGCCGCCGGGGGCCCATGTCGGGGAGGCAGACGAGCGTCGCCGCCGCCACCTCTGCGGCCGCCAGCCGCGGGCGGGCCGCGCTCACGGCACGTCCTCCCGGAGAGCGGCGGCGAGCGTGACATGGCGTTCGCAGACCTCGGCGCTTCCCTCGAGATCGGCGAGCGTGCGCGCGACGCGCCGCACCCGTGCCGCGCCGCGGCCCGTGAGGGCGTCGTGCCCGATCGCCCACCGCCAGGCGTCGTCGGCGTCCTTGGACAACGGGATCACCTGGGCCAGGGCGCCCGCGGGGACCCGCGAGTTCCGGCGCCACGGCCGGCGGGCGTAGCGCGCCTGCTGGCGGGCGACGGCCTCGGCGACGCGGTCGCGCACCGCCGAGGACGGCTCACCGGCCCCGTCGCCCGGCTCGGGTGGGTGCACTTCGAGGCGCAGGTCGAAGCGGTCGAGCAGCGGCGCCGACAAGCGGCGGCGGTAGCGGGCGCGCTGCGTCTCGGTGCATTCGCAGCTCGGCCCACCCCGACCGCACGGGCACGGGTTCGAGCAGGCGACGAGCAGGAAGTCGGAAGGGAACACGACCGACATCGCCTGTCGCGAGATGCGCACGACGTGCTCCTCGATCGGTTGGCGCAGAGCGTCGAGGGCGTGCGGCGGGAACTCGCCCAGCTCGTCGAGGAACAACACGCCACGGTGCGCCAGCGTCACCTCGCCCGGGCGGAGGCGGTTCGAGCCGCCGCCGACGAGGGCGGCTGTCGACGCCGTGTGATGCGGCGCGCGGAACGGACGACGGCGCGCCAGACCGTGCCGCGGAGCATGACCGGCGGCGGAATGGATGCGCGTCACCTCGAGCGCCTCGTCGGCGTCGAGGGGCGACAGGATGGTCGGAAGCCGGCGGGCGAGCATCGTCTTTCCGGTGCCGGGTGGACCCGTGAGAAGCACGTGATGCCCACCCGCGGCGGCGACCTCCAGCGCGCGTCGCGCGCGCGGGAGCCCGCGCACGTCGGCGAGATCGACCGGCTCGTCGTCGAGGTCGGGCTCGGCGGGCTCATGGGCTGTGGGTGGCGGCGGCTCCGGCCATTCGGCTTCGCCCTTCAGGCACGCGCGCAGCTCCGCGACCGAGCGCGCCGAGCGCACCTCCATGCCGCGCACGAGCGACGCCTCGGCGACGTCGGTCGCGGGCACGATCACCGAGCCCGTCCCGGCGGCGCGCAGCGCGTCGACGAGTGCGAGCACGCCGGGCACCGGGCGGACCGACCCGTCGAGCCCCAGCTCGCCGAGCACGCCGATCTCGTCGAGCACCCCGTCCGCGAGTTGGCCCGTGGCGGCGATGAGACCGAGGGCGACGGCGAGCTCGAATCCGGCGCCGGTCTTGCGGACACCACCCGGCGCGAGGTTGACCGTGATCCGCTGCTGGGGGAACTCGAGGTGCGACGACAACAGTGCCGCGCGCACGCGCTCGCGTGACTCGCGGACGGCGGCGTCCGGCAGTCCGACGACGTGATAGCTGGGCAGGCCGGTTGACACGTGGACCTCGACGGTCACGACGTGACCGTCGACGCCCGTGAGCGTGGCGCTGCGAACCGAGGCGAGCACGGCGGACCTCCCGAGAAGCGTGGTGGAAGGAGGGCCGTGACCGCGGCGACCTCGACGGCACGAGCACGGTACCGCAGGCATATGACGCCTACGCCTGGTCGTGTTTGGCGCGGGCCGCGTCACGACGGTTGGTAACGTGCGTGCGCGGGTGGGGGAGAAGTCTGAGGTGTGGTGTGAGCTGGGCGGTCGACGAGTTCGTCGCTTCCCTGGCAGGGGCGAGCGGCCACACGGCTGAGGCGTACGAGCGCGATGTGCGGCAGTTCGTCGCGTGGGCCGAGCGTGGCGGTTGCCCGTCACCCGACCAGCTGGATCACACCACGCTGCGCCGGTACCTCGCGTTCCTCACGACCCGTCAGTTCGCTCGTCGGTCGATGGCGCGCAAGGCGGCGTCCCTGCGGGCATATCTCCGGTACCTCCACCGCCAGGGGATCATCCCGACCGATCCGGGCCGGTCCCTGCGGGCGCCGAAGGGCGAGGCGCGCCTGCCCCGGGTGCCCCGCCAGGCCGAAGCCGTCGCTCTGCTCGACGCCGCCTCCGCGGCCGAGCTGGAGGACGACGACGCCGCCGGCGCCGCGACGGCGTGGCGGGACCTCGCCGTGCTCGAGGTGCTCTACGGCGCGGGATTGCGGGTGAGCGAATGCTGCGGGCTCACGCTCGAGTCGGTCGACACGAAGCGCGGGTTTCTCACGGTGCTCGGCAAGGGGTCGAAGGAGCGCCGCCTGCCCCTGGGCGAGCCGGCGAAGGCGGCCTTGCGCGGGTACCTCGCGCACGGGCGACCCGAGCTGGTGACCGAGCGCACTCCCCCCGACGCGGTGTTCCTCAACGCCCGGGGCCGGCGCCTCACCACACGCGACGCGCGGCGGATCGTCGCGCGCCATCCGCTGCCCGACGGGCAGGCACTCCATCCACACGCACTTCGTCACGCGTTCGCGACCCACTTGCTGGAGCGGGGCGCCGACCTGCGCGCCGTGCAGGAGCTGCTCGGGCACACGGACCTCGCCACTACGCAGATCTATACACACTTGACGCGCGAGCGCCTGCGCGCGGTCTACGACGCGACGCATCCTCGTGCCTGAGGAGCACACCGACGACCCGGTCGCCGCGCTGTGGGGTGAATACAAGCAACACCACACCTCTGACGCGCGCGAGCGGTTGATCCTCCACTACGCGCCGCTCGTCAAGTTCGTGGCCGGACGGGTGGCGTCCGGTCTGCCGCAGACTGTCGAGCAGGCCGATCTCGTGAGCTACGGGATCTTCGGGCTCATCGACGCGATCGAAAAGTTCGATCCGTCCCGGGGATTCAAGTTCGAGACCTACGCGATCGCGCGCGTCAAGGGCGCGATCATCGACGAGCTCCGGTCCTTCGACTGGGTGCCGCGGTCGGTTCGTGCGAAGGCGCGTGCCATCGAGCGTGCGTACTCGAAGCTCGAGAACGAGCTGCGTCGCACGCCCGACGACAGCGAGCTCGCCCACGAGCTCGCCATGACCGAGCAGGAGCTCACGAGAGCGCTGTCGCAGATCTCGTTCGTCGGCCTCGTCGCCCTCGACGAGATCCTGGCCGCCGGCGGAGAGCGACCGGGCCAGGCGATGGTGGGCGATCCGCCCGCCGACCGTCTGCACGACCCGGTCGAGGCGTTCGAGGTCGACGAGATGAAGGTGATCCTCGCCGACGCGGTCAACCGCGTTCCCGAGCGAGAGCGGCTCGTGCTCACCCTGTACTACTACGAGGGGCTGACACTGTCCGAGATCGGCGACGTGCTCGGCGTGACCGAGAGCCGCGCCTGTCAGATTCACACGAAGGCCATCCTCCAGCTCCGCGCCCGGCTCGGCGAGCCCGAAGAAGGCCGGGTGCGGTGACGTCCCTCTTGTCGTCGTCGGCAGGTCTTTTCATTGTCGTAGCCGGCCGGTACGATCCGGCCCGTCACGTCGAGCTTCGCTCCGTGACACCTTCCCCGGCGCTTCCCCGTGCCGTGTCGTGCTCGACCCACGGGAGCGTCTATGCACCTCCAACCGCCACGCCGCGAGGCGACGGTCTGCCTCCTCGTCTGTCTCGCCGCTGCGTCGTTGCTCGTCGGGCTCGACACGAGCCGGGCGAGAGCCGCGCCGCCGCCATCCGGAGGCTGCGGCGCGTGGTTGCCACCCGTCGACGGGCCAGTCGCTCGGTCCTTCGAAGCGCCGGCGTTCGCATACGGTCCCGGCCATCGCGGCATCGACTTCGCGGTGCCGCCGGGCACGCCGGTGCGCGCGTCCGGCGACGGCGTGGTCGCGTTCGCCGGCCCGGTCGCCGGCTCCCTGCACGTCGTCGTCGCCCACGACGGCAACCTCCGCACGACGTACGCGTTCCTCGCCGGCATCAGCGTGCGCGCCGGCGAACGCGTCCCGCGCGGCCAGGTCGTCGGCAGCGCCGGCAGCTCCGGCCCCGAGCACGAGGCCGGCGGCCTCCATTTCGGCGTCCGCCTCGGCGACCGCTACCTCGATCCGCAGCGCCTCTTCGGTGTGTGCGATCTCACCCAGCTGGTCCGGCTCATCCCTGCCGACGACGTGCCGGCCGAGCCATGGGACGCCCGGCGCGTGGTCTCCGGGTCGCTCACCTCGGGTGGATCGGGTGTCGCAGCGGTCGCCGGCGATCTCGCCGGTGCGCTCGGCGATGCTGCCGGCGCGGCCGTCGACGCCGGGCGCAGCGGTTGGGACGCCATGAGCGGCGCGGCCGGGGCAGCGACGGGCGGCGCCCGCACGCTCGCGAGCGTCGGCGCCGGTGGCGCGCGCGGGCTGGCGGGCGTTGCGGGCGCGGCGATCGGGCATTCGCCGGCCGGGATCGCTCGCGTCGGTGGCGATCGACGTCGCCGCCGGTGCCGCCGACTGGTGGCATCACCGCCAGGAGTGCTCGGACGGCAGCGCGCTCGCCGACGGCACCGGAGGATCCGGGCATCTCCTCATGGCGGTGGGCGGCATCGACACCGCCGGCGTCGCCGGACGACCCGACCTTCGCCCTCGACACCCGCGCCCTCGGCTACCGCGACGACGAGGTCACGTACTTCTCGTACGCGCCCGACGGTGGTGCATACCGTGCCGACCAGACGCACGGCGACCTGCAGCGCGCCGGCCTCCGCCTCGCCGAGCAGCTCAAGCGGGCGCAGCGCGAGCACCCGGGCCGCGAGGTCGATCTGGTCGCGCACTCGCAGGGTGGCGTCGTGGTCGACGCCTTTCTCCAGGACTACTACGACGCCGCCGATCCCGAGTACCCGCCCATCGGGACGGTCGTGACGCTGTCGTCGCCGCACGAGGGCGCGCCGCTCGCGACCGCGGCCGCCGACTGGCGAGCCAGTCCTGTCGGCAAGGAGCTCGTCGAAGCGGCGGAGGAGCGCGTCCCGGTGGCGCCGACGTCGGCGCGGTCGGTTCGTCAGCTCGACGAGCATTCACGCTTCCTGCGAGACCTGTGGGACGAACGCCTGCCCGACCACGTCGACTTCACGACGATCGGCGCGACCGACGACGTCATCGTGCCGGCGACGCAGGTCGACGTGCCCGACGCGACGAAGGTCGTCGTCGGCGTCGGCGGCGGACCGCTCGACGACCACGCGAACATCCCGCGCGACGCCGGCGCCCTCCGGGTCGTGCGCGCCGCGCTCGAGGGTCGGGCGCCGCCGTGCGTCGGCGTGGTGGAGGGGCTGCGCGGCGTCGTGGTGCCCACGTTGATCACCCGCGTCGAGCACGGCCTCGGCGACCTGCCGGTGGTGTCGCGATGAGCGCCCGACGCGTGCTCGCAGCCGTTGTCGTTCGTCGTCGTCGTGGCTCTCGCCGGCTGCGCGCAGGCGGGGTCGGGGGACGGGAGCGGCACCCGGACCGGGCGTGACGAGACATGGTCGACCGAGGTCGGCTGGCCGTTCTCGCTCGGCGTCCGCGGGCGTGACGCCGTCGTCACCATCAGTCGCAATCAAGTCGTCGCGCTCGACACCGCGACCGGGCGCGAACGCTGGCGCACCGACGTGAACCAGGTGACGCACTACGAGCCTGTGCTCGACGGCCAGACCGTGCTGGTGAGCGCGGACGACCGGTTCGTCGCTTTCGAGCGCAGCGTCGGGCGCGCGGCGCTGGGAGACGCCCGTCGGCGAGCACGCGGGCGGCAGTGTGCTGACGCGCGTCGGCACCGGGCCGATCGCTCTCGTGACCACCGAGCGCGGCTTCGTCGCCTCCCTCGACGGTGGTACCGGGCAGGCGGTCTGGTCCGAACAACTGCCCGGCGACATCTGGGCTGCTCCGGCCGCCGATGCGACCACGGGCGTCGGCGCCGTGCTGTGGACCGGCGCCGATGGCGAAGCGGTGAACCGCCTGCGCGTCTTCGACCTCGCGACCGGCGCCGTGCGGTGGGAGTCGATCGTCGAGCCGGGAGCGTCCGCGCCCGTGATCCACGACGGCTTGATCGTGCTGGGTGAGGGCAACGGCAACTTCGCCGCGCGGGTTGTCGGCCGCGATCTCGCATCCGGCACCGAGCGCTGGTCGGTTCCTGCGCCGGCGTCGTTCGAGTCCGGTGTCACGCCCGGCGCCGCCGGCGGCGACGTGGTCGTGTCCGACCACTTCGGGACGATCACGCTCGTCGACGCACACGCGGGCACGACGAAGTGGCAGACCGCGATCCGCGAGCCGATCCTCGATACTCGGGTGGTCCTCGGCGCACACGCCGTCGTCATCCGGACGTACGGCGGCAAGGTGGTCGTCCTCGATCGGGATTCCGGCCGGATCATCCGGCGCGTGGACCCCGGTGGGTTCCCGGTCGGGATCGGCGCCGGTGCCGGCCGTCTCCTCTTCGCCGTGCGTCTCGCCCGCCCCGACCGGGTGGAGGCCGTCGCGATGCCCTGACCTACACTGAGGGCCACTCGGGCTCCGGCTCGAGAATTCGCACGCCCGCCACCCACGGTCGTTCCGTCCTCACGGACGGGCGCGGCGGGCCGAGGTCACAACCGAGGGAGAGACCCCGTGGCTGTCGTCACCATGAAGCAGCTGCTGGAGGCCGGCGTCCATTTCGGCCACCAGACGCGCCGTTGGAACCCGAAGATGCGCCGTTTCATCTTCGGCGAGCGCAACGGCATCTACATCATCGATCTGCAGCAGACCCTCGAGCGGATCGACGCCGCCTACCGGTTCATCCGCGGCGCCGTCGAGGACGGCGGGACTGTCCTGTTCGTCGGCACCAAGAAGCAGGCCCAGGAGCCGATCCAGGACCAGGCCCAGCGCAGCGGCCAGCCGTACGTCAACTACCGCTGGCTCGGCGGGTCGCTCACCAACTTCCAGACCGTTCACTCGCGCGTCTCACAGCTGCGCGAGCTGGAGCGTCTCGTCCAGTCGGGCGAGACCGCGCAGATGCCCAAGAAGGAAGCGCTGAAGATCACGCGGGACCTCACGAAGCTGCAGCGGAACCTCGGCGGCATCCGCAACCTCGAGAAGCTGCCGAACGCCATCTTCGTGATCGACACGAAGAAGGAGCACATCGCGGTGACGGAGGCCAACCGCCTCGGCATCCCGGTCGTCGCCGTGGTCGACACCAACTGCGACCCGGACGTCATCGACTACGTGATTCCCGGCAACGACGACGCCATCCGTTCCGCCGCGCTCATGAGCCGCGTCGTCGCCGACGCCGTCGAGGAAGGCCGCGTGCTCGCCCAGAAGAAGGGCGGGAAGCCTGCGGCCAAGGCCGAGGAGCAGGCGCCGCCGCCCGATCCCGAGGAGGAGCGCCGCAAGGCCGACGAGCAGCGCCGCGCCCGCGGCGAGGCCGCCAAGGCCCAGGAGCAGCGCGAGGCGCGTCTTCGCGACGCGAAGCGCAAGCCACCACCGCCGCCGCCCCCGGACACCGCCGGCGACGGCGCGAGCCGAGGCCGCGCCGCCCGCCGAGGCGCCCGTCGAGGCCACGACCGAAAGCGGAGGCGCGAGCAATGGCTGAGATCTCGGCCAAAGACATCGCGGCGCTGCGCAAGCAGAGCGGCGCCGGCATGCTCGACTGCCGAACCGCGCTCCAGGAGACCGGCGGCGACATCGAGGCGGCCAAGGACTGGCTCCGTACCCAGGGCCTGGCCGGCGCGGCCAAGCGCGCCGGGCGGGAGGCGCAGGACGGCGCCGTCGACGTGCTCGTCGAGGACAGCGTGGGCGCGGCCGTCGAGTTGAACTGCGAGACCGACTTCGTCGCCAAAGGGGCCGACTTCCGCACCATGCTCGCCGCGCTCACGAAGATCGTGGCCGAACAGGGCGACGACGACCTCGAGAGCCGGCCGTACGAGGGCGGGACGGTCGGAGACGCGGTCAAGCAGCTCGGGGCGACGCTGGGTGAGAACGTCGCGATCGGTCGCGTTGCGCGCGTCGAGTCCGCCGACGGGATCGTCGACGGGTACAAGCACATCCAGAGCGAGCGGGGGACGATCGCCGTCCTCGTCGAGGTCGGCGGCGTCGACCCTTCCGACGCCCGCGCCCGCGAGGTCGCGCACGACATCGCGCTGCACATCGCGTCGGCCGCACCGCAGTACGTCACGCGCGACGATGTCCCCGCCGAGGTCGTCGAGAAGGAGCGGACCGTGCTCGAGGAGCTCACCCGCAACGAGGGGAAGCCCGAGCAGGCCCTCCCGAAGATCGTCGAGGGGCGGCTGAACGGCTTCTACAAGGGCACCGTCCTCGTCGAGCAGCCGTTCGTCCGGGAGCCGAAGACCACCGTCGGCAAGCTCCTCGGCGAGCTCGGCAAGGATGCGACCGTCCGCAGGTTTGTCCGGATCCAGGTCGGCGCCGAATAGGCGACGGGCCGGGCCGCGAGAGAAAGCCGAGGGAGACGCGTTGGGGGAGGCGTCCCGGTACGACCGGGTGGTCCTGAAGCTCTCGGGTGAGGTGTTCGCCGACGCGGCGACGGGCTCGGGCATCGACGCCGCCGTCGTCCAGCGCATCGCCGAAGAGGTCGCCGCCGCGAACACCCAGCTCGGTGTCGAGATCGCTGTCGTCGTCGGCGGGGGGAACATCTTCCGCGGCATGCCCGGCGCCGAGCGGGGCATGGACCGGGCCCGGGCCGACTACATGGGGATGCTGGCGACCGTCATCAACGCGCTCGCGTTGCAGGACGCCCTGGAAGGCGTGGGGCAGCCGACGCGTGTCCAGACCGCGATCACCATGGCCCAGATCGCCGAGCCGTACATCCCGCGGCGCGCCATCCGGCACCTCGAGAAAGGCCGGGTCGTCGTGTTCGCCGCCGGGACCGGCAACCCGTATTTCACGACCGACACCACCGCCGCGCTGCGGGCGGCCGAGATCGGCGCCGCCGCCATTCTCAAGGGCACGCATTCCGGCGTCGACGGGGTCTACAGCGCCGACCCGCGCCGCGACCCCGCAGCGGTGAAACTCACCGAGGTCAGCCACTTCGAGGTGCTCAACCGCCGCCTCCAGGTCATGGACTCGACCGCGATCACGTTCTGCATGGACAACCAGCTGCCGATCATGGTGTTCGACGTGAGCGCGCCCGGGAACATCCACCGGGCGCTGCTCGGCGAGCCGATCGGGACGTTGGTCAGCTCCGAGGCGGCTGAGGCGCGATGAGTGATGGCGGCGACGACCTCCGTGCGCTCGTGTTCGAGGAGTGCCGGGACAAGATGCGCAAGGCGGTCGCGCACCTGCAAGAGGAGTTCGGCGGGATCCGTACGGGCCGCGCCACGCCCGGCCTCGTCGAGAAGCTCAAGGTCGACGCGTACGGGGTCGAGGTCCCGCTCCAACAGATCGCTGGCATCAGCGTTCCCGAGCCGCGCGTGCTCGTCATCTCGCCCTACGACAAGGGATCGATGAAGGCGATCGAGAAAGCGATCCAGGTGAGCGATCTCGGGATCAACCCGTCCAACGACGGGCAGGTCGTGCGACTGGTGTTCCCGCCTCTGACGGAGGAGCGTCGTCGGGAGCTCGTGAAGGTCGTGAGGAACCGGGCCGAGGAGGGTCGCGTGGCGGTGCGCAACATCCGCCGGCAGACGCGTCACGACCTCGAAGCGCTCGAGAAGGACGGCGACCTGTCGAAGAACGACCTCGACCGAGCCGAGAAGGAGCTCGAGAAGGTCACGCACACGACGGTCGAGGAGATCGACCAGATGCTCGAACACAAGGAGCGGGAGCTGCTCGAAGTCTGATTGTCGCCGTCGCGAGCTCCGGCTTGCGGCGGCGGTCGGCGAAGCCGCCGCCACCGCGATGCGCGCCCGCCGCCCCGGCCGGACCCGGCGGTCCGGCCGGCGACCCGCCGGGATACACGACCTCGGGGGGACAAGGGTCTAGCCTGGTATCGGACCGGAAGGGGTGCCGTGTCCGACTGGCGTGACGATCACGAGCCTGATCAGCTCGGTTTCGAAGACGAAGAGACAGCAGCACCGCGCGGCGAGGGCGAAGGCGTGCGAGTGCTCGGGCCCGACGAGCAGTCGTCACGATCCGTGCCGCGCCGCGGTCGACGCGCCGTCGACGACTCCGAGGAGTTCTGGGGCGAGCGCGCGACGGACTTCGAGTTCGAAGGGGACCCGACGTGGTCGGCGTCGTCGCAGGGCATGACCCGGTCCGACTCCGACTTCGAATCCGACACCGACACGGACACGACCGACACCGACACCGGGTCCAGGCCTCGGACGCGCCGCGGCAAACGAGCCGCACGTCGCGCGAAGACCGCGACGCCGCCGCCCGAGTCGCGGCGGCGGCCCGAGACGCCCGCCGACGCGAGCGGGCCGGTGCGCCTTCCGCATTGGACCGAACCTCCGACCGGCGAGGTGCCGACCGTGGTCTCCGGCGAGCAGCCGGCGGCCCCGCCTGACGACGAGCTCGACCGCTGGAAGTCGGCGAGCGGGCAGTCGCCCCGCTACCGGGTCGAGGACAGCGACTGGGCCGAGGGTGACTTCTCGCCGGAGCTGCTCAAGGACGACTCCCTGGCGCTCGGCGCGCTGCGTGATCGCGACGTTCCCGTCGACGACGATGACGACGAGTCGTTCGAAGCGGAGGTGGCCGCCCGCCGGCGCGGGGGCAACAGTCGCCGTCGGCCCGGACGGCGCACGCGGGCCCCCGGGCCCCTCGAAGGCGAGGAGCCCCCGGCCCCCGTTCAGGGGCACGGCCCGCCGGCTGATCTCATCACTCGCCTGCTGACCGGGATCGCCATCGCGGTCGTGGCCCTCATCATGCTCAAGCTCGGCACCGGGGCGACCACGATCCTGGTGGCGGTGATCGTGGGCGCCGCTTCGTTCGAGCTCTACGAGGCGTTCCGCCGCGCCGGCTACCACCCGGCGACGGTGATCGGGCTCCTCGGGTCCGTGTCGATCGTCGGTATCGCGTACAGCGAGGGGCTCGACGCCTTCCCGCTCGTCGCGGTCCTCGTGGTCGCGTTCACCATGCTCTGGTACATGCTCGAAGTGGTGAAGGCGCGCCCGATCGTCAACATCGCCATCACGGTGTTCGGGTTCGGCTACATCGGCATCTTCGGCGCGTTCGCCGGCCTGCTGCTCAGCGCCCCCGACGGCACCGGCCTCATCATCGGTCTCGCCCTGTGCGCGATCGGCTACGACGTGTTCGGGTACCTCATCGGCTCGCAGTTCGGACGCAGCCGCATGTCGCCCCGACTGTCACCGAACAAGACCTGGGAAGGGCTGTTCGGCGGGATGGTCGCCGCGGTCGTGCTCGGCGGGATCGTCGGCACGACGCTCGCGCCGTGGAACGGGAAGATCAGTCACGGCCTCGCGCTCGGCCTCGTCGTCGCCATCGTCGCCCCGATCGGCGACCTGTGCGAGTCGATGATCAAGCGCGACCTCGGCATCAAGGACCTCGGGAACCTTCTGCCGGGGCACGGCGGCGTCCTCGACCGCTTCGACGCGATGCTGTTCTGCCTCCCGGCCGTCTACTACCTGGCCATCCAACTCAAGATCGGATGAGCCGGACGACGAACGTCGTCCTCCTCGGATCGACGGGATCGATCGGGACTCAGGCCCTCGACGTCATCGCATCGCATCGCGACCGTTACCGCGTCGTGGCGCTGGCCGCGGGCCGCAACGAAGAGCTGCTCTCTCGCCAAGCGGCCGACTTCGACGTCCCGCCCGACCGCACGCACCTCGGCGTCGACACGCCCGACGCGCTCGCGGCGCTGGCGGCGCTGCCCGAGGCCGACGTCGTCCTGAACGCGGTCGTCGGCTTCGCCGGCCTACCGGCCACACTCTCCGCGTTGACGCACGGCAAGCGCCTCGCGCTCGCCAACAAGGAGAGCCTCATCGCCGGCGGGCCGGTCGTCGCCAAGGAGCGGGGAAGCGGCGGCGGCGAGATCGTTCCGGTCGACTCGGAGCACTCCGCCATCTACCAGGCGCTGCGCGCCGGCACCCCGCACGAGGTGCGCCGCATTCTTCTCACCGCCAGCGGCGGGCCCTTCCGTGGCAAGTCGCGAGCCGAGCTCGAGCGTGTGACCGTCGCCGACGCGCTGCAGCATCCGACCTGGACCATGGGCGCCAAGATCACCATCGACTCGTCGACGCTGATGAACAAGGGCTTGGAGGTCATCGAGGCGCACGAGCTGTTCGGCGTCGACTTCGACCATGTGGACGTCGTCGTGCACCCCCAGTCCATCGTGCACGGGATGGTCGAGTTCACGGACGGCGCCACCGTTGCCCAGCTGTCGCAACCCGACATGCGCCTCCCGATCGGCCTGGCGCTGGGCGCGCCGGACCGGCTCGACCAGCCGTTCGGGGCCATCGACTGGACCCGCCTCGGGGCGCTCACCTTCGAGACCCCGGATCACGAGGCTTTCCCCTGCCTCGGCCTCGCGTACGCGGCGGGCCGGGCCGGAGGCGGCGCTCCGGCGACCCTCAGTGCGGCCAACGAGGTCGCGGTCGAGGCGTTCCTCGGCGGGCGGATCCCCTGGCTGGGCATCGCGTCCGTGGTCGAGGACGTGATGCAGCGGGGAACCGGGAACGTCGGGGATGTCGCCGACGTTCTCGAAGCTGACCGACTCGCGCGCGAGCGCGCCCGGGCAGCGGTGGAACGGAGAAGCGCAGCGTGAAGGACCCCCTCGAGGAAGCCGGCACGGACGTCACCCGCCGCGGCGCCGGCATCTCGCTCCTGCTGGTCCTGCTCGGCCTGATCGTCCTCGCCGTCTTCCGCCCGTCGACGATCGACACCCTCGCGATCATCTTCGGCATCGTGGCGCTGATCATGCTCCACGAGGCCGGTCACTACTTCACGGCCAAGCGCGCGGGCATGAAGGTGACGGAGTTCTTCCTCGGCTTCGGGCCGCGCGTGTGGTCGTTCCGGCGGGGCGAGACGGAGTACGGCGTGAAGGCCATCCCCGCCGGCGGCTACGTCCGCATCGTCGGGATGAGCAACCTCGAGGACGTCGATCCCGACGAGGAGTCGCGCACGTTCCGGCACGCGCCCTTCGGCAACCGGCTCACCGTCATCCTCGCCGGCGTGACGCGTCAACCTGATTCTCGCCTTCCTTCTCATCTTCGTCGCGCTCATCGGCCGAGGCCTTCCCGACACGCTCGAAGCCAACGTCTCGCGCGTCGTCCCGAACAGCCCGGCGGCAGAGGCGGGCATTCGTGACGGCGACCGCATCATCGGCGTCGACGGGCAGCGCCTCGACGTCGATCGCGACATCGCCCAAGCGCTGCGCGACCGCGTCGGGCAGCCCACGACGATCGTCGTGGAACGGGACGGCGGGACCGCGACGGTCACGGCGGTCCCGAAGGAGCGGAGCAGCAGCGACAAGAGCGGGATCATCGGCGTGTCGGTGGGCCAGAGCGTGTCGTCGTACCGGTCCTTCAACCCGTTCGAAGCCGTTCCCGAGTCCGTTTCGACGATGGGTCAGATCACGCGCGACACCGGCGCGGGCATCGGGCGCCTCTTCTCGCCCGACGGCATCGAGCGCTACAGCAAGAACTTCACCGGCGACGCGCCGAAGCAGGGAAGCCCGGCTTCGAACGAGCGTCCGCGATCCATCATCGGGATCGTCGACATCGGCGGCGACCTCGTCGGCGGGAACGTGTGGAGCCTCCTGTTCCTGCTCGGCGCCATCAACCTCATCGTCGCCCTGTTCAACCTCATCCCGCTGCTGCCGTTCGACGGCGGGCACGCCGCGGTCGTCATCTACGAGCAGGCCGCGTCGAAGATCCGGGGACGCGAGGTGCGGGTCGACTTCCGCAAACTCGTTCCCGTGACCGCGCTCGTCCTCGTCGTCTTCCTCACACTCGGCCTCTCGGCGATGTTCCTCGACATCCGCCAGATCTTCAGCGGATCCTGATCGCTTCTTCACACACGCGCTTCGCTCGCTCCGGCGCGCGCCCGTAGGCTGGGCGCGATGCACGAGCGGAAGATGACCCGACAGATCCGCGTCGGTGACGTGCCCGTGGGCGGGGGCGCTCCCGTCTCGGTGCAGTCGATGACGACGACGAAGACGGCCGACGTCGACGGCACGCTGAGTCAGGTGTACGCGCTCGCTGCTGCGGGCGCCGACATCGTGCGCTGCACCTGCAACGAGGAGGAGGCCGCCGAAGGGCTCGCCCAGATCGTTCCCCGGTCGCCGGTCCCGCTCGTCGCCGACATCCACTTCCAGTACAAGCTCGCGCTGGCGGCGATGGAGGCGGGCGTGCAGGCGCTCCGGCTCAACCCCGGCAACATCCGCAAGCCGGAGCAGATCAAGACGGTGGCGCGCGAGGCCAAGGACCGCGGGTTGCCCATCCGCATCGGCGTGAACGCCGGCAGCCTCGATCCCGACATCGCGCAGCACCACGGCGGTGCGACGCCCGAGGCGCTGGTCGCCTCGGCGCAACGTGAGCTTGCGTACTTCGCCGACGTCGGCTTCGAGGACGTCAAGATCTCGGTGAAGTCGTCGAACGTGCCGGTGATGATCGACGCCTACCGGCTCCTGTCCGAGACCGTCGACTTACCCGCTGCACCTCGGCGTCACCGAGGCCGGTCCGCTCCCCGGCGGGCTGGTCAAGTCGACCGTCGGCATCGGGACGCTGCTCGCCGAGGGCATCGGCGACACGATCCGCTTCTCGCTGACCGCCGATCCGGTCGAGGAGGCGCGGGCGGGCCGGCAGCTGCTCGAGACGCTCGGGCTCCGCGAGCGCAAGGGCCTCGACCTGATCGCGTGCCCGAGCTGCGGGCGCGCCGAGGTCGACGTGATCCGCGTCGCCAACGACGCCCAGGAAGCCCTCTCCGAGCGCAACATCCCGCTCCAGGTCGCGGTCATGGGCTGCGTGGTGAACGGACCGGGCGAGGCCCGTGAAGCGGACCTCGGCATCGCCGCCGGTCGCGGCAAGGGCCACCTGTTCGTGAAGGGCAAGGTCGTGCGCGTCGTGCCCGAAGCCGAGATGGTCGACGCGCTGATCGACGAAGGCGAGCGGATCATGGCCGAGGGCATCGAGGCCCGGCTGGCCGCCGCCGACGAGGGCGCCGAGGCCGAAGCCGAGCGCACCCGCGACGAGCTCCTCCAGATCCAGGGCACCGACGCCAACGAAGCGGACGAGAAGATCGAGAAGATCCGCGAGATCGCGGAGTAGCCCGGCGTTGCTCAGAGCTGCAGCTCGAAGCAACCTCGGTTGCGTCCGGCGACGGCTTCCAGTCGCCAATGGCCCCGCTCGGGCAGCACGGTTCCGGAAACGTAGAACGGCGCTCCGAAAGCGGTCCAGGAAGGCGCCCAGTTGAATTGCAGCGGGACGGTCAGAGGCGGTTCGGTCCCGAGTCGCGTCGCCGACACCTCCAGCGGCGCCATGTCGTCAGGGTGCAGTGGGATGTAGTACAGCTTCGACCGCTCGTAGGTGCCGTCCCAGGAGCGGCGGAAGCTCACGAAGTTCCCGACAACGAACCCGCCTGATCGGACGTCGGTACGGTCCCTGACCTCGAGGCAGCGGTCCCGTGACGTTCCCGGGGTCGCGCCACATCCTCTGCCAGGCGGCTTTATCGAGGGATGTGTTGGAGGCCAAGGAAACGGCGGATGCGGAACCTTCGCCGGTCTCCGAGCCGAATCAGAAGATCCGTCGGTGCACCCGGCAAAGATCAGCAGACAGGCGGCGAGCGGAATGGCACGCAGCACTATGCGTTCTCCGACACGATGAGCCGGTAACCGAGGTCGATCTCGTCGAGCTCGAGCAGCTGCTCATTGCGCCGGTACCACTCACCCGACTCCAGGTCGTCGGCCAGAAGCTCCAGGGCGTGTTCGACCACGTTCTTGTCGAGGATGGCGAACCCGGAGATGCCGGCGCGGACGTCCGCGTCGAAGTACGCCTCCGGACGCCGCCAGTAGGCGGCGAAGAACCCGTCGTGGCAGTCGTGAGGAACCGGGACCGGTACGACGGTTGCAGGACCGAGGAGCGCCAACGTGGCTTCGAGAGTGATGAACCCGGCGTCGAGCGCCACCGCTTCCGGAAGGTAATCGCGGTAAACCAAAACCGGGCGAGATGCGTTGGGTCCCACGTGAAGATCACTTGACGTCGCGCGACTCGGCGGAGCTCGGCCAGGCCGCGCTTCGCGTCCGCCCAGTGATGAACGGTGAGGACGCGCAATGCGGCGTCGAAATGGCGGTTCGGGAACGGCAGCGCCTCCGCCACCGCCGCACGACCGGCGCTGCCCGCGACCGTTGCGTGATCATGACCTCGGACGGCTCGACCGCGACCACTTGCCGATCCTCCGGCTCGTACGAGCCGGAGCCGCGCCGACGTTCACGATCGTGCGTGCCTCCCAAGGCCCGAGCGACCCGGGCGGCGATGCGCGGATCCGGCTGACGGCGCTGCGCGTAACCACGCCCGATCCGGTCGTAGATAGGTGCCGCGTCATCAGCCCCGCGCCAGCACCCGTTCCTGCCACCACTTCCGCACGCCTCGCGCCGAGCCCGCGTGCAATTGGGTGGCGCGGAGCTGCTCCTCGGTGGTCGAGTCGAGCGGCGACAGCTCGCCGACGACCCACGAGAGGATGTGATCGGCGAGAGCGGGGTTGCGGGGGAGCACCGGGCCGTGCATGTACGTGCCGATCAGGCGCTCGCCCACGAGCCCCTCGGTGTCGCCACCGCGGCCGTTGCGGGCGAGCACTCGTCCGAGCGGCCGCTCGGACGCCCCGAGCGTGGTGCGTCCACCGTGGTTCTCGAAGCCGGTGAGCACGGGGAGCGGCGGGTCGGGCTCGACGACGAGCTCGCCGATGAGCCGGTTGGGCCCGGCGCGAGTGACGGCGTCGACCAGCCCGAGGCCGTCGATCATCGTGCCGTCGGCGGCCTCGTAGCTGTGGCCGATGAGCTGGAACCCGGCGCACACCGCGAGCACGGCCGCGCCGCCGGCGCGCCCGCGGTCGATCGCGGCGCGCGAGCTCCGCATGCCCGCCGACGCCATGACCTGCGGGTCGTCCTCCCCGCCGCCGAACAGGTAGACGTCGAGCGAATCCGGGATGGGCGCGCCCGCGGTGACCTCGACCAGCTCGGCGGCGTGGCCGCGCCACCGCAGCCGTTGCACCAGCACCACGGCGTTGCCGCGGTCGCCGTACGTCCCGAGCAACTCGGGATACACCAGGCCGACGCGCACCGCGGACTCGGACGCTGCGCTCATCCGAATCTCCGGTAGATCGCGGAGAACTGCGTGTACGACGCGACGATGTTGACGTCGTCGCCCGGCAGCTTGGCCGCGGCCGCGAGCGGGTCGGGCTCGACGACGTGGTCGACCTCGGCGTAGCGGAGCCGCACCGCGACGTCGTACGCGCGCTCGCCGGCGGCAGCGACCGGCTGGCCGCGTAGCAGCTCGTAGGGAACGTCCCACAACCACGACGGGTCCTTGCCGTCGGCGACGCGCGCGTTCACGGCGATCACCACCGAGCAGTTGCGGTCCGACAAGTGATGCAGCACCTCCGACCATCCCGCCGGGTTCTTTGCGAGCAGCACACGGGCGCGCCGTCCGTCGGCGAGCGCGACCGTCATGTACCGGCCCGCGACCGTGGTGATCGTCGTCGCGGCGTCGGCGGCGTCGTGGGGATCGACGCCGAAGTGTGTCGTGGCCGCGGTCACGGCCAGGGCGGCGTTGGCGAGGTTCCAGCGGCCCGGCAGCGCGAGGTGCAGCGGCACGCGCGTCCCGTCGAGCACGAGCGTGTCGCCGTCGAGCCGGTTCGGCGTCGCCGGCTGCCCGAAGCCGCACGACGGGCAATCGAACCGATCGGCGCTCCAGCTGAGGAGCGCGGCGCAGTTCGGGCACGTGGCGGCGTCGTTCCGCCAGCCCAGCCCGAGGTCCACCCATGTGGTCTTGGCGGGCGTCGCCGCCCACACCACGTGCGGGTCGGACGCGTTGGCGACCACCCGCAGGTCGGGGTGCGTCTCGGCCACGTGGCGCCACAGGTCCCCGACCGCGTGCACCTCGCCGTAGCGGTCGAGCTGGTCCCGGCTGAGGTTGCCGAGCACGAGCAGCTCCGCGCCGAGCGGGTCGACCACTCGGGGCAGGACCCGCTCGTCGACCTCGAGCACGGCCAGGCCGGGCGCCCGCGCCGTGGCGAGGATGGGCGCGATGCCCGAGGTGAGGTTGGCGCCGGTGGCGTTGCTCACCACGGGCTCGCCGGTGCGGGCGACGGCCGCGGCGAGCAACCGGGTCGTGGTCGTCTTGCCGTTCGTCGCCGAAACCAGCGCCACCCGCTGCCCGGCCGCCAGCTGCGCGAGCGCGTTCGGCGCAATCGCGTTGATCACGCGCCCGCTGATCGTCGCGCCCTGGCCGCGTCCGGTGACGCGGGAGAGCCACCCGGCGACGTGCCCGCCGGTGATCGCGACGCTCGTCCGCAGCGACCGTCGGCTCATGCGCGCTCGCACCAGTAGGCATCGACCCGGTACGGAAGTCGCAGCTCCGAGCGTCCCCGCGCGTCGGGATGGTTGGTGAGCACGGCACGCACCTCGTCGAGGACTCGTTGCCGCGTCCGCCGGCGGCAGCACGGCGACGTGGCTGACCGACGCAACGCGGTCGACGACGCCCGTCGGGCGTGATCGACTGCTCGTGCCGGAACTTCTCGGAGTGGAGCGGCCCGAACCCCGGCCGCGCGCCGAGTGCCGCGTCATCGCCAGTGCTCGTGGTCGCGCCACGGTGCCCGCTTCTCGACCCGGTCCATGATCGACCACACCTCGTTCACCCAGTCCGACGAGCGGTCCCGCGCGTTCCAGATCAGCCCGACCCGTCCGCGTGGGCGGAGGACGCGGGCGAACTCGCCGAAGGCCCGGTCGGCGTCGAACCAGTGGAACGCCTGGGCGACGGTGACTGCATCCAGGGACCGGCGTGCGATCGGCAGCGCCTCGGCGACGGCGGCGACGACGGGGACGCCGGGCACGGCGGCGACGAACCGTCGGCGCATCCCCTCGACGGGCTCGGCCGCGAGCACCGTCGCGCCGGACGGCGCGAGCAGTCGCGTGAACTTGCCCGTTCCCGGCCGCGAGGTCGAGCACGATGCGGCCGGGCCCGAGCCCGAGGTTGTCGACCAGCCACGCCACCGCGTCGGCGGGGTACGAGGGACGGACCCGTTCGTACACCTCGGCCCCGCGGCCGAAGCCTTCCTCGGCGACTTCGTGGACGGCCATCCCGCCATCTTCGCAGGCGGCCGCGCCGCGGCTCGATGCGCTTATGCGGACGTCCGATGGGTGGCGAGGAACCGCAGTCGCGCCGCCCGAGCGTCCCACGCATACACGATCGTGGTACCCGCGAAGACGTCCTGCAGCGCCCGATGCTCGCGGCCGACGAGGATCCCGATGAATCCGAGCCCGAGCAGCAGGAACGAGAGCGGGAACGTGATCACGCGAATTGCCACCCGGCCCGCGCCGACCCGGCTCCCGTCGCGGCGAACGAGCTCGAGCCCCATGATCGCCATCCCCAAAGTCCGCCCCCACGCCGACATCGGGGCCCAGAAGTAGAGGAAGAGCCAGACGAGGAAGACGATGCCACCGGCCACCGAACCGATGTCCGAGGCGTCGTAGTTCTCGCCCGTGAACAGCTCGACCAACCAGAAGGCGCCGGCGGTCACGAGCGAGAAGATGGCGGAGACGAGGAAGGAGTCGATCACGTACGAGATGAGCCGCGTGACGGCACCGGCGTAGTGCCCCGTCAGGCTGGGCTCCGGCTCGCGCGTCCTCGAGCGCGTCATGCTGACGCCACGAGCCGAGCCGGCCCGCCCGAGGAGGTGCCGCGCGGCCGGCGCAGGACCCGGTCGACCCAGCGGATCACGAACTGATCGAGGCCGACACCCGTGGACCGGGCCGCATCGAGCGTGCTCGTCACGATGCTCGTCGTCGACGACATGATCATCCGACCGATCTCGGTGCGGGCCACGAGATCTTCGATGTCGACGCGGTCGATGACGGCGTTGATGTCCACTCGGTCGACGATCGCGTTCACGTCGATGCGCTGAATCAACGCGTCGAGGTCGAGGCGCGCCGCCAGCTGGTCGATGTCGACGTTGGCCAGCACCTCGTTGAGGTCGATGCGGTCGATGAGCGCCTGCAGGTCGATCCGGTCGAGCACGGCTTGCACGTCGACTTGCCGGAGCACGGCGTCGACCGGAACGATCCCGAGCATGCGGTCGATCGCCTTCGGGCGTTGCTCGTCTGTCACGGGCCCATTCTGTCCCCGCGGCCACCCGACCGCGGGTATCCCACGTGGCTAGTCGGTCTCGCCCAGGATCATGCCCGCCCCGACGGTGTTGTTCGTCGTCTCGTCGATCAGGATGAAGCTGCCGGTCGTGTGGTTGCGGCGGTACTCGTCGAAGAACAGCGGCGCGGTGGTTCGCAACGTGATCCGCCCGATCTCGTTGAGCGTGAGCGCGTCGGCGTCCTCGTCGCGGTGCAGCTCGTTGACGTCGAGCCTGTAGAGCAGGTCGCGGACGAGCGCCCGCGCTGAACGGGTCGTGTGCTTGATCGCCAGCTTGGCGCCGGCGCGTAGCTCGGATTGGTCCGTGAGCCAGCACACCATCGCGTCGAGCTCCTGCCCGACGCTCGCATGGTTGTGCGGCCGGCAGATCATGTCGCCCCGGCTCACGTCGACGTCGTCGTCGAGCGTCATCGTGATCGACATGGGCGGGAATGCCTCGTCGACCGGGCCGTCGGCGGTGTCGATCGATCGGATCGTCGAGGTGAACCCGGAGGGCAGGACCACGACGTCGTCGCCGGGCTTGAACACGCCGCCGGCGATCATCCCGGCGTAGCCCCGGTAGTCGTGGTGTGCGTTGCTCTTGGGCCGGATCACGTACTGGACCGGGAACCGGCAGTCGATGAGGTTACGGTCCGACGCGATGTACACCTCCTCGAGATGGTGGAGGAGCGACGGCCCGTCGTACCACTCCATGTTGAGTGAGCGTTCGACGACGTTGTCGCCATGGAGGGCCGAGATCGGGATGAATGTCAGGTCGGTGATGTCGAGCCGGCTCGCCCAGGCGGTGAACTCGTCCTTGATCTCGTCGAACACGGCCCGGTCGTAGTCGACGAGGTCCATCTTGTTGACGCACAGCAGGAGGTGCGGGATCCGCAGCAGCGACGCGATGAACGCGTGGCGCTTCGACTGCTCGAGGATGCCGTTGCGCGCATCGATCAGGATCATGGCCAGGTTTGCGGTCGACGCGCCGGTCACCATGTTGCGCGTGTACTGAATGTGGCCGGGGGTGTCGGCGATGATGAACTTCCGCTTCGGCGTGGCGAAGTACCGGTACGCCACGTCGATCGTGATGCCCTGCTCCCGCTCCGCCCGGAGCCCGTCGGTCAGCAGGGCGAGGTCGGTGTACTCGTCGCCGCGTTCACGGCTCGTGCGCTCGATCGCCTCGAGCTGGTCCTCGAGGATCTGCTTCGAGTCGTACAGCAGGCGGCCGATGAGCGTGCTCTTGCCGTCGTCGACCGACCCCGCCGTCGCCAGCCGCAGCAGCTCCATTAGAAGTAGCCCTCGCGCTTCCGGTCCTCCATCGCCGCCTCCGAGAACCGGTCGTCGGCGCGAGTGGCACCGCGCTCGGTGATACGGGACGCGGCGATCTCGACGACGATCTCGCTGGGCGTGGCGGCCCTCGACTCGACCGCGGCCGTGCAACTCATGTCGCCGACGGTCCGGAACCGCACCGTGGCTTCGAACGGCTCCTCGCCGTCGATGTTCGGGAGGTACGGCCCGACCGCCATGAGCATCCCGTCGCGGCGGAACACCTCGCGCCGGTGTGCGTAGTAGATCGAGGGGAGCTCGACCTCGTCGGCGGCGACGTACTGCCACACGTCGAGCTCGGTCCAGTTCGACAGCGGGAACACGCGCATGTGCTCGCCGGCTTTGCGCCGCCCGTTGTACAGGCTCCACAGCTCGGGCCGTTGGTTCTTCGGGTCCCACTGACCGAACTCGTCGCGGTGCGAGAAGACGCGCTCTTTCGCCCGGGCCTTCTCCTCGTCGCGGCGCCCGCCGCCGAACACGGCGTCGAAGCGGTGTTCGGCGATCGACTCGAGCAGCACGGTCGTCTGGAGCCGGTTCCGCGATGCTCCCGGGCGGTCTTCGACGACGCGCCCGTCGGCGATGGCATCAGGGACGGAGGCGACGACGAGCCGGACGCCGAGCTCGGCGATCCGCCGGTCGCGGAACTCGAGCGCCTCGGGGAAGTTGTGCCCGGTGTCGACGTGCATGACCGGGAACGGGATCGGCGCCGGCGCGAACGCCTTCTCGGCCAGGCGCAGCATCACCGCCGAGTCCTTCCCGCCCGAGAACAAGAGCACCGGATGCTCGAACTCTGCTGCGACCTCCCGAATGATGTGGATCGATTCGGATTCGAGCGCCCCGAGGTGCGAGAGCTGCCGCTGCACGTGGCCAGTGTGCTGGCCGGAGGCGTCGTGTGCCACCGGGGAGAGGCGGGATGCGGTCATCGTCGAGCCCGGCCTACGTGTGTAGGCCGCACTCGATCTTGTCCGTGCCCGCCCAGCGACCGGCGCGTGGGTCCTCGCCGTTGCCGACGGGATGACTGCACGGCCAGCAGCCGATCGACCCGTAGCCCCGATCAGCCAGTGGGTGCACCGGCAGGTCACGGTCCCGCACGTATCCCTCGACGTCGTCGTCGGTCCACGTGGCCAGCGGGTTCACCTTCACCAGACCGCGCCCGATGTCGTACGAGACGATCGGTGCGTTGGCCCGGGTCGGTGCCTCGACCCGCCGCAAGCCGGTCATCCAGGCCGCCTTGCCCTCCAGGGCACGGCCCAGGGGCTCGACCTTCCGCAGCGCGCAGCACCCGTCGGGATCCTGCTGCCACCGGTTGTCCGGCGCGATCTCGGGCTGCATGACGGTCAGATTGAGGTCGTAGCGGCGGCGGACCTGGTCGACGTACCAGAGCGTCTCGGCGAAGTGGTACTGGGTGTCGAGGAACACGACCTCGATCTCGGGTGCGACCTGCGCCGCCACGTCGATCAGCACGCAGTCCTGGAACGACGCCGCCAGCACGAGATCGTCGCCGTAGTGGTCCCACGCCCAGCCGACCACCGCCGACGCGGGGGCGGACTCGAGCGACGCCGAGACGTCGGCGAGCTCGGCCAGGTCGGGGATCGGCGTCGCGGTTGTGGTCATGTGGCGCACTCGCTGTCGCCGATTTCCTTCTCGTACGGACCGGTCTCGTCGAAGTCGACGTAGAACTCGGGCGCTTCTTCGGGCGTCGGGAACTCGTCGAGGTCCTTGACCGTCGGTGCCGACCGCGGCCGCGCCGCCGGAACGCTCGAGCCATTCGCCGAACGTCTCGCCCGCGTCGCGCTCGCCGGCGAACTTGCCGACGATGCGCACGACCGCTTCGGACGCCCGCTTGGCCGGGAGCTTCGCCGCCTTCTCGCCGAACGCCACTTCCATGTGGCCGACCTTGCCGCCGAGCAGCATCTGGTAGCCGGGAGCGGCGCGGCCGTGGGCGCGGCGCTCGACTCCGACGAAGCCGATGTCGGAGATGTGGTGCTGGCCGCACGAGTTCGTGCAGCCGGAGATGTTGACGCGCACCCCGCCGACGTCCGCCAGGCCGGCGTTCTCGAGTGCCTGGCCGATGTCGTCGGCGAGACCGCGCGACTGCGTGACGGCGAGGTTGCAGGTGTCTGCGCCCGGGCACGCCACGACGTCGCGGGCGAGCTCGGCGCCCGGCTCCGCCATCCCGATCGCGCCGAGACGCGCGTGGAGGTCGGCGAGCTGGTCCTCCCGTAGCCCCCGGAGGGCGAAGTTCTGGCGGTTCGTGACGCGCACCTCGAAGCCGAACTCGCGTTGGATCTCGGCCAGCTCGCGGAACTGGTCGGACGTGATGTCGCCGAGGCGGGCGTACGCGTAGGCGCTGACGGTGCCGTTGGCGCGGCCGCGCACGACGTTGGCGTTCTCCCAGCGCTCGTACTGCGTCAGACCGAGGAAGTTGACGGGCGCCTCGCCGACCTGGGTCACCGGGCCCTTGCCCGCGCCGGCGGGGGCGTCGCCGTGCTCTTGGACCGCGTCGGGGATTCCACCCGGCGTAGCTGGCGGCTGCGGGCAGGAACTTGCGCTCCTTGAAGATGCGCTCGCGCAGCTCCTCCATGCCCATGGTGTCGACGAGCCACTTCATGCGCGCCCGCAGCTTGTTGTCGCGGTTGCCGTAGTGGTCGAACACACGCACGATCGCCTCGAGCGTCGGCATGAGCTGCTCGCGCGGCGTGAACTCCTCGAGCGCCTGCGCCGGGTGCGGGTTGGCACCGAGCCCGCCGGCCACGAACACCTTGAAGCCGGGCTCGAGCGTGCCGTCGGGCTTGGGCCGGTTGACGCCGATGACGCCGACGTCGTTGAACATGGCCTGACCGCAGTCGGTGACGCAGCCCGAGAAGTTGATCTTGAACTTGCGCGGCATGCGCTGCGCGTACGGGTTGCGCAGGAAGAAGTCGGTCGTCGCCTTTGCCCAGGGACTGATGTCGAGCACCTCGAACGGGCACGCGCCGGCGAGATGGCAACCCGTCACGTTGCGGACGGTGTCGCCACACGCCTCCCGGGTCGTCAGGTCGACCGACGCCAGCAGGCGCAGCAGCTCGGGCGTCTGCTCCAGCTGCACGAAGTGCATCTGCACGTTCTGGCGGGTGGTGAGGTGGCGCCCAGCCGCGCGAGTACTCGTCGGCGAGGTATCCGAGCATCTCGAGCTGCTCGGGAACGAGCGAGCCGTGGGGGACCTTGACCCGCACCATCTGGTTGTGCCCGCCCTGGCGCTGGCCGTAGATGCCCTGGTTCAGCCGGAAGACTCGAAAGACGTCCTCGTCGATCTCGTCGGCGAGATATTGCGCGGACGCCTTGCTCGAACTTGACCAGCTCCTCGTCGACGACGGGGTCGAGGGGCCGGGTCGACAGCGTGCTCACGTCGATGGCCATACGTCCTCCGAAGGGATGGATCCAGGAAAACCGAGTGCGGCGGTCGGATTTAGGCTAGCGGGTCCGGATTCGAAATACCACCGCCCAGGTCAGGAATATTTCCCACTCCGGCGGTCGACTATCCCCTCCGGGTGCGCTTCCTCGGAACCCCAGGTGCCGGTCGATATTCTCCGCCCATGCGGATGTCGCAGCTGTTCCTGCGCACGCTGCGGGACGACCCGGCCGACGCCGAGGTCGACAGCCACCGGCTTCTCGTCCGCGCCGGCTTCATCCGCCGGGTGGCGAGCGGCGTCTACTCGTGGCTGCCGCTCGGGAACCGGGTGCTGCGCAAGGTCGCTCAGATCGTCCGTGAGGAGATGGACGCCGCCGGCGCCCAGGAGCTCTTGCTGCCGATCATCCAGCCGCTCGAGCTGTGGGAACGCAGCGGCCGCAACGACACCTACGGCCCCGAGTTGTTCCGCTTACACGACCGCAAGGAAACCTGGTTCTGCCTGTCGCCCACCGCCGAGGAGGTCGTCACGACGACGGTCGCCAACGAGTACTCGAGCTATCGCGACCTTCCCGTGAACCTGTACCAGATCAACTGGAAGTACCGCGACGAGCTTCGGCCCCGATTCGGCGTCCTGCGCGGCCGCGAGTTCCTGATGAAGGACGCGTACTCGTTCGACGCCGACGAGGAAGGCCTCAAGCGGAGCTACCAGCAGATGTTCGACGCCTACACGCGCGTCTTCACCCGGTGCGGCCTCACCTTCCGTCCCGTCGAGGGCGAGGCGGGGCAGATGGGCGGAGACGTGAACCACGAGTTCATGGCCGTCGCCGCGGTCGGCGAGGACGCCTTCGTCTGGTGCAAGAGCTGCGACTACGCAGCCAACACGCAAGTGGCGACGCGCGGCGCACCCACCAACGGAGGAGTCGCGCCGGCAGGCGACATCTCCGCCATGGAGAAGGTGCACACCCCCAACCTGCCCGGCATCGACGGCGTCGCCGCCGAGCTCGGGGTTCCTCCCGGCGAGCTGCTCAAGTCGATCGCCTTCGACGTCGACGGCGAGGTCGGGCTCGCGTTGGTGCCCGGCGACCGCGAGGTCAACCCGTACCTGCTCCAAAAGGCCGTCGCGCCACGCACCGCTCGGCTGTTCGACGATCACGACTTCGAACAGCATCCCGAGCTGCCCAAGGGCTACATCGGTCCGCATCTCCCCGACGTGGCGCTGGTCGTCGCCGACCGGTTCGTGCGCTCCGGGCAGTCGTGGGTCACCGGCGCGAACGAGCCCGACTACCACGTCCGCCGCGCCGTCCTCGATCGCGACTTCCACGTCGACGTATGGGCCGACATCGCGCAGGTCGTCACGGGCGATCCGTGCCCGCGTTGCGGCGAGACGCTCTCGGTCGACCGGGGCATCGAGGTCGGGCAGGTGTTCCAGCTCGGCACCAAGTACACCGAAGCGCTCGACTGCATGTACACCGACGAGGGAGGCGAGCAGCATCCGATGGTGATGGGTTGTTACGGGATCGGCGTGACGCGCACGGTCGCGGCCGTCGCCGAGGAGCACCACGACGACCTCGGGTTCGCGTGGCCCGCCGCAATCGCGCCGTACGACGTGCACCTGGTGGCGCTTCCGGGCAAGGGCGATCAGTCCGCCGACGTCGCGACCGCCGCCGACCGCCTCTACGACGAGCTGACGGCGGCCGGTGTCGAGGTGCTGTACGACGACCGCGACGCGCGCCCGGGCATCAAGTTCGCCGACGCCGACCTGCTCGGCATGCCGATACGCCTCACCGTCGGCGCCCGCGGGCTCGCGCGCGGCGTGGTCGAGCGCCGTGACCGCGCCACCGGCGACGAAGACGAGCTCGCCACGGGCGACGCGGTCGCGGCCGTCCTCGCGGGGCGGGCATGACGCTTCCCGTCACGCCGCCGGTGTCGCCGATGCTCGCGAAGCTCGTCCGCGATCTCCCGACCGCCGACGGGTTGCTCTACGAGCCGAAGTGGGACGGATTCCGGTGCATCGTGTTCCGCGACGGCGACGAGATCGAGCTCGGGAGCCGCAACGAGCGCCCGTTCAACCGGTACTTCCCCGAGCTCGTCGAGAACGCTGCGTGGCGCGCTGCCCGAGCGAGCCGTGCTGGACGGCGAGATCGTGATCGCCACCGAGCAGGGCCTCGACTTCGACCGTCTCCAGATGCGCATCCATCCGGCCGCGAGCCGGGTGGCGAAGCTGGCGGCCGAGATGCCGTCGAGCTTCGTGGCCTTCGACCTCCTCGCCGAGGGCGACGACGACCTGCGCCCGCACCCGCTGTCGGAGCGGCGCCAGCGCCTCGAGCGCATGCTGCGCCGGGCCAAGCCACCGATCCACCTCACCCCCGCGACCGCCGACCCGAAGATCGCCGCCGACTGGTTCGAGCAGTTCGAGGGCGCCGGCCTCGACGGCGTGATCGCCAAGCCGGGCGCGGGGGAGTACCGCGAGAACGAGCGCGCCTGGTTCAAGGTCAAGCACCAGCGGACCGCCGATTGCGTCGTCGCCGGGTTCCGCACCCACAAGGACGGCGACGGCGTCGGTTCGCTGCTGCTCGGCCTCTACGACGACGAGGGGACGCTGCACCACGTCGGGGTGGCGAGCAGCTTCGCGGCGCCGCTCCGCAAGAAGCTCGCCAAAGAGCTCCAGCCGTACCGGAAGAACGCCCTCGAGGGGCATCCGTGGCGCGAGTGGGCCGACGCCCAGGCGCAGGAGTCGGGGGGCCGCATGCCCGGCGCGCCCAGCCGCTGGAATGCCAAGAAGGACATGCGCTGGGAGCCACTGCGGATCGAGCTCGTCGCCGAGGTCGCCTACGAGCACCTCCAGGGCGACCGCTTCCGTCACACCGCCCGGTTCCAACACTGGCGGACCGACCGGGATCCGAGCTCGTGCACCTACGAGCAGCTCGAGGCGCCCGTCCCCCACGAGCTCGCCGAGATCTTCGGGCTCTAGCTGCCCCATGCCGCGTCGCGGCTTTTTCCACTTCCTGGGACGAATTTAGTCACATATACGATAGATACGTCCCATAAGTCGCAGTTACACTCTCCGGCTGCCATGGGGGGTCGGCGCTTCTGGGCAGCGCTCGCGTTCGTCGCGGTGGCCGCGTTCGCGGGCCGGGCGGTGTACGTCGTCGCCGTCACCCAGCACGACCTGACGTGGGACGAGGTCTATTACCGGAGTTCGGCCCAGAGTCTCGCTGACGGGAACGGCTTCCGGTTCAGCCCCCTGATGGGCGCGGCGACGCAGGAGAACGCCTCGCACCCACCGCTCACGAGCGCGGCACTGGCATCCGTCGCCCGCGTCACCGACTCCGAACTCGTCATGCGGCTCGCCGTCGCGGCTCGCGGGCGCGGGCGTTGTCGTTCTCGTCGGGCTCATCGGTCGCACGATCGCGGGCGGGCGGGTCGGCCTCCTGGCGGCCGGCATCGCCGCGGTGTATCCGAGTCTGTGGGTCAGCGACGGGCTGCTGCTCGCCGAGACGTTCGCGACGCTCTGCACCGCTGCCGTCGTGCTCCTGATGTACCGCTTGCTTCGCGCGCCGAATTGGAAGAACGCCGCAGGTGTCGGAATCGCTTGCGGGTTGGCGATACTGACCCGGAGCGAGCTTGCGCTCTTCTTGCCGCTCCTTGTGTTGCCCGCCGTGTTGACGATTCGGGAAATCTCCCGTCGTCAACGATTGCGTCTCGCCGCCATCGCGCTTCTCGGCGCCGTCATCCTGGTAGCGCCATGGACCGTCTATAACCTGACGCGGTTTGAAAGGCCGGTACTTCTTTCGACCGGGGAAGGCGGCGTGCTCGCCGGGGCGAATTGTGACGATACGTACGCCGGGACTCGGATCGGTTACTGGGACGGCTTCTGCGGTGTCGGGGGACGGGGCGACGCCTCGGTCCTCAACGAGGCTCGACGCGACCAGGGGCTCGAGTACATGCGCCACCACTTCGATCGCGTGCCCGTCGTGATCGCAGCACGTGTAGGCCGCATGTGGGGCGTGTTCCGCCCGATGCAAATGGCCGAACTCAGCGAGATCGAGGGCCGACCGACGTGGGTGTCGCTCAGCGGCTGGATGATGTTCTGGCCCTTGGCCGCGCTGGGCGTGTGGGGTGGGGTGCTGCTCCGACGCCGCGGCATCCGCCTACTGCCGTTGATCGCGCCGCTCGTCGTCGCGACGATCATCGCCGCCGTGTTCTACGGGCTGCTGCGGTTTCGAGCGCCGGCAGAGGTGTCGCTCGTCCTGCTCGGTGGCGTCGGCGCCGACGCGGTCTTGGCGCGGGTGCCACGGTTCCGTCGTGCCGATGCGGCTCGACCCGACAGTCCGGACGGCCGTCGCCTGATCCCCGAAGTTCGACCCGGAAAAATCTGCCCGATCCGTTATACTTATGGGGTTCGGTCGTGACTGACGACCACCCACTGGCAGGCGGGACGTGGGCGCAAGCCCACGTTTTTTGTTGGCCGGAGGGTGGCAACGGAGGGCTGATCGAGGACCAGGACGGTCGAGGACAGCGGGGAGGTGAACGCGGTGCCGGAACGAGAGACGATCGTCGCCGCCATCGAACCGGTGGTCACGCCGCTCGGTCTCGAGCTCTTCGACGTCCAGTTCACCGGGTCGGGGCGCGCCCGGACCGTTCGTGTCATCGTCGACCGTGACGGTGGCGTCGACCTGGACGCGATCTCGGCGGCATCGGAACGCATCCAGCCCGCGCTCGACGCCCTCGACGACCTCGGACCGTACGCGCTCGAGGTGAGCAGCCCCGGCCTCGAGCGTCCCCTCCGCCGGCCGGAGCACTTCCGGCGGGCGGTGGGTGAGACCGTGTCGGTCAAGGTCCGCGGTGCCGACGCCGAGGTGCGCCGCCTGCGCGGCGAGCTGGTCGCCGCCGACGAGCGCGGCGCCACGGTCCGCATCGGCGACACCGATGTCACCGAACACGCCGACTACGACCAGATCATCAAGGCGCGCACCGTCTTCGAGTGGGGCGCGGAGCCGAAGCCGCCCAAGCGCGCGAAGAAGAAGCAACAGAAGGAAGTCGCCCGATGAACTCCGACATGATGGAGGCGCTCGAGAACATCGAGCGCGAGAAGGGCATCTCCGATCGAGATCATGCTCGAGGCGCTGGCGAACGCGCTGGTCACCGCGTACAAGCGCATGCCCGACGCGGCCGAGGAAGCGCTCGTCGAGATCGACGTCGAGACCGGCGACATCCAGCGTCATCGCGCAGGAGCTCGACGAAGAGGGCAACGTCACCCGCGAGTGGGACGACACGCCCGAGGACTTCGGTCGCATCGCCGCGCAGACGGCCAAGCAGGTGATCCTCCAGCGGATCCGCGAGGCCGAGCGCGAGATGAAGTACGAGGAGTACGCCGGTCGCGAGGGCGACATCGTCACCGGCATCATCCAGCAGACCGACGCCCGTTACACGCTGCTCGACCTGGGCAAGGTCGAGGCGCTGCTGCCGCAGGCGGAGCAGGTGCAGAACGAGCGCTACGAGCACGGCAGCCGGCTCAAGGCGTACATCGTCGAGGTGCGCAAGACCGCCAAGGGCCCGCAGATCGTCGTGTCGCGCACGCACCCCGGCCTCGTGAAGCGGCTCTTCGAGCTCGAGGTGCCGGAGATCGTCGACGGCGTCGTCGAGCTCAAGGCGATCGCGCGCGAGCCCGGTCACCGCACGAAGCTCGCGGTCGCGTCGAACGACAACAACGTCGACCCGGTCGGCGCGTGCGTCGGGCGCTCGCGGCTCGCGCGTCCGGATGGTCGTCAACGAGCTGCGGGGCGAGAAGGTCGACATCGTCCCGTACAGCGACGAACAACGAAGAGTTCGTCATGAAGGCGCTGGCGCCCGCCCGCGTGCGCGAGGTCCGCATCCACCCCGAGACGGGCACCGCCGAGGTGATCGTCCCCGACTTCCAGCTCTCGCTCGCCATCGGCAAGGAGGGCCAGAACGCGCGCCTCGCCGCCCGGCTCACCGGTTGGCGCGTCGACATCAAGAGCGAGACACAGCTCCAGGAGGAGGAGGCCGGCGGCGGCGTCGAGTACGCCGAGGGCGAGTGGGTCAAGAACGACAGCGGCGAGCTCGTCTGGCAGCCGGCCGAGGGCGGCGAGACGATCTCGGCCGCCGAGGCCGGGTACGCCGCGCCCGACCCGACGGTCGTCGGCGTCAAGGAGGGCGACGGCAACGGCGCCGCCGGCGACCAGGCCGCCGCAGCCGAGGATGCGGGCGCGGAGGCGTCGAGCGATGCGGCAGGCGACTCGTCGAGCGAATCGGCGGAGGAACCGCCTCCCGCGCCCGAGGCGAGCGAGACCGAGACCGCGGCTGCGACCGTCCCCGGCGACGGAGGCGACGCGGCCACGGCGAACCGGGGGGAGGACGGCGGCAGCTGAGCAAGCCCGACGGTGCCGAACATGCGTCGGCTGTCGTCGGGTCGCTGATCCGCACGAGCTCGTGCGGATCGCCCGGGCGCCCGACGGCACGGTGTCGGTCGGCGCAGGACCGGGGCGGGGCGCGTGGCTCTGTGCCTCCACCACTGCCGGATGCTTCGAGCAGGCGGTGAGGCGCCGGGCGCTCGAGCGGGCCCTGCGCACAAGGCTTTCGGCCGCGGAGCTCGCGTCCTTACGTGCGAAACTGTTGAACCTCTGAAGAACGGCGGCGAACGAGAGTAAATGGCGACCAAGAAGATCAGGGTCTACGAGCTGGCGAGAGAGCTCGGCGTCGAGAACGCCGTCGTGCTCGACCTCGCCAACGAGCTCAAGATCGGCGTGAAGAGCCACTCGTCGAGCATCGACGACCCGTCGGCCGATCGCGTCCGCCGCCTCGCCGACTCCGAAGGGTCTCCGCAAGGAGCCCGTCGTCGAGGAGCCCGAGCCGGAGCCCGCGCCGGCGCCGCCCCCCGAGCCCGAGAAGGTCCCGGCGGTCGAGAAGGCACCTGCACCCGTCGCCGAGCCGGCCGAGCCCGAGGTCGCCCCGCCTCCGCCCCACCGCGTCGTCCGCTCCACCGGCGGGCTGCCGGAGCCGGCCCCGCTCCAGCCACGACCGGCTCCCACGCGCGAGCCCGCGCCCGCTCCGGGTGAACGTCGCGAGGAAGCGCCTGCCGCCGCCAGCGATGCGGCCGCTCCGCCCGCGCCGCCCGCCGCGCCGCGCAGCCCATCTGGCCGTCCGATCCCGCCCCCGCCCGGCGGGCGTCCGATCCCGCCGCCGCCCGGTGCGCGTCCGCTCACGCCCTCCGGTCCTCCGCGCGGTGGCGCGCCCCGTACCGGCGGCGCCCCGTCCGGCGCGCCTCGCGGCGGCCCCGGTGGCGGGCGCGGCGGTGGTGGCTTCCCGCGCGGTGGTCCCGGTGGCCCTCCGGGCGGTCCGCCCGGTGGTCGGCGGCGGTTACCAGGGTCGGGGCCGGCCCGGCCCGCAGGGTCAGCGGCCGCGACGCAAGAAGCGTCGTCGCCGCAACTTCGAAGACCTCGGGCCCGCCGAGCATCCGCAGCTCACGCCGACCGACGCGCCCGTCCCCGAGGGCGAGATCGTGGTGCCGCGCGGCATCACGATCCAGGAGCTCGCGCCCAAGCTGAACCGGACCACCGCCGACCTCGTGCGGGTGCTGTTCGACGCGGGCGAGATGGTCACCGGCACGCAGTCGCTGGCCGACGAGATGATCGAGCTCATCGGCGAGACCCTCGGCGCCGAGGTGCTGCTCGTCGAGCCGGGCCAGGAGGAAGAGCTCGAGCTCCAGGCGCTGCTGGGTGACGACGAAGAGGAAGAAGAGGACGAGAGCCTCCTCGAGCCGCGCGCGCCGATCGTCACCGTGATGGGGCACGTCGACCACGGCAAGACGACGCTGCTCGACCGCATCCGCGAAGCGCACGTCGTCGCCAGCGAAGCGGGTGGGATCACCCAGCACATCGGTGCGTACCAGGTCGTCAAGAACGACCGGCAGGTCACGTTCATCGACACGCCCGGTCACGAGGCGTTCACCGCCATGCGCGCCCGCGGCGCCCAGGCGACCGACATCGCGGTGCTCGTCGTCGCGGCCGACGACGGCGTCATGCCGCAGACCGTCGAGGCCATCAGTCACGCCAAGGCGGCCGAGGTGCCCGATCATCGTCGCGATCACCAAGGTCGACAAGGGCGACGCCGACCCGCAGCGCACCCGCCAGCAGCTCGTCGAGCGGGAGCTCGTGCCCGAGGAGTGGGGCGGCGACACGCTCGTCGTCGAGGTGTCCGGCACCGAAGGCACCGGCGTCGACGAGCTGCTCGACGCGATCCTGCTCGTCGCCGACGTCCAGGACCCTCCGCTCATGGCGAACCCGAAGGCGCCGGGGCGTGCCTTCGTGCTCGAGGCCAACCTCGATCCCGGCCGCGGCCCGGTGGTCATCGGTGCTCGTCGAGCGCGGCATCGCTCCACGTCAGCGACCCCGTGGTCGCCGGCGGCGGCTGGGGCAAGGTGCGGGCGCTGTTCGACGAGAACGGCAAGCAGGTCTCCGACGCGGGCCCGTCGATGCCGGTCGAGGTGCTCGGCCTCGACGACGTTCCCCTCGCCGGTGACGAGCTGCGGGTCGCGCCGGACGAGAAGACGGCACGCACGGTCGCCGAGGCGCGTGCCCGCCGACGGCGCGCCGCCAGCCTCACGCACCCGATGACGCTCGCCGGCGGCGCCCGGCTCGAGGACATCTTCGCGATGGTGCAGCGGGGCGAGATCGCCACGCTCAACCTCGTCCTCAAGGCCGACGTGCAGGGCTCGCTCGAAGCCGTCACGGAAGCGCTGCGCAAGATCGACCAGGAGCACGAGGAGGTGCGGCTGTCGTTCGTGCACCGCGGCGTCGGCGGCATCACCGAGTCCGACGTGAACCTCGCATCGGTGTCGAACGCCACCGTCATCGGCTTCAACGTGCGGCCCGACCGCGGCGCACGCGAGCTCGCCGAGGCCGAGGGCGTCGACCTGCGGCTCTACGAAGTCATCTACCAGGTGCTCGAAGACGTGCAGCAGGCGCTCGTCGGCATGCTCAAGCCCGAGTTCGAGGAAGTCGTCACCGGCGACGCCGAGGTCCGCGAGGTGTTCTCGATCCCGCGTGTCGGCAAGGTCGCCGGTTGCTACGTGCAGAACGGCGTGATCACGCGTGGCTCGCGGGTCCGGTTCCTGCGCGACGGCGTCGTGATCTGGAACGGTCAGATCTCGTCGCTGAAGCGGTTCAAGGACGACGCCCGCGAGGTGCAGCAGGGCTTCGAATGCGGCATCGGCCTCAGCGACTTCCAGGACCTCAAGTCGGGCGACGTCATCGAGACCTACGAGCTCAGGGAAATCGCCCGTACCTGAGATGCGGCTCCCGCAGGCGATGACATTCCTCGGCGCGTGCGCGCTGGCCGTCGGCGCCGGCGCGGGCACTGCCACCGCCCAGACGCCCGAAGGACCGACCGACGTCTGCGCGTTGCTCACCGTCGACGAAGCAGCGAAGACGATCGGTCAACCCGTGGGCGACGGGACACCGTCGACGCGAGAGCTTTCCGGCTCGCAGGGCACACAGAGACTCGTGCACCTGGGAGACCCAGCAGGCCGACACGGGCATCCTCAGCGGCACGCGCCTCCAGCTCGTGGCGTCCCTGCAGTCGAACTGCGCCAACCCGGATCCCAAGGCCTGCTTCAAGGCCGACAAGCAGGTGGCCCGGGGCAAGCACGAAGAGAAGGACCTGAAGAAGATCGGCGGCCACGAGGCCTTCTACGAATACACGGGCGAAGTCGAGGTGCTCGTGGGCTCACGCATCCTCAACGTCCACTTCAACAACTTCAACACGAACATGTTCAGCCGGAAGAGCTTCGAGCGCCGCACCGTCGACGCGGCCAAACAAGCCGAGAAGCGGCTCTAGCCGTGCCGGCGCCTCGGGCGCGTGACGCGCTCGGGATGCCCGTCCCGCCGTCGTGGCTCGCTCGGGCGGTCTCGCGGGTCCGCGACGCGCTGGGGCTCGGACGGCGGAAGCTCGCACCGCCGTTCATCGTCACCTTGGAGCACCTCCAGGGGATGATCGACAACAAGGCCCTCGCGGTCGCAGTCGAGCTCGACATCCCCGATCACCTTCACGGTGGGGCGAAACGCGCCGACGAGCTCGCCCGCGACGTCGGAGCCGAGCCCGACGCCCTGAACCGCCTGCTCCGATTCCTCGTGTCGCGCGGCTTGCTGGGGACGACGAGGGATGGCCGCTACCGGAACAACGCGGTGTCCGACGTGTTGCGGCGCGATCACCCGTGGTCGGCGCGCAACTGGGTGCTGTTCTTCGGTGGTGATTGGCACTGGAGGATGTGGAACGAAGCGAAGCACTCGTTCCTGACGGGGGAGAGCGCGGCACGGGCCGCGACGGGTCACGAGTTCTTCGAGTACGTGAACGAAGTCGACGCCGACGCCGGTGAGGCGTTCAACGGCGCCATGACCGAAGGATCGCGCCTGCAGGGATTGCTCGTCGTCGACGCGTACGACTTCTCGGGCGCGACGAGCGTGTGCGACGTCGGCGGCGGCACCGGCGCCATCATGAGCGACCTGCTCGCCGCGCACCCTGCGCTGCGCGGGGTCGTGTTCGACCTGCCGCAGCTGGGGGAGCAGGCGCGCGCCGCCGCTCGCCGCGCGCGGTGTCGACGACCGGTGCGAGTTCGTCGCCGGCGACTTCTTCACTGCGGTGCCCGAGGGGCACGACCTGTACACGCTCTTCGCGATCGTCCACGACTGGGACGACGAGCGCTGTACGACGATCCTCCGCAACATCCGTCAGGCGATGGCGCCGGGCGCCCGCGTGCTCGTGACCGAGATGCCGGTTCCCGAGGGCCCGGCGCCGAGCTTCGCCAAGGTGATGGACCTCGAGATGCTCATCCTCACCGGGTCGGGCCGGGAGCGGACGGCGCCCGAGTACCGGGCGCTGTTCGAGCGGGCCGGCTTCGCCGTGGAGCGGGAGATCCCGCTGCCGTCGCTCTTCACCGTGTTCGAGCTGACCGCCGGCTGACCGGCCTCTTGCCACAAACCGGACACCCAGGTATTGTCCGACTAAGCGCTCAGGTACAGGGAGAGGGCTATGAGCGGCTGCTCTTCCCAATCTGTCGCAAGGTTGTTCGCCGTCGCCCTGGTGGGTGTCCTCGCCGCGTGCAGCGGCGGTTCCGGCGGCGGTGGTGGGAAGGCTTCGCCCACAACGTCGCCGCCCACGACCGCCCCGCCCGCGACCATCGACCTCAGCAAGCCGATCCCCGGCGGCTCCCTCCACGGCACCCCGCGACCCCCGCTCGAGAACACCGGCACGGACTACGTGGCGATCTTCAAGTCGCTGGACGGCGAACTTCCGGTGGCTGACGCGAGAACCCGGACCCAGCGCTGATGTCTCGGACATCTACGTCCCAGGAACGCACGGGCACGACGCTCGAGTTCCGGCGTATCAATACCTCGTCGACAACGGGTAGCGATGGGCGGACGAGGGCTACCAGCTGCTCTCCGTGGATGTCGTCGACTGCCAGACCGGATGCGGTGTCGCTGCGCGTCGTGGACCAATTGACATTCGAACGGGTCGTTGACGCGGCCGGAAAGCAAGTCGGCGAACGGACGCGCCTCGAAACCCGACGCGTCAAGACGTGGACCGTCCTGCTCTCGCGTGACGCGACTGGGCGTTGGCGCATCGCTGATTGGTCTCCAGGCGGAGGCGGAGAGCGTGCAGCTATGAAGCGACTGCGTTCTGTTCGCGCTTCGCTGGTCTGTTCGCTCTGGGCCGGCGCGGCCGTCGCTGAAGACGGTGGATCGGACCAGCCACAGCTGGCGGCGGCACGAGCGGCGACAGTTCTTCGTCGGCATCATCTCCCCCGGGCAGGACGGCGGTACGGGAACGGTCAGCGCCGGTGATCCGAACGGGCCGCCGCCGTACAAGTACACGTGGGTGCCCGGCGGTGTGATCGGCGGGCGCGGTCCGAGCTGCGACGCCGGGTTCGGGCAGCCGGGCTGGCTGCACACGCTCGTCGTGACCGATCTCTCCGGCGCCATCGTCAGTCAAGAAGTTCGCTGCCTCGCGCTCAACCCCGACGGCTCCCTTCCCGCGCCGCCTGCGGTGCCTCCCGTCCCGAGCATCGGGGAGATCTGGCGCGCCGCGCTCCGTCAGATCCCGCCGCCGAAGATCGGCATCAACCCGCGTCCGACCGGGCTCACCGGCCTCGACACCTGGCTCTGGTACGAGGGCCCGGAGGAGCTCCAGGTCGCGACGAGCATCGGGCCGTGGACCGTCACCGGCACGGCCCGCGTCCAGGACGTCGTCTTCGAGATGGGCGAGGGCCGCACCGCCAGGGCGAACCGCGCCGGCTCGGAGGCGGACCCCGCCGCCCGGTACGTGTACGAGACCAAGGGCGAGTACACCATCGTCGCCACCGCACGGTGGGGCGCCGACTTCGTCCTCACCGGTCCGGGCCTGCCACCGCGTCCGACGCCGATGGGCGTCGCCGTGCTCCGCTCGAGCGAGGACTACCCGGTGCAAGAGGTCCGGGGCCTGCTCGTTCCGGACCGAGGGGCTTGACAGGCGAACATACGTTCGATAGAGTGAAGTCGCTTCCCCGGTCGGTGTCGTCCCCGAGGGGGAAGCGTGTTCGCGCAGGTGCTCGGCAACCTCGAGCAGATTTCTCACGAGCTGATTCCACGCACGCTCCAAGCGCAGCGCGCCGTGGAGCTCTTCAACGACGCCGCCCGCGCCGAGCGGCTGTGCGCGGCGATCAAGTCTCGCCTGGCGCGCCGGGTCGAGGAGACGAAGGTCTGGCGCGAGAGCGGGCACCGAAGCGCGGCGCACTGGGTGGCGGAGGCGACCGGCGCGACCGTGGGTGCAGCTGCTCGGACGCTGGAGACGGCGCGGGCGCTCGAGCAGTTGCCTGAGACGGACGCCGCGTTCCGTGCCGGCCAACTCTCCGACGTACAGGCGGCGGAGATCACGTCGACAGCCGTCGCTGATCCGTCCGCCGAGGCCGAACTGCTCGAGGCGGCCGGTACGACGGGCGTGAAGGGGCTGCGCGATCGATGTCGGGAGGTGCGCGCCGGCGCCGAGGGCGACGACCAGGCGTGGGCGCGCCGGTTGCACATGAACCGCCGCGCGCACGAGTGGACCGATCCCGACGGCGCGTACCGAATCGAGGCGCGACTGGCGCCCGACGCCGGAGCCCGGTTCAGCTCGGCGTGGAAGGCACACACGGACCGGATCTTCGGCGATGCCCGTCGGGCAGGGCGGCGGGAGCCCCACGCCGCCTACGCGGCCGACGCGCTCGTGGCGCTGGCGAGCGAAGGTCCGTGCAAGCCGGTCGAGGTGCGCGTGACGGTCGACAGCGCCGCGCTCTCCCGGGGCCACGCCAAGCGGGGCGAACGCTGCGAGATCGAGCGAGTCGGGCCGGTGCCGGTGAGCACGGCGCGGGCGATGCTCGACGACGCCTCGGTCGCGGTCCTCGTGCGCGACGGCGACGACATCACCGCCGTGTCATCACCGAAACGGACGATCCCGACCAAGCTGCGCCGAGCCGTCGAGGCCCGCTACCCGACCTGTGGCGTCAAGGCATGTGCGAACGACCAGTTCCTCGAGATCGACCACGTCGTCCCGCTCGCAGATCACGGCTGTACCGAGATCGAGAACCTGTGGCGACTCTGCTCCCACCACCACCGCCTCAAGACCTACGGCGGGTGGACGGTGCACGCCACGAACGGCGCCCGCGACCTCGTCCCGCCCTGACGGCTCTCGCCTCCCCGACGCGCACCTTTCGACGCCGGCCCGCCACAATGGAGTCGTGCATGCCGCCGCCGTCTGCTTCGACCTCCATGTCCCGGAGAGCCGGTCGCTGAAGGCGAAGCGGGGCGCGGTCAGGCCCATCGTCGACGTGATCCGCCACAAGTACCGGCTGTCGGTGGCGGAGGTCGACCACCAGGACCAGTGGCAGCGGGCGGCGATCGCCGTCGCCGTGGTGGCGGAGAGCGACGGGCGGCTCCGGCAGGTGCTCGAGCAGGTCGAGCGTTACGTTGCGGGCGCCCCCGATGTCGAACTCTTGGATGTCTCGACTGCCTACCTCGAGCCGGAGGACAGCTGACGTGGCTCGCCAGGGCCAACCGCCCCGCCGCTACCCGCGGACGGCGCGTGTCAACGAGGTCGTCCTCGAGACGCTCGCCGAGGAGCTCGAGCGGCTGTCCGACCCGCGGCTGGGGTTCGTCACGCTCACCGGCGTCGAGGTCAGCCCCGATCTGCGGCAGGCCACCGTCTACTATTCGGTGCTCGGTCCGGCTGAGCAGCACGAGGTGACGTCGAAGGCGCTGCGTTCTGCCGGGTCGCATTTGCGAGCGGTGCTCGGTCACCAGGTTCGGCTCAAGTACCTGCCCCGGCTGTCGTTCCGTGAAGATCCCGCGATCACGACCGGACAGCGAGTCGAGGACATCATCAGGGAGCTCCACCGGCAGGAGGAGCAATGACGCAGCCCAGCGCGACGGAGGTCGACGAGGCGCTCGATCGCGCCGTCGACGCGATTCGCGGCGCATCCACCGTGTCGCTCGCGTGCCACGTCAGTCCCGACGGCGACGCGTTGGGCTCGATGCTCGGCCTGTTCCACGCCTTGCGCGGCTCCGGCACGGAGTGCGTCGCGTCGTTCCCGACCCCGTTCGTGGTCGCGCCGCACTACCGCGAGCTTCCGGGCCTCGACCGGCTCACGCCCCCGCACGAGTTCCCCACTGATCCCGACGGTCATGGTCACGTTCGACTGCGGCGCGCTGGGCCGGCTCGGCGACCTCGAGCCGTCGGCCAAGGCCGCGAACGAGCTCGTCGTCATCGACCACCACATCTCGAACGACCGCTACGGCTCGATCAACGTCGTCGACCCGAACGCGGCCGCCAGCGGGTCGCTCGTCTACCGGCTCGTTCGCATGCTCGGGCTGCCACTCAACCGCGACGCCGCGGTGTGCCTGTATGCCGCGCTCGTCTGCGACACCGGACGGTTCCAGTACGACACCACGACGCCCGCCGTGTTCAGCATGGCGCGCGAGCTCTTGCAGCACGACGTCCCGGTCTCGCGCCTGAGTCGCACCCTGTTCGAGGAGCACCGGTTCGCGTACCTCAAGCTTCTCGGCGACGCGCTGAGCCGCGCCCACCTCGTCCCCGAGCGGCGCTTCGTCTGGACCGCCGTCACCCAGAGCGACCTCGCCAAGCACCAGGTCACGATCGAAGAGGTGGAAGGCCTCATCGACATCCTGCGCCGCACGGCCGAGGCCGAGGTCACGTGCGTCGTCAAGGAAGAGGCCGACGGCACCGTCCGCGTGAGCCTCCGGTCCCTCGGCGAGGTCGACGTCCGCAGCATCGCGGAGTCCGAAGGCGGCGGCGGCCATCGGTTCGCCGCCGGCTTCAGCTCCGACGACGGCGTCGACAAGGTCGTGGGGCGAATCGAGCACAAGCTTCCGATTGCGCGCTGACCGGCCCTTCTCGGCCACGAACGGCTTGGTCGTCGTCGACAAGCCCGCGGCTTGGACCTCGCACGACGTCGTGGCGAAGCTCCGCAAGGTCTACCGCCAGCGTCGGGTCGGCCACGCAGGCACACTCGATCCCGACGCGACCGGCGTCCTCCTCGTCGGCCTCGGGCGCGCCACGCGGCTGTTGCGCTTCCTCCAGGACACCGGCAAGGGGTACCGGGGCACCATCGTGTTCGGCGTGTCGACGACGACCCTCGACGCGTCCGGCGAGGTCGTCGACCGGCGTCCGATGCCGATCGACCAGGCAGACGTCGAGGCGGTCGTGCCCGCCTTCCTCGGTGAGATCGAGCAGCTGCCGCCGATGGTGTCGGCCGTGAAGGTCGGCGGCCGGCGACTCCACGAGCTCGCTCGGCGAGGCGAGGAGGTCGAGCGCGCGCCCCGCCGCGTCCGCGTCGACCGGATCGACGTCGAACGGTTCGAGCCCGGCCCGTACCCTTCCGCCACCGTGCTGGTCGAGTGCAGCAGCGGCACGTACGTGCGGTCGCTTGCCGCCGACATCGGCGCGCGACTCGGAGGCGTGGCGCATCTCGGCGAGCTCCGCCGCCTGCATATCGGTTCGTTCCAGCTCGACGAGGCCCGTACGCTCGCCGACATCGAAAAGGATCCCGACGCGGCCGTGCTGCCACCCGCCGTTGCCATGCGCGACCTCGAGCAGGTCAGCATCGACGCCGAGCAAGCGCGCGCCGTCGCGCACGGCGTCACGTTCCCTGCCGCCGTGTTCGCCGGCGCGAACGCCGGGCCCGGTCCGTTCGCGGTTCTCGGCCCCGACGGCGATCTGCTGGCGGTCTACGAACGGCGCCGGGCCGCGGTCAAGCCGGCCGTGGTCCTCGCGCCGGTCGAGGCGACCTGACCCGTGCGCGTCGTCACCGGCAGCGACGACGCGGCCCTGGCCGCGGCGCGGACGGCCGGCGCGGTCGTCACGATCGGCGCGTACGACGGCGTGCACCTCGGTCACCAAGCCGTGCTGCGCCTCGTGCGCGAGCTCGCGGACGCGCGCGGGCTCGAGGCGGCGCTGGTCACGTTCGACCGCCACCCCGCCGAAGTCGTCCGACCGGAGTCCGCGCCACGACTCCTGACGACGCTCGAGCAGCGCCTCGAGCTCCTCGACGCGACCGGCGACCTCGACCTGTGCTGGGTGCTCACGTTCGACGAGGCGCGCAGCAAGGAGGCGGCGGAAGACTTCGTGCGCGAGGTGCTCGTCGACGGGATCGGCGCTCGGTTGGTGGTGGTCGGGGCCGACTTCCACTTCGGACACCGCCGGGGCGGCAACGTGCCCTTGCTCGAGCGGATGGGCGCCGAGCTCGGGTTCGAGGTGCTCGGCCTCGGCCTGGTCGCCGTCGAGGGCGAGGCCTCCGGCGCGCCGTACTCGTCCACGAGGATCCGGGAGCTGCTGGCCAAGGGCGACGTCGCCGAGGCGGCGCGCCTCCTGGGCCGGCCGCACGAGGTGCGGGGGATGGTGGAGCGGGGCGACCAGCGCGGCGCCGAGCACCTCGGCATGCCGACCGCAAACCTCACCGTCCCCGAACGGATCTGCCTCCCCGCCGACGGCGTCTACGCGGGGACGTTCGTCGCCGAGGACGGGGTCGAGCGCCCCGCTGCGATCTCGGTCGGGACGCGGCCGACCTTCTACGAGGACGGCGACGTCCTGGTCGAGGCGTACGTGCTCGACTTCGACGGCGACTTGTACGGGCAGCAGGTGAAGGTGCGCTTCCGTGAGTGGGTCCGTGGTCAGGAGCGGTTCGATTCCACCGAAGCGCTCATCGAGCAGATGAACGCCGACGTGGAGGCGACCCGCCGCATCTTGGCGGTCTGAGGCGCCGTGGTATCCTGAGGGTGCGTCAGCACCTGCTGACGCGTTCCCACATTCAGCGCGAAGACCGAAACTTCTGCATGCCCGACACCACGGCCACGATCGCCGAGCACCGCCTCCACGAGACCGACACCGGCTCGCCGGAGGTTCAGGTGGCGCTGCTCACCGAGCGGATCAACCACCTCACCGAGCACCTGAAGGTCCACGCGAAGGACCATCACTCGCGCCGGGGACTGCTCGTGCTCGTCGGCCGCCGGCGCCGGTTGCTCGACTACCTCCGACGCAACGACGTCGAGCGGTATCGAGCGCTCATCGCGAAGCTGGGCCTTCGCCGCTAGCGCGGGATTCGTCGTCGGCGCCGCCGGCGCCGGAAGAAGGAAGAATACGACGTAAGGGCAGTCGGTTGTCAGTCGCCACCGCCCGGGCACGCCGTCCGGACGGTGACCACTGAGAACCGGAGCCCTCTCCAAACACTCATCAGGAGAGAGGTTCCATGCCTGCCACACAGGCGGATGGCGCGATTCGCGTCGAGGGCGTCGTCAACGACGCCGGCAAGACCATGTCGTTCGAGACGGGGCGTCTGGCGGCCATGGCCGACGGCGCCGCCCTCGTCAAGATCGGCGACACCACCGTGCTCACCACGGTCGTCACCGACAAGCCGCGGGAAGGAATCGACTTCTTCCCGCTGACGGTCGACGTCGAAGAGCGCATGTACGCCGCGGGCAAGATCCCGGGGTCGTTCTTCCGCCGCGAGGGTCGTCCCGGGGAGCAGGCGATCCTCACGTGCCGGCTCACCGACCGCCCCTTGCGGCCGTCGTTCCCCGAGGGGTTCCGCAACGAGGTGCAGGTCATCTCGACCATCCTCGGCGCCGACCTCGAGAACCCGCACGACATCGCGTCGATCAACGGCGCATCGACGGCATTGACGGTCTCGGGCATCCCCTTCAACGGCCCGATCGGCGCCGTGCGGTTGGCGCACCACCACGGAGAGTGGATCGCGCACCCGACATACCAGGAGGGTGACGAGTCGACGTTCGAGCTCGTCGTCGCCGGCCGGCGGACCGACGCCGGCGAGATCGCGATCATGATGGTCGAGGCGGGCGGCACCGAGGCGACGTGCGAGCTGTACGAGCAGGGCGCGCCCAAGATCACCGAAGAGCTCATCGCCGACGGCCTCGAGGCGTCGAAGCGCTGGATCGGCGCGTCGATCGACCTCCAGCTCGAGCTGCGGAAGGCCTACGAGGACGCCCGCGGCCCGATCGAGACGATCTCGTACGACGTCCACACCGACTACGACGACGACGTCTACGCCGCCGTCGAAGAGGCTGCGCGCAGCGACGTCGAAGAAGCGATGAAGATCGCCGACAAGACGGCTCGCGAGGAGCGCACGCACGAGCTCGAGGCACAGGTGGTCGAGAAGCTCGCGGGCACGGCCGAGTCTTCCGGACCGTTCGCGGATCGCGCCGGTCAGATCAAGAAGGCGTTCCGGTCGCTCCAGAAGGACGTCGTCCGCAAGCGCATCGTCAACGAGGGCGCCCGCATCGACGGGCGCAGCCCGTCGGACATTCGCCCGCTCTCGGCCGACGTCGGCGTGATCTCGACCGCGCACGGCTCGGGATTGTTCCAGCGGGGCGAGACCCAGGTGCTGAGCGTGGCGACACTCGCCATGCCGCGCATGGAGCAGATGCTCGACACCATCGGCATCGACGAGCGCAAGCGGTACATGCACCACTACAACTTCCCGCCGTTCTCGACCGGGGAAGTCGGGCGGGTCGGTTCACCCAAGCGGCGAGAGATCGGTCACGGCGCGCTCGCCGAGCGGGCGCTCATCCCCGTTCTCCCGAGCCAGGAGCAGTGGCCGTACACGATGCGGGTCGTCTCCGACGTGCTGTCGTCGAACGGCTCGACGTCGATGGCCTCGGTCTGCGGCTCGACGCTGTCGCTGATGGATGCCGGGGTGCCGATCAAGGGCTCCGTGGCCGGCATCGCCATGGGCCTGGTCTACGCGGACGGCAAGTACACGACGCTCACCGACATCCTCGGAGCCGAGGACGCCTTCGGCGACATGGACTTCAAGGTGGCGGGCACCGCGGAGTACGTGACCGCCCTGCAGCTCGACACGAAGATCGACGGTCTTCCCGCCGACGTCCTCGCCCAGGCGCTCCACCAGGCGAAGGAGGCGCGCCTCCAGGTGCTGTCCGTCCTGCACGACGCGATCCCCGAGCCGCGATCCGACGTCCGGGAGCGGGCGCCGAAGATCGTCGGCTTCGAGATCCCGATCGACAAGATCGGCGAGGTCATCGGTCCGAAGGGCAAGGTCATCAACGCCATCACCCTGGAGACCGGCGCCGACGTCTCGGTCTCCGACGACGGTGTCGTCGGCACGGTGACGATCGGCTCGAAGGACGGCTCGCAGGTCGAGGAGGCCCGCCGGCGGATCGACTTGATCCTCGACCCACCGATGGCGGAGATCGGCGCCGTCTACCCGGGCAAGGTCGTCAACATCACCAAGTTCGGGGCGTTCGTGAACATCCTTCCCGGCCGCGACGGGCTGCTCCATATCTCGAAGCTCGGTGGCGATCGCCGCATCGACCGCGTCGAAGACGTGCTGAATCTCGGCGATGAGGTCGAAGTTCGCGTTTCCGACATCGACAACCAGGGCAAGCTGTCGCTGTCCCTCGTTGGCGAGGGCGACGACGCGAGTGGGCCACCGCGTTCCGATGGCGGATCGGGCGAGCGGCAGTCAGGCAACGGCGAGCCGGGCGGACCGGCTCGCAGCGGGCGGGGGAGCGATCAGGACCGAGCGGCCGATCGGTCGCGCGGCCGAGGGGCAGGCCGAACGAAGGAAGCTGTGTCCTTCGAGCAGTACTGGGAGAGTCAGGCGAAAGACGAATTCGGCGACCTCGGCCCGGCTGAAGTCGGGCGGCCGGAACGCCGCGGCGGCGGTGGCGGCGGCCGCGGCGGTGGCGGCGGCCGACGGCGAGGTGGCCGAGGCGGTAGCAGGTAGGCCTGGTGGAGGGCCCGGCCGGCACCGGACCGGCGGGGCAGGGCATTCGTAGAACGCGGCTCGACTCGGGTCTCCGGGTCGTCACGGAAGCGCTGCCGACCCTGCGTTCGGTGAGCGTCGGCTTCTGGGTCGGCGTCGGCTCGCGAGACGAGGACGACAGCGACCTCGGCGCCAGCCACTTCCTCGAGCACCTGTTGTTCAAGGGCACCGAAAACCGGAGCGCGGCCGAGATCGCCCACGCCGTCGAGTCCGTCGGCGGCGACATGAACGCGTTCACGGCGCAGGAGATGACGGCGTTCTACGTCCGCGTTCCCGACGAGCAGCTCGACCTCGCGATCGACATCCTCGCCGACGTCGTCTGGGCTGCTGCGTTGCGGGCCGGCGACGTCGACGCCGAGAGGAACGTCATCCTCGAAGAGCTCCACATGCGCGACGACGCACCCGACGACCTCGTCCACGAGCTGTTCGCGCACGCCATGTTCCCCGACCATCCACTGGGCCGCGAGGTGCTCGGAACCCAGCAGTCGATCGAGGGCATGGCACGCGAGTCGATCGAGCGCTTCCACCGTCGCCACTACCGACCTTCGGCGATCGTCGTGGCCGCGGCCGGGAACCTGACCCACGACCGGGTGCTCGACGGGCTCGCTCGCCACAGCCAGGCGCTCGAGGCCGGGCCCGATGTCGAGCTCGGCCGGTCGGTCGACGGTCTCGCCCCGGCCATGCCGCACGCGGTCCTCGCCAAACCGGTCGAGCAGGTCCACATTGTCATGGGCACGCGCGGCATCGCGCGCGAGGACCCCGACCGGTACGCGCTCACCGTGCTCAATCAGGCGCTCGGGGGCGGCATGTCGTCGCGGCTCTTCCAGGAGGTGCGCGAACGACGCGGCCTGGCGTACGCCGTGTACTCGTACCGGGTCGCGTACGTCGAGACCGGCGCGTTCGGTGTGTACGCCGGCACCGCACCGGGACGAGCCGCCGAGACGATCGACGTGGTGGGCACCGAGCTCGATCGCGTGATCCGGGACGCCGGCATCGGTGACGACGAGCTGGTCGACGCCAAGGGCCACCTCAAAGGTTCGATGGCCCTGTCACTCGAGACGTCGAACAGCCGCATGCACCGCTTGGGCAGCAGTGAGCTGATGCTCGGCGAGGCGCTGTCGCTCGACGAGATATCGGCACGCGTCGAAGCGGTGACGTCTGACGACGTCGCCCGGGTCGTCGACCGGCTGTTCTCATCGGGAGCGCGCACGCTCGCCGTGGTCGGCCCGGTCGACGAGTCGAACATCCCCGTTCCGGGCTGACCACCTCCCGGCGCTCGCTCGCCCGCGGACTGCAGGGCGCTTACCCTCTCCTCATGATCCGGGTTGGCGTCCTGGGCGCCGGTGGGCGAATGGGCCAGAGCGTGTGCCAGGCCGTCGTCGACGATCCCGAGCTCGCCCTTGTCGCCGCGGTGGACCCGCATCACGCGGGTATCGACCTCGACCAGTTGGGCCTCCACGGCACGGGCCTCCAGATGGCCGCGTCGCCACAAGCGCTGGGCGACGCCGACGCCGAGGTGGCGGTCGACTTCACGATCCTCGACGCGGCCCGGGACAACCTCGAATGGTGCGCCGATCACTCAGTGCACGCGGTGGTGGGCACCACCGGGTTCACGGCCGAGGAGATCGACAGATTCCGCAAGCGTTTCGCCGACGCCGGCTCCAACGCGGTGATCGCGCCCAACTTCGCCATCGGCGCCGTGTTGATGATGCGCCTCGCGGAGCTCGCGGCTCCGTTCTTCGACACCGCGGAGGTGATCGAGCTCCACCACGACAACAAGGTCGACGCGCCGTCGGGAACGGCCATGATGACCGTGCAGCGCATTGCGGACGCGTCGAGTGACTGGGCTGACGACCCGACCAAGTCGGTCGTGGCGGAAGGGGCGAGAGGCGGGATCGGTCCGGGTGGGATTCGGGTGCATTCGCTGCGCGTCCGAGGTCTGGTCGCGCATCACGAGGTCGTGCTCGGCACGACGGGCCAGTCGCTCACGATCCGCCACGACTCGTACGACCGGACCTCATACATGCCGGGCGTGCTGCTCGCGATCCGCCGAGTGCGCGAGCAGCCCGGGCTCACGGTGGGCCTCGACGCGCTTCTCGATCTCTGAGTGCCCGTCAGTTCCCTGCACCCTTGAGCGGGGCTATCGCGGTCGTTAGTGTCCCGCGCGGCGAACGGCGGCTTTGCCGACCGCCGCCGCAAAGCCGGAGCCTGCGACGGCGCCAAAGGGGGGACATTGACCTCGGGGGATGGGAGCGGACCGGTCCTCGCCGTGCGCAACCTCGAAGTCGTGTACGGCGCGGCAATCCAGGTGTTGCGTGGCGTCAGCCTCGAGGTGCAACCGGGGAAGATCGTCACGCTGCTCGGCGCCAACGGCGCGGGAAAGACGTCGTTGCTGCGCGCGGTGTCGGGCTGCTCCGGTTCCACCGCGGCTCGATCCCGCGCGGATCGGTCGAGTTCTACGGTCAGCGCATCGATGGCCTCGATGCCTCCGCGATCGTTCGCCAGGGCATGGCACAGGTCATGGAGGGCCGACGGATCTTCGCCGAGCTCACCGTGGACGAGAACCTGCGCGCCGGGCGCGTATTCGCGGCGCGACCGCGCCGGCGTCAAGAAGCTCGTACGACAAGGTGCTCGACCTGTTCCCGCTGCTGAACCAGCGCCGCCGGCAGACCGCCGGCTACCTCTCCGGGGGCGAGCAGCAGATGCTCGCGATGGCGCGAGCGATGATGGCCGTCCCCGAAGCTGATGTTGCTCGACGAGCCGTCGCTGGGTTTGGCGCCGCTCATCGTGCAGCAGATCCGCGACCTCATCGTCGAGATCAACCGGGAGGGGACGAGCGTCCTGCTCGTCGAGCAGAACGCGACGATGGCGCTCTCGATCGCGGACCACGGCTACGTGATGGAGAACGGCGCGATCGTCAAGGACGGCCCGGGGCAGGCCATGCTCGCGGACTCCGACATCCAGGAGTTCTACCTGGGCGTGGGCGAGTCGGGTCACCACTCGTTCCGCGATCTCAAGAGCTACCGCCGCCGGAAGCGGTGGACGGGATGAGCGCCGTGCGCGCCGACGAGCGTTCTTCTTCTCAAGGCGGGACAGATTCTCGACGTTCGCGACGTGACCCTTCGCTTCGGCGGCGTGACCGCGCTGCAGGACGTCACATTCGACGTCAACGACAACGAGCTGTTCGCGATCATCGGCCCGAACGGCGCCGGCAAGACGTCGATCTTCAACTGCCTGAACGGCGTGTACCACCCCCAGGAGGGGACGATTCGATTCGAAGGCGCCGACATCGTCGGCATGCGCCCGTCGGCGACCGCCCATCTGGGAATCGCACGGACGTTCCAGAACCTCGGGCTGTTCGTGAACCTGAACGTGATCGACAACCTCATGCTCGGCCGTCATCACCTGATGAAGACGGGGTTCCTCGCCGGCGCGCTCTGGTGGGGACGCGCCAAGCGGGAGGAGATCCAGAACCGCGAACGGGTCGAGGAGATCATCGAGCTCATCGAGCTCGCGCCGTACCGGTACCTGCCCGTGGGCATGCTGCCGTACGGGATCCAGAAGCGCATCGAGCTCGGTCGGGCGCTGGCGATGGAGCCGAAGCTGCTCCTGCTCGACGAGCCCGTCGCGGGCATGAACCTCGAGGAGACCGAGGACATGGCCCGGTACATCCTGCAGGTCAGGGCCGAGCTCGGGCTGTCGATGATCCTCGTCGAGCACGACATGCACCTCGTCATGGACATCGCCGACCGGGTCCTGGCGCTCGACTTCGGTCGACCGATCGCCGCCGGCCGGCCCGAGGAGGTCCAGAAGGACGCGCGCGTGATCGAGGCGTACCTGGGGCAACCGGCATGAGCACCGCCGTCGAGGTCCCGGCAGTTCCGACGGCAGACGCCGCCGCCACGCTGCCGGCGATGCTGCTGCGCCACGCCGACTCCCGCCCCAAGGACGTCGCGTTGCGGGTCAAGCGGCTCGGTCGGTGGGAGGAGTTCAGCTGGGCCGACTACGAGCGGCGGGCCACGAGGGTGGGACTCGGGCTGCGCGAGCTCGGCGTCGGGACCGGCGACAGGGTCGCGGTGCTGGCCGACAACAGGCCGGAGTGGCTGTTCGCCGACCTCGGTACCCAAGGCATCGGCGGGGTCACGGTCGGCGTGTACCCGACGAGCTCGGAAGCGGAGGTCGGCCACGTTCTCGCCAACTCGGTCGCCAAGATCGTGATCGTGGAGGACGAAGAGCAGCTCGACAAGACGCTGCTCGTGCGCGACCAGCTCCCGCATCTGGAAAAGATCGTCGTGATGGACACGCGCGGGATCCGCTCGCTCGAGGATCCGACGACGATGAGCATCGACGAGCTCGAAGTCCTCGGCGACCAACGGTTCCGCGGCGCACCGCGCGAGTGGCGGGACTCGGTCGCCTCCCTGCGCGGTGGTCATGATGTCGCGATCGTCGTCTACACATCGGGCGCCGCCGGGCCGCCGCAAGGCGTCATGCTCTCGCATGCGAACCTGGCCGCCGCCGCCGACGTCACCACCGACTTCTACGGGGCCCGCGCCGACGAGGAGGTCCTGTCGTACCTCCCGCTCTGCCACGTCGCCGAACGGCTGGTGTCCGTCGTCGCGGCGGTGCGGGCCGGCTACATCGTGAACTTCGGCGAAGGCGGCGAGTCGTTCCCGAACGACCTGCGCGAGGTGCAACCCACCTTCTTCCTCGGCGTTCCCCGCGTGTGGGAGCGCCTCGCGGCGGGCGTCCAGTTCCGGGTTCGGAACGCCAGCCGGCTGAAGCGGTGGAACTACAACGTGTGGCAGCGGCGGGGGGCAAAAATCGCGGCCGCTCGCATGCGCGGCCGGCGCGGCAGCCCCGTGTCGCGATTCCTGTCGTGGCTCTTCCTCGGTCGGTCGCTCCGAAAGAAGCTCGGCATGTCGCGGATACGCGTCGCGTTGTCGGGGGCGGCGCCGATCGCCCCCGACGTGCTCGAGTACCTCTGGTCGCTCGGCATCCCGGTGCGCGAGGTGTACGGCCAGACCGAGAACACCGCCTTGGCCACCGCGACACCGGAAGACGACGTTCGCATCGGCAAGGTTGGCCGCCCGCTACCCGGAGTGGAGGTGCGCATCGCCGACGACGGTGAGGTGCTCGTCCGCAGCCCCGGAAACTTCCTCGGCTACCTGGGCGACGAGGCCGCGACGCCAGGCCGCGTACGACGACGGTTGGTTGCGCAGCGGCGACCTCGGCGAGATCGACGCCGACGGTTTCCTGGCGATCACGGGTCGCACGAAGGACATCGTCATGACCGCGGCCGGCCTCAACATCTCTCCCAACAAGCTCGAGAACCTGCTGAAGTTCTCGCCGTTCATCCGCGATGCGATGGTCATCGGCGATCGGCGGCCCTATCTCGCCGCGCTCATCGGCATCGACATCGGGATGGTCTCGGTGTGGGCGCAGCAACAGAACCTCCAGTTCACGACGCAGCGGGACCTCGTGGAGCGGGTCGAGGTCCGCCGGCTGGTGGAAGGGGCGGTGAGCGAGGTGAACCGACAGGTCGACGAGCACGAACAGGTCCAGGGGTTCGAGCTGCTCCCCATCGACCTCGAGGAAACCGGCGCGCTCACGGCGACGCAGAAGGTGCGGCGCGGGACGGCCGCGGCGCAGTTCCAGGACCTCATCGAACGGATGTACGCGTCATGACGAAGTTCTTCTCGCTGCTCGCCGACGGCTTGGCGCTCGGTGCCGTGTACGCGCTGGTCGCGCTCGGCTTCGTCGTCATCTTCCGCGCCACCGGCGTCATCAACTTCGCCCAGGGCGGCCTCGTGGTCTTCGGGGCCTTTCTCGTCTACCAAGCCCAGACCACGTGGGATTGGTTCGGTGGCGGTGCGACTTGGCCGGGCTTCATCAGCAGCGCGCTGTTCGCCATCGTGTGCGTCGCGGCCATCGGAGCTGCCTTCGAATCGCTCGTGTTGCGGCGCATGATCGGCCAACCGATCTTCGCCATCATCCTGATCACGATCGGCTTGTTCCTGCTCGTCGAGCCGATCACGACCACCATCTGGCACAACCCTCCGGGAGGCATCCAGACACCGTGGGGCACCAACACCGTGTCCGTCGGGGACGTCAACATCCTCCAGGTCAACATCGCGACCGTCGTACTGGGCGCGCTCGTGATGGGTGGGTTCTTCCTCCTGTTCCAGTACACGAAGCTCGGCGTCGGGATGCGCGCGACGGCCGTCGACCAAGAGGCTGCGCTCGCGCAGGGAATCAGTGTGCGGCGCATCTTCGCAATCTCGTGGGCCATCGCCGGGGCCGTCGCCGTCGTCGCCGGCATGATGCTCGCCGGCGGGGCGGGCCCGGCGCCCGGCCTCAGCTTGAGCATCGCCCTGATTGCACTGCGCGCGTTCCCCGCCATCATCCTCGGCGGCCTCGACTCGCCCGGCGGGGCCGTGGTCGGCGGCCTCACGATCGGCGTCGCCGAGGTGATGGCGAAGGGGTACATCCCTGATCAGTTCCCCGCCCTCGGCGCCGAGTTCGGCGACATCGTGCCGTACCTGATCATGCTGATCATCCTGCTCGTGCGTCCCTTCGGCCTGTTCGGGACGCCCGAGGTGCGGAGGGTCTGATGGCGCGACCCACCGGGTCCATGATCCGCAACTACGCCGACGACCTCCGGCTGTTCCCGACGGCCGCAAAGCGCGTCGGGCATCGTCGTGCTCATCGCGCTCTATCTGCTCGTCCCGTACCTGATCAACGACACCTGGGCCAGCGTCCTCTCCCTTGCCGGGGTCGTCGCGATCGGCGCCATCGGTCTCAACCTGCTCACCGGGTACACGGGTCAACCCTCGTTGGGCATGGCCGCGTTCATCGGGCTGGGCGCCTTCGTCGCCGGCTACTACGGCGGCGGGCGGATCGCGGACGGCATCGGGTACGACTTCAACCTCTTCGTGTACATGCTGATCGCCGTCCTCGCCGGCGGGGCGGTCGGCGTGCTCATCGGCCTCCCCGCTCTCCGCCTGCGCGGGAACTATCTCGTCATCGTCACGCTCGGGCTGGTGTTCGTCGCGCTCTACGTCTGGAAGAAGTGGACCACGTTCACCGGGGGCAACGAAGGCAGCCCCATGCCGGTCAAGGCCGACATCTCCCTCGGGTTCTGGTCGATCGACTTCCTGAAACCCACGGTGTTCGGCAAGGAGCTGGGGTCCAAACAAGGGCTCATGTACCTCGCATGGGGCTTCGTGTTCGTCACGGCGCTGCTGGTGAAGAACATCGTGCGCACCCGCCCGGGCCGTGCCCTCCAAGCCGTCCGGGACCGCGACGTCGCCGCCGAGGTCGTCGGCGTGAGCCTGTTCCGCTACAAGGTCAGCGCGTTCGCGATCTCCAGCGCGATCGCGTCGCTGGCCGGCGTCCTCTACGGGCTCTACCTCGGGTACCTCACCCCGGACGAGACGTCCCTCGGACTCGTGCTCTCGATCCAGTTCCTCGCCGTGATCGTCGTCGGCGGGCATCGGGACGATCTACGGATCGATCCTCGGCGCCGTCTTCGTCGGGGCCCTGCCCACGCTCATCCGCGAGTTCGTGCCGGACAACTGGAACCTGCCGATCCTCGGCTGGCCCATCGTCACCAGCGACGCGGCCGCGACGGGCTTCAGCAAAGGGGCGTTGGCCACCGTCATCTACGCCTTGCTGATCATCGTGTTCCTGGTCTTCGAGCCGAGAGGCCTGGCCGGGATCTGGCGAAGGATTCAGGCATACTTCAAGACGTGGCCGTTCTCGTACTGACGGCCACAAAGGGGGTAACAGGATGCGGGGGAAGAAGCTCGGGCGACTCCTGGGGGTGCTTTGCGCCGTGGCGCTGGCCGTCGGTGCGACGAGCCAGGCCGCGTTCGCCGGGGGCGCCCACTCGGGGAAGACGCCGCCGGACGTTCCTGGCTTCGACGGCTCGACCATCAAGCTCGGGGTCATCACGCCCGCAGAGCGGGATCGCCAGCGTCGTCGGCAAGCCGCTCACCGAGGGGAACCGGGTGTACTGGGAGGCCAAGAACGCCAAGGGCGGGGTGGCCGGCAAGTACAAGGTTGACCTCTCCATCGAGGACAGCCAGTACCAGGTCGAGACCGCGCTCCAGAGCTACGACAAGATCAAGGGCGACGTCGTCGCCTTCCAGCAGATCCTGGGCACCCAGATCGTGAAGTCCGTCAACACACGGCTGAAGGCGGACAACGCCTACGGGGGCCCGGCCTCGCTCGAGGGCGTGTGGGTGAAGCAGCCGACCCTCATGCCGACCGGCACGCCGTACCAGGTCCTGGCGGCCAACGGCCTCGACTGGTACCTGAAGAACGGCGGCCAGGGCAAGAAGGTCTGCGCCATGGCTCAGGACGACGCCTACGGTGCCTCCGGTCTCGACGGGCTCACCCAGGCGTCCAAGACGCTGAAGGTCAAGGTCGCCAAGACCGTGCGGCTACGCGACGGGCTCCGACGCCAGCGCCCAGGTCGGTGAGCTGGCCGACGCCAACTGTGACGCCGTGATGCTCGTGTCGCTGCCGAACGACACCGGGTCCATCGTCACGAAGATGATCGGGCGGAACTTCACGCCGCAGATCCTCGGGATCGCGCCCTCGATGGCTGAGCGGCCTCGAGAGCTCCGACAACGGCCCGTTCTACGCAGGAGCACTACGTCTGGCTCGGCTACGGGGCGCCGTGGGGTGACACGAGCATCCCGGGCATGGCGCAGATGCTCACCGATCAGCAGCAATACGCTCCGGACCAGAAGCCGGACACGTACTTCCAATTCGGGTACGGCCAGGCGTGGGCGATGGACCAGATCCTCGAGCAGGCCGCCAAGAACGGCGACTTCAGCAAGGCGGGGATCAAGAAGGCCTCGAACCAGGTCGGCACGCTGAAGTTCGACGGCCTCGCCGGCGACTACAAGTACGGGAAGTCGGCGAGCGACCGCAACCCGCCGCGGGACTCGACGATCGCGAAGGTCGCGGTCGGCCAGCCGATCGGGCTGCAGATCGTCGCGACCAACTACACCTCGCAGGCGGGCAAGAACGTCAAGTTCAACAAGTGACCGTTCCCGTCCGGGCATAGGACGACGAAGGGGCCCGCCCTCCACCGGGGCGGGCCCCCTTCGCGTGATGATGGAGCCGTGAGCGTGCAGGTCGAGCCGCGTGAGCGCGTCCTCGCCGCGACGTACGCGTGCGTCGCCCGCTTCGGCATGGGCAAGACCACCGTCGAGGACGTCGTGAAGGAGTCGGGCGTCTCGCGGGCGTCGATCTACCGGCTGTTCCCCGGCGGGAAGGACCAGCTGCTGCGCGAGACGGTCGGGTGGGAGATGAACCACTTCTTCGCCCGACTCGCCGAGGCCGTCTACGACGCGCCCGACTTCGCCAGCTTGCTCGAGGAGGGTCTGGTGTTCGCGCACCGGTCGATCCAGGAGCACGAGGTGCTCCGCAAGGTGCTCGAGACCGAGCCCGAGCGCCTGCTGCCGTTGATCACCGTCGAGCAGCACCGCGTCCTCGACTTCATCACCGCGTTCCTGCTGCCGTACCTGGAGCGGGAGGATCGCGCCGGCCGGGTCCGTCCCGGCGTCGACCTCGAGGCCGCCACCGAGTACGTCGCCCGCCTCGTGCTCTCGCTCATCGGCTCGCCCGGTCGTTGGGACATGGACGATCCGGAGCAGGTCCACGTGCTCGTCCGCGAAGAGCTCCTCGGCGGGATCCTCGTCTGATTTGCCCCCGTGCGGGCGGGTTGTGACGCGCGACACATTGACGGTGAGACGTTTTCTGCCTTACTGTCTCAGAGCAGGCTAAACTGATGGCGCCCCTCACCGCGACCGCCGAGGCCCCGAGTCTCTCTCCCACGATCGAAGAGCGCGCCGTCCGCGCCACGCTCGCCTGCGTCGCCCGCCACGGGCTCGCCAAGACGACCTTCGACGACGTCGCCCGCGAGGCCGGATGCGCCCGGGCCACGCTGTACCGCTACTTCGGCGGCAAGCGGCAGCTGGTGCGGATCACCATCGCCCGCGAGGCCGCACGTCTCGCGGCCAGCGTTCGCGACGCCGGCGACGCCGAGCCCACCTTCGAGGACGCGGTGGTGGCGATGGTCGTCCGTGCCGCCCGGGAGCTGCGCGATCACGAGGCGCTGCAGTTCCTCTTCGCGTTCGAGCCCGAGCTCGTGCTCCCGCACGTCACGTTCGACGCCGGCAACCGCTTCCTCGTCGGGGCCGGATCCGCCGTCGCGCCGGCGCTCGCGCGATTCCTCCCCGCCGCGCGCACCGAGCGGGCCGGCGAATGGCTCGCGCGCGTCGTGCTCACCCACGCTCTCTCACCAACACGCCCGATCGATCTGACCGACGCAGCCGCCGCTCGCGCGCTCGTGCACGAGCTCGTGCTGCCCGGTCTCCTCGTTTCCGAATCCGTCACGTAGGGGGTTCCTCCCATGGCCAGCACACACGAGATCCTGGGCCGCGACGAAGTCGACGACCTCGAGGCGATCCTCGCCGTCACCAACACCGATGTGAACGAGGTCGAGCACCTCGTCAAGTCCAACGGGGACGCGATCTTCACTTGGGACTACGACCGCAGCCGTCCCGCGCTCGGCAAGCTGTACGAGCGGGCGAAGAAGTCGCAGTGGAACGCGCAGACCGACCTGCCCTGGGACACCGACGTCGACCAGGAGCACGTCGTGCTCGCAGAACGCGCTTGCCGAACAACATGACGTTCGGCAGCGAGCTCGACACCAAGGGCACGCCGTTCGAGAAGTGGGGCGACGCCGAGTGGCTCGCGTTCGGCGTGCAGTCACAGAACTGGACGCTGTCGCAGTTCCTCCACGGCGAGCAGGGCGCGCTCATCTGCACCGCGAAGGTCGTCGAGACCGTGCCGTGGATCGACGCCAAGTACTACGCGGCGACGCAGGTCATGGACGAGGCCCGGCACGTCGAGGTGTTCGCGAAGTACCTCGACGAGAAGCTGTCCGGCCACTATCCGATCAACGCCCACCTGAAGCTGCTCCTCGACGACATCATCGAGGACTCGCGCTGGGACATGACGTACCTCGGCATGCAGATCATGGTCGAGGGTCTCGCGCTCGCCGCCTTCGGGTTCATCCAGCAGATGACGACCGAGCCGCTGCTGAAGCAGCTGCTCCGGTACGTGATGAGCGACGAAGCCCGCCACGTCGCGTTCGGCGTGCTCTCGCTCCAGGAGTACTACAAGGAGCTGAGCGGGCCCGAGATCCGCGAGCGCCAGGAGTTCGCGTTCGAGGCCGCCGTGCGCATGCGCGACCGGTTCCTCCAGCAGGAGGTGTTCGAGCACTTCGGCGTCGACGTGAAGGACGCGGTCCACATCGTGATGCAGGCGCCGGACCGCAAGGTGTTCCAGTCGATGCTGTTCTCGAAGATCGTGCCCAACTGCAAGAAGCTCGGGCTGCTCGACGCCGGCGACGGCTGGCTCCGGGAGCGTTTCACCGAGCTGGGCGTGATCCAGTTCGAGGACTGGACCGACACCGGCGAGGAGTACGCGACCCTCGACGAGGTCTCGAAGGACCGCGACGCCGCGACCGCGTAGCGCGCGTATGAGCACGGACCCGCTTGCCGGGCGGATGCGATCAGTAGCATCAGCCCGGTGAGCGAGGAAGTGCGGCTCGTCTTTCTCGGCGGGCTGGGAGAGATCGGGCGGAACTGCTTCTGCCTCGAGGTCGAGGGACGCATCCTCGTCGTCGACTGCGGGCTGATGTTCCCCGACCCCGACATGCCCGGCGTCGATCTCGTCCTGCCCGACTTCACGTACCTGCGCGAGAACGCCGACCGGGTCGAGGGCGTCGTGCTGACACACGCCCACGAGGACCACGCCGGCGGGATCGCATACCTCCTGCGGGACATCGCCGTCCCGATCTACGGCGCGCAGCTGTCGCTCGGCCTCGCCCGCGGCCGCATCGAGGAAGCGGGGATGCTCGACCGCACCGAGTTCATCCCTGTGTCCGACGGCGAGCGCCGGCAGATCGGGCCCTTCGACTGCCAGTTCGTGCCCGTCACCCACTCGGTACCGCACTCGCTCGCCACCGCGTACTTCACCCCGGCCGGCACCATCCTCCACACCGGCGACTTCAAGCTCGACCTCAATCCCGTCGACGGGCGCAAGACCGACCTCGCGCTCCTCGGCGAGATCGCCCGGCGCGACGGGGGCGTCCGCCTGCTGCTCTCGGACTCCACCAACGCCGAGCGACCCGGCTTCACGCCGTCCGAGTCGACGGTCGGGTGAAGCCATGAGAGACCTGTTCCGCGACCACCCGGATCGCAGGTTCATCGTCGCCTGCTTCGCCTCGCACCTCCATCGCGTCGAGCAGGTCGCCCGCGCCGCGCTCGCATCGGGCCGGCAGATCGCGTTCCTCGGCCGCTCGATGGCGCAGAACGTCGACGATCGCGCGCGAGATGGGCCTCCTCGACGTGCCGGCGGGCCGCGTCGTCGACATCGAGGACGCGGCGCGGTTCGCGCCCGGTGAGATCTGCATCATCTGCACGGGCTCGCAGGGCGAGCCGCTCAGCGCCCTGTCACTGATGGCCGCGCACGAGCACAAGTGGGTGAAGGTCAGCGAGGACGACATCGTCGTGATCTCGGCGCACGCGATCCCGGGCAACGAGGCCAACGTGTCCCGCGTCATCGACGCGTTCCATCGCACGGGTGCCGACGTCGTCCACGGCGGGGCGTCACCCGTGCACGTCTCCGGTCATGCTTCACGCGAAGAGCTCAAGTTCATGCTGAACCTGACGCAGCCGGAGCGGTTCGTCCCCGTGCACGGCGAGTACCGGCACATGGTCCATCACGCCCGCCTGGCCCGGGAGGTCGGGTTGGCCGACGACCGGGTCGTCGTCTGCCAGGACGGCGACGTCCTCACACTGGGGCCGGACGGCATGGACGTCGACCGGCGGTCGGTGCCGGCCGGGTATCTCTACGTGGACGGCATCGTCGGCGACGTCGGCCACGGTGTGCTCCGCGATCGTCGCAGCCTCGCCGAGGAAGGCGTGGTCGTCGTGATCGTGACCGTCGACGCCACCACGGGCGAGGTCGTCACCGGTCCCGAGATCGTGACGCGCGGCTGGGTCTACGCCCCCGAGGCCGACGAGCTGCTCGAGGACGGCAAGGCCGCGGTGCTCGCGTCGCTGGCCGACGCGGCCGAGGAGGGCGCCACCGACTTCGAGACGATCCGCCGCCACACGCGGCGCGCGCTGGGTCGGTTCATCAACGAGCGGACGAAGCGGCGCCCCGCCATCATCCCGGTCGTCATGGAGGTCTGAGCCCGCCGTGGCCACGATTCGCGACTGGTCGAACTTCATCGCCGGGCGCGTCGCCGTCGTGACGGGCGGCGGCGGGGGAGTCGGTCGCGCCATCTGCATCCAGCTCGCCCGGGCCGGCGCCGAAGTGTGGGTCAACGACCTGTACGGCGACCGCGCCGAGAAGGTCGTCCGCGAGATCGAGGAGGAGGGCGGCGCCGCCCATCCTGTGGTCGCCGACGTGACCGACCGGGACGCCGTCCCGGGGATGGTCCGCGAGACCGGCCCCGTCGACATCCTCGTGAACAACGCCGGCATCCCGCCCGAAGGCATCACCGTGAAGACGTTCGTCGAGACCGGGCCCGACGAATGGGACCCGCTCATCCGTCTCAACCTCGCCGCCGTCCTCGGGGTCACGCGCGCGTACGTGCCGGCGATGATCGACCGGTCCTGGGGCAGGGTCCTCACCATCGTCTCCGACGCCGGCCGGCGCGGCGAGCGCAAGCAGGTCGTGTACGGCGCGGCCAAGGCCGCCGCCATGGGCTTCTCGCGCGGCTTGGCCGCCGAGGTCGGCCCGCACGGCGTGACCGTCAACTGCCTGTCGCTCGGGACGATGAAGCACGGCCTCCTCGAGGAGGCGATCGAGCGTCAGCCCGAGCTCGAGGAACGCCTCGCCAAGGCGTACCCGGCCGGCCGCATCGGCCGTGTGACCGATCCCGCGCCCCTGGCCGTCCTGCTGTGCAGCGACGCCGCCGAGTGGATCACCGGCCAGGTGTACCCGGTCGACGGGGGCTACTTCCCCGCGCTGTAACCAGACGTCGCGTCGCTCGTCCCTTTGCCCCAGTGGCCGGGGTATCCAGCTGAGTCTGGTGAGGCTGGTGTTACTGTCGAGGCCCTATGGCTGCGCCCGCGCGCACGCGCCGTCGGAAGCCCGCTCCGAAGCGCCGTCGCAACACTCGCCGGCGCGCTCCGGCGCGCCCGACCGCCTGGGAGCGGAGTCGCGAGGCAGCCGGACGCCAGCTGCGGGGGCACGGCGCCGACGCGCTCGCGGTGGCGCTCGTCGTCGTCGGCGTGCTCACGGTGCTCGGGCTCGCTTCCGACCTGGCCGGATCGGTCGGGAGCTTCCTCGCCGACGGCAGCGCCACCATGCTCGGCCGGGGGCGGATCGTCTTCCCGGTGGCGTGCTTCGGCTTCGCGGTGCTGCTGTTCGCCGGGTACCGGCCGCACGGTCTCGGCGCCGACGATCTCGACGACGAAGGCGCGGACGAGGACGACGAGGCGCGCGCACCGGCGCCGCTGCGCATCGGCCTGGGGATCGTGCTCGTGATGCTCGCTGTCGTCGGGCTGCTGCACCTCGTCGGTGGGAGCCCGCCGGTCGATTCGTCGGACGGGTTGCGCGACGCCGGCGGTCTGCTCGGCGCCGCCTTGGCCTCGCCGCTCTCGGCGGTCGCCGGCGTCGTCGGCACGGCCGTGATCCTCGTCGGCGTCGGGCTGCTCGGGCTCCTGCTCGCGCCGGGCGTCCCGATGCGACGCGTCTTCGACGCGATCGCGGCCGGGGCGCGCTGGGTGGCCGCGACGCTGAGCGAGCTGTTCCAGTTCGGCAGCCACGAGGACGGCGCGGCGGCGCGCGAGGAGCCCGAGTCGCGTGTAGCGGTCGAGGCCGCCGACGAGCTGGACGAGGACGCCCTCGACCCCGCGGGCGAGCTCGAGCCCGAGCCGGAGCCGCCCGACGAGGTCGTCCACGCCGCGCCACCGGCGCGCACAACCGTCGAGGCCGGCGGACAGGTGGCGATCGACCTCGGCCCCGGGTACCGACCCGGCTCCTGGAAGCTCCCGCCCGCCAACGTGCTCAAGCGCGGCACGAAGCACGAGATCGACCGCCGCTTCGTCGAGGAGGGCGGCAAGGTGCTGGAGGCGACGCTCGCCGAGTTCGGCGTCGTCGCCAAGCTCTCCGGCATGACGGTCGGCCCCACGGTGACCCGGTACGAGCTCGAGCTCGGGTCGGGGGTGAAGGTGAACCGCGTGACGGGCCTGAGCCACGACATCGCCTATGCGATGGCGTCACCCGACGTGCGCATCCTCGCCCCGATCCCGGGGCGCAGCGCGATCGGCGTCGAGGTGCCGAACCGCCAGCGCCAGCTCGTGACCCTGGGCGATCTCCTCGTCGACCGAGGACGCGAAGCAGGCCTCGCATCCCCTCGAAGTGGCTCTCGGGCGCGACATCTCCGGCCAGCCCGTGATGCTCAACCTCACCGCGATGCCGCACCTCCTGATCGCGGGCGCGACGGGTGCCGGCAAGTCCAGCTGCATCAACACGCTCGTCTCCTCGATCCTGATGCGCGCCACGCCCGACCAGGTGCGCATGATCCTCGTCGACCCCAAGCGCGTCGAGCTCGGCGGGTACAACGAATTGCCGCACCTGCTCACGCCGGTCGTGACCAACCCGAAGAAGGCGGCCAACGCGCTCGACTGGGCCGTGCGCGAGATGGATCTGCGCTACGAGCTCCTCGCCGACGCCGGCGTCCGCGACATCGCCGGCTACAACGCCGCGTTCGACCGTGGTGACCTCGCGACGACGGACGAGCCCGACCCGATGACAGGACGCGGGTTCGAGCGGCTGCCGTACATCCTCGTCGTCGTCGACGAGCTGAACGACTTGATGATGGTGGCCGCCCGCGACGTCGAAGCCAGCGTGTGTCGCATCGCGCAGATGGCGCGCGCCGTCGGAATCCATCTCGTGATCGCGACCCAGCGCCCGTCGGTCGACGTCATCACGGGCGTGATCAAGGCCAACATCCCGAGCCGGCTGGCGTTCTCGGTGACGAGCATCGCCGACTCGCGGGTGATCCTCGACCAGGCCGGCGCCGAAAAGCTGATCGGTCAGGGCGACATGCTGCTCGTGAGCGCGTCCTCGAGCCGTCCCCAGCGCATCCAGGGCGCCTGGGTGGACGAGGAGTGCATCCACCGGCTGGTCGCGCACTGGCGACGGCAGCTCCCGGAGCCCGACTACGTCGAGGGGATCGCGGGCGACGACGCCGCCGGCGGGCGCGCCAACGCCGAGGTCGACGAGGACGACGACCTCCTCGCCGAGGCGATGGAGCTGGTCGTGCGGAGCGGGCTCGGCTCCACGAGCATGCTCCAGCGCAAGCTGCGGGTCGGGTTCTCCCGCGCCGGCCGGCTCATGGACCTCCTCGAGCGCCGGGGTGTCGTCGGGCCGTCCGAGGGCTCCAAGGCCCGGGCCGTGCTCATGACGGTCGAAGAGTTCGAGGAGCTCGAGCAGCGCGTCTGACCTCTCGGGCGCGGGTGGGAGGCTGCGCACGATGGAAGCTCGCGGCCGCCGCCCACGGAGTGCCCTCGCAACCGTCTGGATCCTCGTCGTGTGCGCGGCGATCGGTACCGGCATCGGCCTCGTGGTTCGTCACGTCCGCTCGGACGACGGGAGCGGGCCCAAGCCGATCCGCGTCCGACCGGCGCGGCCGGGACCGCAGAGCGCGGCCGGGCTGTGGCTGTTCGGGGCGACGACGGTGCGCCTCGACCCGACCACGCTGTCCGACCCGCGCGACGTCGGGTTCCAGGGCTTCGGCGCCGTGCTCGGTGGCGAAGCCACGGTGTACCTGTACGACCCGACGACCGGTCGTCTCGGCGTCATCGACGCCACCCGCAACGCGCTCGCCGGTCGGACGAACGTGCCCGTCCAGGGCGGCGTGTCCGCCGACGTGGCGCCCGTCCTCGCCGAGCAGCGGGGCGCGCTGTGGTTGGTGACCGGGCCCGGCCGGCTGACCCGCGACGAGCTCGCGACCGGGGCGACGACCGAGGTCACGCTGCCCACCGACGTCGTCTCGGAGTCGGCGGCAGGCGGCCCACCGGCGCCGACCGCGACGCGTGTCGTCGCCAATGACGAGGCGGCGTGGGCTGTCTACGACCTCGGCGTGATGGGCAACCCCGCGCTGCCGGCGGCGGTGCGGGTCGCCGATGACGGCGCCATCACCGCGCGCGCCGCGCTGCCCGACCGTGTCGACGGCGATCGGTTCGAGCCCCAAGCCGTCGCGTTGGGCGACGGCATGCTCTGGATCGTCGGCCGCACCGCGGTGGTCGGTCTCGACCCGGCGACGTTGGCCGTTCGTCGCAGCTTCACCGTGCAGGACGGGACGCCGGTCGATCTGCACGGCGGCGCCGTCGCCGGCGGCCTGCTCTGGAGCTACGACGCACAGAGCGGCGCGCTCCTCGGTATCGGCCCCGACGCCGGCGGCGTGCGCCAGCGCGTCGTGCTCACCGGCGGCGCACAGACCCAGTTCCGCGCACCGGCCACGATCGTCGGCGGCGGGAACGTGCTCTGGGTGCGAGTTCGAATCGGGAGCCCGAACACGCTCGAGCAGCTGATCACCCGCGTGGACGCGCAATCGGGCGACATCACCGGACGTTTCAGCGCGCCGCCGCAGCTCGAGGTGGGTGAGATCGCCGTCAGCCGCGCGGCAGCGGGCGGCGAATAGCTCGGGACGCGATCGGGGCGCCCCGAAGGGCGCCCCGTCCGCACTCGTCGGTGACGACCGGCGTCGTTGACGGTCGCGCCGCGGAGAGATTTGGTGACAGTTCGTCAGGCGGCTCGGCGCAACGGCCGGTGCTCGCCCAGCGTCTCGTCCCTGGTCGCGCGGTCGTGGGTCAGGTAGCCGAAGAGGGCCCGCCAGCCCACGGTCGCTCCTGCGACCATGAAGCCCGTGATCCAGACGCCGAGCGTCTCGTTGCGCACGGTGATGCCGAAGCCACGGAACAGCGAGTAGTCGAGCGCGACCACCACGCCGACCGCAGCGATGAATGTCAGCACCGACTTCCAGGCCCGCAACGGAGAGACGTTGTCGGTGAGGAAGTCGACCACCTTCACGGTGCCCAGCGCGAGCAGGGCAACGATCGCGAAGTCATACATGTGCCACCTCCAAGGTGACGGGAGGGCTCCTCGCCCTCCGTGGGTTACGACTCCGGTGACGACGCGAAGGTGACGCGATTCACTCGAGGCATTCGTGCACGGCGTCGACGAGCGCCGACGCTCGCTCGGGCGCGTTCGGTCCCAGCTCCATCCGGTTCATCACGTAGCCGAAGCCGAGCTTGTGGTCGGGGTCGGCGAAGCCGAGGGAGCCGCCCGCGCCCGCATGGCCGAACGCCCGCGGGCCTGTCGACCCGAGGCCCGGCGGCAGGATGAAGCCGAGACCGAAGCGCATCGGGTACATGATCACTTTGTCGGGCCCGTCGGATTGCACCTCGCACGCGGCCGCGACCGTGTCCGGATCGAGGAGGCGCACGCCGTCGACCTCGCCGGTCGCGGCCGCGTACATGCGCGCCACCGAGCGTGCGTCGGCGATGCCGTTCGACGACGGCATCTCGGCTGCGTGCAACGGGCGCGTGTTCCACATGTCGTCGTAGGCGAACAACCCCGATGGCCCGGCCATGACCTTGCCGAGGAACGTGTCGGGGCCCGTCAGCTGCTCGACGAACGCGCGGGCTTCCGGATCGGCCGGCGGCTCGGGCGGCACCATGGTCGCCACGCGCGGCTCTTCCGACTCCGGGAAGTCCGATCCAGAAGTCGAGACCCAATGGCTGCGCGATCTCGTCGGCGAAGAATCGTCCCGGCGAGCGACCGTCGACGCGGCGGATGATCTCGCCGACGATCCATCCGAACGATCGCATGTGGTAGCCGTGCGCCGTGCCCGGTTCCCAGTTCGGCCTTTGCGCGGCAATCGCGTCGACGACCGGGTCCCAGGCAAGTACCTCGTCGAGGGTGAGGTCACCTTCGACGTGCGCGAGCCCGGCGCGGTGGCCCAGTACCTGCCGGACCGTGATCCGTTCCTTGCCGTGCGGCGGCGAACTCGGGCCAGTAGCGCGCGACGGGGGCGTCGACGTCGATCTCCCCGCGCTGCACGAGCATGTGTGCGCAGATCGCGGTCGCGCCCTTCGTGGTCGAGAACACGACCGCCAGCGTGTCCGGCGACCACGGCCTCCCACCCGAGAGATCGGCCACGCCGCCCCAGATGTCGACCACCGGTTGCCCGTCGACGTAGACCGAGCACGCGGCGCCGACATCGCGACGCTTCTCGAAGTTCTCGACGAACGCGCCGACGACGGGCTCGAAGGCCGGCTCTGTCCACCCTCCGAGCTCGACCATCTCGGTGCTCGCAGCGCTCACGTCAGGGTTCACGGCCCAGTCAGTCTAGGGACGTCGCTTGTAGGCTCTTCGCGTGACCCTGGGCCCCGATCCCGAGATCCCGGCGCGTTTCTACGTCGAGACGCTCGGGTGCCCCAAGAACGCCGTCGACTCCGACAAGGTGACGGCCTCGCTGGTGGCCGATGGCCTCGTGCCGGCGTCCTCGCCGGAGGATGCCGAGCTCGTGGTCGTCAACACGTGCGCCTTCGTCGAAGCCGCCCGCCAGGAGTCCATCGACGTGACCCTCGCCCTCGCCGAGGCCCGCAAGCCGGGCGCCAAGCTGGTCGTCACGGGCTGCCTGGCGGAGCGCTACGGCGACGAGCTGGCGACGGCGCTGCCCGAGGCGGACGCGGTCGTCGGCTTCGGCGGCGAGGGCGCGCTGGCGGACGTCGTCCTGAAGCGCAAGCCGGCCGGGGTGCGCGACCTCCTCGAGCTGCCGCGCCCGGCGCCGTCCGCTCCCTGGGCGTACGTGAAGGTCGCCGAGGGATGCGACCGGGCGTGCGCGTTCTGTGCGATCCCGTCGTTCCGGGGGAAGCAGCGCTCCCGCGCGCCGGAGACGATCGAGACGGAGGCCCGAGCACTCGTCGAGCGCGGCGCGGCCGAGCTCGTGCTCGTGGCCCAGGACCTCGCGTGGTACGGCCGTGACGCCGGCGAGCCCGGCTCGCTGGCGCCGCTCCTGCGGCGCCTCGACGCGCTCTCCGAACACGGCTTGGCGCGCATCCGGCTTCTCTATCTCTATCCGAGCGAGGTGCGCGACCCGCTCGTGTCCACGATGCTCGAGCTGCCGACGGTCGTGCCGTACTTCGATCTGTCGCTCCAGCACGCGTCGGCGCCGCTGATGCGGCGCATGAAGCGGTGGGGGAGCGGCGAGCGGTTCCTCGCGCTCATCGAAGACATCCGCGCCCGCGAGCCCGACGCCGCGTTCCGGTCGTCGTTCATCGTGGGGTTCCCCGGCGAGACCGAACACGACCACGAACAGCTGCTCGAGTTCCTCGCCGGCGCCGAGCTCGACTGGGCCGGGTTCTTTCCGTTCTCGCGCGAGGACGGCACGCCCGCGGCCGAGATGGACCGCGTCGTGCCGGACGATGTGATGCAGGAGCGCCTCCGCGAGTGTGCCGAGGTGCAGGACCCGATCACGCAGGCGGCGCGCGACGCGTTGGTCGGGGCGGACCTCGACGTGTTGATCGACCGGGCCGACGACGAGACCGGCGAGCCGGTCGGGCGTTCCCACCGCGAGGCACCCGAGATCGACGGCGTGATCCGCATCCCGGGCGCGTTCGCACGGCCCGGCGCGCGTGTTCGCGCGCGTGTGACGTCCGCGTGCGGGCCCGATCTGGTCGCGGAACCGGCATGAACACGGCGCGCAAGCCCATGCCCGCGACGGCGCGGGCGACGGCGCCGCTGCGACGCTTCGGCGAGGGAGCGGTGGCGACCCCGGCCAACGCGATCACGGTGGCGCGTGTCCTGCTCGCCGTTCCCACGCTCGTGCTGATCGCGCAGCGGGGCGCGTCGTGGCCGGCGGTCGTCCTGTGGCTGGTGCTGGCGTGCACCGACGGCGTCGACGGGTGGATCGCGCGGCGCGACGGCACGACGCGGTCGGGCGCGTTCCTCGATCCCCTGGCCGACAAGATCCTCGTGATCGGCGGTTTCCTCGCCCTCGGTGTGCGCGGCGACATCGGCTGGATCCCGATCCTGCTCGTCGTCGGACGCGAAGCCGGGATCCAGGTGTACCGGTCCCTGGCCGGGCGGCGTGGCATCTCCCTCCCGGCTCGCCAGCTCGGCAAGTGGAAGACGACGCTGCAGTTCGCCGCCGTCGGCGTGTTCCTCTTCCCGCCTTTCGAAGACATGGCCTGGCTGCAGCAGACCGTGCTGTGGGTCGCGGTGGCGCTCACGCTGCTGTCGGCGCTCGACATGCTCCGGCGGGGGTGGCAGGAGAGCCGCGCGTGAGATGCGAGGTGCTGGCGATCGGGACCGAGCTCCTGCTCGGCCAGATCGTCGACACCAACAGTGCCTGGATGGGCGAGAAGCTCGCCGACGCCGGCATCGACAGCTTCGAGCACCGGCAGGTGGGGGACAACCTCGGCCGGATGGTGCGGGCACTGCGCGAGCTCCTCGAAGAGAGCGACGCCGTCATCGTGTGCGGCGGCCTGGGCCCGACCCCGGACGACATGACCCGCCAGGCGATCGCGGACGTGATGGGCGTCGAGCTGGAGCGGCGCGACGACCTCGTCGAGTGGGTGTCGGCGTTGTTCACGTCGCGCGGGCGTGCGATGCCGGAGAACAACCTGCGCCAGTGCGACGTCCCGGTCGGGGCCGAGCCGATCCCGAACTCGGTCGGGACGGCGCCCGGGATCAAAGCGCTCGTCGGCGACAAGATCGTCTACGCGGTACCGGGCGTCCCGTACGAGATGCACCTCATGATGAGCGAGCACGTGCTGCCCGACCTGCTCGCGCGGTCGGGGCAGCAGTCGGCGATCGTGTCGCGGTCGCTGAAGACGTGGGGGACGTCCGAGTCGGGATTGGCCGAGATGATCGCCCATCGCGTCGACGCGCAGACGAACCCGACGATCGCGTTCCTCGCCCGCGGGATCGAAGGGCTCGTCGTGCGGATGACGGCCAAGGCGTCGACCCCGGAGGAGGCGCGCGCCCTCATCGAGCCCGAGGAGCAGGCGCTGCGCGAGATCCTCGGCGATCTCGTGTTCGGTGTCGACGACGAGACGATGGAGACGGTCGTCCTCGACCTGCTGCGGAAGCGGGGCCTGACGCTCGGGCTCGCCGAGTCGCTCACCGGCGGCCTGGTCGCGTCACGCCTCGTGAGCGTGCCGGGCACGAGCGACGTGCTGAAGGGCGGAGTCGTCGCCTACATGACCGACGCGAAACGGTCCGTGCTCGGCGTGACGGCCGAATCGGTGGTGAGCAGCGAGTGCGCGCGGCAACTGGCGGAGGCGGCCCGGCGCGTCTTCGGCGCCGACGTCGGTCTCGGTGTGACGGGCGTCGCGGGGCCCGAGGAGCAGGAGGGCCAGCCGGCCGGCACGGTGTTCTTCGGGCTCGCCGTGGGCGACGAGCCGGCCGAGGCCGTCGGCACGCAGCTTCCGGGCCAGCGGGAGATGGTGCGCCAGTTCGCCACGATCTCGTTGCTCAACCTGCTGCGGATGAAGCTCGTGTCGATGGGGTGAGCGAGCCCGAGCTGGGCCGGGCCTTCCTGGCCGTGGTCCCACCCGATGACGTCCTCGACGCCGTCGGCGCCGCCGCGGCGACGATCGATGTTCCCTCGACGGCGCGCCGCACCACGCGGCCGCAGTGGCACCTCACGCTCCAGTTCCTCGGCAACCGGGTCGACTTCGCCGCCGTGGCCGACGCGCTCGAGCCGCTGGCGGTGCGCGGGTCGGCAGTAGCGAATCGGGTCGGCCGGCGCGTTCCCCACCGAGCGGCGGGGCCGGGTGCTGTGGCTGGGCGTGAACCAGGGCGCCGAGTTGCTCGTGCAGTTGGCGGCGGCGGTGGGCGCGCTCCTCGAGCCCGTCGGCTACCCGCCCGAGGCACGGCCGTACCACGCCCACCTCACCCTCGCCCGGCTGAAGGCACCCGCCGACCTCCGTTCCGTCGTCGCCGCGCTCGGGTCGGGCCCGGTGGGGCGGGCGTGGACGGCCGAGGAGGTCGTGCTGTTCCAGAGCAAGACGGGACGAGGCGGCGCCGAGTACACGCCCCGGGCCCGTTTCCCACTCGGGTAGGTGCTTCGGCAAAGCCTTGCATCGAACGGGTGTTCGGGATAAGTTACACGCGTGTCGTTCCGGCGATGCCGGATGGCATCAGGCGTAACTGTCACACCCCAGCCGTAGGTTGCTCCCACGGCACTTCCCCCCGACCGCACGAACGCTAGGTAACGAGGAGGGTTCCATCGTGGAACGCGACGACAACGCCCTCGAGATGGCCGTCGGCCAGATCGAGAAGCAATTCGGCAAGGGCTCGATCATGCGGCTGGGGGAGCACGGCAACGTCGGCGTCGCCGCCATCCCCACCGGCGCGCTCGCGCTCGACATCGCCCTGGGCATCGGCGGTCTGCCGAGAGGCCGCGTGGTCGAGGTCTTCGGCCCCGAGGCGTCGGGGAAGTCCACGCTGGCCATGCACGTGGTGGCGGAGGCGCAGCGCAACGGCGGCGTGTGCGCGTACATCGACGCCGAGCACGCCATGGACCCGGTGTACGCCGGCGCCATCGGCGTCAACGTCGACGAGCTGCTGATCAGCCAGCCCGACACCGGCGAGCAGGCGCTCGAGATCGCCGACATGCTGATCCGCTCCAGCGCGCTCGACGTGGTCGTCATCGACTCGGTCGCCGCCCTCGTGCCCCGGGCCGAGATCGAGGGCGAGATGGGCGACACGCACGTCGGCCTCCAGGCCCGGCTCATGAGCCAGGCGTTGCGCAAGCTCACCCACAACCTCAACCGCTCGCGCACGATCTGCATCTTCATCAACCAGCTGCGGGAGAAGATCGGCGTGATGTTCGGAAGCCCGGAGACGACACCGGGCGGCCGGGCGCTGAAGTTCTACTCGTCGGTGCGCCTCGACATCCGGCGGGTGGAGTCGATCAAGGACGGCACCGAGGTCATCGGCAACCGGGCGCGGGTCAAGGTGGCGAAGAACAAGGTCGCGCCGCCGTTCCGGATGGCCGAGTTCGACATCATGTACGGCAAGGGCATCAGCCGCGAAGGCTCGCTGCTCGATGTCGGCATCGATCTCGGCATCGTCAAGAAGTCCGGCGCGTGGTTCACCTACGAGGGCGAGCAGCTCGGCCAGGGCCGCGAGAAGGCGAAGCAGTTCCTCACCGAGAACCTCGACCTGATGTTCGAGATCAGCGAGAAGGTCAAGGACGCCAGCGGGATCGAAGAGGTCCCGGTCGAGCCGAGGCCGAGGCCGACATCGGGGAGCGCGGACAGCGGCGCCGAGTCGACCAACGGCAACGGCAGCGGGAGCGACAACGGCAAGGCCAACGGTCGGTCGGGCAACGGCAAGCGCGCCAAGGAAGCCGCCGAGACGCTCGAGATCGACCGCTGAGGACGCAGACGCCGGAGGCACGCGTGTGGGGGGCGGTCGCGTACCGCCCCCCACACCACCTCGGTTGCTTCCGCCCTTAGATCACGCCGCGCACGATCGCAGCAAGGCCGGCGATCGTGACGAGGACCAGGACCGCGGGGCGGAGGCTGCGCTCGCCGACCAGGCGGGTCACGAGGGTGCTGCAGGCGAGCCCGATGAGCAGGGCGGGAGCGAGCGCCAGGGCGAGGAGCAGCTGCCAGGCGTGGATCTCTCCCGCCGCGGCCAGCCCCGTGAACGACATCGCCGCGCCGACCAGGAACGCGCACGCGAGCGTGGCGCGGATCGTGGGGCCGGGGTGACGCTGGTAGAGGAGCGCCAGAGGCGGTCCGTCGATCGCGGCGGTGGTCCCGAGGACGCCGGCTGCCGCGCCCGCGCTCGTCGCGGTCTCGCGGTTCACCGGCACGTGACCGGCGAGCACGCTCAACAGGACGCCCGCGAGGACTGCGGAGCCGGCGAGGGTGGACAGCAGGTCGCCGGACACGAGCGCGACGATGAGCACGCCGACGACCGTGCCCGGCACCCGGCCGAGGACGATCCATCCCAGACCCGGCCAGTCGACGCCGTGCCACTCGCGCGTCGCCATGGTCACCGTGAGCGGGATGCCGAGCAACACCAGTGCGCCGGGGACGGCCTCGGGCACCACGAGCGCGACGATCGGGACGAGCACGAGGTTCTGGCCGAATCCGATCGAGCCTTGCACCGCCCCTCCCGCGGCGGCGACGAGCGCAAGGATGATGAACTCGGTCGCCGAGACGTGCACGATCCGCTACCGCGCTTCGCGCGCCGGGCTCTGCTGCCAGCCGGCGCGGTCGAGTCGGTAGAGGACGTGCGGCCGGAGCGGGTCACCGGCGGGGACGTTGGGGTTGTCGAAGTCGTCGGCGGGATCGCGACGCATGCCGAGTCGCTCCATGACCCGGCGCGAGCGTGCGTTCCGGTGCGTCGTGAACGACACAATCTCCTCGAGCGCGAGGGCGTCGAAGCCGAACGAGAGCGCGGCGGTTGCGCCTTCGGTGGCGTAGCCGGATCCCCAGTGGTCGCGTGCCATGCGCCAGCCGACCTCGACGGCAGGCGTGAACGGCGCGTCGAACGTCGCCGGGTTGAGCCCGATGAACCCCGCGAACGCAGCCGTGCCGGGGATCTCGACCGCCCACAGTCCCCACCCGCGCTCGTCGATGTCGGCCGCGATCCGGTCCGCCAGCGCGTCGCTCTCCTCGCCGGCGGAGCGGCGCGCGGAAATGCTCCATCACGACCGGGTCGGCGTTCAGCGCCGCGAACGGCGCCCGGTCCGTGTCCCGCCATGGGCGGAGGATCAGGCGCGACGTCCGGAGCTCGGGCTCGACCGGCATGGCCCGCTCTGTATGTCACCGGGGCTGCCCAGGGCAAACTCTTCCGGGCCGATTCGATGGGAGGTCGTGATGCCGGGGCGTGCGGGTGTGATCGTGGTGGTGGCGTTGGTGACCGCGGCCGTCGGCTGTGGCGGCAGCGGCGACGACAGCTCGTCGAAGCCGAAGCCCCGAGCGGGCGACGTCACGGCGAGAGCGGCGCAGTTCGCCGGGTGCGCCAGGAAGTCCGAGTACAAGGTGGTTCGTCCCAAGCCTCCCAACGAGCGGGCCGACTTCCTCCACGAGGAGGGGTTCACGTTCGCGGAGGTCGACCTCGAGGAGCCTCCGGTTCTGTTCTTCTCCGCGATCGTCGATTTCTTCCCGAACCGCTCCGACGCGACCCGGGCGAAGGAGAGGATCGGGTCGTCCCTGGCCGGGCCGTCGACCGTGCAGAAGAACGACGTCGTCGTGCACTACACGGATGACCCCGGAACACCCAAGCGGCAGAAGGTCGAGGCGGTCGTGAACGACTGTCTGCGGCGCTGATCGGCGAACGGCCCGTCCGTAGACTGTCTGGCGGAGACGACGGCTTTGCCGATCGTCGGAGCAAAGCCCGAGCTTGCGAGGGCGACAGGAGATCCATGAGCCAGCCCCGCCGCTTCTACATCCGCACGTTCGGATGCCAGATGAACGAGCACGACTCCGAGCGGATCGCCGGGCTGCTCACCGCCGACGGGATGGAGCACACCGACGACGTCGACGAGGCCGACGTCGTCGTGTTCAACACGTGCTGCGTACGCGAGAACGCCGACAACAAGCTGTACGGCCAGCTCGGGCGGCTGAAGAGCCTGAAGGAGCGCCGTCCCGACCTCCAGATCGCGGTGGGCGGCTGCCTGGCCCAGAAGGACCGAGACCTCATCGTCGAGCGGGCGGGCCACGTCGACGTCGTGTTCGGAACCCACAACCTCGCGCACGCCCCGGCGCTGCTCGAGCGGGCCCGGCTCGAAGGGCCGATCGTCGAGATCCTCGAGGAGCACGAGGCCTATCCGTCGGCGCTGCCCGCCCGGCGCGACGTGGCGCACTCGGCGTGGGTCACGATCCAGATCGGCTGCGACAACTCGTGCACGTTCTGCATCGTCCCGATCGTGCGGGGTCGCGAGGTCAGCCGGCGGATGGGCGACATCGTGCGCGAGATCGAGGAGCTGGCCGCCGACGGCGTCACCGAGATCACGCTGCTCGGACAGAACGTGAACTCGTACGGGCGCGACCTCGGCGCCGGCCAGTACGCACCGCGCTTCGCCGACCTGCTGCGGGCGGTCGACGCCGTCGACGGCATCCGTCGCATCCGGTACACGTCGCCGCATCCGAAGGACCTGCGGCCGGAGACGATCGCGGCAATGGCGGAGTGCGGCGCCGTGTGCGAGCACCTGCACCTCCCCCTCCAGGCGGGCAGCGACCGCACGCTCGCCCGCATGCACCGGGGCTACACCGCCGAGCGCTACCTGCGGAAGCTCGCCGCCGCCCGCGACGCGATCCCCGATCTCGCGGTGACCACCGACCTCATCGTCGGCTTCCCGGGCGAGACCGACGACGACTTCCGCCGGACGCTCGAGGTCGTCGACGAGGCGGCGTACGACGCCGCGTACACGTTCGTGTTCTCGCCCCGGCCGGGAACGCCCGCCGCCGAGATGTCCGACGCGCTGGTCGCGCCCGAGGTCGCGCAGGAGCGCATGCGGCAGCTGGTCGAGGTCGTGGAGCGGCACGCCCTCCGAAGGCATCAGGCGCGTGTCGGGCGTGTCGAAGAGGTGCTGGTCGACGGTCCGTCGAAGAAGGATCCGTCGGTGCTGTCGGGCCGGACGCGCCAGAACAAGCTGGTGCACTTCGCGGCGCCGGACGGAGCGAGCGAGCCGGGCGCGCTGGTCGACGTGCGCATCGTCGACGCCGCGCCGCACTGGCTGCGCGGCGACGTCGTGCGCGTCGTCGAGTCGCCGCGGCGGACCCGGACCCGCATCCCCGTCGCGGTGGTGTAGCCACGGTCACGCACCTGGCTCTTGTCGGACCGACCGCATCGGGGAAGTCGGCGCTTGCTCTCGGAGCTGCGCACGTGCTCGGTGACGTCGAGATCGTGTCGCTCGACTCCATGCAGGTGTACCGCGGGCTCGACGTCGGGACCGCCAAGCCGACGGTCGCCGAACGCGCCGCGGTGCCGCACCATGTCATCGACGTGGTCGAGCCCACGGAAGAGTGGTCGGCCGTGCGTCACCAGGCCGCCGCGCGTGCCGCGGTCGCCGGGATCGAGGCGCGGGGCAAGCGCGCGCTCCTCGTGGGCGGCACGGGCCTGTACGTGCAAGCGGTCGTCGACGACCTGCGCTTCCCGAGCGAGGACCCCGACCTGCGGGCCGAGCTCGAGGCGACGACGGCGGAGCCGGGCGGGGTGGCCGCCGCGTACGAGGAGCTGCGACGACGGGACCCCGGCGCGGCCGAGAAGATCGACCCGCACAACGCCCGCCGGATCGTGCGGGCGCTCGAGGTGATCCGCCTCACGGGGAAGCCGTTCTCCTCGTTCGGCGCGGGGCTCGACCAGTTCGGGCCGACGGCGTTTCCGGTGCGGATGGTCGGTGTCTGGGTACCTCGCGATGTGCTCAGCGCGCGCATCTCGGAGCGATTTGCGGCCATGCGCGACGCCGGTCTCGTGGACGAGGTGCAGCGGCTGCTCGCCGGTCCGTCGCTCTCGCGCACGGCGAGCCAGGCGATCGGGTACAGGGAGATCATCGGCGCGATCTCCGACCACGGGTCACTGGACGAGGCGTTCGACACCGCTGTCCGCCGCACCCGGTCCTTCGCCCGGCGCCAGCGGATGTGGTTCCGGCGCGACCCCCGGATCACGTGGCTGGGCGCCACGGACAATCACTGCGCCGTGCTCCCCGCCCTGCTGGCAACCTGGAGCTCATGAGCGGCACCAGCCTTCGGGTCTCCAAGCTGCATGGAGCCGGCAACGACTTCCTCGTCACGGTGGGCACGGCCGACCGCGGCCCGGACGCCGACGTCGCCGTCCGGCTGTGCGACCGGCGCCGCGGGATCGGCGCCGACGGCCTCGTGACGCTGCTCCCGGGCCGTGACGGCGCCGACTGCGCGATGGAGCTGCGCAATGCCGACGGGAGCCTGGCCGAGATGAGCGGCAACGGGATCGGCTGCCTGTCCTGGGTCGCCGTCCGCGACGGCCTCGGCGACGGGAAGCGGCTCGTCGTCGACACGGGCGGAGGGCGTCGCGAGGTCGAGCTCGACGTGGACCGCGCGACGGGCGAGCTCGTCGGCGCCACCGTCGACATGGGTCCGGTGACGTTCGAGCCGGCCGAGATCCCGCTCGACGCGCCGCAGCGCACTCGACCTCGAGGTGACCTTCCACGGCGTGACGTACCACGGCGACGCCGCCGGCATGGGCAACCCGCACTTCGTGCTGCTCGTCGACGATCCCGAGACGACGCGCGTCGTCCAACACGGACCGCACCTCGAGACCGACGCCCGCTTCCCGCATCGCACGAACGTCGAGTTCATCGCCGTCACCGGGCCGGACGAGCTGACCATGCGGGTGTGGGAGCGCGGGGTGGGCGAGACGCTGTCGTGCGGCACCGGTGTGTGCGCGTCGGCCGCCGTGGCCCATCGCCGTGGGCTCGTGGGAGAGCACGTGACCGTGCGGGTGCCCGGCGGCACCCACGAAGTCGATCTCGCCGAGACGATCCGGCTGCACGGCCCGGTCACGCACGTCTTCGACACCGAAGTGAGCGTGGCGTGAGCAACCGCGAAGGACGCCAGCGCCGCCGCCTGACCGCCACCGAGGTCGACTTCGGCGTCGCCGAACAACGCGCGCTCCTCGTCGGCACCGGGTCGGGGACGCATTCGCTGGACGAGGCGGAGGCGAGCCTGTCCGAGCTCGGGCTGCTCACCGACACCGCCGGCGCCGCCCCGGTCGAGTCGGTGCTGCAACGGCGCCCGTCGCCCGATCCGGCCACGTACATCGGCTCCGGCAAGGCCGACGAGCTGCGCGCCCTGGCCGATGCCCTCGACGTCGACGTGGTGGTGTTCGACGACGAGTTGACGCCCGCCCAGCAGCGCAACCTCGAGAAGAAGTTCGGGCGCGACGTCGTCGACCGCGTCGCGCTGATCCTCGACATCTTCGCCCAGCACGCTCGGAGCCAGGAGGGCATGGTGCAGGTGGAGCTGGCGCAGTTGCGCTACCGCCTTCCTCGCCTCCGCGGTCGCGGCATCGAGCTCAGCCAGCAGGCCGGCGGCATCGGCACCCGCGGCCCGGGCGAGACCCAGCTCGAAGTCGATCGGCGGCGCATCCAGCGTCGCATGAACAAGCTCGAGGGCGAGCTCGAGCGTCTCGCCAAGACCCGGGCCACCCAGCGCAAGGCCCGCCGGCGCCGCGAGCTCCCGACGATCTCGCTCGTCGGCTACACGAACGCCGGCAAGTCGACCCTGCTGAACCGGCTGACGCGCGCCGATGCGCTCGTCGAGGACCGCCTGTTCTCGACGCTCGATCCCACGACCCGTCGGCTCCAGCTCCCGGGCGGCGAGGTCGCGCTGTTGAGCGACACCGTCGGGTTCGTGCGCCGCCTCCCGCACCAGCTCGTCGAGGCGTTCCGGTCGACGCTCGAGGAGGTCGCCCAGGTCGACATGCTCGTTCACGTCGTCGACGCCGGCGCGCCCGACGCCGAGCAGCAGATCGACGCCGTCCGCAGCGTGCTGCGTGAGATCGGCGCCGTCCACCAACCCGAGCTGCTCGTCGTGAACAAGATCGACCTGGCCGATCCGGCTGTCGTCGACGACTTGGTGTCGTCGCACCCGGACGCGATCGCGGTCTCGGCGGCGACCGGAGAAGGCGTCGAGAAGCTCGACGAGGTGTTGGGCGCACGACTGCGGGCGCTCGACCCGGTCGTCGAGCTCGCCGTCCCGTACGAGCGGGGTGACGTCATCGCCGCGCTGCATCGTGAGGGTGACGTGCTCGTCGAGGTGCACGGCGACCACGAGACCCGCGTGCGTGCTCGTATCCCCGCGTCGGGTGTCAGCCGCTTTCGCGAGTTCGTCGTGCCGAACGGCGAAGGGGGCGGCGCGGCCGCCGGCTCGCCGAACGGGCCCGGGTAGCCTGCGACTCATGCCCGAGCCCGGGTTCGTCCCGCCGCCGTACCCGCACGACCGCTTGCGCGAGCTGCGCGCCGTCGCCGACGCGGTGCCCGGCGGCATCGTCGACTGCTCGGTCGGCACCCCCGTCGATCCGATGCCCGAGGTGGCTCGGCGCGCGCTGAGCGATGCCGCGGCCGCTGCGACCGGATACCCCGCCGCGATCGGCGCGCCCGCCTACCGGGACGCGGCCGCGGCGTGGATCGGCCGACGGTTCGGCGTCGCGGTGTCGCCCGACGCCGTGCTCGCCTGCATCGGAACGAAGGAGCTCGTGGCGTCCCTGCCCCGCCTGCTCGCATTGCGCGACCCTGGCACGCGACACCGTGCTGTACCCGGCCGTCGCGTACCCGACGTACGAGATGGGCGCCCGGCTGGCCGGCCTGCGCGCAGTGCCGGTGCCCCTCGACGAGCACTGGCACCTGGACCTGTCCCGCATCAGCGAGGCCGACGCTGACCGAGCTCTCGTCATCTGGGTCAACGAGCCCGGCAATCCGACCGGGGCGTCGGCAGGCCCGCAGCATCTCCGGGCCGTCGTCGACTGGGCGTGGGATTGTGGCGCGATCGTCGCCAGCGACGAGTGCTACGCCGAGTTCACCTACGACGAGTCGGGATCGCCGGCGGCTCCCGCCACCGTGCTGAGCGCCGGCCACGACCGCGTGCTCGCCGTCCATTCGCTGTCGAAGCGGTCGAACATGGCCGGGCCTGCGAGCCGGCTTCCTCGCCGGCGACGCCGCCCTCGTCAGCTACCTGGGGGAGGTCCGCAAGCACGCCGGGCTCATGACGCCGGCGCCGGTGCAGGCGGCCGCCACCGCGGCGCTCGCCGACGACGCCCACGTCGACGAGCAGCGGGGGCGCTACGCCCGGCGGCGGAAGCAGGCGCAGGACGCCCTCGGCGAGTGGGGCCTCGTCCACGACGGCGGGCCGTCGACGTTCTACCTGTGGCTGCGCGCCGACCGAGGGCAGGGAAGACGGATGGTCGATCACGCGCCGCCTCGCCGAGCAGGGGCTGCTGGTCGCGCCGGGCGACCTCTACGGTCCCGACGGCTCTGCGCACGTCCGCCTCTCTCTCACGCAGACCGACGACCGCCTCGCGCTGGCGTTCGAACGCCTGGCGGCGAAGGAGCGGGTGTGAGCGACCTCGCCGAGCAGATCACGCGGCTGTGGAACGGACGCGACGACCTCGCGGCCGTGATGTCGCCGTCCGAGGCGCGCACCGTCGTCCACGAGGCGATCGAGCTCCTCGATCGGGGTGAGGCCCGCGTGGCGGAGGTCGTCGACGGCGAGGTCGTCGTGCACGAATGGCTGAAGCAGGCGATCCTGCTGCTGTTCCGCCTCGAAGGCCTTTCCGTCGTCGAGGCCGGTCCGTTCGAGTACCACGACAAGCTGCCGCTGAAGCACGACTACGCATCGGCGCGCGTGCGGGTCGTTCCCGGCGGGTCGGCGCGGTGGGGCTCGTACCTCGGGCCCGGTGTCATCCTGATGCCGTCATACGTCAACATCGGCGCCCGCGTCGGCGCCGACACCATGGTCGACACGTGGGCGACGGTCGGCTCGTGCGGGCAGATCGGTGAGCGCGTGCACCTGTCCGGTGGCGTCGGCATCGGCGGCGTCCTCGAGCCGCCCCAGGCGGCGCCCGTCATCGTCGAGGACGACGCGATGATCGGCAGCCGCTCCATGATCACGCAGGGCGCCCGTGTCGGCCAGGGCAGCGTGCTCGGCGAAGGTGTCATCCTCAACCCCGCCATCCCGGTGATCGACGCGCAGACCGGCGAGGAGGTCGCTCGTGGCGTCGTGCCGCCGTGGTGCATCGTCGTGCAGGCCACCCGCAAGCGCGAGTTCCCGGGCGGCGAGTTCGGACTTCCGTGCGCCTTGATCATGCGCCGCCTCGAACCGGGGGAGCGCGCCGACAAGGCGAAGCTCAACGAGATCCTGCGTGAGCACGGCGTCGGTTCCTGATCTCCTCGCCGCGCCGGCGGACGACCTCCTGCTGCTGACGGCGTCGCTGGTCGCGGTGCCGTCGGTCAGCCGGCGGGAAGGCGAGCTCGCCGAGCACGTCGAGCGGCGCCTGGCCGAGCGCGCGCCACAGCTCGCGCTCGCACGCGTCGGCAACACCGTGATCGCGCGCACGGAGCTGGGTCGCGAGCGCAGGGTCGTGCTCGGCGGTCATCTCGACACCGTCCCCGCCAACGGCAACGAGGTGCCGCGGCTCGACGGCGACGTGCTGCACGGGCTGGGGTCCGCCGACATGAAGGGCGGCCTCGCCGTGCTCCTCCGTCTCGCCGAGGAGATCAGCGCCGGCGGGGAGCCCCGCTTCGACTGCACGCTGGCGTTCTACGAGGGCGAGGAGATCGCCGACGAGTTCAACGGCCTCCGCCACGTGCTCGACACCCGTCCGGAGCTGCTCGCCGGCGACTTCGCCGTGCTGCTCGAGCCCACCGGCGAGCGCGTCGAAGCGGGCTGCCAGGGCACGCTGCACCTCCGGGCGCACTTCGAGGGCGAGCGCGCCCACTCGGCGCGTCCCTGGAAGGGCAGCAACGCCATCCACGCCGCCGCCGACGTCCTGCGCGCGTCTGGCCGCGTACGAGCCCGACACGGTGGTGGTGGACGGGCTGCCGTACCGCGAGTCGTTGCAGGTGGTGCGCATCGAGGGTGGCGTCGCCAACAACGTCGTCCCCGACGAGTGCACGATCGTCGTCAACCGGCGGATCGCGCCCGGGTACTCGGTGGACGAGGCGCGGGCGCAGGTCGAGAAGCTGCTCGAGGGGGCGGATCGGGTCGAGGTGATCAACGCGTCACCGGCGGCGCCGCCCAACCTGGGTCACCCGCTGGTGGCGGAGTTCGTGGAGGTCCTCGGTCTCGACGTCGAGCCGAAGCTGGGCTGGACCGACGTCGCCCGCTTCGCGTCCCTCGGCGTCCCGGCCGTGAACTTCGGGCCCGGCGATCCCGATGTCGCCCACACCGCCGACGAGCAGGTCACCCGGGCGTCGGTCGAGCAGTGCTACGCCGCGCTCGCCCGGTTCCTCGGCGTCGCGGGGTGAGCGGCGCGGTCAGACCGTGCGGAGGACCGTCACCACTTTCCCGTAGACGGCAACGTCGTCGGGGTCGTAGACGAGCTCGTCCATCGCCTCGTTGGCGGGCTTGAGCACGATCTTGCCCCGGCGCCGGGAGAACGTCTTCACGGTCGCCTCCTCGCCGGGGATGCCGGCGACGACGGTCTCGCCGGGCTCGGCCGTGCCCTGCTGACGGACGACGATGTAGTCGCCGTCGAAGATGCCGGCCTCGATCATCGAGTCGCCGCGGACCCGGAGCATGAACAGCTGCCCCCGGCCGGTGAAGTCCTCGGGGAGCGGGAGGATCTCCTCGACGTTCTCGGCCGCGAGCACACCGGTGCCGGCGGCGACGTCGCCCACGAGGGGGACGTGGCGGACCGGCCGGCGGTCGACGGCGGCACCCGACGCCGGCTCGAAGCGGACCTCGATGGCCCGGGGCTTGGTCGGGTCCCGGACGAGGTACCCCTTGTCCTGCAGGGCGGCGAGGTGGGCGTGCACGGTCGAGCTGGACGACAGGCCCACGGCCTCGCCGATCTCCCGCACGCTCGGCGGGTAGCCGCGGCGGCGCACCTCGGCGTCGATGAACTCGAGCACCTGGCGCTGCCGGGCGGTCAGGTCGGTCATGGTCGTGCCCTCCGGTTCGGCCGATCTCGTTCGGGCGGGCTCCGCCCGCACGCGGACGCCATCTGAGGCGCCCACAGGCACGGTAACACGATCAGGCGTTCGGGGCAAACATCTGTTCGCTTCTCGTCTTGACGGGAACACCCGTTCGTGGTTGGATGCGAACAGGCGTTCGGCCCACCGAGTGGATCTCCCCGGGTGGGCCGAGCCACGCCGGGGGGCGGTTCGCTCCCCGGCGCAGTTGTCAGCGCACAGGAGTCACGGCGTAACTGTCATACCCCCGTGGTTCGCTACGGGGGAGCAACGGGCGGAGAGAGAAGGAGGCAAGTCACATGGCCGCCGTCATGACCACCCCGAGGATCGACATCGAACCTGCCGTGACTCGCACGGTCCGGCGGGTCGCGCCCCGCTCCGTCGCCCGGCGCGGGCACCGACCCTCGGCCGCCACCTACTGGCGCCGGCGCGCTGTCGCCGTCGCGGTGGGCCTGGTGGCGCTGGTCATGGCGGGGAAGGCGGGTGCCGCGCTCGGGGGCTCACCCCTCGCAGTCCCCGAGCGCCGCCCGGCCGTCTCGCAGCCCGTCGTGCAGCCCGGCGACTCGCTGTGGTCGATCGCGGCGAGGCTCGAGCCCGGTCGCGACCCGCGTCCCGTCGTCGACGAGCTCACCGCCGCCCGCGGCGGCGCGCCGCTCGTGCCCGGCGAGGTCATCACCCTGCCGGAGTGACGGCGCCCCCGGCACGGAACGGCTATGTACCGTGGAGCAGTGCGCTGCCCGTACTGCCAGACGCCCGACGACAAGGTCGTCGATTCGCGCCCGTCCGACGACGGCGCCGCGATCCGGCGGCGGCGTGAGTGCCTGGCCTGCGGACGACGCTTCACGACGTACGAGCGGCTCGAGGAGCTCCCGCTGATGGTCGTGAAGCGGGCCGGCGTGAAGGAGCCCTTCGAGCGGGCCAAGGTCGAGGCCGGCATCCAGCGCGCGGTGGCGCACCGTCCCGTCGACGAGGGCGCGGTGACGGCGATCGCCGCCGAGATCGAGGAGGAGTTGCGGGCGGAGGGCGCCGAGGTGAGCAGCGAGCGGGTGGGGCTGGCGGTGCTCGACCGGTTGCGGGTCCTCGACCCCGTCTCGTACCTGCGGTTCGCGTCCGTCTACAAGGGCTTCGAGGACGTCACCGACTTCGAGCGCGAGGTCGCCGTCCTCCAGAAGTCGACCGAGCCCAAGCGCCACCCGGCCCGATCCCGCTGACCCCGAGGGCGCGGCTTGTGCGCGGATTCACCAGCAGAAATTTCTGAATACGCCGTCTGACCTGCGATGACGGGGCCGGCGTCAGGCCCGAAGCGTTGACACGGACGTAATTACGGTGGTGTAATGATCCTCCGCATGTCGTGGTCGACGGTAGGTCGACCACAATATATTGGGGCCTGAGAAGGCCCGAGCCACCGGGTACACGAGCAGAGACACGAGCAGAGACACGGGAAGAGGGGGAGTCAGCCGCATGGCCATGGCGCCGGAGCAGATGGGGATCGGGATCCGCCGGTACTTCACCGAGGCGGGCACGCACCCGTACGAGACGATCGAGTGGGAGCACCGCGAGGCCCGCATCCCCAACTACCGCGACGGCACCGACGCCTTCTTCCAGCCCGACGTCGAGTTCCCGGTCAGCTGGTCGCAGAACGCGACGAACATCGTCGCCCAGAAGTACTTCCGCGGCACGCTCGGCACGCCGGAGCGCGAGTCGTCGCTGCGGCAGGTCATCGACCGGATCGCCGACACCATCACCGACTGGGGGATCCGCGACGGCTACTTCGTCGACGACGGCGAGGCCGAGACCTTCCGCGACGAGCTCAAGTACGTCCTCGTGCACCAGCGCGCCGCGTTCAACTCGCCCGTGTGGTTCAACATCGGCGTGCGCGGCGTCCCGCAGCAGGCCAGCGCGTGCTTCATCCTCGCCGTCGACGACACGATGGACGCGATCCTCAACTGGTACCGGGAAGAGGGGATCATCTTCAAGGGTGGGTCCGGGTCGGGGATCAACCTCTCGGGCCTCCGATCCTCGAAGGACGGGCTCCAGGGTGGCGGCACCGCGAGCGGCCCGGTGAGCTTCATGCGCGGCGCCGACGCGTCGGCGGGAACGATCAAGTCGGGCGGGAAGACGCGGCGCGCCGCCAAGATGGTCATCCTCAACGCCGACCACCCCGACATCGAGGAGTTCATCTGGTGCAAGGCGATCGAGGAGCGCAAGGCGCGCGCGCTCGGCGAGGCCGGCTTCGACATGGACCTCGACGGCAAGGACAGCCACTCGATCCAGTACCAGAACGCCAACAACTCGGTCCGCGTCACGGACGAGTTCATGCAGGCCGTGCTCGAGGACCGCGACTGGCACCTGCAGTCGGTCACGACCGGCGAGGTCGCCCGCACCGTGAAGGCCCGTGAGCTCATGCGCCAGATCTCCGAGGCGACCTGGGAGTGCGCCGACCCGGGCATGCAGTTCGACACGACGATCAACCGGTGGCACACCGCGCCCAACACCGGGCGGATCAACGCCAGCAACCCGTGCTCGGAGTACATGCACCTCGACAACTCGGCGTGCAACCTCGCCAGCATCAACCTGCTGCGGTACCTGGACGACGCCGACGAGTTCGAGACCGAAGCGTTCGAGCACACCGTCGAGGTGATGTTCACCGCCCAGGAGATCCTCGTCGGCAACGCCGACTACCCGACCGAGAAGATCGCCGAGACGAGCCGGGCGTTCCGCCAGCTCGGGCTCGGGTACGCCAACCTCGGCGCCCTGCTCATGGCCCGGGGCCTGCCGTACGACTCGCCCGAGGGCAGGGCGTGGGCGGCTGCGATCACGTCGCTGATGACGGGTCATGCCTACGCGACGAGCGCCCGTACCGCGGCGCGGATGGGACCGTTCGCGGGCTACGCCGACAACGCCGACGCCATGCTGAACGTGCTGCGCATGCACCGTGAGGAGGCGGCGAAGATCGACGACGCCCTCGTTCCGCCCGATCTCGTGGGCGCGGCGCGCCACGCCTGGGACGACGCGACGTCACTCGGTGAGAGCCACGGGGTGCGCAACTCGCAGGCCAGCGTGCTGGCGCCGACCGGGACGATCGCCCTGGCCCTCGACTGCGACACGACCGGCATCGAGCCGGACCTCGCGCTCACCAAGGCGAAGAAGCTCGTCGGCGGCGGCACGATGCTCATCGTCAACCAGACCGTGCCCCGCGCCCTCCGCCGGCTCGGGTACTCGGGCGAGCAGGTCGATCAGATCGTCGCCTACGTCAACGAGCACAAGTCGATCGTCGGCGCGCCCGGCTTCAACCCCGAGCACCTCCCGGTGTTCGCCTGCTCGATGGGCGACAACACGATCCACTACATGGGTCACATCACGATGATGGGCGCGGTGCAGCCGTTCATCAGCGGAGCCATCAGCAAGACCTGCAACGTCCCGGAGGAGACGACGGTCGACGAGCTCGAGCAGGTGCACATCGACGCCTGGCACCTCGGGCTCAAGGCGATCGCGATCTACCGCGACAACTGCAAGGTCGCCCAGCCGCTGGCAACCCAGAAGAAGGAGACCGCCGGCACTCCGGCCGAGGTCGCCGAGCGCCTCGTCGAGCACGTGATCACGGTCGAGAAGCCCGTCCGGCGCAAGCTGCCGAAGAAGCGCGACTCGAAGACGTTCTCGTTCCGGGTCGCCGACTGCCACGGGTACGTGACGGTCGGGGAGTTCGAGGACGGGCAGGCGGGCGAGCTGTTCCTCAAGGTCGCCAAGCAGGGATCGACGCTGGCCGGGATCATGGACGGGTTCGCGATCGCGGTGTCGCTCGGCCTGCAGTTCGGCGTGCCCCTGCGGACGTTCGTCGAGAAGTTCACGAACGTCCGCTTCGAGCCCGCCGGGATGACCGACGACCGCGAGCTCCGGTTCGCCACCAGCCTGCTCGACTACATCTTCCGCCGGCTGGCGGTGGAGTACCTCCCCGTCGACGAGCGCCGGGAGATCGGCGTCCTCACCGTGGACGAGCGGGTGCAGCCCACGCTGCCCGGCGTCGAGGAGGCGAGCACCGAGAACCACCCGGGGCTCGACACGCTGCCGGTCGAGGAGCAGGCGCCGGAAGCGGCGCAACCGTCGGAGGCGGCGAGCACGATGTCGGCCACGATCGAGGGCGAGACCGTGATCTGCCACATCTGCGGCGACATCATGCAGCGGGCGGGCAGCTGCTACGCCTGCCCCAGCTGCGGCACCACCAGCGGGTGCTCGTAGCGCTCGGGGTCCCCGCGCCGGTCAGCCTCGGCTGAGCGAGAAGACCTCGACCGGGACGTCGAAGCCCTTGAGGGCGCGGCGGCCGGCGGGCTCGAACGCGAACGCGTGGTCGACGTCGTCCTTCTCGGCGAGGCGCTTGGCGTCCGCCGAGACGAGGATCTCCCGGGGGACGGCGATGTCGGCGAGGCGGGCGGCGAGGTTCACCTCGACGCCGTAGTAGTCGCCGTCGCGGGTGAGCAGGTCGCCGACGGCGAGGCCGCCGCGGGGGGTGACGGTCGCCTCCTGCTCCCGGAACGCGTCGACGAGCGACAGCGCGATCTCGCAGGCGGCCTCGGCTTCGAGCACCACGAACATGATCTCGTCGCCGATGTGCTTCACGAGCTGCCCGCCGTGCTCGGCGACGGTCTCGAACGATTGGTCCTCGAACTCGTCGAGGAGGTCCCACAGGCCCGCCGGCGTGAGCTCCTGGGAGAGTGAGCTGAAGCCGACGAGGTCGACGAACCCGACCGCGAGCCGGGAGGTCGTGTAATCGCCGGTGTACAGACGCGCCGCCCGTCCCCGGTTGATGACGTCGCGCAGATGGCGGGTGAACAGGCGGGGGAAGCCCTCGGCGAGGTGGCGAGCACCCTCGATCGAGACGGCCTGCGCCCGGGCGTGGGCGATCACCGGCGCATCGCCGGCGACCAGCGGCTCCTCGACGGTTGCGATGTACGCCGCGACGGACGCGTCGGCGACACGGCGAATCGAGCTCCCGACGACTCGAAGCAGCCGCAGCGCCGCGTCCTCGTCGCCGAACAGCTTGAACATCTCGGCCCCGGCGGTCGCGGCGATCACGTCCTCCGTCGAGTACGAGCTGTCGCGCAGACCAAGGGCGCGGAGCACCCGGGCGAGCTGCTCGGGCGTGAGCCCGGAGCGCTCTGCGAGCTCGTCGGCCGTCAGGTCGTCGCGGGTGGCGAGCAACGTCTCGGTCGTGACCTCCCAGAGGCCTTCCTCACGGATGGCGTCGGCGACGGCGTTGGGATCGACGCCCTGCTCTTCGAGGAACGCGACGAGCTGTCGTTCGGTTTCCGCGTCGACCGGGGGCCACCCGGGGCGGATCTCGTCCACTGCCTCTCGATTGTCCCGGCTGCCCCGGCCGTGCGCAACGTGCCGTCGGGCACTCGGTAGGGTCCTGCTGCGTGCTTGCCGACGACGAGGTGCAGCGGGCGCTCGTGATCTGCGCCCATCCCGACGACGTCGACTTCGGCGCCGCCGGGACCGTGGCGGCGTGGACCGACGCCGGCATCGAAGTCGCCTACTGCATCGTCACGGACGGCGACGCCGGCGGCTTCGACCCGAGTGTGCCCCGCGCCGAGATCCCGGGCATCCGCCGGGCCGAGCAGACGGCGGCCGCCAAGGAAGTCGGCGTCGCCGACCTCGCGTTCCTCGGCTACCCGGACGGCCGGCTCGTCGCCTCGCTCGAGCTGCGGCGCGACCTCGCCCGCGAGATCCGGCGCGTGCGTCCGCAACGCGTCCTGTGCCCGTCGCCCGAACGAAACTGGCAGCGCATCTTCGCCAGTCATCCCGACCACCTCGCGGCCGGTGAGGCGTCGATCGCCGCGGTGTACCCCGATGCGCGCAACCCCTTCGCGCACCCGGAGCTCCTCCAGGATGGCTACGAGCCGTGGACGGTGCTCGAGGTCTGGATGATGGCCTCGCCGGCGCGGAACCGGTGGATCGACATCACCGATGTGCTCACGCGCAAGCTCGACGCGCTGCGCAGCCACCTGAGCCAGAACACCGACGCCGACGGCAAGCTCGAGGAGCGCATGCGGGGTTGGGGCGCGATGGTGGCGCAGGAAGCCGGTTTCGCCGACGGTCGGCTGGCCGAGGGCTTCTTCGCGATCGACAGCGCCGGCTGAGCGCGGCGGCTCAGCCGGTCAGACGATCACGCTCCGGATCACCTCGCCGGCCTTCATCGCCGTGAAGGCGTCGTTCACCTCGTCGAGCTTGATGTGGCGCGACACCATCGAGCCGAGGTCGAGGCGGCCGTGCTCGACCAGGCTGATGAAGCGGGGGAAGTCGCGCCGCACCTGCGCCGACCCGTACACGCACCCGAGCAGCCGCTTCTCCTCGTAGAACATGGCGAAGCCGGGCAGCGTCACCATCGAGTCCATGCGCGGCATGCCGACGACGACGGCCGTGCCGCCGCGGCGCGCCGACGAGAACGCCTGCGTGATCGTCTCGGGCAAGCCGATGACCTCGAACGCGTAGTCGGCGCCCCGACCGCCGGTGAGCGCCTGGACCTGCGCGACCGGGTCGCCCTTCGCCGGGTCGACCGTGTCGGTGGCGCCGAACTTCCGGGCCGTCTCGCGCTTCAGCTCGACGGGGTCGACGGCGATGATGCGCGCCGCGCCCGCGATCCTGGCGCCCTGGATCACCGACTGACCGACGCCGCCGCAGCCGATCACCGCCACGCTCGACCCCGGCTCGACCTCCGCGGTGTTGAGCGCCGCCCCGACGCCGGTGGTGACGCCGCAGCCGAGGAGGGCGAGCTGGTCGTCGGGGAGATCGGTCTCGACCTTGACCGCCTGCGACTCGTGCGATCGTCATCGCGTCGGCGAACGTGCCGAGGCCCGTGAAACCCGGGATCGGGGTTGCCGTCGGCCCGCGTCGCCCGCGGCACCATCATCACGGCGCCGGTCTGCTCGCAGAGGTTGGACTGGTCATGCAGTGCAGTACCAGCACGCGCCGCACGACGGGATGAACGTGCCGATCACCCGATCGCCCTTCTTCACCTGGCTGACCTCGGAGCCGACCCAATCGATGGTGCCCACGCCCTCGTGGCCGAGGATCGTCGGGGGCGGCAGCGGCAGGGTGCCGTTCGTTGCCGACAGGTCGGAGTGGCACACGCCGCTCGCACCGATCTCGACCACGACGTCGCCCGGCCCGGGATCGAGCGGCGTCATCTCCTCGATGATCAGGGGCTGGTCCTGCTCGACGTACACGGCTGCTCTCATGACGTCCCCCTCTTCGGCATGGCCAGAACCTACCTACACCCGGAGCTCTCGCGCCTCTTCGTCCCGCAGGCGGTTGAACCGCTCTCGCACCTCGCGCCGCCGCCCCCGGTCGTTCGCCAGGTTGACGAGCTCGTGCGGGTCCTCGTGGAGGTCGTACAGCTCGTGGTCGTGGTCCTCGAAGTCGGCGTCGCACGTCGACCTGCTTCGGGTGCTGCGACGGCCGCCCCATGCGGTCGAAGCTGCCTCCGACGCCGTAGTAGCGGGCGTACTTGTGGCGCCCGTCGAACATCCCCCGCATCGCGTACCGGAGCGGGACGCAGCTCTCGTACCAGGCCGAGTCCTGCGCCAGCAGGACGCGATTCCCGTCCCGGCGTCGACGGCTCGCGCAGCGACGGCAGCAGGTCGTGACCGACGAGCGACGGGTCGTCGGCGCCGGCGAGCGACGCGACCGTCCGGGCCAGGTCGACGTGCGTGCCGAGTGCGTCGGTCGTGGTGCCCGGGGTCGTGATCCCGGGCGCGCGCACGTACAGCGGCACCCGCATGATCTCCTCGTACACGAACGGCCCTTTGCTGCGCAGGCCGTGGGAGCCGCACATGTCGCCGTGGTCGGAGGTGAAGACGACCGCGGTGTCGTCGGCGCGGCCCGAGGCGTCGAGCGCGTCGAGGATCGCGCCGAGGTTCTTGTCGCCCTCCTGGTGGAGACGCCAGTAGTAGTCGAGGTGCCGCAGCCACGCCTGCTTGTCGTCGCGGTCGATGTAGCCCGTACGAGCGTGTGCTGCTGCTCGCAGCGCCACTGCCGGTGCACGGCCGGCTTCGTGAACAGGTCGTCGTCGAAGTTCTCCGGGAGCTCGTCGAACACCTCGTCGTACTGCTCGGTGAACGCCGGCAGCGGGTCGTCCTCCTTCCACTGCCGCCGCGGCAAGGAACGAGCGGGTGAGCTCGAACTCCTCGCGATGCTCCGCCTGGTACGACGGCTGGTCGATCGGGAACCACATCACGTCGTGCGGGTTGACGAGCGCGACGGCGAGGAACCACGGCCGGTCGGTCGCCTGCGCGTTGTCGTGCAGCCACTCGACGCCTTGATCGGCGATGATCGGGTCGAACTGCCACCCGGTGCCCGCCCACCCCATGAAGTGGCGGTCGTTGCCCTCCCAGTCGGAGAAGCCGTACGCCTCGAGGTCCGGCTCGACCGCGTGCGACAGGTGCCACTTGCCGATGTACGACGTCGGTACCCGGCGGCGCGCAGGATCGAGCCGAGCGTGGGGATCGCCGGGTCGAGCTCGCGATGCGCCGGGAAGATCACGTTGTCGGTCACGCCGTGCTGCGGCGACGTACCTGCCCGGTCAGGAGGCGTCGCCCGCGACGGCGAGCACGGTGACGAGTGCGTGTAGTGGCTGCGTGAACTCGAGGCCGCCGTCGATGAGGCGCTGGCGGTGGGGAAGCGTGAGACCCGGCGGGATCCATCCGCGCTGGCGCTCCTGGTCCGAGACGACGAGCAGGATGTTGGGACGGCCGGCCATCGGATGGCGAGCCTAGGCCGGTAGCGTCTTCACCCGTGCCCCGCCGCCTGCTGCTCGTTCGTCACGGCGAGTCGACGTGGAACGCGCTGTCGCGCTGGCAAGGTCAGGCCGACCCGCCGCTCTCACCGTTCGGAGAGCGTCAGGCCGAGGATGCGGCGGCGCGGCTGGCCGAGCTCGCGACGATCACGGCGGTCTGGGCGTCGGACCTCGTCCGGGCGCGACGGACGGCGGAGCTGATCGCCGGCCACCTCGGCATCGCACACGTGCGCGAAGAGCCGCGGCTTCGTGAGCGGGACGTCGGCTCCTGGAGCGGCCTGACCCGCGACGAGATCGAAGAGCGGTGGCCGGGGTACCTCGCATCTCGGCGCTCGCCGCCGGACTTCGAGGGCGACGACGAATTGCTGGCACGCACGCGTGCGGGGCTGGCGGCCGCGGTCGACGGGGATGACCCGGGCGACGTGCTCGTCGTCACCCACGGCGGTGTGATCCGCACGATCGAGCGTTCCCTGGGCGCGATCCCGGAACGCCTCCCCAACCTCGGCGGGCGGTGGCTCGTCGTGGCCTCGCCCACGGAGTTGTCGCTCGGGGAGCGGGTCGTGCTCCTCGAGCCCGACGAGATGACGGTCCCGCGCGGCCCGTCGGAACAGGACCCGGTCAGCCCGACAGACGCGACGAAGTAAACTGCAAGGTCCCCCCGCAGGAGCCGCGCGTGCCTGACCAGTCCGATGGCGGTGTTCGAGACCGCCGCGCCCACCCCGAGCTCGCCGCCGAGCAGCGGTACCTCGATCGGGCGTACGGACGCCTCGACGAGATGCGCAAGGCCGCCAGCCGGGTCGCCGAGGGCTACTCCGAGGTGCAGCGGGGCGGCACCCACCAGGCCCGCCTCGAGCGCGACGCCGCCGCCGCTCACACCCGCCGGCGGCTCGCCGCCCTCAACATCGGGAACGCCCCCCTGTGCTTCGGGCGCATCGACCTGGAGCCCCGGCCCGGCGACGACGGTGACGACCGGGCCGAGGACGACCGCTTCTACATCGGACGCACCTCCGTCACCGAGGCCGACCAGACGCCGCTGATCGTCGACTGGCGGGCGCCCGTGGCCGAGCCCTTCTACCGCGCCACCGGCGTCGAGCCCATGGGGGTCGTGCGGCGCCGGCACTTCCAGACCCACGGCCGGGAGCTGCTCGGCATCGACGACGAGGTCTTCGACGCCGCCGCCGCCGACGAGGCCGGCTTCACGATCGTGGGGGAGGCCGCGCTGCTCGCCGCACTGGACCGTCATCGCACGGGGCGGATGGGCGACATCGTCGCCACGATCCAAGCCGAGCAGGACGAGGCGGTGCGCGCCCCGCTGGCCGGCATCCTCGTGGTCGCCGGGGGCCCCGGCACGGGCAAGACCGCGGTCGCGCTCCACCGCGCCGCGTATCTGCTGTACACGCACCGGCAGCGGCTGGCGTCCCGCGGCGTGCTGCTCGTCGGGCCGAGCCCGATCTTCCTCCGCTACATCGACGAGGTACTCCCGTCGCTGGGCGAGGAGGACGTGCAGCTCACGACCGTCGCCGGGCTGAAGCCCCAGCTGCGCGCCCGGGCATCCGAGCCGACTGCGCTCGCCGCGCTGAAGGGCGACCCCCGCATGGCGCAGGTGATCGCGCGGGCGTTGCGCGACCGCGAGCGTCCTCTGCGAGACGACCTCGTGGTCATGCTCGACGGCCACGTGCTCCGGCTCCGGCGTGCCGACTCGGCTCGGATCGTCGAGCGCGTCCGTCGCCGGCGGGGCACGCACAACGAGCGTCGCCCGGCCGTGACGCGCATGGTGCTGGACCAGTTGCGGGAGCAGTACCGGCGGTCGCTCGTGGCCGCGTACGAGCGCGACATGCGCCGCATCGATCCAGACACCGAGCTTCCGCCGTCGCCGACGGACGAAGACGAGCTGCTCGACGTGCCCGTCGCGGCGGCGTTGGCCCGGGGTGAGCGCGCACCGGAGGACTGGGAGGCGGAGCTGTCGGCGCGTCTCCGGCGCACGCCGGAGGTCCGCGCTGCGCTCGAACGCATGTGGCCGGTGCTGTCGGGCGCCGAGCTCGTGCACGACCTGTTCAGCTTTCCCGGGCTCATCCGCTCGGCAACGAACGGAATCCTCTCGCGGGACGAGCACGAGCAGCTCACCCGGCCCCGCTCCTCGAGCGTGCGCGAGGTCGCCTGGACCCCGGCCGACGTCGCCCTGATCGACGAGGCGGACGCGCTGCTCGGTCCCCCGGAGGCGGGGCGCCCGCGCCGCCGGCGCCGGCGGCGAGGCGCATCCGACCGCGCCCTCGAGGACGCGCAGCGCGTCGTCGAGGAGCTCGGGTTGGGGAGCTACACGACGGCGGCCGAGGTCGTCGAGCGCTACGGCGGTGGAGCGGCGCCGAGTGAGGACGGCGTGGGTGAGCCGCGCACGTTCGGGCACGTGCTCGTGGACGAAGCGCAGGATCTCACCGCGATGCAATGGCGCATGGTGGGCCGGCGCTGCCCGTCGGGGTCGATGACGCTCGTCGGCGACTTCGGACAGTCGAGCCGGCCCGGTGCGTTGCACGATTGGGACGCCGTGCGGGCCCAGCTCCCGGGCGACGAGCCCGCACGAGTCGTCACGCTCTCGGTCAACTACCGCACGCCGGCGGAGATCATGACCCTCGCCGACCGGTTCGTCGCCGCCGCCGCGCCGGATGTCCGCCCGGCCCGGTCCGTGCGCAGCACCGGGCGGCCACCGCAGTTCCTCGCCGCCGACGACTCGACCGAGCTCCTCACCGTGGTCGCCGACGCGACGCAGAACGGCAAGAGCGAGGGAGGCACGACGGCCGTGATCGCTCCGCGTGACCTGCACGAGGACCTCGTCGCGCTGCTCGCCGACCTCGGCGCGGTGGGCGGGTCCGCCGACGCCATCGACGCGCCGGTCACGGTGGTCGACGCGTCCGACGCGAAGGGCCTCGAGTTCGATCACGTGATCGTGGTCGAGCCGTCCCGGCTCGTGGCCCCCGACGCCTCCGGCCTGCGGCTGCTCTACACCGCGCTCACCCGTGCGACGCAGAACCTGACGGTCGTGCACGCGGCGCCGCTGCCGGAGGCCCTCCAGCCCGCCACCACCTCATAGGCTCACCGCGCCGGGACGGCGCCGCGGCGGCGACGGCGCAAGGAGTATTTGATGGCAACGACGACCGACACCGACCTCACCGCCGCCGACGTCGCCTGGGACCTCGAGCCGCTCGTCGACGGCGAGGGCGAAGCGGGTGTCGACGAGCTGCTCGACGAGGCCGACCACGTCGCCGCCTCGGTGGCCGAGCGCCGGGGGACGGTTGCCCAGCTCGACGCCGCCGGGCTGGCTTCGGTCATGCGCGAGCTGGCGTCGATCGCGGAGCTCGTCGGACGGGCCGGCGTCGTACGCGAGTCTGCGGTTCGCGGCCGACACCACCGACCCGGGGCGCGGGGCGTTGCTCCAGCACGTCGAGGAACGGGCCACCGCCATCAACACGAAGGTCCTGTTCTTCGAGCTCGAATGGGCGGCGTTGCCCGACGACCGGGCGGCGGAGCTCCTCGCCGACGAGCAGCTGACGTTCTGCCGCCACTACCTCGCGGCGGCGCGCCGCTACCGGCCCCACCTCCTCACCGAGCCCGAAGAGCTCGTGATGACCGAGAAGGCGGTCACCGGGCGCAGCGCGTGGAGCCGGCTGTTCAGCGAGCTGACGTCGACGATCGCCGTCGATCTCGACGGTGGACGGGTCAGCCTCGAAGGGGCGCTGTCCCGGCTGAGCTCGCCCGACCGGGGCGAGCGTCGAACCGCGGCCGAGGCGGTGACCGACGCGCTCGAGCCGGGCCTGCGGACGCGGGCGTTCGTGTTCAACACGTTGCTGGCCGACAAGGCCGTCGACGACCGCTTGCGCAAGTACCCGCACTGGCTCGCGAGCATGAACCTCGACAACGAGGCCAGCGACGAGTCGGTGCGAGCGCTCGTCGCCGCGGTGCAGGCCCGGTACGACATCCCGCAGCGCTGGTACGCGCTCAAGGCTCGGGTGCTCGGGCTCGACCGGCTCGCCGACTACGACCGCATGGCGTCGGTGGCGGACGAGGAGTCCGAGTTCGGATGGCGCGAGGCGCGCGAGCTCGTGCTGGACGCGTACGGCTCGTTCTCCTCCGAGCTCCAGGGCGCGGCGCTCCGATTCTTCGACGAGGCGTGGATCGACGCCCCCGTCCGACCCGGCAAGCGCCCGGGCGCGTTCTGCGCGTACACGGTGCCGTCGCAGCACCCGTACCTGCTGCTGAACTGGACCGGCCGCCGCCGCGACGTGCTTGACGCTGGCCCACGAGCTCGGCCACGGCTTGCACGCGTACCTGGCGCGGGACCAGGGCGTCTTCCATCAGTCGACACCGCTGACGCTGGCCGAGACGGCGTCGGTGTTCGGCGAGACCGTGACCTTCGGCCGGCTGCTCGAGGCGACCAGCGATCCGTCGGCCCGGCTCGCGCTCGTCGCCGAGAGCATCGAGGGCCAGATCGCGACGGTCTTCCGTCAGACGGCGATGAACCGTTTCGAAGACCGCGTGCACACCGAGCGCCGCGAGGTCGGCGAGCTCAGCGTCGACCGGTTCGGCGAGCTCTGGCACGAGACGCAAACCGAGATGCTCGGCGACACGGTCGAGCTCACCGACGGCTACCGCACGTGGTGGTCGTACATTCCGCACTTCATCGGCACGCCGGGCTACGTGTACGCGTACGCGTACGGTCAGCTCCTCGCGCTGTCCGTGTACCGGACATACGAGGAGCGCGGCGCGGAATTCGTACCGCAATACCTCGAGCTCCTCCGCAGCGGCGGCTCCCGCACGCCCGACGAGCTCGGCCGCATCGTCGGCGTCGATCTCGGGGACCCGGGGTTCTGGGACGGCGGCCTCGCCATCGTCGAGCAGCAGCTGGAAGTGGCGGAGGCGGCGGCGGTCGAGGCCGGCCGCGTCCCGAAGTAGCGAGCGAACGCGTGCCCACGCCCGACGGCGAGTTGCTCGCCGGCAAGGTCGCGGTCGTGACCGGCGGCGGGGGCGGCATCGGACGGGCGATCTCCGAGACGTTCGCTGCGCACGGCGCGCGAGTCGTCGTCGCCGAGATCGACGCCGAACGCGCCACCGAGACCGTCGCCGCGATCCGAGCCGGCGGCGGCGAGGCGCTGGCGCAGCCCGTCGACGTTCGCCAGCCGGACGAGGTCGCGGCGCTGGCCGACGCGACCTTCGCGGAGTACGGCCGTGTCGACTCGCTCGTCAACAACGTCGGCCACTACCTCTACCGCGGCGCCCGGTTTCTCGACACCGACGAGGAGCACTGGGACACGCTCTACGCGGTGAACCTGCGCCACATGTTCCTGTGCACGAAGGCGTTCGGACCTCGGATGGTTGAACAGGGCGACGGCGGCAGCATCATCAACGTCTCGACGGTCGAGGCCTTCCGCGGCATCCCGTTGATGGCTGCGTACTCGGCGTTCAAGGCCGGTGTCGTCCAGTTCACGAAGAGCCTCGCCCTCGATCTCGGCGGCGACGGCATCCGGGTGAACGGCATCGCGCCCGACCTGACCCAGACCATCCAGGTGCCGTACGACCGCTGGGTGCCGGCCGAGCAAGAGCATCTGATCCCGACGTGGGTGCCGATCGGACGCTTCGGGACGCCCGACGACATTGCCGGGGTCGCGCTCGTTCCTCGCCTCTGACCTGTCGGCGTTCGTGACCGGCACGACGATCAACGCCGACGGCGGGAGCCTCGCCGCCGGCGGCTGGTTCCGCACCGAGCGGGGCGGCTGGACCAACCGCCCGCTGAACCCCTAGCTACGCACGTCCTTTACGCGAGGCCCGCCATCGCCGCGAACGCGGCCAGCTCGCGCGGGATGTCCGGGCCCATCGGCGCGTACAGGATCTCGGTCGCGCCCGCGGCCTCGAGCTCGTCGAGGCGGCCGCGCAGCTGGCGGGACGATCCCGTCCACGTGAAGGCGGCGACGTTGTGGCCGTCGAGGAGCGGCGTGTCGCGTTCGGTGACGCGCACGAGGTGGTCCTCGTGAATGGTGAGATGACGCACGCGCGCCGGGAGGGTCTCGAGCCGCTCCCGCCACTCGGGTCCACCCGGCAGCGAGTCGACCGCGGCCGGGTTCGCCTCGTACATCCCGTGGTACACGACGGTGAGTGCAGGGCCGGCGGCTTCGAGCGCGCGTGGCGACGTCGGCTGCTCGCCCTCGTCGAGAACCGTCCCGAAGGCGAGGACGGCGCACCAGTCGAACTCGGGCTGGCCGGAGCCGATCGTCATGACACCGTCGCCGAGCTCCTTCGCCACCTGCAGACCTCTCGGCCCGTTGGCGGCCACGAGGATCGGCACGTCGATCGGACGCGCCGGCAGGAAGCCTGCCGGCGGGATCATGCGCACGACGGACCCGTCCACCTCGACCTGCTCGCCGCGGAGCAGGGCGCGCAGCTGGCGCAGGTACTCCTCGACCGCGGACCACGGCAACGGCTTCTGTCCGAGGGCCATGCGACCCGTGAAGCCGGTGCCGAGGGCGGCGACGGTCCGGCCGGGGGCGATGCTCTCGAGGGTCGCGATCGCCGTCGCCTGCACGAGCACGTGGCGCAGGCTGGGGATGAGGACCGCGGGTCCGAGTCCGATGCGCTCGGTGCGCTCGGCGACGCGCGCCAGCGTGACCCACACGTCGGGGTACAGCGCCGGTGAGTCGTACAGCCAGGCCCGTTCGTAGCCGAGCGACTCCGCTACCACCGCGTGCTCGGCCACCTCGGGCCCGGGCGGAAACGCACAGGAGACGTCCACGGCGCTACGCGCCCGCCAGCTCGCGACGGAGCTGGCCGAGCCCCATCGGGCCGAGGTTCAGCGCCCGGGCGTGGAAGGACTTGAGGTCGAACGCGTCACCGGCTTGCTGCCGGGCTGCCTCGCGCGCCGCCAGCCAGACACGCTCGCCGATCTTGTAGCTGATGGCTTGACCCGGCCAACCGAGGTACCGGTCGACCTCGCTGCGCATGAAGTCCTCCGGCATTCGACCGCTGCGTTCCATCGCGAACGGGAGGGCAAGATCGGGCGTCCACGTCTCACCGGGGTGGTAGCGCTCGTCGGCGGGGATCGGCAGCTCGAGGTGCAGCCCGATGTCGACGACGACGCGCATCGCGCGCAGCGCCTGCGCCCGCAGCATCCCGAGCTCGTACGCCGGGTCGTCGAGGTAGCCGAGCTCGCCCATGAGGCGCTCGGCGTACAGCGCCCAACCTTCGGCGTGGCCCGACCAGCCCGCCAGCGTGCGCTGGAAGCGGCTCAGCTCGCCGGCGAGGTACCGGACCTGCGCGATCTGGAGGTGATGCCCGGGGACACCTTCGTGGTAGCAGATCGACACCTCGCCCCAGAGCGGGAAGCGCGTCTTGCCGAGCGTCGGGTACCACGTACGGCCGGGCCGGCTGAAGTCCTCCGACGGGCCCGAGTAGTACATCGCCGCCGCGCCGCCGGGCGGAGCGATCATGGCCTCGACGCGCTTGACCGGGTCGGGGATGTCGAAGTGCACGCCGTCGAGCTCGGCGATCGTCGTGTCGAGCAGGTTCTGCAGCCACTGGCGGAACTCGTCGACGCCTTCGATGGCGCGGTTGGGATCGGTCTCGAGATGGTCGATCACGGCATCGAGCGACTCGCCGGGCAGGATGCGCTCGGCGACCTCGCCCATGGCGCGCTCGATGCGGTGCAGCTCGTCCCAACCCCACGTGTAGGCCTCGTCGAGATCGAGCTCCATCCCGTTGAACACACGGGCGAGCAGCCCGTAGCGCTCGGCGCCGACCGCGTCGCGTTCGACGGCGTGCGGCGCGTACTCGTCGGCGAGGAAGCGGCCGAGGGCGGCGTAGGCCTCGGTCGCGCGGTTGGCCCGGTCGACGAGCACGTCGCGCAACGCTTCGTTCTCGATGCCGGCTCCGTCGTAGCGGTCGACCAGCGTGAGGAAGAACGGACGGGCCTCGCCGTTCGCCTCCACTCCACGTCTCGGCCTGGCGTGTGCACTCGACGGCCTGGCGGCGAGCCGCCACGAGTCCCCGGCGCACGCCCTCGGTCAGGCTCTGCTGGTAGGACGAGAGGCCTTCGGGCACGAGCGCCATGCGAGCGGCGACCACGTCCCAGTCCGCCTCGGTCTCCGTCGGCATCATGTCGAAGCACATACGGACGGCTTGGACGGGGCTGGCGATGACGTTCAGCTCGCGGAGGTGCTCGCCGGTGTCGTACAGCTCGACGCCGGTCTCGAGGGCCTCGCGCAGCACGTCGGCGGCGATGCGGTCGCGGTCGCTCTCCGGTGACGCCGCCGTCAACGCTCGGAGCGCCGCCCGGTTGTGCTCGTTGCGCTCGTCGTAGCCGTCGGGCGAGAAGTCGGTCATCTCGTGATCGTGACCGGCCAACCCTTCGAGGGTGGCGGACACCGGATCGAGGGCCGCGAAGCGATCGACGAACCGGTCGGACAGGTCGTAGATCTCCGACATGCGCCGCACTGTCTACTCGATGCGGCGGCCGGTGAGCGTCGGCGCCGCGGACGATCGGTCCGAGCCGGGTGCGCGGCGGTACGTCGCGGCGACGGCGCCCGAGGAGTGAGTCATGAGTGAGGGACGCACACGGCGGGAGACCGACAGCATGGGGGCGGTCGAGGTGCCGGCCGACCGGTACTGGGGGGCGCAGACGCAGCGGTCGCTCCATCACTTCGCGATCGGCGACGACCGCATGCCGACGGCGCGTCATCCGGGGCATGGCCATCCTCAAGAAGGCCGCCGCGCTCGTCAACCAGGACCTCGGCAAGCTCCCGGCCGAGGAGGCGAAGCTGATCGTCCAAGCCGCCGACGAGATCATCGACGGCAAGCACGACGACGAGTTCCCGCTCTTCGTCTGGCAGACCGGCAGCGGCACGCAGACGAACATGAACGTCAACGAGGTGATCTCGAACCGCGCCATCGAGCTCGCCGGCGGCGAACGCGGCAGCAAGGCGCCGATCCACCCCAACGACCACGTGAACATGTCGCAGTCGTCGAACGACACCTTCCCGACCGCGATGCACATCGCCGCCGCCGAAGAGGTGGTGCACCGCCTGATCCCGTCGGTCACGGCCCTGCGCGACGCGCTGGCGGCGAAGGCCGAGGAGTTCGGCGACATCGTCAAGATCGGCCGCACCCACCTGCAGGACGCGGTGCCGCTGACGCTCGGCCAGGAGTTCAGCGGCTACGTCGCCCAGCTCGACGCCGACCTCGAACGCATCCGGCTCGCGCTGCCCGGGCCTGTACGAGCTCGCGATCGGCGGCACCGCCGTCGGCACCGGGCTCAACGCGCACCCCGAGTTCGACGAGCGGTGCACGGCCAAGATCGCCGAGCTGACCGGCCTGCCGTTCGTGCCGGCGCCGAACAAGTTCGCCGCGCTCGCCGCCCACGACGAGCTCGTGTTCGCCAGCGGCGCGCTCAAGACGCTGGCCGTGTCGCTGATGAAGATCGCCAACGACATCCGCTGGCTCGCGTCGGGCCCGCGCTGCGGGCTCGGCGAGCTCGATCCTCCCCGAGAACGAGCCCGGCTCGTCGATCATGCCGGGCAAGGTCAACCCGACGCAGAGCGAAGCGATGACGATGGTGTGCGTGCAGGTGATCGGCAACGACGCCGCGATCGGGTTCGCCGGCTCGCAGGGCAACTTCGAGCTCAACGTGTTCAAGCCGGTGATGATCTTCAACTTCCTGCACTCGGTCGATCTCCTCGCCGACGCGTGCCGCACGTTCCGCGAGTTCGCGGTCGAAGGCGTGCAGGCGAACCTCGAGCGCATCGCCGAGAACCTGGACAACTCGCTCATGCTCGTCACCGCGCTGACGCCGCACATCGGCTACGACAAGGCGGCCGAGATCGCCAAGCACGCGCACAAGCAACGCAAGACACTGCGTGAGGCTGCGGTCGAGCTGGGGCACCTGACCCACGAGGAGTTCGAGCGCCTCGTCCGCCCCGAGAAGATGGCCCGGCCCGAGGGCTAGGCCGCGTGGCCGTCCCCGACGGTCGGTAATACTGGCCACCCACTCGAAGAGGAGGAGCAATGGCGATCTACGACGCGGACGTCGCGGCGCTCGACGGCAGCCCGGCCGAGCTCGGCGACTACGAGGGCAAGGCGCTGCTGATCGTGAACGTGGCGTCCCAGTGCGGCCTGACGCCGCAGTACGCCGGCCTGCAGGAGCTCCACGAGCAGTACGCCGACAAGGGCTTCGCCGTCCTCGGCTTCCCGTGCAACCAGTTCGGAGCGCAGGAGCCCGGAAGCCCCGACGAGATCGCCGCCTTCTGCGAGACGAGCTACGGCGTCACCTTCCCGCTGTTCTCGAAGATCGAGGTGAACGGCGAGGGCCGCCACGCGCTCTACGAAGAGCTCACTGCACATTCGGACGACGAAGGCGAAGCGGGCGACATCCAATGGAACTTCGAGAAGTTCCTCGTCTCGCGTGACGGCGAGGTCGTCCGGCGGTTCCGTCCGCTCACGACTCCCGACGACGCCGTGCTCGTGAGCGCGATCGAGGACCAGCTCGAAGGGGAGTAGCGCGCGAGGCCGGCTACCGACGGACCCAGAGCCCGAGCACCGGTTGCACGCTCGTGATCGGCAAACCGCGGTGGTCGCCGTTGGGGAGGTCGACGCCTTGTAGCCCGTTCACCCTTGGCCTCGCGGCGAACGCCCAGTCCACGTACCAGCCCCAGACGTTGTAGGCCTCCTTGGCAAACTGCCGTCCGATTTCCTGGTACAGGAGCTTGCGCTGCGCCGGGTCGCGTTCCGACCTGCCGCGTTCGAGGTTCTGGTCGATCACAGGATCGCTGATCGAGCTGAAGTTCACCGGGTTGCGAACCGTCGTATCGGTGCCGGGTTGGACCGCGGTGCTGTGCCACCAGGGGTACATGGTGTCGGGATCTGTGCTCGGGAAATTGCGCCACAAGATGGCCTGAAACTGACCCGCGACCGCGAGGTCGATGTATCGGCTCTGGGCCGTCGGCGGCGCGAGCTCGACGCGGATGCCGATCTTCGCCAGCTGATCTTTGATTGCGTTTGCGAGTGCTTGTGCGGGCGGGTCGGGCGTCGAATCCAACGTGAATCGCAGCTCGTCGACGCCGATCTCACTTGTGCACTGCTTGAGGAACTGCTCCGCGTCGTCCGGGTTGTAGCTCGGATACCCAGGGTTCCGCTGGTATCCCGGCGTCCGGGGTGCGAACGGCTGGGTCGCGATCGGGGTCACCGCGCCAGTGCGCTCGCTCAGCGCTTCGGTGTCGGTCGCGTAGGCGACCGCGAGCCGACACGAGCGGTGGTCGAAGGGTGCCTGGCCCGCGTTGAGCATGGTGTGGTCGACCTCGGCGCCACGTTTGCTCTCGAGGAGTTTGACCAGTCCTGCCTGCGCATCGGTGCGGAGCCCGGCGATTTGTTGACCATCGGCGACGTGGATGAGATCGAGGTCGCCGCCCTTGAGACCATTCACACGCTGCGAAGTGTCCTCTCGGGGTCTGAAGGTGATCTCGTCGAGGTAGGGGAGAGCGTTGCCGGATCTGTCTCTCTGCCAGTAACGGGTGTTCTTGGTGACAACGAGGCTGTCGTTCGGCACCCAGCTCTTGAACGAGAACGGGCCCGTTCCGATGAGATTCGTCGCGCACGTCGCGGCGTCATCGAGCTGCGCCGGCGCTGCGATGCCGACACGGCCGGTTCCCCACAGGAAGGCAGGAAAGGCCACCCACGGCACCCTCGTGGTGACGAGCAGCGTGAGGTCGTCCACGGGCTGAACGTCGGAGATGTCGGCGAAGACGACACCCCAGAGCGGTCCGGCTCGGTACGCATCAAGGTTCTGGACGACCGCAGCCGCGTTCAGAGGCTCACCGTCGTGGAAGGTGATGCCCTCCCGCAGAGCGATCGTCCACTGCGTGTAGTCCTTGTTGTGGTTGATCGACCGCGCCAAGTAAGGAACGAACTGCCCCTTCGCATTGGGCACGGTGAGCGTCTCGTAGACGGCCTGCGCGACCTCGGTCCCGCCGGCAGCGAGCTGTGCGGTTGGCAGACACCAGCCGCCGACGGTCTCCGCCTCGGTGCCGTAGCTGATGGACCCGCCTTCGGTAGGCGTCGGCGTACCGTGTTTGGCAGCGCGGCTCCCGTGCCGCGCCCCCTGAGACCCACTGCCGCACGCCACCGCGAGCACGGTGAGCATCGCTCCGACGGTGACGAGTGGCCGCACGGCGCGCCGCTTGCGGACGCGGTCGCTCACCCCGCTCGCCGTGACGGACGGGACTTCAGTCAGGTGCTCGCGCCGTCCGACGTGGGCGGAGTCATCGCCACGCTTTCGACCTCGAGAGGGAAGTGGCAGGCAACGTAGTGGCGAGGTCGGATCTCTCGGATCTTCGGTTCCTCCTGCGCGCACCGTTCGGCTGCGCGCGGGCAGCGCGTCCGGAACCGGCATCCCGACGGTGGGTTGAGGGGCGACGGAACCTCACCCCCGACGCCGGGTAGCTCCTCCGGCTTTGCCTCGGGATCGGGCACCGGGATCGCCGACAGCAACGCGGCGGTGTACGGGTGGGTTGGTGACTGGAACAACTCTTCCGGCGAGCCAATCTCACAGAGCTTTCCCAGGTACATGACCGCAACGATGTCGCTCACATTCTTGACTACTGCGAGGTCATGGGCGATGAAGATCATCGTGAGGCCGTAGCGCTCTTTGAGATTGTCGAGCAGGTTCAGAATCTGCGCCTGGACGGAGACATCGAGCGCCGAGACAGGTTCGTCGCAGATGATGACCTTCGGCTCTGTCGCAATCGCACGGGCAATCGAGATGCGTTGACACTGACCACCTGAGAACTCGTGTGGATGACGATCGAGTGCGGCGTCAGCGTCGATTCCCACCTCGTCGAGAAGCGAGCGCACCTTCCCGGCGCGGCTTTCCTTGTCGCCCATCTTCCAGATGTTCAATCCCTCCGACACGATGTCCTTGACCTTCCGGCGGGGGTTCAGGGACGAGATCGGGTCCTGAAAGATCATCTGAAGTTGCGGTCGGGCTTGGCGCAACGACGAGCCACGCAGCGTCGTGAGGTCGGTTCCATCGAACAGCACGTGGCCGGATGTCGGCTTGGGAAGCTGGATCACGGCTCGGCCGGTCGTGGACTTGCCGCAGCCCGACTCTCCGACGAGCCCGAGCGTCTCGCCGCGTTTGATGTCAAGGCTGACGTTGGTGACAGCCTGCACCTTGCCGGCTCGTGTCGGGAACTCCACCACGAGGTTCTCCATGCGTAGGAGCGTCTCGTCTCGAGGCCGGAGGTGCGCGGTTCCGCTCCCGGCCATCAGTTGACCCGGTCCGCCGGGACGATCTCACCAAGGCGAGCTTCAACGGCGGTGAGGCCGGCCTTCTTGTTGCTTTCGAACGCGGCGCGCCCCTCCGGTGTGCCCACGGGAAACCAACACGCGAATTCGTGCTTGGGGTCCGGTCCGGGGCGCAGAGGTGGCTCCTCCACGCGACATTTGTCCTGCACGTACGCGCAGCGGGGGCTGAACTTGCACCCTTGCGGGGGGTTCACGAGGTTGGGTGGTCGGCCGGGGATCGTGGCGAGGCGGGTGTGCGACGCATCGCCGAGCTTGGGGATCGACGCCATCAGCGCTTCCGTGTAGGGCATACGCGGCTGTGAGAACAGTACAGACGTGGGGGCTTTCTCCACGAGCTTGCCCGCGTACATCACCGCGATGTCGTCGGTGCGTCCGGCGACGACCCCGAGATCGTGGGTCACGAGCATCATGGCCATGAACCGCTCGCGCTGCTGCGTCTCGAGCAGGTCGAGGATCTGCGCTTGCACCGTGACGTCGAGCGCAGTGGTCGGCTCGTCCGCGAAGAGGAGCTTCGGCCCGCAGGCCATCGCGATCGCGATCATCACGCGCTGACGCATGCCGCCGGAGAGCTCGTGCGGGAACTGCTTCAGTCGCCGTTCGGGCTCGGGGATGCCGACGGACTGGAGGAGCGCGACCGCGAGCTCCCGTGCGTAGCCGCTCGCGATGTCGAAGTGGTAGAGCAAGGGCTCGGTGATCTGGTGCCCGATGCTCATCACAGGGTTCAGGGATGTCATCGGGTCTTGGAACACCATCGCCATCTGCGTGCCCCAGAGCGGGCGCATCAGGTCGGGTCCCCAGTCGCCGATCTCCTGGCCCTCGAGTTTCACGCTCCCTGACCGAATGACGTTGTGCTTCGGCAACAGGCCCATGATCGAGCGGGAGAGCACCGTCTTGCCACAACCCGACTCGCCCACGATCCCGAGTGTCTTGCCCCGGTCGAGCGAGAACGTCACACCATCGACCGCGCGGACGGGACCTCTGGTCGTCTCGAAGTAGGTGCGGGCGTCCCGGACCTCGAGGAGCGGTACGTCGGGGGGTGCGGACGGGAAGCGGTCGGGGCTGTCGAGCGCTTGGCGCTTGTGGCGAAACCGCATCAGATGCGGGCCTCTTGGACGTCGAAGCGTGCTCGGATCGCGTCGCCGAGATGGTTGAGTGAGAGCACGGTCAAGAAGATCGCGATCGACGCCTCGATCACGATGTGCGAGGCCTCCGACAGGCTGCCCTGACCGCCAACGATGATGTTGCCCCATGACGGCGTCGACGCGGCATTCACACCAGCCCCGAGGATGGCCAGTGCGCCTTCGGCGACGATGGCGACCGCGATGCCGAGCACGGCGATCGAGAACATGGCAGGCAGCACGTTCGGGAGCAGCTCTCGAACCATGATCCTGAAATGCGAAGCGCCCTGAGCGCGCGCCGCCAGCACGAACTCGCGTTCAGACCATGACAGCGCGCTCGCGCGAGTGATGCGACCGAGGATCGGCACCGACACGATCGCCAGTGCAACGGTGACGTTCGTGATGTGACTCCCCGTGTTCTCCGTGACCGATGCGCTGGTGGCCGCGACGATGGCGAGTGCGAGGATCACGGCAGGGATCGCGAGCATGATGTCGAACAGACCGCCGATCAGCTCGCCGACGAGGCCCCTGAAGTAGCCGGAGATCAGGCCGAGGATTCCACCGATGACGAAACCGATCGCGATCGATCCGAACCCGATCACGAGCGAGGGGCGTGCACCCCAGACCAGGAGCGACAACATGTCGTGACCGCCCTGATCGAGCCCGAGGATGTGACCCCACTGCGGCCCCTGGAGCTTCAGCGACGGATCCGAGAAGTTGATGGGGTCCTTCAACGGGAGGATCGGCGCCAACAACGCGATCCCGATCACGAACACGAGCCAGCCGAGCGCGAGCCACGCGCCCACGCCGAACGGCTTCTTCCTCCTGCGCGCCGCCGTGGCGCCCGGGACGGCGACGACGGCCGCGATCTCCTGTGTCGCCGCGTCGACGGGGAGCCCTTCCTGGGCCTCCTCCGCCGCGAGCTCCTCGGCCGAGCTAGGCAGCGGCTCGGGCATGGCGAATCCTGAGGATCGAGGACCGAGTAGAGGATGTCGACAGTGAAGTTGATCAACACGTAGAAGATCGCAATGACGGCGACGTAGCTTTGGACCGCGACATATTGCTTGGACCCGATGGCCTGGAACAACGCGAAGCCCATGCCCGGCAGCTTGAAGATGACCTCGACCACGACGGCGCCGCCGATGAGCGCTCCGACATTCAACCCTGCGACCGTGAGGAGTGTCAGGCTCGATGGCCGCAGGGCGTGACGGAAGAGGATGCGTCGGTTGGGGATGCCCTTCGCTTGGGCTGTTGTGATGAAGTCCTCTCGCAGGGTCGCGATGACGTCAGACCGCAGGAGTCGCATGTACACGGCGACCTGCGCGGCGGCGAGGCTGATCGTCGGCAGGATCATGTACCGGAAGTCCGAGACGGGCGAGATCTGCTTTCCCGCGGCGGATACCGGGACGAGGCCCCATTTGACGGCCACCCAGATCGCAAGGAAGAAGGCGAGCACGTAGCTCGGCAGAGCGAGGAAGCCGAAGGCCACGGCGTTCGTCGCGCCGTCGAACTTCGTTCCGGCCCGGTACGCAGTGAAAACGCCGAGAGGGATCGCGATCGCGAGCGCCAGCACCTGCGCGTACAGCAGCAAGACCAGCGAGAAGGGCAACGCCTTCCACAACTGGGTGCTCACGGTCGCTCCGGATGTCGGGGTGAGGCCGTAATACCGGCCGAAGTTGCCGGTGAAGAAGTTGCTCAGCCAGTGCCAGTACTGCACGAGGAACGGATCGTTGAGGTGCAGATCCTGGTGCAGCTTTGCTTTGAGTGTTCCGCTCGGGTCGAAGTTGATGATGTAGGTGGCGGGATCTCCCGGCACCAGTTTGATCAGCGAGAACGAGAAGAACGTGACCGCGATGATGACGACTACGAGTCGCAACAGCTTCGTCGCGAACGTACGCACGCAGGCTCCTCGTCAGCTCCGTCGTGACCCAACCGGCACGCCGCGGCTCAGCGCGCCAGTACACGCCGAGAGCCGTCGACGGCAGTACCTCGATCCTCCTCGTGCCGAGTCTGTCACCCCTTCGTGAGCCCGAGTAGCTGGTGATACCCCGCGAGCACACCGGCGGGCTTGTCGGAGCCCGGGCTCCCGTTCGCGTCGGGCAGGTTCGGCCCGACGACACCCTTCACGCCCGGCTTCGTGACGATGAACCAAGGCGTGTACCAGCCCCAGAAGCTGTAGACCGGCGAGGTGATGGCCTTGTTGAACTGCTCGTACAGCTGCGTGCGCTTGGCCTGGTCCGGCTCTGCTCGTGCCTGGTCGAGTGCCTGGTTCATCTGCGGATCGTCGATGTGGTTGAAGTTGACCGGGTTGCGTGCGCCACCTCCGGGCGCCGTCGTGCCGTAGAACCACACGTACATCGTGTCGCCGACGAGGCCCGGATAGTTGCGCCAGCCGAACGTGTCGACCGCGCCGCCGATGGCCTGGTTGATGATCGTCGGCTGGTCGACGGGCTGCGGCAGGTTGACCGTGATGCCGATCTTGCCGAGCTCCGATTTGATGAGCCGGGCCGTGTCGATGCCGAGCTGATCGGTTCCCGACTGATACGAGAACTCGAACGTGCCGCCGTGCGCGTCCTTGTACTGCTGGACGAGCTTCTTGGCGTCCTTGGGGTTGTACTTCGGGTACCCGGCGTTGGACATGTAGCCCTCGACCTTCGAGTCGAACACCCCGTTCGCGAGCCTCGCCTTTCCGTCGTTGACGAGCTCGTTCAACTTGGTTGCGGTCGAGCCCCTCCGCGACGGCTTTGCGGGCGTTGGGGTCATCGAACGGCGGCCTCGTGACGTTGGGGAGCGTGTGGGTGATCTCCATGCGCCCGTTGGCCTGCTTCGTGATCTTGGCTTCGCCTCCGAGCTTCTCGTATTGCGTGAGGTCGCGGCCCACGGAATCGTGCACGATGTCGAGAGCGCCACCCTGGAACTGGGTCAGGCGCTGTGACCCGTCGGGGATGGGCACGAACTTGATCGCGTCGAGTTTCGGGAAACCCTGCCGCCAGTAGCTCGGGTTCTTCGCCACGTCGACGTTCCCGGTGACCGGGTCGAAGTTCTGGAGCTTGAACGGTCCGGTGCCGATCATGTTGGTCTGGCAGTTCGGGCTGTTGAGCTGCGCCGGCGCGGCCATCCCGAGCCGCCCCGTTGACCACAGGTACTCGTCGAACTCGACCCATGGGGTCTTCATGTTGACCTGCACGGTCATCGGATCGACGACGTTGATCGAGTCGACGTTCGAGAACACGAAGCCGAACAGCGGCGCGCTCACAGCCGAGCTCTTGCCGGCGTAGGCGTCGAGATTCAGCTTGACGGCGTCGGCATTGAGGGGCTCACCGTCGTGGAAGGTGACATTCGGCCTCACCTTGATCGTCCACGACATGTAGCCGGGGTCGTGGTCGACCGACTGCGCCAGATACGGGACGTACTTCCCGTCCTTGTCCGGGACGGTCAGCGTGTCGTAGACGGCGGTGGTGACGACGATGCCCGAGATCGCCAGCTGCGCGTTCGGGAGGCAGAAGTTCGTCGTGGGCGCTTCGAGGCCGTACGTGATCGACCCGCCGGTCTTCTGCTTTCCTTGCGTTGGTGCGCTCGCGCCGGAAGAGGTCACCAGGCCACCCCAAGCGACCGTCAGCGCCACCACGGTTCCCGCGGCCACGCTCCGGAGCCACCGCTTGCGCGTCACGTGTCGGTGCGAATCGCGCACTTCTCGCCCCCCAATATTCCTCGGGGACCGCTGCCCCGCCCGACCCGCAGCAGGCCCCGGCCGGCTTGACCGGCCAGTCGAGTGTGACGGCCGACACTCTAGGTGCAACCGGCCCGATGTCAACCGCGGCCCAGTATCGGGCGCGAGGCTGACGGCCCGCTGACGTGGGCTTTCGGGCGGTCGCGGGGAGGCGCGGCGGGTACCGTGCCGCGGACATGCGGTGGCTCCGGGTGACGGGCACGTGCGCGATCCCGCTCGAAGAGCTGGAGTGGCGCTTCTCGGGCTCGGGTGGGCCCGGTGGCCAGCACGCGAACACCTCCAACACGCGCGTCGAGGTGCGCTTCGACGTCGCCGGGTCACCGTCGCTCTCGCCGGCGCAGCGCGCTCGGCTGCTCGAGCGGCTCGGTCCGGTGGTGCGCGTCGTCGCCGCGGACACTCGATCCCAGGCCCGCAACCGGGAGTTGGTGTTGTCCCGGCTCCGTGAGCGCCTCGCCGACGCCCTTCGTACCCCGCGGGCCCGCCGGGCGACGGCGCCGAGCGCCGCGGGGCGGCGGCGCCGTCTCGAGGCCAAGCGCCGCCGAGGCGACCTCAAGCGCCAGCGGCGAATGCGGCCCGGACCGGAGGACTGACCGGGGTGGACGTCATGGTCAATGTCCTGTGGTTCGCGGGCGGTGTGGTGCTCGTGGTCTTCGTCGTCGATGCCGCGGTGCGGACCTTGGTGCTGCCGCGTGGGTCGGTTGTCGCCCTGACTCGGGTGATCTGGCGGATCACGCGCGCCGTCTTCGACCTGATCGCGGGACGATGCAAGACGTACGAGGCGCGCGACCGCGTCATGGCGCTGTACGCGCCATTGTCACTGCTGCTCCTTCCTGTCGTGTGGCTCAGCGATGATCCTCGGCGGCTTCATGATGATGTTTCATGCGCTGGGCGTGTCGAGCTGGCGTACCGCGTTCGTGGAGAGCGGTTCCTCGCTCTTCACGCTCGGGTTCGTGCGCCCCGGCGACGTGCCCACTGATGTCCTTGCGTTCCTGGATGCAGCCTTCGGCCTCGGGGTGGTCGCCCTCTTCGTCGCCTACCTCCCGTCCATCTACAACGCTTTCTCGCGACGCGAGGTGCTCGTGGCTTTGCTCTCCGCGCGGGCAGGCACGCCGCCGTCGGCGATCGAGTTCCTGATCCGCACCTCGCGCATCGACGAGCTGCCACGGCTCAACGAGGTGTGGGAGCGGTTTCAGGAATGGTTCGCCGAGATCGAGGAGACGCACACGTCGCAGGCGGCGTTGGTGTTCTTCCGTTCGCCGAGGAACGATCGCTCCTGGGTGACGGCGTCGGGCGTCGTGATGGACGCAGCTGCGCTTTCGAACTCGACGATCGACATCCCGTGGTCACCACAGGCGGCGCTGTGTGTGCGCGGCGGCTATTCGGCGCTGCGCGCGATCGCCGACTTCTTCAGCATTCCCTACGACCCGGACCCGCAGCAGACGGACCGCACGAGCATCGCCCGGGAGGAGTTCGACGACGCCTGCCGCCAACTCACCGAGGCGGGGGTGCCGCTGAAGCCTGATCTCGACCAGGCATGGATCGACTTCAACGGGTGGCGCGTGAACTACGACTCGGTGCTGATCCACCTCGCAGCCCTCACCGAGGCCCCGTACGGGATGTGGTCCTCCGACCGATCGCTGACGGGGTTCCGGCTCCCACCGCTTCTTCGCCGCCGCCGGTCGGCGGGCAGCTGATCCTGCGGAGTGCTCAGCCCGCTTTCGGGCGATCGACGACCGGGTCGGCCGGCACGTCGGGACGGCGCGCTCGATGCGCGCTGTGCAGCCAGGCGAGGAAGCGGTCGACGCCGTTCACGACGTTCTCGGTCCGAACCGAGTGGAACACCTCGAACGCGTGGGACGCGCCCGGGATCTCCGCGTACAGCACCGGCTTGCGTGACACGTCGCGGAGGGCGGCGACGAATCGGCGGGCTTGCTCCACGGGAACGAGGTTGTCGCTCGTGCCGTGGATCACGAAGAAGGGAGGCGCATGCGGTCCGACGTGCGAGATCGGCGAGTACTTCACGAACCGGTCGCGGTCCTCCTCGACGGTCGCGCCTGCGACCCGGCGCGCGAACCAGTGGCCGATGCGCTCACCGCGCACGCCGGCGCGGTCCCGGGGGTCGAACACCTCGGCGAGGTCGTACACCCCGTAGAACGGCACGCACGCCGTGACCGAGGTGTCGGCGTCCTCGAACCCGGGCTGGAACTCGGGATCGTCGGGCGTGAGCGCGACCAGCGCGGCGAGGTGCCCGCCCGCCGAGCCGCCGGTGACGACGACGAAGTCGGGATCGCCTCCGTACTCGGCGATGTGCTCACGGATCCAGCGGAGCGCCAGCTTGCAGTCGACGAGCTGATCGGGAATCGACGCGCGCGGGCTCAGCCGGTAGTTGGCGGCCACGCACACCCAGCCCTCGGCCGCGAGGTGGAGCATGAGCGGGAGGGCCTGCTGCCCCTTGTCGCCGACCATCCAGGCGCCGCCGTGCAACTGGAGCAGCACCGGCGCCCGGTGCGCGCTCGTCTTCTGCCGCCACACGTCCAAACGGTGTCGCCGGCCGGCGCCCGGCGCGTACTCGATGTTCTTGACGCGCTCGACATGACGGTCGCGCAGGTAGAAGGGGAGGAGCAGGTGCCGTCGCGAGGTGCGCCGTGCGAGGCGCTCGGCCAGCCCCGGGGCGATCTCGGAGCGATAGTCCGGCCCGAGGCCCTCGCGCAGCGCGTCCTCCACCGCGAGCGCCGACCGCCCCGACACCAGCTGGAGCCCGAGCAGACCCGCCCACGACGCGAGCGTCACGACGAGCCCGACGATCCCGGCCCACGACTCCAGCGCGCCCAGCCAGACGAACAGCACGGTGGCGACGACCTGCCAGGCGATGTGGAAGGCGGCCAGCTCGGACGTGAACCAACCGGCGAAGAAGCTCAGCGTCAGGAGCTGCCAACGCCGTGAAGGCCGGTAGGCGTTGAACGTGAACCACGCACCGACGAGGCTCACGGCGAGATAGGCCCAACCCATCCACTCATTGTGCCGCGCGGGCCGCCCCCTTGAGGACGACGGCCCGCCCTCGTACGCTCCGCGCGCACGGACCTTCGATCGGAATGCGAATGCAGCGGCTGACCGGTCTCGACGCCGCCTTTCTCGCGCTCGAAACGCCGTCGACGCACATGCACGTCATGGCGACGATGGTCGTCGACCCCTCCGACGTACCCGGCGGCTTCACCGTCGAGACGATGCGGAAGCTCATCGCCGACCGTCTGCCACGCCTCGAGCCGTTCCGACGGCGCGTGGTCGAGGTCCCGTTCGGCGTGGATAACCCGGTCTGGGTCGAGGATCCCGACTTCGATCTCGACTACCACGTCCGGCGGGCCGCGCTGCCGGCTCCCGGCAGCCTCGCCGAGCTCGCCGAGCTGACGGCCGAGATCGCCGGGCGTCCGCTCGATCGCCGCCGCCCGCTGTGGGAGCTGTGGGTCGTCGAGGGTCTCGAGCACGGCTACGTCGGAATCATCGCCAAGATGCATCACGCCGCCATCGACGGCGTGATGGGTGTCGACCTGATGACCGAGATCTTCGACCTCGAGCGCAACCCGGCACCCAAGCCTCCGCCCGACCACGAGCCGGCGCCGGAACGGGTGCCGTCCGACGCCGAGCTGCTGGTGGGGGCGGTGACCTCGATCGCGCGACAGCCGCTCCGCGCGTACCGCGCCGTCCGCAACCTCGACGCGCTCCGCCGTGCGCGTGGTGCAGCGACTCCGCTCCGAGCCGGTGAGCGCCGGCGTCCCGTTGACGGCACCGGCGAGCGCGCTCAACGGGATCCTGACACCGCACCGGCGCGTGGCGTTCGCATCCGTGCCGCTGGCCGACGTGAAGGAGGTCAAGCAGGCGTTCGGCGTCACGGTGAACGACGTCGTCCTGGCCGTGTGCGCAGGAGCCCTCCGGCGCTACCTCGAGATGCGCGGGCGTGTGCCGGACAAGGCGCTGCTCGCGGCCATCCCGGCGTCGGTGCGCACGGAGGACGAGCGGGGCGTGATGGGCAATCGGGTCTCTGCGATGTTCGCGACGCTCGCCACGCAGCTCGACGACCCGGTGGACCGTCTGTTCGCGGCCAGGGACGTCATGAGCGGTGCCAAGCAGGTGCACGAGGACATCGGCGGCAACACGCTGCACGAATGGGCCGAGGTCGCGGCGCCGATGCTGTTCTCACGCGGCATGCGCCTGTACGAGCGGCTCCTCGAAGGCCGGCATCCGCCGATCATCAACCTGATCGTGTCCAACGTGCCCGGGCCGTCGTTCCCGCTCTACTGCGCCGGCGCCCGTCTCGTCAGCCTTTACCCTCTCGGTCCGTTGCTGGCGGGGACGGGGCTCAACATCACGGTGCTGAGCTACCTCGACTCCGTGGGCTTCGGGCTGATCGGCTGCCGCGAGATCGTGCCGAACATCGGAGCGATCGCGGCCGCCGCGCCCGACGCCCTGTCCGAGCTCCTCAAGGCCGCGCACAACCAGTAGTGAACGGGCGCGATCCTCGTCAGCGCAACGGTGCGAAGAGGTCGTCCTCGTGGGTTCCCGGCGGCGCGCCGCGACGGATGAACCATTCGTAGCCGAACCCTTCGCGGAATGCGTCGGCCGGCATCTTGAGGAAGAACGACGACTCTTGGATCTGGCTCCCGTGCGCGACCATCGCGGCCCGCTTGACGTCGAGGAAGCCGCGGACGTCGACCGTGGTCGTGATCACCGACTCCGGTGAGCCGAAGGTGTTGTCGTTCGGGTCGGGCAGATCGTCGGGGTCGATGTCGCCGGGGATCTCGGTGTCGCCGGCGGCAACGCGCTCCTTCAAGAGGCGGTAGATGTGGTCGCGGTTCATCGTCGACTCGTACACGACCGGCGTGCCGGCGAGCTCGGCTGCGCGGGCGCCGACGCGATGCACCTGGATGTGATCGGGGTGCCCGTAGCCGCCATGATCGTCGTAGATCGTGAGAACGTCGGCGCGTTCCTCGTCGAGGATCTTCGCCAGGCGCTGCGCCGCCTCGTCGGTGTCGGCGGTCCAGAACGAGCCGTCGGCGTCGTTCTCGGGCGTGCCCATCATTCCCGAGTCGACGTAACCGAGGAACTCGACGCCGCGCCACTCCGAGGATCTCGGCGGCCCGCTGCGTCTCCTGCATCCGCCGCTCGGACATCAGCTCGCCGGGCTCGAGCATGTCGTGACCGAAGCCGGCGTGCTCGCCCTGAGTCGCGACGACGAGGACCACGCGATGCCCTTCCGCCGCTGCCTTCGCCATCACCCCGGCGGTGGCGATGGCCTCGTCATCGGGATGGGCGTGGAAGGTCACGAGCGTGTGCGGCACGGGGGAATCCTCGCGCACGCTCGGCCCTGCCAGGACAGCCGGTGGTTCCCCGCGTAACCTGACGTTAGAGTTAGCAAACTTTCGATTCGCCTTGGTGTTCTGGGGGGTTACCGATGCGTGGTCGTCGTGCGATAGCGGGGCTCGCGAGTCTCGTGGTTGCGGCCGGGGTGCTTGCCGCGGTGGTGCCGGTCTCTGCTGGGGCCGACACGCCCAGCCAGCAGTTCCCGCCGGTGGACCAGCCCGGCGTCACCCAGACCGAGATCAACGTGGGCGGCGTGGTCTCGAAGACCAACCCGCTCGGGGGCGACTACGCCTCCGCCTTCGACGGCGTGCAGGCCTACTTCAACATGGTCAACGCCTCGAAGGACAAGGGCATCTACGGGCGCAAGCTGAATCTCTCGCTCGAAGCGCGACGACCAGGTCGGCGATGAACCGCCAGGAGGTCCAGGGCCTCGTCTCCGAGGACAACGTGTTCGCGGTCCTGCCGGTCTCGGTGCTCCTGTTCACGGGAGCGGACCTGCTCGGCGCAGTCGGGCATTCCGACCTTCGGCTGGAACATCAACGCCGAGTGGGGCTCCGAGCAGGCCGCCGGGGCCGCCGAACCTGTTCGGCGAGAAGGGCTCGTACCTGTGCTTCACGCTGCCCGTCGCAGACGGTCCCGTGGCTGGCGCAGAAGTTGAAGACGAAGAAGGTCGGCCTGCTCGCCTACCAGGTCCCGCAGTCGGCCGACTGCGCCAAGGGAGTGCAGGCGACGTTCGACAAGTACCCGTCGGCGAAGATCGAGTTCATCGACACCAGCCTCGCCTTCGGCGTGACCGACCTCAGCAACGACGTCTCGCAGATGAAGGACAAGGGCGTCGACCTGGTCACGACGTGCATGGACAACAACGGAACGCTGACGCTGGCCAAGGAGATGAAGAAGCAGGGAATGGACGCGGTCCAGTACCTGCCGAACGCGTACAACCAGAAGTTCATCTCGGAGAACGCGCCGTTCTTCCAGGGGTCGTACGCGCTGACGTTCTTCACGCCGTTCGAGGTGAAGCAGAAGCCCAAGGGCCTCAAGGACTTCCAGAAGTGGATGAAGAAGGGCGGCTTCGAGCAGAACGAGAACTCGATGGCGGGCTGGATCAACGCCGACCAGTTCGTGACCGGGCTCAAGGAGGCAGGCCCCGACTTCACCCGGCAGAAGGTCATCGACGCGATCAACGCGGAGAAGAACTTCACGGCCCACGGGCTCCTCGCCGGGATCGACTGGAGCGTCGTCGCACCAGGGCGACCAGCCCGAGGGGTGCACCGTGTTGTCCAAGATCGAGAACGGCAAGTTCGTGCCGTCGTTCGGCCAGCCGGGCAAGCCGTTCGTCTGCTTCCAGCTGAACCCGTTGCCAGACAAGCTGCAGTCGCAGCCCACCCTCAAGGGCGTGAGGGTGGGCTCGGCCGTCCCGAGCCCGAACGGGAGACCGCCCGAGTGAGCGATCTCGCCAACTACGTCATCCTCGGGATCCCGTTCGGATGCGTCTTCGCGCTCGTCGCGGTCGGGCTCGTCCTGACGTACAAGACGTCGGGCGTGTTCAACCTGGCGTTCGGTGCGCAGGCGTTCGTGTCGGCGGCGGTGTTCTACAACACCGTCACCAACCACGATTGGCCGCTGCTCCCGGCGTTCATCCTGTCGGTGTTCATCGTGGCGCCGCTCCTGGGCCTCATTCTCGAGCGCGCCCTGTTCCGACATCTGCGGACCGCTCCCGCGGTCGCCAAGCTGGTGACGTCGCTCGGTCTGCTGATCGCGATCCCGGAGATCGTCAAGCTTCTCCCGGACTTCGACTTCCTCCAGAGCTCCGTGTTCAACCCGCCGACCATCTGGCCGAACCCCTTCGCCTACTACCACTTCGGCGACTACGTGCTCGACGGGAACCAGGTCGCGACGATCATCTCGACGGTCGCGGCCGTGCTGTTCCTCACGGCGTTGTTCCGCTACACGACGATCGGGCTCCAGATGCGGGCCGTGGTCGAGAGCCCCCGCATGACGGAGCTGGCCGGCATCAACGCCGACCGTGTCAGCGCGTTCTCGTGGATGCTGTCGAGCACGTTCGCCGGCCTCGCCGGCGTGCTCCTCGCACCGCTGTTCGCGCAGCTGGCGGCGCCGAACTTCACGATCCTGCTGATCGCGGCGATCGCGGCCGCCGCCTTCGGTCGCTTGACGAGCATCCCGCTCGCGTTCTTGGGCGGCATCCTGCTCGGCGTCGCGCAGGGCGTCCTCGGTGGCTACCTGCCGAGCGACAGCATCCTGTCCAACGGGCTGCGCCCGTCGCTGCCGTTCGTGGTGCTGTTCCTCCTGCTGCTGTTCTGGCCCGGGTTGCGCCAGCGCAGTGAGATCGTCGACCCGCTCTCCGGTGTCGATCCACCACCACCGGGGCTCGCGGCCGCCAAACGGATGCGCGCACTCACGTACGCCACGTGGGTGCTCGGCGCGGTGGTCATCGCCATCGGCCTGTACGTCGCGTTGTTCGTCGTGAGCAGCTTCTGGCTCCTGATCATCACGAGGGCGGTGATCTTCGCGTTGATCTTCCTGTCGATCACGGTGATCACCGGGATGGCGGGACAGATCTCGCTGTGCCAGGCGTCGTTCGCGGCCGTCGGCTCGTTCGGCACCGCGCAGCTCGCGCAGCGCTTCGACATGCCGGTGCTCCTGACCATGGTGATCGGGGCGGCGATGGCCGCCATCGTCGGCGCGCTGCTGGCGATCCCGGCACTGCGGCTGGGTGGCATCTTCCTGGCCCTTGCCACGCTCGCGTTCGCGCTCATGTTCGAGAGCATCTTCGTGCCACTCGACTGGGTGAGCGGCGGCGTCCTGCCGACCAAGGTGCCCCGCCCGACGTTGCTGGAGGGCGACCGCGCGTTCCTGTTCTTCGCCCTCGGGCTGTTCGTGATAGTCGCGATACTCGTGATACTCGTCAGAAAGGGAACGACCGGGAGATACCTCGACGCGCTGCGCGGCAGCGAGACCGCCGCGACGTCGATCGGCATCAACCCGGCACGCGCTCGGATCATCGCCTTCGCCCTGTCCGCCGGCATCGCCGGCCTCGGCGGCGGCCTCCTGGCGATCCAGGAGAACCAGGCCAACTTCACCGCGAACTTCCAAGTGCTCTTCGGCCTGCTGTGGCTCGTGATCGTCGTGACGCTCGGCGCGCGCACGGTCGAGGGCGCGGTGCAGGCAGGGCTCGCGATCGCGTTCGTGCCCGAGATCCTCAAGGCGATCGGCCTCTCGCCCGCCTATCAGTTCATCCTGTTCGGCCTGGGCGCGATCACGTACGCGCGCCATCCGGAGGGGATCGTCGAGTTCAACAAGCGGCGGTCGCTCGAGGCCGTGCAGCGCTTCCTCACCCGCGGCAGACCGCCATCCGACGGGGACGGCGAGGACGGCGTCCGCGCACGCGGCCCAGTCTCGGCGCCGGGTCGCCGCCGGCAGCCCGGCGGTGGAATCGATGAGCCTGCTCGAGGCGACCGAGGTCTGCAAGCGGTTCGCGGGCATCACCGCGCTCGACGACGTGTCGCTCGCCGTCGAGCCCGGCGAGCCGGTCGGGCTCATCGGCCCGAACGGCGCCGGCAAGACGACGTTCTTCAACTGCCTGCTCGGCATCTCGCGTTCGGACGGGGGACGGGTCGTCTTCAACGACCGGGACATCAGCCGGATGCCGGTGTACAAGCGCGCTCGCCTGGGCTTCGGCCGCACCTTCCAGCGGGTCGAGCTGTTCACCGGCATGACCGTGCGCGATCACCTCTTGGTCGCCGAGCGGGCGCGCCTGGGCACGGGGCGGTTCTGGAAGGACGTGCTCAACCTCGCCGGCCCGACCGAGCGACGAGAGTCAGCGCGTCGACCACACCCTCGAGTTGCTCGGCCTCGGTGACGTCGCCGACAAGCCGATCGAATCGTTGAGTCTCGGTCGGGCCCGTCTGGTCGAGATGGGCCGGGCGCTGATGACCGAGCCGCTCCTCCTGCTGCTGGACGAGCCGTCCTCCGGTCTCGACCAGAGCGAGACCATGGAGCTCGTCGGCACCCTGCAGGAGGTGCAGCGCGAGCGCGGCACGGCCATCCTCCTCGTCGAGCACGACGTCGAGATGGTCCAGGCCTTCGCCTCCCGCCTCTACGTGCTCGACTTCGGGATCGTGATCGCGTCCGGCGCGACCTCCGACGTGATGAACGACGAGGCCGTCCGCAAGGCGTACCTCGGGGAGCTCGTGTGACCACGCCGTCGCCGTCGCCGACCGCGCCGCTCCTCGAGCTGCGCGACGTGGAGGCCGGGTACGGCCCCTTCCGTGCCCTCTTCGGCGTGTCGCTCGCGGTGCGTGAAGGCTCGGTGCTGGCGCTGCTCGGATCCAACGGCGCCGGCAAGACCACGGTGGCGCGCGTCTGCTCGGGTCTCATCAAGCCGACGGCGGGGAAGTTCTTCTTCAACGGGGAGGACGTCACCCGCGAGCGCGCGTACCGCCTCGCGCGCAAGGGCATCGCGCAAGCCCCGGAGGGCCGATCGGTGTTCGCCTCGCTCACCGTCGAGGAGAACCTGTTGCTCAGCTTGCGACGCGGGTTGGGCCGGTCGCGCGCCGCCGGCGGCCTCGCCCGCGCCTACGACATGTTCCCCCCGCTGAGCCAGCGTCGTCGCCAGGTCGCGGGCACCCTCTCGGGCGGCGAGCAGCGGATGCTGGCGCTCGCACGCGTGCTCGCGGACCCGCCTCGGCTGCTCGTCTGCGACGAGCTGTCGCTGGGCCTGGCGCCGATCGTGGTGGACGAGGTCTACAAGACGCTGGCGACGATCCGCGACGCCGGGACCACCCTGCTGATCGTCGAGCAGCACGTCGGGCACGCGCTCGGCATCGCCGACGACGTCGCCGTGCTCGTCAAGGGAAAGGTCACCTACGACGGGGCCGTCGCGGACATGGGCGACCTGAGCGAGTGGCTCCTGCCGTCGGGGGAGTCGCGGGCACCGTCACCGAACGGTCAGTAGCGCTTCGGGCTCCCGCCGAACAGGCCGGCGTGGGTGACGGTCGCCAGCGTGTCGAGCATCTCGTCCCGGCTCACGTCCACCTGCCGGGACAGCACGTAGTAGTTGAAGCGCTCGATCATGGCGACAACCGCCAGCGCCGCGATCTGCGGGTTGATGTCCGACGACGACGATCGGCGGATGCGCCCCGTCAGTACCCGCGAGAACTCGGTGAGGACGTCGGTCCCGAGGCGGCCGAACTCGCTGCCGCCGATCTCTGCCTCCGTCCAGGCGCGGATGACCGGGCCGTAGTGCTCGTACATCTCGACGAAACGGGCGAGCCAGGCGCGCAGCTCGGCACGGCCCTCCGCCCCGGGGTCGATCGGCGGGAGTGAGTCGGCGAGCGAGATCATCTCTCCCGCGACCTCTTGCGCCAAGGCGCGGAACAGCTCCTCTTTGTTGGAGAAGTACAGGTAGAACGTGCCGTGGGAGGTCTTGGCGAGCTTGACGATGTCGTCGACGCGAGCGGCGTGGAATCCGCGCTGGGCGAAGATCTCGACCCCGGCGTCGAGGAGCTTGCGCATCGTCCGCTTGCCCCGCGCGCGCAGCTCCCGGCCCTGCGCGGGCGTGCCGAGCTGGACCGCAGCCGCGTGAGCGCGCCCGTCGCCGCTCGCGCCGCGGCGACCGGAGCTGGTGGTGCGGCGCGCGGCCGCGGGGCGGCTGCGGCTCACCTTCTTGGACCGGGGCACTCGTTTCAGGCTAGGCGTACCCGACACGCGTGTCACCTTTCGACGCGGTGCCGGGTACGCTCCGGAACCGCCAGAAACAGCCGCTCGGAGGAGAGAAGGTGCGATGACGAGCTCCGTGACCGCGCCCGCGTTCGAGGACCTGTCGGTCGGCGCCGAAGCGCCGCCCCTCGTCGTGGAGAACATCTCGCGCACGCATTTCGTGCGGTACGCCGGTGCGTCGGGTGACTTCAATCCGATGCACCACGACGACACGGTTGCGACCTCGATCGGCAATCCGTCGGTGTTCGGCCACGGGATGTTGACGGCGGGGCTCATGGCGAGGGTGCTCAAGGACTGGTTCGGTCCGGCCGCGCTTCGCCGCTTCCAGGTCCGCTTCTCCAAGCAGGTCTGGCCGGGCGAGACGCTCACGTGCACGGCCGCGGTGACGGGTCTGCGCGACGCCGACGAGAGCGGTGTGGGTCTCGTCGACGTCGAATGCCAGGTCGTCAACCAGGACGGCGAGGCCAAGCTGACCGGCACCGCGACCGCCGCGGTCCCGAGGCGAGGCTGATCCGGTGGGGCTGCTGGACGGGCGCGTCGCGATCGTCACCGGTTCCGGCCGTGGCATCGGCCGCGAGTTCGCCGTGTGCATGGCGAAGGAGGGCGCCCGGCTCGTCGTGAACGACGTCGGTGTCAGCCTCGACGGCCGGGGGACCGACGAGGACCCGGCGGCGCAGGTGTGCAAGGAGATCGAGGCGCTCGGTGGCCAGGCGACCCCGAGCTACGACTCGGTGTCGGACTTCGACGGCGCCGGGAAGATCGTGCAGACCGCGGTCGACGCGTTCGGCCAGCTCGACATCCTGGTCAACAACGCCGGCATCGTGCGCGACCGCACGCTCGTGAAGATGAACGAGGAGGATTTCGACTCTGTCATCGGCGTGCACCTGAAGGGATCGTTCAACTGCGGCCATCACGCCGCCGTCGTCATGAAGGACGCGGGCTACGGGCGCATCATCAACGTCACGTCGTCGGCCGGTCTGCGGGGCAACTTCGGACAGACGAACTACGGCGCCGCCAAGGCCGGCCTCATGGGAATGACGTTCATCTGGGCGCTCGAGCTCGGGAAGTACGGCGTCACCGTGAACGCGGTCGCGCCCGCCGGCGCCACCCGCATGACCGCCGGACTGTTCGAGCGGACCGGCGAGGAGCCGCCCCCCGAGCAGAACCCGGCTCTCAACGCACCGCTCGTCGCGTTCCTCGCATCGGAACGCGCCAGCCACGTCAACGGTCAGATCCTCGGTCGCACCGACTACGCGTACACCATCTTCCAGCATCCGAAGCAGATCGCGTGGATGTGGCGCGACGGCGGATGGGAACCGGACCAGGTCGCGGACCAGTTCGACCAGGTCCTGGGCCAGCACCTCCAGCACGTCGGCATGGTCATGCCGCACGGCATGGAGTACGGCGAACAGAAATAGCCGGCGTGCCGATCCCGCTCGGCGTCGTCGACATCGTGTACGCGCCGCGCTCGGTCGACGAGCGCGCCGAGCTCGCGGTGGCAGATGCCTTCGAGCACATCGACGTGTTGCTGGACGTGGACCCGGCCACGCTGCCGTTGCCCGTCGGCTGCCCGACCGCGTTCCCGAAGCCGCGCCCCGGCTGGTGCTCCACCCCGGCGCCCCGCGCCGGGCCGGGAATGTGGGAGCGGACCGTCGAGTGGTTCCGGGCCGCGCCCGGCGCGCTGCTCGAGCCGTGGGCGGGCTCCGTGGTCAACTCGACCGAGGCCTGCCGGGCGATGATCGGCGAGGTGCCGGGCCTGCGGTTGCTGGTCGACACCGGGCACGTGGCCGACTGGGGCGGCGACCCGGTCGAGCTGCTGGCATACGCGGACCACGTCCAGCTGCGCCAGGGCCGTCCGGGCGCGACCCAGGTCCACGCCGACGATCCCGCCGGCGCCGTCGACTTTGCCGCGGTGCTCGGCCGCCTCGGCGCGCTCGACTACGGCGGCCGCGTCAGCATCGAGTACTTCGACCTGCCGGAATTCGGTTGGCCCCTCGCCGATCCACGCTCGTGGGCGCTCGATCTCGCCGCCCGCGTGCGTCCGTTGCTGCGCTGACTCGTCAGGCCGGTCCCGGCCACGTGTGCATGGCGAGTCCGGGATGGGGGAGGCCCTCCCAGGCGACGACGCGGCCGGGGACGGCGTCGGTCGCGAACAGCGTGCGCCCGTCGGCCCCGCCGAAGCAGCAGTTCGTGGTCACGCCGTCGCCGTCGAGCGCCAGGAAGTCGAGCTCGTTGCCGGCCGGATCGACGACGCGCACGCCGTGGTCGACGGTGGCGGCGACGTAGTAGTTGCCTTCGGCGTCGAGGCAGAAGCCGTCACCGCCGCCGCGCCCGAGCGTCTCGACGATCCACTCGCGCTCGCCGTCGGGGAGCAGTCGCTGCAGGCCGCGTCCTTCGACCACGACGAGCGCGCCGTCAAGATCCAACGCGATGCCGTTGCAATACATGAAGGGTTCGGCGACGACGCGCAGCCCGCCATCACGCGCGTACGCCATGACGCGCCCCGACGGGTCGGGCGGCAAGGGGAAGTGCGGCGGGTCGGTGAAATAGACCGTGCCGTCCGGGGCGACGACGAGGTCGTTCGGCGCTTGCAGGTCCTGGTCGGCGAGGTAGCGGACGGCGCCGTCGAGGCCCGCGAGCTGGAGACCGGGTGTCGCCGGGTTGTACGGGTAGTCGACGTCGAGGGGCAGCTTCGAGAAGTCCATCCCCCCGTTCTGGGTGACCAGAATGCTGCCGTCGGCGGCCAGCGCAGCCCCGTTCGCGCCGCCGCCCGTGTCGGCGAGCTTCGCGGCGCGCCCGCCCTCGGGCGGAATGCGGTAGAGCGCGCCGGCCGCCACGCTCGTGACCACCAGGCTCGGACCGCCGGGCGTTCCATCGGGGACCCAGACGGGTCCCTCGCCGAACACGATCCCCTCGGCCACGACCTCGGCGCGCACGGCTCGGCAGCCTACGCGCGTTCCCTGACATGCGTATCAGGGAACGCGCCTACGATCGCTCGCACCGAGAGGAGGTGGGCATGGCACGAATCACGGTTCTCGACCCGACCGCGGCGCCGCCCGAAGTCGATCCCGACCCGGGGCCCGACGCCGGCGACGTCGCCGGCCGCATCGTCGGCGTCCGCTCCGACCGGACGTGGCCGTCGTTCGAGTGGGTGCTCGACGAGTGGACACGCGAGCTGACCGCCGCCGGCGCGGACGTCCGGCCGTGGCGCGCGGGCAATCGCATCGGCGACGACGGCGTCCGCACGTTCGCCGAGCTCGACGACTTCGCCACCGACGTCGACATCGCCATCGTGGGGCTGGGCAACTGAGGCTCCTGTACCTCCTGGAGTGTGCACGACACCGTCGCGGTGGCCTCCCGGGGGAAGACGGCGGTCGTCGTCGTGACAGCAGAGTTCGAGCACCTGGCCCACACCATGGCCGCCAACGCCGGGCGGGCCGGCTTGCGCGTCCACGTGCTGCCGTACCCGCTCGAGTCGCGGCCGGAGGCCGAGGTGCGCCAGATCGCGCGCGAGCACTGGCCCCGCCTGCTCGAAACGCTCGGGGTCGGGACGTAGCCCGATGAGCCACGAGCACAGCGAGATCGCGGGTCGGGTCGACTGCGGGCCCGAGGGCTGCGAGCTCGACTGGCTCGACGAGCGCCCGCCTCGAGGTGGACGACGACCCGGTCGCGTTCCAGAAGCTCGCCACCGACGCCGGCTGGGGCGACGGCCTCCCGCTGGTCCCCCCGACCGAGGCGCGCGTCCGCGAGTACCTGGTGGCATCGGGCCGGTTCCCGGACGAGTGCGTGGCCGAGCTTCCGCCCCGCAACGGCCGTTGCACGGTCGAGAAGGTCGCCGTGAACGCGGTGATGGCCGGCGCGCCGGCGGAGTCGATGCCGTTGCTGTGCGCTGCGATCGACGCGATGGCCGATCCGGTGTTCAACCTGTTCGCGTTGAACACGACGACGTCGTGCGTCGTACCGGGCATGTTCGTGAACGGGCCCGCGCGCCACACGCTGTCGATCCCGTTCGACGCCGGCTGCTTCGGCGGCGCCGCCGGGCCCGGCGCCGGCGATCGGGCGGGCGGTTCGCCTGGTGATGCGCAACGTCGGCGGTCAGGTCGTCGGCGTCAGCTCGAAGAGCGTGTTCGGGCAGCCGGGCCGGGTGGCGGGCATCGTCGTGGGCGAATGGGAGGAGCGTTCGCCGTGGGCGCCGCTGGCCGAGCGGCGCGGCGTCGCCGGGAACGCGGTCACCGTGCACGGCTGCACCGGGACGATCGACGTCGCCGACATCGTCGCCGACAACGGCCGCGGACCTGCTCGAGGTCATCGGCAAGTCGCTCGCGTTCCCCGGCACGAACGCGTTCATCGGCGCCCACCACGGCGCCGAGATCCTCGTCTGCCTCGCGCCGCCGTGGGCCGATCTCATCGCCAAGGCGTACCCGGACGTCGAGGAGGTCCAGGAGCTCCTCTGGTCGCACGCGCTCATTGCCGGTCGACCGATGGCCCGAACCGCACCGCGCGAAAGCGGTCGAGAACGGCCGCGTCGACGAGGACGGTCTCGTGCACCTGGTCGCGGGCCCCGAGCACATGCTGGTCATGGTGTGCGGCGGCCTCGGCAACCTCCACGCGCTCGCCCTGCACAGCTTCGGCCCGACCCGTGCGGTCACACGCCCGTTCTGACGTAGGTTTCGCTCGTGGGCCTGCGCGTCATCAACCAGCTCGGATCGAAGGCCGCGGACGCCATGAAGGCGGCTGTGCCCGACGTCGAGGTCATCGACGCCGGCGCAGACCCGCCGCCGCCCGACCTGCGCGCCGACGTGCTGTTCGGCGGATGGGGGCCGCACTCGCTCGAGTACGCCCAGCACGTCGATTGGGTGCACCTCGCCGGCACAGGCATCGACAGTTATCCGCGCGAGATGTTCGACGGGCGGATAGTCACGAACGCACGCGGCGCGTCGGCCATTCCGATCGCCGAGTTCGTGCTCGCCGCGATGCTCGCGTTCGAGAAGCGGCTACCCGAGACGTGGATCCACGAGCCACCGGAGCACTGGAACTTCGCCCCGCTGGGCTGGTTGAACACGCGCACGCTCGGGCTGGTGGGGCTGGGCGGCATCGGGCTCGCCACCGCCGAGCGGGCGCTGCCGTTCGGCATGAAGGTCCGAGCGCTGCGGCGTCGTCCCGAGCCGAGCCCGCTCGAGGGTGTCGAGGTGGTCGGCTCGCTCGAAGAGCTGCTGCCCGAGTGCCGACCATCTGGTCCTCGCGGCGCCGGCCACGCCTCGCACGCGCCACCTCATCAATGCGGAGACCCTCGCGCTGGTCAAGCCGGGCGTGCATCTCGTGAACATCGCCCGGGGCGCGCTCGTCGACCAGGATGCGCTCCGGGTGGCACTCGACGACGGGCGCGTCGCGATGGCCACGCTCGACACGGTCGACCCCGAGCCCTTGCCCGAAGGCCACTGGCTCTACTCGCATCCCAAGGTGCGGCTCAGCGCGCACGTGTCGTGGGCGTCACCCTCGGGCATGGCCCGCACCCTCGAGATCTTCGTCGACAACCTCACTCGGTACGCAGCCGGTGAGCCCGTCCTGCACGTCGTCGACGCCGACGAGGGGTACTAGGGCGTGGCCAAGCTGATCTACTCGGCGATCACGTCGCTCGACGGCTATGTCGCCGACGAGGACGGCCAGTTCGACTGGGCCGCGCCCGACGAGCAGGTACACACCTGCTGTCAACGACCTCATGCGACCGATCGGCACGCACCTGTACGGGCGTCGCATGTACGAGACCCTGGTCGCGTGGGAGACGATGGACACCAACGGGGAACCGCGCGCGATGCAGGACTTCGCCGAGCTCTGGCGGGCGGCCGACAAGATCGTGTACTCGAGAACGCTCGAAACGGCGTCGAGCGCCAAGACACGGATCGAACGCCACTTCGACGCCGACACGGTCCGTCGGTTGAAGGCGTCAGCCGGACACGACCTCCTCATCGGCGGCCCGGAGCTGGCGGCCCAGGCGTTCGAAGCCGGGTTGGTCGACGAGTGCCACCTGTTCCTCGTGCCGTTCGTGGTGGGAGGAGGCACGAGATCGCTCCCCGCCAAGGTGCGCGTGGGGCTCGAGCTGCTGGACGAAGGTCGTTTCGACGCCGGCGTCGTGCATCTCGACTACCGCATCAGGTCCTGAGCTACTCCTCCCAGGGCTCGCCGTAGCGCTCCCGGGAGGTCTTCTCGGCGACCGGCGCGCGACGCGGCGGGCCGAGCTGCTTGGCCGGCCAACCGAGCGGGACCACCCCGAGCGGTCGCACGTGGTCGGGGAGCGCCAAGAGCGATCGCAGCTCGTCGCCGAAAATGGTCGTGATCGTGGTCAATGCGGAGCCGAGCCCGAGCGCGTGCGCCGCGAGCAGCAGGTTCTGCACGGCCGGCCACACCGACGACTCGAGGACGGCTTCGACGCACTGAGACGTGTCGCCACAGACCACGACGAGTACGGGCGCATTGGCGATCCCGCCCGTCGCGCCCGCTTCGACCTTCGCGAACACCTCCGGGCTCAAGCGCGGCCGTGAGAACTCGCGCCCGCCGCCTTCCCAGGCTTGCCGGTTCAGCTCCCCGATTCGGTTACGCGCCGTCGAGTCGCGCACGACGATGAACACCCATGGCTGAGTGTTCTCGGCGCTGGGCGCGTACGTGCCGGCCTCGAGCACCCGCTCGACGAGCTCGTCGGGAACCGCCTCCGCCGTGAACGCGCGGTGCGCTCGTTGTGTTCGGACGACCGAGAAGAAGTCGGATGGCTCGGTCACGCCGACCGTTCGCCGAGCCGCCGGAACGTGTTCACGTACATGATCACTGAGCTCGGGCGTGTTCGCCCACGCGTCCCATGCCGGGGTTCCGGGCTGCCCGATCCGCTCGGAGACCAACGGCGTCATGGTGCGGAACGCCCGCTCGGGATCCTCGGTGTCCATCTCGTAGAAGTGCATGAACCGGGGATCGTCGCCGGTCACGTTCTCGTACGGCGTGATCATCGAGTAGCCCGGCACGCCGGCCTCGGCGATGTGGCGGATGTGCACGAAGTCGGCCCAGTCGCGGAGCGCCTGCGCCTGATCCGGCTGCCGCGGGCTGATGAGCACGAGCATCAGCCCGAGCGTCGGACGGCCGGTGAGAGATCCCTGGCCCGGGCGGGGCGTGCGCCCGAAGTGGTGTCCGATGATGCCGTCGGGCGTCGTGGGCGCCGTGAACCGGGCGTCGACCTCGTACACGCCGAGCAGCGAGAACTCGGGGAGCTTGCGGGGAAGATCCGTGCGATCCCGGCACGCGTTCTCCCACCACGTCGCGCGCGTGACGCCGCCGCGCGCGAGCACGTCGTTCACCCTCGTCGTCGCGTAGTCGTCGCCGGGCGTGTCGCTCATCTCGAGATACAGGAACGGGGTGGCGCGATCCTCCACGCCCGGGATCCTACGCGGCGGGTTCCGCCTCGAGGTCGAGGAGCGCGCACGGGTTGTCGCACGCCATGCGGCGAATGGCGCGCTCGTCGAGGCCCTCGGCGAGCAGCGCGTCGGCGAACTCCTGAAAACCCGGCGCGGGCCGCACGTTGGCTTTCTGCCCGTAATCGGTGGCCAACGTGCACCGCTCCGCGCCGATCGTGCTCGCGGCGCGTGCGATCTCGCCCGGGGGCCGCGTCGCGAGCGCGCCGAGACAGGTGAGCGCGCACAGTTCGATCGTGGCGCCGAGATCCGCCAGCTCGATGCACTGCTCGACCGTGAGATTGGGTCCCGCCAGCTCTTCCATCGCGTGCGTGACGAGCACCTTCCCGCGCCGGCCGAATTCCTTCGTCACCTCGAGGTGCTCGGGCCAGGTCACGTGCCCGGTGGCGAGGATGGCGTCGTGGGCGGCGACGAGGTCGAGCACCGCCCGCGTTTCGGGTGTCAACGAGCCGTCGTCGTCGACGACGGACAGGCCGGGGCCGGGGATTCCCAGCTGCTCGCCGATCCCGTTGAGCTGGTCCTGGTGGCTGGTGAGGGTCGGGAGCCAGACGATCTTGGCGCCCACGCGGAGCGCGGTCTCCACCGCCGCCGGGTTGACGCCGCCGACCTCGCGGTCGCAGCAGATGCCGCCGAACACGCGCACCCCGTCCACGATGCGATCGACGACGGCGGCGAGCGCGGCGGTGGGATAGTCGTGCGACTTCAGGACGACGGCCGCGTGATGGGCGCCGGCTGCATCGCGTGCCGCGTCGAGCGCGTCGACGGACCGCTCGCGGTGGGCGTCGGGCCCGAAATGGCAGTGCAGGTCGGCCGCGCCTGTCAGGTCGATCGTGGCCATGTCAGTCGTCGAGGCGGAAGCCGATCTTCATCGAGACCTGGAAATGCCCGACCTCCCCGTTGTCGATCCATCCCCGGATCTCGGTCACCTCGAACCAGTCGAGATTGCGCAAGGTCTCGCCGGCGCGTGAGACCCCGTTGCGGACCGCCTGCTGGAGGCTGTCGGTCGAGGTCCCGACGACTTCGGTCACGCGGTACGTGTGATCTGGGTGAGTGGGCATCGAGCCTCCGGGCAGCGAGTCGGCGGAAACGCCACACGCTACGCCCGTACGCTCAGCGAGTGCCCCGACGTCACGACGCCGACGCGGGCGGCGACGCCGCCTTGCTCGCTGCCAAAGCACAGCTCCGCGACGAAACCTGGGGCGCCATGCGCGCCGCCAAGGCGGCGCGGTTCCCGGGGGCCGAGGGGCGGATCCCCAACTTCGTCGGGGCGGAGGCCGCCGCTGAACGTCTGCGCGGCGTGGCGGCGTGGCAACGTGCCGGCACCGTGAAGGCGAACCCGGACGCGCCACAGTGGCCGGTCCGCCAGCGCGCCCTCGAGGACGGGAAGACGCTCTACATGGCCGTGCCGCGGCTCGCCGAGGCGAAGCCGTTCTTCCTGCTCGACCCGACGCAGCTCGCCGATTCGCCGCGGCAGGCGTCGTCGATCAAAGGTGCGTCGCGCTCGGCCCTCACCGTCGACGTGTCGGACCTCGAGCCCGTCGACCTCGTCGTCGCCGGGTGCGTCGCCGTTGGCGAGGATGGTGCCCGGCTCGGCAAGGGTGGTGGCTTCAGCGATCTCGAGCTCGCGGTGGCGGCAGAAGCGGGGCTGATCGAACCCTCGACGCTCGTCGTGACGACCGTCCACGACCTGCAGGTCAGGGCGGCCGGCGAGATCCCGACCGCGGATCACGACATCCACGTCGATCTCGTCGTCACGCCGGAGCGCGTGATCGAGTGTCCCCGACCGCGCGGCTACGAACCTCCGCGACTGCGTTGGCCCGAGCTCACGGGAGAGAAGATCGCGGCGATCCCGCTCCTGCAACGCCTCCGGTAACGTGACGCGCATGTCAGGGAACGGGCCGGCGACGCCGTGACGCGCCGGGCGGCTCCGCCGCCGGGCCAGGCTCCGATGCCGGCGCCGAACGCAGCCGCACTGCTGCGTCGCAACGCGGCCGACGCCACCGTTCGCGACCGCCCGGCCGTGAAGTTCGGCGACCGTGTATGGACGCACGGCGAGTACGTCGAGGAGGCGCGGCGTTGGTCACAGCTGTTCCTCGCTCGCGCGCCTGCGGGCCGGGCGTTGCACGTCGGCGTGCTGCTGGACAACACACCCGACTACCTCTTCGCGCTCGGCGGCGCCGCGCTTGCGGGCGCGGCGATCGTCGGTCTCAACCACACCCGGCGCGACGAGCACCTCCTGCACGACATCGAGCACACGCACGTGGGCTTGATCGTGACCGAGCCGCGCCATGCGCCGCTGCTCGAGCCGATCGCGGGACGCCTGCCCATCGAGGCCGACAACCTGCTCGTCTCCACACGCTTCGTCGACCGCGACGACCCGGAGTCGAGCCTGGGCAAGCCGTTGGACGACGCCCTCGCCGGCGTCACGGCTGCGGATCCCGGGCTCGAGCCGGACCCGGACACGCTGTGGGGGCTCATCTTCACGTCCGGCACGTCGGCCGCGCCCAAGGCCGTCATCTGCAGCCAGCGGCGGTTCATGGTCACCGGCAACCGGATGGGCATGATCATGGACCTCGGGCCCGACGACGTCGGCTACGTGTGCATGCCGCTCTTCCACTCGAACGCGCTCATGGTCGGCTGGGCGCCTTCGATCGTGTACGGCGCTTCGGTTGGTCTCGGCCGTAGATTCAGCGCCTCGCGGTGGCTGGCCGACGTCCGTCGCTACGGCTCCACGTATTTCAACTACACGGGAAAGCCGCTGGCGTACCTCCTCGCCACGCCGGAGCTCCCCGACGACGCCGACAACCCCCTGCGCGTCGCGTTCGGCAACGAGGGCTCGCCGGAGGTCGTCGAAGCGTTCTCGCGCCGCTTCGGTGTGGACGTCATCGATGCCTACGGAGCCACCGAGGGCGGCGTGGCCGTCGATCGCGACGCCGAGGAGCGCGCCGGCGCGCTCGGGAAGGTCGTGCCCGCGGTCAAGGTCGTCGACGAGGAAGGCAACGAGCGGCCGCGCGCTCGCTTCGACAGTGAAGGTCGGCTGCTCAATGCCGACGAGTGCGTCGGTGAGATCGTCAACACCGCCGGCGCCGGCCCCTTCGAGGGCTACTACAACAACACCGAGGCGAACGAGCGGACACTCCGTTTCGGGTGGTACTGGACCGGCGACCTCGGGTACCTCGACGACGACGGATATCTGTACTTCGCCGGGCGCAACGCCGACTGGTTGCGCGTCGACGGCGAGAACTTCCCGGCCGCGCCCATCGAGGCGGCGGTGAGCCAGCATCCCGATGTCGTGCTCGCCACGGTGTACGGGGTGCCCGACGACCAAGCGGGCGACCAGGTCATGGCCGGCCTCGTGCTCCGTGACAGCTCGGTGTTCGACCCGGTCGCGTTCGCGGCCTGGGTGGACGCCCAGGAAGGAATCGGCCCGAAGTGGCGCCCGCGCTACGTGCGCATCCTGCGCGATCCGCCGACCACCGGAACCAACAAGATCGTCAAGCGCAGCCTCGTGCACCAGAAATGGCGTTCAGACCAGGTCGGCGGCGACAACGTGTACGTGCGAGCGCGTGGTGAACCCGCATACCGTCTGTTCACCGCCGACGACGAGCGCGAGCTACGCGCGTCGTTCGTGCACTACAAGCGCGACCGGTTCTGGGATCTGTAGTGGACCTCAGCTTCACCGACGACGAGCGCGCCTTCGCCGCGGAGGTGCGGGAGTGGCTGACCGAGAACGTCGAGCACCCGCCGCCGTTCGAGTCCGTCGACGACGAGGTGGCCTGGGGGAGACGGTGGCAGGCGAAGCTGGCGGCCGGGCGCTGGGTCGGCATCCATTGGCCCGCCGAGTACGGCGGGCGGAGCGCCTCCCCGGTGCAGGTCGCGATCTTCAACATGGAGTACGCACGCGCTCGAGCGCCTCAGCCCGTCAACCGGGTCGGCATCAACCTCGCCGGTCCCACCCTGCTCGCGCACGGCAGCGACGAGCAGAAGCAGCGGTGGCTCCCCCGGATCCTCAGCGCGGAGGAGATCTGGTGCCAGCTGTTCAGCGAGCCGGGCGCGGGGAGTGATCTCGCGTCGTTGTCCACGCGCGCCGTACCCGTCGACGACGGTTGGCTGCTCAGCGGCCAGAAGGTATGGACGAGCTATGCGCGCCACGCCCGGTGGGGGATCTGTCTCGCGCGCACGGATCCGGACGCGCCGCGGCATCGGGGCATCTCGTATCTCGTCGTCGACATGGCGGCGCCCGGCATCGACGTGCGCCCGCTGGTTCAGATCACCGGAGAGGCGGAGTTCAACGAGGTGTTCCTCGACGAGGTGTTCGTGCCGCGTGACCACCTCGTCGGGGAGCTCGACCGGGGCTGGGCGGTCGCGAACACGACGCTCGCGCACGAGCGCGGCACGTCGTTCCCGTTCAAGGAGCAGGTCGTGCACGAAGTGTTCCTCGACGACTTGTATGCGCTCGCGGCCGACCGTCGCGAGCTCGACGAACCCGAGATCGCCGACGCGCTCGCGCAGGCGTTCGTCGAGCTGCGCGTCCTCCGACTGCACAACTGGCGAACGCTCTCGCGGCTGGGAAGGGGTGTCGAGCCGGGCCCGGAGTCCAGCTGGGTGAAGCTCGCCTGGACCGACATGACGCAACATCTCTCCGACGGGGCGCTCGACGTGGTGGGCGAGGCCGCACCGCTGTGGTTCGGCGCCGCCGACAATCCCGGGGCCGGCGACGTGGCAGCGGCAGTGGCTCTGGAGCAAGGCGGCGTCGATCGCCGGCGGCACCTCGGAGGTCCAGCGCACGATCATCGGCGAGCGGCTGCTCGGCTTGCCGCGTGAGGGGGTTCGAGACTGATGGTGAAAGCGGTCGCGCTCGATCACGTCGTCCTCAACGTCGCCGACGTCGAGCGGAGCCTCGCGTGGTATTGCGGTGAGCTCGGGCTCGAAGGCCTGCGCGTCGAGGAGTGGCGCCGCGGCGAAGTCTTCTTCCCTTCATTGCGGCTCGACGAGACGACGATCATCGACCTCCTCCGGACCGACCGAACCGGACAAAACGTCGATCACGTCTGTCTCGTCATCGAACCGACGGATCTCGCCGCGATCGCCGCCTCGGGCCGCTTCGAGGTCGTCAGCGGGCCCGATCGGCGTTGGGGGGCACGCGGCGACGGGACCAGCCTCTACGTGCTCGATCCGGACGGCAATGTGGTCGAGCTCCGCCACTACGCGTGAACACGCATCACAGGGGGTCGATGTCATCCGAATGCGGCTGGTACCGTTTTTCGTGCGGCGGCGGCTCGTTGAGTCGACTCGCTGCAGTGCTCAAGACGTGGGCACGAGAGGCAGGTACTCAAGAAGCGGGTAATCAGGTGCTCAAGCAGTCGGGCACGAGATAGCGGTTATTCAGTGAGGAGTTACTCTCGTGGCGACTGGCACAGTGAAGTGGTTCAACTCGGAGAAGGGCTACGGCTTCATCTCGCGTGAAGAGGGCCCCGACGTGTTCGTCCACTACTCCGCAATCCAGATGCCTGGCTACCGCACCCTCGAAGAGGGACAGCGCGTCGAGTTCGACGTCGGCCCGGGCAAGAAGGGCGAGGAAGCCCAGAACGTCCGGATCAACTAACCCAACACGCTCATCCTTTGGCGCGAGCTCCAGCCCACCGGGTGAGACGCGCCGTTAGATCGAGTACAGGGCCCGGCAGCTCTCGCCCGCGATCGTGGCCTGCTGCTCGGCCGTGAGACCGGTCATCGCCTCGCGCAGCTCCTGCGTGACGCCGGGGAACTTCGCGTCCGGGTGCGGATAGTCGCTCGCCCACACGATGCGGTCGGCACCGACGAGGGGTGAGTTGGCGCTGAACCCGAGCGCCGACTCGTCGGGGTCGAAGCTGATCCAGCACTGACGGCGGAAGTACTCGGACGGGTCGTGCTGCAGCCACGGCACGTCCCAGGTGAAGATCTCACGATGGTGGTCGAGCCGTTCGAGCCACGGCACGATCCAACCGCCGTTCGCCTCGAGGAAGACGATGCGCAGCTCGGGGAAGCGCTCGCACACGCCGCCGGCGAGGAGGAACGCAGCCGTGTTCATCATGTCGAACGGGTTCGAGATCGCCTGCGTGAAGTACACGTTGTCGATGTTGATGGTGTCGTCGCTGGCCGGCAGGTTGCCGATGCCGAGGCGGTTGATGCGCAGGCCGAGGCACGCGCCCGGAAGGTCGGCCGTCAGGAACGGATGGAACCCGACGGCCAGACCGGCGTCCGACGCCGCCTGCCACAGCGGGTCGTACACCTCGTTGTGCATCGGTTTCCAGTCTTCGCTCGGGTTCGGGCGCAGCATCACGCCGACGATGCCCGGCTTCGCCCCGACACGGCGGATCTCGGCCGCGGCGCGCTCGATGTCCTGCTGGGGGACGATCGCCACGCCGTACAAGCGACCTGCTCCCTCCTGGACGTGATCGGAGAGCCAGTCGTTGTACGCGCGGCACTGGGCGTCCGCGAACTCGGCGTCGCGCAGCCCGCCGATGCCGAGCAGCATCGTCGGGTACACGATGGCTCGTCCGATTCCATCGGTGTCCATGTCTGTGAGGCGAGCTTGCGCGTTGTACGCCGCCGGCCGGACCTCCGTGTAGCGAAGCTCGCCCCGCTGCGCCCGCTCGCGCTCCTCGAGCGTCATGCCAGCCGTCCCCGCCAGGGCGAGGCCGTTGGCCGGCAGCCGCTGGCGGTCGTAGATGCACCACTCGGTGCCGTCCGCATCGGTCTCGATGTGCCAGATGCGATCGGCGAGATCTCTCGGCGCGTACTCGAGCATCCCGTCGGGGTGCTCGAGCACGTGGCCGTCCGAGTCGACGAAGTCCAGCGGCGCGGTCGTGGTCATCGAAACCCCCCGGGTTCGTGCCGAACTGAACGGACTCTAGAGGAACCGCCGGATGATCCGCTCTTTGAGCTTCGTGTAAGGCGGATACGCGAGCTTCGGATCGAGACGCGTCGGCTTCACGAGCACGCTCTTGCGGTGACTGAAGACGTCGAAGCCCGCCTTGCCGTGATACGCGCCCATGCCGCTGGCGCCGACGCCGCCGAACGGCAGGTCGGGGACGGCGACGTGCATCACCGTTGCGTTCACGCAGGCGCCGCCCGAGCTCGTCTGCTCGAGGACCCGCTCCTGCACGGAGTCCGACTCGGCGAACACGTACAGCGCGAGTGGCCGGTCCCGCTCGTTCACGAACCGGATGGCCTCGTCGACGTCAGTGACGGGCACGACCGGGAGGATCGGGCCGAAGATCTCCTCCGTCATGACCGGGGAGCCGGGCGCGACGTCGCGCAGGACGGTCGGCGCGACGTAGCGCTCCTCGGCGCGGGTCTCGCCACCGACGGCCGGTGTGCCGCCGGTGAGCAATTGCTCGAGGCGCCGGAAGTGGGCGTCGTTGACGATGCGGGCGTAGTCCGGGCTGGCGGCAGGATCGGGGCCGTAGAAGTCACGGATCGCGCGGCCGATCTGCTCCACGAGCTCCTCGTGTCGGGCGCGGGCGACGAGCACGTAGTCGGGCGCGATGCACGTCTGACCGGCGTTCAGGAACTTGCCGAACGCGATGCGCCGCGCCGCGACCTCGACGTTGGCGTCGGCGTCGACGATCACCGGGGACTTGCCGCCGAGCTCGAGCGTCACCGGGGTCAGATGCTCGGCGGCTGCCTCCATGACGATCCGGCCGACGCGACCGTTGCCGGTGTAGAAGACGTAATCGAACCGCTCGGCGAGCAGCGCCTGCGTCTCGGTGACGCCACCCTCGACGATCGCGACAGCGTCGGGGTCGAGGTACTCGGGCACGAGGCGCGCCAGCGCCGCCGAGGTCCGGGCCGATACCTCGGACGGCTTGCCCACCACGGAGTTGCCGGCTGCGAGCGCGCCCACCATCGGCAGCAGGAGCAGATGCACCGGGTAGTTCCAGGGCGCGATGACCAATGCCACGCCGAAGGGCTCCGGGCGGACGGTGGCGCGGCCCGGGCGCTGCGGCAGGGGCGTCCAGACCCGTTCCGGCTTCATCCAGCTCGCGAGGTGCCGCAGGGCGTGCTCGATCTCGTTGATCACGATGGCGATGTCGCTGGCCCAGCCCTCGAGGCGGGGCTTGCCGAGGTCGGCGGCGAGCGCGTCGAGGAAGTCGGCTTCGCGCTCTTCGAGCATCGCCTTCATGCGGTGAAGCTGCCGGCGGCGCCACTCGATGGGCCGCGTGCGCCCGGATTCGAACGCCTCCCGCAGCTTCGCAACCAGCTTCGGGATCTCCGACGCCTCGGTGGCCGGCGTGAGCGTCTCGGTCTGCATCGGCATCGATCCCCTTCGGTTTCGGTCAGACGTGGTCGAGCACACCGCGCAGGTCGGGGATCACGACGACGCCTTCCGGGTCGAGGTCCCGGGGCGCGGTCGGATCGGGCCAGTGGCCGTCGCGTGACAGGTACAGCGGTGTCATGCCCAGGGCGCGGGGCCCGGCGACGTCGGGTCCCCACGTGTCGCCGACGAACACGCACTCGGCCGCCTCGACGCCGAGCTTCGTCAGCGTGTCCTCGAAGATCCGCGGGTGCGGCTTGCGGGCGCCGGCCCACGCCGACGACACCTGGACGTCGACGAGATCGGCGAGCCCGACCTCGTCGACGGCTTGGTTGAGGTCCCAGTCCCAGTTCGAGCAGATCGCAAGGCGGAGCCCCCGCGCTCGGAGCTCGGCGAGCACGCCCGGCGCCTCGGGGTACGCCTCGAGCACCCGCGACGAGGCGCCGTGACGCAGCTTCTCGAGGATCATCTCGTACTCGCCCGGATGCACGTCGGTCTCCGCGAGCATGCCGAGGAGGCGCTCGCGTTGCCACGCCGTGTAGTGGTCGCGACTCCGCGAGTGCTCCAGGTGCTCGATCCCGTCGATCCCGTCGTTGAACCAGCGATCGCGGGTCTCGAGGGGAAGCTCGTAGCCGTGCTCGGCCAGCACGTCGTCGGCCGAGACCCAGTGCGTGGCGTGCGCCAGCGTGCCGTAGTAGTCGAGCAGGACCGCGGCCGGCGCATCGTCGGGCATCACCACGATTGTGCCAAAGCAGTAGCGTCCACCTCATGCGGATTCGACCGGCGCTGCTTCTCGTCGCGATCCCGGTGCTCACCGTCGGTGCGCTCGCCGGACCTGCGTTCGCGGCCTCGCCGCTCCGAGAAAGTCGAAGGTCAAGAAGATCACGGTGACGAGCGCCGCGTTCGGCAACAACAAGGCGATCCCGAGCGGCTTCACCTGCGACGGCTCGAGCGCGTCGCCGCCGCTGAAATTCGCGAAGATCCCGAAGGCGGCCAAGGACGTCGCGCTCGATCATGACCGACCCCGACTTGCCGGGCGGGGGCACCTTCGTGCACTGGGTGGCGTGGCATCTCCCGAAATCCGGATTCCCGGAGCAGACGTTGCCCGCGGGGATCGTCCAGGGCAAGAACTCGATCGGGAACCCCGCCTACGCCGGCCCGTGCCCGCCCGCCGGCTCCCAGCCCCACCACTACATCTTCACGGTCTACGCGCTCTCGAAGCAGATCACGCTTGCGCAGGGCGCGTCCGCCGACGAGCTCCGCGCCGCGATCAAGGGCAACGTGCTCGGCCAGGGCACGCTCACGGGGACGTACCAGCGGGCAGTCGGCGGGCAGTGAGACCGCCCGTTCAGGGCAGTCTCGACGTCCAGAGCAGTGACGCGCCGGCGCCGGCGATCGCGAACGCCAGCGCGATTCCCACGAACCACGCGGTGGCCTCGCGCTGTTCGGTGCGAAAGCCGACCGAGGAGCCGATGTCGCTGTAGACGCTGCGGAGCTGCTCGGCGCTCTGCGCTTCGTAGAACCGGCCGTGCGTCGTGTCGGCGATCTCGCGCAATGCGTCCCGGTCGACCGGCACCGGATACTCCTCGCCCGCCGTCGTGATCGTCCCGTCGTCGGTCCCGAACGCGATCGTCGTCACCGGGATCCGAGCCCGCACCGCCGCCTGGGCGGCGGACTCGTTGCTCCGCCCGGTGTTGGTGGAGCCGTCCGACATCAGGACGATGTGGGCGAGCGGGCGGCGCGACGACCGTGACGGGATGTCCCGGAGCGAGTCGAGCGAGCTGTAGATCGCCTCACCGATCGCGGTGCGCTCGTTCAGTCGGAGCCGTTCGAGTGCGTCCCCGACCCTGGCGTGTTCCTGCGTTGGCGCGACCACCTGGCGGGCGTCGCCGTCGAAGGCGATGAGTCCGAGCCGGAACCGGCTCGGAAGGTTGTCGGCGAACGCCGATCCCGCCGCCTTGGCTGCTTCGAGGCGGGACGGCTCGACGTCCGTGGCCCGCATCGAGACCGAGGTGTCGACCGCCAGCATCACCGTTGCCCGCTCCCGGGGGACACTGCTCGGGGCGCGTCGGGCGCGCCCACGCCGCGACGAGCACGACGAGCGCCGCCAGCATGGCGGCGGCGGCGACGTGTCGCCGCCACCCCGGCCGCTTCGGCGCGACCGACGCGAGGAGGTCCAGGTTCGTGAACCGAGCCGCGTAATGGCGGCGGCGGCGCTGCACGACGACGTACGCGGCGGCGAGCGCCGACCACGACGACGAGGAGCCACAGCCGGCCGGGGGCGAGGAAGTTCATCGCTGCGGCGGGGGCCGTCCGGCTCGACGGCGCCGGCGGGCCACCACGAAGCGGACGATGTCCTGCAGCCAGTCACGGTCGGTGCGCAGCTGGACGTGGTCGACGCCGGCTCGCCGGATGGCCCCCGCGATCGCGCTGCGTTGGTTCGCGGCTGCCGCCGCGAACCGGGCCCGGAGCTTCGGGCTCCTCGTCTGCACCTCGACGCGGCGGCCCGTCTCCGGGTCCACCAGCATGAGCAGTCCCACCGGCGGGAGCTCCAGCTCCCGCGGGTCGACCACCTCGACGGCGAGAACGTCGTGGAGGGAGGCGAGGCCGCGGAAGGGACGCTCCCAGTCGCGCGGTTCGAGGAAGTCGGACACCACGACGACGAGGCCGCGGCGGCGCGCCACCCGGCGGAGGGCGTCCATCGCGGCGGCGAGGTCGGCGGGGGGCGAACCTGCGTCGGGCGCGTCGGGCGCGCCGGTAGGCCGCCAGCTCGTGCAGTCGCGCCAGCAGCGGTGCCCGGCCCGACCGGGGTGGGCGAGTGACGGCGCCGGTCGGGGTCGCGAGCATTGTCCCGAGCCGGTTCCCCTGTCGGGCCGTCAGGAATCCGACGGCGGCGGCCGCGAACAGCGCGAGGTCGCGCTTCTCGCAGTCGGCGGTGCCGAAGTCGAGGCTGGCCGAGCCGTCGACGAGCAGCCAGGTCTCGAGCTCCCGGTCGATGATGGTCTGTCGCACGTGCGGCACGGTCGTGCGGGCGGTGAGGTTCCAATCCATCCGCCGCACGTCGTCGCCGGGTCGGTAGACGCGCCCGTCACCCGCCTCGCTTCCCGCTCCCGGGCACGAGACCTTGGAAATCCCCTTGGAGGAGCCCGTCGAGGCGGCGGGTCACGAGCAGCTCGAGCTGGCGCAGCACCGCGTCGGCGCGCGTCGTCGCCGCGAGCGGCGACGCGCCCGGGGTCACGCGGTGTCCTCGGCGGGCAGTTGCGTGATCCGGTCCTGGCTCGGCGCGATCTGCGGGACCGGGATCGTGCGCAACACCTCCTCGACCACCCGGTCCGCGTCGATGCCTTCGGCGAGTGCCTCGTACGACAGCACGACGCGATGGCGCAGCACCTCGGGCGCGATCGCCGACGACGTCCTGGGGCAGCACGTAGTCGCGGCCCCGGAGCAGGGCCAGGGCGCGACCGGCGGCGACCAGGCCGAGGCTGGCCCGAGGGCTCGCGCCGTACGCCACCCGGGCGGCGACGTGTGGGAGCCCGTACTCACCGGGCACGCGAGTCGCGTGCACGAGCTGCACGGCGTAGTCGAGCACGGCATTGTGAACGAAGACCTGCTCGACGAGCCGTTGCACCGCGAGCAAGGAGTCGGCCGGGATCACCTGCTCGGCGCGTGGCGGGCTCGTGCCCATGCGCCGGACGATCTCGCGCTCCTCGAGTGGCGTCGGGTAGTCGACGACGATCTTCATGAGGAACCGGTCTCGCTGCGCCTCGGGCAGCGGGTACACGCCTTCTGATTCGATCGGGTTCTGCGTCGCGAGCACGAGGAACGGGCGCGGGACCGAGTAGGTCGTCCCGCCGATCGAGACGTGGCGCTCCGCCATCACCTCGAGCAACGCCGACTGCACCTTCGCCGGCGCCCGGTTGATCTCGTCGGCGAGGACGAAGTTCGCGAACAGCGGACCCAGCTCGACGTCGAAGGTCTCACGCGACGGCCGGTAGATGCGCGTGCCGACGAGGTCGGACGGCACCAGGTCGGGGGTGAACTGCAAGCGGACGAACGTCCCGCCGATCGCGTTCGCGAAGGTCTCGACGGTGAGCGTCTTCGCGAGACCGGGGACGCCCTCGACGAGGCAATGGCCCTCGGCGAGCAGGCACACGAGGATGCGCTCGACCATTCGGTCCTGCCCGACGATCACCCGCTTCACCTCGAAGAGCGCACGCTCGAGCTCTTCGGACGCGGAGTGCTCGGTGCCGGGCGTCGTCTCGTCGGCCATCTCGCCCCCCGGATCGCGTGCGCGGCATGTGACGCGAGCACAGCCGCCTTGGACCTGTCTGGGTTCTAGCTGAAAGTGCGCTGGGAGTTGCGTCGCCCGGGACGCCGAGTGTGAACCGGGCGTGTCATCTCGCTGAACCGGGGCGTAACGAGGCCTCGATCAGGCCCGGAAGGTCCATTTCGCCCTCACGTGTCTGCGCCCCGGCCGCCAGGGCTCCTTCCATGCGGGCATCGAGCTGTGGATCGGCGAGCGTGAGATTGAAGCAGTGCGCCTCCTCGAGGAGGCCGTCCTCGAGCGAGCCGCCGGCGGCGTCGACGGCGCGCTTCGCCAGCCGCACGGCCCGCGGCGGGAACGCCGCGATCCGCCGCGCCAGTCGTTCGACGAACGGGCCGATCTCGGCGGCCGGGAGCGCACGGTTGATCCAGCCGTACCGTTCGGCGAGCTCGGCGTCGAAGTCCTCGCACCCGAGCACGACTTCGAGCGCCCGGCTCCTCCCCATGAGGCGCGGGAGCCGCTGGGTGCCGCTGCCGCCGGGGAGGATGCCGACGGCGACCTCGGGTTGGCCGAGGATCGCCCGCCCGATCGCCCCGAACCGGAGATCGAGCGAGAGCGCGAACTCGCTTCCTCCACCGCGGGCGCGCCCTTCGAGCTGCGCGATCGTGACCTGCGGCAGCGTCCGCCACCGTTCCATGAACATGTGAATGAACTCCGGCTGCTCGGGCCGGTCGGTCGCGGTCGCGTGGCAGCGCCTGGATGAGCCCGAGATCCGCGTGCGCGATGAAGAACTCGGGATCGGCGCTCCGGACGACAACGGCCCCGACGTCGTCATCGTCGGCCAGCTCACCGGCGAGCTCCCCGAGGGAGCCGATGAGCACGGCGTCGAACAGGTTGACGGGCGGATGGTCGAGGGTGACGAACGCGACCCGTTGGTCGACGTCGACTCGCAGACCCTCGTGCTCGTACGCGCCCATGGGCCGCCTCCATGCTCGGGCAATCGCCGGACGGCGCCCAGCCTGGCAGGGGAGCGCGCCGGCCGCCGGGTGACGTTCCTCGCGCCGGTCCGGCGGGGTAGGGTCTACCTACCGGTAGGTAGGTCCAGCAGAGGGCCCCGGCCTTGAGCGCCACTCCCGCAGGGAGAGTCGCGGGAGGTTCCATGGAACACGCCATCGCCCGAGACTCGAGCGAGCGGGTGAACGTCCGCTCGTCGATCCCCTTCTTCCTCCTGCAGCTGCTCCCGCTGCTCGCGTTCGTCACCGGCGTGACGACCACGGCCCTCGTCCTGCTGGCCGTCACGTACTTCGGCCGGATGTTCTTCATCACCGCCGGGTACCACCGCTACTTCGCCCACCGCAGCTACAAGCTCGGGCGCGTCGCACAGTTCGTGATGGCCTTCGGCGGCGGAACCGCGTGCCAGAAGGGCGTGCTCTGGTGGGCGGGTCACCACCGGCGTCACCACCAGTTCGCCGACACCGAGCGCGACCTCCACTCGCCCCGGAAGGGGTTCTGGTGGAGCCACGTCGGATGGATCCTCTGCGACAAGTACTCGGCGACCGACACCGACGCCATCAAGGATTTCGCCCGCTACCCCGAGCTGCGGTTCCTCGACAAGCACGACTGGATCCCGATGTGGACGCTGGGCTTCACGTGCTTCCTGATCGGCGGGTGGAGCGGCCTGATCATCGGGTTCTTCCTGTCGAACGTGCTGCTGTGGCACTCGACGTTCACGGTGAACTCGCTGGCGCACGTGTTCGGACGCCGCCGCTACGACACCCCCGACACGAGCAGGAACTCGCTGTTCGTCGCCCTGCTGACCGGCGGCGAGGGATGGCACAACAACCACCACCACTACCAGTCGTCGGCGCGGCAGGGCTTCTTCTGGTGGGAGATCGACGTCGTCTATTACATGCTCAAGCTGCTGCAGTTCGTCGGCATCGCCCGCGACCTTCGCCAGCCGCCCCCGCGTGTGCGGAAACCGCAGCTCGCGCCCGTCCCAGTTCGCGATGACGACGAGACGCGCGAGCCGGTGTCGGTCTAGGCCGACCGCGGCGGTTCGACACCGGCGAGGGCGCTGCACGCCCGCATCGCCAGGGCCACGATCGTGAGCGTCGGCCCGTAGCCCGTCGACGTCGGGAACACGGACGAGTCGGTGCACAGCACGTTGTCGACGTCGTGGAGGCGTTGCCACCGGTCGAACACCGTCGTGCGCGGGTCGTCGCCCATCCGCGCCGTCCCCATGACGTGACGCGAGATGGGCGTGGGATCCATCGCCTCGAACTCGGATCCTGGTCGAGGCGGCGACGTCACCCAGAACGCGGTGTCGGCGCCGGCGTCGCGCATGACGGCTTCGAAGCGTGGCGCCCAGTGCTCGGCGCACGCGACCTCGTGGCGGTGGGGCGAGTACGTCACCCGACCCGCCGGCGATCCCCACACGTCGCGTACGTGCGGGTCGAGGTCGACCCGGTTCGTGGCCTGGGGGAGATCCTCGCCCTGCATCGTGAACACGGCCATGCGGTCACGCAGCGTCGATTCGACCATCAGCTGCGAGTGGAGCTCACCCGGCGGCAGATGGATCGCCTCCATGATCGGCTGGCCGGCCCCGCCGTGCTCGACGATCCCGCCGCGGAAATAGGGGAGGCCTGCTTCGTGCGCAGCGCGGGACGCCGCCGCGTCCGGGATCATCGGGTCGTCCATCAGGTGCGTCACGGCCCGGCCGCGGTGCGCGTGCAGCCGGAACGGGAAGATGCCGAGCACGAGCGTCTGGAAGTGGAACATGAGGTAGCGGCCGACGACGTCGGGATTGCCGATCCCGCTGCGCAGCAGCAGGCGCGGGGTCTCGAACGCGCCGCCCGCGAGCACCACATGGCCGGCGCTCACCTCGTGCTCGTGCTGCGCGCTGTCGAGGTACCGGACGCCACGGGCCTTGCGTCCCGTGCGGTCGAGCACGACGTCCCGCACGTAGGACTCGGGTCGGATCTCGCACCGACCGGTGCGGAGCGCGCGCCGGAGTGACGCCACCGGATCACCCTTGGCGTCGATCGGGCACCCGAAGAACCCGCAGAAGCCGCAGTTGTTGCACGCCGGCCGGCCGTCGTACTCGACGCTGTTCACGCCGGTCGGCGCCCGGTACGGGTGGTAGCCGAGGCGGCCGGCGGCGTCGCTCGTGAGGACGGCGCAGAACATGTCGGGCCCCGGCGGCATGGGATACGGACCAGAGCGCCACGCCGCGAACGGGATTGGCGGTGTGGTCGCCGGCCACGCCGACGACGCGCTCGGCTTCGGCGTAGTACGGCTCGAGCTCGGCGTAGTCGAGCGGCCAGTCGACGACGTCGGCGCCGTCGACCGGGCCGAGCTCGGTGCGGGCGCGGAAGTCGACCTCCCGAAAGCGCGGCAGCTTCCCGTCGGCGTGGAAGCCGCCCCCGCCCACCGTCGACGGGAGGTTGTTCACGTCGCCGGTGAAGGCCCGCTCGCCGTCCTCGACCGAGCGGCGGAACGTGCGCGGCTCGAGCAGGGGATCGGGGCCGAGGAAGTGTCGCTGCGTGAACTTGATCTCGTCGCTGCTGATCTCGCCCGTCGGCGCGAACGGCGGCTCGAGCCGGAGCAGGTGGTTGCGGCCCTTCTCGAGCATGATCACCGACCAGCCCGCCGCCGTGAGCACGTCGGCGGCGGTTGCGCCCCCGGGCCCGCTGCCCACGATCACCGCGTCGCAATCGCGATCAGTCACGGCCCGTCACCTCTTCGTCGGTGTAGCCGCGGGGCTGCACGTCGCCCGGGAACCCGATCGACCGCCAGCCGGCGAGGTCACGGTTGCCGCCGTACTCGGGTGCGCCGTACGCGCCCTCGCACGCATGCCCGTACAGCAGCTGCTTGAACTCCGGTACGGCGTCGAGGCGCGCGTCCTGTTCGTCGCCGGCGAGCGCGGTGAAGTCGGCGCCGAGCGCGGCGATCCCGTCGCGGTACTCCTGCTGCCACCCCCGCACCGGCCCGTTGAGCTCGCGCTCGGCGATGCCCTGCGAGCCCTCGATCCGCGTCCGCCACGCGAGCTCTTCGAGGCGAGAGAGGCGCAGGAACGCGGCGAACGACGCCTCGCCGCCGTGCCGGCCCGAGAACGGCCCGCCCGCCCAGATCCGGGGCGGATCGACGGCGAAGGCGCCGAGCAGCCCGTCGATGTAGTCGGCGACCCCGAGGGCAGTGGCGCCGGGATGCCCGGAGACGGGAGGGATGAGCCGCTCGCACGCCGCCTCGACGGCCGCGTACGACTCAGGATCGAAGTAGATCGGCACGCAGGCGCAGGCTACGAAACCGTGAGCGCGTAGTTGCCGAGCTCGTCGAGGCGAGCCGTCGCGCCCGGCGGAAGCACCACCACCGTGAACGGCTCCTCGACGAGTGCGGGCCCGCGCACCTCGACGCCGGGGCCGAGCACGGAGCCGTCGTAGACGGGCGCGTCCACGAAACCCGATCCCATGAACTCGGGCCCGAAGTACACGCGCCGGGCCCCCCGCCGCGCCGCCTTCGCCTCCCGGACTGCGCCGAGAGGCGCGAGGCGTTCGGGCTTGGGCGTGTAGCCGCGGGCGACGAGCCGCACGCCGCGCAGCAACGGCTGCTGGTTCCGGAAGCAGAAGCCCCGATCGGCTTCGTGCTGGTCGTGGAACCGCTCGGTGAGATCGAGGAGCCCGGGCTCGTCGAGCGCGTCGGCTTCGGGGACGGGCACGCTCATGTCGAAGTTCTGGCCCGGGTAGCACATCTGCGCGTACAGGCCGACGTCGACCTGCGTGTCGGCGAGACCGGTCGGGTCGAGCTCCTTGCGCGCCTCGTCCTGCAGCTCCGACATGAGCGTGTGCACGCGCGTGAGGTCGACCTGCGACAGCGGGACGACGTAGGCGCGCACGAGATCGACGACGTAGTCGGCGACGAGGACGCCGAGGGCGGAGAATGCCGGCGCCGCTTTCGGGACGAGAATGCGGTCGATGCCGAGCTCGGTCGCGATCGCCCACGCGTGCACCGCGCCGTTGCCTCCGTAGGCGATCAGCGCCAGCTCGCGGGCGTCGGCGCCGTGTGACGCCAGCACCCGACGCGTCGCGTTCGCCATGTTGGCGTTCACGATGCGCTCGATGCCCCAGGCGGCTTCGACCACGTCGAGGCCGAGCGGCTCGGCGACGTCGCGTTGGATGGCGTCGCGCGCGCCGTCGAGGTCGAGCGTCATGCGGCCACCCGCAAACCCGTCGAGGGGGAGGTACCCGAGCACGGCGTCGGCGTCGGTGACCGTCGGCTGGGTGCCGCCCCGTCCGTAGCAGACCGGCCCGGGCGCGGAGCCGGCGCTCTCGGGACCGACGAGCAGGGCACCCTGGCGCACGCGGGCGATCGACCCGCCGCCGGCGCCCACGCTCTGCACGTCGACCATGGGCAAGCCGATGTAGTACCGGTAGCGCCAGTTCCAGTCGGTCTTGATCTCGGGCTGCCCGTCCCGCACGAGGCACACGTCGAAGCTGGTGCCACCCATGTCGACGGCGATGAAGTCGTCGACACCGGCCTTCCCCGCCGCCAGCGCCGCGCCCATCACGCCACCGGTCGGCCCGGACGCCAGCACCGATACCGCACGGCGGGCGACGTAGTCGGGCGGCATCACCCCGCCGGTCGACTGCATGATGAGCAGCGGCCCGCCGTAGCCGGCGGCGCGCAGCTTCTCCTGCAGGCTGGCCGACGTACGCGGCGATCTTCGGCGCCACGTACGCGTTCACCAGCGTCGTCGACACCCGCTCGAACTCCGGCCCTCGCGCCATCACCTCGTGTGAGAGCGAGACGTGGTCGACGTCGGGGAACTCCTCCCGGATGATCTCGGCGGCGCGTCGCTCGTGCTCCGGGTTCACGAAGCTGAACAGGAACATCACCGCGACCGATTGCACCCCGAGTTGCTTCAGTCGCCGCACGCCCCGGCGGACGGCGTCCTCGTCGAGCGGCGTGAGCACCTCACCGTCGGAAGTTCATGCGCTCGGAGATCGGGGATGCGCGCCCGCCGGCGCGCGATCGGCGCCGGTGCCGGGTACGTCGGGTCCCAGATCTGCTCCTTGTGGACGCGGCGCATCTCGATCTCGTCGCGATGCCCCTCCGTCACGAGCAGGCCCGTGGGCGCGCCGTTCATCTCGATCATCGTGTTGTCGGCGGTGGTCGTGCCGTGGACGAGGATGTCGATCTCGGAGCACACCTCGGGGAGCGGGCGATCGAACCGGTCGGCGAGCTGCTGCAGGCCGTTCATGACGCCGACCGACTGGTCGTCGGGTGTGGTCGGCGTCTTGTCGAGCACGACGTCGCCGTCGGGCGTCACGCAGATGAGGTCGGTGAACGTCCCCCCGACGTCCACCCCTACCCGGTAGCCCATGTCAGCCGCGACGCTGCGCGCGAAGGGCGGCCGTCGCCTCCTCGTCGATCGCGAGCGTGAGGTCCTCGAGCGAGCCGGTGAGGACGACGCCGTAGTCGCGCTCGGCGCCCTCGGGGCTCACGTACTCGTCGAGCACGTCGTCGAGCACCGCCTGCGGGTCACGGTCGAGCGGGTTGCCCCATCCGCCGCCGCCGCCGTAGTCGTACATGACGCGCTGCGTCGCTTCGATCGGCACCCACTCGGCGGTGTGCTGCACGACGAAGGGGTCGTCGGAGCCGTACCGGATCACCATCTTGTTGGGCGCGCCGGGCTCGCCGCCGCAGATGCCCGGCATCGGGTACTTCATGCCGACGACGTACGTGTACACCTTGGCGTCGACGAGCACTTCCTTCTCGTAGTGGCTCCCGCACAGCCCGCGCCACTGGCCCGGGCCACCGGAGTCGGTGCGGTAGTCGCGGCTCCACTGCACGTGCGGGTACAGGCTCTCGTTGATCTCCGCGGTGGCCTTCCAGAGGTTGCCGAACGACGCGTTCTGCGCGCCCCACGCGTCCATGCCCTTCGCCGCGTTGCACCAGCCCGCGTACACCTCGGCCGAGTGGTCGGTGAACGACTGGCCGGTGCGCGGGTCGACGCCGACGATGATCGTCGGGATGCCGGTCTTGTAGGTCTGCGGCACCGCCTTGTCCGGCAGCACGTGCTGCATGGCGACCGCGATGACCTCGCCGACGTCGGCGCCGGGGTGGTGCGTGCCCGCGCTCACCGGCTTGCTCGGGTGCGGGTTCAGCACGCATCCCTGCGGCACGATCAGCTTGATCTGGTCGAAGAACCCCTCGTTCTTCGGGATCTCCGGGTCCATCATCGACGCGATCTGCCCGACGGTGTACCCGCGGGTGTTGCCGAACGTCGACCAGGCCTGGATCTCCTGGCGCGTGTCGCTGCCCGTGTAGTCGATCTTGAGGTCGTCGCCGTCGACGGTGATCTTCACGTGCAGCTTGATGTCGGGGTTGCCGAGCGGGTCGTGGTCGACGTACGCGTCCGCCTCGTAGACGCCGTCGGGCCACGCGGTGACCTCTTCGCGGAACCGGCGCGCCGCGTAGTCGATCATGAAGTCGACCGACTGCTCGACGGTGTCGACGCCGGCGCGGGCGATGATGTCGCCGAGGCGGTCGGCGGCCAGCTGTGCGGCGCCGATCTGCGCGCGCAGGTCGCCGATGTAGTCGGGCAGGCGGTTGTTGGCCGCCATCGCGTAGAGCACGTCGCGGCGCTCGACGCCCCGGTCGATCACCTTCACGACCGGCCAGCGCACGCCCTCGCCCCAGATGTCGTTGGCGGTGACGTTGTAGCCACCCGGCACGTCGCCGCCGGTGTCGCCGTGGTGGCACTGGATGCTGGCGATGAGCACCATCCGCCGCTCACCCGTGTTCGGGTCGTCGCCGAAGACGGGCGCGAAGACGTTGTAGTCGGGGAGGTGGCCGCCGCCGTGGTACGGGTCGTTGGCCACGAACACGTCGCCTTCGTGGAACTCGTCGACCCCGAGGAACTCGAGCGCGAAGCGAACCGGCAGCGTGGACGTGAGCATGAACTGCGGGATGCCGACCGACAGGGCAGCGAGCCGGCCCTGTGCGTCGAGGATCGTCGCGTTGCGCTCGTTGCTCTGGTTGAGGATCGGCGTCGTGGCCGTGCGCGACACGTAGGTGGCCATCTCGAAGCAGATGGTCTCCATCGCGCCCCGGATGACCTCCGCCGTCACCTGGTCGACGGTGGGGCGCTCGTGGAGGCGACCCCGATGGCCGGCGAGCTGGACGAGATCGACGTTCATGACGGACGCTCCTGGCCGGCGTACCGATGACGAGAAATCTGACACCCGTGTCACCCTTATCCTAGCCTTCGAGCGTCAGGCGGAGACAGAGGAGGGCCATGTCCGAGCACCGCGAGTTCCGGGACATCCGCGGGTCCGGCGCCGAGAGCGCGCCCGCGCTGCCGGTCGACGAGTTCATGTCCTCCCTCGAGGCGCTCCAAGCCGAGGTCGCGACCGAGAAGAACCTCGTCTGGGAGCGTGTCGCCGACGGGACCCTCTCCGAGGAGCTCCTCAAGCGGCTGTGCAAGGAGTACTACTTCCTCGGCAAGTGGTACACGACCGAGTTCGGCTCGATCGTGTCCAACGCCCCGGACGTCGACGCCCTCGACCTCGGCACCAGCGAGCACTACATCCACTGGGCGCAGAACCTCGCCGACGAGATGGGTTTCGCGGGGGACCGCAACCACGTCGACATGAAGATCGACTGGGCCCGCCAGCTCGGGATCTCCGACGAGGAGCTCGTCTCCTACCGCGCCATGCCCGAGTCGATCGGCTCGGTGTTCACGACGCTCTTCTACATGCGCCGCTCGTACGAGGAGGGCCTCGCCGCCTTCGGCTGGGCGGGCGAGCGCTTCGCCGCCTCCACCAACTACGCGGTGATGATGTACGAGGGCCTGCGTGACCACTACGGCATCGAGGTCGAGAACTTCAAGGTGCACGCCTACGCCGAGGAGGACCACGGCCGCGAGGCCGACTACCTCCTGCGACAGGTCGCCGTCACGGCCGGGCAGCAGCGCCGGGTGCGCCGCGTCGTCGAGCACGTCCTGATCTGCCGCAACGCCCGGACGGCGGCGCTGAACCGCTGGCTCGACGAGCCGGGCGCGCTTCGCTCGTAGTTCGCTCCGAAATATCCACCCGATCGTGCGAGCGGCGTCGGAGAATGTGCCCGTGGCAGCACGCCTGCGACTCGGTCTGGCGGGAGCGGCGGGACTCCCGTTCGCGGCCATGGCCGCGGTCGGGACGGTCGCGGCGCAGTTCTGGTACGTCGCGCACCGTCCGCTCCCGAGCTTCCGCGACCTCGATCCGGACTGCGTGTTCGGGCCCGATTCGGCCCCCGAGGTTCGGCTCGTCCTGCTCGGCGACTCGACCGTCACCGGGCCCGGGCTCGAGTCGTGTGACGATCTGTGGTCCTGGCAGGTGGTGCGACGACTCGCCGCCGACATGCGCATCCGGTTGGTGAGCGTCGCCGCCGGCGGGTCGAGGGTGCGTGACGTGCTCGTCGATCAGGTCCCGGAAGCGCAGCGCCTGCGGCCCGACGTCGCCGTCGTGTCGGTCGGCGCGAACGACGCGACCCACGGCACGCGGTTGCGACGCTTCGAAGCCGATCTCGACGCGGTGGTCGAGGCGTTCGGTGAGGCGGGAACGGACGTCGTGCTCACGGGCATCGGCGACCTCGGCAACATCCCCCGGCTCGCGCACCCGCTGAAGGCGCTGGCGTCCCGGCGGAGCGCGGCCTTCGACCGTGCCCACGCCCGGGTCGCCGCCCGCCACGACCACGCCGTGAAGGTCCCGATCGCCGAGCTCACGGACGCGCGGTTCCGGACCGGCGAGATGTTCTGTGCCGACCTCTTCCACCCGAACCGGATCGGTCACGCCGCGTGGGCCGACGCCGCCTACCCGTTCATCGCCGACGCGCTCGCGCGCGCCGCAGCACGAGCCGCCTGATCAGAACAGCAGCTCGGCGAGGCGGTCGTGGTGCCAGTCGCGGGTGCCGAGCCACGCCTCGGAGCCATAGGCGTGGCGGATGAACAGGTGCAGGTCGTGCTCCCACGTGTACCCGATCCCGCCGTGGATCTGGATGCCGTCCTTGGCTGCGCGCGTGGCAGCGGTGCCGGCCGCCGCCTTCGCCACGTGCGTCGCCCGATGCCGGTCGGCGTCCTTGGCGTCGATCGCCATCGCTGCGTAGTAGACGGCGCTGGTCGCCCGTTCGAGATCGAGCGCCACGTCGGCGAGCTTGTGCTGGATCGCCTGGAACGAGCCGATCGGCACGTCGAACTGCACGCGCTCCTTGGCGTACGCGAGCGTCATGTCGAACAGCCGGCGGGCGGTGCCCACCATCTCGGCAGCGAGCGCGACCGTCGCCCGCTCGAGCACGGTCTCGAACGCCTCGGGGTCGACGGACTGCGCCGGCCCCGAGCCCGACCCGGCCTCCACCTCGAACATGCGGCGCGAGAAGTCGACGGTCGCCACGCGTCGAACGGACGGTGACTGCACGAGCGTGACCGCCGGACCGCTCGACACGACCGCGATCCAGTCCGCGCGATCCGCTTCGGGTACGAACGTCTTCACCCGGTCGTCGTTCGCCTGCCAGACGCCGTCGGCGCCCGCGACCGCGACGGTGCCGGTGATCTCGCCGGCGACCGCGGCGGACAGGAGCTCGTGACCGAGGATGCCGAGCAGTGGAGAGAACAGTGCTGCCGTCGGGAAGAACAGGCCCGGAGCGGCGACGTAACCCGTCTCCTCGGCGAACAGGCACAGGTCCGTGAGCGGGCCGTCACCGAGGGCGGCGAAGTCGCGGAGGTGCAGCCACAGCGGGTCGGCAGCCGCGGGATCGTCGATGTGGGCCCGCAGCAATTCGGGCGGACACTCGCGTCGCAGCAGCTGCCGCGCGGTGTCGCGCAGCAGCTCCTGATCGGGCGAGAGCGTGAAGTCCACGGCTACCTGGCCCTCGGGAGCCCGAGCACGCGCTGGGCGATGATGTTGCGCTGGATCTCGGACGAGCCGCCGGCGATGGTGTTGGCGAAGCTCATGAAGAAGCCCATGACCCAGCGGCCGTCCTCCTCGCCACGGTCGGGGTCGGCGACCGCGCTGTACGCGCCTTGGAGCTCCATGCCGTACTCCCAGACCTCCTTGCCGAGCTCCGACGTCGCCATCTTCATGAACGAGTGCTCGGGCGCCGAGCTGCCCTGGGCGAAGCTCGAGAACCCCTTGTAGCCGAGAGAGCGCAGGCTGGCGGCGCGCTCGGAGAGCTCCGCGAGCTTTCGCCGGACGATCGGATCGTCGATGAGGCCGCGGCGTGTCGCGAGGCCGACGAGCCCGTGGATGGTCGTCTCGAGGCGCGACACGCCCTCGACCCAGAGGCCGGCGCGCTCGTGCGCGAGGGAACCCTGCGTGATCCTCCACCCGTCGTTGAGCGACCCGACGAGGTTCTCGCGTGGGACGACGACGTCGCTGAAGAACACCTCGGCGAAGTTCGCCGCGCCGCTGATGTGTCGCAGCGGGCGGATGTCGATGCCGGGCGTGTCCATGTCCATGATGAGGAGGCTGATGCCCTTGTGCTTCGGCGCGCTCGGGTCGGTCCGCACGTAGCAGAAGCACTTCTGCGCCGCCATGGCATAGCTCGTCCACACCTTCTGGCCGTTCACGACGAAGTGGTCGTCGTGGACCTCGGCGCGGGTGGACAAGCCGGCGAGGTCGGAGCCGGCGTTCGGCTCGCTCATGCCGATGCACCAGATCGTGTCGCCGCGGATCGCGGCGGGCGCGAGCTCGCGCTGCTCGTCGCTCCCGAACTCGAGGAGGCTCGGGGCGACGATCGCGTACCCGGGGAAGTGCAGCGACCGGGGGACACGCCGGCGCGCCATCTCCTCCAGGTAGATGAGCGTCTGCACCGGGGTGCAGTTCCGGCCGCCGAGCTCGGGGGGGTAGGCGGGGATCATCCACCCGTGGTCGAAGAGCGTCGCCTGCCACGCGCGCGACCACGCCGGGATGAGGTCACTGTCCTCCCGCTCGCCCGAGTCCGCGTAGTCGAAGCCGGCGTCGGCCTCGTGCGGCACGTGCTCGTCGAGGAACGCGACGAGCTCGGCTCGGAACGCCTCTTCCTCGGGGCCCCACGCGAGCTGCACGCCTATCGCCCCGTGAACCGCGGGTCGCGGCGTTCCTTGAACGCGGCCATGCCCTCGACGAGGTCGCTCGAGGTCGTCGCGAGCGACTGGTACGCGGCCTCGCGCTCGAGCGAGTCCGCGAGATCGGTCTCGAAGCTCTCGTTCAGCAGGCGCTTCGAGAGCCCGAGCGCGCGTGTCGGCCCGGCCGCGAGGCGGGCCGCCAGCGCCGACGCCTCGCCCTCGAGCTCGTCGGGCTCGACGCACCGGTACGCGAGCCCGAGGTCGACCGCCTCGGCGCCCGTGCACCCTTCGCCGAGCATCACCATCGCCTTGGCGCGGGGGAGCCCGACGAGGCGGGGGAGCAGGTACGCGCCGCCGGCGTCGACGACGAGCCCCCACCGGTGGAACGACCACAAGAAGCGGGTGGCGGGGTGCACGAGCACGAAGTCGCACGCGAGGGCGAGGTGGGCGCCGGGGCCGACGGCCACGCCGTTGACCGCGGCCACCGTCGGCTTGTCGAGCTCCCACAGCTCGCGGATGAACGCCTGCACGCCGACGCGCAGGGCCTCCGCGGTAGCTCGGGTGTCGAAGCCTTCGCGGCCGGCCTGCGCGACCGTCGATGCTCCGAGGTCCATGCCGGCGCAGAAGGCGTCGCCCGTCCCGGTGATCAGCAGCGCCCGCACGTCGGCGTCGGCGCGGGCGGCCCGGACCGCCTCGACGAGCTGGTCGCGCATCTCGACGGTCAGCGCGTTCTTCGCCTCGGGCCGTTCGAGCGTGACGCGGCAGACGTGGTCGGCGCCGGTCTCGACGCGCAGCACCAGCCGCCTACCGGTTGGTCGTGAGGATGTTGACGACCGAGACGCCCGAGCCGCGGCCGCCCACGTTGTGCTGGAGCGCGTACCCGTTGCGCATCTCGACCTGCCGCTCGCCGGCCTCGCCCCGCAGCTGCCACCAGCACTCGGTGAGCTGGGCGACGCCGGTGGCGCCGATCGGGTGCCCCTTCGCGAGGAGGCCACCCGACGTGTTGATCGGGATGCGGCCGGTGAGCGACGTCTCGCCCTCGAGCGAAGCCACGCCGCCCTTGCCCTTGTCGAAGAAGCCGAGGTCTTCGACGTCGAGGATCTCGGTGATGGTGAAGCAGTCGTGCACCTCGGCCGAGTCGATCTGACTCGGGTCGACGCCCGCCATCCGGTACGCCCGCTCGCCGGCGATGGTCGTGGCCTTGAGGCCGGTGAAGCTCTGCTTCTCGTGCAGGTACGGGTGGTCGGTGGCGACGCCGAAGCCGGCGACGTACACCGGCTTGTCGGTGAACTCGGCGGCCCGATCGGCATTCACGAGGATCGTCGCCGCGGCGCCGTCGGTCTGCGGGCAGCAGTCGAGCAGGTGCAGCGGATGGCACACGGGCGGCGAGTCGAGGACGTTCTCGACGGTGATCTCGTTCTGGAAGTGCGCGTACGGGTCGCGGGCGCCGTTGTGGTGGTTCTTCACCGCGACCGAGGCGAGCATCTCGCGCGTCGTCCCGTAGTCGTTCATGTGGCGGGTGGCGAAGGGCGCGAACAGCACCGGTGCGGTCTCGCCCCGGGTCAGGATCGGATGTCCGGCCGCAGCCCGCGAGAGCAGGCCTTCCTCGGTCGACTTGTCGCGCATCTTCTCGACCCCGATGACGAGGACGACGTCGTGCACCCCGCTCGCGACGGCCATCGCGCCGACGCGGAACGCGTCCGAGCCCGACGGGCAGGCGTTCTCGATGCGCGTGCACGGGACGCCGGCGAGGCCGATGGCGGTCGGCACCGTGTTCCCGCCGATCCCTTCCTGGCCCCAGAGCGTTCCCCGCTGCGTGGCGACGAAGACGGCGTCGACCTGCTCCGGCTCGATGCCCCGGTCGACGTTGGCGACCGCGGCCTGGAACGCCCCCGCCGCCATCTGCTCGTAGCTCTGCTCGAACAGCTCACCGAACTTGATGAGGCCGGCGCCGGCCACGGCTACGCGATTCCAACCCATGGCGTGCTCCGCTACTCCTCGCTCGATTCTGTTTCGCCGGTCGCGTCGACGACGCGCGCTTTGAACCCGTAGACGGGCACGCCCCGTTCGAAGGCGTACCGGCGCAGCACCAGCTCGACCTCGGCGCCGATCCGCATGTCGCTCCCGTCGCCGATCACTTGCAGCATCACGCGCGCGCCGTCCGCGAGGTCGATGACGGCCAGGGGCAACGGCGCCTCGAACGGTGGCGGCATCGTGTGGTTGACGACGAACGTGTGCACGACGCCCCGGCGGGCCAGCGAGACCAGCACGAACTTCGTGCTGCCGCAGCTGATGCAGTAGGGATGGATCGTCGGCGGCGTGTTGATCGTGCCGCAATCGACACACCGCGCCCCGAGGAGCCCGAGCATCTCCTCCGCGCCGCGCACGAACAGCGCGCTTTCGGGCGGGACCCCCATCGGGATGGGCTCGCCGGCGGCTTGGAGCTGCCCGCGGGCGCGCAACGCCTCGGCGTACGAGATCGACTGACCGCCGGCCCACGCGTCGCCGACCGTCGCCGCGCCGCGCACGGGGGCATCGGCGTTGATCACGATGCCGGTGGCGCGTCCCCCGCCGAAGCCGACGACCGCGACGGTGCGAGCGGCGTCGAGCGAGCCGAGCGCGCCGAGGAGCGGGGCGGCCGCACCCGTGTCGCCGATGGCGGCGTACACGCTCGCCGAGGCGGGCGCGCCGCCTCCGAGCTTGCGCGCGGCGGTTGCGCCGAGGCGGCCGTCGGGGTCGGGGAGCGACCACTCGTCGATGTCGAGCGCTGCCAGCTGCCCGCCGACCTCCTGCACGACCGGCAGGAAGATCTCCTCCCGGAACAGACGCGAGTCGTAGAGATCGCGCGTCCCGTCGTCGGCGTCGGAGCGGTAGCGATCGAGGAACGGGTGTGTGCGCGTGACGCGGGCGGGCAGCGACGCATGGCCGCCCTCGGAGACGAGCACGACGGCAGCCGCGCCCGCGCCGGCGCGCTCCTCGAACGTGGTGCCGGGCCCCGGCACGAGCGCGTCGGCCGCCACGACCAGCGCAACCCGTGCGCTCCCGGCGGCGATCGCGTCGTAGGCGCCGAGCAGGGCATCCATCCCCGCGTGCGGCGACCCCGAGCACAGTGCGCCGCCGGAGTGCGCCGACAGTCCCAGCGCCGAGGCCAGGACGGCGTGGCTCGGCCCCTCGGCGAAGGGCGGACGCGTCGTGCCCCACCACAGGCCGTCCACGATGTCGTTCTCGAGCCCGGAGGCCGCCATCGCCCGGGACGCAGCTTCCGCCGACAGCGTGAGCACGTCCTCGTCGGGCGCGCATACCCCGACCTGGCCCCGCCCGCCGCCGCGACCCCAGGCGGCGGCGACGTCGGCCGGCCGCCAGTCGCCGCGAAGGCGCGGCCGCGCCCACGGCCAGAACCCGAACCGGGGAAGTCACGCCCGAATCTTAGGCCGAGCCTGCTCACGCGGCCCCAAGGCGGCCGTCCCGTACAGCCACAGCACGAACGCGGTGAGCACGTGCCAGACCGCGTGCAGCTGCACCGGGCTGTCGGGTTCACAGAGCGGCGCATCGGTGCGACCGACCGCGTTGAGCAGTGCGCCGATCGTGACCACGCCGACGATCACGATCCAGAGCCGCCCGTCGGCCGTCGCGCGCCCGGCGGCCGAGCGGGAAGCACCGATCTCCGCGACCACCGCACCGGCGACGAGCACCGCGTCGAGCGCGTTGCCGGCGTCCGGCGCGACCGCGAGCACCACCGCGCACGCACCGGTGATCCCGACGAACATCGCCAGGCCTGCGTTCGCCGAAGCCCCGCGGGCGAGTGCCACGTCGTAGCCGATGACGAAGGCGAGCACCGCGGCAATCGAGAGGTCGTGCGCGAAGCGGCCCCATGCCGGCATCGGGCCGTGGAACGCGGCGCTCCCGATGCCGACGCCGATCACCGCCACCGCGTACACCATCGGCATCATGCGCGCGCCCGACCGACCGGCCAGCGAGCGCCGGAGGAGCAGCACGCCCGCCAGCACGTACGCCAGGCTCGACAGAGTGTTGGCCGGCTGCGCGAGCAGACCCTGTCCGATGTGCTCGCAATCCGAGCCGCCCACGCCGGCTCAGTTGGTCACTGCTTCTTCGGCGCGTAGACGCCGATGCCGTCCGGGAACGCGAGGCCGCCGCCCATCGTCTCCGGCGGCTGCGGCTCGCCGTTGACGAAGCGGATCCGGCGCACCGTTCCCTCCGGGCCCGGACCGATGCCCTCGCTCGTGATCGTGATCCCGATGTCGGCGTAGTACAGCGTGCCGTCGGGGCCGACCCCGAGCCCGAGCGGCGTCCCCGTCGAGAACGTCGTCTCGCCCAGGGTCTCGCCGGCGGGGGGTTGCAAGATGGTGCGCACGAAGCCGCCGTTGGCGTCGTACTCGTTGATCACGCCGCTGATCACGCTGGAGACATAGAAGTCGTTCTTCGGCGCCCGCACGATCGCGATCGGCGCCGCGAGGCCGTTCCCGAGCCCGATGAACTGCTCCTTCTTCACCGACGGCGCCATCGGCGCACCGGTCGCGTCCTTCCCGCCGCAACCGCCCTTCGCCGTATCGGAGGTCGGGAAGGGCCCGCTGTACCGCACCACCCCCGCAGTCGGCGGGCGCCCCGATGGCACGTACACACGGTTCTTCGAGTCGACGTAGATGCCCCCCGCCGTCGCGATGCCGACGTCGATCTTGCAGTAGCGCACCTTGGTGGTGTCGAACGGCGGGAACCAGACGATGAGCTGTCCGTCCTCGGGCCCCGACGCCTGGTTGCCGATGTCGGTCGTGAGCACTCGCCCGTCCGAGAGGAACCCGCACCCGTAGTTCTCGGCGTTGTCGTTGCTGGGCTGGTACGTCGGCGTGAGCTTGCCGACCTTCTTGGCCGAGAGCTTGCCGACCGTGGCGCCCTTCAGCTGGAAGATCCCCCAGCCCTGGGGCGGGTTCGGCTGGCCGGTGTCCTCGCCGGCGATGAAGCGCTTCGATCCGTCGGGGAAGAAGCAGATCTGCGCGTTGATGTCGAGCCCGTTCGGGTCGTCGTCGTGATTGCGGATCACGTTCTGCTTCGTGAACGGCGGGTCGGCGGCATAGGCGTTGAGGTTGTTTCCCTCGCCGTTGAAGACGATGACTCCCTTCGACGACTTCTGCGCGGGCCGGGAGGTCCCGCCGGGCGAGGCCCACGCCGCCAGCAGCGCGATCCGCGGCTACCGCTCCCACGAGCATCGGACGGAGTCGACGTCGTTGCGTCATCACTTCCTCGCCTTCGGTGTGATCGGGATGTCGATCGCGTTGGTCGTGACGAGCCGGTCGAAGCCCTCGGCGAGCGACGGCAGCTTCTTCTGGTCCTTGACCGCGAGGATGCTGATCCGGTCGTACGTCGCGCCGCGACGGCCCGGCAGCTTGGTCGCCGTGCAGTCGTCGTCGGCGTCGAGGGTGCAGACCAGTCCGCCCGCCGGGTTGTCGGTCCCTTGCGACAGGTAGACGGCGTAGGTCGTCGCGCCCGCCTGTTGCGCCGCGCTGCCGGGCCGGAGCCAGCGGCTCGGATCGCCGAGCCCGTCGGCCTGGACGACGACCTTGAACGGGTCGAGCGACACCTGCACGGTGCCGGTGCCGGTGTCGTCCGCGACGCGGTCTTTCGTGAGGTCGAAGTTGAGGTTGCACGGAGCGGCGACGCACGCTTGCGCCGCCGCCTGCGGGTTCGGCGGCGTCGGCGGCGGAGGCTTCGTCGTGGACGGCGCCGACGCGACGGGCTTGCCGCGCAGCGAGAATCGGTAGACGCCGCTGTTGCGATTGCGGTTGCCGACGCCCGGCTCGCGGATCCCGGCCACCGCGATCACATCGTCGCCCACGATCGCGGCGCCACCCGCGACGCCGCCGCGAAGCTCCTTCGACCAGAGAACCTCACCGGTCTGCAGGTCGAGGGCCCGGAAGGTGAAGTCGGTCGTGCTGCCGAGGAACACGACACCGTTGGCGACGGCGGCCGACGCGTACGTGTCGGCGGCTTCGGGTTGCTGCCACTTGATCGCACCGGTGGCGGCGTCGAGGGCGTGGAGCGCCGGGGTCCCACCGACCGCGGTGCCGCCCACGACGACGCCGTCTGCGACGGCCGTCGCGCCGATGAAGCCACCGGTCGAGTAGTTCGAGTTCGGCCGCGGGATGCCGGGCTCGGTGACCTGCGCGCGCCAGACGAGCTCGCCCGTGGCGCGGTCGACCGCGTAGTACGCGGCGTCCTTGTTGCCGAGGCCGACGAGAGCCCGACCGCCGGCGTCGAACAGGTTCGGCGCGCCGGCGAAGTCGAGGTCGTCGCGGTTGGGCTGGTGAGGCTGGTACGTCCAGCGCACCGCTCCGGACCCGAGGTCGAGTGCGACGATCGCCTCGGCGAAGCGGCCATAGCCGTCGGGGCTGCTGGTGCAGTTCCCGGTCCCGACGAAGACGAGCTTCGCCGCCGGGTCGACGGTGGCCGAGCCCCACACGTCGCCGCACCCGGGACCGGTCGCGCCCTCACCCTCGGTCGGGGCGGTCACGGTGGTCCACCGCTGCTTGCCGGTGGCGGCGTCCACGGCGATCACCGCCGCGGGCTCGCCCTTCCCGCTGTTGTGCACGTCGGTGCCGAAGACGACCAGACCGTCGGCGACGACGGGCGACGACTCGATCTCGCTGGGGTCGCTGTCGTCGCCGCGGCGGCCCACCTCGTGCTTCCAGCGCTCACTGCCGTCGTCGGCCCGCAGCGCATACAACGTCTTGCCGCCGGCGAAGAAGACGGTGCGCACGCCCTTCACGTCGGCGACCGCCGCCGACGAGACGATCTGCCCCGCGTACACCTGGCCGTGCACGTGCGCCTGGTACGTCCAGCGCGGCTTCCCCGTCTTCACGTCGATCGCGTAGAAGTTGCCCGACCAGTCGCCGACGTACGCGACCCCGTCGACCACCGCGGGCGTCGCGGTCACGGTGTCCTTGGCGTTGAAGAACCAGATCTGCTTCAGATCCTTCGCCGTCTGCGCGCTGATCCCGGTCGGGCACGGAGACGCGAACGGCCGCTCCATGCGCTGGCCCCACACCGGCCAGTCACAGCGGCTGATCGGCTTCGCCGGGGAACGCGGCTCCGCCGCGGCCGGGACGCCTGTCGATACGAGCGCGCCCGCGGCCGCGAGACACACGACTGCGCGCCTCGCGGTCCGGCCCCCCACGGCCCCCCACTTCCTCGCCGCCTGACAGCGGCGTCATGCTAAGCGCGCGAGCGAGTGCGCGAGCGCGCCTGAGCGAGGCCGGCGTCAGCTGCTCGGGGTGGTCGACTTCTTCGTCGTGCTCGTCGGCGTGCGGGCCGTCGCCGTGCTCTCGGGATGCTCCTCGAGTGAGGACGCGCCCGGGACGTTGGCGTCCGTGCGCAGCTTGTCGAGCGCAGCCTTGTCGTCCTTGAGGTAGCGGTTGAAGAAGTCGATGGTCGACTGCTTCAGCGCCATCGCCGAGGGGTTGTCGCCCCCGAGGAACGGCGTGACGTGCCCGGCGCCGAGGAAGGTGAGGAAGTACTTCGGCGTCTTCGCCCGGGCGAACCCGTTCATATCTGCGCCGTAGGGCACCGTGCCGTCGGCGTTTCCGTGCACGGCCAGCAACGGCGTCGCGGCGCCCTGGAAGTAACCCTCTGGACCGTCGACGACGCCGATGATCCCCGACATCGGGATGGCGGCCTTGATCCGATTGTCGGTGCAGCAGCCGCTGTAGGCGAGCCCGTAGGTCGTGATGCCCCCGAGCGAGTGACCCGATGCGCCGATGCGCTTCGGGTCGACGATCCCGCCGAGGCCCTGCTTCTGCTTGTCGAGCTTGATCACCTGGTTGATCACGAACGTGGCGTCCGCGGGTTGGTTCTTCGTATCGGCGATGGCGCGCGCCGAACTGAGCGCCGCCGGGCGCGTTGGAGTTCGACAACGGATAGTCGGGAGCAGCGACCACGTAGCCGGCCGACGCCCATGCCTTGAGAACGTTCTCGTACGCGACGCCTCGTGCGCCCAAGCCGTGGCTGAACAGGATCAGCGGGTACGGGCCGCCGCTCGTGTCGGGCGGGGCGTTCGCGGCCGGCTGGTCGGTCGGGGGCCCCTGCGCCGGGTAGTAGATGGCCGTGAGGAGGGTGCGGCTCGGCCCGATCCCCTCCGTCGGACGGCTGTTGTCGACGAAGGTCTGCGTCTTCATCCCGACCGCGTACTTCCCGATCGCCGCGACCTTCGGAGGCCGAGCCTTGTTCGGCGCGGTCGCCGTGATGGCGGGCGCCGTGACGCTTGCGGCCGCCGTGAACACGCCGGCCACCACCGTCACGGCGGCCAGGCGGGCGCGCCAGCGGCGCGGCCTACGGGCCTCGATCATCGTCACCCTCCGGTCATTCGGCCGGTCACGGCACTTGCTCCTGAAGCAGCGCTACGCGGGCTGGGCTTGCATCTTGGCGCACCCGGCGTGCAAGACGCTCATCTTCGCACCCGGTTCGTCCCGCGTCCCCGCGGGTCAGTGACACCACGGGGTGCTCGTTCAATGCAGCATTGCCGTCGCGTCGGCGAGGAGCTCGAGCTGGCGGGACCAGTTCCCGGCGGCAAGGGTGACGACCACCCTCTCGGCGCCGATGGCGCCGAGAGCGCTGATGCGGTCGGCCACGGCGGCGGGCCCGCCGGTGACGAGGATGCCGGGAACCGCGTCGGCCGGCATGCCGTAGACCCCGTCGGGGTCGCTGAGCTCGCGGACGAGGCCGTCGTAGTCGGGAAGCGCCGGGTCGCCGTCGATCGCCGTCGACACGCTGCCCGTGATCGCCGGCACGGGGCGTCCGAGATCGGCAGCCAGCTCGGTGAGCCGTGCTGCCACGGGCGCGATCTGCGCAGGCGGGAGTCGGAGCGCGAACCATCCGTCGCCGTACGTGACGGCCCGGGTGAGTGCGGCGTCCGCCATACCGCCGACGATGATGGGCGGTACGGCCACACCCGGGGCGAGCTGCACGGCCTTCGTGCCGTCGATGTCGACGGGGTTGCCGGCGATGAGGTCGGGCAGCACCGCGAGCGAGGCATCGGTACGCCGGCCGCGCTCGCGGCGCGGCACGCCGGCTGCTTCCCACGAGCGGTCGTGCCGGTCACCGCCGAGACCGATGCCGAGCAACACCCGACTCCCGGACACGTGCTGCAGCGAGGCGACGTGTTTGGCGGCCCAGACGACCGGTCGCAACGGCAGGATCATCACGCCGTAAGCAAGTTGGATGCTGCTCGTCGCCCCCGCGGCCGCGCTGAGTGCAACGGTGCTTTCGATGATCGGCACGCCGGTGCCCGCGACGAGCTGGTCGACGGCCCACGCCGACTCGAACCCGAAATCCTCGACCTGTCGGGCCGCGGCTCCAATGTCGCCCAGTGCCTGCCCTCGTCTGCTCATCGTCGGCAGGAACACGCCAATGGCAGGTGCCGCCATAGTCATCTGACTCCTTCTCCGCGGGATCAGTTCCTATTTCTCACCGCCGCCCTGCCGTCACGCGTCGAGGACGAGGCGTCGTCACGGCGACGGGTGCAACGCGTCGAGGAGCGCATCGGCGTCCGCGGCGATCGTGTGCGCACCGGCCTCCCGGAGCTTGTCGGCGAGCGTCGGGACGCAGTGGCTTGCGCCGGTGAATCCGATCACCCACATGCCCGCGGCGCGTCCCGCCGCGACGCCGGGTGTGCTGTCTTCGATGACGACGCATCGGGCGGGGTCGGTTTGCATTGCTTCGGCTGCAGAGAGGAAGAGGTCCGGTGCCGGCTTCCCCCGTTCCACGCTGCTGGCCGAGAAGACGTCAGCGCCCGAAGAACTTCTCGAGGCCCGTCACGGCCAGCGATGTCCTGATGCGTTCCGGTGTGCTCGACGATGCGACACATCGCGGCTCGTCGAGCGCCTCGAGGACGCCGTGCGATGCCCGGGACCGCCCGCAGCTCGGTGCGGAAGACCTCGTCGAGCCGTGCAGCCCTGCTCGCGGCGAAATCGTCGGGGAGCGTGATGCCCCAATCAGCTTCGATGCGACGGTGCATCTCGATATCGGAGATCCCGACGAACGCTTCCGCAATGGATTCCGGTGTGAGCTCGATACCGACATCGCGGAGGAGCTGCGACTCGATCCGGGTCGCGAGGACCTCGCTGTCGACGAGCACCCCGTCACAATCGAAGACGTGGAGCGTGGGTGAGATCGCGGCCATGTCTGAGCGGCTAACAGCCGCTGACCGCGCTCGTGTTCCCAGTCGAGTTACGCGCCCGACGCAAAGTCTTCGGGGCTGAACGGTTTCGGATCGACGAGCACGAGCCAGTTGCCGGAGTTGTCGCGAAGGATCGCTTCGACGCCGTAGGGACGGTCGGCCGGCTCCTGGACGAAGGTCACGCCCTGGGCGCTCAGCTCCTCGTACGTCTGGTGGCAGTCGTCGGTGGCCAGGCCCACGGCTCCGAGGGAGCCCTTGTCGAGCATGCGCCGAAACGCAGCCGCGTCCTCGTCATCGAGCGGAGGGCCCGGGCGCATCAGCGTGACCTCCAGCTCGGGATGATCGGGGTGGATGACGGTGACCCAGCGGTAGCCGTCGCCCATCGCCACGTCCGACCCTTCCCGGAAGCCCAGCTTGTCGATGTAGAAGGCCTTGGCCTCGTCTTGGTCGTTGACCCACACGGTCGCGAGCGAAACATTCGTAATCATGCGAGCACCTTACGGATCAGTCGGCGAAGAGGCTTCTCCGAGATTGCTGTCCTCCTTCTGCCACCGGTCGACACCGCGCATGAACAGGAAACAGCCCGGGATATGCGGGCCGCCTCGCGCGGCCCACCGGTCGCGATACGCCGTCGGCGCCTCACCCACCAGCTCGCGAAAACGCGAGGAGAACGAACCCAAGCTGGAGAAGCCGACGAGCATGCACACCTCGGTCACCGTGAGGTTCGCCGATCGCAACAGGTCCTGGGCGCGCTCGATGCGTCGCCGTGTCAGGTAGCGCATCGGCGTCTCGCCGTACGTCTCGGCGAAGCACCGGGCGAAGTGGAACCTCGACACGTGAGCCGCGGCTGCCAGCCCCTCGAGATCGAGCGGCTCGGCGTAGTGGCGATCGGCCAGGTCGCGTGCCTGTCGAAGCTGCGGCAGCAGGACGGACGGAACCATACGCCCGCAATGTGTCAGCATAGGTTCTCTGGTCGCTCGGGCGCCCGGGATCGAGGCGGCGGCGGGAATCGAACCCGCGTACAAGGTTTTGCAGACCTCTGCCTGTGCCACTCGGCTACGCCGCCGGGAGCCGTCGAGCGTACCGGCTTGGGCGCGGGAACCGACGCGCTGCATCTCGTCGTCGACGACGGTCTCCGGTACGGTGCCGTTCCCCAGACTCTCACCCGGGGTGCGCATCGATGAGCGACCGAGTGCGGCTCGAGCTCGACGGCCCGATCGCGATCGTGACGAACGACAACCCGGAGAAGCACAACGCGTTCGACGACGAGATGGACGAGCGCCTCTTCGAGATCCTCGCCGAGTTGCGGAACCGTCCTGAGGTCCGAGCGGTCGTCTGGCGGGGCGAAGGCAAGTCGTTCTCGTCCGGTCGTGATGTGAGCGCGATCGGCGCGCACGAGACCCCGCTCTCGCATCACGAGCTCATGCGCCGCGGGCATCGGGGCATCCAGCAGCTGTGGGAGCTCGATGCGCCGGTGATCGTGGCCTGCAAGGGCTGGGTGATGGGTGCGTCGTTCCAGCGCGCGCTGTTGTGCGACCTGCGGGTCGCCGCCGAGGGCGCGCGCTTCCGCCTTCCCGAGCTGACGTACGGGGTCATTCCCGATACGGGCGGCATGGGGGCGTTGTTCGAGATGGCCGGCGCCGGCCTTGTCAGTGACCTCGTGCTCACGAGCCGGGTGCTCACGGCCGACGAGGCACTCGCGCACGGCGTCGTGAGCCGCGTCGTATCCGAAGCCGAGCTCGACACGACCGTGCGAGAGATCGCCGAGCACGTCGCTTCCCTCCCCGCGGTCACCGTGAAGATGGCCCGCGAGGTGATCCGGCACCTGGCCGTCCCCGCGATTCGTTCGTCGATGGCCGACGAGATGATCTACCAGACGTTCATCAACAAGAGCGACGACATCGCCGAGCTACGAGCCGCTCGCGCCGAAGATCGCACGCCGCGGTACACGGGCAGCTGACGTGAGCGAGTTGATCGGCCTGCCCGAGCCGCCGCCGGTCGGTGCGTCGGCGCTCCCGGCCGGCACGTTCGACGGCGTGGGCGTGCTCGTCACCGGCGGGGGCACCGGCCTGGGCAAGGCCATCGCGGCCGAGTTCGCCCGGCTCGGCGCGGCGATCGTGATCGCGAGTCGCAAGGAGGAGCACCTCGCCGCCGGGCGAGAGACGATCGAAGCGCTCGGCGCCCAGGTGTTGACCGTGCAGTGCGACATCCGTCAGCCCGAAGAGATCGCCGCCGCGTTCGACGCCGCGGAGGCAGAGTTCGGGCTGCCGACCGTGCTGATCAACAACGCCGCCGCCAACTTCCCCGTGCCGGCCGAGGACATGTCGCCGAACGCGTGGCGCACCGTCGTCGACATCACGCTCAACGGGACGTTCCTGTGCTCGCGCGAGTTCGCCCGCCGGCACCTCGCGGCCGGGTCACCCGGGTCGATCGTCAACGTCGGCGCGTCCTACGCCTGGACCGGAGGCCCCGGCTTCGTCCATTCGGCGGCGGCCAAGGCGGGCGTGAAGAACCTCACCGAGTCGCTCGCCGTCGAGTGGGGCCCCTACGGGATCCAGGTCAACGCGCTCGTGCCCGGCCTCTTCCCACACGAGGACATGACGGCGGACATCCGCGGCAACCTCGATCGCACGAGTGACAAGGACGCCTCCCAGCCGGCGATGCGCGTGGGCCGACGTCAGGAGCTCGGGTGGGCGGCGACTTTCCTCGCGTCGCCGTACGGCCGGTTCATCTCCGGCCACACACTCGTCGTCGACGGCGCGAACTGGCAGCGCCGCACGCTCACCAACCCGCCCGTCACGACCGTGCGGGAGCAGATGGGGAGAGGACCGTTCTCGGACGCGGGCAGCTGAGACGCTCGCCCGTGCCGCAGCGTCGAAGTCGCGGTACGTTGAGAGTGGTTGAGCAGACAGCCGACCGCGCGAACCGCCGGCCGTTGCCAACTGAGCCCGAGGGCAGCTGTTGAGGTTCGAGCGCGCCCAATGGAATGGGCCAGGAGGCTTGGCTTGCCGAACGACGGCGCAGAACGATCCAACCGGTTGCTGAACGCGCTCCCCAGAGACGACTACAAGCGCCTCGACGGGCAGCTTCGGCCTCGGCAGGTAGCGCAGAGGCAGGGTCTGGGCGAGTCGGGCGAGCTCATCACGGAGGTCCACTTCCCCGTGGATGCGGTCGTGTCGATCCTGACTCGCATGGACGAAGGCCCGAGTGTGGAGATCGCCACGATCGGCAACGAGGGCGTGGTCGGCTTGACGGTCGCGTGGGGAGGCGACGCCATGAACCCCCGTGAGGTCGCGACGGTGCAGGCCCCGGGCGAGGTCGTGAGCATGGACGCCGGCGCCTTCCGAGCCGAGCTCCAACGGCAGGGGGCGCTCGCGTCGCTGGTCGAGCGCTACACGCTCGCGTTCTTCAGCCAGGTGTCCCAGCAGGTGGCGTGCAACGGGCTCCATTCGGTGGAGCAACGCTGCGCCCGCTGGCTGTTGCTGACCCACGACCGGGTGGGAACCGACGAGTTTCCGATGACCCACGAGTTCCTCGCCCAGATGCTCGGCGTGCGGCGCGCTTCGGTGACCGTGACCGCCGGAGCCCTGCAGCGGGCCGGCTACGTCGAGTTCTCGCGGGGGCGGGTGGCGGTCGTCGACCGGTCCGGTCTCGAGGGCGCGGCATGCGAGTGCTACGGCGTGACCCGGGAGGTCTACGACCGCCTCCTGCCCTGAGTCCGAGCCCCCTGAAGGCGGCTCAGAGAAATGTACGCTCCCGTACGAAACGGGTGTACGGTGGCGTACGAAGGTTTCGAACGGCCGGTGAGCACGCGGCTGCGCCGCTCCGATTCCCTCGCCGTTCCGCTGCTGACACGCTCGGACTGGGTTCCCCCAGCGGTTCTGCGCCCCTCTTGGAAGGAGGCGCTCGTGGACGAACCGCGCGAACCCCTCGAAGAAGAGTTGTCAGACCTCGCCGGGCTGCTGCAGACCGACGAATCGCTCGAGACGATGCTCGGCCACGTCGCCGCCATCGCGGTGCGGGCCATCCCGGCGTGCGACGCGGCCGGCGTCACCCTGTTCGAGCACGATCGCGTGACCACGGCGGCGGCCTCCGGCCCGCTGGTGCAGCGGGTCGACGACCACCAGTACGCCACCGACGAGGGCCCGTGCCTCGAAAGCCTGCGGACGGGAGAGGTCCGACGGAGCCCGGTGCTCGCAGACGACACACGTTGGCCGAAGTTTCGTGGACCGACGCTCGACGAAGGTGTCGTGAGCTGTCTGTCGCTCCCGTTGGTCATCGGCAATCACGGGACCGGCGGGGTATTGAACCTGTACTCCCAGAACCGTTCGTTCGAAGAAACCGATGAGGTGATCGGACGGAGGTTCATGCCTCCGGCGTCGGTCGCGGTCGCCAACGCACGCGCGTACGCGAAGGCGCACGCGGTCATCGAGCAGCTGCAAGAGGCGCTCCAGTCCCGCGACGTGATCGGCCAGGCCAAAGGCATCATCCAAGTGCGCGAGCACTGCGGCCCCGACGAAGCGTTCGAACGCCTCCGCGACCTCTCCCAACACCGCAACATCAAGCTGCGCGACCTCGCCAAGGCCGTGGTGGAGTCTCCCGACGATATTCTCGGAGGGTGACGCCCGAGGGTGAGAATGCGGAGGGCCTCGCCCGGCTCTCCGAGATCCTCGTGTTCGAACAGCCCCTCGGTGGCACCGCCCAGGACGTCGTCGATCTTGCTCGCAACTCGCTGGGTCAATGCGACGGGGCCGGCATCCAGGTGCTCGAGGATGACGGGGTCGGTGTTCGTGCGACAACGGATTCCCGCAGCTTCGATCTCGACACCCTCCAGGACGAGCTCGATGACGGCCCGTGCGTCGAGTCGCTGCGCGACGGCGAGCGCCATGACCTCGAGCCCGTCACATCCGACGAGCGCTGGCCGAGCTTTGCGCCCCCGGCCCGCCGGACCGGGCTCGTCGCCTGCTGTGCCCTGCCCCTCGTTGCGCACGGCGAGCTCATCGGGGTGCTGAACCTCTACGCATGGCCCGCGGTCGGGTTTGCGGGCTGGGATCGCCGGCATTGCGGCACCTTCGCCTACCGCGCATCAAATCTGCTCTCGAGCGCTCGCACCTACGATCGCAGGCAAGCGCTCATCGCGCAGCTCGAAGCGCGGCTCGCCGCCATCCCCGCCCGAGAATCCGGAGTAGACCCGGCGCCCTACCCGATCTTGTTCAGGAACGGCGTGAGGTTCCGGAGGAACTCGTTGTTCGGGCTCGCGCCGGCGGGGTCGTTGTGCGCGTAGTCCGCCTCGCCGTCCACCAGGACGAGCTGGTCGTGTGGGATGCCGGACTGATCGGCGAGGACCGTCGCGCCGTCGAGCACGCGCTGCCCACCCAGGGCCGCGCCGAAGGCGTACATCCGGAGCCGCTTCGGCAGATCGCGGCCGTGCGTCGCATGCACGTCGAGGATGCTCTGCGTGTCGTTCGCGTTCCCCGCCGCCACGGCGCCCGAGTCGATCGTCAGGCGTTGCGGGTGGTACCAGGCGGTGCCGTCGCGGCTCTGGAGACCCCATCCCGAGAACATCTCGGCGTAGCGCGTGATCGGCGTGAGCGCGCCGGTGCCGTCCCAGCCGCGCGGATCGCCGCTCTCCTTGAGTTGGCCGAGGTGCGCCTGGGCGGCGCGCAGTCCCATCGGTGACGTCTTGACGTCGAGGGCGTATCCGTATTGCCCCTCGTTGGTCGGCGCGACCGGCGGCTTGAGGTTGGCGGGCAGCGCCGGCCAGGCGTACCCGAGGGACGGGTCGTTCGGGCGCGATCTTCACCCCGGTCGATCCCGTCGAGTTGAACAAGCCGGCGTACGGCGCCGGGATGCCGCCGAAGGTGAGCCACGGTGTCCCGCTCTGCAGCGCCTGCAACTGCAGGTTCGCCTGGTCGGGGCTCGCCGGCGTCGGGCTGCTCCCGCCGTCGATGAACACGAGGCCCGAGAGGTCCTTCGCCCCCGGCTTCCCGTTGAAGTCCCAGGTGGCGTACGCGGTCGTGATCGACCCGCCGAGCGAGTGGCCGCCGAGCACGACCTTGCCGCCTTGCTTCTTGGCTTGCTCGACGACCCGCTTGATGTCCTGCACGGCGACGTTCATGCCCCAGTCACGGGCGAACGCGACGTCGGCGTCGGGGATGAACTGGAAGTGCTTCGTGATGCTCGGGTCGGTCACGAAGCCGAGGTAGTAGTCGAACATCTGCTTCGGGGTGGCCTTGCCCTTCTTGGCCTGGTTGAGGACCGAGTGGTCCTCGAGGAAGTTCTCCCGGCGCTCGACCGCCCAGACCTGCCAGCCCTTCGACTTGCGGACGATGTCCTTCGCCAGCGGCTCGAAATAGGCCGCGCTCGCGGAGGTGCCGGGCACGAGGACGAGGATGTTCTTCGCGTCGCTCGGCCCGGTCTTGAGAATCCCGACCTTGTTGTACTTGGCGGGCGTCCCCGGCGCGTTGAAACCCTTGAGCTCCTCGAACTTGACGTCGACCTTTTGCCCGCCGCCCGCGCCGGCCGATGGCGCGAGGGTCGCGAGGCCGAGGGCCATCGCGGCGACGATCAACACGAGCTTTCTGACCGCTGCGGTCATTGGTGTGCCTCCTCGAGAAATTCGACGAGTGCTCGCGAGAACGCGGGGTCGTACGGAGCCCCCAGGTGGTCGCCCGCCACGGTCACCGACCGGGCGGACGGCAGGCGGTCGGCGAGCTCGCTCGGTGACCTGATGAGCCTGTCGTCCGCGCCCGCCACGACCAGGGTCGGGACCGTGATGGCATCGAAGCGCACCGAATACCGCAGCGCGTCGGACCGGCTCAGGGCGGCGAGCGCCTGACGGTCGGCGCCGGTGAAATCGGCGAACTCGCGGAACGCCTTCCCGGCGACGCTCTCGATCGACGCCGGATCGTCGGCCAGGAGCGCGGCTGCGATTGCCTCGGGCGCGCGGCCCCCGCTTCGCGGTGGCATGACCGTCGCTCCCACCCCGCCGAGCACGAGCGCGCGGGTACGCGGCTCCTCGGGAACGAGTCGCGCTGCGACCATCGAGCCCATCGAGTACCCGACCACGTCGACCTGCTCGACGCCGAGGTGGTCGAGGACCGCCTGCGCATCGCGCACCATCGCGTCGCCGCCGTACCCGTCGGGGTCGTGCGGCTTGTCCGAGGCGCCATGGCCGCGGGCGTCGGTCGCGATGACGCGCCGGCCCGCGCCGGTCAGCGCGTCGATGACGCCAGGACGGGCCCAATTGAGCACGTGATCGGCGCCGAATCCGTGCAGCAAGAGCACCGCCGGTCCCGAGCCCTGCACGACGTACGCGATCCGAGTGCCGTCGAACGAGCGGACCGTCTCAGGCATGAAGTGACCGCTCCGTTGCGTCGACGAGCTCGGCGCTCAGCGCGTCGAGGTCGAGTGAGTCGGGGTCGGTGACCGCAAGAAGGGAGATCCCGCGCAGCGTGCCGATCAACAGCGCCGCCTGCGCCGCAGGATCGACGTCAGCGCGGATCTCTCCCTGTTCGATTCCCTCGACGATGTAGTGCTCGACCATCGAGCGGACGTTTCGGTGCAGCCGGTTGATCGCGGGGAGGAACGCCGGCTCCGAACCGAGGGCTTCGCCGAGGAGCACGCACGCGGCGCGGACCTGGATCTCGGGCCCGCGGAGGCTGTCGACGTAGACCCGCATCCAGATGAGCAGCGCGGGCAGGCCCCGGCGTTGCTCGAGCGCGGGCTCGAACAGACGGATGCGGAACCGATCGACGAGGTAGTCGGCCAGCGCGAGGAGCAGGCCCTCCTTCGAGCCGAACAGGTACGTCGGCAGTCCCCGGCTGCACCCGGCAGTGGCGGCGATGTCGCCGAGACTGGCGCGGGCGGTGCCACGGGTCGCGACGAGCGTGGCGGCGGCTTCGAGGAGTCGTTCCTCGGATGCCGCCCGCCGTTCCGCTTGCGTGCGCCGCGTCTCCCTTTGCATACGCCGCGTGTCCTTCAGCGCCGGCACGAGCCCCCCGATCGCTCGTCTGCCGCTGCTGCGCAGTCAGAACGCTGCGGTGGCAGATCCTGACCCGGCGTTCAGCATCTGTCCACTGCGTATGCTCCCGAGCATGGAGATGCGCAAGCTCGGGTCGCTCGAGGTCACGCTGGTCGGGCTGGGCTGCAACAACTTCGGGATGCGCATCGACGAGGAGCGCAGCGCTGCCGTCGTCCACGCCGCCCTCGACGCCGGCATCAATTTCTTCGACACCGCCGACGTCTACGGCCGGACGCGCTCGGAGCAGTACCTCGGCCGCGCGCTCGCCGGCCGGCGCGACGAAGCGGTCATCGGCACCAAGTTCGTCGCCCCCATCGACGACGACCCGAGTCACGCCGGCGCCGGTGCCCGCTGGGTCGCCGAGGCGGTCGAGGGCAGCCTGCGCCGGCTCGGCACCGACCGCATCGACCTGTACCAGCAGCACGGGCCCGATCCCAGCGTGCCCATCGAGGAGACGCTCACCGCGCTGGACCGGTTGGTGCGCGACGGCAAGGTGCGCGAGATCGGCAACTCCAACTTCTCGGGTGAGCAGATCGACGAGGCCGAGTCAGTCTCGGAGCGGCAGGGCCTCGCCCGGTTCGTGAGCGCGCAGAATCATTTCAACCTGCTGCACCGGGAGCCGCTGCAGGACGTCGTACCGGCATGCGTTCGGGACGGCCTCGGCGTCCTGCCGTACTTCCCGCTGGCGAGCGGACTCCTCACCGGGAAGTACGAGCGCGGCGCGCCCGCGCCCGAGGGCACGCGGCTGTCACAGCTGCCCGAGGAACGCGCCGCTCGTGTCATGTCGGACCGGAACTTCGACCAGGTGGACGAGCTGCAGCGCGTTCGCGGCTGATCGAGGTCACACGATCCTCGAGCTCGCGTTCGCGTGGCTGGCCGCCCAGCCGGCCATGACGTCGATCATCGCCGGGGCGACGACGGCCGAGCAGGTGGCCGCCAACGTCGCGGCGGTGGACTGGCGGCTGTCGGACTCCGATCTCGCCGAGCTCGACCAGCTCCTCGGCGCCGCCGGCGAAGACTGAGACGGTGGTCGACGAGCTGATCGACCTGGATACCGGCGCGCGCCTGCACTACCGGCGGATCGGAGCCGGCGAGCCGCTGCTGCTCGCCATGGGCACCGCGGCGTCACTCGAGATGTGGATGCCCGTGGAGACGCCGCTCGCCGACCGCTTCGACGTCGTCGGCTTCGACTACCGGGGGCTCGGCGACTCCGAGCGCGGGGACGGCCCGATCACCGCGGCGACGCTCGCCGAGGATGCCCGTGCGCTGCTCGACGCGCTGTCGATCCCACGCGCGCACGTGCTCGGCTGGTCGCTCGGCAGCCTCGTGGCTCAGGAGCTCGCGCTCGCTGATCCCGAGCGGGTGGCGAGCCTCGTGCTGTACGGAACCTGGGCCCGCGCCGACGGCGTCATGGCGTCGCTGATGACCGCGTTGAAGTACCCGTGGGAAAAGGGCGACCTCGCGACCGCGCTCGCGACGCTCGGCGTCGTCTACTCGGCGGAGTTCCTGGCGTCGCCGGAGTTCGAGACGTTTCTCGCATGGACGGCGCCGCTCGCGCCGTCGACGCCGGAACAGATCGGCGCGGTCGCCGAGCAATGGCAAGCCGACCTCGACTTCGACAGCCTCGACCGTCTCGGAGGTGTCGCGGCGCCCGCGCTCGTGCTCACCGGCGAGCACGACATCGTGACTCCGCCGCGCCACGGTCGGCAGGTCGCGGAGCGCATCCCCGACGCGAGGTTCGAGCTGATGACGGGCACCGGGGCGAGTCACGGCTTGATGTTCGAGCGCACGGAGGACTTCCTCCGCACGGTGCTCGCGTTCCTCGAGGGCTAATCGATCTCTTCGCCGACGTCCTCGCCGGCCTCGGAGCGGCCCTCTTCCATCAGGTCGAGCTCGAGCGCCTCGCGCCGGGTCTGAGGGTCCGGGTTCCGTTCTTCGGCTTCCTCTTCGAGCTCTTCGGCCTCTTCCTCGCTGACCTGAGGCACGTGCTCGTCGTCGTTGTTCCGGTCTGGCATCACTGGCCCCCTCGAAGCGAAATTGGCCGGTGCTCCGCCAGCACCCGGCGCGCCCGGGCCGCCTCGTCGACGGAGCTTGTGTGCACCTCGATCGTCACCGCGCTCGCGCGCGGCTCGTGGAAGGTCTCCTCCCACCCTTCGGACATTCCGACGCCGCGTTCGACGCCGATGAACGCGCCCATCGTGCCGCCAATGGCGGCCCCGGCGAGGACGACCGCGGCGGCGACTCCGATGGGCCATCCCACGACGAGGAACACGGCTCCGACGACGGCGAACACCGCCGCGCCGATCACGGCCCCGGCGACGATGCCCTTGCCGGCCCGGCCGCCGACGTACAGAAGCGCCCGACGGTCAGCCGACTGCCGGGGGTCGGATTCGGGTCGAGTCGGGACCTCGATCTCGACGCCGTCGATTCCGTGGTGCTCCAGCGCCTCGATCGTGGCGCGGGCGTCCTCGGGCGATCCGAACTCGGCGATGAGCATCACCTGCGACCTACCCGCGAAGGTCCCCCGTCAAGCCGGGATCGCGTCAGCCGAGCTCGGGGCTCACCAGGCCGATGAACGACACCATCTCGCCGGGATAGCCGCCGAGGTTGTGGGTGAGCGCCGATGCTGCGATCGGTGGTGATCTGCCGCTCCTCGGGCGCCTCGCCGCGGAGCTGGAGCCAGGCCTCGAACATCATCCGCAGCCCCGACGCGCCGACGGGGTGGCCGAAGCTCTTGAGGCCGCCGTCGGGGTTCACGGGCAGCTCGCCGTGCGAGGTCGAACGTGCCGGCGAGGACCTCCTTCCACGCCGTGCCCCGTTCGGCGAACCCGAGGTCCTCCATGATGAGCAGCTCGGCGGGCGTGAAGCAGTCGTGCACCTCGGCCATCGCGATCTCGCGCGCGGGGGTCGGTGACGCCGGCCTGCGCGTACGCGTCGGCGGCGGCCGCCTCGATCTCGGGGAACGTCGTGTAGTCGTAGTCGGGGTCGGCGTTGCCGCTGCAGTTGCCGGCGACGAACGACAGCGCCTTGATGTAGAGCGGCGTGTCGGTGTACTTGTGCGCGTCCTCGGCCCGGACGACGATCGCCGCCGCGCGACCCGTCGGCCACGCCCGAGCAGTCGAAGACGCCGAGGTCGCCGGCCATGAGCGGCGACGCGCAGATCGGTCTCGGTCGCTCACCTCGCGGCGGAACTGCGCCCGCGGGTTGCGGGCGCCGTTGTAGTGGTTCTTCACACGCGATGTGGGCGAGGACCTCGCGCATCTCCTCGGCGTCGACGCCGTACCGCTTGGCGTACGCGGGGACGACACATCGCGAACATCGCCGCGGCCGTGAGGGTGCGACCCGTGCCGTCGGTCGGCGTCTTCGCCGGCGCCGACGAGCCCCTGGTAGCCGCTGTCCTTCACCTTCTCGACGCCGATCGCCATCGCCGATGTCGTACGCGCCGCTCGCCACCGCGTAGGCGGCGCTGCCGCAGCGCCTCGGAGCCGGTGGCGCAGAAGTTCTCGACCCGGGTGACGGGCTTGTTCTGCAGCTGGAGCGGACGCGGCCAGCGCCATGCCCGCTCATGCCGGACATGCGCGGTGCCGAGCCAGTACGCGTCGACGTCGTCCTTGTTCACGCCGGCCGAGGCGAACGCCTCCTCGGATGCGTCGACGAGCAGGTCGTCGGCGCCCTTGTCCCAGTGCTCGCCGAATCGGCGTGCAGCCCATGCCGACGATCGCGACCTGGTCCTTGATGCCGTGCGATGCCATGATCGATCCTCCTCCCTCGGGCCGACTGCCCGCGGATCGGGCGGGCCTTCCAGAAGTAGTTGTGGATGCCGTCGGCGGTGAACAGCCTGCGGAACGTCATCTCGACCCGGTCGCCGATCGTGAGCGTCGTCGGCCTCGACGTCGGTGAGCTCGACCGGGAGGCGGCCGCCGCCGTCGAAGTCGACGACCGCGAACACGATCGGCGGGCTCGGCGAGTACGCGATGCGGTCGATCGTGAACGTCGCGATCGTGCCCGGGCACGTCGGCTCATCGGCGCCGCATCCATGTCGTCGATGGCGCCGCCTTCGCGGGACACACGTGCGGCGGCAGGTGCAGCGCGCCGCTCGACTCGTCACGCGACCCGACGAACGCGTACTTCCACTCCTTCGTGCGACCGGCGACCGAGGCCGAGATGCGATCGGGCTCGGGCCGGCGCGGCGGCTCGACGCGTGACGACGCCCCGCCAGCGACAGGAACTTGCCGTAGGGGATCGGCGCGCCGTTGTCGACCTGCGTCGCGACCGGCCGCGCCGGCGTGTACGACGCGATCGCGTCGGTCGTGCGGAACACGAGCACGTCGGCGCCGTCGGCGAGCGACGACCAGCGCGATGACCTGACCGGGCTCGGCCGCCTCGAGCGCGGCGGCGAGCAGCAGCCCGCCTGCGCGGTCGCCGGTGTTGCCGACGGTCGCGGCGAGGTCGTCGACCGCGGCCTCCTTCGCGGTGCCGAGCCGGCTCTTGATCGACCTGTTCGCGCGCGCGTGCGTGCCGGTGACGATGACGCGGTCGACCTGCTCGGGCGTGAGCTCCGGCGGCCTTGAGCGCGGCGTTCCAGGCCTGCTCGCCGAGCGGCAGCGTACTTGATCTCGCCGAAGCGCTCCTCCCACTGCTTCGACGTTGACGTCGCCCGGTGTGCGCCACCGGTCGATGAACTCCTCGGTGGCCGACGCCGCCGCCGAGGAGCTCGGCGATCACGGGCGCGTCCTCGTCGTCGTCGCCGACGAGCACCGCGGCGGCGCCGTCGCCGCCGGCGGCCTCGTCGGCGCTGGTCGGCAGGCCGCTGCGCATGTCGGCCGTCACGACGAGCACGGAGCCGCTGCCGTCGAGCGCCGCGCGCAGCGACCCGACGCCGGAGCGGACTGCGCCGCCGGTGTCGATGCGCCGGAGCGTCAGCTGATCGAGCGCGCAGCGCGGCGTGGATGGCGGTGGCGTTCGTCTTGTCGAGGTACGCGGGGTCGGCGGTGGCGAACCACAGCGCGTCGGGCTCGGCGCCGTCCCCGCGCTGCGCGAGCGCGAAGCGGGCGGCCTCGACGCCCATCGTCGTGGTGTCCTCGTCGTACGCCGCGACCGAGCGCGGTCCCCTTGCCCGCCGCCGCTGCCGAAGAACGCCGCGATCTCGGACCGGTCGAGCCGTCGGTACGGCACGTATCCGCCGGCGCTGATGATGCCTCGCACGGCTGGGATTGTAGGCGACCGAGCACCTAGAGCGCCTGATCGGCGATGAAGCTCGGAGATCGACCGTGAAGCTCGGCGACGTAGCGAACGCCGACGCCCAGCGGTACGGCAAGCCGCTCGACGGCGTGCGGGTGCTCGCGGCCGAGCAGATGCAGGCGCTCCCGTTCGGCACCCAGCTGCTGGCCCGCCTCGGCGCCGACGTCGTGAAGGTCGAGCACCCCGTCGCACGGCGAGTCCGGGCCGCGGCGTCGCTGCCGGCGATGGAGCGACCCGCAGGGCCGTCGCGGTCGGCGCGACGTTCCTGCGCAACAACCTCAACAAGCGCAGCGTCGGCCTCGACCTCAAGAGCCGAGCGGGGCCGCGAGCTGTTCCTGCAGCTCGTGCCGCACTTCGACGTGGTCGCCGAGAACTTCAAGGCCGGCACGATGGACGCGCCTCGGGCTCGGCTACGAGGACGTCGCCAAGGTCGACCCCAAGATCATCTACCTGTCGGTCTCGGGCTTCGGCAACACGGTCGAGACGCCGTACGACTGGCCCGCGTACGCGCCGATCGTCGAGGCGATGTCGGGCATCTACGAGTACAAGCGCCCGGAGGACCAGCCGCCGATCCCCGCACCGGTCGGGCGCGCTCGGCGACATCGGCACGGCGATGTTCGGCGTCATCGGCGTCCTCGCCGCGCTGCGCCACCGCGACCAGACCGGCGAAGGGCCAGTACGTCGACGTCGCCATGTTCGACGCCATGGTCTCGATGACCGACCTCGTCACGAACTTCTGGTCGATGGGTCTGCGCCCGGGCGGACCCGGCCCGCTGCTCATCATGGACGGGTTCCGGGCGTCCGACGGCTGGTTCATCATGCAGGTCGGCCGCGAGCACCAGTTCGAGCGCCTCGCCGAGCTCGTCGGCCATCCGGAGTGGGTCGACGACCCGCGCTTCGCCACCCGCCACGGCTGGCGCGAGCACCTCGAGGACGTGATCCGGCCGGCGGTCGAGGAGTGGGCGTCCACGAAGACGAAGCTCGAGGCCTGCCACGAGCTCAGCGCCGCCGGCGTCGCCGCCGGGCCGAGCAACACGCGCCGCCGACGTCATCGCCGACCCGCACGTCGAGGCGCGCAACATGCTCGTCGAGATGCCGCGCACCGACGACGTCGACGACCCGGTGCTCATCCCCGGCAACCCGGTGAAGCTGTCCAAGATGGCCGACGGCCCCGAGACGCGTGTCCCGTGGGTCGGCGAGCACACCGACGAGGTGCTGCACAAGGAGCTCGGCCTCTCCGACACCGAGCTCGCCGACCTGCGCGCCGAGGGCGTCATCGGCTGATTGCTCTCATCGAGGCGCACGGCGTCAGGGCGGGACGAGATCCCGATCGCCGTTGACGCCGACGACCTTCCACCCCTGATAGGTCTTCAGGGCATGGTGGTGCGAACAGAGGCGCCACAGGTTCTCGATCTCGGTCGCGCCGTGGTCTTCGATCGGAACGATGTGGTCGATCTCGAGGAACTGGTCGTTCGCGCACCCAGGCACGCCGCACGCCGGGTAGCGCGTCTCGAGCGCTCGGCGGAGCTTGGTGGGGATGGTCCGCGTCGGGCGTGACACGGCGGTGATGTCGTCGCCGTCTCGAGTCATCACCGTCACGGCCGCGTCATCGAGCAACGCCCGGGCCGTCTTGACCGGAACCGGACCGATGCCGACGATCTCGCATCGTTCACCGGGCTCCGCGTGCCCGCGAGCGAGCGCGGCAGCGTCGACCACCGCGCGGACCTCAACGGGCTTGCACGGTCCTTCGCCGGCCAGCGCGACGAGCGCGTCGGCTGCATAGGCCGCATGCGGCTCGCGCCGACCGGCGCGGCGGGCGTCCCGGAAGATCCGGTCGGTGTGCGCCTTCCACGCGGCGTCGAATCGCGCCCCGGCATCCGGCGCCAGGCGCGCCTCGAGGCGGTAGACGCCGTCGGGGTCGGTCCAGCTGTGCGCGCGCCGCTCGACGTGCAGGCGCCGCGCCCACGCGGCGTCGTCTGCCTCCGCACCGGCGCGCACCTCGCGGCAGCGATCGCGTAACCCCTTCACACCCGTCCCGGCTGCCGTCTCCAGCAGGGCGGACTCGGCGGCGGGATCGGCACCGGCGGCGCTCGTGATCTCGGCGGCCTGGGTCGGCGAGAGCTGACCGGCACGGAACGCGGCATCGGTCTGGGGCAGGTGTTCGAGCGCACGCGCCGTCTCCAGCGCTCGGCCGGCGGCGCCGACCGTCTCGCCCGTCGCCTCGGCGACCCAGTGGGCGGCGCTGCGATGCCCGGCCCCGCGCCACGCATTCGTCTCCTCCACGCGTCGCGCGCCAAGCGCCTTGATCGCCGAGCAGATCCGCTCGCCCCGCGCCGCAAGCTCGACGAGTGCGGTGGCGGCGGAGCCATCCAGCCGGTACGGGTCGAGCGCACGCGACACCGTTTCGAGATCGTCGACGGCGTTGCGAACTCGGTCGAACACGCTTCCTCCCGCGCGGCCAAGGCGGCTGGGGGAAGCGTCAGGGAAGCGAGCTCAGTGTAGCGAACATACGTTCGCTGTCAAGCCTCGTCGAGCAGATCGATGAGCTTTTTCGGCGCGACCATCCGGTAGGCGTCCTCGACGAGCTCGGCGATCTCGTCCCAATCGACCGGGCACGTCGAGGTACACGCCGAGCCAGCCGCGCCCGCCCACATAGGGCGGAACGAAGAACCGCTCGGGGTCCGACGCGACCATCGCCTGCTGCGCGCCCGGTGGCGCCGCGCAGGTGAACGCGACCCGATCATCGTGGTGGTGGTCGGCGTATGAGACGAACGTCTTCTTGTCCCGCACGAACCACGTCGGCTCGCCGTGACTCAGCCGCTCGGTCGCCTCTGGGAGCGCGAGGCAGATCTTGCGCAGGGCCTTCAGCGGATCTCGAGCCACGCCGCGATTGTGACCGATCGGCTAGCAGGCCTCGTCGCCTTCGGGTGACGACACCATCCGGCCGAACGCGGCAGCCAGCGTCTTGGCTTCCTCGTCGCCGATGTGTCGACCGAAGTGGTTGGCGATTCCTGCGAAGTGGACCGGAAGCGCCTCCGCCAGCGCCTGTTCACCCTCGGGAGTCAGGGTTGCGTAGAGCGACCGGCGGTCCTCGGGGCACTGCTCCCGGCGTACGAGCCCGGCCCGCACCATCCGGTCCACGAGCCGGGTGACGCCGCTGCGCGAGAGGAGCACCGCGTCGGCGAGCTCGCTCATCCGGAGACGCCCGCCGGCCGCGGAGAGCTGGGCGAGGACGTCGAAGAACGTGATCGGGAGGCCCTGCTCCGCCACCAGCTCGTTGTCCAGCGTCCTGATCAGGCCGGCCTGGGCTCGGAGGAATGCCTTCCAGGCCTCGAACTGCTGGTCACTGAGGGGGTCAACGGTCTCCACCACACCCTCACCCTATCGATTTGGTTGCGAGGAATATCATTGCTTATACAACAGTTGCCGCCTCAAAGGACTTCCCTCCGAACGAGGAGCGCCGATATGAGCCAGACAGAGGTTCGCAGCATCCAAGGCATCGAGATCCCCGAGCCGGGCGACTGGCAGCTCGATCCGGTCCACACGGCCGTCGAGTTCTCGGCCCGCCACCTCATGGTGAGCAAGGTACGGGGCAAGTTCCACGGCGTCTCGGGCAACATCCACATCTCCGACGACCCGCTGGGCTCGTGGGTGGAGGTCAAGATCGACCCCGCCAGCGTGGAGAGCGGCGACGCCAAGCGGGACGAGCACCTGCGCTCGCCCGACTTCTTCGACGTCGAGCGGTACCCGGAGATCACGTTCCGGAGCACCAGGCTGGAGGGAGACCACCCGGGCGGCTTCCGCCTCGAGGGCGACCTCACGGTGCACGGTGTGACCCGCCCGGTCACGCTCGATGTCGAGTACCACGGCTGGACGACCGAGCCCGCTGGGCGACCGGCGCGCCGGCTTCTCGGCCACGACCGAGGTCGACCGCGAGGACTTCGGCCTCACCTGGAACGTCGCCCTCGAGACGGGCGGCGTCCTCGTGGGCAAGAAGGCCAAGCTCGACTTCGAGATCGAGGCCGTCAAGCAGGACTGACGAACGCGAGACAGCGCAGCCTCCGGGGGTACGGTGCCGCAACACCGTCCCCCGGAGGCGCGCGTATGACTCCAGGCGACTCCTTCGACGAGCTCGCCGGCGATCCCGAGCTCGAAGACGCCGCCGGCGCGGCCCGCGAAGAGCGACGCGCCGAGGAAGAGGAGTACGCCCACGCCGCCGCCCGCCAGTGGGCCCGGCACCGGGACCTCCTCGACATCACCCGCGAGCTCCAACATCGAGGCGACACCGTCGCCATGCAGGTGGGGGAGAGCTCGTTCCGAGGCCTCATCGACGCCGTCGGCGCCGACTACGTCCAGCTCCGCACGGCGACAGGCCGGGTCGACATCGCGCTGGTCGTCGGCCACGAACGCACACCGGTCCCGCTCGTCATCCGCGTCGTCGAACGCGCCCGTGAAGGCGGCCGACGGGCCGAGCCGCTGGCGCGCACGTTTCGGGCGCGCCTCCTCGAATACGACGGCGAGGAGATCGACGCGGTGATCGGTTCACCGCTCTTTTCCGAAGGCCTCCGAGGGCTCCTCACGATCGGGCGAGACCACGTGGCCGTGCGCGACGCCGACGGGAGCGATACGTACCTTCCGTTGGATCACGTCGCGTGGGCTCACCCCTGGAGGGGGTAGGCCCGACTACGCGTCGGCCTCGCGCTTCGTCGACGTCGACTGGTCGTGACCGGGCTGCGACCGCAACCACTCGAGCAGCTCGTCGCGGTCGAACCGCATCTCCCGCCCGCCGGGGAACCGGTGGCACGGGACCTTGCCGTCGCGCACGAGCTTGCGCAGGTACTCGACGTGCACGTGCAGCAACTCGGCTGCATCGGCGGTGGTGAGGACAGGCGGGAAGCCTGCTCCCGCGTCGGCCTCGGCTGGGGACATGACGGCATCTTACCCTTCACAGCACCCCGCAATAGGGACTCTTGACAGACTCAGGCATTCTGAGGCATCCTGAATCGCGACACCGATTGTGCTGCTTGACGGCATATGGGCGGGTTCTGCACTATTGGCGAAATGTTCACCTGAGCGGTGACGGCGGCGGAGGGGTGGATGGCGGAGGTGGTGGCGCCGAGATCACGGCGCACCGAGAGCGTCCCCCGACCCGCCACCTCGCTACCCCGGAGCCTGATGAGCCGGTTCTCGACCGGCCATCTGGTGATGATCGTCGCCGGGTTGCTCGGACTCCTGCTGACAGTGGCCGTCCTTCGCCGTGCAGACGAGCGGCAACCGGTTGCCGTGGCCGCTCGGGACCTCGCGCCCGGCACCGCGCTCACCGAGTCGTCGGTTCGCTACGAGCGGGTGAAGATGGACGACCCGCTCCTGGGCACAGTGCTCCAGCCCGACGACGTGAAGCGGTTGCGCGGCTCGGTTGCCGCCTATCCGATCGCAGCCGGTGAGCTGGTCCATCGCCGAGCTGTCCGTCCGGCCGCTGCACCCGCGGGCAAGCGCGCGATGAGCGTCGCGATCGATCCGGCCCGAGCTGTCAACGGCGAGCTCGAGGCGGGTGACCGCGTCGACGTGATCCTGGCCGGCAATCACGAGGTGTCGATCATCGTCGCCGACGCCCAGGTCCTGAGCGTGGGACGGCCTGACCGGGGAGGAGCGTTCGGCGGAGTCGACGACAAGTTCACGGTGACGCTCGCCGTCGATGCGCGCGAATCGCAGCTCGTTGCGGCGGGGATCGCCGGCGGCGACATCGTGATCACGAGGACGACCGGGTCGCGCCCGGCAGAGGCGACGCCCCCATTGCCCGTCGACGCGTCGGCCGGCGCAAGCGGGCGGTAGGGATGCCCGAGCCGGAGGTCGCGCTCGTCTTCTCACCGGAAGCGTGGGTCGAGGGCCTACACCGCCACCTCACCGATCACGGCGGTGCGCGAGTCCGCCAGGTCATCGTGGACCCGACGCTGGCGTTCGACGAGGAGTACGGCACACTCGTCGTGAGTCATCGCTGGCCCGGGCTGACGCGGGCGTTCGTCGAGGCGGTCCACCGGCGCGGTCGCTGCCTGCTCGGTGTCTTCGATCCCGAGGAACCAGCGGGTCGCGAGTTCCTCGCCTCGCTGGGCGTCGACCGGGTGGTTGCGTCGGACGCCTCCATGGCGGAGTTCGTCGACGCGTTCACCGTTCTTGCGCCCGAGCGCAATCAGCCCGCGCCGTCGATCAGCGCGCTCGAAGCTGCTGTCGACGGGCAGCGGGTGCCGACTCCGATGGCCAACGGAGATCGATTGCGGAGCTGGCGGCTCGTCGCCGTCGGCGGTACGCCCGGCGCCGGTGCCACCGAGCTGGCGATCGCGTTCACGGCCGCGCTTCGCAGCCGAGGAGGGCGTGCCGCGCTCGTCGATGCAGACGAGGTGGTCCCGTCCATCGCGCAACGCCTCGGTTTGCCGATCGAGCCCAACCTGCGGAGCGCGATCGAGTCCGTCGAATACGGCATGGGTGACGTGGATGCGGCGATCGTTCGAGCTGCCCGCGAGCTCGACGTGCTGTCCGGTCTGCCCAATGTCGGCGCCTGGTCACAGGTGCGTCCTACTGAGGTGCTCGACGTCATCGAGGCGGTCGGACGGACTCGGCGGCACGTCATCGCCAACTTCGCGAGCCGATTGGAGGACGTTGGTCGCGGTGGGCGGAGCCGGTACGGCATCAGTCGGGCCGTCGTGTGTGACGCATCCGACGTAATCGGCGTTGCGCCTGCCACGCCTGTGGGCGTGTCGCGCTTGCTGGGCTGGGTTGCGGACGTTCGTGCTCTCAACGCCGGTGCAACGATTCATGTCGCTATCAATCGTGCGCCGCGCGACGCGTTTCGGAAGGCCGAGCTCGAGCAGGAGATCCGTCGGACGTTCGAGCCCGCGAGTCTCGTGTTCTTGCCGCACGACCCTCGGGTCGAGGCGGCGGCCTGGTCCGGCACGCTGGTTGCTTCCGGTCCGTATGCGAAGGCGGTCGCGGAGCTCGCCACGACGGGTGGTGCCACCGTCGCCGTCCCCGGCGCGGGCCCGGGCCGGTTCGGGGAAGCGCCGAGGACGCATGCCCGTCGTGGCGCGATGACTGTCCGCGCCGACGCCTACGACGGGATCCGCCGTGATGCGCTCGTCCGTATCGAGCGACGGCGGCTAAGGCCCGAGGGTGATCTCGACGAGGTGCAGTCCGAGGTGCATCGCGCGGTCGACGAGTATCAGCGCCGCGCCCATCTCGGCGACGAGATTCCCCTCAGCGACCCGGGCGAGATGATCGGCCGCGTCCTGCGGTCGATCACTGACTTCGGGCCGTTGACGGAGCTGATCGCCCGCCCCGACGTCGAGGAGATCTTCTTCGAAGGTCCGCGTGTGTCGTACCTCGACTCGTCGGGCCGGTTGCGCGGCCTGACGACGCCGACCGGCGAGGGGGAGAACCGCCAGATCGTCGAACGGCTGCTCGCACCGACGGATCGGCAGCTCAACACGAAGCACCCGATCGTCCAGGCCCGGGTTCTGCAAGGAAGCGCTCGGCTGACGGCGGCGATTCCACCGGTCGGAGATCGCCTGTCGGCGACGCTCCGTCGATACACGGTTCGCAACGTCACACTCGGAAGTCTCGTCGACCTGGACTCGATCAGCCCCGAGGCCGCCGACTTCCTCTGGGCGATGATGCAGGTCCGCAGCCGGTTGGCGATCTCGGGCGAGCCTGGAGCCGGCAAGACCACGATGGCCGCCGCCCTCATCGCAGCGGAGCCCGCGAGCCATTGCGTCCGCTGTTGCGAGGAGATCCGTGAAATCGCCGTGCCGGTCACGCATGGGTCGTACTACGAGGTCCGGCCGCCGGCGCTCGACGGCACGGGCGAGATCAGCCTGCGCGACCTCGTCAAGTTCGTGCTCGCGATGCGCCCCGACCGCATCGTCGTCGGCGAGGTGCGCGGCGCCGAAGCGTTCGAGCTGAGCCGGGCAGTCAATGCCGGTTGCGGGTTTCTCTGCACCATCCACGCCAACAACGCGACCGAGGCGCTCCACGCGCTCGTGAACGCAGCGCTGATGGCGGGCGAGAACGTCACCGAGCGCATCGTCCGCAAGGTCTTCTCGCAGTCGCTCGATCTGGTGGTCCATCTCGACCGCGACGACATCCCGCCGAACGACACCGACGGGATCCGTCGTCAGGTCATGGAGATCGTCGCCGTGGTTCCCGCTCTCAGCGAGGACTTCACCGTCGAGCCGATCTTCGTTCGCGAAGCGCTCGGGCGCCCGCTCGAGTGGACCGGAGTCCTCCCGGCGCGCCTCGAGAGCCGCGTCGATCGGTCGTTACCCCGGGGCCTGAGCTTGCGCGCCATCGTCGAGGGCGCCGAGGTGCCGCGATGACCCTGCTCGCGGGCCTCGCCGTCGGCGTCTTCGTGTACTTCCTGGTCGGGTACGCGACGGGCTACACGCCCGAGATCAAGATCCGGCGGTTCCGTCGCCGGGCCCAGATCAGCAACCGCCAACTGTGGCTGAACCAGGCGGGAGTTGCGGTCACACCTCGGCAGTTCATCGCGGGGTCGGTCGCGGTCGGCGCGGTCGGGTTCATCTCCATCCTGGCCGTGACCGGCGCTCCATTGGTGGCGCTGGTTCCCGCAGCGGGAGTCGCGGCACTCCCGCGGGCGTACTTCGCTCGCCGGCGGACGACTCATCTGCGACGAGTGCAAGCGGCATGGCCAGACGGGCTTCGCGACGTCATTGCCTCGATCGCGGCCGGGCGCTCGTTGTCACAAGCTCTCAACGCGCTCGCGGCATCCGGCCCGGCACCGCTTCAAGAGGCGTTTACGCGTTTCCCGATGCTGTCGCGCATGTTGGGGACGGTCCCGGCTCTCGAGGTCATCAAGGAGGAGCTCGCCGATCCCACGAGTGACCGGGTGATCGAGGTCCTGGTGATCGCGCACGAGCGAGGCGGACAGATCGTGCGGGACATCCTCGAGGACCTCGTTGCGGCAACGACACGAGACCTGAAGCTGCTGGAAGAGGTCGAGACCGAGGGCTTGGAGATGAAGATCAATGCACGAGCCGTGCTCGTGCTCCCGTGGCTCGTGCTGGTCGCTCTCACCATCCGGGAAGGGCCATTTCGCGACTTCTACCGATCGACGGGAGGGCTCGTCGTCGTGCTCATTGCCGGCTTGCTCAGCGTCGCCGGCGGATTCTTCATCGCGCGGCTCGCGAGCACGCGCGCCGAGCAGCGAGTGTTCGGGTCCAGCGCGACGATCGCCACGAGAGAGCGCGCGTGAGCACCGGCGTCCTCGTGCTCGGAGGGTTGTCCGCCGCGCTGCTCTGCGCCGGAGTTGCCGGTCTGGTCGTCAAGCCGACGCCGCGACTTGCCGGTCGGGTACGTCCCTACACGATCGTTGCTCGCGCCGACTTGGGGCGCAGCGCAGATGTGCTCGGCGTGGCGCAACGGAGTGCGCCGGCGCACGGCGGCATTGTGAGCGTGTTGTTCTGGCCGCCGTTGCGCGCGCTCGCGGCACGAGTGGGTCGACTGGTCGAAACCCGAAGTGACGAGAACTTGCGTCTCAAGCTGCGACAGGCAGGGTTCCACGACCTGACCACCGAGGAGTATCGGATCCGCGCCCTCGGCCAGGCTGCCCTGTTCAGTGCCGTCGGGTGGGGCGATCGGTATTGCGATTCGGTCGCCATTGCTCACGCTCCTGCTCGCGGTGTGCGGCCTCGTGTACGGGTCCACGCGCTGGAAGGGCCGCATCGACCGGGCCATCGAAGATCGCCGCGAGCGTTTGCGGCTCGAGCTCTACACGGTGAACCAGCTGCTGGCTATCCATCTGCGAACCGGCGCCGGGCCGGTGCAAGCGACGCAACGCATCGTGGATCGCGGGACGGGTGCCATGGTCGAGGAGCTCGACGCCGTCTTGACGTGGGTGCGCAGCGGCGTACCGGAGCCGGACGCCTTCCGGCGCGCCGCCGAGTTGACGCCCGAGCCGAGTGTGGCTCGTACGTACAAGTTGTTCGCGACGGGCGCGGAACGGGGCGTCGACCTCGGGGGTGCGCTGCGAGCGTTGAGCGAGGACCTCCGTGACGCGCGTCGCGAGGATCTGCGTCGTCTGGCAACGAAGCGCCGCGCCGCGATGCTCGTCCCGACGATCGCGATCCTCGCCCCGATCATGCTCCTGTTCATTGCCGCTCCGCTCCCGTCGGTCATCTTCGGGAGCCGTTGATCGATCAATGGTGCACGCAGACAAGAAGGGAGACGAAGCGTGGGTCCGACGACGTGGTGGATCGGCTTGGTGGCGCGGGTGGGCTCGGCCGCCCGGTCGGAAGATGGGATGACAACGGCCGAGTTACTGGGCAACGCCGCACTCGGTATCGCAGCGCTCGTCGCGATCTGGGCGGTCCTCCAGACCCTCGGCCTCGACATCGTGAACTGGATCCGGGGGCAGCTGGGGGTCTGAGCGTGGCCGACGACGACCGGCGGTGCGGTGAGGAAGGCATGACCACCGTCCAGTACGTCGCTGCGACGGCCTTCTCGCTGATCGTCTTCGTGATGATGGCGAACTTCATCGTGTTCCTGTACGCGCGCGGGGTCGTGCGGGCCGCCGTCGACGAGGGAGCGAGGGCGGGTGGTCGCTTCGGCGCGACGACTGGCGAGTGCGAATCACGCGCCCGCGATGTCCTCGGCGACCTGCTGGCTGGACGGCTCGGCGGCGATGTCAGCATTTCGTGCGAGAACGCCGACGAGGACGAGGTGCATGCGACCGTCCACGTCACGCTGCACGGGTGGTTGCCGGGATTGGTCCCGGACTGGACGTTCAGCCTCGACGCTCGGTCGGTGAAGGAGCACCTGTGACGGTGCACCGACGTGGCCGGTCTCGCGAGGACGGCTACGTCGCGGCAGAGCTTGCGCTCGGCATTGGCCTGCTGGTGTTCCCAGTCGCGCTGCTCGTCCTGACGCTGCCCACGTGGTCGGAGCGCCAGACGACGGCGCGCTCGATCGCCCGAGAGGTGTCACGGGTCGTCGCCGTTGCGGGCGTCTGCGATCGTGGGCGCGCCGCCGAGACCGGGCATGACATGGCGCGGAACCTCGGGCTCGCGCCCAGCGACGTTGAAGTGCAAATCGACTGTGCGCCGGGCGCACGGCTCCCACGCGGCGGCAGCGTGCGTGCTTCGGTGACCGTCGCCGTTCCGGCCGTGACGTTTCCCGGAATTGGCAGCGTCGGAGCATGGAGCTGGACGGCCCACCACAGTGAGCCGGTCGACCAGTACCGGAGCTTCGAATGACGCCGCGGCGGCCGAGCCCGGGGGCGCGCCGCGAGTCCGGCACGATCACGTTGTGGATGCTCGGGCTGTGCCTGATGCTGTTCCTTCTCGGCGGGATCAGCCTCGACCTGTGGCGCGCCTTCTCGGAGCGACGGACGCTGGCCGCCACCGCCGACGCGGCAGCGGTCGCCGGAGCCTCCGCTCTCGACGAAGCGGCGTACCGGAGCACTGGCGTAGTCCGTCTCGTGCCGGCGGATGCCCAACGCCGGGCGCGGGCGTCGCTCGCGGATCAGCTCGACCGGCGCGCGCTTCGTGATGTCCCGTGTCGAGGCGACCGAGGACACGGTGATGGTCACCGTCGGCGGCTCGGTCGACTTCTCGCTGCTGCAGATCGTCGCGCCCGGCGACGAGTTCGCCATCACGGTGCACGCGACAGCCCGTCCGCAGGCGTCTCCGTGATCGCCGGGCATCATGGACACAAGGAGCGTGACTAGAATCCGATTGCGGTCCGTTGACGCGCCATTGGACCGTCCGGCTGCGGCGTGGGAGGCGGTGCGCTTCCTCGCGCTGCGGAAGTGCTCGGGTTGCTGCCGGCGAGTCCCGAGTCGCATCGAGACGCTGCGACTTCGGCTGACTTTTCGCGGCGCTGAAGGATGAGCAGCCCGGTCGAAGGACTCGCGGAACGCGGTACTCAAGCTTGGCTCGACGCAAGCTGTGGTCGATGAGTTCATGCGACTGCGCGCCCAGAAGGATCCGGAGTACAGCTCGTTCCTAGCCGAGCCGAACTACTACGAAGACCTTGCGGTCCTGTGCCGCCACAAGGCACTGGATAAGCGAATCGTCAGCGATAGCTTCGGAACGCTAGTCAGTGAGCGGTATGACGCATGGAAGCTCGTGATCGAAGAGTTCCGGAAGACGGACCTGAAGAACTATGAACACTTCGAACACCTGGCGAGGGAGATGAGGGAACCACCTTCGACCATCGCCAAGCTCCGGATCTGGTTCGTCGAGAAATCAGGCCCTAGTCGTCTGTCGGATCGTTGGGCTTCTTCCGCATCGTCGGCTCCGTTGTGCTCTGAATACAGAATGTCGGTTGACCGCTCGTGCAATTCTGCGGTTGGACAACTTGGGCTGTCCACGGTCTGGGGCGCCACGGCTACGTGAGGTTGACACCCGTGTCAGGGAACGGGTAACTCAATACCTATGGCAGAGCAGAAGTTGTTCTTCGACGACATCAAAGAGGGCGACACGGGGCCCGAGTTCTCCCACGAGCTCACCCGGACCGACCTCGTGATGTACGCGGGGGCGTCGGGGGACTTCAACCCGATGCACACCGACGAGGTGAAGGCCAAGGACTCGGGGCTGCCGAGCGTGTTCGGGCACGGCATGTTCACGGCCGGGATCCTGGGCAAGGCGCTCACCGACTTCGTCGGCGTCGGCAACCTGCGTGAGTACAAGGTGCGCTTCACCAAGCAGACCTGGCCGGGCGAGACGCTCACGACCAAGGTCAGCGTGCAGAAGAAGTACGAGGAGCACGGCGAGCACCGCGTCGACCTCCATTGCGAGGTCGTGAACGAGGGCGGCGAGGCGAAGATCAGCGGCGTGGCCGTCGCCGCGCTCCCGACCCGCGGCTGATGGCCGCGGCGGGGCCGCGCTTCGACCTGCCGGCGCCCGACCCCGAGACCCAGCCGTTCTGGGACGCGGCCCGGGCCGGCACGCTCCTCATCCAGCGGTGCGGCGACTGCGGGCGCTATCACCTTCTATCCCCGGCCGTTCTGCCCCGTGTGCTGGAGCACGAACGTCGAGTGGGTCGAGGCCAGCGGCCGGGCGACGCTGTACACGTGGTCGGTGGTGCGCCGCAACGACCTGCCGCCGTTCCCCGAGCGGGTGCCGTACGTGGCGGCCGTCGTCGACCTCGAAGAAGGCCCGCGCATGATGACCAACGTCGTCGACTGCGAGTTCGACGCGCTCGAGGTCGGCATGCCGCTCGAGGTGCTGTTCCAGGAGACCTCGGAGGACGTGACGATCCCCGTCTTCCGACCCCGCAGGGCCGAGCGCGCAGACCGGGGAGCGGCGTAGCTATCGTCATCGCCGTGGCCGAGGAACAGCCGGACTGGACGTTTCCGTTCGAGGAGCCGCTCGACGAGGTCTTCCCGTCGTTGCACGCGGCGCAGAACGCGTGGCTCAGCCAGATCGACTCGCTGAAGGCGCCCGACCGCAAGACCCACGAGCTGATCCGCATGGCCTGCACGGTGATCCTGCGCAACCCGGCGGGCGTGCGGCGCCACGCCATGCTGGCGAAGGAAGTCGGCGCGAGCTGGGACGAGATCCTCGGCTCGATCATGCTCACGCTGCCCGGGTTCGGGCTGCTGCCCGCGGTCGAGGCGATCCCGCACGCCCGCGCCGGCTTCGACGCCGCGCCCGAGCCCGAAGAGGACGTGTGAGCGACGACGTCCCGTTCCGGATCCTGCCCCGCATCTCCGACCGGAACCGGCACTTCTGGACCGGGGGCGCCGAGGGCGAGCTGCGGTTCCTGCGCTGCCAGGACGACGGCACCTACGTGCACCCGCCGACGCCGCGCTGCCCGAAGTGCCACGGCAAGAACCTCGCCGTCGAAGCGGTGTCGGGACGCGCCACCGTGCACACGTTCTCGATCAACGTGCAGCAGTGGATGCCCGGGCCCGAGCCGCCGTACGTCGTCGCGATCGTCGAGCTGCCCGAGCAGGAAGGCCTGCGGCTGACGACCAACATCGTGAACTGCCCGCCCGACGACGTGCGCATCGGCATGCCGGTCGCAGGTCGTCTTCGAGCGGCACGACGACGGTGACGAGACCGTCTACATCCCGCTGTTCGCGCCGGTGCCCTGATGGCCGTCGTCGACCCGATCGAGCGGCGCACCGTGATCAGCGGCGCGGGACAGTCCGAGATCGGCCGCCGCCTCTTCCGCGACCCGCTCGACCTCACGCTCGACGCGTGCATGGCCGCCATCGAGGACGCCGGCCTCACCACCGACCACATCGACGGCATCGCCACCTATCCGGGGCCGATGGACACGCCGCCCGGCTTCTCGGGCGCGGGCGCTCGTCGAAGTGCAGGACGCGCTGCGCCTCGAGCTCGGCTGGTACACCGGCGGCATCGAGCTGCCCGGTCAGCTCGGCTCGGTGATCGACGCGTGCATGGCGGTGGCGGCGGGGCTGGCGACGCACGTGCTGTGCTTCCGCAGCGTCTACGAGGGCAGCGCCCAGGGCAAGCAGGGCCGCTCCGCGGTCATGCCCGGCGGCGGGGGCGGCGGGAGCTTCCGCGCCGGCGGCTTCATGCAGTGGAACCTGCCGTTCGCGGCGCCGTCGGCGACGACCTGGATCGCGATGTTCGCCCAGCGGCACTTCTACGAGTTCGGCACGACGCGCGAGCAGCTGGCCCAGATCGCGCTCAACGCCCGCAAGAACGCGGGCGTCAACCCGAAGGCGATCTACCGCGACCCGATGACGATGGACGACTACTTCGACGCCCGGATGATCTCGTCGCCGCTGTGCCTGTTCGACTGCGACGTGCCGTGCGACGGCGGCACCGCGGTCATCGTGTCGCACGCCGACACGGTCGCCGACCTGCGCAAGCCCCCGATCAACGTGGAGGCGGTCGGGACCGCGCTGTACGGGCGGCCGTCGTGGGACCAGTTCGACGACCTCACGACGATGGCGTGCCGCGACGCCGCCGCGCAGATGTGGACGCGCACCGACATCCAGCCGTCGGACGTGCAGCTGGCCGAGATGTACGACGGGTTCAGCTTCATCACGATGTCGTGGCTCGAAGCCATGCGGTTCTGCGGCAGGGGCGAGTCGGGGCCGTTCGTCGAAGGCGGGCAGCGCATCGCACGCGACGGGGAGCTCGCCGCTGAACACGAACGGCGGGCAGCTGTCGGGCGGGCCGGCTGCACGGCTACGGGTTCCTCCACGAGGCGTGCGTGCAGCTGTGGGGCGAGGCGGGGGAGCGGCAGGTGCCGGGCGATCCCGAAGTCGGTGTGGCGGCGGCAGGCGGGGGACCGCTGGCCGGCTGCCTGCTCCTCACGAACCGCCGCTGAACCGGTCGCGACTCTCGTTCGTCGGACGCGGGAAGGCGGGAGACCCCGGTCCTATCTGGTCTCCCACCTTCCTCGTTCTCCCAAGGGGGCGAAGGCGATTCGTCCTCGCTCGGGAGGTACCAGAAGTTTCGCGCCAAATAGGGGGCAGCTAAACCCCTCAGTGTCACCCCTCCGTGTGCGGTGCCGCCCGGTACCTCGCGATCACTACGCCCGTGGTGGTCGTCGTGGTGTCGGTCAGCTGGAGCTCGGCGAACGCGCCTCCGTCGGCGAAGAGACGTCGACCCGTCCCCAGGACGAGTGGGTGGATCATGAGCACGAACTCGTCGACGAGACCCCGCTGCATCAGCGACCGGACCAGCTGCCCGCTGCCGAGCACACCGAAGTCCTTGCCCGGCTGCTCTTTGAGCTTCGCCACCGCCTCGACCGCGTCGCCGTCGAGGAGTGTGGAGTTGTTCCACGGCAGCGGTTCCTTCAGGGTCGTCGACGCCACGTACTTCTCGCGCGTTGTCGAGCACCTCGGTGTACGGGTTGTCGGTCTGGTTGGGCCAGAACGAGAGGAAGTCCTCGTAGGTCCGGCGCCCGAAGAGCAACGGTCCTCCCTGCGCCATCCCCTCGCCCATCTTCCGGCCCATGACCTCGTCGGTGCGGGCATGCGCCCAGCCGCCGTGATCGAACCCGCCGCGGTCGTCCTCCTCGGCACGGCCGGGGGCTTGCATCACCCCGTCGAGCGTCACGTGTTCGATCACGACGACTTTGCGCATCTCTCGCTCCTTCCGGCGTCTCCCCGCTTCCGTTCAGCTCAAGCCGCGCCCGATCCTTGCGTGTACATCAGCGAGCCCGGCGTCGTGAGCTCCTCTCCGGTCTCGAGCCACGTCTTGAGGCCGGACAGGATCTGCGGCCAGCCGCCGTAGAGCTCGGCGTTCGCGCCGTCGCGCAGCTGGTCGTGCGTGAGGCTGAGGCGGCACGAGTCGCCGACCGGCTCGATCTCCCACGTGACCCGCGAGCTGCCCTCGTTCTTCACGTCGTCGCTCCACAACGCGGTCATCGTGTGCACGAGCCGGCGGGGCGGGTCGGCTTCGAGCACCTCGCCCTCGCCCAGGGCGATGCTCCCGTCGCCCGCGCTCATGTCGAGACGCGAGCCGCGCTTCCACTCCGAGAAGACACCCGCGCCGAAGTTGTACTTGGCGCGGATGTCGGGGTCGGTGATCGCCTCCCAGAGGCGCTCGGGCGTGGTCTTGATGTAGATCTCGAAAACCTTCTCCATTTGTTGTCCCTCCAGTTGGCGCTTGAGCCCGCTCAAGCCGGCGGCCCAGGGCTCGGCGTATTTGCTCACCCACCGGTCGTGGACGAGCTGGATCGGGACGGCGTTCAGGAAGTGGAGCTTCTCGCGGCCTCGCCGCCGGGTGACCACCAGTCCTGCCTCCTCGAGCTGCTTCAGGTGCTTCATGACGCCGAAGCGCGTCATCGAGAAGTGCTCCTCGAGCGCGTTCAGCGTCTGCCCGTCTTCCCGGAAGAGCTCGTCGAGGAGGCTCCGCCGGGTCGGGTCGGCGAGGGCCCTGAACACTGCGTCCATGCCCGGAGAATAGGTGACCATTTGGTCACCTGTCCAGCCGGGCCGAGCTAGCCCGAGTCCAGGACCAGGGAGGCGAGCTCCTCGAGCTGCCCGGGCGAGCCGCCGGCGAGCTCCTTCAGCGTGAGGAGGCGCTTGTAATAGAGGTGCGCGTCGTGCTCCCAGGTGAAGCCGATGCCGCCGTGGACCTGGATGAGCGACGCGCCCACCGTGTACAGCTCGTCGGCCGCGAACGCCTGCGCCATCGTGGCGGCGCGGTGGCGCTCGGCCGGGTCGGCGGCGTCGGCGGCCCAGCACGCGTAGTAGCCGCCGGCTCGGGCGAGCTCGACGGCGCGGAGCATGTCGGCGCACAGGTGCTGCACGGCTTGGAAGGAGCCGATGGGGCGATCGAACTGGCGCCGCTCCTTCGCGTACTCGACGGCCATCTCGAGCGCCCGCGACGCGGCGCCGACGCCGTCCACGACCGCGGCGATGCCGAGACGATCGACGGTCTCGGCGACCGCGCTCTGTCGCGTCGCCCGTGCCGAGGCGACGCGCCGGCGCCTCGGTGAGCGTGACCGTGGCGAACTTGCGCGTCCCGTCGACGGTCGCGGTCGGCGTGACCTCCAGACCGGGCGCGTCGCGCTCGATCGACGAAGGCGCCGAGCTCGCCTTCGGTCGTGGTGGCCGTGACGACGAGCATGTCAGCGGCGATTGCGTCCGCGACGTGCGTCTTCTCACCGGTGATGCTCCAATCACCGTCGTTGACCGCGGCGCGGGTGTCGCCGGCCGACGAGAGCGCGACGGTGCCGGTCGACTCACCGGAAGCAAGCCCGGGCAGCAGCTCGGCGGCGTCATCCTCGCTCCCGGCCAACGCGACGAGGCTCACGGCGCCGACCGCGGTCGACGCGAACGGACCGGGGTGCACGGCCCGGCCGAGCTCCTCGAGCACGACGGCCATGTCGACCATGCCCATGCCCGCGCCACCGTGCACCTCGGGCACCAGCAGGCCGGTCGCGCCGAGCGCGATGAGCCCCGACCACACGTCGTCGGTCGTGCCGCGCTCGTCGTCGAGCATCTCGCGCACGTACGCGATCGGCGCTCGCTCGGTGAGGTAGCGACGCACCGTCGCGCGCAACAGCTCCTGATCCTCGCTGAACTCGAAGTCCAAGGAGCCGGACTGTAACGAGTACCGTCGGGGCCGTGCGACTGCGGTACGGCGAAACGGAAGAGCAGTTCCGGCGCGATCTCATCGCGTGGCTCGACGCGCACGCGCCGGCGCCGGAGGTCATGAACGAGCGGAAGCAGTCGAGCGCCGACCTGCCGGAGTGGGCGCGGCGGTGGCAGCGGACTCTGTTCGAGGACGGATGGCTCGTCCCCGGTTGGCCGCCGGAGCTCGGCGGTCGCGACGCGAGCCCGGCCGAGCAGATGATCTACTTCGAGGAGCTCTCCAAGCGTGACATCCACCGCAGCCTGAACCCGCAGGGGCTCGGCATCGTGGCCCCGTCGATCAAGGACTACGGGACGCCCGAGCAGCAGGAGCGGTTCCTGCTCCCGACGCTGCGGGCGGAGATCGCGTGGTGCCTGGGGATGAGCGAGCCCGGCGCCGGCAGTGACCTTGCCTCGCTGTCGACCCGAGCGGTGCTCGACGGCGACCACTTCGTCGTGAACGGCCAGAAGGTATGGACCTCCGGCGCGCACCACGCCGACTGGTGCCTCTGCTTCGTCCGCACCGATCCCGACGCGCCCAAGCACAAGGGGATCAGCGCGCTGATCATCGACATGAAGACGCCCGGCATCGAATGCCGGCCGTTCCCGGAGCTCTCCGAGCCCGACTACTACGACTTCAACGAGGTGTTCTTCACGGACGTGGTCGTGCCCGCCGATGCGCTCGTCGGGGAGCTGCACCAGGGATGGCCCATCACGCAGGGATCGCTCGCGCACGAACGCGCCATGCTCTGGATCGACTACGCGCACGCAGTCGACCGCGGCGTCCGGGCGATGATCGACCTCGGCGACCGGCAGGGGCCCGACGGCATCCCGTTGCGCGACGACCCGCGCTTCCGGGACCAGGTCGCAGGCTTCTACATCGATTCACAGGCCCTGCTGCTGCTCGGGTACCGGGGCTTCGCCAAGTTCATGCAGGGCCGCTCGTCGGCGGAGCATTCGCTCCTGAAGCTGTACGGCAGCGAGACGCTCCAGAAGTGCCTGGCCGCCGGCATCGAAGCGCAGGGCCCCGAGGCCCTCGACACTCGCACCCTCGGCCCGACGATGTGGCGGGACGGATCGTGGGCGACGCAGTGGCTCCGGTCGTTCGCAGGGACCATCCCGGGCGGCACGAGCGAGATCCAGCGCAACATCATCGCCGAGCGCGTGCTCGGGCTACCGAGATAGTCGAAGCCACACCAGCAAGCGACGAGGGGGCGGGCCATGACCGACCCGATGCTTTCCGACGCCGACATCGACAAAATGCAGACACCCCTGTGGGAGCAGGCCCGCGCCGCGTTCATGGCGGGGCGGAGCGATGACGGCTCCGCGCTGCTCGACAAGGCCGTCGACCAGTGGGGCGCGCTCAAGGACTACTCGATCAACTGGATCACGTCGCTGCTCACGTTCATCGGCGAGGAACTGGGGGAGGAGGCGGTCGAGCGAGCGCTGCGCAAGACCGGCGACGAGTTCGTGCGCCCCCGACGCGACACGGGCACGGACTGGGGCTCGCTCCCGGCGTCGGTCCGCGCCAAGGTCATCGCCCGGGCGATGGTGAGCAACATGGGCAGCGTCGACGTCGACGAGGACGACGAGAAGATCGTGCTGTCGTTCCGGTGCGGGACCGGCGGCCGGCTGATCGACGACGGCCGCTACGAGGGCGACCCCGCGTACCTCACGCTGCGGGAGCAGAGCGGCCGCACGTTCATGCGCGACGAGCTGCCCGTGTATTGCGCCCACTGCTCGGTGAACAACGAGATGCAGCCCGTCGAATGGGGTGGCGCACCGACGAGCATCGAGCACCCGCCCGAGCGCAAGGGCGAGGCGTGCGTCCACCACATCTACAAGGACACGTCGGCGATCCCGGACGAGGCATACGAACGGATCGGGAAGCCGCCTCCTTCGTCCGGCTCATGACGCCTCACCTACCCTTGACCCCATGAAGCGGATCGGGATCCTGGTCGTCGCGTACAACGCGGCGTCGACGCTCGCGCAGGTGCTCGACCGCATCCCGCGCGACTTCGCCCCGCGGATCGACGAGGTCCTCGTCGGCGACGATCACAGCCAGGACTCCACCTATCTCGTCGGCCTCGGGTACCAGCAGCAGTCGGGCGATCTTCCGCTCACCGTGGTCCGCCACCCGCGCAACCTCGGCTACGGCGGCAACCAGAAGGCCGGCTACCAGTGGGCGATCGAGCACGAGCTCGACATCGTCGTCCTGCTCCACGGCGACGGCCAGTACGCGCCCGAGATCCTGCCCGAGATCGTGGAGCCGTTGGAGCTCGACAAGTGCGACGCAGTCTTCGGTTCGCGGATGATGGAGCCGGGAGAGGCGCCGTCGTGGCGGGATGCCGCTGTACAAGTACGTCGGCAACCGGATCCTGACCACGGTTCGAGAACTCGATGGCCGGCGCCGACCTCACCGAGTGGCACAGCGGGTACCGGGCCTACAGCGTGGACGCGCTCCGCTCGATTCCGTTCGAGCAGAACTCGGACGGCTTCGACTTCGACACGCAGATCATCCTGCAGTTGCTCGAGGCGGGGAAGCGGCATCGCACGAGATCCCGATCCCGACGTACTACGGCGACGAGATCTGCTACGTGGACGGCGTCAAGTACGCCAAGGACGTGTCGCGGCACGTGCTGCGCTACCGCGCCCACAAGATGGGCTTCGGCATCGGGCGAGATGGCATTCGCGAGTCGAGGCGTACGAGCGCAAGATCGATCCCGACACGTCGCACGGGCGGATCCTCGCCTGGCTCGCCGATCGCCAGCCGTCGCCGGGTGCTCGATCTCGGTTGCTCCGACGGTGCGCTCGCCGCCGAGCTGCGCGTCCACGGGCCACAAGGTCACGGGCGTCGACCTCGAGGAGCATCCAGGGCGTGCGCGACCGGGTCGACGACCTTCGTCGCAGCGCCGACCTCGAGGACGGCATCCCCGACGAGGTGGGCACCGGGTACGACGTGATCGTCGCCGCCGACGTGCTCGAGCACGTGCGTGAGCCCGAGGCGCTCCTCGAAGCGCTCACGGGACGGCTGGCGCCGGGCGGGTCCGTCGTCGCCTGCGTGCCGAACTTCGGGCACTGGTACCCGCGCCTGCGCGTCGCGCTCGGGCGCTTCGACTACGACCGGCGCGGCATCCTCGACCGCGGTCACGTGCGGTTCTTCACCCGCATGGAGCTTCGAGGTATCGTCGGACGCGCCGGTTACTCGGTTCGGCGGCGCGAGTTCCTCAGCGCTGCCGCTCGAGGTCGTCGACCGGGGCGGTCGGGACGATGTTGCCGGCGCCGGCGACACGATCCGTCGCGCCATCAAGCGCATCGACCGCATCGGAACCGCGTTGCGTCCGACGCTGTTCGCCTACCAGTTCCTCTACGAGCTCGAGCCGGCCGCGTAGCGGTCCCGCACCCGGTCGCACAGCGGCGTGCGCACGGGAAGCTCGCGGATGGTTCCCGAGAACGGGGCCTGGCCGACTGCGCTCCCGATCGTCGCCTGATCGCCGGGCACGAGGAACGTGATCTCGTCGAGCACACTGTGACCGTCGAGCGTCACGCGCACCAAGCCCGTCCTGTTGTCGATGATCACGTCCAGCGAGTACGCGCGGCCGGGCTCGATGCGCTGGGGCGCGCTGACCAGCGGCTGCGGCGCAACGCGGCTGAGGAGAACGAAGCGGGCCCGATGATCGGGGAGAGACCGCAGCTGGAGGACGTTCTGGTCGGAGCCGGCGCCGATGCCGAGGAGCGCTTCCTCGCCGGCGGCGACGTCGGGGAACCGGACTCGCAAGCGGAAGTGGCCGGCGCCGTTCGCCCGCTCGACCACGAACCACTCGCGTGAGTCCGACCAGTAGAGACCGCCGCAGTTGCCGACGACGAACATCTCTCCTCGCGAACCCCGCGCCGGGCAGCTCACGGCCGAACTGGACGTTGCCGCGTGGCCCGCCCGGAATGAGCTCGTCGACGTCCTGCTGGAACCCGATGAACCCGGCGCGTTCGGACGCATCTTGCGGGAAGAGCGCGCGCTGGTACGAGAACGCCAACGCGAAGTTGACCCACAGCGAGATCACGACAAGGACGAGCACGATGACGGCGAGGATGCGCGTCCACGTCGCTCTGGGCACGCGCTGCGCAATGCCGAGGAACGCGTGGAGCCCGACCAGGCTTGCCAGCACGATCGCCGGAAGCAGGTCGGACATGTACCGGTTGGCCACGAACGCGATCGTCAGGGTGGCGAGCCCACCGCACACCGCACCGATCAGCGGCGCCCGGACGGCGGCGGCGCCGGCGCGGCGTACGAGCACGACGATGCCGGTGCCGCCGAGCACCGTGAGCGCCGGCATCGTGGCGGGGATGCTCGACGCCCAGTCTCGGGTGTCGAACGTGACCCCGCCGAGGACGGTGGCGGGGCGCGGGAACGTGATCCACGGGAACAGCGAGTCGAAGCGCAATCCGTCCGGCCGGACGAGCTGGAGGAGCTGCGTCGGCAGGAACTTCAGGCCGAACAGGCTGCCGCCGTTGTCGGCGAGGGCGCGCCGGCGGGCCGGGTTGAACTGTGAGTAGACCTGGTCGTCGAGGGGCAGCCCGAAGAACGAGCCGAAACGCGAGTAGTTGACGTAGGCGTACACGACGACGGGCACCGCGATCGCGGCGGCCAGCCACCAGACCAACGAGGACGATCCCAGCCTGTCCGGCGCCGCCAACCAGCGCGCCGGCGCGCCGAGGCGCCGGCCCGCCAGGCGCCGGAGCAGCACGACGGCGAGGATGATCCCGAGCGCCACGAGGGGACCGGCGCCGACGGTCGCGCGCGTCAGGAACGCGGCGGTGCTCCAGAACCCGGCGAGGATGATCCACCGGCGCGAGGGCTCCAGGAGTGCGCCGAGGATTGCGTCGTAGGCGGCGAGCGCGAGGGCCGCTCCCCACAGCTCGGTCTCGTGGTACACGAACGCGCGGCTGGCGAGGAACAGCATCACGGAGCCCGTCGCGACGAGGAACAGGTATCCGCCCATCGCCCACAGATCCAGTCGCGACACGGGCGCGTCCCCACGGACCAGGCCGCGGATGCGCCAGCTCAGGCGCGTGACGAAGACCATGGCCACGGCGAACGCGGCCAGCATCGACACCTGTGTGAGCCGACCGTCGAGGCTGTCGGTGAGCGCGACCACCGGGAGGCGCAGGAGCGCGGGGACGGGACCGAAGTACACGTACGTCTTGCCGTCGACCAGGAAGCCTTCGAATACCACCTGCTTCGCGGGCACGTCCCAGCGCAGGTCGAGGAGGCTGTGCGCCTGGATGTCGTAGAAGTTCCCGAAGCGCTCGGCGTGGAACGGGTTGAGCTGGCCGGCGTTGACCATCCAGAAGAAGACGAGCAGCGCGAGGAGTCCGCCGACGAGCGCGGCGCGCCGGAATCGCCGGCGCGCGCTCGGATCGGCGGCCTCGTCGGCCGTGATCTCGGTCACCGGCGCGGATCGCGGCCGGTCGTCAACCCCGCAGGAGGCGACCCGGCTTCGACGCGACGGCGTCGGGGACAGGCTCGCCGTCGACGCGGATCGGCGTCCCGTTCACGACGACGTGCGCCATGCCTTCGGGCGCGTCGGCCACGAGCCGCTCGCCGTCGGCGGGGAAGTCCCGCACGCGCCGGAGAGGGCCGGGAGCGACCGTGTCCGGATCGAAGACCGCCAGATCGGCGGTCATGCCTTCGCGCACGTAGCCGCGATCGCGCAGGTCGTACACGTCGGCGGGCTCGCCGGTGAGCTTGCGCACGCCGGCCTCCAACGGGATCACGCCGCGGTCGCGCACCCACTGGCCGAGCAGGTCGGTCGCCATGCAGGCGTCGCACAGCTGGCTGACGTGCGCGCCGGCGTCGGACAGGCCGATGAGCATGCCGTCCTGCTGGAGCAGCCATCCGATCGCGTCCTCGTCGTCGTTGGCGAGGATGCTGCGGAAGCGCGTCTCGAGGTTCTCCGAGACCGCGAGGTCGAGGATCGCGTCGAGCGGCGGAACGCCGCGCTCGCTCGCGATCGCCGCAACCGGCTTCCCGATCAGCTCCGGGTACTTCGTGGTCTCGCTGACCGAGAGCTTCTCCCAGTTCGGCTTGAAGAACCGGGGCTCGTCCAGCTCCTCCTGCGCCTTCTTGCGCCACTCGGGATCGCGGAACGCCGCCAGCTTCTCCTCGACCGTCTTGTCCATCAGGGCGGCGAAGATCGGGTTCATGTTGAACGTGAACGGCTCGGCCATGTTCATCGAGAACACGAGCGGACGGACGGAGACCTGCGGCCAGACGTCCGCACCCGTCGAGCGTTCCTTCTGGTTCAGCTCGGCCATCCCCTCGTGCCACGGGTAGCCCTTGATCGTGAGCAGCGCGGTCCACGTGAACGGCCGGCCGATCGTGCGCTGGAGCTTGTAGACGTCCTTGTGCTTGATCTTCTCGCCCGGGAGGAGCTCGACGACGCCGCGCCCGGCTTGATCCAGGGCGGTCATGATGACCTCGAGCTCGTGCACGTCGGCGAGTCGGGACGGCACCGGTCGCCCGCCGTCACCGGAGTGCGTCGCCGACGAGCTCGATGCGAACCCGGCCGCGCCCGCCTCGACCGCCTCGCGTAGGACGGCCTGCATCTTGAGCAGCTCGTCGTCGGTGGCTTCGCGCTCGTACCCGGCGTCTCCCATCACCCAGAGCCGCAGCGCGGTGTGGCCGAGGTACGCGGAGTAGTTGATGACGGTGCCGCGGCGCTCGACGGAGTCGAGGTACTCGGGGAACGTCTCGAAGTCCCAGGGGACACCCGCCTCGAGCGTGGCGGGGCTCATGTCCTCGACGTGCTCGAGCGTGTGGACCATCAGCTCGCGGTGAGCGGGCCGGCACGGCGCGATCGAGAACCCGCAGTTGCCGGCGACGACGCTCGTCACGCCGTGCCACGAGGACGGCGTGAGCGCCGGGTCCCAGAACACCTGCGCGTCGTAGTGGGTGTGGATGTCGATGAACCCGGGCGCCACGACGTGTCCGGCGGCGTCGAGGGTGCGCTTGCCGTCGAGGTCGTCGCCGATCTCGGTGATCCGGTCGCCGGTGACGGCGACGTCGGCCCGCCGGCCCGGCGCACCGGAGCCGTCGATCACGGTGCCGCCGCGGATGATGAGGTCTGCGCTCATGGTGTCAGCCCTTTCGACAGGACAAGTCTGCCCCGACTCCGGTGTGGTCGGACAAGTAGACCAGCCCGCGCATTCCCCCTGCGGCCGACCCTATTACGCTCTGACACTCGTGTCAGGGAAAACAGCCGGAGCCGTTCCGGCAACGATGCGCGCCGCCGTCTACCGCGGGCCGCGCGACGTCGCGGTGGAGGACCGTCCCGTCCCGGAGCTCGGCCCGCACGACGTGCTCCTCGAGGTCAGTCACTGCGGGGTCTGCGGCAGCGACCTGCACATGTTCGTGGACGGGTGGGGCGCGCCGAACTCCATCGGCGGGCACGAGTACTCGGGGCGCGTGGTCGCGGTCGGGAGATGACGTCACCGGGTGGTCACCGGGCGACGAGGTCGTCGGCGGGCCCGTCGCAACGCTGTGGTGCGTGCGAGTACTGCCTCGCCGGGCGACCGCAACTCTGCACCGGTCGCGCCAGCCCCGGCGTCGGCGAGTTCCAGGGGGCGTTCGCCGACTTCGTGCGCGTCCGCGACGCCGAGCTCCTGCGCGTGCCTCCCGGCGTGTCGATGCGAGCGGCGGCGCTGGCCGAACCGCTCGCGGTCGCGCTGCACGGCTTGACGCGCGGCGGCGTGGAGGCGGGGCAACGGGTGCTCGTCACCGGGTGCGGGCCGATCGGCGCGCTGAGCATCGCCGCCGCCAGAGCGCGCGGCGTGACCGACATCGTCGCGAGCGAGCCCCACCCGACCCGGCGGGCGCTGGCGGAGCGCCTCGGCGCCACCGTCGTCACGCCCGACGACCTTCCCAAACCCGGCATGCCCTTCGATCTCGTCGACGATCCCTTCGACGTCGCGCTCGAATGCTCCGGCCACGGCGTGGCGATGGAGGCGGCGCTGGCGCAGCTGAAGCGGGGCGGTTCCCTCGTGCTCGTGGGCGCGGGCATGAGCTGGCCGCGGTTCGACAACAACCGCATCCTGCTGAACGAGCTCGTGATCACGGGCGCCTTCGTCTACGACCCCGACGGGTTCCCGCGCGCGCTCGAGCTGCTCGCCTCGCCCGACTTCCCGACCGACGTCCTCATCGAGTCCGACGACGTCCCGCTCGAGGGGCTGTACGACGCCGTCGAGCGGCTGGTCGCCGGCGACCTTCCCGCCAAGGTGCTCATTGCGCCCGGCACGGAGACGAACCGCGGAAACGGAGAGCCACGATGACGACCCCGACCCGGACGCCGCGGTTCAACCACGTGGCCATGAGCGTCCCGAGCGAGCTGCTGGGCGAGGACGGCCGGCGCGATCTCGTGCGCTTCTACGACGAGGTCTTCGGCTGGAAGGAGCTGCCGACCGAGACCGTCGACGGCAAGAAGCTCGTCCTGTCGGCCTACACCTACGAGCAGTTCGTGTTCCTCATCGCCGACGACCCGCCGATGGCGTGCCCTCGGCTCGATCACTTCGGCTTGTCGGTCGAGACCGAGCAGGAGCTCGACGACATGCTCGCCCGGGCCAAGACGTTCCGAACGCGCGACGACCGCGTCGACATCGTCGATCGGGAGCTCACCGACCACGGCATGCTCGCGATCACGAGCTTCTACGTGCGGTACCTGCTGCCGATGATGGTCGAGATCCAGTGGTGGGACTTCAAGAATTCGGACGAACCCGCCTGATCCGGTCGCGGCTGTTACCGTTCGAGCGATGAAGGTGGCCTCCGAGGCACCCGCGCGCGCCACCAGCCCGCCCGACGGCGCCGCCCCCACCGACGAAGGCTCGCCCACCTGGTGGGTCGTGGCCGCGGTGGTGCTCGTGATCGCGGCGGGCATCGTGATGCGGTTCGTGACCCGAAGCGACCTGTGGCTCGACGAGGCGCTGTCGGTCAACATCTCCCGCCTGCCCTACGGGGACATCCCCGACTGGCTCCGCCACGACGGCGCGCCGCCTCTCTATTACTTCATGCTGCACGCGTGGACGGATGTGTTCGGCACCTCCGACCTCGCCGTGCGTTCACTGTCCGGCGTCATTTCGGTGGTGACCCTCATCCCGATGTGGTTCGCCGGCCGCCGCGTCGCCGGTCGGGCCGGCGCCTGGATCGCGGTGCTGGTCCTGGCGTCCTCGCCGTTCGCGATCGGGTTCGGCTCCGAGACGCGCATGTACTCGCTCGTGATGCTGCTCGTGACGGTCGGGTACCTGGCCGTCCGGCGACTCCTCGAACGCCCGTCGCTCGGCCGCCAGGCCGTCGTCGCGCTCATCACCGGCCTGCTCCTGTACACGCACTACTGGTCCTTCTACCTGATCGCGGTGGTGGGCGCGCTGTTGATCTGGCAGGCGTGGCGGGGTGCAGATGCGGCACAGCGACATGCGGCGCGGTCGGCCCTCGTCGCGCTCGTCGCCGGCGCCATCACGTTCTTGCCCTGGATCCCGACCTTCCTGTACCAGTCGGAGCACACCGGAACACCGTGGGGCGACGCGATCTTCGTGACGGCCTCGTTCGCGTTCGGGTTGCGCGACTTCGCCGGAGGCGAGCACTCCGAGGCCTACGCCCTCTTGGTCGTCCTGATCATGCTGGTGATCGTCGCCCTGTTCGGGCGCGCGATCGACAGGTATCGCATCGAGCTCGACGCGAGGACTCGCCCCGGTGTCCGGATCGAGACGGTGACCTGGGTGGGAACGCTCCTGCTCGGCGGCGCGTTCGCCTTCGTCACGCGCGGCACGTTCGCCGGCCGGTACGCGTCGGTCCTCTATCCGCTCTTCGTCCTGGTCGTGGCGTACGGGATCACGGTCTTCGCCGACAAGCGGATCCGCGCCGTCCTGCTCGCCGTCGTGGTGATCATCGGCCTCGGGAGTGGTCTGCGCGTCGTGTTCGACAACCGCACCCAGGCGGCGCAGGTGGCGAACGCCGTCCGCGCCGGCGCCAAACCCGGGGACGTCGTCCTGTACTGCCCGGACCAGCTGGGCCCCAGCGTGAGTCGCCTGCTCGAAGGCGAGCGCGGCCTCGTGCAGCTCACGTTCCCGGTGGGGGACAGGCCGGAGCTCGTCGACTGGGTCGACTACGAGCAGCGTCGCCACCGCGTCGATCCCAACGCGTTCGCGCAGCGCGTGCTGGACCGGGCCGGGCCCGAGAGCACGATCTGGTACGTGGTCGCGGTGCAGTACCGAGGCGGCAACGAGGGCCGTTGCGACGCCGTGCTGCAGTCGTTGAGCGCAGCGCGGCCCGGCGTACGGCAGCTGGTCGAAGCGAACGACAACTTCCCGGAGTTCATGGCCCTGTTCGAGTACCCGGGCCGGTGATCGACGCCGTACGGGAGTTCGTGCGGCGCGACCTGCGCGCCGCGGTGGTGCCGTGGGCGCTGGCCCGGGTGTTCGTAGTCGGATCGCTGGCGCTCACCCGCTTCGGTGTCGACCACATCGAGGGGGCGAAACGGCCCGTGCAGCTCGGGCAGGGCCTGTTCGCCTGGGACGCCGCGTTCTACCGGGACATCGCCGAGCACGGGTACGGCGCGGTGGGCTCGGGCGCGCTGCGGTTCTTCCCGCTGGTTCCGCTCGTGGCGCGAGGTCTCGGGGTGGTGTTCGTCGGCAACGACGCCTTCGCGCTCCTCGTCGTCGCGAACGGCTCGGCGCTCCTGTTCGGCGCGCTGCTGTACCGGCTCGCGCGCCGGGAGACCGGTGACGAGCGCACGGCCGTGCGAGCGGCGTGGTTCGCCGCGATCTTCCCGCCCGCGGTGGCGCTCGTCCTCGGCTACGCCGAAGCCACGTTCATGTTGCTGTCGGTGGCGATGTTCCTCGCGCTCCGGCGGGGTCGATTCGCGTGGGCGGCGCCGTTCGGGTTGCTCGCCGGGCTGACCCGCCCGGTGGGCGTGCTCCTCGCCATCCCGGCCGCGATCGAGGGGGTGCGGGGCTGGCCGGGTGCGTCGGCGCGCGATCGCGTCGCTCGCGTCGGCGCGGTGCTCGCGGCCCCGGTCGGCAGCGGCCTCTATCTGCTGTGGGTGCGCTACGCCTACGGCGACGCCTGGCTCCCGCTCCGGATACAGAACGATCGCGCCCACCGGGGCGGCTTCGTCGACCCGTTCACACGGACGTTCGACGGCATCGGCGACCTCGTACACGGCGACCGGTTCGGATCTGGGCTGCACATCCTGTGGGCGGCGGTGTTCGTCGTGCTGATCGTGGTGCTGTTGCGGCGGCTCCCGGCGTCGTACGGGACGTACGCGGCGGCGATGCTCGTGGTGAACCTGTCGGCCCGCAACCTCGACTCGCTCGAGCGCTACGCGATGAGCGCCTTCCCGCTCGTGCTCGCGGTCGCGCTCGTCACCGACCGGCCCGACGTCGAGCGGCCGGTGCTGGCGGCGTCGGCGGCGGGGCTGGTCGGGTACAGCGTCCTCAGCTTCCTCGGGGTCTACGTCCCGTGAGCGCGGGGTTCGGCGGGTCGGGGGCCGAGGCTCGTACACTGGCGTGCTCGGGTCCCGGATGCGCACACGGCGCCGGCCCACCCTGTCCGCCAGTTCGGAGCCTCTGCATGACGACGGAGTCGACGGAACAGTCCGCGCCGGCCGCCGACGAGCGGGCGACGCCCAACGTCGTGATCGTCGGAGCCGGCCCCGCCGGTCTCACGGCCGCGTACATGCTGAACAAGCGGGGCGTGACGTCGACGGTGCTCGAGGCCGACACCGTCGTCGGCGGGATCAGCCGCACGGCCGAGCGCGACGGCTGGCGCTTCGACATCGGCGGCCACCGCTTCTTCACCAAGGTGCAGCCGGTCGAGGATCTGTGGTTCGAGATCCTCGGCCCCGACGACTTCCTGCGCCGTCCTCGTCTCAGCCGCATCTACTACCGCGGCAAGTTCTACGACTACCCGATCTCGGCGATGAACGCGCTGCGCAACCTCGGGCCGATCGAAGCCGCCCGTTGCGTCGCCTCGTACCTGTGGGTGCGCATCCACCCGCCGAAGGACAAGTCGACGCTCGAGGGATTCGTCGCCTCGCGGTTCGGTTGGCGTCTGTACCGGCACTTCTTCAAGACGCAGAGCGAGAAGGTGTGGGGCGTCCCGTGCACGGACATCCAGGCCGACTGGGGTGCGCAGCGGATCAAGAACCTCTCGCTCTTCCGCGCGGTGTGGGAGGCCCTCAAGCCGAAGCGGATCCGGCGCAAGAAGGACAAGTCGAAGCAGGTGACGAGCCTGATCGAGGAGTTCAACTATCCGAAGTACGGGCCGGGGATGATGTGGGAGCGCGCCACGGAGCTCGTCACGGCCCACGGCACCAAGGTCGTCTTCAACTCCACGGTCAGCAAGGTTCACCTCAGCGACGGGAAGGCGGTCGCGGTCACCGCCGAGACCGACGGCGTCCCCACTCGGTACGAGTGCACCCACGTGATCTCGTCGATGCCGATCAGCGCGCTGCTGCGGGCGATGGACCCGCCCGTCCCGCCGGAGGTCCAGGCCGCTGCGGACGGGCTCCGCTACCGGGACTTCATCACCGTCGCGCTCGTGGTGCCGGAGGAGCGGGGCTTTCCCGACAACTGGATCTACATCAACGACGCGAGTGTCGAGGTCGGCCGGATCCAGAACTTCGGTGTCTGGTCGCCGTACCTGGTCAAGGACGGTCGCACCTGCCTCGGTCTCGAGTACTTCGTGAACGAGGGCGACGACATGTGGACGAAGGCCGACGAGGATCTGATCGAGCAGGGCAAGCGCGAGCTGAGCGAGATCGGCCTCCTGGACGACGCGACCCAGGTCGAAGCCGGCTACGTCGTGCGCATGCCGAAGGCGTACCCGATGTACGACGGGAGCTACAAGGCCAACGTCGAGACGATGCGCAAGTGGCTCGACGCCAACGCGCCGAACGTCTTTCCCGTCGGACGCAACGGCATGCACAAGTACAACAACCAGGATCACTCGATGTACACGGCGATGCTCTCGGTCGAGAACATCTTCGGCGCCGACCACGACGTCTGGAACGTGAACGTCGAGGCCGAGTACCACGAGGAGAAGGACGAGGGCGGGGAGAAGCGGACGCTGCCGCTAGCCGGGGCGCCGGCGCCTCCACAGGCGGCGAGTCCGGTCGCGAAGCCCCCACCAAGTAACGAGCGTCATCTCCTCGGCGGCGACCCCCCAGGTCATCTTCGAGTGGCCGCGCACGCGGTCGGTGAACACGATCGGCACCTCGGCGATGCGACCGCCCCATCGGTGCACGCGATACGCCGTCTCGATCTGGAACCCGTAGCCCTTGGCGCGGGTCGTCCCGTAGTCGATCGCCTTCAGCGTGTCGGCGCGATACGCGCGGTAGCCCGACGTGGCGTCCTTGACGCGCGTCCCGAGCACGAAGGCGGCGTAGCGGTTGCCCGTAGTGCGACAGCGCACGCCGGAACCACGGCCAGTGCGGGATCTCGCCGCCGGGCACGTACCGCGAGCCGATGGCGAGGTCGGCGCCCGGACTCGACTTCGCGCGAGCAGTCGGGGAGGACGGCCGGATCGTGCGAGAGATCGGCGTCGATCTGGACGAGCGCGTCGTAGCCCTTGTCGAGCCCGATCGCGAACCCGGCGCGGTACGCGCTGCCGAGGCCCGTCTTCGCCGGCCGGCGCAGCACGTCGATCCTGCCCAGCTCGGCGGCCGTGGCTCTCGGCGATGTCGGCGGTGCCGTCGGGGCTGTTGTCGTCGACGACGAGAATGTCCGCGCTCGGAAGCGCGGCGCGTGCCCGCCGGAGGAACTCGTCGATGTTCTCTGCTTCGACGTAGGTCGGGGTGATGACGAGCGTGCGCACGCCCTGCAACTTACTGGCTACTTGTTGCAGCGCCGGTAGAGCTCGTAGACACCGCCGCGCCCGAACGACTGGACGAGACAGAAGTCCCGCTTGAGGATCTCGTTGGGCCGGTTCGAGCCGAACTTGCGGGCGTCGTTCGGCTCGTCCCAGTCGTTCCAGACCGACGACAGGATGGCAATGTCGGCCGAGCGGAGGTCGTCGGCCAACCTCGAGCCGGAGGCGTTGGCCACGCCGGGATCCATCTCGATGTAGTAGGTAGCCGGGTCGAGGTCGGGCAGCATGTAATAGAGGTACGCGTCGCTGTACGGCGTCTTCCGGAGATCGGTCGGGCCCACGAACAGGCGGTCGCCGGGCTTCGAGATCCGATCCGCGACGGGCAAGAGCTCGTTGGCGGCGCGCGCGGCTTCGGGACGCCCGTAGTAGAAGATCCGGCCCTTGTGCTCGATCTTGTACGCGATGCGGTGGTAGCCGAAGCTCTGGAGCGAGTAGTCGGTGTACGTGCGAACCGTGAAGTACGGCAACACCAGGCCCAGGAAGAGCAGCACGCTCGCACCCGCCAGGACGTTCCGCGCCCGGATCTTGAGGCGCGGCTTCCACGCCCGGAGCACCTCGGTGATGGCGACCGGGAGGAAGGCGATGGGTACGCAGCTCACCCACGCGAAGTGCGCCGAGTCGACCCGCTGGATGGCCTGCGGCATGAGCCCGAGGCTGAACACCGCCACCGTCGCCAGCACGCGCGGGTTGAACGCCGTGCGGTCTTGACGCAGCCGCCATCGCGCGACGAGGAGCAGGAACAGCACGGTGGCGAGGAGGAAGAAGAACCAGATCGTGAGCTGCTGGGCCGTGCTGAACGACGGGACAGGCCATGACAGCTGCTGGATGTTCCCGGCCCGCTGGAGGAACCCGTCGAGGTGATCCCACGGCGGCGGGATCGGCAGTCTGCGTCCGCCCCGGAGGTAGATGACGGGGTCGAGGATCATCCCGCTGACGGTGGCGCCCACGCCGGCGGTCGCAAGCTGGATGACGTACGGCGACGCGCCGAGGGCGACACCGCCGAGGAGCCGCTTCGCCCGCGCCCGGTCGAGCCCGCGCAGCATCACGAGCACGGCGAGGCCGACGGCGAGGATCAGATCGAGCCGATAGAGCAGGGCGAAGCCGAGCAGCACCCCGCCGAGCAGGGCGTACCGCCCGGCGCGTCTCGGATCGGCGATCCGTCTGCCTTCCAGGGCGACGGCGAGCCCGAGGAGGCCGAGCGCGACTCCGCCGACCCAACCGAGGGCCGTCAGCCCGATCGGTGGGACGATGATGACGAGCGAGATCAGCGCGCAGGGGAGCGCCACCGTCCGGCCCCAGTGGCGCGCCAGCGCGTAGACGCCCATGACGACGCCGATCTGCTGCAGCAATGCGACGAGACGCTCGGCGCTCAACGAGGTGCCGAACACCTTGTACACGCCGGCGAGCGCCCACAGGCTCCCGGGTCCGTACAGATGGAGGAAGTCCCGGTTCGGGAGGTCGCCGTGCAGCAGGCGCTCCGGGAAGACGAGCATGAAGCCCTCTTCCATGGGCGGGCCCTGGCTGCGAAGCAATCCTCGAAGCGGGATCAGGAACGCGAGCGCGATGATCCCGAAGACGATCGCGTTGCGCTGCCGTGACGTGAGCCGTCGGCGACGGCGCAACGCCGCCGGCGCGGCCTCCTGGGCGTCGGCGCGCTCGCCGGCGAGCTGTGCGCTCATGAGAAGGACGTCATGCGCCGTCCACCGGTGCGGCCGCGCCGACTGCCGGTCTCTCGGCGGTCTCGGGCTCGCTCTGGGTGCGCGGCGCACGCGACCGCCGGCGCTGGTACGCGCTCAACCCTGCGTTGATCGCGACCGCGGCCAGGACAGCGAGCACCGGCTCGGCGCTCGCCCGGTAGCGGTTGCTCCCTAATGCCACCGCGACGGCGAACACAACGATTGCGCAGGGGACGATCAAGGGGAACACCTTGACACGCCGACGCCGGAGGATCACTGCACCGGTGATCGCCAGGGCCGCGACGACGTAGAAGCTCAGGAGTGCTGCGAGCGCCGTCCCGCGCTCACGCCCCTCGATGTGCTCGTCCAGCAGCAGCTGCTGGTCGGTTCGGTACAGGCCGGTGACGCGACCCCACCGAGCGAGCACGACGAGGGGAACTCGTCCCTTGTGGTCCCAGATGTACTCGCGCGCGATGCGGCCCAACCTGACGTTTCGCACGGACTGGTCGGGACCGCCGTTCCTCGGTGTCCGGAACACGTTCTCCGTGCAGTCAGGCGAGAAGTATCCGATGAGATCCGTGTAGTACGTCCGGTCGCAGTTGGCGCCGACCAGCGTCGGCTCGAGGCCCGTCGAAAGGAAGACCGGCCGATCGAAGCGTGCCATGTTGAACGTCACCCAGGGGGCGATGGGGATCAGCGCCGCGAGCCCGGCCGCCAGGAGCCACTGGAGCTTCTTGCGGAGATCGATCGCGCGCGTGATCAGGACGCACGGGAGAACGAGAAGCGGGAGCAGCAAGATGAGCTCCGCGCGCGAAGAGCAGCGAAGCCACACGCCAGCCCCAGTGCTGCAGCACGCCATGGTGTCGGCGTTCGCAGATAGCGGTAGGCGAGAAACACGGAGAGAATGACGGTGAACATCGACATCGTCTCCGCGAGGATGAACCCGTCGTAGATCCACAGGTTTGGGTAGACGGCTGCGAGACCGGCGGCGATGAGCCCGGCACGGGGACCGGCAACCTCTCGGCCCGTGAGCCCGATGAGCACGACGGTCCCGACACCGACCAGGCTCGACCAGAGCATGTGCGACACCGGGCCGTCGAGCCCGATCGACGAAGGGATCGCGAGGTACAGGAGATAGAGGGGCGGGTGGCTCGCGCTCTGATCGACGATGCCGTTGATGAACGGTTGGGGCTCGATGAAACCGTGCCCCTCGACGAGCAGCCGCGCACCGATGTGATAGGCGAACGAGTCGCCGCCCGGGGGTACGTCGTGACGGACGATGAGGATGTAGGCGACACGAACAGCCAGCGCGACGATTGCCGCCGCGATTAATCCCCGCCGAAATGTCCGGGTCGTCACGGCAGGTAACGGTAGTGATCTGCCTGACCCCGGCGCCGCTCGGGCTTCGCCCGATCAGGCGCAGCGCCGCCCCGGGGTCTAGTCGTCGTCGCGCGTGCCGCTCCCGACGGAGGTGCTGTTGTCGAGTCGGGTGCGCAGTAGGGCGAGCTCCTCGGCGAGCGTGCGCGTCCGGTTCTCGAGCCGGGACAACTCCCACGAGTAATGCACGACGACGAAGAACAGGAACCCGACCGCGAGCAACAGGAACAGCGTCGGGGAGTACAGGACGCCGAGCCATTCCGAGAACGTGTTGAGCACGCCGGGCACGGCGGCGAGGATCAGCAGCATCAGCCCGATGACGAGCCAGAGCAGCGCGTACTTGCTCCGGAGCTGGTGCGCCCGCACGAGCCGGAGGATGAACAAGGCGGTGATCACGGTGGCGACGATGACCAGGATGTGGGCCTGGCCGCTGAGCGACCCCCTGGGCAGGTCGATCATGGTTCGTCCTTTCGGAGACGGGCCCGGCGCGACGCCGAGCCGAGAATGCCGATGAGGAGCCGGAGATAGTTGATGACCAGCTTGAAGCTGCGCGTCGACGGGACGCCGGCGGCGCGGGGGCGCATGGTGATCGGGACCTCATCGACGCGGAGGCCGGCGTAGCGCACGATCAGGAGCGCCTCGACCGTGTCGGCGAGGTACTCGACCGGATACTCGCGCGCGAGGAGCTCGATCACCGGGCGGTCGAAGGCGCGGAAGCCAGACGTGACGTCGGAGTACCGCTGGCCTGTCAGCACCCGCACGATCAATGCCAGAAGCCGCATCGCCTGACGGCGAATGCGTCCGACCCGGTAGAACGCAGTGCCGGTCGCGAAGCGGCTCCCGACGGCCATGTCGGCTCCGCCATCCAACGCGTCGAGGAGCGCCGTGACCCCGGCGGGGTCGTGCTGCCCGTCGGCATCGATCACGACGGCTCGGTCGTAGCCGTTCAGCTGGGCGTAATGCAGACCCACGCGGACCGCGCCACCGACGCCGAGCGTGAACGGCAGCTGCGCCGACACCGCCCCGGCGCGGCGCGCGACCTCCGCGGTGGCATCGGTCGAGCCGTCGTCGATCACGAGCACGTCGTGGTCGTCGACGACCTCCCGCAGCTCCTTGAGCGTCGCGGGGAGGCTCTCCTCTTCGTTCAGCGCAGGGATGACGATCAGCGTCCGGGTCACCGAACACCCATGCTACGGCGACTGGCGCGTGACCTCCGGGACGACGTCCTCGACGTACAGCCAGTCACCGCCCACGAGGTCGAGCGTGTGCGGGTGGTCGGTGCCCGTCCAGGCAAGAAGCGAGAACTTGTACGGGAAGAAGTGGATGTGCGGGTTGAACGTGGCGTGGTACGGGCGCTGATGGGGGACGACCACGACGATCCGCTGCCGGGCCACGCGTCGAAGCTCGTCGAGCGCGGCTCCGAAGTGCTGCACGTGCTCGAGGGTGTGCGTGGAGACCACCGTGTCGAAGGCCCCGTCGCGGAAGGGGAGCTCCTCGACGTTCCCGTCGCACCACCGAACGTTGGGATGCGTCCCGCGCCGGCCGGCCGAGACCGCGACATCACAGCCGACGACGTCGTGGTCGGGCGCCAGGCGCTCGCACACGTACCCGAGCCCGCACGCGACGTCGAGCACGCTCTTCCCACGAACGGCGCGCAACACCCCGTCGAGCGACTCGGGGGTGAGGTCGGTGGCGCCCTGGTCGAAGCGCGAATTGAGACTCTGGTAGAAGGCGGCGAACTCGGCGCGGGAGAGGTAGAAGGCCTTGTCCTTCAGCTCGACGATGTCGATGGTGAGGTCGCCGTACATCCGGCGGGCGAGGTTGCCGAACACCCGCGAGTCGCGCATCGACGGCGGTAGGTAGCGGTCGAGGGCCTCGTTGATCCACAGCGATGCCCGGCGGCTGAGCTTCACGTTGTCTCCGTAGGTCGGCGGGGGCGGTGGGCGACGACGGCGACCACGCTCACCGCGGCCAGGACGACCAGCGACGGCTCGTTGGCGATCCTGAATCGCTGCTGCCCGTATGTGAGCGCGGTCGTGAGGACGACGACGACCGCGGTGGACAGTAGCGGCCACACCCGGGCTCGACGCCGAAGCAGGAGGACGACGCCGATCAGGGCGAGGGGGAGGAGCACCCAGTACATGACGGTCCCCACCGCCTGCCAGTTCTTGGGGCGACCCTCGAGCGATTCGAAGTCGATCTGCTGGCGCGGCGCGTAGAGGCCCCACGTTCGCAGTTCCCGGACGCCGACGACGAGCGGCACCCGCGACAGGTGGTCGCGGGCGTAGGCGATCCCGTCCGAACGATGCCGGTTCGCGACGTCCGCCTCCTCGAAGTCCCGCCGTTGGATGTCGAATCCTTCGAAGCACGCCTGCGCTTGGGGACGGCGACGCGCGGAGTCACCGAATTGGGAGAACGTCTCCCGCCACAACCCGATTTGCGAGCCCGAGTACGTGAGGTCGCAGTTGGCGCCGTCGACGGCAGTGCCGATGTTGTTCGAGACCGGCACGAACGCGTGAAGTCGAGCGGCGTTGCGGATCGTCCACGGCAGGACGACGAGGATCGACGCCCCGATCGCGATCCCCGCCAGAAGGGCGCGTCGCTTCGTCGGCAGCGATCGCAGTCCGATCACGAGCGGTATTACCAGCACGACCGCGAAGAAAAGACCTTCCGCACGCGTGCAGCGCGCTGAGGCCGATCACGACGCCGAGCGCAGCGAATCGCATCGGGCTGGGAGCGTCGGCGGCGCGGTACGCAAGCAGCAGTGCAGCCGTCACGAGCAGCACGTAGACCGACTCCGCCATGAGCACGGCCTCGGCGAGAAACAGCATCGGGTAGACGGCGGCGATCGCCGCCGCGAGCACGCCGACGAGCGGTCCACCCACGCGGCGGCCCAGAAAGCCGACGAGCACGACGGTTCCGCTTCCCACGAAGCAGAGGAACAGCCGCTGCGCGTCGACGCTCTTGGCCCCGAGGAACGAAGGCACCGCGAGCAGCGCCGGGAAGAGCGGCGGGTACTCGGCGGTCGGGCGGGTGACGTGCAGGATCCGGAAGTCGAACGGGCGGATGTAGCCGCGCCCGTCAGCGAGGTTGTTCGCGAGGAGGTGGTACGCGGTCGCGTCGCCGGGGTCGGGCAGCTTCGGATCGACGACGAGCACGAACGCGACGCGCACGGCCAGGGCGAAGAGCGCGATCGCGAGGATCGCGATCAGGAACGCGCGGTTCCGAGAGCGCGTCAACCGGTTGCGGTCCGCGCCGGACGGCGGAAGGGCACGCGATCCTTCAGCGACAGGGCGGGCCTCTCGACGACGACATAGCTCGCCGCCGCGACCACCACGGCGGCAAGGAAGACGACGGCGAGCATCTTGAGGAACGACGTGTTGAAGGGCGTGCTGTCAGTCCATTGGACGTACTTCTCGAGCAAGGTCTCGTTCCACAGGTACAGGCCGTAGGAGATGAGGCCGAGGAGCTGCACGGCCCGGTTCTGCAGGATGTGCCGGATGAGGCCGCGACCCTGGGGGCCGAAGATTCCCGGAAGGAGGAAGAAGAGGCCGACGGCCAGATAGAAGTAGTGGACCCCCATGTCCTGCCAGGACGACCCGATCCTTCCGGGCCGCCCGATCATCAGCGAGATCGCGACGAATGCCGCGGCGGCCAGCGCCCAGGACACGGCGGGAAAGATCCGCCGCCGGAAGAGCACCGGCATCGGCCGATGCGCCAGCCACGCGCTGACCACGGCGAGTGCCATGCCGACCGCGAAGACATCGATCCAACCGGGCAGGATGTTCAAGAGCTGCCCGGCGCGGGCCCCCTCGAAGGTTGTGCGGACGAGGGCTCGGTAGGCGAAGCCCGCCACGAACAAGATCGCGAGCGCGCAGAGCTCGAGCCGTACGAGGCGTGCGGCCGTGCCACGGGCCAACCGGCTGATCAGGAACGCGTAGAGCGGGAGGAAGACGTAGAACGAGATCTCGGTCACCAGCGTGTACGACGACAGGATCGGCCCTACGAGGTCGCCCAGGCTGTAAAGGTGAAAGAGGCCGTAGAACAGAAAGAGATCCTTGGCTGGCGGGATCTGCTTCGGGACGTGCAGCACGAAGATGGAGATCGTCAGGGCCACCCAGTAGGCGGGATAGATCCGCAGGAAACGGCGCCAGAAGTACGCGACGGCGCGAGGCCCGTGCGCACCCGCAAGGCGGGAGGCTACGAACGGCCGGTACAGCAAGAAACCGGAGATCATGAAGAAGACGGCGACGCCGACGTCCATCCGGGCCGTGAACGCGCCGAGTCGTGAGCGCCCGTTGAAACCGCTCAGGAAGGCCACGTGAGTGATCAGCACCGCGATCGCGGCCAGTGCGCGGAATCCGTCGAAGCAGGGGAACGTGACCCGCTCCGGACCTCGTCGCTCGGCTGCGCTTTCGAGGCCGCCGACGGCGGCGTCAGTCATGGCGGGCGATGCTACTTGCGGGCCGCGTGGCCGCCCGTTCCGGTGAACTGCTGCGCCGGGCACAGCCAGCCTGCCGTCCCCGGCCGGCACGCGAGGACGGCGTCGAGGAGCCACCGCGCGGCCCAGCCCGCGCTCGCCGGGGTGAAGTGGAGGCCGTCGAGAGGACGGAGGTCGATCCCGTCGACCGTGCGGGGGCACGGCGGCCCGCCGGGGCACACGGCGCCGGCGAAGTCGACGAGGGAGACCGTGTCGGGATGTTCCGCGCGTACTGCCTGTACAAGTCGTTGACACGGATGTATCGCGACGTCTCTGCTGAATCGGATGGCCCCACCAGATCATTCGGCCCACGTGGCGCCATGGTCGTTATCACGAGGTGTGCGCCGCCGGCTGTGAGCCTTCGTGCAGCCTGCTCGATCTTGTCGAGCAGCATCGTCGTCCCACCCCGCCTCGCCGAATTTGATGCGCTCGCCACTCACGATCCGGTCATTGACCTCCCATGTGCTCATCCAGACGACGACGTCGGGGCGATCACGATCGAGCGCGGTGCCCTCGTAGTCGTCCACCAGTTGCTCGCACCCCTCAGCGTGCGGCGGCACCCGACCGTCGTAGTACGTGGCGACACCACCGACGACGCCGCAGCCGGCGACGAGGGCGGTGTCGACCGAAACCCCCTGCTCGGCCGCGACGGGCCGGAGGCCGGGGAGCAGGGTGTAGGGAACCGAGTCGCCGACGACCAGGATGCGTGACGGCGTTCCCGCGGCGACGTTGCGCGCCGCCGAGCCGGACTCGACCGCCGGCGGGGTCGGCGAGCCCGTCAACTTCTGGCCCGCCTGCACGCTCGCGAGCGGTGTCGCCGCCGTCGCGCCGGCGGTCGCCACCACGACGACGAGCCCGGCGGTCGCGAACCCGGTCGGTACTGCGATCCGTCCTCGCCAGCCGCGCAGCACGCCCCGCCGGATGGGCTGCTCCACCAGGTAGAAGGACAGCGTCGCCGCCCCGACCGTGACTGCGAGCCGCAGCACCGTCAGCGAAGCCCCCGACAAGCCCGTGCGCGCCTCGGTGAGGACGACGGCGGCGGGCCAGTGCCAGAGGTAGAGCCCGTAAGAGATGAGCCCGACCCAGCGAAGGGCGCCGAGCGAGAGCAGTGTTCGCAGCGGCGACCACACGGATCGCCGAGTGGGTTGCACCGCCGACGCGATGACGAACGCGACCGCGATCGCGAACACGAACGACCCGCCGTGGTACAGCCCGGATCCTTGATCGCTGGCGGTCACCCACGCCCAGGCGCACCCGGCGGCGGCGACCACGCCGGCCGTGTGCAGAGCGATGACGCTGCCGCGCCGCTCGGGTCGCCGCCGGGTGAGCACGAGCGCGAGCACGGCTCCGACGAGCAGAGTGTGCGCGCGGGCGTCGGTGCCGTAGTACGCCCGGGACGGGTCGGCGGGCTCGTACAGCATCGCCATGACCGCAACCGACGCGACGATGCCCGCCAGGCACACTCCCGCGAGCACCTTGCGTGAGCCGCGCCCGACGCGCAGGCACACGACCACGAGCAGCGGCCACACCAGGTAGAACTGCTCCTCGATCGCCAGCGACCAGAGGTGTCGCATCGGCGACGGCAGGGAGAAGAGGTCGAAGTACGACTGGCCACTCAGGACGAAGTGCCAGTTGGCGAAGTAGAACAAGCTCGAGATCCCGTCGGAGCGCAGTGTCTCCAGCTGCGACGCGGGGGCCAGCACCGCCGCGTACAACGCAACCGCGCCGAGCACGACGAGCAAGGCCGGGAGCAGGCGGCGCGCCCTTCGGGCCCAGAACGCGGGGAGGCTGACGCCGCCGCTCCGCCCCCACTCCGTCAGCAACAAGGAAGTGATGAGGTACCCCGACAGGACGAAGAACGCGTCGACGCCGAGGAAACCGCCCGACGCCCACCCGGCGCCGAAGTGGTAGGCGATGACCGCCGCCACGGCGAACGCGCGGAGGCCGTCGAGCGCCGGCTGGTAGCGAATCCCGCCTTGCCCTTCCACGGTCTCCCCCGGGCCCGTGACCTGACGAACGGCACAGCTTAGGGCAAACCTGCCTGAAAGCGACTGGAACCCCGAAAGCCCGAAACCGGGCGGAAATCAGCGGCGGGGGTTGCGTGCGACGGCGAAGAGCCCGGGTGTCGTGTCGACGATCTCGCCGGGTCATGAAGAAGTTCGTCTCGTCGAGCCCGGAGCCGATCCCCGAGTTGCTACTGCCGAGCGCGCGGTAGACGAGCGGCAGCGCGCGCTCGTACGACCAGACGTACCACCGGCGCGGCATGCGGTGCCGCAGGCGCAGGACGTCGAGCTTGAGGATCTTCTCGCCGCGCGCGCGCCGCGCCGCGAAGTCGGCCTTGAGCTCGTCGGACCCCTCGAGGCCCCAGACCTCGACGTCGCGGAAGAACAACCGGAGCAGGCTCGCGAGCTCGCGCTCCTCGAAGAGGTAGACGTGGAACGGGTTCTCGAAGTCCGCCGGGCGGTTGGGCGTGATCACGAACGCGGTCCCCGAGTCGTCGAGCACGCGCGCGAGCTCGGCCACGTGGAGCTCGGGCGCCGTGAAGTGCTCGATGATGTGCGACGAGCACGCCCAGTCCACGGAGCGCCCACGCAGCCCGAGCCGGGCGCCGTCCATGCCGGCGAAACGGAGGTCGCGCCCGTGCCCGCTCTCCGGGCCCCAGTCGGCGGACGCAGCGACCGCGGTGTCGGCGTCGTAGTCGACGCCGAGCACGCTCCGGTCGCCGCCGGCGAGCCGGGAGGTCTCGTCGCCGACGCCGCAACCGATGTCGAGCACGGTGCCGGGCCCGAGCCGCGCCGCCATCTCGCGGTACCCCGCGTCGTGGAAGGCGAGGAGCGAGTCGGGCGTCGCCCCGGCCATGGGCCGCTCACCCGTCAGCTTCATGGCTCGTCAGCCTACGAGCCTCGGGAACGGCGGCCCCGAACGGCTTCCGGCGGCGTGCTCACCTACCATTTCACCCCGACTCATGGACCCCACCGCGTCGTCGCCGTCCTGGCGCGTCCCCGACCCGGCCGAGGAGATCGCCAAGATCGGCGACCTCGCGGCCGAATCCGGGCTCCGTCGCGTCTGCATGCTCGCGTGGCGCGACCTCGACGACCCCGAGGCGGGGGGATCGGAGGTGCACGCGTCCACGGTGGCGTCCGCTCTGGGGTCAGGCCGGCATCGAGGTCACCATGCGGACGTCGTACGCGGCCGGTCACCCGCAGATCAGCTGGCGCGACGGGTACCGCGTGATCCGCAAGGCGGGGCGGTACATGGTGTTCCCGCGCGCGGCGTTCAGCGAGATGATGGGCTGGCACGGCTCGCGCGACGGCCTGGTCGAGATCTGGAACGGCATGCCGTTCTTCTCGCCGGTGTGGGCGACGGGGCCGCGCATCGTGTGGCTCCACCACGTGCACGCGGAGATGTGGCAGATGACGCTGCCGCCGCGACTTGGCCGCGATGGGCAGCACCGTCGAGTCGCGGATCGCGCCGCCGCTTCTACCGGCGGACGCCGATCGTCACGCTGTCCGAGTCGTCCAAGCGCGAGCTCGTCGACGAGCTCGGGTTCAAGCCGAAGCGGGTCACAGTCGTGCCGCCGGGCGTCGACGCCGCGCTTCGCTCCCGGCGGTGCGAAGTCCGCCGACGCCGCTCGTCGTGGCGGTCGGGACGGCTCGTCCCGGTCAAGCGCTTCGAGGAGCTGATCGACGTCGCTCGTCCGGGTCAAGGCGCAGCATCCCGCGCCTCGAGGCGGTCATCGTCGGCGAGGGGTACGCCGCGATGACCTCGAGGCGCAGCTCCGCGAGAGCGGCGCCGACCGCTGGATCCGGCTCGCCAGGTCACGTGAGCGACGAGGAGCTGCTCGATCTGTACCGCAGCGCGTGGGTCGTCGCGAGCGCGTCGGCGCGCGAGGGCTGGGGGATGACGATCACCGAGGCCGGCGCGTGCGGGACGCCCGCGGTCGCGACGCGCATCGCCGGCCACACCGACGCCGTCGTGCACGAACACAGCGGCTTGCTGGTCGACGGACGCGACGACTTCGTCGCTCGCGCTCGACCGGGTGCTGCGTGACGACCGAGCTGCGTGCACGACTGAGCCGCGGCGCGATCGAGCACGCGTCGCGGTTCACCTGGGCGGCGACGGCTCGCGGGACGCTCGAGGTCCTGGCGGCCGACGCGGTCCGGCGCCGAGGAAGGCCGTGACGACGGTCGCCCGGCGGCCGGCGCCCGTCACGACGGAGGCGCCGGCGGCACAGCCGGCTTCCACGCGCCGGCGACGGATCCTCGGGTACTCGCTTCTCGCCGCGCTCGCGTACATCCCGCCGCTGCTCACGGCGACGGGCAAGGTCGCCGCCGACACCAAGCAGTACCTGTACCTCGACCCGACGCGCCTGCTCGAGCGGGCGCCGTCGATGTGGGACCCGAACATCGGCCTCGGCACGGTCACGCACCAGAACATCGGCTACCTGTTCCCGATGGGCCCGTACTACTGGGTCATGGAGAACGTCGGGTTCCCGAGCTGGGTCGCGCAACGCATCTGGCTGGGCAGCCTCGTGTTCTTCGCCGGCCTCGGGGTCCTGTACCTGCTGCGCACGATCGACATGCGCGGCCCGGGCGCGGTCGTCGCCGCGCTCGCGTACATGCTGACGCCCGTACTCCCTCGCACTACGCGGCCCGCATCTCGGTGATCCTGCTGCCGTGGGCCGGGCTGCCGTGGATGCTCGCGCTGATGGTCGCGCGCACTGCGCAAGGGCGGATGGCGATATCCGGCCGCGTTCGCGCATCGTCGTGCAGATCGTCGGCAGCGTGAACGCGACCGCGCTCGTGTTCGCGCGGCTCGCGCCGCTGCTGTGGGTCCCGTACGCGGTGTGGATCACGCGCGAGGTGGACTGGCGACGCGCCGTGCTCACCGTGGCGCGCATCGGCGTGCTCACCCTCGCCGCGTCGCTGTGGTGGATCGCCGGGCTTGTGGGCGCAGGGCGCCTACGGCATCGACATCCTCAAGTACACCGAGACGGTGAAGACCGTCGCCACCGCCGGCGTGGCGCCCGAGGTGCTGCGCGGCCTCGGCTACTGGTTCTTCTACGGCGGCGACAAGCTCGGGCAACTGGATCGAAGCCAGCGTCCACTACACGCAGAGCCGGCCGCTCATCGTGGTCGAGCTACGCGCGTCCCGACGCTCGCGCTGCTCGCGGCGGCGTTCATCCGGTGGCGGCACCGCTTCTACTTCGCCGTCCTCATGCTGGTCGGCGTCGCCATCGCCGTCGGCGCGCACCCGTTCGACGACCCGTCGCCGTTCGGCGCGCCTGCTGAAGGCGTTCGCCGACAGCTCGAACGCGGGCTTGGCGCTTGCGCAGCGTCGGACGCGCCGTGCCGCTCGTCGCGTTGGGCGGCCGCCGTGCTCCTGGGTGCAGGGGTGACGGCGTTCGTGCGCTGGCTCGACCGGCGCAACCTGCACCGGTACGCGCTCGTCACCATCGGGCTCGTCGGCGTGATCGTGATCGCGGCGCTCCCGGCGTTGTGGAACGGCGACTACTACGGCAAGAACCTGCAGCGACCCGAGGACATCCCGGCCTACTGGAAGAAGGCGATCGCGCGCCGTCGACGCCAGACCGCACGACACCCGCATCCTCGAGATGCCGGGCTCCGACTTCGCGTCCTACCGGTGGGGGAACACGGTCGACCCGATCACACCCGGCCTGACAGACCGCCCCTACGTCGCCCGGGAGCTGATCCCGTACGGCACGCCCGAGACGAACGATCTCCTGAACGCGCTCGACGGGCGGATCCAGGAGGGCCTGATCGACCCCGACGCGATCGCCCCGATCGCCCGGCTGATGAGCGCGGGCGACATCCTCTTGCGCTCCGACCTGCAGGTCGACCGGTACAACCTCGTGCGCCCGAAGCAGATGGAGCTGCTCCTCAATCCGCCCCCGCAGGGGATCGGCGCGCCGACCGGCTACGGCACGAGCCTCGGCCCGCCGCTCGACTACCCCCTGCTGGACGAGAAGGCGCTGGCACTCCCGGCCGGCACGCGCGACCCCGCCCCGGTCGAGGTGTTCCCAGTCGACGGCGCGCCGTCGATCGTCCGGGCCCAGCCGGTGGCCGACCCGTTGGTGGTCGCCGGCGGTGGTGACGGCACTGGTCGACATCGCCGGCCTCGGCATGCTCGACGGGAACAGCCTCGTCCAGTACTCGGCGTCGTACGCGGGCCACCCGGCCGAGCTCCGCAAGCAGGCCGGCACCGACGGCGCCGTCCTCGTCGTGACCGACTCGAACCGGCGCCGCGCCCGCCGCTGGAGCACGGTTCGGGAGAACGTGGGCTACACGGAACGGCCGGGCGAGAAGCCGTTGGTGCACGACCCGTCCGACGCCCGACTCGACGTCTTTCCCGGCGCGGGCGACGACTCGTACACCGTGACCGAGCAACGAGGCGCGAAGGTGCAGGCGTCGGCCTACGGCAACAACATCTCGTACACGCCCGAGGACCGTCCGGCGCGCGCGATGGACGGCGATCTCCGCACGGCGTGGAAGGTGGGCGACTTCGACGCCGTCGAGGGCGAGCACATCCGCGTCACGCTCGACCATCCCGTGACGACCGATCACATCGATCTCGTGCAGCCGCTCTACGGCGACCGCAACCGTTGGATCACCGAGGCGACGCTGCGCCTCGACGACGGGCACGAGATCACGACGAATCTCGGCGACGCATCGCGCACGGACGCCGGCCAGACCGTCACGTTCCCGCGCCGCACGGTGAAGTCGTTCGACATCACCGTCGACGCCACCAACCTCGGGAAGCGGCCGAGCTACAGCGGTGTGAGCGGCGTCGGGTTCGCCGAGATGCGCATTCGCGACGACGCTCCCGGCGCGCAGGACGTGCACGTCGAGGAGGTCACGCGCATGCCTGTCGACCTGACGCACGACGTCGGCCGCGACTCGCTCGCGCACCGCCTCGTCTTCTCGATGAATCGCTCGCGCACGATCCTCGTGCCGCCCCGGTACTCCGAGGACGAGCGGAGCCTGACGCGGGCATTCGACGTGCCGGCCGGGCGCGAGTTCGGCCTCGCGGGGAACGGCGCGGATCTCGACCGCCGCGCCCGACGAGCTCGTCGACCAGCTCGTCGGCATCCCCGGCGCCGACGCCGGTGGGATCACGGCCCGCTCGTCCGCCCGCCTCCCGGGCGATCTCCAGGCCCGGGCATCGTCGGCCGTCGACGGCGATCCTTCGACCGCGTGGACCACGCCGTTCGCCACGCCCGCCGGACAGTGGATGGAGATCGATGCGGGACAACCGGTCACGTTCGACCACCTCGACCTCCAGGTCGTGGCGGACGGCCGTCACTCCGTGCCGACCCGCGTGCGCATCGACGCCGACGGACAGACCCGTACGGTCGACCTCCCCGCGATCGGCGACCAGCCCCAGGAGAACGCGACGGCGCCGGCGACGGTGTCGTTCGATCCCGTCACGGCGAGGAACGTGCGCGTGACGGTCGAGTCGGTGCGCGAGGTGTCGACAAGGGAGTACTACTCGAACACGCCGATCGTGATGCCGGTGGCGTTGGCCGAGCTCGGCATCCCCGGCGTCCAGCGCCCGGCGCTCGCGGACGCGCTCCCGGGTGCGTGCCGCGACGATCTCCTTACGATCGACGGCGCGCCGCTCCCGGTCCGCGTGACAGGGTCCGTCGCCGACGCGTCGGCCGGACGCCCGCTGAGCGCCGAGCCGTGCGACCCGACGACGGGCGGTGCATCGTCAGCGCCGCTGGCGCTCGACCGCGGCCAGCACGTCCTGCGTTCCGCGCTCGGCCTCGACACGGGCGTCGACCTCGACGGGATCGTGCTCGGCTCCGACGCCGGCGGCGCACCGCTCGCGCTCGGCGCCCGCGGCGCCGTCCCCGCCGCTCCCGACCCAGCAGGCGGGACGCCGAAGGTCGACGTCACGTCCTCGGGGCGCACGAACATCAAGCTCCACGTCACCGGAGCCGACAAGCCGTTCTGGCTCGTGCTGGGCCAGAGCCACAACCGCGGCTGGGTCGCGTCCGCCGACGGTCACGACCTGGGGAAGGGGCAGCTCGTCAACGGGTATGCCAACGGCTGGCTCGTCAACCCGAAGGATGCACGCACGCTCGACGTCTCGCTCACATGGACGCCGCAGCGCAACGTATGGATCGCGCTCGCGATCTCCGGCGTCACGATGCTCCTGTGCACCGCGCTCGCCTTGGGCCTGCTCCAGAGGCGCCGCCAGGCGAAGGCGGCGGAGCCGCTCGGAGACTCTCGACGAGCCGCCGGTGTTCCGCTCGCCATTGGTGGGGGCGGGGACGCGCCCGCGCGGCCCGGTCGTCGCCGCCACCGCGATCGGCGCCGGGTTGCTCGCCGCTGTGCTCATCAACCCGCTGCCCGGGCTCCTCGTCGGGCTGCTCGTGCTGGCGGCGCTCGTACGCCCTCGCTTGCGCGTCGTGCTGGCGATCGGCGCTCCGGTCGCGCTCGGGCTCGCCGGCCTTTACGTGCTCGTCGAGCAGACACTCAACGAGTACCCGCCGGTGTTCGAATGGCCGACGTTCTTCGACCGAGTACATGTCCTCGGTTGGCTCGCGGTCGCGCTCATCGCCGCCGATGCGCTCGTCGAGGTCGTGCGCACACGCCGCCGCCGTGACGTGGAGTCGACCGAACGCATAGACCGGTGAACGAGTAGTTTTCCGCGCTGGGGGGTGCCGGCCGTTGCGCCGTTTTACGATCGCGCTCGGTGTCGTCGTGGCTGGCGCGCTCGTCGTCCGGCTCGTCTATGTGCTGGTGCACCTCCGCCACGAGCCGTTGGGCGGCGACTCCCTGTACTACAGCCTCCAGGGCCATGACCTGGCGCACGGACGGTGGTTCATCGAGCCGTACCGGTTCCGCCTCGACCACGTCATCGAACCAAGCGCGTACCACCCTCCGTTGTTCTCGCTGTACCTCGGCGCGGTCTCGCGCCTCGGCGCGGATTCGTTCATGGCCCACCGCATCGCCACGTGCGTGGTCGGCGCGGCGGCGGTGGGTGCCGTCGGGTTCCTCGGCCGAAGGCTTGCGGGGAACCGGGCCGGGCTTCTCGCGGCGGGGATCGCGGCCCTCTACCCCTACTTGTGGATCAACGACGCGGTCGTGCTCTCGGAGTCGCTGCTCGCGCTGATCACCGCGTTGATGCTGCTCGCCGCATACGCGTTTTGGTGCACTCCGTCTCGGTGGCGCGCCGCTGCGCTCGGCGCCGGCATCGGGCTCCTCGCCCTGACGCGAGCCGAGGGCGTGCTCCTCTTCGCGCTTCTCGCATTGCCGGTCGCGTTCGCCGTGCCGGGCCTCGATTGGCGCCGCCGACTCGAGCGGATCGGGGTGATGGCGCTCGCCGCGCTGGTGCTCGTCTCGCCGTGGGTCGCCTTCAACCTCGCGGTTCGAGGCGCCCGCCTACTTGTCGACCGGGTCGGGCGTGACGCTGGTCGACTCGAGCTGCAACGCCGTCTACTCCGGTCCCTTCATCGGCTGGTGGAGCTTCCTCTGCATTCCGGACCGCATCTCGAACGACGAGGCCGTCAACGACCGGGAGAACCGCGAGGTGGCCCTCGGGTATGTGCGCCGCCACATATCGGAGCTGCCGACGGTCGTCGCGGCGCGCGTCGGTCGCATGTGGGGGTTGTTTCGGCCGCTCCAGACGGCCGAACTTGACGGGAGGGGCGTGAACGCCGACCGCGCCGGACTCGCCGCGTCCTACGTGCTGATCCCGCTGGCGATCGGCGGGCTCGTCGTGCTCCGGCGGCGGCGGCGGACGATCCTGCCGATGCTCGCTCTCGGCGCGATGGTCACTATCACTGCTGCTCTGTTTTACGGCGCCGTCCGGTTCCGTGTTCCTGCCGACGTGGCGATCGTTATGTGCGCGGCGGTTGCGCTCGACGCGGCCTGGTGCAAATTCCGCCCGACCTCTCTGTAGGCTGCGGGAATCTTTTCGGTATCACGACCGCGTCGGTGCGTTGTCGCGTCCATGCTTGCGATGGCTCTCGTGATCGTCGCGACGGCCGGCGCGGCCGGAGCGGTGGACTCCGAAGGCGATCTCGCGCGCATCACGAAGTCCGGCGACGAGCTCGCCAAGTCGGGCGGTGCGAAGTTTCGCGGGACGACGACGGCCGACGGCGGAGGCGACAACAGCAAGGTCACGTTCGACGGTTCGTTCGACTTCAAGAACCGCGCCGGTGAGTACTCGGTGGACGCGGCGGCGATCGGTCTCCAGGGGAGCGGCAAGGTGCGCACCCTCGTCGTGGGCGGCGTCCTGTACCTGAGCCTCGACGCGTTGGAGGGCGGCGATCCGTCGTCGACCCCGGATCTCGCGGGCAAGAAGTGGCTGAAGCTCGACCCGCAGATGTTCGGCGGCGGGGGCGAGGTCGGCCAGAGCGACCCCAGTGGCAGCCTCGACGCGCTCCGGGGAGCGAAGGGCGAGGTGAAGCGGGTCGGCACTGAGAAGGTGCGCGGCGCGAGCACGACGCGGTATCGAGTCGCCATCGACGCCGAGCAGGCGGTGAACAGCGCCCCCGAGGAGCGGCGCGCCGAGGTACGAAACAGCATCGGGGCGCTCGGATCCGGGACGATTCCCGCCGACGTGTGGGTCGACGGGAAGGGGCGCCTCCGCAAGGTTCGGCTGCGCGTCGCGGCTGCGTCGTCGAAGGCGAAGGGCTCGATCGCGTTCGAGTACTTCGATCTCGGAGCACCCGTGAATGTGCAAGCGCCGCCGGCGAGCGAGGTCGTCGACTTCGAAGAGCTGTTGGGCGGGAGCCCGACGACGACGGGGGTGCCCGGGTGAGTAGGAGGTCGAAGGTCAAGAAGGCCGGTGTTCGATCGGCGATCCTCGTGCTTCTCGTCGCCGCTACCGCCGGCGGCTGTCGCGCCGTCGGCGGGCGCGCGACTCACGGGCTGATCGTTCTCTCATCGCGTTATGACTTCGCTGCAGACCCGGGCGGGCGACGCCGAGGGCGGCCGGTCATCGACATCCACGCGACCACGCCCGGGCTCCGCCCCGCCTGTTCGCGAAGAGGCAGAGCGCATCCACCGACTGCGCGCCATGAAGCGGCGTGCCACGGGGCTGCTGGTGGTCATGGCCGTCGCCTTCGTGGTCATCACCGTCTTCGGGGACGACACGGGATGGACGGGGTACGTGCAGGCGGCCGTGGCGGCGTCCCTCGTCGGCGGAGTGGCGGACTGGTTTGCCGTCACCGCCGTGTTCCGTCACCCGCTCGGTGTCCCGATCCCGCACACGGCCGTCATCGTGGAGCGGAAGGACAAGTTCGGCGAAACGCTCGGCGCGTTCGTGCAGGAGAACTTCCTCAGCCCCGACACCATGAGCGCGCGCCTCCGCGAAGCGCACATCGCCGAGCGCTTGGGAGCCTGGCTCGCCGTCCGGTCGCACGCCGAGGTCGTCGCCCAGCACGTCGCCGACGTCGCGGTTGAGCTCGCCGACACACTTCGCGAAGAGGACGTGCAGGACGCGTTGCACGAGCAAGTTCGGCGCGGCCTCGAGAATGTCCCGCTCGCGCCGATGGCCGGCAAGGCGTTGCTCACCGCCACCGAAGACGGACGTCATCAGCAACTGCTCGACGTCGTGCTGCGCGGGGCGGGCCGCTTCCTCGACGAGAACCGCGAAACGCTGCGAGCCCGCTTCGAGGCGGAGACGCCGTGGTGGGTGCCCACTGCGATCGACCGCCGCATCTTCGACCGCCTCCTCGACGGCCTCTGCAGCTTCTTCGAAGCGATCAACACGGACGAAGGCCACGAGCTGCGATCACGCCTGGACGACTGGATCAACGGAATTCGCCGACCAGCTGGAGCACTCACCGGAGTACCGGGCGCGCGGGGAACAGCTGAAGCTCGAGCTGCTCGATCATCCGGAGCTGCGGCAGTGGCTCGGCTCGCTCTGGATCGACGCCAAGGCGGCGTTGCGGTCCCAGGCCGCCGACCCCGAATCGGAGCTGCGGGCGCGACTGACCGACGCGATCGTCGCCGCCGGGCGGCGGCTGAGCAGTGATCCGCTGCTCGCCGGCAAGGTGGACGACGTCGTCGAGTGGGGGATCCGCTACATCGGCGAGCACTTCCACGCCGAGATCGCCGGCCTGGTCAGCGGCACCCTCGCGCGCTGGGACGCCGAGGAGACCTCACGCAAGCTCGAGATCCTGCTCGGGCCCGATCTCCAGTTCATTCGCATCAACGGCACCGTGGTCGGCGGGCTCGTGGGTCTCGGGATCCACTTCGTGGGCAACGTCATCCCCTGAGCCGCGCGAGCAACCGGTTCGGTCCGGCGCGTGTTCAACCGCACTGGCTCGGTAGCGTCTTCGGTTGGGCCGGGTCATACTCACGCCGGCCGTCTTTCGAGGGAGGTTCGGCATGGTGCTCGGCGCTGACTGGACGTTCGGCGATTTTCTCTTGGGCGTTCTGTACGTCTTTGCGTGGGTGATCCTGTTCTGGCTCGTGATCACGGTGTTCGTCGACGTCTTCCGGCGCCACGACATCAGCGGCTGGGTCAAGGCCCTCTGGGTGATCTTCGTGGTCGTCGTGCCGTGGTTCGGCGTGCTCATCTACCTCATCACGCAGCACGCCGGCATGGCGGAGCGGAGCACGCGAGCAACGGTGCAGGCCCAGGACGAGCTTCGGCACGCGGTCGGTTTCAGCGTCGCCGACGAGCTCGAGAAGCTCGATCGCATGAAGAGCGAAGGGAAGCTGTCCGACGACGAGTACCAGCGCCTGCGCGGTCGACTCGTCGGGTAGTTCCACAAAACCGCGGCACGCAGTCCGTCCAGACTGGCGGACAGGCTTGACGCGAATAGTGCGACACGGGCGCAAGCGGACGCGTGAAGACGGTTTCGCTTTGACCGCGGGCCCTCGAGATACGAGCATCGCGGCATGCGTCGTCTCCGTTGGCTCGGGCTCGTCGCTCTGTTCGCGGTCATCGCCGCCGGTTGCGACTGGCCGAACATCTTCCCGCCCGGTAGCGGACAAGTGCGGTACCGCGACCAGGTCTTCAGTGCGGTCACGGTCACGAACAACGTGACGTACGGAAGCGCTGTGAATCTGAGCGGCCAGACGATCACCCTGCAGCTCGACATGTACAAGCCGACCGGCGACACGGTCACCAGTCGGCCCGCGATCGTGTGGGTTCACGGCGGTTCGTTCTCCGGCGGCAGCAAGACGTCAGGCGAGCTCGTCGACGAAGCGACAACGTTCGCGAAGCTCGGATATCGTGAACGTCTCGATCAACTACCGGCTCGAGTCACCGGGCTGCTCGGGGTCTTTCTCGAATTGCGGTGAGGCGATTCAGGAGGCGTGGGCCGACGCGCAAACCGCAGTGCGGTTCATGCGGACCAACGCTGCGACATACGGCATCGACCCGAACCGCATCGCCATCGGCGGCTCCTCCGCGGGTGGGATCACTGCGCTGAACGTCGGCTATGCATCCGCCGAGGATCCGTCTGCGCGCGTACGCGCGGCGCAGTCGATCTCGGGTGCCAAGCTCTCGAGCAGCGCCGTCTCGGCCGGCGACGCTGCAGCCCTCGACTTCCACTGCACGACCGACCCCCTCGTGTCGTATCAGTTCGCAGTGAACACGGTCAACGCGGCGAAGGCCCAGGGGCTTGATGCGTTCCTCGAGTCGTGGGACGCGACGTGTCACGTGCCATACGCCGAGCACCGTCAACAGATCCTCGACCAGTCGAGGAACTTCTTGTGGTGGGAGATGGACCTGGCGCACGCGACACAGTGAGGAACGGCCCGACGCGTCCGACGATCACCACCGTCGCCGAGCGCAGACGGTAAGTTCGCGGGGCACGAGCACATTGTGCGGGGCCTTGCGTCGCTGGTGGTCGCGTTCTAGCGTCCGCGCCGACCTGTGGTGGCCGATGCCTGGGGCGGGCGCGTGAGCCAAGGGGTGACGATGCGACGTCTGGCGAGTGCGGTCGCGGCGACGAGTCTCGTCGCAGGTGCGGCGTTGGTGATCGGAGCGGCTCCGGCGGGCGCGGCGCCCATGACCCTGTTCTCGTCGAGCACACCCGGATTCCAAGCCGACGCGGCGACCGTGCCGGCCGGGATCTGCTTCGTGACGATCACCGCCGACGGCGGCCACGGCGCGACCGGCCTCAACACGGAAGGGCCTGGCGGTGCCGGAGCGTCGGTGAACGGGCGGGTCGACGTGACGCCGGGCTCGACGCTGTCGGTGCACGTGGCCGGAGCCGGAGACGACGAGGGAGCCGGCGGCAGCGGGGGCGGCGGCGCGAGCGGCCCCTCCGGCGGTCCCACCAACCCGTTCGGCGGCGGTGGAGGTGGCGCCTCGGCGGTGGCGACCACCACCGGGGCGCTGCTCGTCGTCGCCGGAGGCGGTGGCGGAGGCAGCGCCCGGCCCGGAGGCGCGGGCGGCCTGCTCGGGGAGAACGGCGGCTCGGGCGGATTCATCAACGATGAGATCCCCGCGACCGGTGGGACGCCCGCCGGGACCGGCGGGACCGGCGGCAACGTCGGCGGGGCTCAGGGCGGCGGCGGCGGCGGTGTGACGGGCGCAGGCGCGGCCGGCGGTGCGAACGCAGGCGCCGGCGGTACGGGCAACAACGGAATCGGCGGTGGCGGCGGCGGCTCGGGAATCAACGCCGCCGCCGGAGGCGCGGGCGGAGCAGGTGGTACCGGTACCGGGCTCGGCGGGACGGGCGCCACCACCGGCGGTGCCGGTAACAGCACCGGCGGCAACGGCGGTCCTGCCGGCACCGCCCCACAGGAAAACAATGGCGGTGGAGGCGGCGGTGGCCTGGGCTTCGGCGGCGGTGGCGGCGGCATCGAGGCCGGTGCTGGTGGTGGCGGCGGCTACGGCGGCGGTGGAGGGGCCGGCGGCGACTTCGAAGGTGCTGCCGGGGGCTCTTCGTTCATGGCAGCCGGTGCCACCAACGTCGCGTCGTCGGCGAGCGCTCGTACCGGCGACGGTCAGGTGACCATCACGTTCGATCCGGCGACCGACACCTGCCCAACGCCTCCGCCCCCGACCCCGGGTGTCACGCCAGACACCGGGCGGGGCTGCGGTGGCGGTGGTGGCGGTCGCGCGCTTCACCGGCTAGCGCACACCCGACTTAGCTCGGAAGACGGCTGACGATCTCCTGCATCTCGTCGCCGGTCCAGGCGCGCAACGTCGTCGTGCGCAGGTTGCCGAGGCGAGCAATCGCCAGGGTGTAGGCGACCATCGCCTGCTCGTCGGGCGCGCGCACGACGCTCACCATGTCGTGGCTTCCCTGGGTCCACCACACGTGCTCGAGCTCGCAACCGAAGGCCTCGCCGAGCTCGGTGCCTTGCTTCAGGCGCTCGACGGTCTGGTCGACCGCCTGCACACCCTGTTCGGTCCAGTCGACAAGCAACACGTACCTCGGCATCCCGTCCTCCTCCATGCGAGCGCTTGAAGTCTCACCGCGTCGACAGTTCGCAGGGCCACGTCATCCGCCGACGCGAGCCTTGTCCTCCAGTACTCGTCGCATCAGTGCCTCTGCGAACGTCGAGTCGCAGACGACGTCCATCGAGCTCGATCTCCTCGGAATCGAGCATCTGCAGTCGGAGGTAGTCGTGGCCGTCCAGTCCGTGAAGGACAAGGCCCGCGGCGAAGAAGCCGAGCTCGTTCAGCGCGGCCGTCGCCTCGTTCACATCGTTGACAGCCATCAGGTCGACGTCGGCGTAGGCGACGTCGACATGCTGCGAGCGCAGGTGGTGCACAGCTGCCTTCAGGGCCGAGCCGGCTTCTCCCTCCGAGCGCCGAAGTCGTAGAAAGCCGAGAGAGCGCGGCTCGTCGATCTCGACCGCGACCGCGTCGCCCTCGAACAGAGCTGGGTGGGTCCGAGATTCGATCGTGAGCCCGACGTTGGCGTACACGCCCTCGAGCAGCTCGCGGTAGACGGCCGGCAGTGCGATCCGACGAGGCTGGTCGTCGAAGGGCCGGTAGGAGCGAAGCGTGGCCGTGCGTCGCCTCGGCCCCTCGCCACCGAATCCCCGCATCGTCGTTTGCGCCGGGACCATGCCGAGTTGGAGAGCCGTCTCGAAATAGCCGTTCGAACGCTCGACGCGCTGACTGAAGGGATGGATGGTGACGGCATCGCCGAAGACTGAAGCAAGCCCGCGCTCGATGGCGGTGTCGACGGTGTGCCCGGACAATCGGCCGAAGACACCGAGGCCGCGATAGGCGGAGTGGACGACGGCGGCACCCGACTCAGCGGAGGAGACACCAGGGAGCGGCATCAACGCGCCATGCGCGATCACTCGCCCGTCGTGGACGGCAATCGTCGACAGCAACCCGCCTGACTCGAGCATCGCCTTCAAGTACCGCGGCCGGTAGAAGTCGGCGTGCACGTAGCTCAGGTGGTAGTTCTCGAAGAGAAGCTGGGCGATCGCTTCCGCGTCCTGGGACGTAGCGGCCCTCACCTCGATCGCGTCAGAGGCTTCTCCCGCCGCCGGTGCGCGCCTGGGCGCAGCTTCGATGTGGTGCCACCTCGCCTGTCCCTCACCACCTGAGCTGACGGTCACCTCTGCCGTCAGCCGCTTCCCGTTCGAGCCGAGGTTCAGCAGCAGCACTTCGCTCGCGTCAGGAGCGAGAGCGGCGAGCGGGTCGGGCAGCGGCCCGAAATCGCCGCCGGCGCTCGTCAGCGGCAGTCCCCAGTCATGCACGGCGACGTGCACAGATCCCTCGCCGGCCTCGAGCGCGATGTCCATCTCGCCGAGATCGTTGTCCGGGTACGCGTTGTCGAGCGTGAAGCTGACGAGTCGCTCGACGACCCGGCCGAGCCGACGCTCGTCCTCGGCGGGGATACCGACGGCGGCTGCAAACGCGGGGATCAGTGCAAGCACCAGTGCCGGCGCGCTCGCGTCGCTGACGACGCTGACCTTTACTCTCGACACTGCAAGAGCCGATGGTAGGCGCGGTTTCGGGCTCCGTCTCGAGGACCTCGATCTCCTCGCGGCCACAGAAACGAGGGCTCGATCGTTTCGCTTCGCGCCGGCCCTTCGACAATACGCTCGCCCGGATGGGCAGGGCCGACGATCGATCTCGCGGGCGACTTCGCTCGTGGCCTTCGGGCCATGCCGGATGGGTCTTTTCGGGCGTCTCGACCTTCGAGGCCGGCGCAACGACATTTCTGGCCCAGGGCGCGGCTCGCGGCGAGCGGCAGATGTTCCTTGCCGACGACCCGGTGGTCGGGCAGTGGCCGAACGATCTGGTGGACCGAGGCGAGCTCGTGATCGCCAGCGTCACCGACATCTACGGTCCGGACAGGATGGTGGAAGCCACTTCCCAACGCGAGACCTTCGCCACCGCGTTGGCGGAGGCGCTCTCCGAGGGCTACACGGGGATAAGAGTCGCGGCCGACAACAGCAGCCTCATCGACACTCCCGAGCGGCTTCAGGCGTGGTTGGCGTGGGAGGAAGTGGCTGATCGGTTCATGGCGGAGAATCCGGTCACTGGGCTTTGTGCATTCGATCGGACTCGGGTCGAGGCTGCGACCCTCACCGAGGTGATGGGGTCTCACCACGTCTCGATGTCCGACTAGCGCAAAGGTCTCACGGCGAAGAAAGTCAGCCGAAGGTGAAGCAGTACGCCTCGACGCCCGCGTCGGAGAACTCGATCTCGAAGAGGTGGTCGCCAATAGCTCCCGGTTGTCGGATCAGCTGGTAGGTGCGCTGCTCGCTCACCACCCCGCTGCCGTCGCGGGTCCACGTCGGTCCCGTGCGCATCCTTGGCGAGCTGGCCGTCGAGGAACACCCGGAACGGGATCGACGCTCCGTGGGATGACGGGCCCATCACGAGGTTGACATCGCGCGCGTGGAACTGGAAGGCGACTCTTCCGCCCGGCTCGTTCAAGACCGCGGCGTGCCCGGCTACCGTCCAGTTCCCCGAGAGTCCCCACTCGTTGAGGCGCAGCCGTTCCGGCAGCGTGTAGTCGCGAGGCTCGTCGAAGCCGGCGACGCCTTCCTGGGCGAAGCCCGTGCTCTGGTTGTAGCCGACATACGTCTCCGGCGATTGCAGCGTCTGCCAGTCGGCGGCCACTTCCAGGCCGCGGGGGTCGACGGTCACCAGATCCTGATCGTTGCCGTCTGCGCCGGCGTCGCGCAGCAACTGCTGGATGACCATCTCCGTCATGGGGTACTCGCCCTCGCCGAAGTGATGGAACCGGATCCGGCCTTCCGCGTCGGCGATGTACACCGCCGGCCAGAAGTGGTTCGCGAACGCGCTCCACACGGCGTAGTCGCTGTCGACCGCGATCGGGTACTCGACGCCGAGGGTGCGGGACTGCGCGATGACGTTGTCGATGTTCACCCTCGAAGCCGAACTCGGGCGTGTGGACGCCGACCACGGTCAGACCGTCGTCCTGGTACTTGGTCGCCCATGCCCGCAGGTACGGCAGCGTGCGCAGCCAGTTGATGCAGGTGTAGGTCCAGAAGTCGACGAGGACGACCCGCCCCCGCAAGTCGTCGGGCGTCAGCGGGTCGGAGTTGAGCCATCCCGTCGCGCCGTCGAAGGACGCGAGACGACCTTCGACCGGCAGCGCGACCTCCTCGCCTGCGAGGCGATGGACGATCGAGCGGATCAGCCCTGGTCTGGCGTCTTGTGCGGCATCGCTCACGAGTGTCGACTGAGCGCAATGGCCGGAAGGCTGCGCGCAGCTCTTCTGAGAAGAGTTGCGGCTCCTCCCAGGCGGCGAAGTGGCCGCCCTTGTCCACCTCGTTGAAGTAGGCGAGGCCGGGGTAGACCGTCTCGACCCAGCTGCGCGGGGCAGCCCAGATCTCGCCGGGGAACGTCGTGAAGCCGACCGGAACCGAGACCGCCGGAGGAGCCTGGCCGCTCGCAAGCGCTGCGGCCAACGCTCGTCCGTCCTCCCAGTACGACCGGGCCGCCGACGCTGCGGTGCCGGTCAGCCAGTACAGCGTGATGTTGTCGACGATGTGGTCCCGGGTGAGATTGCCCACGGGCTCGCCGTCGACGAACGCGCGGGAGATCTTGTAGTAGCTGTCCGTGTCGTGGTCGAGCATCCAGGCCGCCAGCGCGACCGGTGAATCCAGCAGGGCGTAGCCGATCGTCTGCGGCCGCGTTGCCATCTCGAGGAAGTAGCCGAAGCCGTCCTCCCTGAACGTCGCGAACGCCTCGGCCGCTGCGCGTTCCTTCTCGGATTCCTTGGGCAGTTGATCGCCGATTGCGAGCGCCGCCGTGAGCAGGTTCAGGTGGTAGCCGACCAAACCCGTCGGCCGCCTGGCGGCCCATCAGGTCCGTGACGAGGGCACCCACGTCGCCGCCCTGGGCGACGTAGCGGGTGTAGCCGAGGCGGTGCATCAGCTCCGCCCACGCCTGTGCGGTGCGGCCGGCGTCCCAGCCGAGCTCGGTCGGCTCGCCGGAGAAGCCGTAGCCGGGCAGGGACGGCAGCACGAGGTCGAACGCGTCCTCGGCGCGTCCGCCGTGCGCGGTCGGGTCGGTGAGCGGGCCGACGGTCTCGAGCAGCTCGACGACCGAGCCGGGCCACCCGTGCGTCATGATCAGCGGCAACGCGTTCTCGTGCGGCGACTTCACGTGGATGAAGTGGATGTCCACGCCGTCGATCTCGGTCTTGAACTGCGGCAGCGCGTTCAGTCGCGCCTCGCACCGGCGCCAGTCGTAATCGGTCGTCCAGTAGCGGGCGAGCTCCTGCATCGTCGCCAACTGCACGCCCTGCGACCGATCGTCGACGAGCTCCTTGGTGGGCCAGCGCGTCGCGGCGATGCGACGGCGCAGCTCGTCGATCTCCTGCTCAGGAATGTCGATCTGGAAGGGACGGATTTCCGTTCGGGTCACGGTGTCCGGGCTCATGGCGTTTCTGCTCCGGGAGTGAGGGGTGAGTTGCTCGACGCTTCCGGTCATCATGCGCCTGCGCACAAGACGCCGAGAGGGAGGAAACGTGCACATATCCGTCCGGAACTCCGTGATGACGGCGCCGGTCAGCTCCTTCTCGCCGACGCGGACCAAGCCGCTGACGAGTTCTTCGCGAGTCATTCCCGCGACCATTGCCACTCCGACCGAGGGCCGACACCCGTGGCTCGCGGACGTCGACCCCCGCACTGGCAGCTGAGCGCGCCGTCAGGGTGTCAGCACGACCTTGCCCGGAATGTGCTCGGTGGACTTGGCCATGAAGGCCTCGCGCGCGTCCGCCAGCGAGTAGACCGCGCTGACGTCGGGGCGCAGTGTCCCCTCGTCGACGAGTCGAGCAATGTCGCGGAGTTGGGCACCGCTCGGATCCCGAACGAAGCCAACCGTGCGAATGTCGTTTCGATCGGTTGGCGGTGGAGCCATGATGGACACGAGCGCTCCGCCGGGCTTGACGATCGCCGCCGAACGAGCGAGCACGTCGCCGCCGATGATGTCGTAGACGAGGTCGACCGGGCCGACGGCGGTCTCCCAGCCGTCCTGCTCGACGTCGACGAACTCATCGGCGCCGACGTCGAGCACGCGTTGGCGCGCGTTCGCTCGACCGGTGCCGATGACGTGGGCGCCGGCCCAGCGGGCGAGGCGCACCGCCATCGTCCCGACGCCGCCGCCGGCGCCGTGAATGACGACCGTCTGGCCGGACTCGAGGTGGCCGTGGTCGAACAGCGCCTGCCACGACGTGAGCGCAGCCTGCGGGATCGCCGCGGCTTCGACGAAATCGACCGTCGTCGGCTTGGGCGCCAAGCTGCGAGCCTCAATGGCCACGTACTCGGCGGCCCAGCCGTCGCGGAGCCCGTCGATGAGGCCGTACACCTCGTCGCCCACCGACACGCCGGCCGCGCCAAAGCCGAGCGCGACGACGATGCCCGACCCCTCGTGGGCCGGGATCCGTGGCCCCCGTTCGTGTCCGTTTCGATCGGTCCCGAGCGGCCACATCAACTCGGTCGGGGTGAAGCTCGCGGCGCGCACCTGCACGAGCGCGTCGCCGATCGCAGGCTGCGGATCCGGGGCGTCCTCGAAGACGAGGCCCTCGATGCCCTCGAAGCCCTTCGGTTCGTGGAGACGAATGGCCTTCATGGGAACCTCCTTGTCACGTTCGGGGGGATGTGCGCCCCCGGTTCGGTCGCTGAGCTCACCGATGGGAGTCGGTGCCTGGCCCTTACCCAAGCGACGAACGGCACATGGCCGAATCGACAGCTCTCCGTGAAACTTCGATTCCCGCCGAGGCGGTGGTCGCCCGCTATCCGGCGACGCTTGACGGGTTTCGCCGCGCAGCCCGCCTTCTGTCCCGTGAACGGCATTCCGGAGGCAGCGACCTGGGTATGACTGCCATGTAGCAGGCGCGAGAGCGACCAGCAGCGTGAAGGAGCGACCAGTGGCTGAAGAGCCTCAGTCGACAGCCCTCACTCACGCCGAGGCGAGTGACGCCCGGGTCGAGGAGATGCGCCGAGCCGAGCACGACCTCGTCCGCTGGATCATCATCGGGATCGCCGTCGCCGTTCCGTTGTGCGTCGCGTTGTTCATGGCGTCGATTGCCTTCGACGTGAGCTATGAGTCCGCCGCTGAGGGAGGACCTCTCGCCATGGCCGCGGCGGTGGGAACACTGGCAGGCCTGTTCTTCGGCGCCTGGGCGGGCTTCGTGTTCAAGGGCCACACGTTCGACGAGCTCGACCGCAAGGCCAACCTTCGTGAGGAGCGTCCTTCCCCGCCATCACCTCGCGCCCACTGAGCGCTCTGCTGGCTTTCACGCCCGCCGCTTCACGAACGCCCCGCCGGCGTGTTGCAATGCCCGACGACGCTCCTAATCCCCGGCGACGCTTGACGCTCCCGCGTCGGTTGTGAAAACATCGTTTTCAGTGGCGGGGCGTACGGCGATGGACAGTCCGAGTGGCCGCTCGGTCTCGTCGGTTGGACAGGGGTCCGTCGACGAGGTGGAACTGCTGCTGGCCGCAGCAGAAGCGGTGCTGGCCCGGGGCGGGTACGCGGGACTGCGAGTCGACGACGTGCTCGACGAGGCCGGGCTCTCGACCCGGGCCTTCTACCGCCACTTCCGCGGCAAGTCCGAGTTGTTCCTCGCGCTGTTCGACCGGGAGGCGGCGCTCGCCGGCGAGCGCCTCGCGCGGAAGGTCGCCGCCGCCGGTTCGCCGGTGCAGCAGGTCGAAGCATGGGTCGCGGCGACCCTTGCCCTGGCGTACGACGCCCGCCTCGCCCGCCGCACGCGCGTGTTCCTGGTCGAGCGTCAGGTCATCGCGGCGGAGTTCCCCGACGACGTGATCCGTTGCGTGCGCCGCCAGCTCGCGCCGCTCGAGGAGGCCATCGACGCGGGCCGGTCCTCCGGCGCGTTCCCCACCGCCGAGCCCGAGCGTGACGCGCTCGCGATCCATCACCTGTGCTCCGGGCTGATGACCGACAAGCTCCTCGGTACCGGCACCATGAGTCGCGACCACGCCGTCGCGCTCGCCACGCGCTTCGCACTGGCGACGTTGCGGAGCGACACATGAGCCAGGACGACCTGCTGCGTGACAAGGCCTGCATCGTCGGGATCGGCCGGTCCGCATACGGGAAGCGGGGCTCGCTCGAGCACGAGGGCACGCTTCGGCTCGCGCTCCAAGCCATCCACGACGCGTGCCAGGACGCCGGGATCGACCCGAAGGAGATCGACGGGTTCTCCTCCTACTCCGACGACGCCGCCCACCCGTCGATGCTGCAGATGGCGCTCGGTACGCCCCGCGTCCGCTACGCGGCGATGGTCTGGGGCGGCGGCGGCGCGGGCATGGGTGGCGCGTTCGTGAACGCGGCGATGGCCGTCGCCAGCGGCGTCGCCGAGTACGTCGTCGTCGTGCGCTCGATCAGCCAAGGGAAGCAGCGCTTCGGACGATCGCTGGCCGGACTGCAAGGACAGCTCCCCGCCCCGTTCGGGTACGCGCTGCCGTTCGGGCTCATGTCGCCGGCGCAGATGTTCGCGCTGCCGGCTCGGCGCCACATGGCGGTGTACGGCACCACGCCCGACCATTTCGCCGAGGTGTCGATCAACGCCCGCCGCAACGCGGCGACCAACCCCGACGCGCTCTTCCGCACCGAGATCACCGTCGAGGACCACCACAACTCGCGGATGATCGCCGATCCGTTGCGGCTCCTCGACATCTGCATGGAGAGCGACGGGGCCGGGGCGATGATCCTCACCACACCCGAGCGCGCGCGCGACCTGCGCCAGCAGCCGGTGTACGTCCAGTCGGCGTCGATGGCCGGGAGCTACCGGTGGGGGGAGGGCATGTTGTCGGGGCACAACATGCCCGAGGCCGACTACCCGACCGCGGGGCAGCGCGCCACGGCCGAGGAGGCGTACCGCCTTGCCGGCGTCGGGCCGGACGACATCGACGTGGCCGAGATCTACGACCACTTCACGCCGCTCGTGCTCATGGGCCTCGAGGACTTCGGTTTCTGCAAGCCGGGCGAGAGCGGACCGTTCGTCGCCGACGGCAGCATCCGCCGCGAGGGCTCGCTGCCGGTCAACACCCACGGCGGCAACCTCGCCGAGGTGTACCTCCACGGCGTGACGCACGTGCTCGAGGCCGTCCGCCAACTCCGCGGCACGGCCGCCAACCAGATCGCGGGGGCGGAGATCGCGCTGGTCGTCGCCGGCGCCGGCCCGACGCCCTCGGGCTCGATGATCCTGAGGAAGTGAGACCGTGACAACACTCGTGAACAGCGCCGACTCGCACGTCGTCGAGCCGCTCGACCTCTGGGTGCAGCGGCTGCCCGAGCCATCTGCGCGAACGCGCGCCGCGCATCGAGGAGGTCGACGGCCGCTGGCTGTTCCTCGTCGAGGGCTCGCCGCCGCGCCGCATGGGCCCCCCGACGGACGAGGCCGAGAAGGGGAGCGGACGAGGCAAGAAGAGCACCGGATTCCGGGCCGGCGGCTCCGACCCGGACGTTCGTGCGAAGGACCTCGACGAAGACGGCGTGTGGGGCGAGGTCCTCTACCCGACGATCGCGCTGTTCGGCTTCGTCATCCCGGACCCCGAGCTCCGGTGGGCGACGGCACGCGCGTACAACGACTGGCTGGCCGAGACGTTCACGGCCGCGTCGAAGCGGTTCGCGGGCGCGGCGCTGATCCCGGTGCAGGAACCGGACGAGGCCGTGCGCGAGATCGACCGCGTTGCCGGGCTCGGTCTGCGGTCGGTGATGCTCCCGATGCAGGCGCCCGCCGACGCGCCGTACAACAGCGACCGGTACGACGCGGTGTGGGCGGCGGCCCAGGCGCACGGGATGCCCGTGAGCTTCCACGTCGGCACGGGCGCGAACCCGGTGACCGAGCGCGGCGCCGGCGGCGCGGTCATCAACTACGTCGAGGTGGGGTTGGGCGCGCAGCGCACGCTCGCGTACCTCGCCGCGTCCGGCGTCCTCGAGCGGTTCCCCCAACTGCACGTGGTGATGGTCGAGTGCGGCGCGGGCTGGCTCTCGTGGCTGCTCGAACGCATGGACGAGGCGTTCGAGGAGCACGAGCAATGGGTGAAGCCGAAGCTGGTGGAGCGGCCCAGCTTCTACGTCCGCCGGCAGGGGCACGTCACGTTCGGCAACGACGCCGCCGGCGTCGTGAACCGCGACTTCACCGGCGTCGAGCCGCTGCTCTGGGCGTCCGATTACCCGCACCCCGAGGGCACGTGGCCGCACACGCAGGAGACCCTGGAACGGATCTTCGCCGGCGTGGAACCGGCGGAGCGGCGTCGCATCACGTACGAGACGACCGCGCAGCTCTACGGCCTCGAGGCACCGGTCGGGGCGAGCACGTGACCGCGTTGCGCGAGGGCGCGCCCTACCTGCCGGCCGACCTGCCGCTCCCGCCCGTCATCAGCACCAACGCCGGGTTCTGGAAGGCGGCGTCGGAGGGTCGGCTCGACGTGCAGCAGTGCCGTGAGTGCGGCGCCCACCGGCACCCGCCCACCGAGGGCTGCTACCGGTGCGGGTCGCTCGACTGGGGCTGGGCCACGCTGCCGGGGACGGGCACCGTCTTCACGTACACATGGGTCGTGCAGCCGCTGCATCCGGCCGTCGAGAGCGTCGTGCCGTACAACGTGAGCGTCGTCGAGGTCGACGGCACGTCCGACGAGCCGGTCCGTCTCGTCAGCAACGTCGTCGACGCGACCGAGGAGACGCTCCACGTCGGGTCCCGGGTCACGCTCGCGTGCGACAAGCTGACCGACGAGGTGGGATTGCCCAGGTTCCGGCTCGCGTAGCCTGCGGTCATATGGCAGACGCACCGAAGTCCTTCTTCCTCACCAAGCCCGTCCACGACTACCTCGTCGCTCACGCGCCGCCGCTCGACGACGTGCAGCGGGACCTCATCGCCGAGACCGAGGCGCTCGGCGGTATCTCGATGATGCAGATCGCGCCCGAACAGGGTGCGTTCATGACCCTGCTGACGCGGTTGATCGGCGCCCGGCGCGCGATCGAGGTCGGGACGTTCACCGGGTACTCGGCGATCAGCATCGCCCGTGGCCTGTCTGACGACGGCACGCTCTTGTGCTGCGACGTGAACGAGGAGTGGACCGCCATCGCCCGGAAGTACTGGGAGCGGGCCGGGGTGGACGACAAGATCGAGCTGCGCATCGCACCCGCGATCGAGACGCTGCGATCGCTCCCGGCGGGGGAGCAGTTCGACCTCGCGTTCATCGACGCCGACAAGCCGAACTACCCCCACTACTACGAAGAGGTTCTCGCCCGGCTGCGGAGGAACGGCGTGATCCTGGTCGACAACACGCTCTGGGGAGGCGCAGTCGCCGATTCGAAGGCGACCGACGACAACACGAAGGCGATCCGAGCGTTCAACGACGCGGTCGCTGCCGACGATCGCGTCGAGAGCACCATCCTCACCGTCGGCGACGGGCTCACCCTGATCCGCAAGCGCTGAGCACGTGCGAACGTGGGGGCGGCAATTCGCACTGCCGCGGAGCTTCTCCAGTCGCCTCGCGCTGATTGCGGTCGGCGCGCTCGTGATTCGCGCCGCTTACGTGCTCGTCATCATGCCGCACGTGCAGCTCGGGCCGGACGCCACGTGGTACGCGGCTTCAGGCGTTCTACGGTCGCGGACGGCAACGGCTATCTCGATCCGGCTCGGTACTTCGGATTCCGCGGAGCCGTCGCGACCGCCAGCTTTCCGCCGCTCTGGCCGTCGGTGCTCGCCGTTGTCAACAAAATTGGCGCTGACACTCGACAGGCATACGAGCTGACCGGCGCCGCTCGTCGGCACCGGGACAGTCGTCCTCACCGGTCTCCTCGGACGGCGTGTCCGGGGCCCGAAGGTCGGGCTCGTCGCCGCCGCGTTGGTCGCCGCGTGCCCGTTCCTCATCGCCGCCGACGGTTCGCTCATGTCCGACTCGTTGTTCGTGCTGCTGATCACAGCGGCGGTGCTGCTCGCCTACGCCGCGTCGGACAAGCCGACGCCCGTGCGCTGGCTCGTGCTCGGGGTGGTCCTGGGCATCGCGGCCCTCGCCCGGAGCGACGCGCTGGTGTTGGGTCCTTTGCTCATCGTGACGGTTGTGTGGCGCGTTCGCGCTGCACCGTGGATTCGCCGGATCACGCTCGGACTGATCGCAATCGCTGCCATGGTGGTCGTCCTCGTGCCATGGACGATCCGCAACATCTCCTCCCTTGATGACACGGTCGTGCTGTCGAACAACTCCGGTAGCTGTGCTCGAAGGCGCGAACTGCTCGGCGACGTACGGAGGCAAAGAGCTCGGCCGGTGGGACTTCGCGTTGCCTTCACTTCGTCGGTGCGCCGGGCCTCTCGGAGGCGGCCGCGGCCCGAAAGGCGCGTGATCACGCCATCCGCTACGGGCGCGATCACCTCGAGCAGGCTCCCGCTGGTGGCGAGCGTTCGTGCGCTCCGGGTCTGGGGCCTCTACGACCCCGTCCGGCAGTCGCGCGCCGAGGCGGTCGAGACCCGTCAGGAGGGTTGGCAGGTCGTCGGCTGGGTGTACTGGATCGTTCTGTTGCCCTTCGCCGTCGCCGGCGGGCTGCTCCTCCGCCGTCGCGCGGTCGACCTTGCTCCCATGCTCGCCGTGATCGCCGGCGTCACCCTGCTCGCCGTGCTCTCGTGGGGCAACCAACGATTCCGGCTTCCTGCCGAGCCGGTCGTGCTCGTGCTGGCGGCGGTGGGGCTCCAGGCGGCCGTCGTCGCGTTGGCGCGCCGGCGTCGCTCAGACGAGCGTGATGGTTCCCGCAGTGTGAATGCCGTGAACGCCGGTTCGTAGCGCTCGTGCCGGGGTCAGGCGCGGCACGCGGTTGCTGATCACGAGCTCGCCATCGTGTTCGTCGGAGGCGTGCACGTCCCAGCGCGTCGCGTCGTAGCGGGCGCCGTCACCGTCGAGGCCCTCGATCGCGCTCGTCGGTCCGAGCTGCACCCAGCGGCGCGGCGTCAAGCCGGCAGCGCGGAGTCGCGCGTGCGCGTCGTCGTCGGCGGTCACGACGGCGGGCACGGACTCGAGAACCTGCGCCGGCTCGCGGCCCGCCTCGAGGAGCCCGTCGAGCACGTCACCGGTGATGCCGAGCACGACCTGGGGCTCGAGCTGCCGGACGAGCGCGGCGACTCGGAACGCGTCGAACGGTGTCGAGTCGGCCGACGAGTACAGCGCGCCGACCCTTCCCGCTGCCCGCTCCAACGGGACGACGTGCATGGCCTGCGAGAGCATCGACACGAAAAGGACGAGCCCGCCGGGCTCGAGACCAAGCGCCGAGAGACGCGGGGCGAGCGACTCGGCCTCGTCCTCGACGTCAGCCTGCGCGACCGGCCACGGGACCACTTCGCCGTCGACGACCACGCGGCCGACTCCCCACACCTCCGGTGGGTCTTCGTACCGCTTGGCGAACATCACCATGTCACTGCTTCGCGACCCGGGGGATCTTGTGCGGCGGGCCCTGGCGCAGCAGGACCTCGTTGTCGACCAGCTCGACGTCGGGCTCGACGCCGACCGCCGCGTGGACGGACTCGGTGACCCGCGTCCGCAGGTCGCCGACGCCGCGTGCGCCCTCGGTCGCGTAGCCGACGCGCAGCCGTAGCCGGTCGACCTCCCGCTGCGTCCGGATCACCTGGAACAAGCCGGCGCTCGTCTCCGGGACGCGTTCGACCGCCTCCCACAGGTCGCCGGGCAGCACCGACCGGCCCTCCACCACGACCTCGTCCCCCTTGCGGCCGAGTGGCCACACGCGTCCGTGCGTGCGCCCGCACGCGCACTGCTCGTGCGTGATGCGTACGAGATCGTCCGATCGGTAGCGGACGAGCGGCGCGATCTTGTCGAGCAGCGTCGTCGACACCAGCTCGCCGCGCTCGCCGTCGCCGACCGGCTCGGTGCCGTCGGGCTCGAGCGACTCGAGGTAGCAGGTGTCCTCCCAGAAGTGGTAGCCGTCGTGCTCGCGGCACTCGGTGGCGGCGCCGACGTCGCCGACGCCCGTGTGCATGAACAGCTCCAGGCCCCACTCGTCCTCGACGAGCCGGCGCGTACGCGGCCCGATCGGCTCACCTGCGAACGTGACACCCCGGTAGCTCGAGAACGCCTCGGCGAGATCCACCCCGGCGCGCGCCGCGTGCTGCTCGAGGGCGAGCACCAGCGGTCCCGAGAGGTTGTACCAAGCCGTCGGACGGAGCTCACGGCTGAAGCGCACGAGCTGTGGCACGTCGGCCGGTTGATGGTCGACGAAGACCGGCGTCGCGCCGACGCCACGGATGGTGTCGTGGATGCCGGGCCCGCGGAACGTGAACAGGCAGTACGTGAAGTAGTCGCCGGGCCGGCTGCCGAGCTCCCAGAACTCGCGCACGAGCATGCTCGGCCCGCGCCCCGCGTACGGCGCCGGCGTCGGATCGCCGGTGGTGCCGGACGTCGAGAAGATCGCGCTGAAGACCTCGGTCATCCTCGGGTCGAGGCACAGCATGCCGCCGTACGGATCGCGGTGACCGTCACGAAAGGCGCGGATCGCGTCCTTGTCGATGAAAGGGACCTTCTCCCGGAAATCGTCCATCGACTGGACGTCGTCGGCTGTGACGCCGGCGGCGTCCCACGTCTCGCGAATCAGGGCCGAGCGTTGATACGCCCACGGGAGCAGGTCGCCGAGGAGGCGTTCTTCGCGCAGCGCGGCGATCTCCGACCGGGGCATGGTCTCGATCTCGGGCGAGAAGTAGCGCCGCTCGGTACTGCCCATGCGCGGGACGGTAGCCGTGCGGCGAGAAATGAGTAGGCGCTACTCAAGGCGTGCCGGGCGCGTCGTGGTCTCCTGGAACGGTCCGAACGCCAGCCGTCACAAAAGGAGCAGCGCCGTGGGAACGGACTGGGTTGCGAAGGTCAAGGAGATCGCGCAGGAGCAGGTGCCGGAACCGGTGGAGGCAGCGGGAATCCTGCAGCCGGCCGGAACGTGGGGGACGTTCGGGCTCGATCAGGTGAGCGGCGTCGCATCGATGTTCAAGCGTCGCAAGGCGAACAAGGACGCCGGCGGTCTCGCCCGGACCTCGTGGAAGGGCACGAAGACGGTGATGCTCGCGGTCGCAGGCGACAAGCTCTACGCGTTCGCCGCCAAGCAGAAGGGGCGCAACTGGAAGGTCGAGGGCCAGCTCGGGGTTTGGAACCGGTCGGATCTCGACGTCGAGACGACCCCCGGCAAGCTGGCGACGAAGGTGATCTTCGACGTCACGTCCACCGGTGAGCACTACGAGCTCGAGGCGACGACCGTCGGCAGCGCCGGGTTCAACGACCCGTTCCTCGCCGCGATCGCAGCCTGAGCTCAGAACTTCCCGGTGCGGCCGAAGCGGTAGTAGCCGGCGAACGTCTCGTTCACCTCGTCGGGGATGGGGGCGATCTCGCCGAGCTGCCGGGCGCCCCAGATGATCTCGGCCGTGCGCTCGACGAGGTGCGCGACGTGGAGGACGTGCTTGGGGTCCTTCCCGACCGCGAAGAGCCCGTGGTTCGCCATGAGCACGGCCGACCGATCGCTGACGCGCTTGGCGACCTCGTCGGCCAGCTCGTCGGTGCCGGTCGTCTTGTAGTCGGCGACTTCGACGTCGCCGCCGACGAACACCACGAACTCCTCGATCACGGCCGGGATCGACTGGCGTGTGAGGGCGAACATCGTGGCGAACCGGGCGTGGCAGTGCATGGTGGCGTTGATGTCGTCGTGCTGCCGCAGTGCCGAAAGGTGCAGCGCCTTCTCGGTCGTGGGACCGCGCTCACCTTCGAGCACGTTGCCGTCGAGGTCGGTGACGACGAGGTCGTCGAGCGTCATCTCCGTGTAGTCGACCGACGACGGCGTGAGGACAGCGTTGCCGTCGGGGAGGCGCGCGCCGAGATTGCCGGCCGTGCCCTCGACCAGGTTCGTGCGCAGCATCTCCTTGGCGACCCACAGGACGGCTTCCTTCGTCTCCTGCGCGGTCAGCTTGGTCTCCGGGCTCACGAGAGGACCTCCGGGTTCACGAGGTTGTCGGGCTTGCCGCCGCCGAGGAGCTGGGCGAGGCCATCGGCGATGAGCTTGGAGTGGTTCGCCTCGGTGTCGTAGGTCGCGCCGCCGATGTGCGGGGTGAGCACGACGTTCGGCATCGACTGGAGCGGGTGGTCGGTCGGGAGGTGCTCGCCCTCGAAGTGGTCCAGCCCCGCCCCGCCGAGCCGGCCGGCCTCGAGCGCGCCGACCGAGCGCGTCGGTGTCGTGCAGCACGGCGCGGGCGGTGTTGACGTAGATCGCGTCGTCCTTCATACGGGCGAACTGCTCGGCGCCGATCATGCCCTGCGTCTCGGGCGTGACCATGGCGTGCATCGAGACCACGTCGGCTTCGGCGAGCAGGTCGTCGAGCGAGTGCATCGCGTCGCCGGCGTACGGGTCGTGGGCGATGACGCGCATGCCGAGCCCTTCGAGGCGCCAGCGGGTGGCGCGGCCGACGGCGCCGAGGCCGACGAGCCCGGCCGTGCGCCCCGCCAGCTGCCAGGCCCGGAAGCGCTGGTAGGGGATCGTGCCGTCGCGGTAGATCTCGCCTTCGCGGACGTCGCGGTCGGCGCGGACGACGCCGCGGTTGACGGCGAAGAGGAGCGCGACGGTGAGCTCGGCGACGGCGTCGGCATTGCGGCCCGGCGCCCGCAGCACGGGGATGCCGCGAGCGGTGGCGGCGGCCACGTCGACGTTGTTGGGGTCGCCGCGGCACGACCCGACGGCGACGAGGGGGAGGTCGAGGACGGGGCCCTTGACGGAGTCGCTCTCGACGACGACGACGTTCGCGCCTTCGGCTTCGATGCGCTCGGCGAGCTGCTCCGAGTTGTAGATGCGCAGTGGTTGCTGCTCGATCCACGGGTCGTAGACGACGTCGGCGAGGCGCTCGAGTGTGTCGAGCCCTTCACCGCGGAACGGCGCCGTGACGAGCGCCTTGGGTCGATCGGCCACGTCAGCTCCTGCTCGTCTGTTGCTGTGCCTGCGGGTCGGGTTCCACGAGGTCGGCACGGTACTCGGGGTGTGCGCTCAGCCACTCGGACGCCCGCCGCATGCTCTCCTCGTTCTTCTTGTTGATGAACCTGTAGATCGGTCCCTCGAACCACTTCCACGGCGCCTTCTGGAGGTGGTATCGCTCCTCGAACGAGAAGCGGGTGCGGTTGGAGCCGATCGGCTCGAGGCGGACCTTTCCCGTCTGGTCGTTGCCGGCGTCACTCGAGATCATCGTGTACGTGTAGCCGCGTTCGGGCTCGACGTCGGTGACGAGCTCGAGCGCGGAGCCCTTCGCGCCCGAACGGCATCTGGTAGATGACGCGGCGCAGTCGGCCGTTGTGGTCGTCGTCCCCGGGCCAGAGCACGTCGACCCGCTTCACCATCGGCGCGTAGTCGGTCCAGCGGTCGTAGTCCTGGATCAGCGCCCAGAAGCGCGCTGCCGCATGCGGGATCTCGAACGAGTAGCGGTGTTCGCGCACGATGTTCCCCCTGCTGCGTCGGGCTGTCGTCGCCGTTCCCTGACTATCGTGTCAGGTTCGCGAGGCAGGCAGGAAGGCGCGGGAAGGTACGCATGCCGATCCACTACGAACGGGACGACGAGCACATCGTCCGCATCACGATCGACCGGCCCGAGGCCCGGAACTCGGCCGACATGGAGCACTTCAAGCAGCTTCGCATGGCGTGGGAGCGCTTCGACGACGACGCCGACGCGTGGGTCGCGATCATCACCGGCGTCGGCGACGCCTTCTTCACCGGCGCCGACCTCAAGACGTACGTCCCCGAGATCACCAAGGTCGCCGAGCGCATCCAGAACGAAGGGCTCAGCGAGATCGACGGTTACCGGCTCGACGACGGCACGAAGTCGGTGCTGCGCGGGGCGAAGATCTGGAAGCCGATCATCGCCGCCGTGAACGGTTTCTGCACCGCCGGCGGGATGGAGATGCTCGGGCGGCGTCGACATCCGCGTCGCGTGCCCGGAAGCGCAGTTCGCGGTGATGGAGCCCAAGCGCGGCTTGTTCGCCGGCGGCGGCACGACGGTGCGACTCCCGCGCCAGATCCCGTTCCCGCAGGCGATGGAGTTCCTCCTGTGCGCCGACCTCATCCCGGCCCAGCGCGCCTACGAGATGGGGCTGCTGAACGCGATCGTTCCTCGCGAGCAACTGCTCGACAAGGCCTACGAGTACGCGCGCCGCATCACCGCCAACGCGCCGCTCGCGGTGCAGGCGACGAAGCAGAGCGTGTGGGAGGGTCTCGGCATGAGCCTGCGCGACGCGTACAAGAACGAGAGCGCAGCTCAGCTCGATGATCTTCCAGACCGAGGACGCCAAGGAGGGCCCCAAGGCGTTCCGAGAGAAGCGCAAGCCGAACTGGCAGGGGAAGTAGCAATGCCCGCCGTCGACCCACGCACGCCGTGCCTCATCGGCGTCGGGCAGCAGACCTGGCATCCCGACGAGGTGGGGGACGAGGGCGCGCCCGAGCCGCTCGCGATGTGGGAGGACGTCGCCCGCGTCGCCGCCGACGACACGGGCGTGGCGAGCTCGGCCGTGCTCGACCGCCTCGACAGCCTGCAGATCGTGTACTGCCAGACGTGGCAGTACGACGACCCGACGGCGCGGCTCGCGGCGCGCCTGGGCGTCGAGCCGCGGCACACCTATTACTCGGGCATCGGCGGGACGACGCCGCAGGTGTTGGTGAACGGAGCCGCGGAACAGGTTCTTGCCGGCGAGCTCGACGTGGCGTTGATCTGCGGCGCCGAGGCGCTCGCCACCCAGCGGCGGTACAAGCGCCGCGGTGAGCGCTACCCCTACAGCTTCAAGCCGGAGGAGCGGCGACCGTTCCCGTGGGAGGCGCCGTTCCATCCCGCCGAGGTCGCGCACGAGGTGTTCCAGGCGTGGCTGACGTTCGCCGATCTTCGACAACGCCCGGCGCGGCCACCTGGGTGTCGGTCTCGACGAGTACCGCCGGCAGCTGGGCGAGCTGCTGGCGCCGTTCACCGACGTCGCCGCCGCCAACCCGCTCGCGTGGTTCCCGGTGGCCCGGTCGGCCGAGGAGATCATCACGGCCACGCCCGAGAACCGCATGGTCGGCTACCCGTACACGAAGTACATGATCTCGATCATGGACGTCGACATGGCCGCGGCCGTGCTCGTCGCCAGCCACGAGGCCGCCGACGCCCTCGGCGTGCCGCCGGAGCGCCGCGTCTACCTGCGCGGCTGGTGCTACGCGACGGACCCGGTCTACCTCGCCGAGCACGACGAGATGTGGCGTTCGCCGGCGATGGAGGCGGCCGCGGGCGAGGCGTTGCGCGTCGGGGGCGTCGATGTCGACGACGTCGCCCACCTCGACGTGTACAGCTGCTTCGGGAGCTCGGTGAACTTCGCCCGCGACGCGCTGGGGCTGCGTGACGGCGATTCGCGGTCGTTGACGGTCACCGGCGGGCTGCCGTACCACGGCGGCGCGGGCAGCGACTACATGACGCACTCGATCGCGACGATGGCGGACGTCCTGCGCCGCGACCCCGGCTCGTACGGGCTCGTCAGCGGGGTGGGCATGCACATGACGAAGCACGTCTACGGCGCTCTACTCGACGGAGCCCGGATCGGTTGCGCCGCCCGAGCAGGAGCGCGTGCAGGCGGCCGTCGACGGGGACGGGAAGCGCGCGATTCGAGACGTGTACGACGGCGCCGCGACCGTGGCCGCGTACTCTGTCGTGCACGGCAAGGACGGCGAGCCGGAGTGGGGCGTGGTCATCTGCGACGTTCCCGAGGGCGACCGGGCCTACGGCAAGGTCGTCGACGCCGACATGCTGGCGTCGATAGAGCGCGACGAGCTCGTCGGGCGCAAGGTGACCCTGACACCGACCGAGGCGGAGACGGCAGCGGGAAAGCAGACGATGAACGTTGCGACGGTGTGACGACGCCCGTGACAAGAAGAAGGTGACCGATGGCCTGGGATTTCTCGACCGACCCCGAGTTCCAGCAGAAGCTCGACTGGATGGCGGAGTTCGTGCAGACCGAGATCGAGCCGCTCGATCTCGCGTTCAGCTCGCACCTCGTCTACGACAAGGACCATCCCGTCCACGAGAAGGTGGTGCGTCCGCTCCAGGACGAGGTGAGGGCGCGTGACCTGTGGGCGTGTCACCTCGGTCCCGAACTGGGGGGCAAGGGGTACGGGCAGCTGAAGCTGGGACTGATGAACGAGATCCTCGGCCGCTCCAACTGGGCGCCGAGCGTGTTCGGGTCGCAGGCTCCCGATTCCGGGAACGCCGAGATCATCGCCCACTACGGCACCGACGAGCAGAAGGAGAAGTATCTCCAGCCGCTCCTCGACGGCCGCATCTCGTCCTGCTACTCGATGACCGAGCCGCAGGCGGGGTCCGACCCGCAGCAGTTCCGCTGCCGCGCCGAGCGCGACGGCGACGAGTGGGTGATCAACGGCGAGAAGTGGTTCTCGTCGAACTTGCGTTACGCCAAGTTCGCGATCGTGATGGCGATCACGGATCCGGACGTCCCCGTCTACCAGGGCGCGTCGATGTTCCTGGTGCCGACCGACACGCCGGGCGTCAACATCGTTCGCAACGTCGGTCTCGGGGGAGAGAGCGAAGGCGAGGGCTCGCACGCGTACGTCCGGTACGAGGACGTGCGAGTGCCGCCCGAGAACCTGCTCGGCGGCGAGGGGCAGGCGTTCGTGATCGCGCAGACGCGCCTGGGCGGCGGCCGCATCCACCACGCGATGCGGACCATCGGGACGTGCCAGCGGGCGTTCGACATGATGTGCGAGCGGGCGCTGAGCCGGGAGACCCAGGGCGAGGTGCTGGCGAAGAAGCAGATGGTGCAGGACGCGATCGCGGAGTCGTGGATCCAGCTGCTCCAGTTCCGGCTCCAGGTGCTGCAGGCGGCGTGGACGATCGACCAGGTCGGCGGCCACAAGTCCCGCACCGAGATCGCGGGCGTGAAGGTGGCGACGCCGAAGGTGATGCACGACGTCGTGTACCGCGCGATGCACATCCACGGGGCGCTCGGCGTGTCGAACGAGATGCCGTTCGCCGGCATGTGGCTGGCGGCGCCGATCATGGGCATCGCCGACGGGCCGACCGAGGTGCACAAGGTGACGATCGCCCGCCAGGTGCTGAAGCGGTATCAGCCCTACGAGGGGCTGTTCCCACCGGCGCACTTGCCGGAGCGACGGGCCGAGGCGCGGGCGAAGTTCGCGCACCTCCTCGACCTGGAGGTCGGCAACCTGTAACTCTTGCTCCAGACCCGAGGAGGCAGGAATGACAGCACTCGACACGGCCACGCTGGAAGCCCTCGATGCCGGCTTCCTCGGCGAGCTGGTCCGCCCGGGCGACCCCACGTACGACGACGACCGCAAGGTCTGGAACGGCCACATCGACCGGCGTCCCGCCCTCATCGCCCGGTGCCGGGGCGTCGCCGACGTGATCGCCGCCGTCCGGTTCGCCCGCGAGCACGATCTGCTCACGGCAGTCCGCGGCGGGGGACATGCCGTCGCCGGGCTACGCCCTGTGCGACGACGGCATCGTGATCGACCTGTCGCTCGATGACCGGGACGCGCGTCGACCCGCTCGCACAGACCATCCGCGTCGAAGGCGGTTGCCTCAACGACCACGTCGACCGCGAGAGCCAGGTGTTCGGGCTCGCCGTCACGGGCGGGATCGTCAGCCACACCGGCATCGCGGGGCTGACTCTCGGTGGTGGCATCGGCCACCTGATGCGGAAGTACGGCCTCACGATCGACAACCTGCGCTCGTGTGACGTCGTCACGGCAGACGGCGAGTTCGTGGTCGCGAGCGAGCAGGAGAACCCCGACCTCTTCTGGGGTCTACGCGGCGGCGGCGGCAACTTCGGGATCGTCACGTCGTTCGAGTTCCAGCTCCACCCGCTCGGCCCGAACGTGCTGGCCGGGTTGCTCGCGTGGCCGATGGACGACGCGCCGCGTGTTCTGCGCTTCCTCCGCGACTTCGCCGCCGACGCCCCCGACGAGGTCGGGATCATGGGGAACCTTCGCCTCGCGCCGCCGCTGCCGGTCATCCCCGAGGAGCTGCAGGGCAAGCCGATCGTCGCGCTCGTTGCCACGTACGCGGGCCCGGTGGAGGACGGCGAGGAAGCCCTCCGGCTGATCCGCGAGCGAGCTGGGCACGCCCGCCGTCGACACGCTGGTCCCCAAGCCGTACGTGGCACCACCAGAAGATGTTCGACCCCGCGATGCCGCACGGCCAGCACTACTACTGGAAGTCGCACACGCTCGGTCCACTCACGGACGACGATCATCGACGTCGTCGTCGAGCACGCCGCGCGGCATCACCTCGCCGGCGGGCACGGTCCCGATCTTCACGCTGGGCGGCGCGGTCGCTCGGGTCCCCGAGAACGCCACCGCGTTCCCCAACCGCGACGCCGCGCACGACATCAACATCGTCGCCGCGTGGTCGCCCGACGACGCCGAACCGGACCGGCACATCGAATGGGTGCGGCGCTTCTTCGGCGCGCTCGAGCCGTACAGCAAGGGTGTCTACGTCAACTTCACCAACGAGGACAGCACCGATCGCGTGCGGACAGGCGCGTACAGCGCCGAGCAATGGAAGCGACTGGTCGGCCTGAAGGCCAAGTACGACCCGACCAACTTCTTCCGGATGAACGCGAACATCCCGCCCAACGGCGCTTGAGCTGCTCTACTCGCGCGGCAGCCCCAGCAACCGCTGGGCGATGATGTTCTTGTTCACCTGCGTCGTTCCGCCCGCGATCGTGTACGAACGCATCGCGAGCCGGTGGCGACCCCACGGGCCGGTGTTGGCGTCGGGCCCGAGCACATCGCCGGCGACCTCGCCGAGGTGCTGCTCCGCCTCGCTCCAGACCAGCTTGGCGATGCTCGACTCCGGCCCTGCATCGCGCCCGTGCAACGCGCCCGAGAGTGCCCGCTGTGACACGAGCTTGAGCAGCTCCCCTTCGAGGTACACGCGCGCCAGCTTCTGCCGAACGACGGCGTCCTGCGCGGCGGTGCCCTGCTTGGCGGTCGCCAACAGATCGCGGATCCGTTTGCGCACGCCGAGGTGCAGGTTGGCGACACCGCCCCGCTCGTAGGCGAGCGTCGTCATCGCAACTCGCCAACCCTCGTTCAGCGGCCCGAGCAGCGCGTCGCGCGGCACGCGCACGTCGGTGAAGAAGATCTCGCTGAATTCGCGTTCACCCGCGATGGTCACCAACGGGCGCACCTCGACGCCGGGCAACCCCATGTCGACGAGCAGGCACGAGATGCCGCGATGCTTCGGCGCGTCCCGATCCGTCCGCACGAGGAGCTCACAACGGTTGGCGAAGGAGCCCAGCGTGTTCCACGTCTTCTGCCCGTTGACCACGACGGCGTCCCCGTCGAGCACCCCCGACGTCGACAGCGAAGCCAGGTCGGAGCCGGCGTCGGGCTCCGAGAAGCCCTGGCACCAGATGTCGTCGCCGCGCAGCATGCGGGGGAGGAGGTCCCGCTTCTGCTCTTCGGTGCCGTGCTCCATGATCGCCGGCGCGATGTTCGACAGGCCGATGATGTTCACCGTTCCCGGCGCGCCGGCGCGGTGCATCTCCTCGGCGTAGACGACCTGCTCCATCATCGACGCACCCCGACCGCCGTACTCGGGTGGCCAGGCGATCGCTGCGTAGCGGGCGTCGGCGAGCGTGCGGTTCCAGGCCCGCAGCCGCTCGATCCGGTCCGGATCGTCCCCGACGGGATGCCGCGCCAGCTCGCGGAGGTCGTCGGTGAGGTTCGCGTCCAGCCAGGCGCGGAACTCCTCGCGGAACGCCTCGGCCTCCGCCGGATACGTAAAGTCCACGTGTTGCCTCTATCACAGAGGAGGGCGGCGATGAGCACCGACGACCTTGCCCGCCGGGCGGTCGACGCCGTCTGCGCCATCGGCGGCGATCATCCCGGGTTCCGGGCCGTACACGCCAAGGGCACGCTGTGCGCGGCAACGTTCACGCCCTCGGCAGACGCGTCCCGCTTGAGTCGGGCCGCGCATTTCGACGGTGACGCGGTGCGCGCCCACGTGCGGTTCTCGAACGGGAGCGGCAACCCGAATGCGCCCGACTTCGAGCCCCGTGAGGGCCGCGGGATGGCGACGAAGTTCTACCTGCACGACGGGACCACCACCGACGTCGTGGCGATCAACCTGCCTGCGTTCTTCGTGAGCACGGTCGACGGCTTCCTCGATTTCTGCCGCGCCCGCGTCCCCGATCCGTCGACGGGCGAGCCCGATCCGGCCGCCATCGGCGCCTTCCTCGAGCAGCACCCGGAAGCCCTGACCGCCGGCGCCGCCGTGCTCGCGGCAACGCCGCCGGAGAGCTACCTGCGCTGCGCGTACAACTCGTTGCACGCGTACCGGCTCGTCGACGAGGCCGGCGGCAGCCGGTACGTCCGCTACCGGTGGGAGCCCGAAGCCGGCGAGGCGAGCCTCAGCGCAGAGGAAGCCGAGGCCCGCGGTCCCGACTACCTCCAGGACGACCTCGCGACGCGCCTCGCTGAGCGGCCGGCCGCGTTCGCGCTCGCAGTGCAGATCGCCGAGGACGGCGACGACGTCGACGACCCCACGGTGCCGTGGCCCGACGAACGGCCGTGGGTCACGATGGGCCGCCTCGAGGTCACCGGGCTTGCGCACGACCGCGAACAGGGCGACGACGTGCTCGTGTTCGATCCGACACGCGTGACCGACGGCATCGAGCTCTCGGACGACCCGATCCTCCGATTCCGTACGCACGCGTACGCAGAGTCCGTGCTCCGGCGAACGGGAGTCGCACGCGGTCGCGTGTAGATTGCCGCGCACGGCGAGACGGGCAGGTGGCGAGCTGATGAAGTGCACACGTCGATGGTGGCCGGCTGCGGTGGCGATGGTGGTCGCCGTCGCGTCGCTCGTAGCGACCTCGGCACCGTCCGGCGCCGGCAGCACGACGCGAGAGGTCCACGTCGGCGCGCTCCTCTCGTTGACCGGTGATGGGGCGACTCTCGGCACGACGACCAAGGCCGCCCTGGAGATCGCGGCGAAACGATGGAACGCCACGCCCGGCCAGGGCGTGAAGGTCTTGCTCGACATCGAGAACACGAACCTCGAGCCCGATCAGGCGTTGGCGGGGTTGACGCGCCTGGCCGACAAGGACGTGCCGATCGTGATCGGCCCCCAGTCGAGCTCCGAGGTGGCCGCCATCGCGGACACGGCCGCGGCCCGAGGAGTGCTCGTCGTGTCGCAGGGGAGTACCGCGTCGTCTCTTGCCCAGCCGGACGACAACGTCTTCCGCTTCGTCCCGACGGACCGCGTCGAAGGCCGCGCGAGCGTGGACCTCATGAAGAAGAACGGCGCGACCACGATCGTCCCGATGTGGCGAAACGACCGCGGCAACATCGGGCTCTCGGAGTCGGTACGCGCCGCCGCCACCGCCTCGGGCATGACGGTCACGGACGGCGTCGTCTACGAGCCCGGCACGACCGACTTCGGTCCCGCGCTCGCCGACCTCAGCTCGCAGGTCCAGTCGGCGGTGGCCACGGCCGGCGCCGGCAAGGTCGCGGTCTACGCCGCCGGCTTCGAGGAGGTCGCCGAGGTCTTCAACGCGGCGCAATCGGTCTCGGGCCTCGACGCGGTTCGCTGGTACGGCGGTGACGGCTCGGCCCAGGCCAAGTCCCTCGTTGCCCGTGGCCCGGCGACGTTCGCGACGAGCAAGGGCGTGAAGGGGTATCCGAGCCCACTCGTCGCCCTCCCTGCCGACCGCGCGAAACGCGACGCCAAGCTGCTTGCGGAGATCTCCAAGAGGGCCGGGAACCGGGCCGACGCCTTCACGATGGAGGCGTACGACGCGTTCAACGTCGCCGTGCGCACGCTGGCGAACACGGATCCCGACACGCTGACCGACCCCGCCGTGCTGCGCAGCGCCTTCGTAGCCACGGCGAACGGCACGAAGGGGGTCACGGGCACGGTCGAGCTCGACGCTGCCGGCGATCGGGTGTCGGCGCCCTACACCTTCTGGTCGATCTGCGCGGGGAAGGGCGGCAACGCCCGCTGGGTCGATACGGGCCGGTGGACGCCGGCCGCCGATCCCACCGGTCCTGGCAAGGTCGAGGCCAAGAGCCTGCCCGAAGGCGTAGCGCCCGGCGGAGCGCGAGCCCGCGGTCAGCGGTCGAGACCGCCGCGCTCCAGCGCGTGCTCCACTTCACGCTGGCGGGCAACGTTCTCGTCGTGCAGCTCTTCGGTCGTCTTCACGACGCCGCCGACCTTGAGCTCGCCCATGACGTGCACCTCGCCCAAGGTCTCGTGCATGTAGTCGGGACCGTCGCCGGTGGGGATGAACCACCCCGTCGGGCACATCGTCAGCACCTCGACGAACGAGAAGCCTTCGCCGCGCAGTTGCGACTCGAAGGCGCGGCGGAACATCTTCTTCGTACGTGCCACGGCGCCCGCGTTGTGCACTGAGCCGCGCGCCACGTACGCCGCGCCCTGCAGCCGTGCGATCAGGTCGCCGATCAGGATCGGGTAGCCGTGGTACTCGGCGTCCCGTCCGTCGAGCGAGTTCTTCGTGCGCTGGCCGAGCACGCTCGTGGCGGTCATGTGACCACCGGTCTCTCCGAACACGCCGTTGTTCAGCAGGATGCACGTGACCTTCTCGCCCCGCGCCGCCGTGTGCAGGACCTCCTGCAGTCCCTCGTTCACCATGTCGCCGTCACCCTGGAGCGTGAACACGACCGACTCCGGTCGCATGCGCTTCGCGCCTGTCGCCACCGACGGGGCCCGACCGTGCAACGCCTGCACGAGGTCGACGTCGACCGTGCTGGTGAATGCCGTGTAGCACCCGATGCCGGCGACCATGATCGACCGCTGCGTGACCCCGAGCTCCTGGAGCGCCTCGAGATAGACGCGCAGCGCCAGCGGCTCGCCGCACCCCGGGCACATGTTGTGCTCCTGGGTGAGCAGCAGGTCGGGCTTGAGATCGGCGACCTTCTTGGCGTGGTCGGGCGCGACGCTCGTGTCGAGCACCGGTCCGACCGGCCCCTCTGCGCCGACGTGCTCACCAGGCATCCCGGACCCTCCCTTCACCCTCGTTCGTTCACGGGTAGGGGTGGAAGCTCGGCATCGGCTCCGCCCCGGTGCACCGCGAGCACACGGTCGCGGATGATCTCGGCGTCGAGCAGCGGGCCGACGCCGAAGCCGGACCCGTCGGTCGAGATGCCGCCGATCGCGACGATCGGCGCGCGCCCGAGCACCGCGAGGCGCACGTCGTCGATCATCTGACCGGCGCAGAGCTCGAACACGGCGACGGTGGCAGCACCGTCCGTCGCCTCGGCCACGGCTTCGAACGGATAGGGCCAGAGGCTGATGGGCCGGACGAAGCCGACCTTCTCGCCCTCGGCCCGGAGCTGACCGACGACGTAGCGGACGAACTTGGCCGGCGTCCCGAACGCGACGATGACCGTCTCGGCGTCGTCGCAGAACGCAGTCTCGGCGCGTTGCTCTGCGCGCTCCATGTCGGCGAGCTTGGCCGTGATCCCGCGCAGGTGCCGCTCGATGCCCGGCGCCTCGTGGCCGTGCTTGGCGAGCCCGAGCGGCGTGATGAGGCGCGACTCGCCCGTCCCGCCGGCGGACCCGTCGACGGCCCACGCCTTGGACGGCAACGGCGGGAACTCGATGCGCTCGACCGACACCGCCTCGTGCGTGTGGGCGAGCAGGTAGTCGCCGTAGACGAGGACGGGGTTGCGCCACTTGTCGGCGAGGTGGAACGCGAGCTGCGTGAGCTCGACCGCCTCGGCGATGTCGAGCGGCGCCAGGACGAGGTGCCGGTAGTCGCCGTGACCGCCGCCCCGCGTCGCCTGGAAGTAGTCCTGCTGCCCGCGCGCCATGTTGAACACGACGAGCGGCAGCTCGGCCAGCGTGATCTCGCTGAACGACTCCTGCATGAGCGAGAGCCCCTGGCCGGTCGAGCCGGTCGCGGCGCGGGCACCGGTCGCCAGCGCGCCCCAAGCCATGCCGACCGCCTCGAGCTCGCTCTCGGCGTTGATGCACACCCCGCCCGACTCGGGCAGCTTCTTGGCCAGGTGCTCGAGCAGCTCGGTGAAGGGCGTCATCGGGTAGCCGGCGAAGAAGCGACACCCGGCCGCGATCGCCGCTTCGGCCATCGCCTCGGAGCCCTCCATGAGGCGTCGATCGGCGGTGGCGACGACCGTCACGACGGCTCCTCGACGGCACCGGCGAGATCGGTGAGGACGGGCTCGTCGAAGCGGAACACCTCGAAGCAGAAGTCGGGACACACCATCAGGCAGGCGGCGCACCCGGTGCAGCCGGGGTGCAGCTGCGGGTAGCGGTAGCCGAGCTGGTTGACGTCGGCGGTCATCGACAGCACGCGCGGTGGGCACGCGGTGATGCAGAGCTCGCAGCCCTTGCACGTGTCGGTGTCGATCGTGACGGTGCCGCGGCTCTTGATCGTCGTCATGCCCGCGCCGTCTCCTGCTCCCACGCCGGGAACGCGAGATGCTCGACGGCGTCGAACCCGGCCCGGATCGCCACTTCGTTCGCGGCGATGTGCTGCCGGCGGTACGGCGGGATCGACTGGCGCATGGCTTCGACCGTCGCGTCGAGACCGACGAGGCCGGTGATCCCCACGTAGGCCCCGACGATGACCATTGCCCCCCCGAGCTCGTTGCCGAGCCCGGCCGCGATGTCGGTGGCGGGAACGCGAAACACCCGGTAGCGCTCCTCGTCGAGCGGCTGCTCGAACGTCGCCTCGTTGACGAGCACGAGCCCGCCTGTACGCACCTTGGGCGCCACCGGGGCCCAGAACTTGTCGTGCATCGCGATGGCCGACCACGTGTGAGAGACGAGTGGTGGGGCCTGGAGCGGCGCGTCGCCGACGACGACCGTCCCGTCGGTGTTCATCCCGCGCATCGCGCCGCCGTACACGCCGAACAGCATGACGTGGCGACTCTCGAGCGTGGCGCCCCGCGCGATCACCTGGGCCGCGAGCTGCACGCCCTGGCCGCCCATTCCGGTGATCAGGAGCTCACGTTCCACGTAGACCTCCCAGCACGAACTGCTCCAGGTGCGCGATGTCGTCCTGGGAAGGGCGGCGGCGGGCGACGAGCGCGTCGTTCATGCATCCGATCGCGAGGTGATAGATCGCGTCGGCGTCGCGCTGCGGGTCGCCGCCGGCGTCGGCCACCGCGTCACGCAGCGGGCGCACGAGGAGCTCGCGCGACCGCGCCACCTCGTCGGGGAACCGATCGGCGAGTCGGGCGTTGTTGATCGCAAACGGCCGCGTGTTCTCGGCCGCCGCAGGGTTGCGGGCCTGCTCCATCACGCCGCCGACCCACGCCCGCACCCTCGCCGCGCCCGGTTCGGCGCCCGCCATGCGATGGTCGAGGTAGGTGAGGAGCTGACGCTGGCCGTCGTCGAGGATGGCGACGAGCAGCTCGTCCTTGCCGCGGAAGTGCCGGTAGAACGCCTGGTTCGAAAGCCCGGCTTCGCGCACGATGTCGTGCACGCGCGGGTCGAGCGTCCCGGTGCGGCGCATCACCGCGTAGCCCGCAGCCACGAGGCGGCGGACCTCTTCGGCGTACGCCTCCGAGCGGACCGAGAGCGTCCTCGACGCCACCCGCTCGGCGACCGGGGGGCCGGCGTCGGCCCCGGCGGCCGGCACGGGAACGGCGTTCTGCACAGGCGGAATGCTATTCCACACCAGGCGGGCGGGGAAAGTCCCGGCCCAAGTACGGTCCGCCACGTGCCACCCGACTGGCAGCTCCGCACGCCGCCGGCCGATCTCACGCGGCGCTACGTCGCCGACGGCTCGTGGAACGACGACACGCTGGGCGAGATCCTGGCCACCGGTCTGGCCGAGGGCCCCGAGCTCGCGTTCAAGGTCCGATCCCGTCTCCGGCCGTACTCCGGCACGCTCGGCGACGTCGCCGACCTCGCCCGCCGCGTCGCCGGTGGCCTGCGCGCCCGGGGCGTCGGCGCCGGGCGACCTCGTGGCGTTCCAGCTGCCGAACTGGGTCGAGGCGGCGGCCACGTTCTGGGCGACGGCGTTCCTCGGCGCGGTGCCCGTCCCGATCGTGCACTTCTACGGCGTGAAGGAAGTCGGGTTCATCCTCCGGCAGTCCGGCGCGCGCGTCCTCGTGACGGCCGACCGCTTCGGCCACCTCGACTACCTCGCGAACCTGGACACGATCCGCCCCGATGCTCCCGACCTCGAGCTCGTCGCCGTCGTGTCCGACGACAATCGTTCCGCCCGGTCTGCTCCCGTTCACGACGCTCGCGGACGGCAATGCGGTGGACGCGCCCGCGCGCGTCGACCCGTCGGCGCCCGCGCTCGTCGCGTACACCTCCGGCACGACGGCCGATCCGAAGGGCGTCGTGCACGCGCATCGCACCATCGGCTTCGAGATCCGCCAGCTCGGCGCGATGCAGGCCGGCGGGAACATCCCGGCCCTCACCGGCGCACCGGTCGGGCACGGCATCGGCATGCTCGCCGCGCTGCTCATCCCCGTCTTCCGCCGCGACCCGATCCACCTCATCGACGTGTGGGATCCGGCGACCGTGCTCGCGGCGATGCTCGAGGACCACGTGTACAGCGGCGCGGGCGCCACATTCTTCCTGACGAGCCTGCTCGACCATCCCGACTTCACGGACGAGCACCGGAAGCTGATGCGCCACGTCGGGCTGGGCGGCTCGTCGGTCCCGGCGGCGGTGACCGACCGCGCCGATGCAATGGACATCTCGATCGTGCGCATGTACGGGTCGACCGAGCATCCGTCGATCACCGGGTCGCGGCACGAGGAGCCGCGCGACAAGCGGCTCTACACGGACGGCCATCCGTTGCCGGGCGTCGAGCTCGAGCTGCTCGACGACGACGGCAAGCCGGTCGGCGCCGGAGAGCCGGGCGAGATCCACAGCCGCGGCCCGGACTGCTTCCCCGGTTACACCGACCCCGCGCTCACGAAGGAGTGCTTCGACGCCGACGGGTGGTACGCGACCGGCGACGTCGGCGTGCTGGACGACGACGGCTATCTCTCGATCGTCGACCGCAAGAAGGACATCATCATCCGCGGCGGCGAGAACGTCTCGGCCCTCGAGGTCGAGGAGCTCGTCCTGCGCCTGCCGGGGGTGGCCGAGGTCGCGGTCGTGGCCGCGCCCGACGCGCGGCTGGGGGAGCACGCCTGCGCGTTCGTGCGGCCGCTCCAGGGCAGCGACCTGCCGTCCCTCGACGTCGTCCGCGCCCATCTCGACGCCGCCGGCCTCGCCCGGCAGAAGTGGCCCGAGGAAGTGCGGCCAATCGAGGAGTTCCCGCGCACCCCGTCCGGCAAGATCCAGAAGTTCGCACTGCGCGACCGGCTGCGCCGGGAGGCGGACGGGCTGACCTAGTCGCCGCTGCCGATGCGCTCGACGAGCAGGGGGCGCTGCACCTGGCCGGTCGCGGGCGTGCGCGGCAGCTCGTCGACGATTTGGAGCCGGCGCGGTTGCTTGAAGCCGGCGAGCGCGCCGGCGCTGTGTGCGCGCAGCTCGTCCAGGTCGAGGGCGTCGTCGGATCCCGGTTGGGCAACGACCACCGCGCACACGATCTCGCCCCACGTCGGGTCGGGGAGCCCGATGACCGCGACCTCGCGAACGTTCGGATGCGTTGCGAGCGCGGCTTCCACCTCGCCCGGCGCGACCGTCTCACCCCCGGTACGGATCACGTCGCGCGCCCGACCCACGATCGACAGGTACCCCTCGTCGTCGAATGAGCCGAGGTCGCCGGTGTGGTACCAGCCGTCGCGCAGCGCCTCGGCGGTGGCGTCGGGCTGGTCGAAGTACCCGTCCATGAGCAGCTCGCTCTTGATGCAGACCTCGGCGTCCTCGAGGCGGACGTCGACGCCCGGTTGGGGGAGGCCGACGCTCCCGGGCTTGCGTTCCAGGTCGACGTGCGCCAGCACCGTGCCCGGACCGGCCTCGGTCGACCCGTAGAACACGCGCGTGACGGTGCGGGGAAGCGCATCACGCACGGCCGCGATGAGCTCGGGCGGCGTCGCCGACGTGCCCGTGTCGGCCTCGGCGAGCGAGGACAGGTCGTACCCCTTGATGCCGTGGTCGAGCACCCGCGACCACACCGCCGGGATCAGGTAGATGCGGGTGGCGCGCCGACGCTCGACTGTGCGCAGAAGCGTCTCGGCGTCGGGTGTCTGCACGAAGTGGATCGGACGGCGGGACTGCCAGCACCCGAGACCGAGCGACCAGCCGGCCATGTGGAACAGCGGGAACATGCACACGGTGCCGCCGTCGCTGTCGGCGCCCAGGGGCGGAAAGCTGCGCAGGCAGCTGGCCCGATGCGACAGCACGACGCCCTTCGAGCGCCCGGTGCTGCCACTCGTGAAGAAGATGACGTGCGGGTCGCGCTCGCCGAGTGCGGGCGCGTCGACGTCCGCCGCGCTCGCGTGCGTCGCCGCATCCGCGAGATGCGCGTGCGTCGCCATCGGCGCGTCGATCTCCTGGACGAGGTCCGCGTGGGCGTCGTCGACGACGACGAGACGCGGCCGTGCGTACCCGACGACCTCGGCCGCCTCGTCCGGCCCGAGCCGGGCGTTCACCGGCGCGAAGATCGCCCCCAGCTTCGCCAGCGCGAAGAAGATCGGCAGCGCCTCGAGCGAGGTGTCGCCCCACCACGCAACCCGGTCGCCGTGACCGACGCCCATTCCGTCCAGCGTGTGTGCGATTCGATTCGCCTGGTCGTCGAGCGCGCCAAAGGTGATCTCGTCGTCGCCGAGCGTGGCCGCGAGTCGGTGGGGCGTGTACCGCGCCGCGTGGCGCAGCACGTCGGCGACCAGCAGCGCCATCAGCCGCGTGCGGTCGCCTTGAACTCCACGAGCACGTTCCGGTACGGCTCCTCGCCGACGTTCACCGCGGTCTCGACGCTGCCCTGCTTCAGGAACACCGTGTGGCCCTGCTCGACCGGGGCCTCGATGTAATCGCCGTACTCCATCGGGAAGCCCGGGACGGCCTTGGCGGCGATCTTGTCGCCGGCCACGTCGACGATGACGTAGTCGCAGGTGTGCCGGTGGGGAGCGGACACCTCACCCGGTGCGAGGCGCAGCTCCCAGATGCGGATCTCGTCGTCCTCGAACAGGAGCTTGCTGCCGATGTCGCCCAGCTGGACCTTGGCGTCGTCCCCCATGCCATCTCTCCCCTCGGTGGCCACGCGGCATGATGACGGACATGTCAGATACCGGCAACCAGGACGCAGGGCTGCTCGCCCACGCACGAGCCCGCCCCGATCACGTCGCGCTCCGACAGGGCGACGAGGTGCGCACGTACGGCGATCTCGACGACCGCGCCCGCCGGGTCGCGCACGCGCTGGCCCGGATCGGCGTCGGACGCGGCGACCGCGTCGCGGTCATGGTCCCGAACTCGTTCGAGTTCTTCGAAGCCGTGCACGGCGCCGGTCGCCTCGGCGCCGTCGTCGTGCCCGTGAACATCCACTTCAAGGCGGACGAGGCGGGCTGGATCATCACCGACTCGGGCGCGGCCGCCGCCGTCGTCGCCGACGACCTCCAGAGCGCGCTCGACGGCGTGACCGACGTGCCTCGGCTCGTGGTCGGCCCGGGTGGTGACTACGAGGCCGCGCTGGCGGGCGCTCCCGACCAGGGCGAGGTCGAGCCACCGGAGATCGTCGGCGACGGATGGCCCACGGTCATGGCGTACACGTCGGGTACGACCGGACGGCCGAAGGGCGTGGCCATCGGCGAGGACGACTTCCGCCGCCGCGCCGTGGGTGTCGCGGCGTCGAAGGACCGGTGGGGCTTCGGCACCGACGACGTGCACCTGCTCGTCGGTCCCTCGTACCACATGGGCCCGATGTTCTGGGCCCAGATGCACCTGGCGTTCGGCGCCTCTGTCGTGATCATGCCGAAGTGGGACCCGCGCGGCGCGCTCGAACTGATCGAGCGCTGGCAGGTGACGAACACGCACATGGTCCCGGCCAACTTCACCCGCATCCTCGAGCTCCCCGAGGACGAGCGCGACGCGTACGACCTGTCGTCGCTCAAGATCGTCGTGCACGCGGCCGCGCCGTGCCCCGTTCCGCTGAAGCGCGCGTTCATGGAGTTCGTCGGCACCGAGAAGGTCTGGGAGTACTTCGGCGCGTCCGAGGGCGGTGGCACCGTCATCAGCCCGAAGGAGTGGCTCGAGCACCCCGGCAGCGTCGGCAAGCCGTTCCCCGGGAACGAGTTCGAGATCCTCGACGACGACGGCAACTCGCTGCCGCCGGGCGAGGTCGGCACGATCTACGCCAAGCCGGCGGCGTCGAGCTTCGAGTACCACAACGACCCCGACAAGACGGCTTCGTCGCATCGCGGCCAGTGGTTCACCGTCGGCGACGCCGGCTATCTGGACAAGGACGGCTACCTCTACCTCACCGACCGCAAGAGCGACATGGTGATCTCGGGCGGCGTGAACATCTATCCACGCGAGATCGAGGACTGTCTCCACCAACACCCCGACGTGGTCGACTGCGCCGTTCTCGGTGTGCCCGACGAACGGTGGGGCGAGATCCTCTATGCCGTCGTGCAACCGCGCGCCGGCGCGTCGCTCGACGCCGACGGCGTGATCACCTGGTGTCGCGACAATCTCGCCGACTACAAGCGCCCGCGCGTCGTCGAGTTCGTCGACGAGCTCCCGCGCGACCCGAACGGCAAGGTGCGCAAGCCCAAGCTCCGGGAGGCCTGGCTCGCGCAGCAACAAGGGTGAACAATCGCATTGCACATGTGCATGAGGAGGCAGCCATGCCGTACTACCTGATCCAGACCGCGTATACGTCCGAGTCCTGGGAGAAGATGATCAAGAGCCCGCAGGACCGCATCGACGCGGTCCGGCCCTCGATCGAAGCCCTCGGTGGGCGCGTCGACGCCGGCTACATCTCGTTCGGTGACTACGACCTCGCCGCGATCGTCGAGTTCCCCGACAACGTGAGTGCGGCGGCGTTCTCGATGTCGGTGGGGTCGAAGGGCGGCGTGAAGGCGATCAAGACCACGCCGCTCATGACCACGGCCGAGGCGCAGCAGGCGATGCAGAAGGCGGGCGGGAGCACGTACGCCCCACCGAAGTGACGACGATCTTCCACGACGAGGACGCCGACCTCGCGGCGCTGGCGGGGTCGAGCGTCGCCGTCGTCGGCTACGGGAACCAGGGCCGGTCGTGGGCGCTGAACCTGCGCGACTCGGGCCTCGACGTGTCGGTCTGCGTGCGGGCGGATGCGTCGCGTGACCAGGCGGTCGCCGACGGGTTCGAAGCGGGCGAGATCGCCGACGCGTCCGCGGCCGACGTGGTGTGCGTGCTGGTCCCCGACGACGTGATCCCGTCGCTGCCGCTGCGCCGTCCCGACAACGGGCTCACGGTCGTCGCCAGTGGCTACACCCTCGCCTTCGACCGCTTCGACCCGCCGGGCGACGTCGGCATGGTCGCGCCCCGCATGCTCGGGCCCGAGGTGCGGCGCTGCTACGAGGAGGGCATCGGGTTCATCACCGCCGTCGGCGTGCATCGCGACGCCACCGGCGCGGCGCGGGAGCGCACGCTCGCGGTGGCGAAGGCGGTCGGCGGGCTGCGTCAGGGCGCCGTCGAGCTCACGCCCCGCCAGGAGGCGGTGCTCGACCTCGGGGTCGAGCAGGCGTTGTCGCCCGCGCTCACGCTGGTCCACACCACGTTCGTGCAGGTGATGCTCGAGCAGGGCATCCCGCTCGAAGCCGTGCTCACGGAGCTCGTGCTGTCGGGCGAGGTCGAGCGGACGATGCGGCTCGTGCGCGAGTCGGGCTACGCGGCGCAGTTCGGGTACCACTCGCCGACGAGCCAGTACGGGCAGCTCACGCGCCGGGGTGAGTACGACCACCTCGACCTGGCCACGACGATGCGGCGCCTGGTCGACGACATCACGTCGGGCCGGTTCGCCGACGAGTGGGACGCCGAGCGCGACGCCGGCTACCCGAAGTTGTCGGCACTGCGGGAACAGCACGCCGGCCCCGCGGTGGAGGAGTTCGAGAAAGCGCTGCGTCAGGAGTTGGGGGAGGGGGCGGCCAACCGGTAGCCGCCCCCTCTTCCCCTCGTTGGTCGCAGTTCGCTGGAACGTTCTAGGCCGTCGTCATCCGGCGTCGGCCGACGAACACCATCGCGCCGCCCGCGCTGAGCGCGAGGAGCGCGACTGCGAGCTTGACGAACAGCTCGTTCCCGGTGAAGGGCAGCGCGCCCTGAGCCACGGCCGGAATGCCCGGCGCAGGGATGTTGCTCACGAGCTGAGCCACGGGCACAGCAGGGGCGATCGCCGGCGGCGCCGCGACCGGCTTCACGGGCGTCGGCGGCACTGCGGGCGTCACCGGAATGGGCGGCGTCGGCGGAGTCGGCTGGCAGCCGGTGTGCGCCGGGTTGGTCTGTCCGATGCCGTTGTTGGTGTCGCACTCGTAGCCCGCGTTCGGATCCGAGCCGTCGGGGAACTGACCAGGCGGGTTCTTGTTGTCGGCCGCCCCGACGCACCCCGCGCAGGGCTTTCCGACCGCAAGTCCGTTGCCGTTCCCGTTGAGCGACGGTGACCCGTCCCGGGTGCTCGAGTACGGACCGGGATGGGCGTTGGCGCCGTTCTGGTTGTCCGGGTGCTGAATCGGCTGCGGAGACGTCGGCGACCCGAACGTCCCGGAGTTTCCGTTCGTCGCGTGCGCGGCCGCAGCACCATTCCCGTTCCCGGGCGGATCGCTCTGGCCCGGCGGGCTCGGGTTCCCGTTTGCCGTTCCCGGGATCCGCGAACGCCGGCGCGGCAATCACCCCCAGCAATGCGAGGACGGAGACTGCGATCCCGACGACGGCAAGCCAATAGAATCGTGTTCGGGAACCAGCATTGCGTGACCTCCTGCCTATCTCATGATCTGAGACCGGTTTCGCTCTGGCTCTCCGCCTTCGTCGAAGTCGACCAGTTGCAGTCCGGATCGGTCCTCGCCTCCTCAGAGCACGAACCTTCTGGTCAATCCTGCTCCGAAGGTCTTCCCGGGTGAGTGATCGGCAAACCCGTCGTCTGGCTGCCTCAGCTTGGCAGCTGACAACGATTGTTGATAGCCTGGCGGCTGTCATGAAGACGGTCGATCAGCTCACCGAACTGTTCCGGGCAGCAGGGCCTGCGGGTGACGCCCCAGCGCCAGGCGATCTTCGGCCTGCTGCACGGCGACGACCGGCATCCCACGGTCGAGTCGATCTACGACGCCGCCCGGGCGCAGATGCCGACGATCTCGCTCAAGACCGTCTACCAAACCGTGAACGACCTCGCCGCCATGGGCGAGGTGGTGCTGCTCGACCTCGGGACCGGCAGCTACCGGGTCGATCCCAACGTCGAGGACGAGCATCACCACCTCATCTGCACCCGCTGCGGCAAGGTCCGCGACGTCCCCCTCGACCTTCCCGACGTCCGGCTTCCGCCGCGCTACCGGCGCGGGTTCTCGGTCTCGGCGGTCGAGGTCAACTTCCGCGGGCTGTGCGACGAGTGCGCCGCGCAGTCCTCGTAACCCCAACCCCCCGAACCGATCGACGACCACACAAGGAGCACGATGCCCAAGCTGCAAGGATCCAAGACCCACGACAACCTGAAGGAGGCCTTCGCGGGAGAGAGCCAGGCCAACCGGCGCTACCTCTACTTCGCGCAGAAGGCCGACGTCGAGGGCTACCCCGACGTCGCCGCGCTCTTCCGTTCCGTCGCCGAGGGTGAGACCGGCCACGCGTTCGGCCACTTCGACTTCCTGGCGGAGGTCGGCGACCCGGTGACCGGGCGTGGAGGTCGGCCCCACCGACCGACAACCTCAAGTCGGCGATCGAGGGCGAGACCTACGAGTACACCGAGATGTACCCGGGGTTCGCGCGAACGGCCCGCGACGAGGGCTTCGAGGAGGTCGCCGAGTGGCTGGAGACGCTGGCTCGCGCGGAGAAGAGCCACGCCGGTCGCTTCACGCAGGGCCTCGAGCAGGTCAGCACCAGCGTCTGACGCCGCGCTGACCCGAATCTGCGCCGGCGGCCCCGGAGTTCGTCCGGGGCCGCTCCGCGCCTACGGCCTCTCCGAGGAGTGACCATGCGCAAGCTCACACTCGACGACATCGAGGATCTCCGCCAGTACGAGCGCGAGCGCGACGAGTTCCGCCGGCACATCGTCGAGATGAAGAAGCGTCGTCGCGTGCAGCTCGGTGACCTGCTGACGATCACGTTCGAGAACACCGACACGATGCGGTTTCAGATCCAGGAGATGGCGCGCGTCGAGCGCATGCTGACCGACGAGCAGATCCGCAACGAGCTCGACACGTACAACCAGCTCATCCCGGGCCCGAATGAGCTGTCGGGCACGCTCTTCGTCGAGATCGACGACAAGGAGCGCCTCTACGAGTGGCTTCCGAAGCTGGTGGGAATCCAGCGAGCGGTGTCGATCTGGCTCCATGACGGCTCGTCGGTGCCGAGCATCCCCGAGGACGAGGAGCGCCTCACCCGCGAGGAGACCACCACCACGGTGCACTACCTCAAGTTCCGGTTCGCGCCGGAGCAGGTCGATTCCTTCGCTGCCGGCCCGGCGCGGATCGTCGTCGACCATCCGAACTACAACGCGGTCGTGGAGCTCACCGAGGAGCAGCGCTCGGAGCTGGTTGGCGACCTGCGCGACTGACGCGTACCCTTCGGCGCGGCGGTGGCGCTTTGCCGACCGCCGCCGCAAAGCCGGAGCCGCGACGGCGACGAGAAAATGCATGTCCGCATCCGTCGGCTGGACGGCGATCTCCCGCTCCCCGCCGCGCAACATCCTGACGACGCCGGCTACGACCTCCATGCCGCCGTCGACGCGCACATCGAGGCCGCGGGCGGACGCGCGCTCGTGCCGACCGGCATCGCCATCGCCGTCCCGTCCGGGAGTGCCGGGTTCGTGCTGCCGCGCTCGGGGCTTGCGCTCAATCACGGTGTCACCTGCCTGAACACTCCCGGGCTCATCGATCCGCTCTACCGCGGCGAGGTCAAGGTGCTGCTCGTGAACACCGATCCAAGCCGCGCCTATGACGTCAACCGCGGCGACCGGATCGCGCAGCTCGTCCTGCTCGACGTCGAGATGATCGAGTGGTTGGTGGTCGACGAGCTCGGCTCGACCGAACGCAACACGTTCGGCTTCGGCTCGACCGGGAGCTGACGGGGGCGTCGGATAGCCTGCCGCCCGTGGCACATGACAAGAAGTTCCGCTTCGGCGTCATGTGCTCGCACGCGGCGTCGGCGGCCGACTTTCGCGAGAAGGCCCGACAAGCCGAAGCGCTCGGCTACTCGACGCTGTTCGTGCCCGACCACTTCGTCGACCATCCGCTGGCGCCGATGCCGGCGATGGCCACGGCCGCCGCCGTCACCGACACGCTGCGCGTCGGCTCGCTCGTCCTCGCCAACGACTACAAGCACCCGGTCGTGCTGGCGCGCGAGGCCGCCACGCTCGACCTGCTCTCCGCCGGCCGCCTGGAGCTCGGCCTCGGCGCGGGCTGGATGACCGCCGACTACGAGAAGTCCGGGCTCGAGCTCGACCGGCCGGGTGTGCGCATCGACCGTCTCGCGGAGTCGATCACGATCCTCAAAGGCCTGATGGCGGAAGGGCCCTTCACCTTCCACGGCAAGCACTACGCCGTGACCGATCTCGACGGGGAACCGAAGCCCGTCCAGCGGCCGCACCCGCCGTTCATCATCGGCGGCGGCGGACCGAAGATCCTTGCTGTCGCCGCCCGGGAGGCGGCGATCGTCGGCCTGAACGCCAACCTGCGCGGCGGCGTGGCGATCAGCGACGACGCCGCCCGTTCGATGACGGGGGCAGCGACGGACGATCGCGTCGCCCGGCTCCGCGATGCCGCCGGCGACCGGTTCGACGACCTGGAGCTCCAGTCATTCGTCGGGTTCACGAACTTCACCGACGATCGCCGGTCGCTGGCCGAGATGATGGCGGGAGCGTTCGGAGTCTCGCCCGAGGAAGCGCTCGAGACGCCGGTCGTGCTCGCGGGAACACTCGAGGAGATGATCGATGACGTGCAGGCGCGCCGGGAGCGGTGGGGAATGAGCTACGTCGTGGTCGGTGTCGACGTGATGGAGCAGTTCGCGCCGGCCGTCGCAAGATTGGCAGGGACGTGATGGCGCACGATCGCAGGTTCCGCTTCGGAGTACAGACCGGGGGAGCGACGTCGGCGCGGGACTGGAAGGAGAAGGCGCGCAAGATCGAGGCTCTCGGCTACTCGACGCTGTACATGCCGGATCACTTCATCGACACCCCGTACGCGCCGATGGTCGGTATCGCGATGGCTGCCGAAGCGACGGAGTCGCTGCGCGTCGGCACGCTGGTGCTCGGGAACGACTACAAGCACCCTGCGGTCGTCGCGAAGGAGTTCGCGTCGATCGACGTGCTGTCGGACGGTCGAGTCGAAGCGGGTATCGGAGCCGGATGGATGACCTCCGACTACGACGCCCTCGGTCTCCCGTACGACTCGCACGGCACGCGCATCGAGCGCCTCGGCGAGGCCCTCGCGATCCTGAAGGGCGCGTGGGGCGACGGCCCGTTCTCCCTCGAAGGACGGCATTACACGATCAAGGACTACGACGGGATCCCGAAGCCCACGCAGAAGCCCCGTCCGCCGATCCTCGTCGGCGGCGGTGGCCCGAAGCTGCTCCGCCTCGCGGGGCGCGAGGCCGACATCGTGGGCATCAACCCGAATTTGCGCGCCGGCGAGATCAGCTCCGACGCGGTGCAGGACACGGTCGCGGCGATGACCAAGCAGAAGATCGAGTGGGTCCGAGAGGGCGCCGGCGACCGGTTCGACGATCTCGAGCTGCAGATCCGCTACTTCATGACGTCCATCACCGACGACCGGCGTGGGCTCGCCGAGGCGATCGCGCCCGGATTCGGGCTCGAACCCGACGTGGCGTTGGAGTCGGGGGTCGCACTCGTCGGCACGGTCGACGAGTGCTGCGACCTCCTGGCGCAGCGCCGCGAAGAGTGGGGTGTCTCGTACGTCGTGCTCGGCGACGACCAGTACGAGGCCTTCGCGCCGGTCGTGGCGCAACTGGCCGGGACGTGAACGGGAGCTTCCGCGCCTGGGCGATCGCCGCCGCGCTCGCGTCGGGCGTCGGAGCGGCCGCGTGCGACGGCGGAAGCGGCGGGTCGACGATCGAACGCCGACATCGAGAACGCGTGCGACCTGTTGACGACGAACGAGGTCACGGCGTTCATGGGCACCCCGATGTACGGGGGAGAGCAGGACACCGACCGCACGATCCCCGGGACCTTCTGCGAATGGACCTCGAAGGACTACATGGGCGAGGAGCAGGAGAACCCGGAGTACGCGATCTTCGTCGACGAGGCGAGCACGGACGAGCGCCGTGAGAGCTTCGACAGCCGCAAGAACGCGAAACAGCCGGAGACCGTGCGCGGGCTCGGCGACGGCGCGTACTACTACACCAAGGGAACCGCCGAGGTCCCGTTCCTCGAGCTCCGCGTCGGTGACCGCATCATGACCGTCGGGGTCTCGGAGAGCGACCTGCACCCGGTGTCCGACGACGAGGCGAAGCGACTCGAGCGCGCCGCCGCCGAGCTGATCGTCGACCGCCTCCGGAACTGAGTGGCGACTCCGGCTGTCCTCCGCGAGGTCGTCGCGCAGTGGGGACGAATCGGGTACACGGGTTTCGGCGGGCCGCCCGCGCACATCGCCTTGTTGCGCGAGCTCTGCGTCGATCGGAAAGGGTGGCTGACCGCTCACGAGTTCGAGGATGCGGTGGCGACGTGCAACCTCTTGCCCGGTCCGGCGTCGACGCAACTGGCGATCTTCTGCGCCTGGCGCGTCGCCGGGCCGATCGGCGCTCTCGTGGGCGGCGCGGCGTTCATCCTGCCGGGATTGGCGGCGATCCTCGCGCTCGCGGTCGTGTTCCTCAGCTCGCCACCGGATTGGGTCCGGGGCGCGGGAGCGGGGGCAGGGGCGGCGGTGGCCGCCGTGGCGGTGCACGCCGGCGTCGGGCTCGCGCCGGACAGCTGGCGCCGGTCGCCGGCGCGGTGGCGCTGGGTCGTATACGCCGCGCTCGGCGGCGCGGCCGCGGCGACGCTCGGTCCGTGGCTCGTCCTCGTCCTGATCGGCTGCGGCGCGATCGAGGTCACGTGGCAGATTGCCGCACGCGGCGACCGCGCCGGCGTTCACGCCTGGCCGATCGCGGCGGCCGCGGCCACCGGAACGGGCGGCGTGTTGGCCTTGGTCTGGGTTGCGTTCAAGGTCGGCGCGCTCGCGTACGGCGGCGGTTTCGTCATCATCCCGCTCATGCAGGCCGACGCCGTCGACGCCTACCACTGGATGACGAACACGGAGTTCCTCAACGCGGTCGCGCTCGGTCAGGTCACGCCCGGACCCGTGACGCAGACGGTCGCCGTCGTCGGGTACGCCGCCTACGGCATCGGAGGTGGTCTCCTGGCGGCGGTCGTCGCGTTCGCGCCGTCCTTCACGTTCGTGCTCCTCGGCGCCAAGCGCTTCGACGCCCTCCGGCGGAACACGGTGATACGCGCGCTTCTCGCCGGCGCCGGACCTGCGGCCATCGGCGCCATCATCGGCGCCGCGATCCCGCTCGCGTTCGCGCTCGATGAGGCATGGCAGTACGCAGTCCTCGCCGCCGCCGCCGTCTCGCTGCTCGTGCTCCGCCGCGGCGTCGTGGTCACCCTGCTCCTCGCCGGCGCCGTCGGCCTCGTCGCGGAGATGGTCGGCGCGCCGCTGCCCTAGGCGAACCGGGCCGGGATCCAGTTGGCGAGCCTCTCGCGCAGGTCGTCGCCGAACTCGGTGAAAAGGTGACCGGTTCCCGGGAACACGACGAGCTCACCGCCGGTCAGCATCTGCACGAGCTCGCTCGCCTGCGGCGGGAGGATCTCGTCGTTCTCCCCGTGGAAGAGGAGCACCGGCGTTCCCGCCAGGCGTTCGGCCTCCTCGCACCCGGCGGACTGGGTGGCGAGCGTGACGACGCCGGCGGTGTCGTCGCCGAGCGCGATCGCGGCTCGGATGGCGACCGCACCTCCGAAGGAGTGGCCCATCGTGACGAAGCGGCGGCCACCGCGCCGCGCCGCCAGCTCGGCCACCGCCACCAGGTCGTGCACGCACGCGCCGAGGTCGTTGGGCTTTCGGTATCCGACCCGCACGAGGCCGATGCCCTGCTCGCCGAAGCGGACGCCGAGGTCGTGATACAGGCCGTCCGCCGGTCCGAGCAGCCCGCCCATCGCGCCGCCGCACGCGAGAACGACGTGCTCGTGCTCCGGGTCGCCGTGCCAGAGCATCGTGAGCAGGCCGCCGAGCGTGTAGATCTCGACGTGGCGCAGGCTGTCGGTGACCTCGACTTCCTGGGAAGCGAGCGCGCCGAGCGCCTCGAGCGGCGAGCGGGCGCCCTCGCTCACGGGTTCAGAGCAGCGAACGCAGCAGATCGCGCGTGCGCTCGCGGTCGCCCTTCGAGACCGATCCGTACTCGACGGCGGCGAAATCGGTGGTACCGACGTCGGCGAGCCGGCGCACGGCGGCGGCAACCGCGGCCTCGTCACCGACGATGGCGACATCGGCCGGACCGGATGCCCCCTCCCGGTCGAGCATGGCCTTGTACGAGGGGAGCGAGTCGTAGACCGCGAACACCCGCGCGGCGCGCTCGCGCGCGCCGTCGGGTTCGTCGGTCACGCACACCGGCAACCCGGCGCACACGCGCGGCGGCGGTCGTCCCGCCTGCTCGGCCGCCTTCGTGATGGCAGGAACGGTGTGGCTCTCGAGAGTGGCCGGACCTGTCATCCAGGTGATCGTGCCGTCGGCGGCCGTCCCGGCGAGCTCGAGCATCTTCGGGCCGAGCGCGGCGATGAGCACCGGGAAGGGGGTGGCGCCGGCGATGTTGAGTGAGCCGTTCGCGCTGAGCGTCTCGCCGCGGCAGGACACCGTCCCCTCGTGGACGAGCGGCATGAGGATCGAGAGGTACTCCCGCATATGGCGGACCGGCTTCTCGAACGAGTGACCGAACATCCCCTCGATCACCAGCTGGTGCGAGAGCCCGATGCCGAGCGTCAGCCGCCCGCCGCTGATGGCCTGGGTGGTCAGCGCCTGGGCCGCGAGCACCATGGGGTGGCGCGGGTACGTCGGGATCACCGCCGTGCCGAGCTCGATGCCCGGGACTTCGCGCCCGACAACAGCGAGTGACGTCAGCGCGTCCGGGCCGAAGATCTGCGGCATCCAGTACGACGCGAATCCGTCGTCGGCCGCTCTCCGGGTGGACGTCACCACCTCGTCGATGCCGCCATGCCCCGCTACTTCGCCGCCGAAGATCCCGATGCGCATGTGGCGCAGGCTATCCAGGCCTCGGGTGCGGCAGGGGAGGGCGCTATTCTCGACGGCTCGCGCGGACGTGGCTCAGTTGGTAGAGCATCACCTTGCCAAGGTGAGGGTCGCGGGTTCGAATCCCGTCGTCCGCTCCAACGAAGGCGCAGGTCGGCGCGTTGGATGCGTCCAAGCGCTGCGGTTGCTCAGGTCGACCGGGGTGTCGTGACCGGCGGACGGGTCGACGGGGGTCGCGACGCGGGGCTCGTCGCCGGGGTGGTCGGCGAGACCGAGGTACTGGGAGCGTTCCCGCCCCCGCCGCCGCTCGTGGACGCGAGCGCGATCGCGACGACGGCGACGATCGCGACGACGGCGACGATCGCGGCGACGAACAGCCACGTCCGGCTCGACCTCTCCTCGTCATCGACCACCCGGCCGGTCGTGGCCGCGTCGTCGTCGAAGTCGTCCTCGACGCGGGCGCCGCAATGGGGACAGAACGTCGCGCCCGGCGTGAGCGGCTCGTGGCACATCCGGCAGCGGCCGGTCGCGCTGACCATCACGCGCCCAGTGTAAAGAAGACCCGTCAGGAGCGCTTGGATAGTGTCATTGCTGATTGGGGCTCGACGGGGGAGGACTCAGTCGGTTACGGCCGAGAACTGTGAGGGGACGTGCCCGGGTGAGCGCAGAGGACAGGCTGGCCGTCGCCGAGTGCGTGTATCGGTACGCCACCGCGGTCGACACTCGCGACTGGGCGATGTACCGCTCGTTGTTCGCCGACGAGGTCGAAATCGACTTCTCGAGCTATGGACCGGGGCTGCCGCCGGTGACGATGGCGGCTGATGACTGGGTTGCCGGGCTCAAGCCGTTGTTCGGGGGCCTCGCCGCGACGCAGCACATGATGTCGAATCCGCTGGTGGAACTGGAGGGCGACAGCGCGCAGATCACGATGTACATGCGCGCCCACCACGTGTTCGATCCCGATGATGCGGAGTCCTACTACACCGTCGGCGGCTACTACCGGAACCGGCTCGTGCGCGACGGCGGCAATTGGAAGCTGGTGCGGGTCAACCTCAACGTCACCTGGCGTCTCGGGCATCCCGAGATCATGGAAGCGGCCCGCGCCGCCGGAATCTCGGCATCATCGCTGGGCGAAGGATGACCGCGCTCGGCGTTACGAAGGAGGAGCCAGTCAGATGAGCGCGGAGGCGGTTTCGCCGATCACTACCTACTTCCGAGTCTGCGACGGGGTGCGAGTGAGGTTCGCCGATAACAAGGCAGACTCGGACGTCGCCGTGCTGCTGCTGGCACCGTGGCCCGAAACCGTTTGGGCCTTCCGTCGCATCTGGCACGGCGTCGCCGCAGTCGGCCGGGTCGTCGCCATCGACCTGCCGGGCTTTGGCCACTCCGATGGTCGCCCGGAACTGATTGCCCCGGACGCCTCCGGAGCGTTCCTGGATCGTCTGATCGACGAGTGGGGCTTGGGATCTCCGCACGTCGTCGGACCGGACGTCGGGACGGCTGCGGCGCTCTTCCTTGCTGCGAGGGCTCCGGAGCGCGTTACGAGCTTGACCGTGGGCGGCGGCGCGGTCTCCTTTCCGATCGAAGCGGGCGGTGCCCTCAAGGACGTCATCGAGGCGCCGAGTCTGGACGTCGTGCGCGGGCTGGACGCCAGAACCAACATCGGCTTGGCAGTCGAGTCCGGTGCCGCGAGCGTCAGCGAGCCCGAAGTCCACGAGGACTATGTCAGCGCCTACGACCTCGGGCGCTTCGCGGAGTCCTCCCGGTTCGTGAGGCACTACCCGGAGCAGAACCCGGTGTTGCGCGATCTGCTGCCGAAGATCACTACGCCGACGCAGATCGTGGCGGGGCGCGACGATGACCTCGTGCCATGGTCGAACAACCAGTACCTCGCCGACCTCCTGCCGAACAGCGAGATCCATCCTCTCGACGCGGGTCACTATGCCTGGGAGCAAGCGGCGGAGGAATACGGGCGTCTCGTCGTCGACTGGATCAGCGGCGGGTATCGGCAGCGGTTCGCGGCTAGCTAACCCGGCTCGGGCCCCGCCGTCGCGTACCCTTCTCGCTTTCACGAAATGTCCGTCTCGTTACATTTGGCTCTGCGTGCGTTCATTTCGGGTCCATGAGCCCGGAGAGCTTCGACTCGGCGAGGGTCAGCAACGGGCCGACCGCTTCGGGTTCGACGTCGAGCACCCGCGCCACAGCCTCCGGCTCGAGGCCCTCGTCATTCAGACGTAAGGCGATGGCGTACTTGTCGGGCAGCTCTTGAAGCGCCTGCGCGCGATCCACACGACGACGGTAAGGATCGATCGCCTGGGGCGCCTCGGTAACGCGTTACCTATTTTTCGTGCTCATGCTGGATTACCGTGGCGCGTGGGAGTCGCGTATGGGCAGGTCCGTTTCGGTTGAGGGACCCATTGCCCTCGATCGCTGGCCGCTGATCGGTCGCTCCGACGAACTCTCCTTCGCGCGCGAGCGGATCGTCAGCGGCGGCAGTGTGGTTATCGCCGGTGACGCAGGTGTCGGCAAGACGCGCCTGGCGCGAGAGCTGATCGCGTCGGCCGAGGGCGAGGGGCGGAGAACTGAGTGGGCCGTGGCTACTCACGCGGCCCAGCCGATTCCCTTCGGCGCACTGGCCCCCCTCGCCATCCCGGACGCGGTCGACGTCGGCCGCGAGGCGTCGCTGCGCGCGGTCGCCGAGAGCCTTCGCGGGCGTGGCGAGGGTCCGTTCGTGCTCGGGATCGACGACGCGCACGTGCTCGACGGCGTTTCAGCGGTTCTCGTCCATCAGCTCGTATCGCGGAACGCTGCGTCGGTCGTCGTCACCGTTCGAAGCGGCGAATCCGTACCCGACCCGATCCTCGGCCTCTGGAAGGACGAGTTGGCCGTAAGGGTGGAACTCCAGCCGCTTTCTCGCGCCGAGGTGTCCGAACTGCTCATGGCCGTCCTGGACGGTCCGGTGGACGGCGCAGGTGTGCACCGGTTGTGGCAGCTCTCGAACGGCAATGTTCTCTTCCTGCGTGAGCTCGTGCTCCAGGGTCTCGAAACCGGTTCACTCCGCTGTGACGAGGAGCTCTGGCATTGGGATGGGCCGCTCGAGGCCGGGCGGAGACTTCGCGACGTCGTCGGTTCACGCATCGGGGCCCTCGACGACGTCGAACGCGACGCTCTCGAAGTGCTCGCGGTGGGCGAACCGGTGCCTGTCAGCTGCGTCGGGGACCTCTTCTCGTCCGAAGTGGCCACCCGTCTGGAGCGCCGTGGACTCGTCTCCTCGCGTCGCGAGCCCGCGGGTGTCCAGCTCAGGCTCGGACATCCCCTCTTCGGCGAAGTCGTGCGCGCGGGCGCGCCCACGTTGCGGTTCAACGAGATTCGACGTCGACTGGCGGACGCTTTTCAAACGCACGATGAGTTCGGGCCGGGGACCACCCTGCGTGTGGCGACGTGGCGGGCGGACATCGGTGACCGGTCGGATCCGCAGGTGCTGGTCGAAGGCGCGCGCCACGCTTGGGCCGTCGGCGAGGTCGGTCTGGCCGAGCGGCTGGCGAGGCAGGCACTCGAGGCCGGTCCTGACTTCGAGGCGAGCTACCTCCTCGGAAAGGCGCTGATCGGCCAGGGCCTCTTCGAAGAGGCGGTGCACACGTGGCAGTCCGCTGAGGACTGGTCGGCCTCCGACGCGCAGCGCGCGGCGCTCGCAGCGAACCTCGCCAACCTGCTCATGTGGGGACTCGGCCGCCCGGGCGACGCCGATAGCGCCGTGCGACGAGCCGCTCGGCGAGTGGAGGACCCAGCTGCTCGGCACGAGCTCGACTCCGTGCGCATCCTCATGCGGGCCATATCGGCGGGCACCACCGGGGAAAGGGTCGAGCACGCGACCGCGGTGCTGGGAGATCCCGGACTGTCGAAACGCCTACGTGCCAACGCCACGCTGGCTGCCATCACCGCATTGAGCGACGCGGGTCACTTCAACCTTGCGATCGAGGTCGGGAGCGACGCGATCGCGATTGCCGACGCTCAGCCAGGCGGTGCGCCCGCAACAATGCTGCGAACTTGTTTGGCTGATGCGCTCTGGCCGGCCGGTCGCCTCGACGAGGCTGAAGCTGAGGCCTCTGCCGGCTACACGCGCGCTCTCGAACACGCTGATCACCGGCGCGGGCTCTGGTGCCGGCTCTTGGGTTCGATCGCGCTGGTGCGAGGAAATGCCGAAGGGGCGGTGGTGTGGCTCAAGGAAGGCGAGCTCGTGCTGCGCGAGCAGGATGAGGGATTCCTCCAAGGCGTCCTCGTTCGCTTGAGCATGGCCGCCGCCCTCCTCGGAGACCTCGACCTGGGCAGCCGTGCTCTGCGGGGCACCGAGAACTCTGATGCGCTGTTCGCTCGAAGCTGGGATTTGGAACACGCGCGTGCGCTCGCGTGGCTGTGCATAGCTCGAGGAGAGCGATCGACCGCCCTACAGCATCTCGAGGATGCGGCGACGACCGCGGCGCACAGAGAGCTGCGAACGTTGGAGGCGTTTGCGCTCCACGACCTGGCACGGTTCGGCGAGGCTGCGCAGGCGGCCGACCGGCTCCACGAACTTGCCGAGCACATCGACGGGGCACTCGTGCGCGCGATCGAAGCGCACGCGCAGGGCTTGGCGCGCAGCGATGGCGGCGAGCTCGATGCGTCGTCGGCCGCCTTCGCCGAGCTCGGTTGCGATCTCTATGCCGCAGAGTCCGCTGCCGCCGCCGCGGCGGCCCACCGAGAGGCAGGCCGACAGTCGAGTGCAGCGGCATCCGCGCACCGCGCGCATGTCTGGATGGACAGCTGCGAAGGCGTTCGCACTCCTGCGCTGGCATTGGTTGACAACGACGACGACCTCACGGCGCGCGAGCGCGAGGTCGCGATGCTCGCGGCGCGTGGCTTGTCCGATCAGCAGATTGCCGAGCGGCTGTTCGTTTCGGTCAGGACCGTGCACGCCCACCTGAGATCGGCATACGCCAAGCTCGGCATCTCGGGTCGCAACGAGCTCGCCGCGGTGCTCGGTACGGAGCGCTGACGAGCCGATAGGAGCATGTGCGCAGGTTCGACGCGTCGAATCTGACCGAAGAGTGACGGCGTTCAGCCGCTCATCACCCGAACGGGACTCAGGCTTCGGGCACGGTGACGTTTCGGGCGTACCCTGCCGAGAACCCAAGGACCGAAGCAGGCAGGCAGAGGGACACGTTCAGATGGCAGACCTGGGATCGATGTCCGGATCGGTCGACGGATCTCGCGATATTCGACTCGTGACGACAAGACTCGTCGAAGAGCTCGAGCAACCTCAGAAGGAAGGCGAGATCTCGTCGGCGGTCGAGTCCGAGTTCAAGAAGTTCGACAATGTGCGAATTCGCGAATTCGTCCCCGTCTTCGTCGAGCGCAGGTTGCGCGCTGATCTGCGCGCGCGTGGAAGCGCCTGAGGAGGCGCACGTCGGGCCGGCGCATGCCGCGGTTCGGCCCGTGGGCCGAGCTCACTCCTGGGGCAGGCTCTCTCTTGCCTCCTCGTACGCGCCTGTCGGCGGGTTCGGGTCCGGCTCGTACACGAGGTACACCACGCCCGTGGCGAACGGCTGCGCCGAGATCAGCTTGAAGTGTCGACCGGGCCCGCCCTCCTCGAACAGCTTCAGCCCCGACCCGGCGGTCGCGGGGTGGACGAACAGGTGCAGCTCGTCGAGCAGACCGGCGTCGAGGAGCTGTCGCACCACCGACACGGACCCACTCAGTGCGATCCGCCGGATGGCGGGGTCGTTCTTGAGAGCCGTCACGGCCTCGACGAGGTCGCCCTGCAGCTGCTCCGAGTTGCGCCAGGCGAGCTCGAGCGGCTTCCGTGACGCGACGATCTTGCGCATGTCGCCCAGCCGCTTGGCCATGACGGCATCCTCTTCGCCGGCGGTCTCCCGTTCGGGCCAGGCGCCCGCAAAGCTGTCGTACGTGACGCGGCCGAAGAGCATCACGTCGGCATCGTGCGTTTTGTCCACGGCCTCGCCCATCTCTTCGTTGAAGTACGGGAAGTGCCAGTTGCCGACACCGGGGTCGACAGCGCCGTCGAGCGCGATGAACACGCTCGCTGTGATCGGGGCCATTGGTTCTCCTATCCGGTAGGTCGCGCTCTCTGATCTTTCCGATAGGACGGCAGGGACGTGCGGAACTCATCGCCGCGGAAGCGGCGGCCCATGCGTGAAGCAGTCGTGACACAACCCGAAGACCACGTCATTCTCGACCCTCGGGTGGAAATCGGCACCCGGCGTCGCACCGGGCGGCGGCGCGGGCAGGTTGACGACCTTGCCGCAGCGCTCGCAGTAGGCATGCGCGTGATCAACCGGTTCGGCTTCAACCCGTGCTCCGCCAGGCAGATGGAGGAGGCGAACCAACGCCATTTGCTCGAGCACGTGCACGGCCTCGTAAACGGTCCGCAGGGTGGTGGTCGGCATCTGCTCTGCAACCCGCTCGAACACCGCGTGAATGCTCATGTGGGCCGGGCCGGCGTGAATGGCGTTCCACGTTGTGAGGCGCTGCGGCGTCACGCGCAGCCCACGACGCGCCAAGTGCTCGACGAGCAGCGCTTCGTGTTCGGGCCTCCGACGATCCGGTGGACCGGGCCCGGCGCTTGCGCTCATTGCGAGCGCCCCGGCGCGTCCGGACCCGAGGGCTCGACTACGTCGCGGCTGACCTGCAGGCCGGACAGTAACCCTGGAAGAGAACGTCGCGGCTCACGACCTTGTAACCGAACCGCTGGGATCGGGGGAGCTCGACGCTGTCCTCGCCGACGGGGTACACGTCGCGGAGCTCGCCGCACCTCAGACACACGAGGTGGTCGTGCGGCCGCTGGACGTTGGGGTCGTAGCGAGTCGGGCCGGGACCGGCGTCGACCTGCTGCACCTCGCCCATGGCAACCAGCTCGTTGAGCGTGTTGTACACGGTGGCCAGGCTCACCTCCGGCAACCGGCCCCGCGCGATCCCGAGCACGTCCTCGGCGGTGTGGTGCACGTGGTCTCCCTCGAGCGCCTGCGCGATCACCCGCCGCTGGGGCGTGATGCGCCACTGGCGTTCGCGCAAGCGTTCGAGAAGGGCCGTGTCGCTCATTGGAACAGTGTACGCCGTAGACACCCATCAACCTTCGACCGAGGGTATGGCTTGAAGAGTTCTAAGTCCAGAGCTAGCTTGGCTCTTCGCGGAGCCTCTGGGCAGGGGTGGCAAGGCGCACGAGCGATCGAGCAGCCAACGAGCAGCCAAAGAGGAGTAGGAGCGACGTGACTGACCGCAGCGAAAGCGAAAACCCCGAGATCCCGTCCGCGAGTCCGCAGACGGCGACGCGGCCCCGGTCGAATAGCGACTGGTGGCCGGATCAGCTGGACCTGTCGGTTCTCCACCAGCACGCGCCCGGGTTCGATCCAATGGGCGCGGACTTCGACTACGAAGCGGAGTTCAAGAGCCTCGACGTCGACGCGCTCAAGCGGGACATCTTCGAGGTGATGACCACCTCGCAGGACTGGTGGCCGGCGGACTACGGCCACTACGGGCCGCTTCTCATCCGGATGACGTGGCACGCGGCCGGCACGTACCGCATCGAGGATGGCCGCGGCGGTGGCGGCGAAGGCGCGCAGCGCTTCGCGCCCCTCAACAGCTGGCCTGACAACGCGAACCTCGACAAGGCGCGCCGGCTGCTCTGGCCGGTCAAGCAGAAGTACGGCCGCAAGATCTCCTGGGCCGACCTGATCATCTTCGCCGGCAACTGCGCCTACGAGTCGATGGGCTTCAAGACGTTCGGGTTCGGCTTCGGGCGCAAGGACATCCCGGAGCCCGACGAGATCTTCTGGGGCCCCGAGGACACGTGGCTCGGGGACGAGCGGTACAGCGGCCCCGGGGAGTTCGCCAATCCCTTCGGCGCCGTGCAGATGGGCCTGATCTACGTGAACCCGGAGGGCCCCGGTGGCAAGCCGGATCCGTTGGCTGCCGCCAGCGACATTCGAGAGACCTTCCGTCGCATGGCGATGAACGACGAGGAGACGGTCGCGCTCATCATCGGCGGCCACACGGTCGGCAAGGCCCACGGTGCCGTCAGTGAGGAGTACGTCGGTCCGGAGCCCGAGGGCGCCCCGCTCGACGCGCAGGGCCTCGGCTGGAGGAACACCTTCGGCAGCGGCAAGGGCGTCGACACGATCACCAGCGGGCTCGAGGGCGCGTGGACCAACGAGCCGACGAAGTGGGACAACGGGTTCCTCGACAACCTGTACAAGTACGACTACGAGCTCACCGAGAGCCCGGCCGGTGCGAAGCAGTGGACGCCCAAGAATCCGGAGGCTCAGGACACGGTGCCCGACGCGCATGATCCGTCGAAGCGCCATGCGCCGATGATGCTGACGACGGACCTGGCGCTGAAGCTGGATCCGACGTACGGGCCGATCTCGAAGCGCTTCTACGAGAACCCGGACCAGCTCGAAGAGGCATTCGCCAAGGCGTGGTACAAGCTGTTGCACCGCGACATGGGTCCGCTCCCGCGCTACCTCGGGCCGTGGGTTCCGGAGCCGCAGCTGTGGCAGGACCCCGTCCCCGAAGTCGATCACGAGCTGATCGGGAAAGAGGACATCGCCGCCCTCAAGGGCAAGATCCTCGGTTCGGGACTGTCCGTCTCCCAGCTGGTGTCCACCGCGTGGGCGTCGGCGGCGACCTTCCGCGGCACCGACAAGCGCGGCGGGGCGCAACGGGGCCCGGATTCGCCTCGAGCCCCAGCGGAACTGGGAGGTCAACGACCCGGCCGAGCTGGCCAAGGTGCTGCAGACCCTCGAGGGGATCCAGCAGGACTTCAACGGCTCACAGTCCGGCGGGAAGGCGGTCTCGCTCGCGGACCTGATCGTCCTGGGCGGGTGCGCGGCTGTCGAGCAAGCGGCGAAGACCGCCGGGCAGGACGTCACGGTCCCGTTCGCGCCGGGGCGCACGGATGCCTCGCAGGACGCAGACCGACGTGGAGGCGTTCGAACCTGCTCGAGCCGGACTACGACGGGTTCCGCAACTACCTCCGACCCGGAGAGAAGTTGCCGGCCGAGACCCTGCTGTTGGACAAGGCCAACCTGTTGACGCTGACCGCGCCCGAGATGACGGTCCTCGTCGGCGGCATGCGGGCCCTGAGCGCCAACTCGGGACAAACCCAACACGGCGTGTTCACAGACCGGCCCGAGGCGCTGACCAACGACTTCTTCCTCAACCTGCTCGACATGGGCACGGAGTGGAAGACGTCCGAGTCGACGGAGAACGTCTACGAGGGTCGCGATCGCGAGACGGGCGAGGTGAAGTGGACCGGCACCGCCGTCGACCTCGTCTTCGGTGCGCACTCCCAGCTCCGAGGCATCGCCGAGTTCTACGCGACGGACGACGCCAAGGAGATCTTCGTGCGCGACTTCGTGGCGGCGTGGGACAAGGTCATGAACCTCGACCGCTTCGACCTCGCCTGACCGACGTCACGGCTTGGTGACCGGTTCACGCCGAACCGGTCACCAAGCCAAGCCGGCGTCTCCCGGCCAACCGACGGTCCGGCCGCAGCTCGAGGGTGCGGCTCAGCGAATCAAATAGTCGACCTCGGTTTCGAGCTCCTCCGGGTTTTCTCGCCAATCGCCGTAGATTTCCCAGCGAGTGCCGGTGAGCTCGTGTCCTCGGGCGGCACACCACGCCCGGATGGCGCTGTGAGCCGCGTCGAGTTCGTCGTATGGCCCGCGGTGGATCGTGGTCGCGACCCGACCTGCGGGGAGCGCGGAGGGAACGACTCGGCCTGACGGATCGAAGGTCCCGGCCACTTGAACGCCGACCTCGACGTTCGGAACGTCGTCTCGAAAGAGCATGACGTTGTGGCCACTCTGGGTTGCGCCACCGCTCCGAAGGAAGCCGTACACCTCGTCGAGAAGGCTTCGCCACAACCCGGGGAACTCCTGCCATGTCGTGGCTTGGGCGACGACCGCTGTGGGGCTTTCCGCCGTCGTCCGGACGCTGACCGCGTAATACAACGGGCGTTCCTCTCGGCACTCGGTTGACGATGCTCGGGAACGTTTTAGCCTCCAGTCGTGAGCACGACGACGAACGTGATCCGGTGCGAGAACTGCGGTCGCAAGAACCGGGTGCCGGCGGCTGCTCGCGGAACACCCCGGTGCGCCCAGTGCCACGAGCCCCTGCCGTGGATCGCCGAGGCGGACGACGGCACGTTCGCAGAGGTCGCCGACGCCGGGTCGCTCCCGGTTCTCGTCGACGTCTGGGCGCCGTGGTGCGGTCCGTGCCGCATGGTCAGCCCGGTGCTGGACCGGCTCGCCCACGAGCTCGCGGGGCGCGTGAAGCTGGTCAAGGTGAACGCCGACGCCGCGCCGGGGGTTACGAACCGCTTTTCGGTGCAGGGCATCCCGACGCTGCTTCTGATGCGGCGCGGGCAGGTCGTCGCCCGCCAGACCGGCGCGCAGCCGGAGCCGGCACTGCGGGCGTGGCTCGAGCACGCGCTCGCGAATTCCGCTTCTACGCAGTCCCCACAGGCCTGACGGCGGCCGGCGTTCCCGCGCGTAGGCTTCGCGCATGCTCCGACGCCTCGCCGCGTGGTGCTACCGACGCCGCCGGCGTCGTCGTCGTCGCGTGGATCGTCGCTCTGATCGGCGTCAGCGTCCTCGGCCAGACGGTCGGGGGCGATCTGCTGAAGACCTTCTCGTTGCCGGGCACGGAATCGGACCGCGCCTTCGACGTGCTCAAGAAGCAGTTCGCGCGGAAGCGGCGACACCGGCAACCTCGTGTTCCGAGGTGCGGGGACCCGGCGACGTCAATTCCGCTGATGTCCGCGAGCGAAATCGAGCCGGTCTTCGCGGAGCTGCGCAAAGAGCCGCACGTCGTGAGCGTGACGAGCTCCGTACGAGCCGGCAGGAAGCCGCTTCGTATCGCGCAGGACGGCAAGATCGCCTACGCCGAGATCCTCTTCGACGTGCAGGCGAACGACGTACCGCTCGACCTTGCGATCGGACATGCGCTCGATCGCGAAGGACGCGAACTCCGACTCGCCTGCAGGTCGAGCTCGGCGGATCGCATGTTCACCGAGCAGACGCATGCCCGCGAGCGAGCTCATCGGCATCCTCGCGGCGGTCGTGATCCTGTTGATCGCGTTCGGTTCGCTGCTCGCGATGGGCCTGCCCGATCATGACCGCGCTGTTCGGCATCGGGATCGGCCTCGCGTTCGTCAACCTGCTCGCGCGAGTGCTTGGACGTGCCGTCGTTCGCGCCGCAGGTCACGGCGATGATCGGCATCGGCGTCGGCATCGACTACGCGCTGTTCATCAGCACGCGCTACCGCGAGGCGCTGCACGAGGGCGCCGACCCCGAGACACGCGGTCGTGCACGCGATCGACACGAGCGGCCGCGCAGTGCTGTTCGCCGGCGGCACGGTCGTGATCTCGCTGCTCGGCCTGTTCCTCATCGGCGTGTCGTTCATCCGCGGCCTGGCGGTCGGCGCGTCGCTCGCCGTGCTGTTCGTGATGGCCGCCGCGGTGACGCTGCTCCCCGCGGTGCTCGGCTTCGCCGGTTACACGATCGACAAGTTCGCGCTGCCGAGCGCTCGCCGGAAGCGCACGGCACGAGCAGCAGCTTCTGGGTGCGCTGGAGCCGCACGATCCAGGCCCGGCCGTGGCCGGTCGCGATCGTCGGGCTCGCTGATCCTCGTCGTCCTCGCGGTGCCGTTCGTCTCGCTGCGGCTCGGCGTCGCCGACGCCGGGCAACGACCCGACGAAGTTCACGACCCGCCGCGTCGTACGACCTGCTCAGCCAGGGCTTCGGGCCCGGGTTCAACGGTCCGCTGCTGCTCGCGAGCAACGTGCGGTCGCCCGGCCGACGTCGACGCGATGAGCGCGCCTCGGCGCAGACGATCGCCAAGCGATCCCGGCGTCGCAGCAGGTGAGCCCGGCGATCCCGAGCCCGAACGGCAAGGGCGTGCTGCTCCAGGTCGTGCCCAAGGGTTCGCCGCAGGACGAGAGCACGACCGAGCTCGTGCACCGGCTCCGCGACGACACCGTGCCGGACGCGACGCGAGGGTCGACGCTCGACGTGCACGTCGGTGGCCAGACCGCGGTCGGCGTCGACCTCGCCGACACCGTTGGGCAGCCGCCTGCCCTGCATGTTCCTCGCGATCCTGCTGCTCAGCTTCGTGCTGCTGATGCTCGTGTTCCGCTCGCTGCTCGTGCCGCTGAAGGCCGTGATCATGAACCTGCTGTCGATCGGCGCGGCGTACGGCGTGATCGTCGCGATCTTCCAGTGGGGCTGGCTCAAGGACGTCGTCGGCATCGGCAAGGAAGGCCCGATCGAGGCGTGGGTCCCGATGATGCTGTTCGCGATCGTGTTCGGCCTGTCGATGGACTACGAGGTGTTCCTGCTCAGCCGCATCAAGGAGGAGTACGACCGCACGCACGACAACGCCGACGCGGTCGCGGCACGGCCTCGCCAAGACCGCACGCCTCATCACCGCCGCCGCCGCGATCATGATCTGCGTGTTCGGCAGCTTCGTGCTCTCCGACCTGCGGGTCCTCAAGCTCATCGGATTCGGGCTCGCGTTCGCGGTGTTCATCGACGCGACGGTCGTCCGGCTCGCTGCTCGTGCCCGCGACGATGGAGCTGCTCGGCGACCGCAACTGGTGGTTCCCGAAGGGGCTCGAATGGCTCCCACGCGTCAACGTCGAAGGCGAGCCCGATCCCGTGACGGAGGAATCACGACCGCTCGAACCTGTCGCCGGCAGCTAGCGGTCTCCCTCGACTGCGAACGTGTTGCCGTCGGGGTCCTTGAACCACGCGACCTTCCCGCCGCCGGCCCTCGGTGAGATCCCCTTCTCGTCGGTCGTTACTCCTTCGTAGTGCTCGAAGGTCACGCCGTTGGAGCTGAGCTCGTCGATCACACCCTCGACGTCGTCCACGTACCAGGTGGCCAGCGTCGCCGTCGACTCTCCGGCGCGGTTCGGCGACGGGTAGACGTGCAGCGAGGCCGCGCCGCCGGACGCATAGATCTGACTCCCGTCCGCCCCGGCTTGCTCTACGGGGAGGCCGAGCTTCGCTTCGTAAAACTCCTTCGCCCGTGCCATGTCGGAGACCGCGATCGAGACGTTCAACTTGTACCTGCTCAAGCTCATGCGTTCTCCTCTCCCTCTGTCTCCGTACCCGTCAAGGACGTGCGGCGGCGGCGAGCTCGTTGAGGCGGGTGACGACCTTCCACGTCCGAACCGTCGCGGGCGTGCCGAGGCCGCCCTCGAAGAGCGCGGTGTTCATCTTCGAGCCGGCGACACCATTCGGGTACCGCAGGTAGACCTCGGTGTCGCGGATCACGAACTCGTCGTCGCCGAACGTGCGCCCGCTGAAGGCACGCTTCGCCGCCGCTCCCGGCCGTGCCTTCAGGAATGCCACGTGGAGCCCCGCCGAGTCCGCGCGTCGCGGCGCCAGTGGGTTCTTCGCCGCGATCTTCGCGAGCTCACCGGCGGTCCGCGCCATCACGTCGACGTCGACGCCGAACTCGGCGCTGACGAGCCGCTCGACGGCGGTGGCCACTGCCGTCGGCGATCGTTTCGTGCTCCCGAGGACCACGTTGCCGCTCTGCAGGTGTGTGGTGACTTCCGTGAATCCGGCGTCGGTGAGCGCGACGCGGAGATCGCCCATCGGGCACGCGATTGACGCGACCCAGATTGATGGCACGGAGAAACGCCACGAAGATCACCTCGTCATCGTCGCGTGACGGCGGCTACGACGCGAAGTCCGGCCGGGCGGACCGGGCGGAGTCGCTGCGTCCCTTGGGCTCCTCCCACTCTTCCTGCCGGCCGAGGGCGGTGAGGTCGAGGAAGTAGTAGGAGCCGCCGGTGGACTCGAGGCCGCGGGCGTACTGCGAGTAGGTGTGGAACACGCGGCCGTCGACCTGGAGGAAGCAGCTGCGACCGGGCAGCTCGAACGGTTGCTCGGCATCGAAGAAGGTCGAGCCCATCGCCTCGTACTCGGCCTTCGAGCGGAAGTTGTACCGGTCCTGCCCGACGGATTCGTCGATCGTGACGCCGAAGTCGTAGTTGAAGTCCGTGCCGAACGAGGAGTACCAGGGGATGTCCCAACCCTTCTTGGCCTTCCACCGTTCGAGCTTCGCCAGCGGGGCCCGCGACACCATCGCGTAGCTGGTGTCGCGGACGCGAAGGTGCTCGAAGAAGCCCGGCGACAGCTCGTCGGTCCCTGCGGTGCAGCTCGGACAGCCGTCCTCCCACTCCGGGTCGAACATGAAGTGGTACATGATCAGCTGCGGACGGCCTTCGAACATGTCGATCAGGCGCACGGGGCCGTTCGGGCCGTCGAAGACGTAGTCCTTCTCGATCTCGACCATGGGCAGGTTGCGCCGCTCGATATTGAGCGCATCCCGCTGCCTGGTCAGGTCCTTCTCCCTGGTGAGCAGCTCCTGACGGGCAGCGAGCCACTCCTCCCGATCGACGACCTTGGGAAGGCTCATAGCTCCTCCTGCGTTGGGGGGTTTGATGGGGGGACCTAGTGAGTTATGACTTGTTGACTACCCGAGAACTCATCGGCGAAGTGCCGGACGAGCCGGCCCGGCATCGCGAGCCGGAAGGCTCCTGTCGGTCGTACACTCGTCCCCTCGGGCGATGAATCTTCAACTGGCAGACCTCCGGACGCGGAACCTCCACCGCGAGCCGCCCATGACTCCGGCTGGGGTCCTGCTGCGGTACCCGTGGACGCTCCCGGCCATCGTGGTCCTCTTCGTGGCGATGGCATTCGCAGCCGCCATTGCCAACGGCGCCCTTTTGCGGGTGTGGGACGAGCCCATTCGGAGCTTCATCTCCGGCCATCGCGTCGACTGGCTCGACACCTTCTTCCTGAACGTCACCCGGCTCGGCAGCTGGCAAGTGGTGGTGATCGGCCTCGTGGTGCTCCTTGCTTTGGCGTGGCGGGTGTGCGCGCCGATGGCCGGGCTCTTGATCATCGCGACGCTGGCGCGTCCGGCGTTGGAGTGGCTGACCAAGTCGGGCGTCGGCCGGGTGCGGCCATCAGAGGGCGCGCTCGTGAGCAGCGGGGGTCCTTCGTTCCCGAGCGGGCACGTGTTGGCAGCGATCGCGTTGTGGGGGCTGGTGCCGCCGGTCGTGGCGCTCCTCACGAACCGGCGGGCGTTGTGGTGGGCCGCGTCGGTCGTGTCGGGCACGATCATCGTGCTCGTGGCCGCGAGTCGCGTCTACATGGGAGTGCACTGGTTCTCGGATGTGATCGGCGGATTGCTGTTCGGCGCCGTGTTCCTGTTGGTCATCGAGCGCATCGGAGATGTCACTCACCGTCGCCACCCGTGCTCGGAGTATTCCGAAGCTCCGCACGTCGAGTCTCCGGTTCCCATTCGGACCTGATGGCGGTCGCGACGAGCGAGCGCCCGTCGGTCGACCCGCCCAACCGTGCCCGATGGCCGCGTCGTCTCCGTATTGCCTTGTTCGTCGTGCTCGCAGCGACGATCGGCGCTTTGCTCCAGGGCAACCTGGCCTTGATCGCCGCGAGCTGGTGGGCGAGAGGCAACACCGAGCTCGACGCCGGGCCCAAGCTCGACGGGGTTCGCAAGCTCTACGTCGTCGACGACCGGCTCTGGCGCGGCGCGCAACCGGGCCTGGGGGGTTTCCGCTCGCTCGCCGAGAGCGGGGTGACGACCGTGATCGACCTGCGGCCCAGCAAGGACGCCCGCAAGGTCGACCGGGAGCTCCGCGCCCTCGGGATGGAGAGCATCCACCTGCCGGTGACCGACGGCACCCCACCGTCGCCGAGCCAGGTCCGGCAAGTCGTCGCCATCGTCGACAAGAGCCAAGGGCGCGTCTTCCTCCATTGCGGTGAAGGTGTCGGGCGCGCCGGCACCATGTCCGCCGCGTACAAGGTCACGACGGGCAAGGCGTCCGCCTCGGAGGCGCTCCGCGAGAGCCTCGCCATCGGCGTCCTCACCTTCGAGCAGATCGCCTTCATCCGCTCCCTCGACCGTGACGGGGCCCACGACCCGCCCGTGGTCGCCACCGCGGTCAGCCGGTTCCTCGACGCCCCGCGACAGCTGTTCAACACGCTCGTCTGAAGGCCGCGCCAGAGGAGATACCGTCAAAGGCTCATGGCCATCGAGACGGACCGGAAGCCGATCCTGTTGACCGTCGACGACGACCCGGGCGTGTCGCGCGCCGTCGCCCGGGATCTCCGGCGTCAATACGGCGAGGCGTACCGCGTCGTGCGGACGGAGTCCGGCCCGCAGGCCCTGGAGACCCTGCGGGAGCTGAAGCTGCGCGGCGACCCGGTGGCGGTGATGCTCGCCGACCATCGCATGCCCGACATGAGCGGCCTCGAGTTCCTCGAAGAGGCGATGGACCTGTTCCCGCACGCGCGCCGCGCCCTGCTCACGGCCTACGCCGACACGGACGCTGCCATCGAGGCGATCAACGTCGTCGACCTCGACCACTACCTGCTGAAGCCGTGGGATCCGCCCGAGGAGAAGCTCTATCCCGTCGTCGACGCGCTCATCGAGATGTGGCGCAGCACGGACGAGCAGCCCGCACAGCGGACCCAGGTCGTCGGACATCGCTGGTCGGCACGGTCGTTCGAGGTGCGGGACTTCCTCGCGCGCAACTCCGTGCCCTACCGCTGGCTCTCGACCGAGGAGCCCGAGGGCCAACGCCTGCTCGCCGCCGCCGGCGTGGAGGTGACCAGCATCCCGTTGGTCGTGACCGCCGAGGGCGACTACCTGGTCGAGCCGACCATGGGCGAGCTGGCGGAGAAGGTAGGGCTGTCGACCGTCCCGACCACGGACTTCTACGACGTCGTGATCGTCGGTGGCGGGCCCGCGGGTCTCGGCGCGGCGGTGTACGCCGCGTCGGAAGGCCTGCGCACCGTGCTCGTAGAACGGCAGGCCACCGGCGGGCAAGCGGGCCAGAGCTCGCGCATCGAGAACTATCTCGGGTTCCCCGACGGCGTGACGGGCACGCAACTCACCGACCGGGCGCGCCGACAAGCGCACAAGTTCGGCGCCGAGATCCTCACCACCCGCGACGTGGTCGGGCTCGACGTTCGAGCATCGTCGCGCGCGGTCCGGTTCGCCGACGGTGGGGAGGTGGTCGCCCACGCGGTGCTGCTCGCCACCGGCATCTCGTATCGCAAGCTCGAGATCCCGGGCGCGGACGCGCTGACCGGCCGCGGCGTCTTCTACGGCTCCGCCGCGACCGAGGCGCCGGCGTGCTTCGGCGAGGACGTGTACGTCGTCGGCGCGGCTAACTCGGCGGGCCAGGCGGCGGTGTTCCTTTCCCGGCACGCCCGGCGCGTCACTCTGCTGGTGCGGGGCGACCAGGTCGAGCGGTCGATGTCGTACTACCTCGTCCGCCAGATCGACGAGATCCCCAACATCGAGGTGCGCCTCACGACCGAAGTGATCGGTATGCGCGGCGACGATCACCTCGAGGAGCTCACGCTGTGCAACAGCCGGGACGGGACCCAAGAGACGGTCCGCGCCGGCTACCTCTTCGCGTTCATCGGCGCCGAACCGCGGACGGAGTGGCTCGACGGGGTGGTCGAGCGTGACCCGAGGGGGTTCGTGCTCACCGGCCCGGACCTGGTTCTGCACGGCGAACGGCCGCGGGGCTGGGACCGTGGCCGTGACCCGTACTACCTGGAGGCCAGCACGCCGGGTGTGTTCGCCGCCGGCGACGTCCGTGCCAACTCGATCAAGCGGGTCGCCTCGGCGGTCGGCGAGGGCGCGATGGCGATCCAGCTCCTCCATACCTATCTGGAGCACCGATGACCGAACCCGAACGCCTCGCGCCGGAAGAGCTGCGAACCCTGTTCCTCTTCGAGCATCTCAGCGACGACCAGCTCGCGTGGCTCGCCGAGCGTGGTCGCGTCGTCGAGTATCCCGCCGGTGGCACGATCCACGCCGAAGGGGCACCCGCCTCCTGCTTCTTCGTGCTGCTCTCGGGGACGATCGCCATGCTGAGCCGCGTGCAGGGGGGCGAGATCGAGCTGTTCCGCTCCGACTACCGCGGCTCCTACACCGGCGCGTTCGACGCGTACCTGTCCGAGCGCGGTGTCCCGCAGCTGTACCCGGGCACGTCGCGGGCGATCACCGACTCCCGGCTGTTCGAGCTGCCCGCCGCCGACTGGGGCCATGCGGTGAAGGAATGGTTCCCGATGGCCGCTCACCTGCTGGCGGGGAGCCAGATCCAGGGCTACGCCGCCCGAGACACCGTCGCCCGGCACGAGCGGCTCGTCGCGCTCGGATCGGTGACCGCCGGCCTCACCCACGAGTTGAACAATCCGGTCACGGCGGTCGTGCGCGCCACCGCGAGACTGCGCGACATGATGACCGAGATGCGGGAGAAGGTCGGGACGATGGTTCGCAGCCAGCTGCCCGCCGACAAGCTCGAGGCGATCGCGGACCTTGCCGGGCGCGCGCTCGAGCAACGCCGGCAGGCGCCCGCCCTCTCGCCGATGGAGACGTCCGATCGCGAAGACGAGATGGCCGACTGGCTCGAGGACCACGGGGTCGCGAGCGCGTGGGACATCGCGCCCACGTTGGTCGCCGCCGGTGTGGGCGTGGACTGGCTCGAGGAGCTTGCGAAGGTGCTGCCGCCGCCGCACGTGGAGATCGGCCTCTCCTATCCCGTCCGGGCCCTGGAGTCAGACTTCATGCTCGACGAGATCACCGACGCCGCCGAGCGCATCTCCGGGTTGCTCGCGTCGGCCAAGCAGTACACGCAGATGGACCGGGCGCCGCTCCAGTCGTTCGACATCCACGAGGGCCTCGACGCCACCCTGACGATGCTCGCCCACAAGCTCGGCGACGACATCGAGATCGTCCGCGACTACGACCGCAGTCTCCCGAAGATCGCCGCGTTCCCCGGGGAGCTCAACCAGGTCTGGACGAACCTCATCGACAACGCGGCCGATGCCATGAAGGGTCACGGCAAGCTCACGGTGCGAACCGCGGCCCTCGGCGACGACCGCATCATGGTGGAGATCGGCGACACCGGCCCCGGCGTGCCCGACGAGGTCCGCACCCGTGTGTTCGAGCCGTTCTTCACCACCAAGGATGTCGGCAAGGGAACCGGCCTCGGCCTCGACATCGCCTGGCAGATCGTGGTCGGCCGCCACAACGGCGAGATCCGTCTCGAGTCGACGCCGGGGAATACCCGCTTCCAGGTCGTGCTTCCCTTACAGCAGGCCTAGCCTGACAGCCCGGCAAACAATCGGTAAACGCTTCGAGGAGTGGCTTCGGGATGACGGACGCACAGGTTGGGAGTGCTCCACGGGACGTCGCCGCCGATCGCCCGTTCATCGTCGAGCTCGCCGATGAAGCCGCGATCGACCCCGCGCTGACGGGGGGCAAGGCTGCTGCGCTGGCGCGAGCCGCGGCCGCCGGCCTCGACACCCTTCCCGGCGTCGTGCTCACCACGGCGTTCTGTGACGCCGTCGACGACGGCGCCGAGATTGCACACCACCCGGCGGTGCGAGAGGCGTTCGACCGCGCCGGGGGTGACCAGCAGGCACTCGTCGCCCGCAGCTCCTCGGTCGTCGAGGACACGGCGGCGTCGTCGATGGCCGGGCAATTCGAATCGATCGTCGGTATCAGCGGCTTCGACGCGTTCGTCGCCGCCGTCGGGACCGTGCTCGATTCCCGCGAACGCGCCGGCGCCGCCGACCAGCCGATCGCGGTGCTCGTCCAGCCCTTGATCGAGCCGAAGTTCGGCGGCGTGATGTTCGGCATCGACCCGGTCTCGGGTCGAACCGACCGCAAAGTCGTTTCCGCGGTGCGGGGCGGGCCCGAGCATCTGGTGAGCGGCGAGGTCGACGGCTCGAGGTACGTGCTCGATGCCCGCAACCTCAAGGCGCTCGAGTTCGACGCCAACGACGGGCCCGCGCTCGATCGCGCTGCGCTCCACCGCCTCGTGGCGCTGTCGGAGAAGGTGGCGGAGGTCTTCGGCGGGCCGCAGGACGTCGAGTGGGCCATCGGTCAAGACGAGCAGCTGTGGCTGCTCCAGTCGCGCCCGGTCACCTCCGAGATCCGGGGTGTGCCGCGCGGACCGGTGTACGGCCCGGGCCCGATCGCGGAGACCTTTCCGTCGCCGCTGACGGAGCTCGAGGAGGATCTCTGGGTTCCCCCGCTTCGCGAAGCGGTTCGCGAAGCCGTCCTGCTGGCCGGCGCGGCGACGCCGGCGGACGTCGACGCGAGCGAGGTCGTCGTTTCCGTCGACGGGCACGTCGCCATCGACCTGAAGCTGGCGGGGGAGATCCCGCCGAAGCGAAAGCTCCTGCACGCGCTCAACCCCGTCCCCGCGTTCCGTCGCATGCGAGCAGCATGGCGCGTCGGCCGATTGCGGTCTGCGCTGCCTCGCCTCGCCGAGAGCCTGATCGACCGGACCGATGCCGATCTCGAAGCCGTGCCGGCGTTGTCCGAGCTGACCGGGCGCCAGTTGATCGCGCTGCTGCACCGCAGCCGGATGATCCTGCGCGCGCTGCACGCGCACGAGATCCTGACCGGCATGCTCACCGACACCGGTGGCAATCGCCTGACGGGCGCGTCGGTGGCGCTGCGCGTGCTCGCCGAAGCCCGCGAGGACGGTCTGACCGACAAGGAGATCCTCGCCCGGAGCCCAACCGTGCTGGCGCTCACCGGGCCCCGGGTCGCAGCCGAGCCCGAGCTCCCAGCCGAGACCGACGAATCTTCCTGTGTCGACCGGGTGCGCAGGCCTGCAGCGACGAGGGCATCATCCGCGAAGCGCTGCGGCTGCGGGTGCGCTGGGTGCAGGAGATCTCGGGCCGCGCCGCCTGGGAGCTCGGTATGCGCCTCGCCGCCGCCGGCGACCTCACGGAGCCGGAGCTCATCCGTCACATGAGTCTCGAGCACGTGGAGTCGGTGGCCACCAAGCGAGCCGTCGTCGTGCCCAAGCTCGTGTTGATCCACGAGCACGAGTTCGGCGCCCCGCTTCCGGCGCGGTTCCAGCTGTCCGATTTGGGGCGGCCGATTGCGGCGCAGGTCGCGCCCGAGGTCTGCGGTGGCACCGGAGCCGGCGGCGGCACGGGCAGCGGACCGGTCACCTACGACGCCGACGATCCCCCGAAAGGCTCCGTCCTCGTCACCACGACGCTGTCACCGGGCCTCGGCCCGTTGTTGCCTCGGCTCGCGGGCATCGTGTCCGAGACCGGCTCCGTGCTTTCGCACCTGGCCATCCTGGCGCGAGAAGCCGCAGTGCCGACGGTCGTCGGCTACGCCGGTGCGATGGAGGACCTCCCCGAAGGTGCAGTCGTCTTCGTCGACGGTGATGCAGGACGAGTCACCATCCAGGACAAGGAGCCGACGTCATGAAGGTCATCGCCTGGCTCGCCGGGATCGGCACGCTGGTCGCGGGCGGCTTCTACATGATCGTGTCGCTCAATCGGTGGGAGTGGAACCGGGCGCTGTTCTTCGGCTTGATCGTCCTCATCGCCGAGGTTGGTCTCGCGACCGGACTGGTGCTCCGCCGCCTCACGCGCCTCGAGTACCGCATGCGCAGACCTGTCGACCCCGTGGTCGCCAATGCACTCCGTGAGACTCGACCACCGTCGCCGGACCGCTTCGAGTGGCTGCGTGACGCGACCCAGCGCCCGAACGTCTTCATCACGTTCATCATCGGGGGAGGCGTCATCCTCTCGGCCGGCGCCTGGGTCGTCGATCGCGTCGCGCAGAAATCGTCCTCGCCCGTCGGCGAGCAGAAGCTCGCCCGCCAGCTCAGCGGCATCAGCTACCCGTCCGGGGGACTGCTGCTCGACGACGTCACCGTCCTCGCCCAGGACGTGCCGGGCGCCAACGACGAGCAGATCCGCTGGCTGCTGCGCCGCGCGCCTCGTCCGTGACCTGGGCACGGCTGGGCAAGATCGCCCTCGCCGTCGTCGGCCTCGGCATCGGCGTGGTCGGCGTGCTGGCCCTCCGCGAGGCCACGCTGTCGACGCACGAGGATGTGGACGCTCGAGAGACGCGCCTCGTCCTCTTCGGCGAGACCAAGGGCGGCGAGGAGAACCAGACGCTCTCCGAGATGGTCGAGGCACAGGTGCTCACGTGTCGTCTCGAGGTCGAGTCCGACCTCGCCGGACCGATCGAGCGGCTCGGCCACGGTCGTTACCGCGCCGTGCTGGTCCCGGCGCTGGACGATTCCAACCGGCGGCAGTTCCGCGGGTGCCTCGAGGACTGGGTCATCGACGGCGTCCAACTCGACGTGGAGCGGCTTGATCAGATCCGCTGACGACGGGGGGCGACGGTGGGGGGCCGACGGCGCGGATCGATGATGGCTGCGGCGATCGTGATCACCGCCGCCGTCGTACCGACCACGGGTTTCGCGTCGGTGCCGCGAGGTGCGGCGGCCAAAGCGGGCAAGGGCGGACCGCGCGTCATCATCGACACCGACCTGTCGCGGTGGTGGGACGACGCCAGCACCATCGGGCTGGCCAATGTCCTGCATCAGCGGGGCAAGATGCGGATCCTGGGAATCGTCTCCAACGTCCCGAACACGGTGGCGGTCGCGGCAATCGACGCGATCGATACGGCGTACGGCCACGGCGACATCCCGCTCGGCGCCGTCGCCGGGAGCGAGGCGGACACCTTTCAACACGGCTACACCGACGAGCTCGTCAGGCGCCTCCCGAACTCCGTCCGCGACGAACACGACGTCCCGAATGCCGTTGCTCTCTACCGTCGCCTGCTCGCGAGGCAACCCGACCACAGCGTCACCATCGTCTCGGTCGGCGGCTACACGAACCTGGCCGGCTTGTTGGAGTCGAAGCGAGGTCAAGGCAGCTCGCTCGACGGTCGGGCCTTGGCCGGGAAGAAGGTGAAGAGGCTCGTGCAGATGGACGGGATCTTCCCGGGCGGCGGTCCGGCGTTCACGAACCAGAAGATCGACCTCGAGTCCGCGAGCGCGGTGGTGGGTGGCGAGGGATGGCCCACACCGATGGCCTGGGTCGACGGCCTCGGTGGTGTCCAAACCAAGGTTGGAGGCGCCCTGTGCGCCGAGGCGCCCGACCATCCCATGCGCATCGTGTACGAGGTGCTCTTCGCGTGCGGGCCGCCCGGGGACGGGAACTGGGATGCGCCGGCGCTGCTGTACGCGATCGGCGATCTTCCGGGTGCCTTCACCGAGGAGGGTCGGGGCGGCGCCGCGGTCATCAACGCGCAGGGTGGGTTGTCGTGGGAGACGTCCTCGAACCGCCCGAGCGACGTCTATGTCCACGTGGTCGACCAGCCGACGCTCAACACGCGAATCGACGAGCTCCTCGCCGTCGGGTGAGTCGAGCGGGACCGTTCCCGGATAGTTGATCGAGTCAAGCAAAGGCCGGTACGGTCGCCGCATGAGGACGCCGATCTCCGAGGAGCTCGGGATCGAGTTCCCGATCTTCGCGTTCTCGCATTGCCGCGACGTTGTCGCGGCGGTGAGCCGTGCCGGTGGCTTCGGCGTGCTGGGGGCGCTCGCGTACACGCCCGACGAGCTCGACATCGAGCTCAACTGGATCGACGAGCACGTCGACGGCAAGCCGTACGGGACCGACATCGTCATGCCGATGAACTACGTCGGGAAGGGCGGCGGGAACGAAGCCGAGCTCACGAACCTCGAGGCGATGATCCCCCAGGAGCACTGGGACTTCGCCGACAAGGTGCTCGCCGAGTACAACGTGCCGCCGCTGCCCGAGGATCTCGAGGGCCGACCGGTGAAGGCGGCGGGCCTCGGCGTCGACGAGGAGGGCCCCGGCCAGGTCGAGGTCTCTCTGAAGCACGGCGCCAAGATGCTCGTGAACGCGCTCGGGCCGCCGCCGCCCGACGTGATCCAGACCGCGCACGACGCCGGCGTGCTCGTCGGCGCGCTCGTCGGGGCGAAGCAGCACGCCGAGCGGCAGGTCGCCCAGGGCGTCGACGTCATCGTCGCCCAGGGCACCGAGGCCGGCGGCCACTGCGGCGAGATCGCCACGATGATCCTCGTACCCGAGGTCGTCGACGCCGTCGGCGCCGACGTCCCGGTGCTGGCCGCCGGCGGCATCGCCACCGGCCGGCAGATGGCAGCCGCCCTCGCGCTCGGCGCGCAGGGGGTCTGGACGGGCTCGATGTGGCTGACCGTGGCCGAGGCCGACACGAACCCGGCCGCACTGGAGAACATGCTCGCCGCCACCTCCCGGGACACCGTGCGGTCGCGGGTCATGACCGGCAAGCCGGCCCGGCAGCTGCGCACGGCGTGGACCGAGGCATGGGAGAGCGACGACTCGCCCGGTCCGCTGCCCATGCCGTTGCAGGGGATCATCTACAACTACGCCGCCCGCCGCGTCTCGCGCGTGCAGCGCAAGGAGCTGTCGGGGTTCCCGGTCGGACAGATCGTCGGCCGGCTGAACACGGTCCGCCCGACGAAGGACGTGATCTTCGAGATGGTCGAGGAGTGGATCGAGACCACGCAGCGGCTCAACAACCTGATCGACGCGTGACCGCGACGGGCCGCCGGCCGACGTTCAACCTCGCCGATCTCCTCGAGATCGTCGTCGACACCGTGCCCGACCGCGAGGCGCTGGTAGCGGGCGCGGCACGCCGGACGTTCGCGGAGCTCGACGAACGCGCGAACCGGATTGCGAACCACCTGCTGGGACTGGGACTCGAACCCGGCGCCAAGGTGGCGATCTACGGCTGGAACCGCGCCGAGTGGGTCGAGTCGTTCTTCGGCGCGTTCAAGGCGCGGCTCGTCCCCATCAACGTCAACTACCGGTACGTCGCCGACGAGCTGCGCTACGTCCTCGAGAACGCCGACGTCGAGGCGGTCGTCATCGAGCGTTCGTTCCTGCCCTTGCTCCGCCAGATCGAGGCTGACCTCCCGCGGCTCCGGCACGTCATCGTGCTCGAGGACGGTGACGACGCCGACCACGGTGACGCCACGCGGTACGAAGACGCGCTTGACGGCAGCGGGCGCGGAGCGGCCGGCGCTGCCTCGTTCGGGCGACGACCTCTACATCCTCTACACGGGCGGGACCACCGGCACGCCGAAAGGCGTGATGTGGCGCCACGAGGACATCTTCTTCGCGGCGTTGGGTGGCGGCGGCTTCGGCCAGCCGCCCATCCGGACACCCGAGGAGATCGCGGGGCGGGTGTGGCCCGAAGACGGCCGCGTCACCTCGTTGACGCTGGCGCCGATCATGCACGGCGCCGCCCAGTGGGGCATGTGCATCATGCTCTTCGGCGGCGGCAAGGTCGTGCTGTACACGCCGCACGGCTTCGACCCCCACGAGGCGTGGGCGCTCGCCGAACGGGAGCGCGCCATGACGGTCATGGTCGTCGGCGACGCGATGGCCCGGCCGCTGGGGGAGGCCCTCGACCAGAAGTCGTATGACCTGTCGTCGGTGGTGTCGGTCGGTTCGGGCGGGGCGGTGTACTCGGCCGCGGTCAAGGCGAAGCTCAAGGAGCACCTGCCGAACGTCCTCACGATCGACACCGTCGGGGCGTCGGAGCTCGGTGCCAGCGGCTCGCAACAGGATCCCGACGCGGGCCCCCGCTTCAACACCATCGAGTCGATGTCCGTGCTGGGCGAGGACCTCCGACCGGTCGAGCCGGGGAGCGGCCAGGTCGGGCTGCTCGCGCGTCGCGGTCACATCCCGCTCGGGTACTACAAGGACGAGGCGAAGACGGCGGCCACGTTCGTCACCGACCCCGACGGCGTGCGCTGGTCGGTCCCCGGCGACCACGCCCGGATCGAAGCCGACGGGACGATCACGCTCCTGGGCCGCGGCTCGGGGTGCATCAACACCGGCGGCGAGAAGGTGTACCCCGAGGAGGTGGAAGCCGCGGTCAAGAGCCATCCCGACGTGTTCGACGTCGTCGTGGTCGGCGTGCCCGACGAGCGCTTCACCGAGCGCGTGGCGGCGATCGTGCAACCCCGTACCGGTCGCGTCCCGACGCTCGAGGACGTCGCGACCTATTGCCGAACCACGATCGCCGGCTACAAGGTGCCGCGCGAGCTCAAGGTCGTCGACGCCATCCAGCGCACGCCGTCGGGCAAGGCCGACCACCGATGGGCGAAGCAGCAGTTCGAGACCGAGCGGGCGGCGGGATCGTGAGCGCGACCGAGCTCCCGAACGTCGAGATGACGCTCGAGTATCCGTACACCCGCACCACCGGCCCGGTCATCGGCCCGTTCCTCACGGGCCTGCGCGACGGTCGCATCCTGGGCAACCGGTGCGGCGGACGGGTGCTCTGCCCGCCGCTCGAGTACGACCCCGAGACGAGTGAACCGCTGGATCCCGAGTTCGTCGAGGTCGGGCCGGGCGGGACGGTCCGGTCGTGGACGTGGGTCGTCCACCCCACACCGAAGCATCCGTTCGATCATCCCTTCGCGTTCGCGCTGATCCAGCTCGACGGCGCCGACACGCCGATCGCGCACGCAATCGACGCCGGATCGATGGAGGCGATGTCGACCGGGATGCGCGTCGCCGCCCAGTTCCGCGACGAGCGCGAAGGTGCGATCACGGACGTGTACTTCGTGCCCGAGGCCGATGCGCGTCCCCAGGACATCACCGCCGGTGACGAGCCCGTCACGATCACCGAGCACCTCGTCTCGCTGCGGATCAGCGAGCCGCTCTACCCGCACCGGGCGCGGTTCGCGCGCGGCCTGCTCGAGGGGCGCATCGTCGGCCAGCGCTCGCCGGCGAGCGGCAAGGTGTACGTCCCGAGCAACGGCTACGACAACCTCGAGCGCGTCGAGATGACCGAGGCCGACGACGTCGACGTGGCCGACCGTGGCGCGGTGAGCTCGTTCACCGTCATCACGCCCGTGCAGTACTACGGGCAGCAGGAGACCGACCCGTACATCCGGGCGTCGATCCTCCTCGACGGCGCCGACCAGCCGATCACCGGCGTCGACGTCCGCGACATCCCGGCCGACCAGTTCCGGGTGGGCATGCGCGTCCGCGCCGTCTGGAAGCCGCCCGCCGAGCGTGACGTCAGTGACCTCGGCAACCGGTTCGGCGGCGCGTGGGAGGGCGTGATCGAGCGTTGGGAGCCCACGGGGGAGCCCGACGTCGACCCCCGACCGCTGCAGGAGTTCGCGTTTTGACCCCGGCGCCCCGCGAGGTCGCGGTCGTCGCGACTTCGCAGACGAGCTCGTACCGGCGCTTCGACGACTCCGAGCCCAAGCTCATCATGCGCTGCGTCAACGACGTGTTGCAGCGCACGGGGCTCGATCGCAACGACGTCCAGTTCACGATCGCGGGGAGCTGCGACTACCTCTCCGGGATGCCGTTCGCGTTCGTGCATGAACATCGACGGCGTCGGCGCGTGGCCGCCGGTGTACGAGAGCCACGTCGAGATGGACGGTGCGTGGGCGCTGTCCGAAGCCTGGTTGCGGCTGCAGCTCGGCGACATCGACGTCGCGCTCGTGATCGGGTCCGGGAAGTCGTCGCCGGGTCGGCCCCGCGAGGTGTTCGCGCTCCAGACCGACCCGTACGTGATGGCTCCCCTCGGGATGGATCCCGTCTCGCTCGCCGGCATCCAGGCGCGGGCGCTGCTGGATGCGGGCAAGGCCAGCGAGCGGGACTTCGCCGAGGTGGTCAGCCGCAGCCGCCGGGACGCGCTGCAGAACCCGCACGCACAGCTGGCGAACGACGCGACCGTCGACCAGCTCCTCGCCGAGCCGTACTTCTCCGCGCCGCTCCGCACCCACGACCTCCCGCCGATCTCCGACGGCGCCGCGGCCGTGATCATCGCCGCCGGTGACCGAGCCCGCGAGCTCTCGGACAACCCGGCGTGGATCCGAGGGATCGACCACCGCATCGAGTCGCACCATCCCGGCCTGCGGGACCTGACGCGGTCGGTGTCCTCCGAGCTCGCGGCCGAGCAGGCGGGGCTGGCCGACGCGCCGGTCGACGTCGCCGAGCTGATGGTCAACTACAGCCCCGAAGAGCTGATCCTGCGCGACGCGCTCGGTCTCGGCGACGGCGTCACCGTCAACCCGTCCGGGGGCCCGCTGGCCGGGCATCCGGTCATGGCCACCGGCCTGATCCGGGTCATCGAAGTCGCAAACCGGATCCAGGCGGGGACGGCGAGCCGCGGTGTCGCGCACGCGTCGAGCGGACCGTGCCTGCAGCAGAACCTCGTGTGCGTCATGGACGGAGGCGACTGATGGCTCGGCCCTGCGCAGTCGTCGGCATCGGCCAGACCGACTACCGGCGTCAGCTGCGACGTGACGCTCGACGGGCTCGTGCGGTGGGCGGCCCTCGAAGCGCTCGAGGACGCGGGCATGACGTTCGCCGACATCGACGCGATCGTCATCGGCAAGGCGCCCGACGCGCTCGAGGCGGTGATGATGCCGGAGCTGTCGCTGGCCGACGCGCTCGGCGCGGTCGGGAAGCCGATCCATCGTGTGCACACCGCCGGCTCGGTGGGCGCGTCGACGGCGATCACGGGCGCGACGCTGGTCGAGTCGGGCCGGTACGAACGCGTGCTGGTCGTCTGCTACGAGAAGCAGTCCGAGGGCAACGCGACCTGGGCGTTGTCGGGCGGTCGCTCCGGCGGCCAGGGCGCGGGTGGCACGTTCGCGCCGTGGATCCGCAGCTACATCTCGCGCTCGGGCGCGCCCGAGCACATCGGCTGGAAGATCGCGGTCAAGGACCGGCTCAACGCGCTGAAGAACCCGCACGCGCACCTGCGGATCGACGACATCTCGATCGAGAAGGTGAAGGAGTCCCCGATGCTGTGGGATCCCCTGCACTTCCTCGAGTCGTGCCCGTCGTCGGACGGTGCCGCGGCCGTCGTGCTCGCCAGCGAGGATGTCGCCCGCCGCAGCCCGCGCCCGCCGGCATGGGTCGTGGCCCACGCCAAGCGCACGGAGTTCAGCTCGTTCCCGGGTCGGGACACCGTGCGGCCGGTCGCGGGGGTCGACTGCGCCGAGGCGCTCTACGCGAAGGCCGGCATCACGGACCCGCTGCACCAGATCGACTGCGCCGAGCTCTACGTCCCGTTCTCGTGGTACGAGCCCATGTGGCTCGAGGGACACCTCATCACCCCGGAAGGCGAGGGCTGGAAGCTCACCGACGCGGGGGAGACCGAGCTGGACGGTGGCTTCCCCGTGAACCCCTCGGGCGGTGTGCTCTCGTCGAACCCGATCGGCGCGTCCGGCCTCATCCGCTGCCTCGAGGCCGCGAACCAGGTGCGGGGCACCGCCGGGGACTACCAGGTCGACGGAGCGAGCGTCGCGCTCGGTCACGCCTACGGGGGCGCGGCGCAGTACTTCGCGATGTGGATCGTGAGCTCCGAGTTGAATCCGGACTTCCGATGACGAGGCGTGACGATCTCCGGCGGGTGGATCAAGCGATCGCGCGCGTCGCGCGCATCGCGACGGGCCGTGAAGGCGCGCGACTCCGATCGGAGCGATCCGGCGTCTCCCTCTCGCAACCCGCGGTCACGATCCTCGCCGCGCTGCGGAGCGCGGGCGACGTGCGCTCCTCCGAGGTCGGCAGGCTCACCGGTCTCGAGGCGCCGCTCATCAGCCGCGAAGTCGGGGAGCTCGTCGAGAGCGGGCACGTCCGGCGGAAGGCGGACCCGACCGACGGACGGGCGGGCATCGTCGGGCTCACGCCGAAGGGACGGCGGGCGTCGGAGGCGTACCGAGCGGCCGCCGACGAGCTCATGGCCGAGATGCTGTCGTCCTGGTCCGCGGCCGACCTGCACGACCTGGCGACGTCTCTCGAGCGGGTCGTCCGAGACTTCTGCGCCGCGCCTCGAAGTGCGCCCGGCGGCGAGTCGATGCCGGCGCGCGCCGGCTTCTGATCGCGCACGCAGATCTCCCGACTGGATTGGTTGGGCGCAACCCGTAGCAGGCAAGAATGGCCGCATGGCTTTCACCCCGCGCGTGCTGCCTCCCCGTCCTGTGCTCCGGCTCGCCGACTACGAGCAGGCGGGCGGTGGCCAGGGTCTGGAAGCCGCCACGCGCCTCGGGCCGGACGGGGTGATGGAAGAGATCGCGGCGTCCGGGTTGCGCGGCCGGGGCGGCGCCGGCTTCCCGACCGGACGGAAGTGGGCCGCGGTGTCGGGCAACGTGTCGCCCGTCGAACCGACGACGGTCGTCGTGAACGGGGCGGAGGGTGAGCCGGGCTCGTTCAAGGATCGGTCGATCATGCGGGCCGACCCGTACCGCGTGCTCGAAGGTGCGCTCATCGCCGCGTTCGCGCTGACGGCCGACACGGTGATCGTCGCGGTCAAGGAGACGTTCACCGCCGAGGCCGAGCGCCTGCGCGCCGCGATTCAGGAGATCCACGCGGCTCGCTGGGCCGACGGACGTCGAGTTGACCGTGTTCGAGGGCCCGCCCGAGTACCTGTACGGCGAGGAGACCGGGTTGCTCGAAGCGATCGACGGGCGTGGTCCGTTCCCGCGCGTCTCGCCGCCGTACCGCCACGGCGCCGAGGAGTTCGGCGCCGACCTGGTGACGTCGGCGGCGAGGATCGAGATGGCGGCGCCCGGGGCGCTCACCGACGCGCCGCCGACACTGGCGAACAACGTGGAGACGCTCGCGAACGTGCCGGGCATCCTTGCCCAGGGTGCGGAATGGTTCCGGTCCGTCGGCACGGACGACTCTCCGGGGACGATCGTGTGCACGGTCAGCGGGCAGACGCCGCGCCACGGCGTCGCCGAGGTCGCGATGGGCACCCCACTGCGCGACGTCATCGACGCGGTCGGCGGCGGAGCTCTCCCCGAACGTCGCCACGTCGCCGCCATGTCCGGCGTCGCCAACTCGCTGATCCTCGCGGACGACTTCGACGCGCCGGTGAGCTACGAGGGGATGCGGGCGATCGGCACGGGGCTGGGCACCGGCGGGTTCATCGTCTTCGACGACACGACCGACTTCGTCGCCGTCGCCGCCGGCGTGTCCCGCTTTCTGGGCGTCGAGTCGTGCGGGCAGTGCGTTCCGTGCAAGCAGGACGGGTTGGAGCTTTCGGCCATCCTCGAGCGGATGTGCAAGGACACGGCGAACGACGCCGACCTCGCGGAGCTCGACAAGCGCATCGGCACCGTCGCCGACAGCGCCCGCTGCAATCTCGCCCTGCAGCACCAGCTCGTCGTGGGAAACATCCGGCGACTGTTCCCCGACCAAGCCCGCGCCCACACCCACGTCGATACGCGACCCGTCGAGCCCGAGCTGATCGCGGCCATCGTCGACATCGAGGACGGCCGAGCCGTGCTCGACGAGCGTCAGCGCGCCAAGCAACCGGACTGGAGCTACGACCCCGTCGACTCCGGCAAGTGGCCCGCCACCCTCTTCACGCAGCGTTCCACCGAGGCGTTCGAGTAGCTACGACCGCGACGGCTCCGGCTCCGGTGCGCTCGCCGGAGTGAGCGTGAACCCTCGGTAGTCGTCGGCGGCGACGGCCTCGCACGTCTCGTTGTACCGGGGGAAGCCGCCGATGTACGGCATGAACACGCGCGGCTTTCCCGGCACGTTCGCGCCCATGTACCAGGAGTTGGCCGTCGGGAACAGGGTCAGGTTGGCCACGGCGTTGACGTGATCGACCCAGGCGTCTTCTGCCTCCACGGTGGCGTCGATCGAACCGAGGTGTCGGGCGCGCAAGTAGGCGATGCAGTCGCCGACCCAGTCGACGTGCTGCTCGATCGCCACGAGCATGTTGACCAGCACCGAGGGGCTGCCCGGTCCGGTGATGGTGAAGAGGTTCGGGAAGCCGGCAGTCGCGATGCCCGAGGTACGTGCGGGGCCCGGCCGCCCACTTGTCGCGGAGCGTCACGCCGCCGACACCGGTGATGTCGGGGCGGAGGAGCGGGCCGGTCATGGCGTCGAACCCGGTGGCGAAGACGATGGCGTCGACGGCGATCTCGTCGGAGGCGGTCCGGATGCCGGTCGGGGTGATCGCGACGATCGGGGTGTCGCGCACGTCGACGAGCGTGACGTTGTCGCGGTTGTACGTCGCGTAGTAGTCGGTGTCGAGGCACGGACGCTTCGTCCCGAACGGGTGGTTGCGGGGCGAGAGCCGCTCGGCCACTTCGGGGTCGTCCACGACCTCGCGGATGCGGGCCCGCACGTACTCGGCGGCGGTGTCGTTGGCGTCACGGTCGACGAGCAGGTCGTTGAACGCGGCGACCATCCCGTACAACGTCCCCGACGCCCACGCCTTCTCGAACTGCGCCTCGCGAGCTTCGTCGTCGACGCGGAGCGCCGAATGCTCGGGCATCGGCACGACCACGCCGGCGCGCGACTCACGCATCGCCTGGCGGTGTTCCCGGGCTCGCGCCTTGCGCGCGCTGATCGCTTCCGGATCGAGCGGAGCGTTCTTGGCCGGCATCGTGAAGTTCGGCGTCCGCTGGAACACCGTGACGTGCGCGGCCTGCTCGGCGATGACCGGGATCGACTGGATCCCCGACGAGCCCGTCCCGATGACCCCGACGCGCAGGCCGCTGAAGTCGACTCCCTCGTGGGGCCACCGACCGGTGTGGAAGATCTCGCCGGCGTAGGAGTCGATGCCGTCGATCTCGGGCTGCTTCGCCTCCGACAGGCAACCCGTCGCCATGATGCAGAAGCGCGCCGACACCCGGTCGCCGCGGTCGGTGACGATGTCCCAGCGCTGCGCGCCCTCGTCCCACGTCGCCGCCGTCACCCGGGTGTCGAACTGGATGTCGCGGCGCAGGTCGAACCGGTCGGCGACGTGGTTCACGTACCGCAGGATCTCGGGCTGGGTCGCGTAGCGCTCCGACCACGTCCACTCCTGCTCGAGCTCGTCCGAGAACGAGTAGGAGTAGTCCATCGACTCGACGTCGCAGCGCGCCCCCGGATAGCGGTTCCACCACCACGTCCCGCCGACGTCGGCGGCCCCTTCGTAGCCCTGGATGCTGAGGCCGAGCCGGCGCAGCCGGTGGTGGGCGTAGAGCCCGGCGAAACCGGCGCCGACGACGACCGCGTCGACGTGCGCGGGAGGTTCGGTCACGCCTCCGATTCTCCCACGCATCTAGGACGTCACCCAGACCAAGACCTCGGCGCCGGCCGGTCCCGCGGTCAACGTGCGGGAGCCCGCGGTCGTGAGGCGTGCCGCGTCGCCTTCGGCGAGTGCGCCCGCGTCCTGGAGGTCGACGCCTCCGGCGGCGACGAACAGATGCACGTGCGCGCCGTCCGGCACCGTCGCCGTCTCGTTCGGCTCGAGGCGCCCGCCCCAGAGCACGGCGTCGCGTTGCCGGATCGAGATCGCACCGTCGTGGCCCTGGCCGGATGCGATGGGGCGCAGCCCACCCTTGTCGAGCTCGCGGTTGACGTCGCGCTGCTCGTATCCGGGGGCGATGCCCTCGGTGTCGGGCGGCACCCACATCTGGACGAAGTGCACCTCCTCCGTCGGAGATGGGTTCATCTCGGAGTGCTCGATGCCGGTGCCGGCGCTCATGCGCTGCGCGAGGCCCGGGTAGAGCTCGCCGTGATTGCCTTCGGAATCGCGGTGCTCGAGACGGCCCGCGAGCACCCACGTGACGATCTCCATGTCGCGGTGGAAGTGCGTGGGGAACCCGTTGGCGGGCGCCACGCGGTCGTCGTTGCTCACGAGCAGCAGGCCGTGGTGCGTGTTGGCGGGGTCGTAGTGGCGGCCGAAGCTGAAGCTGTGCCAGCTGTCGAGCCAGCCGATCTGCGTGTGTGGACGCGTGTCTGCGCTCGGCGGATGTCCACGGTGCTCATGTGTCAGCATGAAATCAGCTGCCCTCGACGGGGTCGAATTCGTGATGATGGCCGAGAACCGAGCAGAAGGGGACAAGGGGACAGAGTTGGTCGACGACGGCCGCGGGCTGCGGTTCGCGATCATCGGCGCCGGGATGGCGGGCATCCTCGAGCGCGATCAAGCTGAAGGAAGCAGGGCTCACCGACTTCACGGTCTACGAGAAGGCCGATCGGGTCGGCGGAACGTGGCGGGAGAACACCTACCCGGGGCTCTCCTGCGACGTCCCGTCCCATCTCTATTCCTATTCGTTCGCGCCCACGCCCGACTGGAGCCACCGGTACTCGGCGGGCGAAGAGATCCAGGCCTACTTCGAGCGAGTCGCGCGCGAGCACGCCATCACGGACGACATCCGCTTCGGCGACGAGGTCACGAGCTGCCGGTTCGTCGACGGTCGGTGGCGCATCGAGACGGCAGGCGGGCATCGTGACGAGGTCGACGTCGTGATCGCCGCCACCGGCGTGCTGCACCACCCGAGGTTTCCCGACTTCGACGGCGTCGACGACTTCGAGGGCGCGGTGTTCCACAGCTCGCGCTGGGATCACGACGTGAAGCTCGACGGCGCCCGGATCGGAATCGTCGGAACCGGTTCGACGGCGGTGCAGATGACCTCGGCACTCGTGGACCGCGCCGGAAGGCTGTCGCTGTTCCAACGGACGGCCCAGTGGATCATGCCGGCAGAGAACCCGCCCTACAGCGATGACGAGAAGGCGGCGTTCCGCTCGAACCCCGAGCAGCTCGCCGAGCTCCGGACGAACTTGACCCAGATGTTCGACATCTTCGCCAACGCGATCGTGGACGCCGACTCGCCCGAGATGAAGATGATCGCCGAGATGTGCCGCGACAACCTCGAGAGCAACGTCCGCGATCCCGAGCTGCGCGAGGCCCTCCGTCCCGACTACCAGGCGGCGTGCAAGCGGCTGATCGTCTCGCCCGACTTCTACGACGCCATCCAGCAGCCCGAACGCCGAGCTCGTCACCGAAGGATCGAGCGCATCGAGCCGGCCGGCGTGCGCACCGCGCGACGGGCGCTGCACGAGCTCGACGTCCTCGTGCTCGCCACCGGCTTCAAGACCGACGCCTTCATGCGCCCGATGACCGTGATCGGACGGGACGGGGAGTCGCTGGCGCAGGCGTGGTCGGAGCGGCCGAGCGCGTACATGTCGATCTCGATCCCCGGCTTCCCGAACTTCTTCATGCTCAACGGACCGAACGGGCCCGTCGGCAACTTCTCGCTGATCGAGGTGGCAGAGCTGCAGTTCGGCTACATCATGCAGCTCGCTGGAGCCGCTGCGATCGGGCGAGAGCCGCGAGGTCAGCGCGACTCACGCGACGCGATGGAGCAGCACGAAGCAGCACGGGTGCAAGCCGTCGAGAAGACGGTCTGGGTCACCGGCTGTCGCAGCTGGTACCTCGACGACCGCGGCATCCCCGCGACCTGGCCGTGGTCGTTCGACCGCTTCCGATCGGAGATGCAGGCGCCGCACGCGGCGGCGTTCGAGTATCGGTGACGGCGACGAGGCGGCTTCGCCGCGAACCACCGGCGTTTCGCCACGTCGAGGTGCGCCGCGTCGAGCGCCTGACCCCGCGCCTGGTCCGCGTCACCCTCGGCGGCGCCGAGCTGGCGGGGTTCACGGTCGAGCAGCCGGCGGCGAGCGTCCGCGTGCTCCTCCCGACTCCCGGAGGCGGCGATCTCGTGGTCCCGAGCTGGAACGGCAACGAGTTCCTCCTGCCCGACGGACGTCGCCCGACGATCCGGACGCTGACGCCGTGGCGGGTCGACACCGATGCGCTCGAGCTCGACGTCGGCATCGTCGTCCACGGTGGTGGTGTGCGCGTCGGACTGGGCGCTGTCGGCCGAACCGGGCGAATCGGCGGCGATCTCCGGTCCCGGCCGCGGATACACCGTCGACCCCGACGCGCCCGCGTACCTCGTCGCGGGGGACGAGACGGCGATCCCTGCCATCACGCAGGTGCTCGACGCCGTCCCGGACGAGACGCCCGTGCAGGTGCGCGTCGAAGTCGCCCACTCCGACGGCCGCCTCGCGCTGCCGGCGCATCCCGGCGCGACCGTGGAGTGGTGCGAGCTCGCGCCCGGGGCGCCTCCGGGCGACGCGCTCGGCGCCGCCGGTGCGCGACGTGGAGCTTGCGGACGGCACCCGGGTGTGGGCGGCCGGCGAAGCAGCCGCCGTGCAGCGCATCCGCCGCCATCTCTTCGACGATCGCGGCCTGCGCGCGCTCGCAGACCGCAGTGCGCGGCTACTGGAAGCACGGCCGCGCCGGTGGCGGAGACGACGACGCGTGACGTCCCGCCGCTCGTCCCGCTCGAGCTCCCGCCGGATCAGCGCCGAGCTGCGTGAGGGCGAGGTCGTCAAGCCGCTCGAGCTGTTCTTCGACCTCGTGTTCGTGCTCGCGTTCACGCAGTGCACCGCGCTCATGGCCGCCCAGCCGACGTGGGAGGGAATCGGCCGGGGGATGCTCGTGCTCGCCATGCTCTGGTGGGCCTGGGTCGGCTACGCGTGGCTGACGAGCGTCATCGAGCCCGAAGAGGGCGCGGTCCGGATCGCGATGTTCGCCGCGATGGCCGCGCTGCTCGTCGCCGCGCTCTGCGTTCCGGAGGCGTTCGGCGACCGCGCGCTCGCTGTTCGCGATCGCGTACGGGATGGTGCGCGCCGGGCAGATCGCGCTCTTCCTGATCGCCAGCCGCGACGACCCCGGGCTCCGCCGCTCGGTCGTCGGCCTGGCGATCAGCTCGGCGATCGGGGTCGGGCTGCTCGTCGGCGCGTCGTTCCTCGCCGGCGGCGCCCAGGAGGCGCTGTGGGGGATCGCGATCCTGATCGACTGGGGCGGCCCGGCGCTGTTCGGCATGCGAGGGTGGAAGCTGGTTCCGGGGCACTTCGCCGAGCGCCACAGCCTGGTCATCATCCTGGCGCTCGGTGAGTCGATCGTCGCGCTGGGTGTCGGCGCCCGGGTCGATCTCACCGCCGGGGTGGTCACGGCGGCGGTGCTCGGGATCGGCCTCGCTGCCGCCCTGTGGTGGACCTACTTCGACGTCGTCGCGCTCGTGAACGCACGACGCCTCACGCTTGGCGACGGAGGGGCGCGAGCGCAACACGCTCGCCCGGGACTCCTACTCGTACCTGCACTTCCCGATGGTGGCCGGCATCGTGCTCGCCGCACTCGGCCTCGAGGAGACGCTCGCGCACGTCGACGACGCGCTCGACGCCGTGCACGCGTTCGCGCTTCTCGGCGGGGTCGCGATCTACCTGCTCGCCCACGTCGCGCTACGGCTCCGGAACGCGCACACGCTCAACCGGCAGCGCCTGGTGCTCGCCGTCCTGCTCTTCGCGCTGATCCCGGTGGCGACGACGATCCCCTCGCTGGCGGCGCTCGCCGGGATCGACGTGCTGCTCTGGGCGATGATCGCCTACGAGACCTCCAACTACGACGAACGCCGCTACCGCCTGCGCCACGGCCTCGACCCGGATCCGGAGACTCCGCTGGGAGGCGAGCGCGCGTGATCATCCTGATCGACACGCGGTTGATCGGCGGGAGCTACCGTCTGCGGCGGGGGAGCCTCACGTGAGGACGCGGCACGACCGGCTCGAGCGGGTTTGCCAAGGCGACGGGTGGGAGCACTCGGGTCGTCTGCGTTGTCTCGACTTCGACTGGTCGATCCTCAGCAACGACTCGCAGCTCGTCGAGTACATCACATACCTCTATGAGCCCTGTGTTGTCGGGAGCCCAGGTCCTGCCAGTCACGTGTTCATAGTGCGCCGACACACGAACAGCGAGTCGGCTCCTATATCGGTCTATCGGGACGGCCGCGCGATCTTGCGACGAGCGCCGGAAGATCTGGCGGTCGCGCAGCTGGCGTGGGAGGTCAACCGCGGCGTCGTCGAGAAGGCGGGCAACCGGCTGCTCCTGCACGCCGCTGCCGCCGAACGAGACGGAAGGGTCGTGATCCTGGCCGGGCCGGAGGGGTCCGGGAAGTCGACCCTCGTCGCTGCGCTCGTGCGCTCGGGTCTTCGTTATGTCACCGACGAGACCGTAGCCGTCGAGCTACGACGGCGGAACGATTGCTCCGTATCCCAAGCCGATCGCGCTCCACGAGACGGAACATTGCCAGCGGCTCGTCCCGGCGCAGGCGATTCGTCCCGATGCGGTCGCGACATCAGGTGGCAACGCCCGCCTCCTGGTGCTCCTAGCCGGCTATCAACCTGGGCGTGGGCCGGTAGCGCGATCGATCTCACGCGCCGAGGCGGCCGTTGCCCTCGCCGAGCAGGCGTTCAACTTCCGCAGTCTGGGCGCCGGACGTTTGGACGCGATCGCCGACGTCGTGAGCGCGTGTGACTGCTACCGACTGGAGGTCGGCGAGCTCGACGCTGGTTGTCGCCTCGTGAACGACCTCTTCGAGACAGCTGTCGCATCGTGATGACGAGCCTTGATCACCCTCGCGCACGCGGACCGTCCGACGCGGCGTCCTGACGTGGAATGGATCACGCTCGACGGAGAGGCGGTCCTGTACGACCCGGCGGCTCACACTCTGCATCGGTTGAACGCGGCCGCGACTGCCGTGTGGGCAGCATGTAACGGACGCGCCACGCCGGCAGAGATCATCCGAGTGATCGATGGGACCTACGAGGGATCACCTCGAGCGATCGCGCGCGACGTGCCCGCGGTTATCGACCGGTTTCGTCGATTGGGTCTTCTACGTCAGGCACCGGACGGGGACGACGTCGGCCGCTGAGGCGCTCCGCTGCGACCAGCGCTGAGCCCGTCACGACGGCAGCGCCACCCGTCGCTGCCAGCGTCCGCGTGTCAGAACCGGTGAACGCCAACTCGCCGCCGGCGCCGGGCGCCCCGGCCCGGCGCCCGCCCCGGCGCTCCGACCCCGCCGCCCGGTGCGCCGCCGGCTGCCTGGCCCGCGTTCCCGGGGTTGGAGGGCTCACTCGCGCCACCTCCCGCGGGACGGGTCGTCGACGGCGGGGGACTGCCCGCATTCGTCTGCGCCAGTGCGACGCTCGAGAGCTGCGGCGCAACCCAGACTGCCGCGCCCGCGGCCATACCTGCTTTGACGGTGGCACGCGCGAATTGTCGCCGGGAGAGCTGGCCCGCCTGCTCGCCCTCGTTCCCCCCGAGGCTGGGCACGCCGTGGAGTATCGCAAGTCGGGCTCTCCGTAAAGCACGCAAATCTGGCAGCGGTCGAACCAGGCTGCTCAGTTCGGCAGTCTCGTCGCGGGGCCTGCCGGTAGTTCATCGTGAACAGCCGGCGCCCCTCGGCGCCGTAGAAGCTGGCATGAATCGTGCGAAAGTCGCACACCAGAAGGTCACCCGGGTCGGTCTCGACCGGCACAGCGGGGAGGTCGCGGTGGTCAATGCCGAATTCACCGTCGACTGCGCCGGGGTCCTCGAACTTGCTTCGAAGCGTGGCGGAGGTCTCTCGAAAATGGTGGGTTCCGGGAATGACGCGAAGGGCGCCGGAATCGGCCCTCACGGGGTCCAGATAGAAGAGCAGCTTCACGTGCCGGTACTGCATCGGTGACCCGTACACGTCGCAATGCCACGACGTCTCGCAGTCCAAGAGGTTGCCGTCGCTCTCCGCGTAGTCGAAGTCGTCGCCGAGCAACGACGAGACCACTCCGACCACACGCTCGTCGGTGCGCAGGGATGCGAGTCGAGGGTTCGAGTCCACGAACCGAGGGATGATCAGCCGCCTCTTTTCTCCGTGAAGAGGCTCGTATGTCTCGAAACGGGCGGAATCGGCAGCTATCGCCTCTTCGAAGCCAATACTGATCTCCTCGATGTCCTTTCGGAACAGGCCGGGAAGCTTGATGAACCCGAAGGTGTCGAAGAAGTTCGTCTGCTGCGACGTCAGCGTTCCCCGAGCGCCCATCGACGGCACACGGTAGCGGGAGCGGCCGACATCATGTTGGGGACGCCACCGCGCAGCGAGGTCTCGACCACTACAACCGAGGTGTGCGAGCATCAGCGGCAACCCGCCGCGAGGGGGGAGGGCCATGTCGTTTGTCATCGACATCGAGCCGACCAACCGGTGCAACGCAAAGTGCCACTTGCCCACACGACCAGACGCCGCATCAGGGCCTCATGTCGCCCGAGTGTTCGCCCAATCACTGCGGCGTGCGACGGAGTACCGCGATCTCGCGCTCGAGAAGTTGGGTGAAGACGTCGACATCAGCCTGTGCGGTCTCGGCGAGCCGCTGCTGAACCGGCACACGCCCGAATTCGTCGGCAAGGCGCGACGCCGGCTTCGATGTCGCGATGTCGAGTAACGGCGCACTTCTCAATGAGCAACGCGGCAAAGCGCTGCTCGATGCAGGACTCCAGCGGATCCTGATCAACGTCGGCGCCGAGGGCGACGAATACGAGAGCGTGTATCAGCTGCCGTTCGAGAAGACGCGTGACAACGTTGTCCGATTCGTGGAGATGGCCGAACCCGAATGCGCGGTCCAGGTCGTGCTGGTCGACTACCGGCGGGATCCCGAGCACATGCACAAGATGGAGAGGTACTGGCGAGAGCGCGGAGTCGACTCGTTCGTCCGGTTCGACATCATGAACCGCGGCGGGGCGCTCTTCGTCGATCACATGCAGTTCGAGACGTACCCGCAGCTCGCCAAGGCGCGCGAGATGCTCGCGTCGCGCGGCGCAGACGTCCCGCTTTGCGGTGCACCGTTCGGGTATCTCTTCATCGGGTACGACGGTCAGTACTACCTGTGCTGTTCGGACTGGAAGAAGGAGACGCCGATGGGCAGCGTCTTCGACGAATCCTTCCGGTCCGTCACCGAGAAGAAGCTGAGCTACGTGGTGTCCCGCTCGCCGGTGTGCAAGACGTGCAACCACGATCCGATCAACCGGCTCACCGAGACGCTGAAGGCGGTCGACGAAGGCACTGCCGAACCGGGGCAAGCGAAGAGATGATCGACTCCATCCTCTCGGACAGCGACTACGTCCACGAGATTATCGACAAGCTCGGAGTGTCAGTACCCGATCACCCCCAGACTCCTCCACGTCCACGCATCCCGATCCGGGTCGAGTAGCGCGGGCCGCGAAATGGGATGTACGCAAGGGTCGGCAACCTGAACTGACTCCAACCGGAGTTTTCTGATCATGGTGGCGGAGAACGTCGGCGTCGTACGCGCCTCCGAGACCAAGTCCGAGTCCGAGCAGGCCTGTGGTCTGAGCGTCGTGCTGCCCTGCCTCAACGAGGCCGAGACGCTCGCGACCTGCATCACAAAGGCGCAGCAGTCTATCGAAGGACCTTGGAGTCGACGGCGAGGTCGTCGTCGCCGACAACGGCAGCACTGACGGCTCGCAGGAGATCGCGCGCGGCGCTGGGCGCCCGCGTCGTGGACGTGCCGGTCAAGCGGGCTACGGCGCCGCGCTGCACGGGCGGCATCGAGCGCCGCGCGCGGCACGTTCGTCGATCATGGCCGACGCCGACGACAGCTACGACCTCGCCGACTGGCCCGTTCCTCGAGCGCGCTGCGCGGCGGTGACGACCTCGTGATGGGCAACCGCTTCAGCGGCGGCATCGCGCCGGGCGCGATGCCATGGCTGCACCGCTACATCGGAATCCCGTGCTCACGGCGCTCGGCCGGCTGTTCTTCCGGAGCCCGAGCCGGATTTCCACTGCGGCCTCCGCGGCTTCCGCATGACCGCATCCGCGGGCTCGGCCTGCGCACGACCGGCATGGAGTTCGCCAGCGAGATGGTCGTCAAGGCCACGCCTGGCGAAGCTCGAGATCAGCGAGGTCCCGACCACGCTGCGCCCGACGGCCGGTCGCGGCCGCCGCACCTGCGGCCGTGGCGCGACGGCTGGCGGCACCTGCGCTTCCTGCTGTTGTACAGCCCGCGCTGGCTGTTCCTCTACCCGGGCATCGCCCTGTCTGGCTGGGACCGCGCTCGGCGTCGCACTGCTCCCCGGCCCGCTGCACGTGGCAGCGTCGGTCTCGACGTCAACGCCTTCGTGTGCTGCGCTGTCGCGTCATCATCGGATACCAGGCGGTCACGTTCTCGGCCTTGGCCCGGGCATTCACGGCTGCGAAGGCCTGTTACCGCCGAGCAAGACCATGGAGCGGATGTTCCGCGTCTTCACGCTCGAGCTCGGGCTGGCACTCGGCTTCGTACTGTTCCTTCAGGGCTCGGCCTGTCGATTTCGCCGTCGCGTTCTGGACCGGAAAGTCGTTGGGCCGCTCGCACGTCGTCAACCATGCGGCCCGCGTTCCGGCCGACCACCTTGATGCTCCTGGGCTCCAGACCATGCTCGCCAGCTTCTTCCTCAGCATGCTCGGCATCAACCGACGCTGAGGTGAACCCCCGCGACGAACGGCGCGGCGAGGCCACACCGACCGTCTCTGCAGTCGTCCTCGCGTACTGGGAGGAGCCTTTGGTTGGAGCGCAGCGTGTACGCGTTGCTCGACTCGAGAGGCGTCGACGTAGACGTCGTGCTCGTCGACAACGGCTGCACGGACGGCGCCGTCGACCGGCTTCGCGCGGACGTCCGGCGTCACGGTGGTCCGTCCGGGCGAGAATCTCGGCTTCGCCGGTGGGTGCAATGCCGGCACGGCAGCAGCATCGAGGGAGTTCCTCGCTCTGATGAACGGTGACCTGATCGTGAAGGAGGATGCGCTCGCCGAGCTCGTGGCATTCGCTCAGAGGCCGGACGTCGGCGTCGCACAGCCAAGCATTCGTCTGTCAGAGGACCCCCGTCGGCCTCAACTCGGACGGCAATGGAGTCCCCGATCTACGGGTTCAGCTGGTGCGGGAGCTTCCGCGAGCCGGCGACGAAGCGCACCGCGCCACGCCCCTCCCAAGTGTCATGGGCGCGGCCATGCTCGTGCGCCGGGAGCTCTGGAACGAGCTCGGCGGCTTCGAACGTCGGCGTACTTCGCGTACCACGAGGACGTGGAGCTCTGCCGCCGGTGTTGGCACCGGGGCCTCGAGCTTGTCAACGTCCCGAGCAGGCGGTCGCCGTGCACCGGTACGAGTTCGGGCGCGAACCCAGAAAGCTGTACCTGTCGGAGCGCAACCGCCTGCTCTTCGTGCTGACCGCCTACCAAACACCGGACCCTTCTGCTGCTCGCGCCAGTGTTCGGCGCCGTCGAGCTCGCCACCCTTGCCGGCGCGGCGGCCGCGGGAACGGCGGGGAAGAAGCTGGCCGGATGGGTGTGGTTGTTCCGGAACCGCCGGTGGATCGCCCGGCGACGCCGGCAGCTCCAGACCGAGCGGGTGGTGTCGGACCGGCGGCTGGCCCATCTCTTCGCGACGAGGCTCGAGGCCGGGAACTTCCCGCTTCCCGACTGGCTGAAGCCGCTCGACGCATTGCTCCAGGCGTATTGGTCAGTCGCCTGCCGGTTCCTGGCCGACTGAGCGGTCTTCACAGCACGAGCGAGAGCTGCGGAGGTCGCATCCGGGCGCAAGCACCATGCCAGACGCTCAGCGCCAGGGCACCGTCAGGATGTCCTGGCGGATCGCGATCATGGTTCCCACGACGCCGATCGCCGGACCCACGAAGCGCACCGGGACCGGCGCCTTCCATCGCTCGAGCCCCAGGGCGGCCAGGCAGCCGAGCGCCGGGAGGCCGGTGAACGCCACGCGCCCGTCGTACGTGTCCGTCGACAGAGACGTGATCCACACCGAGGAGAGTGCGGCGACGGCGATTACGCTGAGCACGACCAGTGGGCGACCGATCGTTCGACGGGCGTTCTTCCGCATGAGGAACAGACCTGCGACCGCAGCTACGAGGGCCAACCAAAATGGTATGTACGCAAGCGTGGGCCACTTGAAGTAGCCCCAACCGGAGTTGTACCAAAACGAGTGGTACACCTTCGCCGGGACATCGACGAACATCAGCCGGAGAATTGGCGGTGTTCCGAAGACCCTGGCGCCGATACCGCCGATCGGTCCGAGGTAGTCGATCGACGCCCGCTGGGCGAGCGGATCGCCGTATCGAACTTGGTTCTGGACCAGCCACCAGCCGCACACCGCCAGGGCCGAGCCCGCCACGACCGCGAGCATGGTCACAAGGCTTCGCCAGGATGAGCGAAGGGTGACGATGGCGACGACGGCGGCGAGGGCAAGTGGAATGGTCGAGGCCTTGGTGAGAACGAGGAGGCCGACCGTTGCGCCGATCGCAGCCGTCCACCAGAGGCGCCCGTGCTCGTGTTCGCCTTGGGGCGAGTAGTGAAGGACGAACACCACGAGCAAGAGGGTCAGCAACCCACCAAAGGTGTTGGCGAGGTTGTCGTTGTTCACTACGCCGGAGAGAAAGACGAACCTGGGAACTCCGACGACGATGGCGGCCGCCACCGCCGGCGTCCACGGGTCATCGCTGAGA
>CAVYIP010000021.1:0-443516 GCA_963768605.1 uncultured Actinomycetes bacterium | reverse complement strand
TCGCCGGGCGCCCGGTGCGCGTCGGTCGGCGTCCGGTCTCCTTACTGCGATTGCAGCGGGCCAGTGAGTAGCGGGTCGGCCTGCGACCGCGCGGGTGTACGCGAGGGTTCGGACCCGTCGGGCTCGGCCCGCTCGGCCTGACGGACAAGTTGGTCGAGGCTGGTGCCGAGCCGGCAATCCGATCCGCATCTCAGGGGTCTGCTACTCGCGCGTGCGCACGGAGCAACACTGCCTCGCCCTCATGTCGAAAGGTTGGTTCCAACGCTCGTCGCCCGTCGTGTGATCGAAGTGCCCGTGGCTGCAGACGATCACGTCGAGGTCGCCGGGGTCGCGGCCGAGTCGGCGGAGGTTCTCGACGCATCCGTTCGGGCGTGAGCCCGGCGTCGAAGAGAGCCGCCGGACCGCGTCACCCTTGCGGATCTCGACCATGGCCGAGAACCCGTGCTCGGCGAACGGCGCATCGGGCGACTTGCCCTCCTCCAGAGCCGCGGCCTCGAGGAGTGGAAGCGTCTCGCCGGTCAGCGCTCCTCTGAGGGGCGGACACTTCGCCGAACCCTCGTCCAGCAACAGGATGTCGATGGTGTTGTCGCACACCGTCAACACCGAAACGGAGTCCACAGGTTCGAGGGGAGCAACTCGCCGGGCCAGTCGGCGTCACGCGGCACGGTTTCGACCGCCGGTACCTGCACGTGACCGTGGTCATCGCACATCGGTGATGCAGCCTACGGTCCGTTCGGCTCCCCGTCGAAGAGCGCGACGACGTCCGCCTTGCGGACCTTGTCGGTGCCGGTCCGCGGCAGCGTCGTCGACGAACACGACGCGCTGGGGCCCCTTGTACTCGGCCAGCCGCTCCGCGGCCCATGCCAGCAGCTCGGCCTCGCTGACGGACGCCGCCGGCGCGGCAGCGCACCGCCGCCGCCGGGATCTCGCCCTTGCGCGCGTCCGGCAGGCCGACGACCGCGCCTCGGCCACGCCGGGTGCTCCTCGAGCACGCTCTCCACCTCGGCCGCGAACACCGAGTAGCCGCCGTGCTTGATCACGTCCTTCTTGCGGCCGGCGAACTCGACGAGCCCGAGCCGGCCGCGCCGGGCGAGGTCGCCGGTCCGCAGCCAGCCGTCCGTCGGTGAGCGTCGCGGCGGGTGGCGTCGTCGTGCGCCGTGGTAGCCGCGCATCACCCCCGGGCCCCGCACCGCAGCTCGCCCACGTCGCCGCGGCGCACTCGTGACCGGCGTCGTCGACGACCCGCATGCTGGTAGCCGGGCAGGGGGCAGCCCGACGAGCCCGCCCAGCGGGAGCGGCAGGCCCGGCGGCAGGACCTTCACCGCCACGCCGCCGCCGAGCTCGACCATGCCGTAGCCGTCGACGAACGCGGCCTCGCCGACGGCGCCGCCCGAGCAGTGGCACGTGCGCGGTCGCGCCGATGCTTCTGGAACCGGCGAGCCAGCGCGTGCGGCATGGCGTCGGCGCCCGACGCCCACAGCCGCACCGACGACAGGTCGCGCGTCCTCGGCGCCGGCCTCGTCCATCATCCGGTACATCGCCGGCACGCCGACGAAGATCGTGGCCCGGCGACGCTCGATGGCATCGAGCGCGACGTCGGGCCGGAACTTCCGCAGCAGGTAGACGGGGATGCCGAGCGCGGCCAGCCTGGAGGAGCAGCGAGAACCCGGCGATGTGCGCCACCGGCATGCCCGAGACCACCTCGTCGCGGCGCAGCCTGAGGGGTAGCAGCGCCGCGTTCGTCGCCCGTCCGAGGAGCGCCCGGTGCGTGAGCTCGGCTCCCTTGGGGCGCCCCGTCGTGCCCGACGTGTACAGGAGCGCCGCGACGTCGTCGGGATCGACCGGTACCGGCTCGGCCGGCTCTGCCGCCGTCGAGCTCGGCTCGTCGCGTCGCGCACGACGAGCGCGGCGGCGGAGTCGCTCACGACGTGGTCGATCTCCGTGCGGGCGCATCTTCGGGTTCACGGGCACCGCGACCCCGCCGGCGCGCGTCACGGCCTGGGAGACGCAGGAACACGGCGTAGCCGTTCGGGAGCGCGACCACGACGCGATCGCCGGGGGCGACGCGCCCGCGCAGTGGCCGCCCACCGGGCGACGATCGAGGCGGCGCCCTCGAAGGTGAGGCGAAGGCCGCCGTCGCCGTGCTCCTCGACGAGCGGCCCGGTCTCGTGGACGTGGGCGAGCCGTTCGGCGAACGTCGCCAGCGTCAGGTCACGATCGCGGAACAGCTCGAGCCGCCGCAGCAGGCCCACGGCGCGGATCGTAGGCAGGCTGATTCGTCCTGATCGTCGGCGTGGCAACGAACGCCGTGGCAGTGTTCACCTCCGCGCCCGTCAGTCCTGAGAGAAGTCGGCGGTCCGCGGGATGTGCGACGGGCGGCGTCCGATGACGAGCGTGATCTCCTTGCGATTGCTCAGTGAGATCCCGGCGGCATCGGCAAAGGGCTGCCGGCGGCCGTTGACGTAGATGGCGATGCGCGTGTCCGGCGTGCAGTACTCGCCAACACACTGTGGAGTGAGCGGGACGTCCCACTCGGTGAAGAACTGACCCAGCGTGTTGTTGGCCCGGGTCGCGGACTCGGTGTGAAGGATGCCGGTGGCGGCGTGGGTGTGCAGGGGTGAGATGCACGGCTGCGCGCACGGGACGGTGATTCCTCCGTAGGCGGGTTGACCGTTGATGGTGCCCTGTGGACGGCGGGATCGGTCGTGACGATCCCGATACCCGCCGGCACCGTCTGGTGCCGGCCGTTGATGAAGACGTCGAGGTGCGCGTGCACGTGGTACCGAGGCGTTCTGCGGTCTCGGGGACGAGACCAGCGGCCGTCGCAAGCTCGACGACGCGATCGGGGGGAGGTGCGGGCCAACGGGGAGCCCGACCGGACACCGACGGTTCGGGCCGCTCGCCCGAGGCCACGGCGGGCGGGGTAAGGGCCGAGATCAGCGCAACGACGACGAGCCCGATCACGACGCAACCGGTGAGTGCCTTCTGCACGTTGAACCTCTCGATCACGCGGGACGTCTCGCCAGGTTCCGCGCGGCTCATCTCCTAGGCGCCGTCGGGGATCGCCGACCGCAGCGCGACGTCGCGCGGATCGCCGTGGAGGCTCGCGCCCATCCGGTTCGTCACGTAGCCGTAACCGATGCCGGCTTCCGGGTCGGCGTAGCCCATCGAGCCGCCTGCCCCCGGTGCTCCGAACGCGCCGGCATGGCCGAAGGGGAACTCCTCGCTGGGCTTCATGAACCCAGCGAGAACTTCGCCGTCCCGCGGAGGCACTCGTCGAAGAAGCCGTGGCGCGGCGGGATCGCCGGCGCCGTCAACGCCTCGATCGTCTCGGAGGTCAGCCCGAGCTCGCGGCCGCCGTGCGAACACGCCGTACGCCTTGGCGATCGCGCGCGCGGTGCCGACGCCGCCGCCGGACGGAACCTCCAGGTTCGCACGTACACACGATCCGCGTCGAGGTAGAACCCCGTCCCGGGGTTGGCGACCAGCGATCGGTAGAGGACCGAGCGCCGGTTCATCGCCGCCAGCAGAGCCGGCAGCGGCAACCCGGTCAGCCGCTTCCACAAGCTGGGCGGCTCGAGCGGCGCGAGCCGGGCGTCGGGGATCGACTCCGGCAGCGCCGATATAGAACTCGAGGCCGAGCGGCGCCGGCGATCTCCTCGTGCGAAGAACCGTCCCAGGCTGCGATGCCGGGGTCGATTCGGCGCAGCAACTCGCTCTCGTAGAAGCCGAGGTGATCGCGTGATAGGCCTGCCGCTCGCCCGGCTCCCAGGCCGGCCTCTGCCGCGCCATGATCGACGGCCAGCCGATCGAGGTCGGCGACAACGTCGCGATCGACCGGCTCGTCGAACGCGAACAACCCGGCCTGGTGGGCGAGCAGCTGGCGCACCGTGATGCGCTCCTTGCCGCCTGCGCGAACTCCGGCCAGTACGTGCAGACGCGCTCGTCGTAGTCGATGACGACTGCGACCCTGCCGTCGAACCTCGCCATCGTCCCTCCCGCTCCTGGCTTGCCGTCCGGTCTGCGTCTCCGAGCCCGGAGTCCGGTCCCCGCCAGAAGCCATACCCACAGACCATTGCCCACAACCTCGCCGCGGCGGACCTCGCAGTCAGTCGACGCTGCGCTCCTCGCCCTCCCAGCTGAGGCGGCCGGCCCCTCCTACGATGCGCCGGTGCGTCCGAGGATCCCGAGCGATCCATCCGAGCTGAAGATCTTCGGATGAACCGCGTGCTGCGCACGGACGCGGTCGAAGTCGAGCTGGGAAGAGGAACATGGCGCGCGCAATGGCCGGCCGTCGGCGTGCGCGCGGGTCCTTTCGTCGCGAGCGCACACCTCGACGGCAGCGCCGTCGGCGTCGCGACCGAGGGCTCGTGGCGTGTCGAGACCGGTGACGGGTTCGGCCGCGCCGGAGTTTGGGCGCATTGGACGCCGACGCGCGAAGGCCCGCGACTCGCACTGCACGTGCCGACCGAGGGTGAGGCGGTGGTCGTGCAGGTCGAGTACACGGCCGGCGACGGTGGCGAACACCTCGACCGCCTGGTCCCGATGACCGGCATCGTCGACCTCGGGGGGCCGGTCACCGGCGCGGCGCGGCTCGTCAACGGCTACGACTCGTGGTCGTACGCCGGGGTTGCGCGCGGCCGAGGAGGCCGGAGTGTCGTGGTGGAACACGGCGCTCGTGCGCGCTGACCAAGAGGCCACGCTTGCGTTGCAGGCGCTCGATGCGGAGAGGTTCGCGACGGCCATCACGTCACGGCGTGAAGGCGAGGCGCTGCTCGTCGACGTGGCATGCGGCGCGACTCCTCCCGTCGAACCGGTTCCCGACAGTTGGGGTTACGGGGTGCTCCCGCCTCCTGGGCTCGGGCTCGCCGTGGCGGAGGGTGTCGTCGAGCGCAGTCCCCCGGTCGCGCTCGCCGTCGGGCACGACCCGTTCACGGTGGTCGAGCAACTGGCGGCGCTCGCCGGCGCGGTGAGCGGGACGCGCCGGTGGACAGGCCGGCCCGTCACGGGATGGGAGACCTGGTACCACTACGGCCTGCTCGTCGACCGGGAGCAGTTCGTGACCAACGCTCGCCTACTCCGCGAGCGATTCGACGCGCGACCGGGATTCGATCTGGCCCAGCTGGACGACGGGTGGCAGGTGACGTACGGCGTGTGGTGGCCCAACGACCGTTTCCCGAGCGACCTTGCGGAGCTCACCGGCGAGGTGCGTGCGCTCGGCTGCTGGCCGGGCCTGTGGCTGGCGCCCTTCATGGTGCAGCCCGGCGCGCCAGGTCTGGCCCGTGATCATCCGGAGTGGATGATCCATGGCGACGACGGCCAGCCGCGCGCAGACCGTTACGGCCGTTGGGGCCTCGACGCGTCGAACCCCGAGGTGTGCGCGTGGCTGCGCGAGCTCGGGGCCCGGGTGCGCGCCTGGGGCTTCGAGATGGTGAAGCTCGACTTCCTCTATCTGGCCGCGGTCGAGGGCGGTCGGCACGACGCCGAGGTGACCGGCACCGAGGCGCTGCGGCGGGGTCTGCGATCGCTCGTCGCCGGCCTCGGAGACGAGGTGTACGTGCTCGCTTGCGGCGCGCCGATGCTGCCGGTCGTCGGCTCGTGCCACGGCAACCGCGTGGGTCACGACCTCGCAGTGCCGGTCATGCTGCGCGAGTTCGGCCAGCCCCTGCGCGACGGCTGGACCGGTTTCCAGGGCGTACGACCACAGGCTCGAAACGCTGCGGCCCGTTGGGCGCTGCACCGCCGCTGGTTCGATTGCGATCCCGATGTCGTCATGGCCTGGGGCAGCGCCCTCCCTCCCGAGCAGGGCGGCTATTCGGTCGACGAGTCGCGCACGCTCGCCACGATGGCGGCCCTTTGCGGGGGCCCGTTCTTCCTCGCCGATGACCTCGCGGCGATTTCCGACGACGAACGCGCCGTCCTCGAGGACCCGGAGACCCTCGATCTCGCATGGGGTGACGGGTTCCGTCCGATCGATCTCTTCGAGCACCGCGACGCGCCCGCAATCGAGCACTTCTTCGACCAGCCGACCAATCTGGCATCTGTGTGGATCAGCGAACGCGGGAGTCACCGCGTCGAGGCCCGCTTCAACTGGACCGACGAGACGGCCGAGGGGATGCGGCCCCACTCGGTCCGGCTCACCGCTCCGCCGTAACCAGAGCGGCGCGCCGTCTCGACAGGTGCCGGCGGACCCGTCAGCGGCGACGCACGATGTCCACTCCAACGAGCGCCCTGCTCAAGCGCATTCGGACGGTGAGATCGTCGGCTGTTACTTACTGGCACCGTCGGTCGGGCTGGCGGGATGAAATGTAGACCGCGCCGCAGATGTGCCGATCTGTGCGTCGTCAGGCTGGCCGACCGTCATTCAGGCGCGACCTTGGGCTGCAAATGCCGACCTGCCGCCCAGCCTTCGGCGCGGCTTGCGCAGTTCGCGTTCGACGTCATCCTCACTGATGGGCTGCCGGGAGTAGACGTTCCAGGCGTCGAGCGACAGGAACACACCCCATTCCGCCCGGACCCACCTGGCCAGAAGTACCCGAACACAATCGCGGCCCACGCGCCGATCAACACCGCGGAGCCAGGGTCATTGGCCCCGGAGCCGGCAGGTCGAAGGGCCCTGGCCCGAGTCAACGGTGCAGCGCAGACTCAGCGTCATCATGTTCGAGAGGATTCGCAGCTGATGAAGAAGGTGCTCATCGCTGCTGCAGTTCTCATCGGACTCGGAGTCCTCTTGCAGCGCGTTGCGTCCAAATTTGGGAGCATCGACTGGGAGCAGAAGTTCGAGTCGATGCCCGACAACGCGCCCCCGAAGTGGATGTTCAGGAACATCACCGCGATCCGCGAGAACACCGAACGGATCATCGAACTGCTCGAACGTAACCCCAGCTGACGACTGAATCGTCCCAGGGCGACGCTCAGATTGCCCGCTCTGGCGCGGCCGGTCAGCGCAACAGACAACCTGACCACCGTCGCCACAAGCGTCGCCACCCCGCACGTCGAGAGCACGGCTCCCCGGCGGCACCGTACCCTGGCGCTGTGGATCTCGTCGTGTGGGAATGCCCCGTCCACGGCGTCGTCGACGAGTGGCCCGATGACGGGAGTCCTGAATCCAGGGGGGCGACGTCGCCGCACTTCCCGGTATGTCCAGGACCGTGGGACGAAGACCTGAACAACTGGACCTACAAGTGCGAGCGGAAGCTACGCCGCAGAGTCCACACCGACTAGGACACGTTCGAGTCGCCGCTGACGCGGCACGACTCCGCCGAAGCGGGGCCGCGTGTGCCAGTGCCGGGCGAGCCGGCTCTTTCCCTGCTGCGCATCGGCGCCGCCTCGCCGCGTGCGATTGCGGCGCCCGGCCTCTCGATTGACCCGCTCATAACTGCCGATCCGCGCTCGACTGCTACGCACCTAACGCACGTACAGAACGCCACCGGCAGAGCGCTGCTAGGCGCGCCAGAACGGCAGTGATGATCCGGGCGGCGTGTTCCTCGCGCTGGTAGGGAGCGTGCAGGGTCTCGCTCACTCGGTCTGACCCGCAGAACGGCCGGCCCGGTTGGGTGCCTTGGAAGTGATCAGTCGGCTGGGTGAGCGGGGCCCTGTGTGTCGCACGCACCGGTTGGGCGAACGTGACCGAAGAGGCGCCTGTGCGAGGGCCCGATCACTGTCCTGTCCGCCCGCCCGGCGGTGCGTGCCATCCCTTGGTCTCTGATGAGGAAGGAGTGGCATGACCACCATCGCGCAGGCTGGCGTTGAGCGCAGCGTTCTTGGCGGTGTCGATACCCATAAGGAGGTGCACGTCGCGGCGGTGATCGATGATCTCGGCCGCATCCTGGCTACAGCCGAGTTCCCTGCGACCCGCCACGGCTACCGGCGTCTGCTCGCCTGGTTGGTGAGCTTCGGTGAGCTCGTCGCCGTTGGTGTCGAGGGCTGTGGTTCATGGGGCGCGGGACTCGCCCGCTATCTGAGTGCGCGTGGTGCGCAGGTCGTGGAGGTGAACCGGCCCAACCGCCAGCACCGTCGCCGGCGCGGGAAGTCCGACCCCGTCGACGCTGAAGCCGCGGCGCGGGCGGTGCTCGCCGGGGAGGCCATGGTGATCCCCAAGACGGGGACCGGTCCGGTCGAGGCCCTCCGCCAGCTGCGGGTAGCTCGAGCAGGAGCGATGAAGGCCCGCACCGCGGCAGCGAACCAGCTGCACAGCCTCATCGACACCGCCCCTGACCGGGTCCGCGCCCAGCTCCGCGGCCTGACCTTCAAGAAGAAGATCGCCGTCGCTGCCGCTTGGCGCCCGACCGTCACCGCGACGCCCGACGGCGCGTCGCGTTATGCGCTCGCGTCGGTCGCACGCCGTTGGCGAGCGCTCGCGCTCGAGATCGCTGAACTCGACCGGCACATCAAGTCGATCCTCGACGACGTCGCCGCCCCGCTCATCGCCGTGCACGGCGTCGGCTACGACACCGCCGGTCAGCTCCTCGTCACCGCCGGCGACAACCCCGACCGACTGCGCCACGAACGCTCCTACGCCGCGCTCTGCGGCTCCTCCCCGGTCCAGGTCTCCTCCGGCAAGACCGACCGGCACCGCCTCAACCGCGGCGGCGACCGCCACGCCAACTCGGCGCTCTGGCGCATCGTCATCGTGCGCATGACCTCACACCAACCCACCAAGGACTACATCGCGCGCCGCACCACCGAAGGCCGAACCAAACAAGAGATCATCCGCTGCCTCAAGCGCTACATCGCCCGAGAGCTCTTCCCACACATCAACAGCGTGATCACACCCGCCGCCCGTCAACCCGCGCCAACCGACAGCCAGATCGCTGCTTGACACCAAGAGGCGCATCACATCTGAAGCACGCGTCTCACATTCCCGCCGTGGTGGCTCCAGAGAACGAGTCGCGGTTCCTCTGATCGCTGATCGAGGTAGGCAGATAGGACTGCGTCGCGCAAATAGCGACCGGGCGGCGCATTTTAAGCGGGCTCGTGGAGCGCGTGCTCACGAGCGTTGCGCCATGACGTACCGCGAGTTCTTCTCCCATGTCGTCGACGTCGTCGAGGGTGTCGGGGCGACGATCCTGGTCATCGGAGGACTCGGCGCGTTCGCTCGTTTCGCGCTTGAGGTCGCCGTTCGGCGCGGTCAGGACGCCTACGGAGACCTGCGCAAGAACCTGGGCCGGGTGATCCTGCTCGGCCTCGAAGTGCTCATCATCGCCGACATCATCCGCACGATCGTGGTCGACCAGACCGTCGAGAGCGTCGCTGTCCTGGGGACCATCGTGCTGATTCGAGTGGTCTTGAGCTTCTCGCTCGAGGTCGAGATCGACGGCATGTGGCCATGGAACCGATGGCGCGTCGCGCCCCACAAGCCCCCTTCGGAGTCGTGAATAGCGGGCTTATCCCAACTCCGATCGCGGCGTCGACGATTCGGCGGCTCCACGGGTCGTCACCCGCCGTGGAGACACGCGCGATGCGCCGAACCGCGACTCCCGACGAACAGTGGCTCGCGGTTCGGGCGATCGTGAGCCATCGCGCGCGATCTACCTGACCGACAGTCGCGATCCAACACCTCAAAGGAGCTCGATCGATCTCCGACTGATCTGGGGTCGACGCCCGACCATTAACGAGGGTCTAGAGGACTTCTAGCGGCCGTGTCACGTCTGCGAGATCTCGTGAACGGCCGCGCGGTCAAGAGATTCGTGGTCGCGCCTCATGTCGCCGCTTTCACAAGACCGTCCGGGGCGGCAGATCACGACTTTCGCAGCGCACCTCGTCTTCGGCGCCACGCTGGGCTGGCTTCTCGGCCTTGGTCCGACCGACTGATTCCGACGATCGGATACGCCAAGCGCGCCACCTCACTGGCCGACGCGGTCATCGGCCCGAGCATCTTCCGCCGCCGCCCTGCGGAGGGCCTCGTCGAAGTCGATCGGTCGCACGTCGAACGTGTCGGCCGCGGACGAGTCGGTGACGACGGTCGGCGTGGCGAGGCCTTCTACGAGCGGTCGCGCCACCCCCGCGTCGACCGGCGTCACGAGCCCGATCCAGAGCGATGACAGCCACGGCGTGAGGAACGGGACCGGAATGCGTGGGCGCCGTCGGACGCCGAGGATGTCGGCGGTCCGATCGAGCATCTCCGCGTAGGTGAGGACGTCAGGCCCACCGATCTGGAACTCGCGGGCCCGTGCTTCTTCGGTCGAGGGCGCCTGCACCAGATACTTCAGCACGTCGTCGATCGCGATTGGCTGTGTGTCCTTGGCGAGCCACGCCGGTGCGATCATCAGCGGGAGCCGCTTCACGAGGTACTTGAGCGTCCGGTACGACTCGCTGCGCGCGCCGACGACCATCGCGGCGCGGAAGTACGTGAGAGGCGGCCCGTTCTCGCGCAACACGAGCGCCGTCGTGTGGCGGCTGTGCAGGTGTTCCGATTGCGCTTCGTCGCCGAGGCCGCCGAGGTACACCACCTGCTCGACGCCCTCGTGGCGCGCTAGCGCGGCAAAGGCTTCGGCGGCGGCTCGATCCCGGGCGGCGAAGTCGGCGCCCGCTCCCCGGCCCATCGAGTGGACGAGGTAGTAAGCGACATCAATTCCCCGGCCCGCACCGCTCAACGTCTCGGGCCGCAGCATGTCCCCTTCATGAAGGTCGAAGCCACGCTGCTCGAGCGCGGCCGCCCGGCTCCTGTCGCGCACGAGGCAGCGAACGTCCCAACCCTTCTCTGCCAGCGTCGAGCTAAGCCGGCCACCGATGAAACCAGTGGCGCCGGTGACGAGTGCTCGGCCGGTCACGTTGCGACCCCCTCATCTGCTCCCCAGAATCACCCTTCCCCGTCAGGCGTCCGAGCATGACCGCGCCTCGGCGCGGCGTACGGTGACGGCCCGTGACGACCGACGTTAAGTATGTCTTCGAAGATCGACTCACGAGGTCGGGTCCTATCGGTGGTCTGACTCTCGATGGGAAGGACTCTTGACGAAGGCACCGGCGGACGAAATCGTGGTCGTTGCGGCGCACGCGGTGCTGCACGAGGCAGCCCACGAAAGGGGCGGTAAATGGCGGACAGCGTCTACAACGTCATCGAACTCGTTGGGACCAGCACGGACTCCTGGGAACAAGCAGTGTCGAGCGCGATTGCCACCGCATCGCAGTCGTTGCGCGATCTTCGTGTCGCCGAGGTCTCCGAGCTCGATGTCACGATCGAGAACGGCAGAGTCTCGGCGTACCGCGCCAAGGTGAAGGTGTCACTCAAGTACGAGGGCGACGGCGGCTGATGTCCGACCCTGGATTGGGGAAGCGAAGCGACATCGTTATCAGACTCCACTCGTGAACACACCCGCGCCCCGAGTTACCGATACGCCAGGGTGGCGATCCCGGCCTCGATCCCGAAGCGCACACCGGCATCGATCCTCACCACATCAGGCATCAGACAACTATTCCGGTCCGGATTGGCTGGAGCGCCGGGCCCAGATGACAGTGGTCTACACCCGCCATACCGGGGTGCCGCGACATCCACGTGACATTTCAGGGTCTGGGATCAGAGATGACTCGCGGTTCCTTCCATCGCGACTCTGAACTGCCGCGTTCAAGACTCGTGTGGCGATACTTCACGAAGAGCGCACAGAACGCCGGTTATGAGCGCGCGGACGGCACTCGGCCGAGCGTCGTTCTGTGCGCGGAGATCGGGCGTCAGATCAGGCAATCGGTGCTGCATCTGCGCGGTGCTCTCAGTGTGGTCCCCGGCGTCCCGAGATGATCGGAGCGCATGACGGCGGCGAAGGCTGCACGTCCCGGTCGGCAGCTTCGGCATCGCCGGCCCCGAGTTCCGTCAGCAACCGGTCGAACTCGGCGAGCGCGTAGTTGACGGTTTCGCGAGGTGACATCGCTCTCCCCAGGCTCGCGCGCAAGCGAAGCCGGCGTCGCCGAGCGCCCGTCGCACCGATTCGAGCGACGCTTGCGTCTCGCGCCCGATGGCGGCTTCCGCCATCGGCCGCAAGCTGCTCGGGACCAGCGTGACTCCCAGCTCGGGGGCCCCGACCTCCGCGAGACTGGGGTTGCTTCGACCTGACGCTCAGCACGGTCCGACAACGCGGACGTTCGAGCTCCCTCGCCCTTCCTGCCGTGTGCGGCGTCGAACTCGACGCGCTGACCCTTCACTTCCTTCCATGCAGTGAGCAGAACGCTCTTTGCGGGACGCGGGAGGCGAGAGACCCGGTCGTGTTTTGGGTGTCTCCCGCCTCCCAATCCTCCCGGCCGCGGAGCACCGTGCGAGGGGGGGACCTCCGGTACTCCCTCGGGAGTTATCCACAAGTCTCCCCCAGTGGTCAAGTGGACGCGCAGCGAGGTCAGCCTGGGGCGGCCGGATCGCGGAGTTAACCCGGCCTTTACCGGTGCCTGCGAGTCTCGACAGGCGCCTCCGAGGGGAACTGCTCGCTGCGTCCCCCGGAGACGGACAGGGAAGGCGGGAGCCCGACTCCGCAAGGACCGGCGGGTCTCCCGCCTTCCGCGCGAGTCCGTGTGCCCAGTATCTGGGAGAATTGGGCCAGGGCACAACCGCAGGTCGGAGCGGAGATCGATCGCGCCAGTTCTCCCCGGCCCGGCCGCGGGAAGCTTCTTCGAGCTGGCGGGTCGCTAGTACGACAGCGTCCCGCTGAATTGGATGTTTGCGACGGGTGTCATGAGGTTGGGCACCGACGAGGAGTAGGGCAACGTCCCGGTCGCTCCCTTGGCCGTGCCTGTTCCACTGGTGACTTTGAGCTCGCCGGTGACCGCCACGCTGCCGTCTGGTTGGAGCGTGATCTTGGCCGTGGTAGATCCCTTCAGGGAACCCTGCGGGTAATACGAGCGGAAGGCGCCGTCGGCTTCGATGCCGGTGCTGAGGTCGCCGCTTTTCACCGTGATGTGGCTCTCGCCGACGCCGCGCACCGCTTTGCCGCCGTCAGTTCGAGTCTCGCTCAGTTGGACGTTGTCGACGGTCGAGCCGACGTTGGGGAAGTCCGAGGACATGCTGACCGTGGCGCCCAGGGCGGTCCCTTCGAGATGATGCTTGGTCTTGGCTGCTGCGATGGTCGGCGCCACCAGCAGCAACACGGCGCTCAGCATCACGACGAACATGCTGATCCAGGTTGCCTTTTTCATGAGTCACCGTTCCTTTCTCGTCAGTCGCCGAGGGGAGGCGGGGACCCCAAGCAGGTTTTCCCGCCTCCCCACCGTCGACGTGGTGTTGCTCGCACCCCAGCCCCCTGCCGTGCGCTTGGGGGCTTGCGGCAGTTGGGGTTCCTGAGAATGCTCGCAACCGGCGCTAAACGCTCGGTAAATGGCGCGGCACGTTCACGAGCCCGCGCCGCCTTTACCAGAACACGTTTCAGTATCGACCAGGCCCCACGCGACTGGTCAGCGCCCATGTTGGAGGACCCGAACAGATTGCGATTCTGCTGCTCGCATGCGTATCACGACGACCAGCCGCGTCGTTATGGACTGCGGCTCCGGGCCACGTTCAGCGCGGCCCGATAGGTCTTGGCGCACCCTCAGCCCCTTGCGGCTTTGTCGGAGCGGCGCCGGAAATAGTGCGGTCTTGGCCCAAACGAGTGAACAGCTGTTCTGGAAGGTCTAGGCGGGCTGGATTGGGGTGTCGATCGACGCGATCTCGCCGAGCGCGTAGGCCACCGTCTCTTCCACATTCCAGCGCCGCCCGACGATCAGCTCGTGCTCACGCTCGTCCTCGGCGACCGAGGCCGCGACCATGTGGAGCGCTGACTGCCGCAGCGCGATCTCGATGGGGAGGCCGGGAAGCGTCAGCTTGCGGCGCACCTCCTCTGCCGCGCCCAGCAGCCTCGCCGCGGCTGTTGCCCTCCCGCGCAAACACAGCGCGGCGGCCGTGCCTTCGAGGGAGGTCGGCAGGTAGAACGCGTCGCCGAGTTCCCTGTAGATCTCGAGTGTCTCGCCGAAGAGGCGTAGTGCGCCGTCGTGGTCGCCGAGCATGACGCGTAGATGTCCGCTGACGACGCGTGCCAGTGCCGAGTAGGTGGTGTCTCCCTTCAGTGCAAGACTCTCATCGAGAAGTTCGACACCTCGTGCGAGATCGCGGGCTCCCCACGCGAACCCGAGGGCCGCGAGCGACCCTGCGATCTGGGTGACGTATCCCAGGTCGCGCGCGATCGCGAGGGCTTCTTCGCCGGCGGCGAGCGCGGCGTCGGTGTCGCCGAGGAGTGCCCGCGCCATGCACGTGCCGGTTAGCGCGCTTGCGATCTCGTACGGATCGTCGATCGCTCGCGCGGTGACGGTTGCTTCCTCCAAGCGAGCTAGCGAGCGGTCGAAGCAACCGGCGAAGAAGTCACCGAGGGCAAGAGTGCACAGCGCCTCGGGGTCGGGCGGGATGCCCGCGGCCTGCGAGACGGCCACGCTCTCCTCGGCGTGACGGGCGCAGTCTTCACGCCCGGTGACGTAGCCGATCCAGGCCGCGTCCGCGAGTCCGCCAGCCCGTGCCGCCGCGGAAGCGTTGCCGCCAAGGGTCACTGCTGCGAGCGCGCGCTGCACACCCTCGGAAGGCATGAGCTCGGTCCAAAACGTGCGCAGGATCCGAACAAGGCGTAGAGCCGTGACCGCGTCACCGGCCGCGACGTGCCAGTCGAATGCGGCGCGGATGTTGTCGAGCTCCGTGAGCAACGTGCAGTACGCGGCGTCCTGGCGTGGGCCACGCACATCATCCGCGAGGCTCTCAACCAGGCGGGTGAAGTGCTCGGCATGCCGGGTACGAACGGCGACCTCTTCGCCGCTGCTGGCGAGGCGCTCGTGTGCGTATCGTCGCAGAGACTCGAGCATCCGGTACCGCGTCGTCTTCGCATCACCTTCGGCAACCACCATCGATTTCCGGACGAGGGCGGCCAGGCCGTCAAGCACGGTCGGTTCGTCGAGCCCGTTACCCGTGGCTACAGATCGCGCGGTGGTGATCGTCCAGCTCCCGGCGAAGACCGAGAGGCGGGCGAACAGAGTCTGCTCGTTTGTCTCGAGGAGCTGATGCGACCAGTCGATGGTGCCTCGCAGCGTCTGGTGGCGCCCCGCATGCTCGCGGTCGACGCCCAAGAGCTGGAAACGGTGCTCGAGGTGGTGGACGATCTCGGCTGGCGTCATCGAGTCGATTCGGACGGCGGCGAGCTCGAGCGCCAGCGGGATGCCGTCGAGGCGCCGGCAGAGCTCAGCGACGTCGGCCTGGTTCTCGGCGGTCAGTCCGAAACTCGCCGTCACGGCGCACGCGCGCTCGACGAACAGCCGCACGGCCGCGCACCCTGCTAACCGGCCGGTATCCGTATCGTCGCTGGGTGCGGGCACCTCGAGCGCCGGTACCCGCACGACCTGCTCGTAGGGGGGCCCGAGCGGCTCGCGGCTCGTGCCCAGTACGTGGAGGTGCGGTGCGGCATTGAGAAGTGTGTCCACGAGCCCCGCTGCCGCGTCGATGACGTGTTCGCAGTTGTCGACGACAAGCAGGAGGGACCGGTCGGCAAGGTAGTCAGCGATCATGTCCGTTACGGACTGGTCGCCCCGTTCGCGGAGCCCGAGTGTGGCGGCGACCCTTCCGGGCACGAGGCTGGGATCGCCAATCGGAGCGAGCTCGACGAGCCAGGCGCCGTCGTCGAACCGCGGTACGAGGTCGGCCGCGCACTGGACGGCCAGGCGCGTCTTTCCCACGCCACCCACCCCCGTAAGCGTTACGAGCCGGGACGCCTCCACCAGCTTCCGCGTTACCCGCAGGTCGTCCTCGCGGCCGACGAGGCTCGTCAAAGCCGCAGGCAGGTTGTGGCGAGGACGCTCCGGTGGCGACCGCGGCGGCGCCTCGAGGCTCGCGTCCTGGACCAGCACCGCCTGCTCGAGCGCACGCAACACCGGCGACGGCTCGATACCCAGCTCCTCAGTCAAGGTGTGGCGGGCGTCCTGGAACGCGCGCAGCGCATCGGCCTGCCGCCTGCACCGGTACAACGCGAGCATGAGCTGCTCCCGGCGGTGCTCCCGCAATGGTTCCGCTTCGACCGACCGAGCCAACGAGTCGACGACCAGCTCGTGACGGCCCAACGCGAGCTGCACGTCCCCCCACAGCTCGTCCGCACGCCGCCGCAGCTCCTCGATTCGCGCCACGTCACCACGCAGCCACACCTCGTCGGCGAGCTCCCCCCACGGGCGGCCCCGCCACAACGCACGAGCCGACTCCACATCGCCCAGCGCTCGCTCTGGCTCCGCCCCCGCGAGCTCCTCGGCGTCGTGCACCAACAACTCGAATTGCTCGGCATCGATCCGGTCCCGGTCGATCTCCAACGCATAACCGTCCCCGGCCGTCCGAATCGCCGAGCACGCCCCACTTCGAAGATCGGGTTCCAACGCCTGCCTCAGGTGATTCACGTGCACGTGGAGCGCCGTGGTCGCCGTCGCCGGCGGCGCATCCCCCCACAGGCGCTCGACCAGGGTGTCCCGGTCGACTGCGCCCGGTGCGCTTAGCAAGAGGGCAGCCAGCAGCCGTTGCGCCATGGGCCCGCCGAGCGGAATCGGCGTCCCGGCCCGTAACGCCCGAACCTCTCCGAGAATCCCATAGTCCATAGACGCCGCCTAGCACCTCAGGGTCGCCGAGTTTAAGCCGGCCTTTAGCGGTGGCTGCCCACACCCGCTCTCCCCGCGTCACCCCCGCGGCAGAGGCGTCGTTGGCACTAGCGCCAGAGACGGGGGTGGTTGTATGGCGTGTCGTTCGGCGGCAGGTTCGCGCCGGCCGCAATCGAGCCCGCTGGACTCCTGCGGTACGGCGGCCTAGCGACGGGCGACGCCGCGCCCATGACGGCCAGACGCGCCGATAACGCGCACACCGAATATCACCAACACACCGGCGGCCGGCGCGCCATATCGGCACATATGGGCTGGGTTGCTCTACGCACGGAACGCTCGGCTATGGGTGCGCCCGAACCGCGGTCATCGATGTCGTTATGGCGCGGGCGGACGAGAGAGGTGCGGTACTGGAACCGTCGTTCGGCTCGCCCCCGAGACATGCTCACACCGGCAAGCGCGAGAGGGCTGAATCCGGTGCGTAGGACCGTCGAACCGGCGTTGTGGGGCGGTCGCGTCTCGGGTCTGCGACGCGCGTCGATGCAGCGAAGGCTCACTACGCCGGCGTGCTTGGTTGGATGTTCTTGTTGTTGTGGAACACGTTCTCGGGGTCGTACTTGGCCTTGACCTCGGCCAGTCGCCGGTAGGTGTGATCGCCGTAGGCCTCTCGAACGCGGCTGGTGTCGTCGTCAGAATCAAGGAAGTTGACGTAGACGCCGGCGCGGTGGGGTTGGAGGGCTTCGAGGAACCGCCGCGCCCAGGCAGTCTCGGCAGCGGCGTGCTCGCCGGACTCGTCAGGGAGCCACACGCCGTCGATACTCATGTTGTGGGCCACGTCGCGACCGGCGTAGGCGGTGGCGTCGTGGGGGACTCGGGCGACGGCGCCCCCCATGTGGAACATCGCCGCGTATGACCTCGGTGAGCTGGCGGCGTAGGCGTGCTCGGCGACGACGGCGATGACCGCGTCGGAGAGGCCGGTGAGGTTCGTGGCTTTCCAGTAGTAGTGCCAGCCATGGGGGACGGTGTCGTCGATGCCGCTCTGGTGGTCGACATAGAGCGTGGGTCCCACCAGGTCGACGAGCGGCGTCCCGAACTGGCGGAGCGCACGGACGGCACGCTCACCGTCCTCGACGGGTCCGGCGTAGCAGCTGGCTACCGCGATGGCTGGCCGGAAGTGCAGCTCTTCCTCGACGACCGGCAGAGGTGGGATCGTGCCGAGCCGGATGACGGTCCCGAGCTCGTCGGGCGCGTCGGTGACGAAGTCCCGGTAGAAGCGCAGGACGTCGGTCGTGTCCTCGGCCGCCCAGAAGACCGGTCCGGCCATGACAGTGGGGCCGACCGGGTGCAGCGCGAACCGGAACGAGCTGACGACGCCGAAGTTTCCGCCGCCGCCCCGCAACGCCCAGAACAGGTCGGGGTGGTCGTTGGCCGACGCCCGCACGATGTCACCGTTGGCGGTGACCACCTCGGCTTCCACGAGATTGTCGACGGTGAGCCCGTGCTTGCGCATGAGCCAGCCGATGCCCCCGCCGAGGCTGAGGCCGCCGACGCCGGTGTGGCTCACGATGCCGCCCGTGGTGGCCAGACCGTGTGCCTGTGTCTCGTGGTCGACGTCGCCCCACAAGGCACCGCCCTGGACGAGGGCCCTACGGTCGATGGGATCGACCGAGACGGCGCGCATCGCCGAGAGGTCGATCACGATCCCGTCGTCGCACACTGCGGTGCCGGCGACGTTGTGGCCTCCGCCTCGTACGGCGATCTCGAGGTCGCGGTCGCGGGCGAAGCGCACCGCTGCGGCCACGTCGGCGGTGCCGCTGCATCTGGCGATCAGTCGAGGTCGGCGGTCAACGGTGCCGTTCCATACGGCTCGGGCGTCGTCGTAGTCATGGTGGTCGGGGACGATCACATCGCCTCGGAACCCGGGGATCTGCATCGTGGTTGGTGCGGTCATCGTTCCTCCTCTGGTTGATGGACTCATCGCAACATCGGGGGCCACCGAGGAGAAGTCAGCGATCTGGACTTCGAAGTAAGGAATCTGGACTTCACGCCGGTCAGGATGCGCGGGACACTGCGCCTATGAGGACCTACGGCCAGTACTGTCCGATCGCCCGTGGCGCAGAGATCTTCGCTGAGCGTTGGACCCCGTTGATCATCCGCAACCTGCATCTGGGCTGTGAGACCTTCGGCGAGATCCTCGAGGGTGCGCCCGGACTCTCCGGCACGCTCCTCGCGCAGCGGCTCAAGCAGCTCGAACGCGTCGGCATTGTCGAGTCGGCGCCCAAGGCTCAGGGGCGCGGTCACCGCTACCAGCTCACGAGCTCGGGCCACGATCTGTTCACGGTGTGTGAGACCCTCGGCGAGTGGGGCGCTCGGTGGCTCGAGATCGCCCCGGAGAACCTCGATCCGTTCGTGGCGCTGTGGTCCATGTGCAACGCGCTCCGCCGGGACCGACTCCCTGACCAGCGCGTCGTCATCCGGTTGGACTTCACCGGCTTCCGGCCCCACGAGCGGTACTGGTTGCTGCTCGAGCACGGCGAGGCCGAGATCTGCAAGACGTATCCCGGTCTGGACGAAGACCTCTACATCACCGCCGACGCCGAGGCGTTCGTGAAGTGGCACGCGGGGCAACTCTCCTGGGCCGAGGCAACCCGCGACTCCCGGATCCAGCTCGACGGTCCCACATGGCTCGTACGGGCCTTCCCGACCTGGAACGGCCGCAGCATGTTCGCTCACATCAAGCCCGACGCCGGCGCTGCCACTGCGAATTGACGCACTAACGGCCACCGAACGACTCCCACGCAGGCGAGACCTGAAGCACGCGAGCAGCAGCTATCGGGCGCCGACCCAGATGCCACCGAGGTCCGCCGTTAGGTGCGCAGAGAGTCCGCCGCCGCGTCCCAGAAGTGCCGTTCCAGGCGCAGAAGTTGCATCAAGCAACGAGGCCCCTGGGCAGACGGGCAGCAGCTCGGAGCCGCGCCCGATTCGGCGTTCCGCGCCACGCCAGCGCGCACAGAACGACGCACCGAACGACGACTTGTCGGCGTGACCTAGCGACACGGAACGGCACATATGCGCTCGTGGTGCTCGACGCACAGAACGCCGGTTCTGTGTGTGCTCCGCGCGTCGCTGTCGCGTGTTCTGGCGTGTTGTTCTGTGCCCTCGATCCGGCGTTCGGGGCCGCGGCCGGAGAGCTACTGGGTACGTGCCTGCTGCATGGACTCGCGGTGTGGTTGACCGCGGGTCAAGCCGTGGTACGTGACATGGAGGGATTGGACCACTCCAGATGTGCCGTTCGGGCGCGCAAGTTCACGGTTGTCGGTGTCGTTCGGTGCGTACGTTCGGTGCGCTCACGTTGAGCGCGTACCGGAAGATCTGGCGTAGAAGAGGTCTCTCTAAATAGGTCGCGATATAGCGGCGTGCGCAGGGATGCGCTACGCCGGGTCGTCCCAGGCGACGTCACCGGTATGCTCATCGCGAAGTCGCACGCGGCTGGCGAGGTTGTCCCTGACGAATTCAGCTGCGAGGTCCACCGCCCGTTGCGCCTCGTTCGCCGTCTCCCAGATGCTGAACGAGACAATGCCTCCGTTGTCGAGTTCGCCGACTTCGTAACGCACGAAGCCAGGTTGCGCCTCAAAGATCGGCAAGAACCCTGCCCGGGCGATCTCAATGACCTCGTCGGCCGAACCCGACGTCACGTCGTACAAAGCAACCCGAAAATGGCGCATTTGCTGGACTCCTTGTCATCGCTGGGCTGTTAGCCGAAGTGCTCGCGTCGCCTCCCAGCTCGATCTGGGGATAGACGGCACCGACGGAAGGCGCCAATGTCCTCCGGGAGCAACCCGAGCTGTTGGAACCAGCCCAGGGTGTCTTCTGCGATCCAAGTCGTAGACAGGCAGGACCGACTCCGCCGCGTCGCCCGTCTCACCTGCCGAAGTCGAGGGACCATCCGGCAGACACTATCCGCGGCGACGTGGGCCTCAGCCGGCGAAGCGGCGGCGGAGGGCTGCCTTTTCGACTTTGCCCATGGCGTTGCGGGGCAGCGAGTCCACGATCTCGATCCGCTTCGGCACTTTGAATGCAGCAAGGCGGTGGCGGGCCGCGTCGCGGACGATCTGCGTGTCGAGCTCGATGCCGGGCTTGGGGACGACGACGGCGACGACGGCCTCGCCGAAGTCGGCGTCGGGTACGCCGATCACCGCGCTTTCGAGAACGCCGTCGACGGTATCGAGCACGTCTTCGACTTCTTTGGGGTAGATGTTGAGGCCGCCGGAGATGACGAGATCCTTGGCCCGTCCCACGATCGACAGGTAGCCGTCGGAGTCGAAGCATCCGATGTCTCCGGTGCGGAACCATCCGTCGGTGGTGAATTCGGTCGTCGCGAGCTCGGACCGATGCCAGTACCCGGCGAAGACGTTGGGTCCCCGGACCTCGATGGCTCCGGCGCCGGTGTCGTCCGGGTCGACGATGCGTACGTCGGTACCGGGCAACGGGAAGCCGACGGTTCCTGGGCGTCGCTCGCCGTCAAGCGGATTCGAGGTCAGCATCACGGTCTCGGTCATGCCGTAGCGCTCGAGGATGGCGTGCCCGGTTCGGGCGTGGAAGGCCTCGTGGGTGCTCGCGAGCAGCGGCGCCGAACCGGAGATGAACAGCCGCATCCCGCTGCAGACAGTGCTTTCGAATCCGGGGTCGTCGAGGAGCCGGGTATAAAACGTCGGCACACCCATCATCACGGTGCACCGCGGGAGCGCGTCGAGCACTTGCTCAACGCCGAACCGCGGCAAGAACACCATCGTGCATCCGCTTGCCAGCACGCAGTTGATGGCGACGAACAGGCCGTGCGCATGGAAGATGGGCAAGGCGTGCAATAGCACGTCGGCGGCTGAGAATCCCCACACTCGGCGCAGCACGTCGGCATTGCTCGCCAGGTTGGCGTGGCTAAGCATCGCTCCCTTCGGTCGACCCGTCGTGCCACTCGTATAGAGGATCGCCGCCAGATCATCGGGCGACAGCTCGACATCGTCGAAAGTCGGGGGGTGCTCATCGGCCGCGTGGCTCAGTTCAGCCAAGCGCCGGTCATCCACAAACAGCGCCGGCTCCGCATCGCCGACCAGGTAAGCGACCTCGTCCGACGAATAGGCAGTGTTCATCGGCACCAACGCCGCGCCGCATCGCAAGCACGCCAGGTACAACAGGACCGCCTCCGGCGACTTCTCGACCTGGACGGCGACGCGATCTCCCCGACGCACACCGAACGACGCCAAGACGCGGGCCAGCTGGGCGGACCGATGATCAGCGTCGGCATATGTGACGCGGACACCCGCCGGTGCTTCCAACAATGACGTCGCGGCCGGGTTCGCTGGGCGGCCAGCGCGGAAGAGCTCGACGAGGGTCCCCGGATCACCGGCCACGACCGCACCGTAACGGGATCGCCGACACCCGTCCTCGAGTGTTCCCCAACGCCGGCATAACGGCCGCGCACCGAACGACGCGCCAGAACGTACGCCCGCGACCGTTAGGGAGGTACAGAACCGGCGTTCTGTGCGGCCGTCTAGAAGGAACGAGTGCTTAGAGGGCCGCGGTCCTCCAGACCGCGAAAATGACCCGCGGTGCGCCGAACCGCGAGCACCACAAACTGCTGGCTAGTGGCACTCCAGATGCTGATCTGCCGCGTCCCGTACATGGGTCTCTATTGGAGGTCGGGACGGCGTCAACTCGTCCAGGGGCCGACGCCGCCGATGCGGTCAACAGTGAAGCGGAGGATGAAGCCGGGCGGCGGGTCGTCGATGGGTGGGAATTTCACGTCAGGGCCCAGGTAGACGTGCGCCAGCTCTTGGAGCAGCCCGGCCGCGCCGCCTTCGGTGATGCGCGCGGTGCAGTGCGCGATGAGATGTTGCTGGAGCCCGTTGGGCTGGACGACTTCGGACTCCATCGAGATGACCGCGCGCGGGTCACGGCGCAGGTTCCGCACCTTGAGCGACTCGTGGAGGTGTCCAGACACGAGCTCGTCGCCGTCGACGCCCATCCAGACGACGCTCGCTTGGGGCGAGCCATCGGTGTTCACCGTGACGAGATGGGCGAGGTGGCCCTCGGCCACGAGCGCCCGGACGGTTTCAGGGATGCCGGCCATCGCGCTCCTTGTCGTTGCGGTATCCGCAGTCTCGCGGCTGTGGCACTGTGCCCGGAATGTCAATCGGCTCCATGATCGTGATCCCGGTCGGCCCGTCGTCAACGCTCACGCGCAGATCTCGCAGTCTCACCTAACGCCTCGAAGGTGCGCACGACGATCGCCGACTGCAGCAACCGGCGGGTAATGAACCTGCCCGTGTATCCGAAGGCTCCAGTCACCACATCCATCGACGTCGCTCCCCACCACACTCTCGTGCTCGCCCGCGGTTTCAGGGGGGTCGCGGGACCTCAGCGCACGTCGGCGGCGACGGCAACCCTTACCCCGCGAGCAGGACGCCGAGGAAAAGCGCCCCGAGTGCGGTGAGGCCCGAGAGCGCGCCGAACACGGCAAGCGAAGGGCGCGACCCCGCCCTTGCGTGGAACGCGGCGGTGAGGCCCGACGCCGCCACGACGACGAGCTTCACGATCAACGTCGTCCCGTACGAGCTCGACCAGTCCGGGCGGATGGCGAGGATGTTCCAGACGCCCGTCGCGACGAGCAGCGCGAACGCGACCCAGGCGATCGTGTTGAAACGCAGCGCCACCGCCCGCGGCGCGTCGGGCGAGACCCGGCGCAGACCGGGAACGAGGCCGGCCAGCGTAAGTTGGCCGCCCACCCACACGGTTGCCCCCAGCACGTGCAGGAAGAGTCGGACGGTCGTCCAGCTGACCGGCAGCACGCGACGCTCCTCTGTCAAGTATTAGTGGTCGGGTACGCGGCGGCGTTCCACGCGGTCATCCCGCCGAGAACGTTGACGACCTCGACGTCGGTGCGGGCGTCGATCAGGCTCGCCGACACCGACGACCGGTATCCCGATCCGCAGGCGACGGCGAGCGGCCGCCCGGTACACGGCACCTCGTCGAGGCGGCGGGGAAGCTCACCGCCGGTGATGAACGTCGCACCGCTCACGTGACCTTCCGCCCACTCGGCCGGCTGTCGCACGTCGAGCAGGTCGAGCGTCCCGGCGTCGACTCGATGCTTCAGCTCGTGCACGGTGATCTGCGGGAGCCGCTCGATGTCCATGGCCGCGGTGCGCCACGCCATCATCCCGCCGGCGAGCCAGCCGGCCGGCGTGCCGTAGCCGATCCGGAGCAGGTCCCACGTCACGGGCCAGAGATCCGCCGGAGAATCCAGCACCAGCACGACGGTCGCGGCTTCGTCGAGCACGGTCCCGGCCCAGGTGGGGAAGGCCGCGCCCGCGCCGACGTTCAGCGCCCCGGGGATGTGACCGCCGCCGAACGCCTCGGGTGGGCGGGTGTCGAGCACCACCGCGCCGTCTTGCACCACGCGCGCGACGGCGTCGGGCTGCAACGCGGGCGGTTCCCGCAGGACGCCGAGCGGCGCGGCGCCGGCGAGGTTCTGGCGTCGCATCCGCTTCCAGTACGGCGGGACCGCGGGGAGGTTGTCGAGACGCAGGCATTGCTCGACGAACTCGCCCTTCGAGGAGACCTTCGACAGGATCTCGTTGGTGCGGCGCTCGTAGCCGACGGTGGTCGACAGGCGGCTACCGATGTTGCCGCCGCACAGCGACCCGGCGACGTGAGTCGGGAAGACCTCCACGTGGTCGGGCAGCTCGAGGATCTTGGTCTGGATCGTGGCGCAGAACTCCTTCGCCGCCGCCTCCGCCTGCTCGCGACCCCCGAGGAGGTCCGGGCGGGCCAGGTCGCCGACGAGCAACGCGCCGCCCGAGAGCAGCATCGCCGGCACTTCCGCCGACGCGTCGCGGTCGTACACGAGCACGCTGATGTGCTCGGGTGTGTGACCCGGGGTGGCCATCACCTCGAAGCCGACCTCGCCGAGCTCGAACTGCTCCCCGTCACGCAGCGCCCGGTGATCGAAACCGACGTCAGCGGCGGCCGACGCCAGCAGCTCCACCTCGCCACGACTCGCGACCTCGGTGAGGCCCGACAGGTAGTCGTTGTGTCCGTGCGAGTCGAGCGCATGCCGGACGCGCAATCCCTGCATCCGCGCCGCGGCGAAATAGCCCGACACGTCACGCTGTGGATCGAACAGCAGCGCCTCGCCCGTCTCCTCGGAGCCGATCAGATACGAGGCATGCCCCAGACCCTGCAGATAGAACTGCTTGAAGAACACGCACCGCCCCTTCGACGCCCTCCAGTTTGACTACCCCGGCGCAACGGCAGGAACTCCCTCGCGCACGGGCTTCGCGGCCTCGGCGTCCAGCGGGGAGACCGGTCGGCTGGCTCGGCGCTACCCAGAAGGGATCCGGACGGGGACGGTGCGGGGGCCGCGTACCTGGCCGGCCGACCATATGACCCGTCGGGATCGGCGAGCTCGAAGTCCGGGTAGCGCTTGATCCATTCCCTTCCTTCATCGGACAGCCGTCGAACTCGAAGTTCTTTGCCACGAGGCGAGCCATGGTCACGGGCGCGTACGCGCGCAGGAGCTCCTCGACGGCGGTGTCGACGCTCTCGGGATCGCGTGCGAGGCGCCGGCGGTCGCGCGGTTGCTGTGCGAGGTGCCAGAGCGAAGCCCCGATCGCCGACCACGTCGTGTCGATGCCGGCGATCATCATCATCACCGGCTTCCAGCGGCGTCATCACCGGCTGGGTCGAATACCTGACCGGCTGCGCCCAGGCGCTCCTCGCCCCGCCCGTCGACGAGAAAGTATGACGTGTGTCTCAAGCGATTGACCTTGTAGACGTGCACTCGGATCGATTGCTTTGGGCGCGACGCTTACAGCTTCCGCCATCACGTAGAGCGTTGCCGAGGGGGTGAGATTGCAGAATGAGGGCGCTGCTGGCGTCGCCGCTGGGCTTCCTCATCGGGCTGTCACTTGGGGCCTTGGGCGGCGGCGGATCGATCCTCGCGGTCCCGGCGCTTGTATATGCGGCGGGTCAGGATCCTGAAAGCCGCGGTGGCGACGAGCTTGGTGCTCGTCGGCAGCGCGGCCCTCGTCGGCATGGGGGCGCATCACCGCGCCGGCCGCGTTCACGTCCGCACAGGCCTGCTGTTCGGCCTCGCCGGCATCCCGGGTTCGATCGGAGGCACCGCGATCAATCGAGGCGTGAACCCGGACGTGCTCTTGTTGGGCTTCAGCGTGCTGATTCTCGTGGCGGCCTGGCGCATGCTCGTGGGCTGCCCGACGTGCACCAAAGTCGGCGAGGACGAGGCGCTGCGAACCGCGCCGCCGGGTACTGCCGACGGGCTTGGCGTGCGCCACCACGTCAGCTTCCGGGCGGCGATCGAGGCCGTCGCCGCCGGGATCGGCGTCGGGTTCCTCACCGGGCTCTTCGGTGTCGGGGGTGGGTTCGTCATCGTCCCCGCGCTCACGCTGGTCCTCGGGCTCTCGATGCCCGACGCGATCGGCACCTCGCTCCTGGTCATCACAATCAACTCCGCGGTCGCCCTCTTGCTTCGGCTCGGCCAACACACCATCGAATGGCGCGTTGCGATTCCGTTCTCGGCCGCTGCCATTCTGGGTGTGCTGGCAGGAAAGCGACTGGCCGACCGGCTCGATCCAAAGTCGAGCCTCCGTTGGTTCGCGGTGTTGTTGGTTGCAGTTGCTGTGTACACCGCGGTCCAAGCCACGACCGCGCTGCTCGATTGATCATCGAAGAACGCTCCCCAGCACGAAGTGATTTGTTGCAGTCCGTGCGGGGCAACCAAATTCGTCACGAAGGCATTGGTTCAGGTGTCGCGCAGCCAGGCACTGATGCGCTCGGCGACCATGATCGTGGGAAGGTTGGTGTTCGCCGACGGGATCGTTGGCATCATGGACGCGTCTGCGATGTGGAGTTGCTCAGTGCCGTGGACGCGGCCGCGTGCGTCGACGACGGCGCCGACTTCGGTGTCCGGTCCCATTCGGCATGTTCCGACTGGATGGTGGTAGCTCGACACGCGTGCCTTGATCGATGCGGCGATGCCGTCTGTATCGTCGTCGCTGATGGCCGGTCCGGGTGTGAGCTCCGGGCCGGCGACGAGGTGCGCGAGCGGTTCGGTGCGGCTGATGTGTCGCCCCGCGAGGGTCGCTTCGACCATTCGGGCGAGGTCGTCCGGGTGCCGGAGATGCGCGATGTCGATACGCGGAGGGTCGAACGGGTCGGCCGAGCGAAGTCGCACCGATCCGTGGGACCGGGGCGCCATGAGCCCGGCGACGATGCCGAACCAGGCGCCGCTCGGGCTCACCGTGGTGTCAACGTCGAAGGGTCCGGCGACGAACAGGTGAAGGTCGGGCGCGGTATGGGGTGCTGCGAACGTGGAGTGGAGTGTCGTCAAGGCCTGGAACCGGGGCCCCACGTGGCCAGCCTCGGTGGGCAGGTCGAGCGCGACGATCGCGTGATCCAGGAGGTTGGTGCCGACGCCAGGGAGATCGACCGCCACGTCAATGCCGAGCTCGGTGAGGTCGGACGCCGCTCCGATGCCCGATCGGGCGAGGATGACCGGGCTGCCGTAGGCGCCTGCCGCGAGCACGACCCGACCCGCCGGGACGATCTCGCCGCCGGTGAGCCGCACACCGATCGCGCGGCCGTCACGCAACTCGATGCGGTCCACCATGGCGTCGCCGCGGATGGTGAGGTTTCGCCGGTGCCTCGACCCGGCCAGATAGGTCAGCGCCGTGCTCATCCGCACCCCATCGTGGGCGTTACGAGGCGTCGGGCCGACGCCCACCGCGCCGGGCCGGTTGTGATCCTCGACATACGGCTGTCCGGCGGCCATTGCGGCGTCGATGAACCCGCGCTGCACTGAATTGAGCTCCTCGGGAGGATGACGCCGGATCGGAACCGGCCCCTCGACGCCGTGCCACTCGTCAGTGAAATCGAGATCCGTCTCCAGGTGACGAAAGAACGGCAGCACCTCAGCGAAGCTCCAGCCCGGATTGCCGAGCGCGGCCCAGCCGTCGTAGTCGGCCGGCGAGCCCCGCACCGCAAAGCATCCGTTCGTCGCCGAACAGCCCCCGATGAGACGCGCTCGGGGAAGCGGCACGCACCGGCCCAGATCGTCGGGCTCAGCCACATATCCCCAGTCGTGGCCGACGGTCGGCTCCGACGCATCCACCACATCCCGCGGAAGATCCGAAGCGTCCAGATAATCCCGCCCGGCCTCCAACAGGAGCACACTGCGACCGGTGTCCTCGGTCAGCCGAGCCGCCAGCACACACCCCGCCGAACCACCACCGACCACGATCACGTCAACCGCCATCAGCCCTCCTGCCAGGACGGAACCGGGCTACGGAAAGATGCCGCCAGTTCAGCACGGCATACGGAACGACCACGACGGGCAGTCGTGCGCCAACGGCATCTCGGCACGTCCCGCGAATGTGACGCGTGGTCCCTCCTCTCGAGCTGACCGAGCGCCGGATCTAGGGTGAGTGTGCCCTACGAACAGGAGGTCGTGATGGCGACGTCCCGGTCGGCTGCGGTACGCGAACGGCTCGACCATCCGGTGATCGACGCCGATGGCCACACGATCGAGTTCGGGCCCGGGGTCGCCGAGAAGCTGCGGGAGCTCGCCGGAGACGACGCCGCCCGGCGGTTCCAGGGCGCCGGCGGCTTCGGCTGGTACCGCATGTCGCCCGAGCAACGCCGCGACGCCCGGCTCGTCCGTCCGCCGTGGTGGGCGCTGCCGTCGGAGAACACGCTCGACCGGGCGACGGCCATGCTCCCGCGGCTGCTGCACGAGCGGCTCGACGAGACTCGGCATCGACTTCGCCGTCCTCTACCCGACCGCCGGGCTTGCTCGCCACCGCGATCGAGGACGCCGAGATGCGACGGGCCGTGTGCCGCGCGCTACAACGCTTCCACGCCGAGGCGTTCGGCGAGCTCGCCGACCGGCTGATCCCCGTCGCGATCATCCCGATGCACACGCCCGAGGAGGCGATCGACGAGCTCGACTACGCGGTCGGCGAGCTCGGCCTGCAAGGCGGTGATGATCGGCGGGCTGTGTCCGCCGGCCCATCGCCGCCGCGGCTGCCGACGACGCACCCCGACGCGGCGCGCTGGGCGGGTGGTATCGACGTCCTCGGCGTCGACAGCCCCCACGACTACGACCCGGTGTGGCAGCGGTGCCGTCGAGCTCGGCGTCGCGCCCGACCTTCCACGCCGCGCGGCATGGGCTGGGGCAGCCGCACGTCGCCGTCCAACTTCGTGCTACAACCACATCGGCCACTTCGCCGCCGCCGGCGACGCGGTCGTGCAAGGCGCTGTTCCTCGGCGGCGTCACCCGCCGCTTCCCCGAGCTGCGCTTCGCCTTCCTCGAGGGCGGCGTGGGCTGGGCGTGCAGCCTCTTCGCCGACCTCGTCGGCCACTGGGAGAAGCGCAACCGCGAAGCCGTCCGAGACGTACGACCCCGCGCCGGCTCGACCGCGCGCAGCTCCTCGCAGCTGCTGCGCGAAGCACGGCGGCCCGCGTCGCGGCGGTGCGCCACGACGACGAGCTCGAGGCCTACGTGGCGAGCCAGGCGCGCCGGCGGCCAGTCCGACGGCATCGACGACTTCGCCGCCGCCGGCATCGAGACGCCCGACGACCTCGTCGAGCTCTTCGTCCCGCACTTCTACTTCGGCTGCGAGGCCGACGACCCGACCAACGCCCTGGGCCTTCGACACCGCGCGTCAACGCCGTTCGGCGCCAAGCTCAGCGCGATCTTCAGCTCCGACATCGGCCACTTGGACGTGCCCGACATGACCGACGTGCTCGAGGAGGCGTACGAGCTCGTCGAGCACGGCCTCCTCGACGACGACGACTTCCGCGACTTCGTCTTCGCGAACGCGGTGCGCCTCTACACCGGCACCAACCCGAAGTTCTTCGACGGGACAGTCGTCGAGGACGCCTGCCGTGCCGAGATCGAGGCGCACGCCGTCCGGTGACGGCGACGACCGTCTACGCGGGCTGAATCTTGGTCTCCTTCAACCGCGAAGGAGCGCGGCAGTGCCGCCCATCGCCGCGATGCCGGCGAAGATCGTGGGCACCATCCACAGGATGAGCCGGTTCGTGTGATCGCGGAAATCGGCACGCAGCTCGTGCCTGAGGGACTCGAATCGATGGTCGATGCCCTCGAAGCGAGCGTCGAGACGCGTCTCGAGCCCTTCGAGCCTGCGATCGAGCTCGTCGTTGGTGACGAGAGCGCTCCAGCCCCCACGGGGCGGTCCATCAGGAACGCCGCTTCCTCCACGCCGAGCTTCACCTCCAGCGACCGGCGGATCCGCGCCTGCCCACGATCGACGCTACTTCTCGAACGCCGCGGCACATCCTGGTCGGAGCACTGGTAGCGCCGGCGCGCCTGACCGGTCGAGGCAGCAGCGCCGCTGCCGGGCCGGCTGAAGGCGGACGTGCAGCAGTTTGACCAGACGATCTCTTGGCCCACGATCGCCGGGACTTTCGGCCGTGGGCGGACCAGGCTGTCGGGGAGAGGATGAGCACGCACCTGGCAGGACCGCGATCTCGGAGGCAGGCGATGCCCTCTGCGTTCCGTACCTCGTCGTTCACCGTCGGCGGCCACCGTCTCGTCTACGACGAGTACGGCGAGGGCAATCGGGTCCTCGTCTATATGCACGGCCTTCTGATCGACTCGGAGCTCAACCGGGGCATCGCCCAGGCCCTCGCCGCCCGTGGCAACCGGGTCATCCTGCTCGACCTGCTCGGCCATGGGCGCAGTGACAAGCCCGAGCATGCGTCGGCGTACCGGATCGATACCTATGCGGATCAGGTCTTCGCGCTCGCAGACGATCTGCGCATCGAACGGCCCGTCCTGGGCGGAATGTCACTCGGCGCGAACGTGAGCCTGTTCGCCGCCAGCCGCCGGCCCGACCGTGTGCGTGGACTGGTGCTCGAGATGCCGGTGCTCGAGTGGGCCGTGCCGCCATCGGCGCTGCTGTTCGCGTCGCTCCTGCTGCTCCTGCACTACGGCCGCACGCCGGCCCGGTGGCTCACATCGCTCGTGCGGTCGATCCCGTCGACCCCCTGGGCGTCCGTCAACGGCCTGCTGCACGGGGCGGGGCTGCCCCCGGAGGTGATGACTGCGATCCTGCACGGCGTCCTGGTCGGCCCGGTCGGGCCGACATACGAAGAGCGCGCCGCGATCGACGTGCCCGCAGTCGTGCTCGCCCACGGCAACGACCTCATCCACCCCTTCGACGACGCGGCCAAGCTCGCGGCCGATCTGCCCCGTGCGCAACTGGTACGAGCGCGCTCCCCGATCGAGTTGCGCTTGCGGCCCGACCGATTAACTGACGTCATCGCCACGTTTCTCGAGGAGTTGTGGGCGCCGTCGGATGACATGGAGCCGGACGCCGTCGATCGGGCCGGCTGAACCTCGGCGCCGCGGGCTTCCTCGACGAGGCCTCAGGGGTAGGGCAGCCGAGCGCTACGCCGAGGCGAGCTCGAACGTCGTGCCGACGCTGTTCTGGATGAACGCGTCGGGCAGTCGACGCGCAATGGCATGAGTGGCTTTCCAGCCCGTGCAGTGGGCCGGGACGAGCACATCGGGGGTCAGGCTCTCGAAGGCGTCGACCGTGTCGCCGATGATCGGCTCGAAGAGCGGGCCGTTGAGGTGGAAACCGCCGATGACGGCGTAGATCTCGTCGATGCCGGTCAACCGCTGGGCGTAGCGACAGATGTTGATCACGCCGGCGTGTCCGCACCCCGTGAGCACGAGCAGCCCTTTCCCGGCCACGTTGGCGATGAGCGCTTGTCGCACACAGTCAACACCGACACGGAGTCGACCGGTTCGAGCGGGAGCATCTCGCCGGGCCAGTCGGCGTCGCGCGGCACGGCTTCGACCGCCGGTACGTGCACGTGACCGTGGTCATCGCACATCGTCGTGCAGCCTACGGTCCCTTCGGCTCCCCCTCCAAGAGCGCGACGACGTCCGCCTTTCGTACCTTGTCGGTCGCGTTTCGTGGCAGCGCGTCGACGAACACGATGCGCTGGGGCCGCTTGTACTCGGCCAGCCGCGCCGCCGCCCATGCGAGCAAGTCGGGCTCACTGACGGACGCGCCGGCGCGGCAGCGCACCGCCGCCGCCGGGACCTCACCCTTGCGCGGGTCCGGCAGGCCGACCACCGCGCACTCGGCCACTGCGGGGTGCTCCTCGAGCACGCTCTCGACCTCGGCCGCGAACACCGAGTAGCCACCGTGCTTGATCACGTCCTTCTTGCGGCCGGCGAACTCGACGAGCCCCAGCCGGCGGCGCCGGGCGAGGTCGCCGGTCCGGAGCCACCCGTCCTCGCTGAGCGTGCGGCGGGTGTCGTCCTCGTGGCCGTGGTAGCCGCGCATCAATCCGGGACCACGAACGGCCAGCTCGCCCACCTCGCCGCGGGGAACGTCGTGACCGCCGTCGTCGACGACCCGCATGCGGTAGCCGGGAAGGGGCAGCCCCACGAGCCCACCCAGCGGGAGCGGCAGGCCCGGCGGCAGGACCTTCACCGCCGCGCCGCCGCCGAGCTCGACCATGCCGTAGCCGTCCACGAAGGCGGCTTCGCCGACGGGGCGGCCCAGCAGCGGCACGTGCGCGGTCGCGCCGAGCTTCTGGAAACGGCGAGCCAGCGCGTGCGGCATCGCGTCCGCGCCCGACGCCCAGAGCCGTACCGACGACAGGTCGCGGGTCTCGGCGCCGGCCTCGTCCATCATGCGGTACATCGCAGGGACGCCGACGAAGATCGTGGCGCGGCGGCGCTCGATGGCATCGAGCGCGACATCCGGCCGGAACTTCCGCAGCAGATAGACGGGGATGCCGAACGCGGCCGCCTGGAGGAGGAGGGAGAACCCGGCGATGTGCGCCACCGGCATGCCCGAGACCACCTCGTCGTGGCGCAAGCCCGAGGGGTACAGCGCGGCGTTCGTCGCACGCCCGAGAAGAGCACGGTGTGTGAGCTCGGCCCCCTTTGGGTGCCCCGTCGTGCCCGACGTGTACAGGAGTGCGGCGACGTCGCCGGGATCGACCGGCACCGACTCGGCCGGCTCTGCCCCTTCGAGCTCGGCCGTGCCGCGCACGACGAGCGCGGCGGCCGAGTCGTTCACCACGTGTTCGATCTCCTGCGGGCTCATCAACGGGTTTACCGGCACGGCGACGCCGCCGGCGCGCGTCACGGCCTGGGAGAGCAGGAACACGGCGTAGCCGTTCGGGAGCGCGACCACGACGCGATCGCCGGGTGCGACGCGCCCGCGCAGTGCGCCCGCCCACCGGGCGACTGTCGACGCGGCGTCCTCGAAGGTGAGGCGAAGGCCGCCGTCGCCGTGCTCCTCCACGAGCGGCGCGGTCTCGTGGACGCGGGCGAGCCGTTCGGCGAACGTCGCCAGTGTCAGGTCACGATCGCGGAACAGCTCGAGCCGCCGCCGCAGGCCCACGGCGTGCATCGTAGGCAGACGCAGTCGTCCTGACCGTCGGCGTGGCAACCAAAGGTCAATCTGCGTAGAAGAGCTGCTGTTGGATGATGTCCCGACCCGCCATCGGTCCGCTCTGAACGGTCGCGACCACCTGCGGGGCTGGGATGCCGGTCCCCAAGTTGGAGTACTGGTTATCGAACTGATCACGGAGCTTCACGACCCAGATGTTCTCGCTGTGATCGAGCGGCAGGTCTGTGTGTCCGCGGGGTGGAGGGGAAGAGACGAGCACCGTCACCTGCCGGGGGCCCTCGCAGTAATACACGTGGAAATCGGGGTCCCTCGCGCAGACCCAGAGCACCTCGATGGGAAGTTGTCTCGCCTTCGCATGCTCGATCGCCTTGGTGAAGCCGAGCGCGCAGGGTGTCGGGCACCGCGTTCTGTGGCCACCAGCCGCCGCCGAGCCAGTCCTGGACGAAATGGTCGAAGTCGTTTTGCGTGAGCCGGCTGGGCGCAACACGTGCGTGCGCCGCGGTGTTGAGGACCGCCGCCGGATCCGCACCCTGCAGCCTTGTCAGCGCGTCATCTAACTCGGTGCGGAAGTTGGCGCCGCCCAGCGTGGTGTCCAGAAGTCCGAACTGTGAACCCTTGTTGACGTGATAGGTGGGCATCGAAGGCATGGGTCGCCTCCTCAGTCGGCGAGTTGAACGGCGCTGCGAGGCTGCGTGCGCCGCTACTGCTGGTTCGTGTTGTCAGCCTGCGCCTCCTCGCCAAACGTGTCCATGGCCCACGACGCGACGTCTCGGGCGACGACGTTTCGGTCCGCCACCGAGGTCGTCAAAGCGACCGAAATAACGCGCGGCAAGGAGTGGCGAAACGCCGAGGATGGCTCGGCGGACCTTGCGGTCTAGCGGTTCCTCCCACTGAAGGGTGCAGCCACGGCGGTTAGGACGGCATCGCCACCATGGCGTCCTCGTGCAGCACGGACACCAGCGACTCGATGTCGAAACGCTGGAACGCGTCCACGTAGCGCGCCAGCAGCGTTTGCTGCGCTCCGTCCTCAGTGTGCAACGGCTCCGCCGTCTTCAGGTTCCTCGCGGAGAGCGTCGCGCGGGCTCGCTGCAGTGCGCTGTTGACCGATGCGTCGCTCGCGCCGAGCAGGTTGGCGACCTCGGTCGCCTTCCACCGCAGGACCTCGCGCAGAATCAGTACTGCGCGCTGACGGGGCGGCAGGTGCCGGAGTGCGGCGACGAACGCGACCCGGATCGTCTCCCGGGACGCCGCGACCCCGGCGGGATCGTCGGTCTGCGGCACGGCGCGGCCGTCCCGGATCGGCTGGAGCCACAAGTGCTCCGGGAGCGGTTGGGCCGCCGCCGCCGTGGCCGGCGACGCCGGCCCGAGGTCCATCGGTAGGGCCCGCCGCTTGCGGCTCTGAAGCATGTCGAGGCACACGTTGGTGGCGATGCGGTACAGCCACGACCGAAGCGATGCTCTTCCCTCGAAGCTGTCGAATCCCCGCCACGCCCGCACCATCGTCTCTTGGACGGCGTCCTCCGCCTCGAACGTCGAAGCGAGCATCCGGTTGCAATAGCCGGTCAGCTCCACCCGGTGTCGTTCGAGCGTGTGCTCCAGGTCGGGTACCGCGACATCGGTCATGAGTGCACCTTCTCCTGTCCCCTCGATGAGCAACAGGACGTCGACGATTCGCCGCATCCGTGAACTCAGAACGTCCAGCGACGGCCTGCTCCCTTGCGAGGTCCCGTCCCGGCCCACTCTCGAGACCGCCGCATCTTTTTGGAGCTTCTGACCGTCATTCACGTTATGCTGGTCTGATGAAGGACGTCAAATCTCATGGATGAGCGCGAGAAGAGACAGGTCGGCGAGCAGGTCGAGCCCGGTGGGAGGCCCAAGGCTCCCGGACGACTCGAGCTGCTCCAACGGTTCATCAACTCCCACAACCACGACCTCCCCGGGGAATGGGACCGGCTCGGAACCCAGCAGAAGGCTCAGGCTTGGCTCCGCCAGAAGCGACTCGTGGAACCGGACGCCCGAATCTCGGCCGCGGACGCCGCCCGACTCCGCGAGCTCAGAGAGGCGATCCGGTCGCTCGCAGTCGCAAACGCTGAAGGACGGCGGGACGCGGCATCAGCGGACATGGTTCGGAAGGCGTCGCGCAAGGCCCGACTCAAGGTCGCGATCGATGACGCGGGACGAACCAGCCTTGAAGCCGATCAGCCAGGCACCAACGGTGCGGTTGCGACGCTGCTCGGGATCCTGCATGAAGCGCAGCTCACCGATGCGTGGCGGCGGTTGAAGGGATGCCGGCTGTGCGGTTACGCATTCTTCGATCGCTCGAAGAACCGCTCGGCGGCGTGGTGTGCGATGTCGATCTGCGGGAACCGGAAGAAGAATCGCGCCTACTACAGGCGACAGCGTGCTTCCACGTGATGGTGCAAGGACGGAGATCAGATGGAGCTGACGCTAAATCATTCCGCTGCCGGTCCCTTGAGGCGCGCGTAGAACTCATCATCCTTCAGGGAGATCCGCGAAGTTGCGCTTGGCCGCCCGATACCAGCCCATCCCGGAGATGGGATGCTTCCACCTACCCTTCATCTCCTTGAGGGCACCGGCGTGCGTGTCATCGCCGCCTGCGACCATCTCTTTGAGATGACGATCCTGTGCCTTGATGACCGCGTCAGCCGTGTCTCCCTGTAGCTGATGCTCACACGGCCCACCCAGTTGCTTGCATGTCATCGTTTTCATTAGCTCACCGCCTTCTTCACGACGTGCGTTCGCCTTCGCTATTGCGTGTTGCTATGCCTTGTCCTGAATGAGTCCGAGGACGTTGCCATCGGGGTCGATGACCGACGCGACCACACGGCCGCCGCCTACTTCGTTCGCCGCGTCTTTGATCGTCGCACCGGCCGCGGTCACCTCGGCGAGCTTCGCTTCGATGTCATCGACGTGCCAGTACGCGACCGGCGACGTCAGGCCCTGCGGGCCACCGCCGGGAAGCAGCCCGATGTGCTGGCCGGCGACGTCGAAACCGACGTAGTAGGACGAGTCGGTCTGCGGCGCGACGCCGAGTAGCGCGGTGTAGACCGCCTTGGCCTTCTCGACATCGGACACCGGATGCAACACCGTCTTGATTCCCTGGACTGATGATGCGCTCATTGATCGCTCCTTGACTCCGGTCGTCGAATGATACTGGTACTCTCGAATCGAGAGTGATACTATCGTTACGTGCCCGAGCCCGTCAAGCGCGACTCACCAAGCAAGAGCGGGCGTGGTCAAGCCCGCACGCGGCTCGCCCGTCGAGCGGTGGTCGACGCGGCCCGGACGCTGTTCCTCGAACGCGGCTACGTGGCGACCACCATCGAGGCAATCAGCGAGCACGCCGACGTGCCGATCAGCGACCGTGTACCGGCTCTTCTCCTCGAAGCTCGGGATCCTCAAGGCGCTGCTCGACACCTCCATCGCCGGTGACGACCAGCCGCTAGCCGTCCAGGAACGGCCAGACGTCGCCTCGCTGTTCGCCGAACCCGACCCGCACAAGCTCCTGGCCGGGTTCGCCGGTATCACGACGGCGATCAACCAGAGGACCAACGACGTCTACCGCGTCCTCGCGAGCGCGGCCGGTTCCGATCCCGCGGCCGCGGAACTTCTCGGCGAGATCCGACAACAGCGCGATCGAGGTCAAGGCCAGATCGCCGCGCTCGCTTGCACGCGCCCACGCGCTCAAGCCCGGACTGCGAGAACGCGACGCCGCCGACCTGATCCACGCGTTGATGTCCCCCGAGGTCTATCGCCTTCTCGTCGGCGACCGCGGCTGGACGCCCGAGCGTTACAAACAGTGGCTCGCGACGATTCTCACTCAGCAGCTGACCTGAACCGTCGAGGCGCTCAGATGCCCGATCCGAGCGTGAGCGACCAGCGAGCCCTGGAAGTCGCGGTCTTCGGATGCCTCAAGCGTGCGCCGCGCGGCCGAGCAGCTCCACGTACGAGGGATGCGCCAGCACGAGACCAGCGATCTCATCAGAGGTAACCCAACGCAACTCGTCGTGCTCATCGGGCGGGTGATTCACGACTGTCCCGGCGTAGTCGATGAGCCAAATACTCATGTTGACGGCAGCGGCGGAATCCGCCACCTCTTCGAAGGGCGGTCCGAGCGGCGATTGAAGGTCAACGGCGAGTTCCTCGCGCAGTTCTCGCGCGAGCGCCTTGGTCGGCGTCTCTCCATGCTCAACGTGCCCGCCAGGTAGGTCCCACACATCGGGGTACCACGCTCGTTCGGGGTGTCGATGACACAGGAGCAATCTGTTGTCCCGCCGCAGGATGGCGGCAACTACACGGACAGGGACGGACTCGAACATCCGCACAGATTGCCCGTTCCGATCGCCACCACGCACACGGAAGTGCCGATTTGGCGCGTCTCGAGGCGCTCGACGATGTGACGTTCGGTGCGCGTGTTCTGATGCGTGCAGGCTTGGCGCGGAGCGCCGATTCGGGCGCGTCACTCATGACCCGAGACCTTCCGCAGTAGCTCGGCGGAACGGTTCGGGCCCCACCCCATCGGTAGCGTGGTTGCCGTGCGTGAGCCGTACTGGCGGGGTGCCGTCGAGGACGAGGCGATGCAGGAGGAGCACGGCTTCCTCTGGCGAGCGCTGCTAGACACGATCGACATCGACTTGGCGGGACGCCGAGTGCTCGACGTGGGGTGGAACCGGGGTGGTTTCCTGCGGCTGCTCGTCGACGAGTCTGGGATCGCGGAGGGTTACGGCTACGACCCGGCGTCGGGGGCGATCGACGACGCCCGCCGGCTTGCCGGCCAGCGTCCGCTCACATTCGAGACAGCCGTCACGGTGCCATCCGGATGGGCTGAATTCGGCGCCGCCTTCAGCCACGAGGTTCTGTACCTGCTGCACGACCTGGCGTCCCACGCCGAGACGACGTTCGCCGCGCTCGAGCGAGGGGCGCCGTACTTCGCGGTGATGGGGGTCCACGCCGGGAGCCGCCTGATGTCGAGCATCGTCTGGATGGCCCTGGTCGCCGGCCTCATCGCAGCCGAGAAGACGGTCCCGTGGCGCCGCGTCGCACATGGAACCGCGGCAGTCCTGCTAGCCCTCGGCGTGCTCCTGCTCGTCGCACCCAGCGCCATCCCAGGCCTCACCACTCCCCGGCACAACCAGATGGACCAGATGACGCTCGGTTCCTCGTAGCACGCTCCCGCTATCGGTACCGGTACGCGCTACTGGAAGTCGCTCCGATGAGCAGGCTCACGACCGTGCCGAGGGGCAGAGTGCCCCAGTAGCTCAGACCTGTGCCGACGTTGCCCAGGAACAGCATGAGCAGCCAGGTCACCGGGAACGTGACGATCAAGAAGATGAAGAACAGCAGTAATAGCGAAGCGAGACTCGCGAGCAGGTCGTCGATCAGCTTCATGGATGCACTCCTCAACTGCGACAAGAACAGTGAACAGTGTCATCCCCTTCGCAACGTGAGTGGTGGACCCGCCGCGCACGGGCGAGGGCTGCTCTTTGCCGCGGGAACCAGCGGCCTCAGCCACCGACGGCGACGGGGCGGCCGAGGGCGACGTTCCAAAGGTTCGGAAGGAAGTCGCGTGCGCTCGAGGTACGGGCCGCCGGCGAAAACCCGATCGCATTGGGCGCGAGGCGCACGCGCAACGCGTGCGGGCGGATCGAGAACCGCAGCGGCGGCTCCATGTCCATCGCCTCACCGTCGAGCCCGACCGCCACCGCGGCGCCGGACTCGATGACGAACTCGCCACCCGACCAGACCTGGAGGCCCTCGTACCGGTCGGGCCGGCTGGTCGCCAGCGCGGCGAGGAACCGCCGGGTGGCGGCGGCGTCCGGGAGCACCAACGTGGTGATCCCCAGGGCGCCGGTATCCATTCGAGGTCGGCGGGTCATGGTGGCGAGCGTTGTTCCGTAGGGGCCGTTCGAGACCTGCACGACATGGGCACCGTCGTGGCGCGTGCCGTCAGGTCCTTCGAAGCGAAGATCCATCGGCTGGGAGCCGGGGCCGAGCAGTCGCGGGAGCGCCGACAGCGTGGTGTCCACCTTCGCGTCGCGGTAGTCGGGCGATTGGACGATCGCGCCGTAGAGCCCGAGGGAGACATTGTTCACGAACACGTGGCCGTTGACCTCGGCGAGATCCATCGGCCTCTCGACGGCGGCGCCGAACGCGTCGAGCGCGCCCACAACGTCGTCGCGGTCAATACCGAGATCGAGGGCGAGATGGTTCCTGGTCCCGGCCGGGATCACCACCATGGGAATGCCGCGCTCCGCGGCGATGCTCGCCACGAGCGCCTGCGACCCGTCGCCACCCGCCATGCCGATCACGTCGGCGCCACGGTCGATCGCATCTCGCGCCAGGTCGAGGAGGTCGTCGCCGGACTGGAGCACTACGGGCTCGATTCCGCGTCGGCGGCACTCGTCCGCGAGGTGGAACCGCTCCGCCTTCCCGCCGCCGGACTTGAGGTTCATGATGAGCACACCGTGCTCGGCTGTAGGCACGGGTGTGCCGGTCGTCGCGCTGCTTTTGAGGGTGCGCACGTCGCGCGATAGCGCGTACCGGGCGAGCGCGATTGCGACCACCAGGAGCGCGAGCCGCCACACCAGCGACCACCCCGCCGACTCGGAGACCACGACCGCGGCGACGGCGGCGACCGCGGCGATTCCGAGCGCCACTGCCACCAGTCGAGCCGTCCCCGCTCGGGTCAAGGCGTACAACACGAGCAGCACGATGACCGCGTCCAGAGCCAACACCGCGACCAAGGGGCCGACCCGATCGAACGCCAGCACGACGGTGGCAATCGCGACCGCGACCGCGAGAACGATCGACAGGATCGCAGCGAGGCGGCGCCCGACGGACGGACGATTGACTGGTGTTGGCATCGAGATCCTCGTCTCGTCGTCTCTGGCGGCGTGATGAAGTCGTTGGGTCGAGCTGCTGGCGTGACGACTCAGGCGCCGGCATCGGCCCGCGATCTCGATGATCTCACGCGAGATCGTTGACGGTGCCCGCCCTCGAGTAGACGATCGAAGGCCTTCGTGCCTTGCCCTGAATCGTCGGCGTTGCATGCGAATACAGAGAAGGGCACTCTTTGCTGACGACCAGACGCACACCGGGGCGCGTGATGAAGAAGCTGTGCGCCGTGCTGGCTCTGATGAGCGCGTTCAGGAGTTGGACCGGGAACGGCGCGCGCCGCACCTGCCAAGATGTGGCCGGTATTCGACGACGCCAGGCTCCAACAGATCGTCGACGCGTTCGCCGCGAAGGGCGTTACCGTCTGTCCTGATCAGGTCCGTAGCCCACAGGACATCACTGGCAGCTCTGCACACCAAACCATCCACCTATTTGCCAGCTCTCGTTGGTCCTCGTGCCCTCAGCATCGGTCCGCAGCGGACCCCAAGTACAACCTCGACGAGGAGAGAGCAACGTACGAATCTGAGGCGTTCCTCGACGTGGGCTTCTACAACTCACCCAAGGCATTTGACCGAGGCGTCAAGACTTGGAAGCGACAGTTGTTGCACTGGCCAATCGTCAGCTGGTCGTGGAAGCCAGTCGTTCTGGGCCTCAACGCGGGCTACCCAGACGTCGTAGACGCCGTCCTGAAGGCGATGAAGGCGCTACGCGGCAAACCGACAGTGCTCTTCGACAACAGTTAGAGAACAACCAGGGCCCCCACCCGGACGGCGTGCGATATCGAGGCAACAGTCTTGGCTTTGGCCGATACGGTCGGGAACTGTGCTCAGAGCCCAAGAGCTGACGATCGAGGTTGCGGGGCGCGTCGTCGTCGATGACGCCTCGTTGTCGGTCTACGCGGGCGAAAAGGTCGGTCTCGTAGGACGAAATGGCGCGGGCAAGACCACCCTTCTGCGCACGATCGTCGGCGACCTCCCTCCGACGAGCGGGCGGGCGCAGGTGACGGGGGCGTTGGGATTCCTGCCGCAGGACCCGCGCGCCGACCGAGCACAGGCGAAGGACGTCGCCATGACGTACGTGCTTTCCGCTCGGCGACTCGACGTCCAGCGTGAGCGGCTCGAGACGCTCCGCCGCGACATGGAAGACGACCCCAACGATCGCGCGATTCGCCGCTTCTCGAACGCCGAGCTCGCCTTCCGCGAAGCAGACGGGTATCGGGCAGAGTCGGACGTCTACCGGATCCTCGCGGGACTCGGACTCCCCGCGGACCGTGCGCTGGTCGCGTTGGACGCGTTGTCCGGTGGCGAACGACGCCGAGTCGAGCTCGCGCACATCCTGTTCGGTGGGACCGACAATCTGGTGCTCGACGAACCCACGAACCATCTCGACGTCGACGCGAGGGAATGGTTGATGGGGTTCTTACGCGCGTTTCGCGGCGCACTGCTCGTCGTGAGCCACGACCTCCAGATCCTCGACCACGCCATCACGAAGGTCCTGCACCTCGACGACGGCGACGTGCGCCAGTACAAGGGCACGTATTCGCAGTACGTCGCCGCTCGGGCGAAGGATGAGGACCGGCTTCGACGCATCGCCGCGCGTCAGCACGCCGAGATCGGCCGGCTCTCCACCCTCGCCGACCGGATGCGCCACTCGAGCGCGAAGCGCGCGCGACAGGCGAAGACCCTCGACAAGCGTGTGGAACGGCTCGCCACCGAAGCGGTCACGCCGATCCGCGCCGCCCGCAGCGTGCGCTACCGCTTCCCGCCGCCGCCACACAGCGGTCGCGACGTCCTGCAGATCGACGGCCTCACGAAGGCGTTCGGTGAACGCATGATCTGGTCGGAGCTTGCGTTCGCTCTGCAGCGGGGCCAGCGCCTGCTCGTACTCGGCCTCAACGGCGCCGGCAAAACAACGCTCCTGCGCATTCTCGCCGGACTCGAGCCGCACGACGCCGGCGATGTGGTGTTCGGTCACGGCGTCTCGGTCGGCTACTACGCGCAGGAACACGAAGGAGTCATCGCGGGCACGAACGTGATCGAGCATCTGCGCCACGGCACACTCACGACCGAGACCGAACGGCGCGGCGTGCTCGGTGCGTTCGGCCTGGTGGGCGACGTCGCGTTCCAAGACGCCGGCACTCTGTCGGGCGGCGAGAAGACGAAGCTCGCCCTCGCGCAGCTCGTTGCCGGCCGTCACAACCTGCTCCTGCTCGACGAGCCCACCAACAACCTCGATCCACCGTCACGCTCCGCGATCGGCACCGCGCTCTCGTCGTGGCCCGGTTCCATCGTGTTGGTGAGCCACGACGCCGAATTCGTCGACGCACTCGCGCCCGACGTCGCGCTCCTGCTTCCCTACGGCACGCTCGACTACTGGAGCAACGACCTGCTCGACCTGGTGCCGCTCGCGTAGCGCCGCCCAGCCGGCGTTGTGGGCAGTGGCGTCTCGGGTCCGCGACACGAGTTCATTCGGTGAGCGATCACTGCGCCGGCGAGCGGGCTGGATGTTCTTGTTCTTGTGGAACACGTTCTCGGGGTCGTATTTGGCTTTCACCTCGGCTCGTGTCGTCGTCGGAGTCGACGAAGTTCACGTAGACACCGGCGCGGTGGGCCTGACGCGGGAGCGCCCCTACTTGTTGCGTCCGGGAGGCGCGTGCCCCGCTGGATTCGTGTCCGGTGCCGATGTCGTCGCCGGGGCAGGCGCGTCGATCGGAGCGGGCGACGAAGCCGAGGACAATTGCTCCAACCCGCTCGATGTCGATGGCCGCTGCGCAGGGCCTTGCGCGCCCGCCGGGCGCGCGGGACCGCGACGCGATTGGACGATGGCAGGGGCGAACTTTCAGCCTGAGCGGTGGTGCTGGGCGTGTTTTCCCGTCGGATCGGTGGCGTCGTTGGGCGCGGGCGGGGGTGTGGTGGTAGCGGGCGGTTGCTGCACGAGGGTCACCGGGCGGTTGCCTCGGCCCACCCCGGACGAGACGGTGAACAGACCCCCGAACACGAGAACTGTGAACGTCGCTGCGGCCACGACGGCAGCGCCCATGACACCTGCGCCCACGACAAAGGCCTTGCGCATCGCCGCGTGGCTCTCGTCGCGACGCGACGAGAGACGCTTCGCCCTTCCATGCCGGAGGCCCTCGGCGTACCCCGACGAGCTGTACTCCACCCCACCTCCGTCCGGTTTCGTGAAGGGTTCGGTTCGCGCCAGGAAATCGTCATCGTGCCCAGTCACGATTCCAATCCTTCGAGCCACCGCCTCATCCGCCCTGCTTCACCTTCCTGAAAGCGCCGGATCGGCGAAGCCGGTGACCCGGCGCCGAACGCGCGCCCGCGAATCACGCTGACGCGCTGACTTCGTCTTTCATCATGGCGTGGATCTGCTCCCGCAATTCCGGTCCGTCGACGTGGCCATGCGTCGACACGGCGTGCTCGGAGGCCGCTTGGAGCACTTCCATCTCCCGGCCCGAGATCGTCAACGTGCAGTTCGTCTCACTCGGAAAGTCTCGGCAATCGGCAACCTTGCGTGTCATGTCTGCCTCCTCGTCGAGGAGCAGCATCGCGCGAAAGTGCTGTGCCGCGGCAGTGATCCCTCAATACCGCCCGCTCGCCCCGACGACCTCCGAAGCAAAGGCTCCACGCCCGAGACGAGGAACGTCCAGCGATGCGCTGGTGGGCCAAATGCGACGAAATGGCCCGGCGCTCGAAGGTTACGCGCACAACCGGGACCGACGCCCGGGGGCTCATGGCGCGCCTACGAGACACTCGATCAGCCTGCTGCCCGATCAGCACCCTCATCGATGCTTCGCTCGCGCCCGACGTCGCGCTACTGCTTCCCGATGGCACACTCGACTACTGGAGCAACGACCTGCTCGACCTGGTGCCGCTCGCGTAGCCGGACTACTCAGGAAGACTCGTGGATGACGTCCTCGATCGCGGCGACCACGGTGTCGGGCGCCTTGTTGAGGATCTGCGTGTGCTTGTGGGGCGTCACTGCGAATACGGACACGCGCCTGTTGCTCTCCTCGGCGACGGGGGCAGCAGCGCGCACCGTGCGCATCTCGTCCTCGGTGGCGCCCGAGTGGCCTCCGGTGCCGACCACGAACACGGTCGGGCATTCCAGCGCCGCGAAGTCGGATCCGAGTTCGCCGTTGACGGCGTCCATCTCGATCACGACGTCCGCGGACTCGGCGGGAGACATCCGGGCCGAGCGGCCGAGCGCGGCCAGGATGCGCATGATCCACCCCAACCGACGGAACTGGGTGCGGACCTTCTGCTTTCCGGCCTCGTCGAGCATGGCGATGGGGTAAGCACCGTCGATGAGCACCAGTCCGCCGACCCGCCCGGGGTGCTGAGCCGCGTATCGCACCGCGATCGTGGCGCCGTAAGACCACCCGACGAGGATCGGGCGTTCGATACCGGTCGCGTCGATGACCCGTCCGATGTCGTCGACGGCCGCCTGTACGGAGTAGTCCGCCGATCTGCCCGACCTCCCGCGCGCCCGTGCATCGAACCGCACCGTGCGGTACTTCCCGTCGAGGCGGCGGATGACGCGGCTCCAGTTCTGCACGGTGCCGAAGCCGCCGCTGAGGAAGAGCAGGTCAGGCGTGCCGCCCGGGGCGTCGACGGTGTAGAGCCGAGTGTCTGCGGCAGGAATCATGAGTTGTCGTGACATCGCGGTCGAGCCTTTCGGATAGGCGTGCATCAGTTGACTCGCGGTTTCGGAACTCTAAGAAGTACGCCCCGCAGTCAACCGTCAGGCTGACGTTTGGTCCGCTGGAAGAGACCAGTGAATGGGCTTCGCGTGAGCGGGGGGGCCAGTAGGGCGAGGCGAGACCCCTCTCGTGCCCCGGTGTAGATCGCGCGTATCCACCGCCTGAGCGCTCAGCCTCGGGGGCCCGGGCGTGCCAGGTGCCGCGCGGGGACGGGCAAGCCGCCCGGCGCCGGCGGGCGGTTTGACATCTGGGGGTGGCACGCCACTCAAGGCGACGGCAGCGGCGCGAACCCACCGCGCGACCGCGTCGCGGGTCACATCCCGTCGGAGCGTAGAGACCATCCGTCCGAGCCGAGACGCCAGCCCGGTCACGATCGACGCCGCCGAAGACAGCCAGACGCGACTGGCACGCTGCGCGCCGGCGGCGACAATCCGCCATAGCCGTCTCATGGTGCCGGCGATGACGCCGCTATTCGTCACCCACACCGGATCGGCCGCCTCGATCTCATCACCCGACGTCTGGGACCAGGCGATGACCACCGCGAACAGCGTGACCACAGCGCCAACGAAGACGACGAACACGAGCGCTAGGAGCAGCCGGGAGCCGGTCGGGGCGATGACCCGGGCGAGCACGAGCGATCCGATCAGTAGGCCGCACGACACGGCGCCCGTGCGACGAAGAGGTACGCGCATGGCGGAATCCGCGGTGCGCCGTCGCCACCACCCGACGACACCCGCCCAGGCATCCGTCTTGAGCTTCGACAACGACGGGCAGGCTACAGAGCGGGGCCTCCGCTCCTCCATTCTGGGTGCGAGGGTGGGCTCGATCTATCGGCCCCGCCGGACAGGCCCTCGCCGGTCACGCAGGGTTCTTGAGGAGGTCGGCAGCTCGCGGTAGTTCCGATCTCGAGCGGTCGACCAGCAGCGGCGACGCCAGCCTCTCCGCGATCGCACCCGGTGGGCTGTCTTCCGGCGCTTCGAGCGCGTGCACGAATGTCTCGACGACCGAGTCGGGCTGGTCGTTCTGCAGGTAGTGGTTCGCGTCCGGAATGAAGTACAGCGAGTTCCGGCCCGGCTTCTTCATCATGTACTCGTTCCAGACGTAGCTCACGACCCGGGGCGGCGAGACCGTGTCGTAGACGCCCCAGATAAACGTCGTCGGAACGTCCAACGCGGCGAGCGCCTTCAGCCACGAGTCCTCGTCCTGCGAGCGCTCGACCAGGTACTGGATCGTCTCGTGGAGGACCTTCAGGCCCTCGCCGTGCGAGAAGATCGCAGTCAGCGCTTGGATTTCGGGGTCGTCGGGTCCCCGCGGTGGCGTGTACGTCGCCTGGCCCATGCCCTCCGCGAGCTGCTCCGGCGTTCCTTGGGCGAGCGCGGCGGGCCCCGTCTCCGGGTCGAGCATGAGGTGCTGGGCCCGGGTCAGGTTCGACATCGGCAGGAAGATGTTGGCGTTCGTGATGAAGAGGTGCTCGAGGTGCACCCGCGATTCTCCGCTGGTCGTGTGGATCATCGCGACGCTGGAACCACGGTCGTGCGCGAACAGGATCATCGACTCGAGACCCAGCACCTCAGCCACGTAGTACTCGAGCACCTCGGCGTCGCGCATGAGGCTGTAGCCCCAGCCGAGTGGCTTGTCGGAGAAGCCGAAACCCGGGAAATCCATCGCGCAGACGCGATACCGGTCGCTCAGTCGCTCTGCGACCTCGAACCAGTCGATGCTGCTCGTCGGAAAGCCATGGACCAGCACGAGCGGCGGCGCGGCGGCGTCACCGATCTCGACGTGGAAGAGCTGCACCTCGGAGGCATCTCCGCTACGCGGACTCCACGAGAAGTAATTGCCCTTTTCGCGCCACTCGTCTGCACGGCTCATGGCGTCGACTCTCTCCCACCCGCGGTCAGCGGGCAAGGCCTACATGGCCAACCCGATTCGCTCGTCTCTCTACCGATCGTGCGACGGCCCATCCACCGTCGTCGTGAGTCGCCCCGCGCCGCCGCCGCGACGATCATCGAGGGCATGGGATGGTCAGCGGCGGGAAGGCGCAAGCCATGGCAGCCTACGTAGTTGTCGACATCAGTCAGACTGATCCTGAGCGGGCGGCGCGGTACCGCGCGATGTCCGGTCCCAGCGTCGAGCGGCACGACGGCCGCTTCCTTGCCCGCGGCGGAGCCATCCGAGTACTCGAAGGGGACTGGCAGCCGGAGCGCCTCGTCATCATAGAGTTCACGTCGACCGAAGCTGCACAGGCTTGGTTCGACTCCGAGGACTATCGGCAAGCGCGCGAGGTCCACGCTGGTGCCGGCGTTTGGCGGATGGTCGTCGTCGACGGAGTCTCGCCAGACCCCGCCTGACCTCGAGCTCTGCCGCGGCGAGACCTCGGAACCGTGCGCGGTCACCTCGACGGCCTCAGCTGGGGTCGCTCCGCGCCAGAACGGGCAATCTGTCCGCGTAATGCGAGTGAAGCGGCTGGCTCTGGAGGACGTTTCGTTGGTCGGTGCGATTGATCGCTCCGAACGCATCGATGTTCAGTACCGGGTTCGTGAGGGGCAGCTGCAACAGGTTGCAGCGGCGATGACCGAGGTTCCGACGTGGGACCCGACCGGGTCAGGTCCACATAGCGTCGCCGCCGAGATCGAGTTCTGCAGCTCGGTAGTTGCGCGAGGTGGCGTGCTTCTCGGCACATTCGATGAGGAACAGACGGTCGGACTCGCGATAGTGCACCCTTCATTCGAGCCACTCCTGGCTTGGTTGGCGTTCCTGCACGTGTCGCGGCCCTACCGCAGAAGAGGTGTCGCGCAGGCTCTCTGGGACACTTCCATCGACATTTCTGTTGCGGGCGGTGCAGAGTCGATCTATGTCTCTGCCGCGCCGACAGAGTCAGCAGTCGGCTTCTATCTCCGACAGGGATGCCGCTTGGCTCAGACTGTTCATCCCGAGTTGTTCGCTACGGAGCCCGAGGACATCCATCTCGTCCGCTCGCTGCGGTGAAGCCTGTCGGGCCGCCTAGCGTGCACGCGCTCCGACGGTATTGACGACCAGTTGCCCGAAGGCAGCGCCATGTCTGTCTCGCGGAAGATCGACAGCAATGCTGCGCAGCTCGGCTGCGTACCGGTTGCCCTTCGTGTCGAGGATGAAGGCGAGGCGAGTGCCACCAACGTCGTTCCGCTCGATCCCGCACTTTGCGATCAGTTGAAACGGCGCAACGATCAGTCCGGGGCTCCCCCCCTCATAGGGCCGCACATCGACATAGAGCGCACGATTCGTGAGAAACACAACGCACGGCTGATCCGCCGAATCGTCGACGGACCCACCGAGAATCCACGCCTTGCACGCCCCCAGCTCTTTGTCCGTCCGATCCATCACCCGACGCGGGGCCTTCCAGTCCCCGGCACGGACGCGCCTTCTTCGCCCAAGTACGAGCTTGGACCAGTCCTCGTAGTAGCGGAGACTCATCCGGCTCCCCGTTCGGATGGATTCTCAAAAGAGCTTGCCATCGGCGCCAGCAGCATCGACGGATGGTCGCAGCCAAGGGTGATCTTGGAGCCATGTGGCCGGACCGGAGCAAGCCGTCGCGACGACCCGGCAACGGCGGGGAACGCTGGCGGTCTATTGCGGAACGAGCTCGACCGTCGTGTTGTAGTCGGGGACTCCGGAGCGGTCTCGGTGGCCGCCGGGCAGGAGCACGTTGCCTTCGGGGTAAAAAACTTGGACGTTGCCTGGGCGGAGGGGGCGCGGTGCACCTGGGCGCGCAACTCGCCGTGGCTCGAACGCACGAGCACCGGTGCGCCCTCGTTGAGGCCTAACCGGTCGGCGTCGGCATCCGAGATGAGGACGCTGTCCCGCCCCGCTCCGGTCAGCGGATCGATCTCGGCGTGCACCATGGTGTTGAACTGCTTCCCACGGCGGGTGCTGAGCCGAAGGCCGTTGCCCGACGTCGTTGACGGCGGGCGCACGGGCGTGAACCGGGCCTTTCCGTCCGTCGTCGCGAACTGCGGGCCGTCGGGGCCCTCGCAGAGGCGCGCCCCACCCCACTGGACCTGGTCACCGGTGTCGCGCAGTAGCTCGACCCCGGCGTACGACGGCACGACGCGGGCGATCTCGTCGCGGATCGCCTGCGCCCGACTGGAAGTCCATCAAGGTGCGCGCGCGACGGATCGACGCGCCGCGCCAGGTCGACGAAGATCTCCCACTCGCTGCGCGCCTCGCCCGACTCGCGGACCGGGGATCTCGGGGCTGAACGCGATGCGGCGCTCGGTGGTCGTCTCGGTGCCGCCGTCGCGCTGCTCGTAGCGGGTCGCGGCCGGCAGCAGCACGACGGTCTCGCCCGGGTCGACGAGCATCTGGCTCGACACGACGATGTCCTGGTGGACGCGCAGCGGCACCGTCGCCAGCGCGGCCTCGACCTCCGGCGGGTCGGGGAGCACCTCGAGGAAGTTGCCGCCGCTCGAGTAGAGGACGTCGAGCTCGCCCGTCGCCCGCGGCTTCGACCATCTCGGCGGCGCTCAAGCCGGGCTCGCCGCGCACCGGGAAGCCGTACTGCTCGGCGACGGCGGCGGCCGTTCTCGGGCGTCGACGGGCACGCCGCCCGGGAACGCGGTGGCGTACGCGCCCATCTCGGCGCCGCCCTGCACGCCGGAGTGGCCGCGGATCGGCATGAGCCCTGCGCCCGGCCGGCCGACGTTGCCCCGCGCGAGCGCCGAGGTTCACGATCGCGGCGACGTTGTCGACGCCGTGCTCGTGCTGGGTGATGCCCATCGACCACACGAGCACCGCGGAGCCCGCCGCCGCGTACATCCGGGCGAACCGCGCCATGTCGGCGCGCGACGCGCCCGGACGCCCGCTCGAGCTCGTCGAACGGCTCGCCGGTCGAGCTCGGCGAGCGAGCTCGTCGAAGCCGGTCGTGTGCGTCGCGCACGAACTCACGGTCGACGCCTGCCGTCGGCGAGCAGCACCTTCAGGACGCCGTTGAGGAACGCGACGTCGCCGCCCGTGTGCACGCCGAAGAACTCGTCGGCCATCTTCGTGCCGAACATCGCGCTCTCGACGTTGCTCGGCACCCAGTAGCGGTCGAGGCCGGGCTCGCGCAGCGGGTTGACGACCGCCACCTTCGCGCCCGCGCTTGCCGCGCCAGGTACAGGTACTTCATGAACACGGGCTGCGCGTTGGCGACGTTGGCTGCCGAACAGCACGATCGAGGTCGCTGCCGATGACGTCGGTGTACGAGCACGGTCGTCGCGCCGACGCCGATCGTCTCCTTCAGCACGAGCGTCGACGGTGCGTGGCAGACCCGGGCGGCGTTGTCGATGTTGTTGCGTGCCCAGGAACCGCGACGACCTTCTGGGCGACGTAGTACGTCTCGTTGGTGATGCCGCGCGCGGTGAGGTACAGCCGAAGCGGTCCGGCGCCGCGGCCCGGATGCGGTCGGCGACGAGGTCGAGCGCCTCGTCCCACTGACACGCGCGGAAGCCCGCGCTCGCCCTTGCGCCGCACCATCGGGTACGGCGAGGCGGCCGAGGTCCCGCAGCTCCTTGCCCGCTCAGCGCGCGCAGCGGCGTCGACGTCGGCCAGCACCGACGGGTCGAGCGCGTCCATCGTGTTCACCTGCAGCAGGTTGAGCCGGGTCGTGCACAGGTGCACGCCGGAGATCGTCCAGTCGTGGAAGCCGGCGACGCCGAGCGCGCACCCGTCGCACACGCCCTGGCGGAGGATCCGCCACGCGTACCGGAGGTTGCGGCGGTTCTCCCAGACCGTCTTGACGATCTCCTTGTAGTGGTTGGGCTTCGTCTCGCCCGACGCCGTAGGGCTTGAACCCGACCCACGAGGTCGCGCCGCCAGCGGCGCTTGGGTCTTGATGCGGCCACGGTGCCGTGTCGCGACGCCTCAGCGTCACGACCCGAGGTCGATGCGTTCGGGATGCGTGTAGACGTTGAAGCGGTCGCCGCGCAGGAAGCCGACGAGCGTCTGGCCGAGCCGGTCGGCGGCGTCGACCGCGAGGCTCGACGGCGCCGACACCGCGCACAGGATCGGGATCCCGGCGACCGCCGCCTTCTGGACGATCTCGAAGCTGACGCGGCCCGACACGAGCAGCACCTGGTCGGCCAGCGGCAGCCGTCCGCTCGAGCGCGGCGTGCCCGACGACCTTGTCGACCGCGTTGTGGCGGCCGACGTCCTCGCGCAACAGCGATGAGCTCGCCGTCGGCGTCGAAGCAGCCGGCGGCGTGCAGCCCGCCGGTGGCGTCGAACACGCGTCTGCGCCCGCGCGGAGCCGCTCGGGCAGCGCGACGAGCACGTCGCGTCCGACGCTCGGGCCCGGCGCCGACCGGGCCGCAGTCGATCTCGACCTCGTCGAGCGTCGCCTTGCCGCAGAGCCCGCAGCTCGCGTTGGCGACGAAACTCCGCTCGTGCGTCGGCGAGGTCGACCGGCCGGCGCAGCCGGACGGTGACCACGTTGTACTGCTGCTCCCCCTCGCCGGCGAGGCAGTACGCGACCGTCGCGACGTCGTCGACGCCGAGTCGATCACGCCCTCGGTGAGGCAGAAGCCGACGGCGAGCTCGAAGTCGTTCCCGGGCGTGCGCATCGTGACGACGAGCGGCTCCGGCTCCTGCCCCGGGCCGTGCACCCGGATCTCCATCGGCTCCTCGGTCACGAGCCGATCGGATCGCTCACGCGCCCGGTCGCCCTCGACGGAACGCACCGCCGCCGAGGCCGTCGGGCGGCGGGTTGTCTCGGTCGCATTCCCCCACGCGTCACGGCACGCTCCACGCCCGCAAGATAACGCCGTTCGGACGGCGTGCGCGCCGACGCCCGGTCGTGCGATGCACGACTCGACGCGCCACGCGCTGACGTTCACCGCGAGGAGCTAGCCGGCCGGGCAAGCGCCGCCTGACACGTCGATGTCGTCGCCGGTCGCCGGCAGGGTGATGCACGCGTTCTCGTCGCCCACCGTCGCCTGGACGTAGCCGTCGTCGTCGCGGCCGTCGCCGTCCCCATCGTCGATCCTGCTGATCTCCGGATCGCCCGGCAGATCCTTGACCACCACCCTGAGCGCCTCGACGTTGCGCACACCACCGGACGCGTCGTCCGTGTCGTGCGCCTTCAGCGACGCGCGGTACGCCTCCGCGACCGCGCGGGCACCGGCTTCTCCTACCTTCTCCTTGGCGCTTTCGACGGTCTCTTTGGCCTTGTCCCGCGTGTCGTCGTCACAGGCGCCGGCGGCCATCAGTCCAGCGACCGCGAGCACCATGAGGCCCATGCGCGCGTAGCGCATACCACTCCTCCCCCTCTGCTCCTCGGGGTGTTGCGGTCTTGCTGCCCGGGACGAGCGGAGCGGAAACCGAAACGAGCAAAGGGGCCATAACGCGCGTTCGAAGTGTGAGCGCACGATCGCCGGTAGTGCCCGTGCGTGTCTCGGTTCAGAGACCGTGATCGCTGTATTTTCGTGGAGCATGGGTGACCACGAAGTTGTCGGCGTGCTGCTGGGCGCGGGGTCGTCGCGGCGGTTGGGGCGGCCGAAGCAGACGCTCCAGCTCGGGGAGACGACGGTCCTCGGGTGGACGCTCCGTGACGCCGAGCAATCCGCGCTCGATCGCGTCTGCGTGGTCCTCGGCGGCGCGGCCGACGAGGCTGCTCGCGCGATCCGACCCGGCCGCGCCAGCATCGTCTACAACGCCGCCTACGGCACCGGCTGCGCGTCGTCGTTACTGGCTGGGCTCGACCACGCGGGCGAGTGCGCGGCGATCATGATGCTGCTCGGCGACATGCCGGGGGTCGACGCGACTGTCATCGACACCGTGCTCGGGGCGTGGCGCGCCGACCCGTCGTGGGCGGCGGTGACCGCCTACGACGACGGGCTCGGCCATCCCTTCGTCTTCTCCGTCGACGCGTTCTCCGCGCTGCGGGTGCTGCACGGCGACAAAGCCGTGTGGAAGCTCGTCGACGACGAGCCGGAAGACCGCGTGCGACGCCTGCGCGTCCGGAAGCCCCGGCCCCTCGACATCGACACGTGGGACGACTACGAAGCCGTGTCCCGACAACTCGGCGTCAGCCCACTGCGTACTTGACCGGGTCGGCGTCGAACTTCCGGCGGCAGCCCGCGCTGCAGAAGAAGTAGGTGCGGCCGTCGTGCTCGCTGCGGAGGCGGACGCGGGCCACGTCGACGACCATGCCGCAGACGGGATCGCGCGCCTCGTCGGCCGCCGGAGCCGGCGTCGCCGACGGACCGAGCTCGCCCGCCGCCTTCAGGGCGACGAGCTCGGCGAGCACCGCCACGCCGATCTCGTCCGGGTCGACCTCGCCGAGGTCGAGGCCGGCCGGCGCGCGCACGCGATCGATCGCGTCCTTGGCGATCCCGCGCTCGCGTAGGTACTCGCGGACGGCGTCCGCCCGTTTGCGCGATGCGATCAACCCCACGTAACCGGCAGGTGTGGCGAGCGCCGCCTCCAGCGCCACCTCGTCGTAGTGGCCCTGTGTGGCGACGACAACGGCGGTGGCACCATCGACGCCGAGCCCGGCGAGGTCGAGCTCCGGGACCACCGGGATCTCCTCGGGCAACTCGTCCGACCCCTCCTCGTCGACGATCGTTGCCCGCCACCCGAGTGAGTACGCGAGCGCCGCGGTCGTGACCGCCGCCGGTGCGCGACCGATCACGACGACGTGGGGCGGCGGCAGGTTCGGCTCGAGATACAACTCCAGCGCTCCTTCGCTCTCGCAGGCCAACGGGACCGCCGTCACGCCGGCGCGCAACACGCCGTCGAGCTCGTCGGCAGGTCCCAGGAACAACAGCCGCGGGCGCCCGTCGGCCATCGCCGCGCGCGCCTCGGAGATGACCGTCGGCTCGGCGCACGCGCCGGACAGCCAGCCCCGCATGGTGCCGTCGGGGAGGATGACGGCCTTCGACCCCTGCTTGCCCGACGTCGGGCTCCGCCGCCACACGACCGTCGCGAGCACGAACGGCCGGCCGCGACCGGCGAGGTCGCCGGCGAGCTCGAGCACGCCTGGGGTCATATTCCCCTTACCTCGCCTTCGCCTCCTGTATCGCCGCCCACACGCGCGCCGGGGTCACGGGCATGTCGATGTTGCGGATGCCGTACGGCAAGAGCGCGTCGATCACCGCGTTCACGTACGCCGCCGGTGAGCCGACGGTGGCGGACTCGCCGACGCCCTTGGCGCCGATCGGGTGGTGCGGCGACGGCGTGACCGTCTCGTCGAGCTCGAAGCGCGGCGTCTCCCACGCAGTCGGGATGAGGTAATCCATGAGGTTCGAGCCGATGCAGTTGCCGTCTTCGTCGAAGGTCATGAACTGCATCGAGCTCATCGCGAAGCCCTCGGCGAGCCCGCCACAGATCTGACCCTCGACGATCATCGGGTTGATGCGCACGCCGCAGTCGTCGACGGCGACCATGCGGCGCACCTTCCAGACGCCGGTCTCCTCGTCGACCTCGACTACGACCACGTAGCTCCCGAACGGGTACGTGAGGTTGGGCGGGTCGTAGTAGTGGACGCCCTCGAGGCCGGGCTCGGTGCCCTCGGGGTAGTTCGAGTAGGCGGCGAGAGCGACGTCCTGGATCGTGACACCACGATCGTGCGCGCCCGTCACGAAGAAGCGGCCCGGCTCCCACTCGAGGTCCTCTTCGGACGCCTCGAGCATGTGCCCCGCGATCGTCCGCGCCTTCTCCCGCAGCTTCCGGGCGATCACCACTGCCGCCGCGCCCGAGGTCGGGGTGCTGCGCGACGCGTAGGTGCCCAGCCCGTAGGGCGTGTTGTCGGTATCGCCCTCCCGCACCGCGATGTCGGATGCCGGGATGCCGAGCTCGTTGGCCACGATCTGCGCGTACGTGGTCTCGTGCCCCTGGCCCTGCGCCTTCGTGCCGAGCTTGAGGATCGCTTTGCCCGTCGGGTGCACGCGCAGCTCGGCGGAGTCGAACATCTTGAGGCCGGCGATGTCGTAGTCCTTGCTCGGGCCGGCGCCGACAGCCTCGGTGAAGCTGGCGATCCCGACGCCGAGGAGCTTGCCCTCCTTGCGCGCCTCCTCCTTCTCCTTCGGCATGCCGGCGTAGCCGATGTCGTCGAGCGCCTTCTGGAGCGCGGCGGCGTACTGGCCGGAGTCGTACACGAAGCCGGTGGGCGTGTGGTACGGGAACTGCTCCGGCTTGATGAAGTTCTTCATCCGGAAGTCGGCCGGGTCCATGTTCAGCTCGTAGGCGGCGTTCTGCACGAGCCGCTCGATGAGGAACGACGCCTCCGTGATGCGGAACGAGCACCGGTACGCGACCCCGCCCGGCGCCTTGTTGGTGTACGCACCCTGCGTGACGATGTGCGCCGCTGGATAGTCGTACGAACCGGTCACGACGTGGAACAGGCCGGCCCGGAACTTCGACGGCTGGGCGTCGGCGTAGAACGCGCCCTGGTCGGAGACCATGTTCACGCGCAGGCCGAGGATGGTGCCGTCCTGCTTCACGGCCAGGTCGGCGTGCATGTGGTAGTCGCGGGCGAAGCCGGTCGAGATCAGGTTCTCGCTGCGTGACTCGATCCACTTGACCGGCTTGCCGATCAGCAGCGACGCCGCCGTCGCGACCACGTACCCGGGATAGATGGGCACCTTGTTGCCGAAGCCGCCGCCGATGTCGGGCGAGACGACCCGGATGTTCTCCTCGGGCAGCCCGGCGACCATCGCGAAGAGCGTGCGGATGGCGTGCGGCGCCTGCGACGTCATGTAGATGGTCGCCTGGCTGGTCACCGGGTTCAGGTCGGCGACGCAGCCGCACGTCTCGAGCGGTGCCGGGTGCGAGCGCGGGTAGTGCGTGTCGAGGCTCACGACCTTGTCGGCCTGCGCGAAGGCCTGGTCGGTCGCGGCCTTGTCGCCGGCCTCCCACTGGTAGACGGAGTTGTCGGTCTGGCCCTCCTTGTCGTCGCGGATCAGCGGGCGCGTCCGCCGCCAGCGCCTGCTTCGGGTCGATGACGGGCGGGAGCGGGTCGTACTCGACGTCGATGAGCTCGAGCGCGTCCCACGCCACGTACGGGCTGTCGGCCACGACGCCGGCGACCTCCTGGCCCTGGAACCGCACCTTGTCGGTCGCCAGCACGGCCTGCGTGTCACCGGACAGGGTCGGCATCCACGCCAGGCCGTGGGCGGCCAGCGCCTCGCCGGTCACGACCGCGACGACGCCGGGCAGTTGCTCGGCCGCCGACGCGTCGATGTTCACGATGCGGGCGTGCGGGAGCGGGCTGCGCAGGAGCGCGAGGTGCAGCATCCCGGGCAGGGAGATGTCCTCGATGTACTGCCCGCCGCCCTGGATGAAGCGGTCGTCCTCCTTGCGCTTCACGCTGTGGCCGATGCCGCCGATCTCGGCAGTGGTCGGGCCCGGTGCGTGCTCCTCGGTCGTCGTCATCGTGCGGCCCCTTCCTTGGCGGCCCACTGGATCGCCTTGACGATGTTCACGTAGCCGGTGCAGCGGCAGAGGTTGCCGGAGAGCTCCCAGCGGATGTCGTCCTCGCTCGGGTCGGGGTTGCGTTCGAGCAACGCCTTGCTGACGAGCATCATCGCCGGCGTGCAGAACCCGCACTGCAAGCCGTGCATCTCCTTGAACCCCTGCTGGATCGGGTCGAGCTGGCCGTCCTGCTTGAGGCCCTCGACGGTGGTGATGCTCCGACCGTCCACCTGGACCGCGAACAGGGTGCACGACTTCACCGGCGTGCCGTCGAGGAGGACGGTGCACGCGCCGCAGTTGCTGGTGTCGCAACCGACGTGCGTGCCGGTCAGCTCCAGGGCGGTGCGGAGGAAGTGGACGAGCAGTGTCCGCGGTTCGACGTCGCCGGATCGTTCGACGCCGTTGACGGTGACGGTCACGTTCATCTGTCCCCTCTCCTACGCCGCGTGCTCGAGGGCCGTGGTCAGGCCCCGCCGTGTGAAGACGCGCACGACCTGGCGCTTGTACTCCGCTGACCCGCGCACGTCGTCCTTGGGCTCGGCGGCGCGGGCGGCGAGCTCGGCCGCCTCGGCGAACAGCGCGTCGCTCGGCGTCTGGCCGACCAGCGCCTGTTCGGCCTCGACGGCCTTGATGTTGTTCGGCGCGACGGAGGTGAGCGCGATCCCGGCCTTGGCGATCGTGCCGCCGCCGTCCAGATCGAGGTGCGTCGCGACGCCGACGGTCGCGTAGTCGCCGACCTTGCGCTCGAGCTTGACGTACGTGCCGCCGCCGCTGCCCGCGTACTTCGGGACGCGCACCTCCGTGACGAGCTCCGTGGGCTCGAGCACGGTGGTGAACGGCCCGGTGATGAAATCCGCCATCGGGATCACGCGCTCACCGGACGTGCTGCGCGCCACGACGTCGGCGCCGCAGGCCAGCATCACTGACCCCCAGTCACCGAGCGGGTCGGCGTGCGCGATCGATCCGCAGACCGTCCCGAGGTTCCTGACGAGCGGGTCGGAGATCCACGGCGCGGCCGCCGCCATCGTGTGGTTGACGCGCCCGACGACGTCCGACACGACGACGTCGTTGTGGCGGACGAGCGCCCCGACGCGCAGGTGACCGTCGGAGTCGTCGATGTGGTCGAGACCGGGGAGGCGGTTGACGTCGACGAGCATCTCGGGGAACGCGAACCGGAGCTTCATCATCGGGATGAGGCTCTGCCCGCCCGCGAGCACCTTCGCCTCGTCACCGCGTTCGGCGAGAACAGCGAGCACCTCGTCGACGGTCGTCGGGGCGACGTAGTCGAACCGGGGCGGGTACATGGCGCCCCCCTTCTCAGGTGCGGCGGGTTCGCGGCCGACGATACATGCGCGCTCAACCAGTTGGCACGCGAACGTTGCGTCTCGGCCGGGCGACTCGAGCTCCGCGCACGCAGTGCCCGACTTGCGTAGGTTGACCCAGATGACCCGTACGCGAGTCCGCCGTGCGTCCACGTCGACGGCACGGCGTTCCAACGCCGACGGGTTCGGCCATCGGACGCGTCGTGTGATCTACCTGCTGGGCGGGTCAACCGAATGTGTACGTGACGATCGTTTGGGGCGCGACGTCGAGGACCCAGGTGCCGGCGTTGTCGCGGGTCGGCCTCGTGGTCGGGGAAAGCTGGTCGGTCGGCGATGTGGCGACGGCTTGGCGGGCGATCGTGCGACGACCGGGGAGCGCGAGGCCGAACGTCGCTTGGGTCGGGCCTTCGTTCCAGGCGACGACGCTCCAGCCTCGGCCGTGGCGGAAGGCCATCACACGGACTCCGTCGGGCGCGCCTTGGACGTCGTGGCGGACTGCACCCGGTCGCACGTAGCGGCTGAACTGCCCGAGCACGAAGAAGCGCTTCGTCGTGTAGACGTCGACGTTGCCGTCGCCGGCGAAGTTCTGGTCGTAGTACAGGAGGCCGTCGTTGAATCCGGAGTCGTTGATTCGCGTCACGCACGACGGGTCGGCTTTGGGATCGCAGCCGATGGCGGACGACAGTGCGGTCCACCAGTACCAGGCGGTGTCTCCGGCGACGGTGAGATCGTCATAGATCTGGTCGGCGAGCCAGAGGCCTTGGGTCATGGTGGGGTCGTACTGGGCGCCGAAGCTGGTCGCCACGCCCCCCGAACCCTTGTAACAGCAGATCTCGGTCATCCACGTCGGCTTGCCGAAGCGTCGTGCGAGCGCGACCAGCGGCTCGCGGAGCGCGTCGTTCGGGAAGTCGTAGGTGTGGTGGGCGATCGCAGCCACGTACCGCGCCGTGCCGGGAACGTCGAGCCACTGTGGCGCCTCGTTGACCAGGATCGCGTCCGCGGTGGTCTCGTCGGCGATGACCTTGGTGTACGGCGCTCGCCGCGCGAGCTCCCGGCCGAGGGCTTGCACGACGGACGCCCGCTGCTCGACCGGAACCTGCATCCCCTCTTGGCCGCAGTCGCCGAAGCTGTTGTCGGGCTCGTTCATCGGGCTGAGGTACTGGAGCGTGATGTGGTCGTGGTCGTGAAGGCGCTTGACGATCGTGGCGAGGTACCGGGCGTACGCGGCCTCGCTGCCGGGCTTGAGGCTGCCGCCGCAGGACTCGCCGTTCGTCGTGAACTGCGGCGGTGCGCTGTTGACGAAACCGGTGAGGACGGGCACCCCCTTCTGGTGGGCGGCTCGCAGGAACGCCAGACCGGGCGTGTCGGTCTTCTCCTCCTTGGGGGCTCGAGCGGGCGTGTGCACCCCGACGCCGCCGCCGCCGATGTTGTAGCGATAGCCCGACAGGGCAATCCCCCGCCGGGAAAAGAGCAGGTCGTCGACGTGTCGCTGCACGCGGGGCGGGAACCTCACGAGATCGTTCGGCCACCACGCCCCCGAGGCTCCGAAGCCATCGATCCGCTGTGCGGCTGCAGGATCGACGCGCGCCACGGTGAGGTTCTGCTGCGCGGCGATCGCGGTGACGGTCGCCGGCGCCGAGCTTGCAATGTGCATCGACGAGCACGACGCGACAAGTGCCACGACCGCGCCCGTCAGACCAGCTCGGCGCATCGGGCCGGATCGTATCGAGATTGCGATCGCGTCAGAGTCAGATCCAGCACGGCTCGGCCCGTGCCCGATGTTCCGTCGCTCGCGACTCACGACCGGCCGAGCGGGAGACTCCCGCGCGCCCGTCGATGACACCTCGCACGTGGAGGACTGATGATGCCGTCCCTCAACTGGCATGACCTCGACAGCTTCGAGCCGGGAGAGTTCTACCGGCAAGTGGAGTCGGGCAAGACCGTGCAGTTCGTCGGCGTCGCCTCGATGCCCGAAGTGGACGGCGGGGATGTCGGCGTCTTCCGCTTCGTGGAGGGCGGCAGGTGCCTCATCGCCACGAAGGGGCGCTACGAGCAGGGACAGACGTTCACACCAATCGCCGAATTCGAGGAACCGGACGAGGCCTCGACGGCCCAATGGCGCGCCTTCGTCAAAGGGGACGAGCCATGAGATCGGAGGTCTGTGCGCCATGACCCTCACCGCTGTTGTTGATCCGGAGTCGCTCGGGGTCGACGCCGAGCGGCTCGACGAGCTGCGCACACGGGCGCGGCGCGAAGATCGACGGCGGGCTGCTGCCGTCGTGCCAGTTCGCGCTGGCGCGGGACGGCCAGCTCGCGGCGTACGAGACGGTCGGCGACGCCGACCTGGACACTCGCTACGTGATCTTCTCGGCCACGAAGGCGTTCGTCGCCAGCGCGGCGTGGCTGCTCATCGGCGAAGGCAGTCTCGACATCGATCGGCGGGTCGCCGAGTACATCCCCGAGTTCGCGACCAACGGCAAGGACGTCGTCACGGTCGAGCAGGTGATGCTCCACACGTCGGGGTTCCCGCGTGCGCCGCTCGGGCCGCCGGCGTGGGCCGACCGCGACCGCCGCCTCGAGGCGTTCGCGAAGTGGCGGCTCAACTGGGAGCCCGGCACCGCCCACGAGTACCACCCGACCTCGGCCCACTGGGTGCTCGCCGAGCTCATCGAGCGCATCTCCGGGCGCGACTACCGCGACTTCATCCACGAGCGGGTGACGGGCGCGCTCGGTCTGCCGCGCGTGGTCGGCATCCCGCCCGACGAGCAGAACGACATCGCCGAGCTCTCGCTGTGCGGCGAGCCGGCGTCGCCCGACGAGCTCGAGGCGATCTTCGGCGTACCGGAGCTGCCCGTCACCGAGGTGACCGACGACGCGTTGCTGTCGTTCAACCGGCCCGACGTCCGCGCCGTCGGCGTCCCCGGCGGGGGCGGCGTCGCCAACGCGGCCACCGATCGCGCTCTTCTACCAGGCGCTGCTCCACAATCCGGACGACCTCTGGGACCCGGACGTGCTCGCCGACGCCACCGGCCGGGTGCGCAACACGTTCCCCGACACCCTGGCGCTGGGCGCGCCCGCCAACCGCGCCCTCGGCGTCGTCGTCGCCGGCGACGACGGGAACGCCAACCGGCGCGGGTTCGGGCACACCCAGTCGCCCCGCACGTTCGGCCACAACGGCGCCGGCGGCCAGATCGCCTGGGCCGACCCCGAGAGCGGGCTGTCCTTCTGCTACCTCACCAACGGCCGCGACGTGAACCCGATCCGCGAAGGCCGCCGCGGCATCGGCCTCTCGAGCCGCGCCGCCGTCTGCGCGCGCTGACCGACAACGAAATCACCCGAGCGGGCGCAAATTCACCCTTGACGCGCGGGCGCGGCGTAATGGAGTCTGGCGCCCGTCGAGGGGTTGGGCGTGAAGCAGACCGGCAACAGCACGATGAAGCAGTCGCCGCCGCCGTTCCCCACCATGGACGACCTCTCCGGCGACGAAGACGCGATCCTTCGCTTCCTGAACATCCAGCTTCTCCAGCAGGCGTCACACGCGCAGATCGCTGACAACAATCGCTATCTACGCGCCGAGATCCAGCACGACGCAGACGCGGTGCGCGCCGCCCTCGAGCGGCTCGCCGATCGCGGCTACGTCGAACGCCGAACCGGCCGGTTCGCCCGCGACGGAGTCAGGACGTACGCGTACCGCCTGACGGAAGCGGGCGAGGAGGCCCTGCTCGGCACCGACTGAGACGAGCGCCGGCGCCGACCTGGTCAGCGCGACTTGCCTCCGACGCCATCCTTGAGCTTCTTCAGAGCCGTGAGCTTGGCGGTCTTCGATGCCGGACGGGCCTTGAACGTGGTCGGCTCGCCGGTGAACGGGTTCGTGCCTTCGCGCGCCTTGCGTGCCTTCACGTCCTTCCGGCTCACCTTGATGAAGCCGGGACGGATGGTGACCGCCTCACCCTTACGAACACTCTTCGTCACGATCTCCTCGAGCGCATCGAGCACCGCCGCCGCCGTGCGCTTCTCCACGCCTGCGGCATCGGCGACAGCGCGCTCCAATTCGGTCTTCGTCATGTCCCTCTCTCCTTCCTGATGTGTCCGGCCGTCACCGGCCTCCGGGAAGACCCAGACCCGCGGATCGCGACGAGGTTGCCAGGAGAATTGTGACGGTGGGCGTGCCGTCTCGCGACAGCCTCGCCAGCCCGAGATGGTAGGTCCGTCGTGCCTGAATGTGGGTGATTCCAGGCTGTGTCGGCGTCGAGATCGTTGGGCTGCAACCGGCTTGGGCCTCAGCAGTTGCTGCCGGGGGTACCTATGTTTGCGTCATGCTCGGCCGCCGAGAAGGCCCGGCGACGGGCCGGGACACGGAGGGATGCGAGTGAGCTCGGAAGCGCAAGCCTTCGACGCCATCGTCGCCGGCCTGGACACTCCCGTATATGTGGTGACGACCGCGTCGGGAGACGAGCGCGACGGCTGCCTGGTCGGCTTTGCGTCGCAGTGCAGCATCGATCCCCCGCGCTTCGGCGTCTGGTTGTCGAAGGAGAACCGGACGTACCGCATCGCGCTGTCGGCGAAGACCCTCGTGGTCCACGTTCTCCGCCAGGGCGACCAGGACCTCGCGCACCTCTTCGGTGGCGAGACCGGCGACGAAGTCGACAAGTTCGAGGACGTCGAATGGCGTCCGGGTCCCGACGGCTGTCCCGTGCTCGCGCGCTGTGACTGGTTCGCGGGCTCGATCGTCGAGCGCGTCGACACCGGCGACCACGTCGCATTCGTGCTCGCGCCCGGTGAAGGAGAGCGCAAGCGATCGGGCACACGGCAGTTGGGCATGCACGAGATCGGCGACATCGAAGCCGGGCACCCGATTCCGGAGAGTTGAGCCGGTTGGAGATTGATCTCAGGCTCGATCCGTTCGACACGCCGTGGGCGCAGGTACGTGACGCGGTGCGCGCGGCGGCGGACGCCGGGTTCGCAGGTATCTGGACGCCGGATCATCTCGACGGGCGCGTGTTCGGCGCGTCTCAGGTGCTCGAGTGTTGGACCACGCTGACCGCGATCGCCGTCTCGACGCCCGATGTCAAGGTGGGTCCGCTGGTGTTGAACGTCGCGAACCGCGATCCGGCTGTGCTCGCATCGATGGCGGCAACGCTCCAGGACATCTCGGGCGGACGTCTCCTGTTGGGGCTCGGCGCGGGCGGCGGCGCGGGCGTGTCGTTTCGACGCGAGCAAGAGGCGATCGGACGCACCGTCCCCGCCGATCCCGTCCGCCGGGCGCAGGTGGAAGCGTGCGTGGAGGAGATGCGGCGCCTCTGGAGTACGCCGGGCTTCCTCCGGCCCGACCCCGCGCCACCCGTCGTGATCGCCGCCTTCGGTCCGAAGATGGCCGAGCTCGCCGGGCGCGTCGGCGACGGGATCAACGTTCCCGCGTTGCATCCGCACCTGGGTGAGCTGGTTGCGACCGCACGCGACGCCTGCGTCGGCGCCGGCCGAGACCCGGCACGCTTCCTCGTGACCGTCTTCTCCGCGCTCGACGAGCAATGGTTCGACGTCGACTCGCCGGCACGCGCCGAGCTGGCCGCGCTCGGGGTCGACCGTCTGATCCTGTACCTCGGCCCGCCGTTCGACGCCCTCCGACGCGGGTGACCGTACGCTTGCCCGGATGACCAGCGAGGAGCAGCACGACGTCGTCGTCGTCGGTGGCGGCGTGGCCGGCGTGAACTGCGCGCTGGAGTGCTTCGACATCCAGCTCGACACGATCCTGGTCGAGGCGAGCGCCACCTTGGGCGGTCAGCTGCCCGAGATCCTCCACTCCGTCCGCAACGTCGCCGCCGGGCGTTTCGAAGACGGCGTCGAGCTGCAGCGAGCGCTGTTGGAGTCAGCCGAGATCCTCGGCGACCGGGTGCGGCTCGCGCAGCCCGTGACCAAGGTCGATCTGGAAGCTCGTGCGATCGAGGTCGACGGCGTGCGATTGTCCGGCCGGGCCTTGGTCGTCGCCACCGGTACGCACAAGCAGTACCTCGAAGCCGCTCCCGACGGAGCATTCGGCGGGGACATCACGTACCAGCTCGAGCCGGTGCTACCCCACTTCGCCGGGCGTGACGTTGCCGTCATCGGCGGCGGCGACAGCGGAACCCTGGACGCGCTCGAGCTCGCTCGCCGAGGTTCGACCGTCAAGCTGATCCACCGTTCGCCAAGACTCAGCGCGCGTCGGGACATCCGTCGCCAGCTTCGTGACCAGCCACGGATCGAAGAACTTCCCGGCTGGGAGCTCGAAGCCGCGGACGGCGCGGAGCGGCTCGAGAAGATCGTCCTCGTGCGACCGTCGAGCGGGGAGAGGCAAGAGATCGCTGTCCAGGGGTTGGTCGTGAAGATCGCGCGCGCACCGAACACGCAGCTGTTCGACGGGCAGCTCGACCTCGATCGGTCGGGAGCGGTGGTCGTCGATCGGGACCTGCGCACCTCCCGGGCCGGGGTCTTCGCCGTGGGTGACGTGGTCTCGGGCGCTTACGCCCGTGTCGCAGCCGCGCTCGGGCAGGGTTCGCTGGCGGCGCGATCGGTCTTGCACTACCTCGAAGGACGATCGTGAGCTCCGCTGCCTCGTCTTCGGACGACGATCTCCCGACGAGCGAACAAGTGGTGGCCGAGTTCCGACGCGCCCTCGGCGATCCGGAACACCGATCGACGCGGAGCCTCGTCGGTCGGCTGCTCGATCTGCTCCGCAGCAACCTCGATCAGTGGAACCTGGAAGACAATGCACGCGGTCCCGGCGCCGACGACGCGGCCGTCGCAGAGGCGAAGCGGGCGATCGACCAACTCAACGCAGGAAGGCATCGCATCGTCGAGGAGATCGACGCGGCCATCGATCGAGCGGTCACGCAAACCGCGTCGGCCCCGCTCGCGACGGAGAGCCCGGCGATGGCGTTCGATCGACTCTCCGTGCTCGTGATCCGGATCCACCACACCGAACGAGCCGCCGGCGAAGAGGCAGCGGAGGCCGGTGGCTACGCGGCGCGCCTGCCGGTCTTGTACCTCCAGCTGGCGGACCTCCAGCACGCCATCGACGGCCTCATCGCCGACGTTCGCGACGGGACGAGGCGCTTCGTTCCGTACCAGAGCCTCAAGCTGTACGGGCAGTAGCCGGGCGGCTCACGCGGCGAGCGTCGAGAGGGCGACGGTGTGGAGGCGGTACCCGCCGCGGTTGAAGCCGTAGAGGATGTGGTCGCCCACGACCGCGGCGTGCGCGATGCCGAGCGAATGGGTGTCGAAGGCATCCGTGCGGACCCGGGGGTCGCCGCCGGCGGTGCTGTAGACGTCGACCTCGCCCGCCCGGCCGATCCCGCAGACCAGACCGGCGCCGACCACCACCGCGGTGCCGCCGTTCCCCCACGCGAGGTCGTGCCCGAAGCGGCCCCGGACGACGGTGCTCCCGTCGGCGAGGTCCAGCGCGGCGAACCCGCCGCCGCGCAGCTTCTCCCAGTCGTAGTCGTCGATCCCGGCCGCGCCGAGCTCGGGGCCGGCGACCCAGAGAAGCTCGCGTTCCGCAGGCGAACGCGGCCGGTTCGAAGTCGACGCCGACTTCCCAGCGGGGTCGGCCGACCGCGCCGCGATCGATCGGGACGAGGCCGACGTGGCCGTTGCCGCCGACGGCGACACAGTCCTGTCCGCCGGCGTGCGCAGTGCCGAGCGCCGTGACCATGCCCCACGCCTCCAGCTCGACGCGCGCGTCCAGTCGCGCCGCGTCGGCGGTCGCGGTGATGGGCTCCGACACCAGCACGCCTCCCGCCTGCTGCTCCCGCGGTCGCGATCCGACGAGGCGATCCCCGACGACCACGACGCGCTCCATGTCGTCCACGAAGGTGCGCGTCCACACGGGGTCGATGCGCCGGATCGCGCCCGGGGTGTGGATCTCGGATCGACGGAACGCCCGGAGCAGCCCGAGGTGGTTCAGCACCACGACGACGCCGGCCGGCGGGACGTCGAGGATGGCGTGAACGTCGAGATCGTATTGGGACGGCTCGTCGTCATCGGGAAACTGCGTCTGGTCGAAGACCGCGCGCGGCTCGAACGTGCGCGAAGCGAACACGACGTTGCGACCGAGGTTGTTCCATGCGCAGCCGTCGCCGAGGTCGACGACTCTCCCGATCCCGGCGGGTTGCGAGTTCCGAACCCGGCTCTGCGGATGCGAGTCCAGGTCGGTCACAGCAGTTCCCGCAGCGCGTCGATCACGTCGGCCGGGCTGACCTTCTCGAGGCAGCGTGCACCGACCGGGCAGCTGCGCGGCTGCCAAGCAGCCCCGGGCGAGCTCACCGTCTCGTTGTAGGCGTACGCCTCTTCGATCGACCGGCACTGTTCGTCGCAGCGGTCGCCCACGACTGCCCGCGTGTGGGGCCACGGCCGGAAGTACACGGCCCGGTTCCGATAGATCCCGACGGTCGGCGTTCCCTGCTGGGCCGCGATGTGGGTCAACCCGGTGTCGATGCCGACCACGGCGCGACACGAAGTCAGCACATCGACCGCGTCGCCCGGGGTCGGAGCTCGGATGGCCTCGATCCCGGTGCCGGACATCTCGGGATCGGGCTCGTCACGGGTGACCATGCGGACGTCGTGGCCATCGTCTCGGATCTCTTCGGCCAGCTCGGCCCAGCGTTCGGGGGCCCAGCGTTTCGTGCCGTCGCTCTCGGTCACGAAGAGGACGGCGTCGCGAACTTCCGGTCGTTTGCTGCGGCGCGAGCAGCGGGACCGGCTGTGAGAAATCGGCGGGGATCCCGAAGTCGGCGCAGATGCGGGCCAGGATCTCGTTGATCGTGAGCGGCCCGACGGCTCGATCGAACTCGGGCGATCCCCACCAGTAGTCGCGTTGCAGCGGGTGATCACGGAGATCGAGGAAACGTCCGTCCGCTCGGGCGGGATCGAAGGCGTCCTCGGGCACGCAGCCGCCGAGCCCCGCGATGCGTTCCGCGAGCGCGGCCTGACCGGGTGCGCGCGCGACCAGCCACGTCTCCCCGGGCGGACGCTCCGCGATCAATGCCTGGATCGCGGGCAACGACACGATCAGATCTCCCAGGCCGAAGGAGATCGGAGCGATGTAGGTGCGGCGCATCAGGACGAGCCCTGGGGCTCCTCAGCGATCCGCGTAGGTCGTGACGTCGTCGATGGACGCCTCCTCGAACGCGCGTTGACGCTCCGCGCACTTGTTGCATCGCCCGCAATGGACACCCGCGGTCGGGTCGATGCACGAGAACGTGTGTTGGAGTTCGAGATGCCGACCACGCTCCAGGACCTGGGCCTTGTCGAGCTCCGAGAACGGCGTCGCGATCTCGAGTCGATGATCCACGGCGGTGTGCACGAGGGCTTCGACGTCGCCGAAGAACTCGCGGCTGCTGTCCGCGAAGGGATTCCCCTTGAGCGTGCCGAGGGCGATGACCGGATAGCCGTGGAGCGCGCACCAGATCGACGACTTCGCCAGGAGGAGCAGGTTCCGCCCCGGCAGGTAGACGGCTTCGTCGGGGGTGTCGGCGTCGGGGACGTCGCCGGCGGAGAGGCTCCAATGAGAGCCGTACGTGTCGGCGACCGGGAGCTCGAGGGTGACGAGCGGCTGAAGCCCGGCACTCGGGAGTGTGTCGAGGAAACGCCGGAGGTGGGCCTCCTCGGTCGCTTCCCACGCGAGACCGAACCGGATGTAGATCGGCTGCACGACGCGGCCTTCCCCGAGGAACTCGGCTGTCAGCACGGCGCTGTCGAGACCACCGCTGGCCAAGACGGCGACGTTCATGCACCACCGCGATAGACGCAGCCCGAGGTGCACGTCTCGTGGATGACGACCTCGGACAGCTCGGGAAGGGAAGGCGCCAGCTGATCCCAGATCCACCGGGCGAGCAGCTCGCTCGTCGGGTTCTCGAGCCCGGGGACTTCGTTCAGGTAGTAGTGGTCCAGACGATCGAGGACCGGCCGCATCGCGCACGTGACGTCGGCGAAGTCGCGGACCCACCCGGTCTCCTGCCCGACCGGCCCTTCGATCTCGACCCGCACGCGGAACGAGTGTCCGTGGAGGCGGGCGCACTTGTGACCCGGAGGCACGTTCGGGAGCCGGTGCGCGGCTTCGAACGTGAACTCCTTGAAGATCTCCATGATCGAACTCCTGGCGAACTTGCTGATAGCTGCGGCGCCTCGTGGATCGTAAGCCCTTCATCGGCGCCGGACGTACTCACCACGCGACCCGAGGAGCGGGGCGGCACTCCGCTATTCGTCGATGTAGTAGTCCATCCCGAGGTGCGTGATCTGCTCCTCGCCCATCATCCAGCGCAGCGTGTTCTTGAGCTTCGCCTGCTGGATGAACAGGTCGTGCTCGGGATAGAGCCCGGGCGCGACCTGCGGTGACTTGAAGTAGAAGCTGAGCCACTCCTGGATGCCGCCGAGCCCGGCGCGCCGGGCCAGGTCCATGAAGAGGCACAAGTCGAGCGCCAGCGGGGCGGCGAGGATCGAGTCGCGGCACATGAAGTCGATCTTGAGCTGCATCGGGTAGCCGAGCCATCCGAACAGGTCGACGTTGTCCCACCCCTCCTTGTTGTCGCCGCGGGGCGGGTAGTAGTTGATCCGGACCTTGTGGTACACGTCGCCGTAGAGCTGCGGGTACCGGTCGGGCTCGAGCACCTCTTCGAGCACTCCGAGCTTCGATTCCTCCTTGGTCCGGAAGCTCTCGGGGTCGTCGAGCACCTCGCCGTCGCGGTTGCCGAGGATGTTGGTGGAGTACCAGCCGGACAGTCCCAGCATCCGCGCCTTGAGCATCGGCGCGATCACGGTCTTGATCAGCGTCTGGCCCGTCTTGAAGTCCTTCCCTGCAATGGGCACGTCGTGCTCGGTGGCGTAGTCACGCAGCGCCGGGACGTCGACGGTCAGGTTGGGAGCGCCGTTGGCGAACGGGATTCCCTCCTGCAGCGCGGCGTACGCGTAGAGCATCGAGGGGGCGATCTGGTCGTCGTCGGCATCGATGGCTTTCTCGAAGGACTCGAGGTCGGCGTGCGCGGGGCCGGGCTCGATGTAGATCTCGGTCGACCCGCACCAGATCATCACGAGCCGGTCCACGAGGTGCTCGCTCCTGAAGCTCTCGATGTCGGCTCGGATGGCCTCGAGCATCGCCCGCTTGTGCATCGGGCCCTTGACGTTGGGACCGTCGAGGCGCTTCACGTACGCCGGGTCGAACGCGGCGGGCATCGGGCGCACCGCGCGCAGGGCGGGGCCGATTGCCTCGAGATGCCGGCCGGCGTCGAGCACGCCGGCTCGGGACGCGGACACGTAGGCATCGTCCGGGAAGACGTCCCACGCGCCGAACACGAGATCGTCGAGTTGCGCCAGCGACACGAAGTCGCGGATGAGCGGCACCCGGTTCTCGGTGCGCGTGCCGAGCCGGATCGTGCCGAGCTGCGTCAGCGAGCCGATCGGCTCGCCCATCCCCCGGCGCGCCAGCTCGACGCCGGCGATGAGCGTGCTCGTCACCGCGCCGAGCCCGACGCAGAGGACGCCCAGCTTCCCCTCGGCGGGGGTAATGGAGGCAGGTTCGGTGGCAGTCATGGTGATGTCGTGAGGACCCGAGCCCGGCGCGCTTCCCCTCGCTTGCCGCGGCCTCGGGTCGACAGCGTCGGGTCATCGTAGGGCAGGCGGCCCCTAGGCTTCGCCGGTGGCGAGGAATCGGGCTGCGCTCGCCGTACCGGCAGTGGCCGTGTCGGTGACCGTGGTCGTCGTCGCCGCCCTGATCGGTTGGTGGACGATCGGCGGTGACGGCAGCGCGAAGAAGCCGTCCGCACACCGCCCTGACAGCTCGAGCACGCAGCCGGCAGCGACGAGCCCGCCCTGCGACCCTCAGGTCGTGATTGCAAGTTGGCCCCTCGAACAGCGCCTGGCCCAGCTCCTGATGGTGGGCGTCGACGCCCAGGGCGGCAACGAGGCTGAGGCGCTCGTGACCCGGTACGGCGTGGGCGGCGTCTTCGTCGGCGGTCAGGCAACAAGCATCTTCGGCGACGGCAGCCTGGCGCGGCTTGCAACAGTCGGGCCGGTCCCGCCGCTCGTGGCCGTCGACGAGGAAGGCGGCCGCGTGCAACGCATCGACGAGCTCGCCGGCCCCATTCCGAGCGCGCGCGCGATGGCACAGACGATGACGCCGGCACAGGTCCGCGAAGTCGCTGCGCAACGGGGCCGGGCGCTGCGAGAGGCCGGCGTCACCATGGACCTGGCCCCTGTCGTGGACGTGTCGAGCCAGAGCAGCGGTCAGGTGATCGGCGACCGGTCGTTCAGCGACGATCCGGGCGTCGTCTCCGAGTACGCGGGGGCGTTCGCGTCCGGCCTTCGGGACGCCGGGGTCGTTCCCGTGTTGAAGCACTTCCCGGGCCACGGTCACGCCGACGGTGACTCCCACCGGCAAGCGGCAGTGACTCCGCCCGTCGGCGAACTGGAAGCCTCGGACCTCGTTCCGTATCGGAATCTCATCGGCGCGCTGCCGATCGGAGTCATGACCGGTCACCTCGACGTCCCCGGTCTCACGGCCCCCGACGAGCCTGCGTCGGTGAGCGCGAACGCCGTGCGCGAGCTCTTGCGAACCGAGCTCGGGTACGACGGCTTCGTGATCACCGACGACCTCAGCCAGATGGCTGCGGTCCGACGGTCCTACAGCGTTCCCGAGGCGACGCTGCGAGCCTTGGCCGCCGGCAGCGACATGGCACTGCTCGTGACGAATGCGCAGGTCCCCGAGCTTCTCGGTTCACCTCGCCGACGCCGTCGCCTCTCACCGACTCGACGAGACCCAGATCAACCGATCCGTGCAGCGAGTCCTCGCCGTCAAGGCGTTCGACCCGTGTCGCACGGCTGTCTAGGTGGGAGGAACTCGTCAGCTAGGAGCGTGCTCGCCGGAATTCGACCCGTCTGCCAAGAGATCCTCGAAGAGCGCGCGGTACGCAACCACCGCTCGGCGGAGATCCTCGGTCGAGGCGTCACCGCCGGCTGTCTTCGTGTAGATCGCGTGGCCCGTCCGGTAGTTCTGCACGACGTCCGGATGATCCACCGAGATCATCTCCGACTGTGACTCGAAGTTGTCGACCGGGTAGCCCCGTTCGCGCATGATCTGCGTAAGCAGCTCGTCGGCCTGGACAACTGCGACCAACGGTCGATCGACGAACCGGCCCTGGAGCTCGGTCCACTGCGCGGCGTAGCGCTCGCGAGCAGGCTCAGTGAGTGGCCGAATGTTCAGCTCGTCCCGGCGTCCGACACGACCCGCGAGCTCGCGTTCCGCCTTGCGACGACTTCTTTCGGACTTGACGCTGCGGTCGTATTCCGGACCGAACCATTCCTGCATCGACCGGCGCCGGTAGCGTTGCGCGCGCGACCAGGTAGGCAATACCGACGATGATGAGGAACGCGACTACGGCAATCAGGATCCACACCCAAGCATCCATAGGTGACCCCCCTCTTGTTCACACGCGTACCCGTCACCGGCGACGAGAAAACGGTACGCGACGCGGCGCGTCGCATGCGCGTGTCACGCGACGGGTTCGCGCGCTTTGAGGTGGTTCGCGACCGCGTGGGCAGGAACGCCGCGCTCAGCACACCGCCGGGAACCGCTGGCGTTCAGGGTTGGAGGAGCACCTTCACGGCACCGGTTCGGCGGCGTCGGGCGATGGTGAGGATGGCCTGCTTCCAGTCGCGCAGCGGGAAGCGGTGGGTGATCATCGGTGTGAGGTCGAGGCCGTCGGCGACGAAATCGAAGTAATGCTCGAACGCGTGCTTGCGCACGCCGTCGACCTCCTCGATGCCGAACGCATTCGATCCGATGACGTGCAGTTCCTTGAAGTACAGCGGCGTCCACTCGAATCGCTTCGGCGGCTCGACCCCGCTGATCACGAGCGTCCCGCCCGTCGCGAGGATGCGCATCGACGTTTCGACCGTCTCGGGGCTGCCCACGGTGTCGTATACGACGCCGGGGCCGTCCTGGAGCCAGGCGTGCCTGCTCCACGGCACGAGCGGCCTGACCCCGCTGCGCCGGGCGACCTCGGCGACGAGCTCTTCGGGCTGGGACGGCAGCACCGCGTGCGCGCCCATGCGCTGTACGAGTGCGGCGCGCGAGCCGGGACGACTGACGACCCACACCTCCACGTCGGGATAGAGGTGTCGCAGCAGCCCGACCGCAGCGGCGGCGAGGGTTCCGCAGCCGTACACGAGTGCGGGCGCCGACGGGTCGGGTGGATGCAACAGAATCGTTCGCAGCGACACGCTGGCGGGATCGGCGAGCACGGCGGCCTCGTCGCTGACACCTTCAGGGGCGCGAAACAGCTGGCCTGTATGGGCGCTGAAGCGTTCCGCGTGCGCACCTGGCGCCGAGGCGCAGTTGCCCAGGTGCAGCGCGGCGGACACGGTGCCGCGATCGAAGTTGCGACACCACGGGTAGCGGCCCTCCGCGCACGCCGGACAGGGCGGCTCGATGCCGCGGGGGCCGCACGACAACCATGGGTTGAGCACGACGCGCTCGCCGGTGTCTGAACGCCGCGCGATGACCTCGTGCCCGAGGACGTGCGGGAAGGACAACAGCGCGGTGAGCGGGTTGTCGAGCCGGCCGTTCAGGAAGATCTGCTTGGTGTCGGAGCCGCAGATGCCGCTCATCGCCGTGTCGCAGAGCACCCAGTTCGCCGCCGGTGGAACCGGCTCCGGAACTTCCTCGAGGCGTGTCGGCGCGGGCGGAGCCACGAACGCTCGATGGCCGAGTGCTCCGCGAACCTTCGCGACGGCTTCACGGGCGAAGTTGTGCCGGAACACGAGTGCCTTCATGTGCTGCACTCCATGCCAGGCACCGTAGCGTCGCAACGCGACGCGCGCGCCCTCGCGAAGGGAGCTCCCGCGATGCTCGAGGTCACCGTCGAAGAGCACTTCGAGCTCGACCGGGCGCGGCTCTGGGACGCGCTGGCCGACCTCGAGAGCCACCGCGAGTGGATGACCGACGTCCGCAAGCTCCGCTTCCTGACGGAGCAGCGGTCAGGCCTGGGAACCAGGTACGAGATCACAGTCGGACCTCTGCGCGTGCGCGATCACATCGAGGTGATCACCTGGGACCGTCCGCGCGTGCTGGCGATCACCCACCGGATCGGGCCGGCGCGGGGCGAGGGTCGCTTCCTGTTGGCGGTCGACGGTGCCGGAACCCGGCTGGAATGGCAGGCGCGATTCGAGATCCCCCGCTGGGCGGGCGGCCGGCTGACCGAGCGGTTCGGCGTACCGGCCACCCGCCGCTTGCTCACGAGGAACCTCGGTTCGCTACGACGGTGGTTGGCCGACCGGCATTGATGCGCCGAGCTGACGCTCAGGCAGCCGGCCTCGCCGCAAAGAGCTGCAGCGACGGCTGCTCCGGGTCGACAGCCGGGATCTCGACGGCCTCGCCGTCCTCGAGCACCGAGATGTTCGACCACACGCGGAGCTGCGCAGGCGGTTCCACGGGACCGGTGGCGATCCCGAGCACGCCGTACGCCTCGCTGACCAGGACCAAAGGCGCCGTCTCGATCAAGGAGACGTCGGCGCGCCGAAGCACCGCGGCCAGCCTCGCCGGGCGCGCTACGACCAGGGCAACCTGGACGTCGTCGGAGAGCCGAGCAACGAGCGCGTCGGTGTCGACCGCGGAGACGAGACGGCCCGCGTAGGACCCACCTCCGGGCCGGAACGCGTTGCGCGCTTGGCTGTGGTGCACGCGCCATTGCATCGGAATGTCTCCCCATCAATCACGGCACACGCACCGTAGCGATGGGGTGTGACACTCACGAATGAATTTCGAGCGAGCTGCGCGAAGTCAGCTCGCAGTGGCCGGCTCGGTGCGGCCGGTATCCGCGGGCGCCGGCTCGCGTGGGCCGCTCCGGGCGCGGAACAGGGCGACGACGATCATGCCGAGCCCGTACACGGTGGCGGCGATCAGCACGATGACATTCAGAACCGGAATCACGCCCGCCACCGACAGGATCCCCCAGCCGACGAGGTAGGCGAGCAGGCGATTGCTCGGCGGTCGGAGAATGAGCCGGCCGAGGAAGTACGCGGACGCGACGTACCCGAGCGTGTAGGCGAAGCCGAGCGCCAACAGCACGATGGCGCCGAGCGGCAAGCCGAGCACCGTGGCCAGCAGGACCAGCCCGACGAACGGCAATCCGACCGCAGCCGCGATGCCGAGGCCGATCGACGCGCCGACTGCCGTCCGTCCGGCGTCTGCGAACGCGTCCGCGGCGCGGGGCGCGATCAAGAGCAGCAGCAGCCCGAACACCAGGGTCGACACGATCACGGCGAGCCAGAGGAGGATCGCCGCCACGATGCCGACCTGACCGAGCGCGAACCGGCTACTGACCGACTTCACGTCGCCGTCGACGGTCGCTCCGGGTGAGATGCGCGCCTTCTCGCGGGAGGTGACGTCTCCGCCGACGCGGGCGCCGCCTTCCACGATCACCCGTCCGTTCACGGCGATGACGTCGTCCTTGACGGATCCCCGGACGGTCACGTCGCCGTTCAGCGCGAAGACGGAGCCGTCCACGCTGCCGTTGATCCGAGCGTCACCGTTGAGGATGGCGACGTCGCCGACGGCCTCCTGCTGCGCGACGACCACCCGTCCCGTAATGACCACCTGGGTGTCGTCGTCCTGGTTCCTGGGCTGGGTCCCGTTCGGAGCGGCGACAGCCGGAGCGGCAGCCACCAGAGATGTCGCGGCAACGAGCGCGCACACGACGACTGCGGCACACACACCGCGGCGGATCACGGTGTACGGGGTACCCGGTCGTCGCGAGAGTAAAACCGGTTGACCGTCGGACCCGTCGAGACCTCGGCGTCCAGGTCCTCCTGCGCCAACACGGACTCCATCGCGAGAGCGAGCATGATCCCGCCACACGTCATGAGCACGCCCCCGACGACGGCGAACATCGGTCCGAGCGCCAGCGCCAGCGTCAGGCCGGTCACGACGAAGACGCCACCTACGCGCAGCAACGTGGAACGCCCTCCCCGACTCATTCGCCGAGCGCGCCGCGCAGATCCCGCACGTGGTCCTGCGTCTGTTCGAGCAGCGGCCGCAGGGCCTCGGCGACGTCCGGGAGCCCCAGTTCCTCCGCTTGCTCGAAGCGCTCCCGGTACGCCGCCAGCTGGCGCTCCTCGAGCTCGAGGTCGAGCGCGAGCGCCCGGCGCGGCTCGGTCTGGTTCGGCACCTCGGGCACGTGCGTGGTCGGCTCGCCACCGAGGAAGTCGATCTGCTCCGCGAGCACCGTTGCGTGCTCGAGCTCTTGGCGCAGGTGAGGCCGGATCTTGTCGGCGATGGGCTGGAACTCGACGCCCTTCACCGTCGCTGCGTGCTGCGTGTATTGCACGATCGATCGGAACTCGAGCTCGAGATCGCCGTTCAGCAGCTCGACCAGCTTTTCCCTATCCATGATCTCTCCCGGTGTGTTCCGCCATCATCGGGACAGCATGGCCACACGCTTGCTGCGGTAAACCTGAAGGCCGCGGCGGCGCCGCGGGCGGGCTAGAAGGTCTCGAGAAAGGCCGCCGCGCCGCGCACGACGGAATGACGCGGGTGGCGCGCGACGCGGACCGGGAAGCCGAGCTCGTGGGCGAGACGGCGGTCGAACCCGAGCAACAGCGCCCCGCCGCCCGTCAGCACCAGGCCCTGACGGCTTGCATCGCCGACGAGCTCGGGCGGTGTCCCCTCGAGGGTGTCGCGCACCGCGTCGCAGATGCCGGCCACCTGCTCCTCGATGGCTTCGCGCAGCTCGACGGTGGACACCGTGATCGTCTTCGGACCCCCGTCCACGAGGTCGACGCCGCGGATGTCGACGTAACGCTCTTCTCGGAGCGGCCACGCGCACGCGTACCGCGACTTCACGTACTCCGCGGTCCCCTGGCCGATTCCGAGGCCGTACTCCTTTCGGCAGAAGGCCATGATCGCCTGGTCGAAGTGGTTGCCCGCAATGCGGACGGACGAGCTCGCCACGACGCCGCCGAGCGAAAGCACGGCGACTTCCGTGGTGCCGCCGCCGACGTCGACGATCAGGTTGCCGACCGCGCTCTCGATCGGCATCCCGGCCCCGATCGCCGCCGCGACCGGCTCCTCGATGAGCTGCACGGGCTTGCGGGCCCCGGCGAACTCCGCCGCTTCTTGCACTGCGTGGCGGCCGAGCTCGGTCGCGCGCGACGGCACGCAGACCACGACGCGGGGCCTCCACCACCGCCGTTCTCTCACGCGGCGCAGGAAGACCCTCAGCATCTTCTCGCATGCCGAGAGGTTGGCGACGGTGCCGTCCTCCAACGGGCAGAGCACTTCGAGATGGCCCGGTGTGCGGCCGAGCATCTGCTTCGCCGCCGCGCCGACCGCGACGATCCCTCCATCGCGACGATTGAGCGCGATGGCAGACGGCTCGTCGACGAGGACGCCCCGCCCCCACACGTAAGTCACTGTGTTGGCCGTGCCGAGGTCGACGGCGACGCCGAGGCCCATGGTGTCCTCCCCGTTCGACCCTAAGGGTCTCGGGTCGCGAAGTCGACGACCCTCGGGCGCGACGCGCGGCGCGCGGTCGTGACGGTCAGTACAGCCAGGGATCCCGAAGGTCGCTGTACTCGACGTTGGCCATCAGCTTCTCGAAATTGGCCGCCTGCGCCGCGAGCTCCGAAGGTGGCTCCTTCTTCTCGCCCTCGCGCGCCTCAGCCTCGCTCGTGAAGTAGTTGGCCTCGGTGTAGCTCTCGGGCCCGGTCCACACCCGGAGCCCGCCGATGAGATCGGGGCGCCACGACCCCGCGACCGCCTCGAAGCCCGCGTCCAGCGCGTGCAACTGGTCACGGTCGGCGCTCCCGCGCATGATCTGCACGAAGCCGGCGTCGTTCGACCCGCCGCCGAGGAACGCCTCGACGTCCTCGGAGTCGTTGAACGTGACGTCGCCGGCGAAGCACTTCTCCGTCTCGGCCCACCAGCGACCCTGCTCCGGGCGCTCGCTGTTGGCCTTCGCCGCCGCGGCCGACTCGAAGCGGGCGAACGCGATCCCGAAGCCGTCGTCGGTCACTCCGGCAGTCGATCCCAGGAAACCCGTCGCCCCCGGCCGCAGGTCGCGCTGCCACTCGTCCATCTGCCGGTGCAGGCCCTCACGATCGGATACCCGCCCTTCGATCAGTTGCACGAACATCCCCACCACCTCCAAGCGTTGGCTCCGCGCGGAATGATCGTCCTGTGGCGCGATAACCGCAACCGGCTGACGGCCGATCGACGTAGCGTGACGGACGTCGGGAGGTCGGAGCGATGCAGCAGGCATTCGTGTTCGAGAAGGTGGCCGTCCTCGTCGGCACGTGGTACGAGCCGGTGGAACCGCCCGAGCGCGGCGCGCGGGTCGAGGTTCGGTTGCTCGCCGACGAGCCGCGACGAGGCTCGCCGTCAGCGGCGCAACGCGTGGTGATCGACCAGCCGGTCTTCCGGGCCGACCTCTTCGATCAGGTCGACGGCCCGCCCGGCAATCTGCTGAGCGCGCACTTCCATCCGCGCTTCGAGGGGGTCGAGCCGTGCGACCGGCACTGGCGCGACGAGATTCGCGCCGACCCCACCGGCTGGCTCGAGACGCAGCTCGGCGACCTTCGCGGGCTCCTCGAGGAGTCCGGCGTCGACGTCACCGACGCGCCGTGGATCGAAGATGACGCAGCCGCGCTCCGTGCCGCAGTCCCGAACATCGTGGCCGCGGTCGACGCGGCGTGGGACGCGGTCCGAGCCTGAAGCGCGACGCGCCGAGGGGCTCAGCCCTCGGCCGTGTCGAGGCGCTCCGGCTCGGTGGCCGGGGGCGCTTCGGGAGGCGCGGTCGTGCCACGCGTCTCCTCGGGCGACGGCACGCCATCGTGCTGCCGGCGTGCCCGCTTTGCCGCTTGCTTTTCCTGACGCTTTCGCTCGCGCTCTCGCTTCTCGAACGAGGTGCGCTGACGACCCGCCATGAGTACTCCTTGTTCGCTCTCGAGGTGCCGGACAACGGCGATGCCGCTGCCCGGCGCCCCGCGTGAGCTTCGTCAGACGACTCGGACGTTCTGGGCTTCCTCGCCCTTCCGGCCGGGGGCCACGTCGAACTCGACGCGCTGGCCGTCTTCGAGAGACCGGTAGCCATCGCCCTGAATCGCAGAGAAGTGGACGAACACGTCGTCCCCGCCTTCACGCTGGATGAAGCCGAAGCCCTTCTCCGAGTTGAACCATTTCACTGTGCCTTGCGTTGCCATGTTGTTTGTTTTCCTTGGTTTGTCATCCCGTCGAGCCGGTGTCAGCAGCCGGCGGGCGGGACACGTGTTCAGTATCCATTCGGTGGCGTCGGGAGGAGCGAAGCGGACAGCTATCTCACTGGGGCGAACCGAATCCCCGGGACACTGCCCGCAAAGCGGGAGCGACGAGAGAGATGGTCGGACCGGTGTTGTCGCATTCGCGCCGCGCCTAGGCGACCGAAGCTGACCCGATCAGCCTACTCGACCCACCCATCGCCGATGACGTCATGCGAGCGGGGCGGCGGATCGGGCCGTCAGCCGTCGGCGAGCCCCAGGCGGTGCCGGCGGTAGCGTCGGCGCGAGCATTGCGCTCGGATTCAGCTCGCCGGAAGGGGGTGCGGGGAAAGCATGCCGGTTGCGTCACACCGATCTCGGTCCCGTGCTCGTCACCGGCGCGTCGGGATTCATCGGCTCCTCGGTGGTCCGCGCCCTGCTGGACCGGGGTGTCCACGTCCGTGCCCTCATCGAGCCCGGACGGGACGACGACAACCTCGCCGGTCTGGACGTCGAGCGAGTCGTCGGCGACATTCGGGACGCCGCCACGGTCGACGAGGCGGTCGACGGGATCTCGACGGTCTTTCATCTCGCCGCGATCTATCGCTTCTGGGCCGCCGACCCGGACCTGTTCTACGACGTGAACGTCGGCGGCACGATGAACGTCCTGCGCGCTGCGACGCGGTCGAAGTGTCGCCGGTTTGTCTATACGAGCACGGTCGCGACGCTCGGCGTCGCCGAGGACGGCAAACCTGCCTCCGAGCAATCACTCGTGCACTTCGAGCACCTCTTCGGCCACTACAAGCGATCGAAATACCTCGCCGAGCACGAGGTCCTGCGCGCGGGCGCGGGCGGCCTCCCCGTCGTGCTGGTGCATCCGACGTTTCCCGTCGGCGAGGGTGACGCCGCGCCCACCCCGACCGGCCGCACGATCGTCGAGTTCCTGAACGGTCGCATTCCCGCCTACGTCGACACGGCGCTCAACGTCGTGCACGTCGACGACGTCGCCCGCGGCCACGTGCTGGCCGCCGAGACCGGCCGCCTCGGCCACAGCTACATCCTGGGGGGCGAGAACATGTCGTTGCGGGAGATGCTGTCGACACTGGCCGAGATCTGCGGCTTGGCGGCTCCCCGTGTCCGGCTGCATCCTCGAGTGGTGCTGCCGATCGTGCGGACCGCGGAATGGGCCGAGGCCGCCGTGCTCCGACGCGAGCCCACGCTCCCGTCCGAGCCGGTCCGCATGGCGACGACCCGCATGGAGTACGACGACAGCCGGGCGCGCACGGAGCTCGGGTACTCGAGCATCCCTGCACGCGAGGCCCTCGCGCGCGCGGTGCGGTGGTACCTCGAGCACGGATTCGTCAAGCCCGCCCGCGCCGAGCGCATTCGTGGGGCGCCCGGCCTCGCGCCCGAGCGTGACCGGCCCCGCGACTCCGACGACTCGTACGCCCGGGAGCGCCTCGCGCAATGACGGCACTGCGACGCGAGTTCGACGACTCTTCTCCGCGCGCTCCCGGCGCGCCGGACGCGACGAGCACGCAGGCCACGTCGAAGAACGAGGACGGGTTCGATCTCGGCACGCTGCTCGCCGAGCGCCGGCATGAGGCGTTCGCGCTGCACGAGCGCTACCTCAATCCGCAGATGCCGCGCGTGCTCCGCACGCTCGGCTTCGACCGCGAGTGGGTCCGGGCCGAGGGCCCGTATCTCTTCGACCGCGACGGCACCGCATACCTCGACTTCCTCGCCGGGTTCGGCGTGTTCGCCCTCGGCCGGTGCCATCCCGTCATCGAGCAGTCGTTGCAGGATGCGATGGAGGCCGACCTCCCGAACCTCGTGCAGATGGACTGCCCCCCGCTGGCGGGACTGCTCGCCGAAGCCCTCGTCGCGCGCATGCCCGACGACGCGTACCGGTGCTTCTTCACCAACAGCGGCGCCGAGTCGATCGAGACGGTGCTCAAGTTCGCGCGCGGCGCGACGGGCCGCTCGCGCATCCTGTTCGCCGACCACGCGTTCCATGGACTGACCACGGGTGCCCTGTCGCTGAACGGAGGGCGCGAGTTTCGAGACGGGTTCGGTGATCTGCTCCCCGGTTGCCAGGGCGTCGCGTTCGGCGATCTCGACTCGCTGCGTCGCGAGCTGGAAGCCGGTGACGTCGCCGCGTTCGTCGTCGAGCCGATCCAAGGCAAGGGCGTGTTCGTCGCCCCGGAGGACTATCTGCGCGAGGCCGCCGACCTGTGCCACCGGCACGGCGCGCTCCTCGCCGTCGACGAGGTGCAGACCGGGCTCGGGCGAACCGGCACGCTCTTCGCCTTCGAGCAGTGGGGCGTCGTCCCCGACATCGTCACGGTGGCCAAGGCGCTGTCGGGTGGATACGTCCCCGTCGGCGCCGTCATCGCCAAGGCGCACGTCGTCGAGGCCGTCTTCGACAAGATGGATCGAGCCGTGGTGCACAGCACGACGTTCGGCCAGAACGTGCTGGCGATGACGGCCGGCCTCGCCACCCTGCACACGATCGACGCCGAGACACATCGTCGAACGCGCCGCGAAGCGAGGTTCCCGCCTGCTTTCCGGCCTGCAGGCGCTCGAGGACCGGCACGAGGTCGTGCACGAGGTCCGGGGCCGCGGCCTCATGATCGGCATCGAATTCCGCCGGCCGCGTTCGCGGCGACTGCGCGCGCAGTGGAGGATCCTGGAGACGATGCGGACCGGGCTCTTCACTCAGCTCGTCGTTGTGCCGCTCTTCCGGGACCATCGCATCCTCACCCAGGTCGCGGGCGACAACCAGAACATCCTCAAGATCCTCCCGCCGCTCGTCATCACGGACGAGCAGGCGGACGCCTTCGTCGACGCGATGGATGCCGTCCTGACCAAGCTCGAGCGGTCGCTGGGACTGCTGTTCGGCGTCGGTCGCTCGCTCGCGATTCCGGCGATCAGAAAAGGGCGGTAGCGCATGACCGACAAGTCGTCGTTCACGGACGAGGAGTGGAAGGAGCTCACGGAGGCGCCGCTGCTCGTGACGCTGGCGTTGTTCGCGGCGGGTGAGCACGGGCCGATCTCGATGGTCAAGGAGGCCACGCGCGAGCGCCCGCACCATCGCCCATCCGCCTGCCGGCGGCCCCGCCGACGAGCTCATCGTCGAGATCGCCAAGGAAGCCGAAAGCAAGGAAGCGCGCCACAACGCGCGCCAGCATCAGGTGGCGAACCTCGAGCAGGTCGTCGAAGCATCGCTCGCCGACCTCGGCGGGGCGGCGACCGCGTTGCGCAAGCTCCCGAACGAGGAGGCCGCGCAGGTCGCGGGCTGGTACGTCGACATCGCCAAGGCGGTCGCGGCGGCCGCGAAGACCACCACCCCCGCGGAGCAGGAGACGATCGACAAGATCGCGGCGTTGTTCGAGATCCCGTCGTCGTGAACATCGACCTGCTCGACCCGGCGTCGTTCGCCGACGGCCAGCCGCACGAGCAGTACCGCTGGCTGCGCGACAACGCGCCCGTCTACCGGCATCCCGAGCCGGACGGTCCCGGGTTCTGGGCCGTCACCCGGTACGACGACGTGCGCGACGTCGGGCGCGACCCGGAGCACTACTCGTCGATGCCGACGATCCTCATCCCGGATATGGCGGCCATCGACTTCGGCGACCACCAGATGATGATCACGTCGGACCCGCCCCGCCATACGCGGCTGCGGCGCATCATCAACAGCCAGTTCACGCCGCGGGCGGCGGAAGCACTGCGGCTGCGCATCGAGGAGCTCGCCGCCGAGATCATCGACGCCGTGATCGAGCGGGGCGAGTGCGACGCCGTCACCGACATCGCCGGCGAGATGCCCTCGTTCGTGATCGCCGAGCTGCTCGGCATCCCGCTCGACGACGGGCGCCAGCTCTACCACCTGACCGAGACCATCCACGCCGCCCCCGAGTCGGTGCCCGAAGGCGCCGGGCTCACGGCGATCATCGAGATGTTCAATTACGCCCGGCAGGTGGCCGAGGAGAAACGCGCGCACCCCGGCGACGATCTGGCGAGCCGGATCCTCGGCGCCGAGGTCGACGGCGAGCGCCTCGACGACATCGACTTCAACCTCTTCTTCCTGCTGCTCATCGACGCCGGCGGCGACACCACCCGCAACCTCGTCGGCGGCGGGCTGGTCGCGCTGTTCGACCATCCCGACCAGCGCCGCCGTCTCCAGGACGACCTCGACGGCATGCTCCCGAGCGCGGTCGACGAGATGCTGCGGTGGGTGAGCCCGGTGGTCTACATGCGCCGCACCGCGACGCAGGACTGCGATCTCGCCGGCACGCCGATCGCGACCGGGCGACAAGGTCGTCATGTACTACGGCTCCGCCAACCGCGACGAGCGCGCCATCGCCGAGCCCGACCGCTTCGACGTCGGACGCGCGCCGAACGACCAGATCGCCTTCGGTGGCGGCGGACCGCACTTCTGCCTCGGCTCGCACATCGCGCGCGTCGAGATCCAGGCGCTGCTCCGCGAGCTGCTCACGCGGCTGCCCGACATCGCCCCCGCCGGCCCCGCCGAGTGGCTGGCATCGAACTTCATCTCCGGCCCCAAGCACCTGCCGGTGCAATTCACCCCCGCCCGGCACGCCACCGCCTGACCGGAGGGTCCGTGGATCGGCCCACCGCCACCCGGTAGCCTGTGGATATCCCAGTTCTTCCCGCTGTCCCTCCACGCGCGCGCACGCATGCGCCTTCACGCCGCTTCCTCGCGGCGGTGGTGGTCGCGGCTGCGCTCCTCGCTGCCGGCTGCTTCCCGCCCGGCTCCGGGGGGTCGCTGAGCGGCCATCACAACGATCCGTTCCTCACGTGCGTGCGCCAGCGCGAGTCGGGCGGCAACTACCAGGCCGTCTCACCCGGCGGCCAATACCGCGGCGCATACCAGTTCCTGCAGAGCACGTGGGACGCCACGGCGAACCACATCGGCGCCGGGGACCTCGTCGGCCTCGACCCGGCGCGCGCCAGCCCGACCGCTGCAGGACGACATGGCCTGGGCGCTCTACCAGTGGCAGGGTCCCGGACCCTGGGCCGGTTCCGGCTGCTGAGCGCGCCTCTCGCGCGCCTAGCGATCAGCGACCGTCGAAGAAGCGGTCGTGCACCTCGGCGTCAGTGGGCAGGTCCCACAGGTTCGTGATCTTCCCGTCCGGGTCGATCGTCAGGACGTGCGCCTCTTCGATATCGAGCGTCGCGCCGTCGGTGCGGTTCGCCGTCTCTCGCAGCGAGACGACGGCGTGCTCGTCGTCGGCGAAGACGCTGTGGATGTGGAGCTTCTGGGTGCCGCCGGTCAGCTCGAAGTTGTGGATGAGCGCGGTCTCGATGGCCTCCCGACCCTTGTGGTCACCGCTGTTGGGTCCCTCGCCCCCGAAGTGGAACACCGCGTCGACGGCGAGATCGGCGAGCGCGCCGTTCAGGTCCGCCTTCTCGAACGCTGCGTAGGCGGCGCGTACACGCGCCACGTTCGGATGCTCTGCCATCGTGCCCCCCTACCGTCCGCGGCTCCGGACGAGCCCCAGCGGGCGCATCGTAGGTGAAGGCGGCGAGCGACGACTTCACCCGTGCCCGCGACTCGACTGCACCTCGAAGCACGCCGCCGCCTGCAACAATCTCTTCATGCCTTCGGGACGTAGTCCTTATGGCTCGCAAGCACAGCGAAAGGGAGCAGGGATGCACGACGGAACAGCAAGCCGCGGCACGGGGATCGCGCGCCGGTCCCGAAGCCTGACTCGGAGGCCTCGCCTCTACGGGCTCGTCGCCTTGGGCGCCGCCGCGGTGATCGCGCTCGCGGCGTGCGGGGGCTCGAGTGACTCGAGCTCCTCGAAGAAGTCGACGACGTCGACCACCAAGAAGTCGACCGCGACGACGGCCAAGGGCGGATCGGCGACAGCCGTCGTCAAGACCGCCAGTACCCCGCTCGGCACGATCGTGGTCACCAACGACGGCAAGGCCGTCTACACCCTGACGAGCGGTGGGCAGCAAGTGCCGTGCTCGGGCGCGTGTCTGCAGGTCTGGCCGGCCGTGACGCTGCCGGCAGGAACGACGAAGGCGACCGGTACCGGCGTGAAGAACGTGGGCACGGCCGCCGGCGGGACACGTCACGGTCAACGGCGCGCCCGTGTACACCTTCCAGGGGGACGCCGGCGCGGGCACCACCAACGGAGAGGGCATCAACAGCTTCGGCGGCACCTGGAACGTCGTGAAGGCGAGCGGTGGCAGCAGCAGTGGTGGTGGATCGACTGCCACGACAGTGAAGAGCGGCGGCTCCGGGTACTAACGGTCTTCGTTCGACACTTCGGTGTGCAGAGCTCCCGCCGGTTCTCGCCGGCGGGAGCTCTTCGCGCTGGCAGTGTTCACGCGAGGCGGGCGTCGTACTCGTCGCGATGGGCGAGCACGTCGTCCATGTGCGCCTCGGCCCAGTCCTTGACGCCGCGCATCACGTGCTTGGAGTGAGAGACCGAGTCCGGTCAGCTCGTATGTGACCGTGACCGGCACGGTCGGCGTCACGGTGCGAGTGACGAGGCCGTCGCGCTCGAGGGAACGCAGCGTCTGGGTGAGCATCTTCTGGCTGACCCCGGCCAGCCGGCGGGACAGCTCGGAGTAACGCATCGACCGCGGCTCGTCGACACAGTCGATCCCGGCGTGGTGCGGGCCGTCGCTGCCGAGCGCGGCCAGGATCAGCGCTACCCACTTGTCGGAGATCCGGGCGAGCAGCTGACGGCTGGGACACCCCGCCAAAAACGCGTCGTAGTCCACCTTCGCCCGGGCTCGCTTCTGGGCCGCCGTCATCGTCGGCATCGACCGCTCCTTCCCCTACCGATGGGTGACCTACGCACTCCAAAGTGCCTACTTCCCACGAGAGAGTAACCCATCCAAGATGGAGGACGACAACGGCCAAGCACGAGCCAGGAGGAGCGAAACGATGAGCCCGTCCACCTTCCGCACCGCTGTCGTCCGCACCCCGGGCGGACCCGACTCGATCGAGATCATCGAAGTGCCCGTCGTCGAGCCCGGACCCGACCAGGTCCGGGTCGAGATCGCTGCCGCGCCGGTCAACCCCGTCGACCTCGCAACCGTCGGCGGTCGGGTCCACGCAATGGGGCTGATCGACCAGCCCGAACGGACCGGCCTCGGCTGGGACTTCGCCGGCACCGTCGTCGCCGCCGGCCACGGCGTCCACCTGGACGTCGGCGCCCGGGTCGCCGGCCTGGTCGTCGGCTTCGACCGCGACTTCGGAACCTACGCCGAGCAGCTCGTCGTGCCGGCGAGCGACCTCGCCGTCGTGCCCGACGGGCTCGACCTGGTCGCGGCGTCGACGGTGCCGGTCAACGGGCTGGGTGCGGCCCAGATCGTCGACCTGCTCGGCGACGCGCCGACCGACCGCAACCAGCTGCTGGTGACCGGGGCGGCCGGCGCGGTCGGCGGGTACGTCACCTCGCTCGCCCAGGACCGCGGCTGGAAGGTGACCGGCCTGGCCAGAGCCGAGGACGAGGAGTTCGTCCGCAGCCTCGCCGCCGACTTCACCACGCACGCCGAGCCGGGATGGGACGCGGTCGCCGACGGCGCGGTGCTGCAGGAGCAGGGCCTCGCCCTCGTCCGCGACGGCGGCGCGTTCGTCGGCGTGCAGCCGCAGGCCAAGCCGGCCGCCGAGCGCGGGATCACCGTCGACGCTGTCGCCACGCACCCCGACGGCCCTCGATTGGCCGAACTGCTCGCCCGCACCGCCTCCGGCGAGCTACCGGCCCGAGTCCACGCAGTCGTGCCGCTGGACCAGGTCGCCGACGCCCACCGCGCCGTGGCGAAAGGCGGGGTGCGCGGCCGCTACGTGCTCGAGCCCTGAACAGGCCGCCGATTCGATTCCCCGACACGGGCGTGCGCCGCGGGGCCTTCGGTGTCCGGGCTTCGCTCGCCGGTAGGTTCCTCACGTGGACGCCGACGTGTGCGTGGTCGGAGCCGGCTACGCCGGGCTCATCGCCGCTCGGCGCTTGCAGCAGGCCGGCGCCACGGCGATCGTGCTCGAGGCGCGCGACCGCGTGGCGGGCCGAGTCTGGACCCGCCCCGCGCCCGACGGCACCCCGATCGACATCGGCGGCACCTGGCTCGGCCCCGGACAGGACCACGCCTACGCGCTCGCCGCCGAGCTGGGCGTCACGACCTATCCCACGTGGAACGAGGGCGAGACCGTCTTCGCGGGGCGAGACGCGGTGAAGCGCTTCGGCGGCCTGGTCCCGCCGATCAATCCGATCGCGCTCGCCAGCCTGTCGCTCGGGATGGCGCGCCTCGACGCGATGGCGAAGCGCGTGCCGCTCGACGAGCCCTGGACGGCGCGCCGGGCCAAGGCGTGGGACGCCCGCAGCGCCGCGCAATGGATCGACACCGCCACGGTGCCGGCGCGCGACGGGCAGGGTCTGCTCGCCGCCGCCGTGCGCGGCCTCTTCAACTGCGACCCCGCGGAGGTGTCGCTGCTGCACGTCCTCTATCTCATCCGGTCGGCGAACGGGCTGAACCACCTGCTGTCGGTCGAGGGCGGCTACCAGCAGGACCGCGTGACGGGAGGCGCCCAGACGATGGCCGACCGCGTCGCAGCCGAGCTCGGTGACGCGCTGCTGCTGGAGCGGCCGGTCCGTGAGATCACCCAGGACGGCGACGGTGTGGTCGTGCGCGGCGACGGCGTCGAGGTGCGCGCCCGGCGCGTGATCGTCGCGATCCCGCCCACCCTGTCGGGCCATCTGACGTACGAGCCGCAGCTCCCCGTCGACCGGGCGCTGCTCGTGCAGAGCATGCCGGCGGGATCGATCCTCAAGGTCTCGGTGATGTACGACGAGCCGTTCTGGCGGACCGACGGGCCTCAACGGCCAGTCGGTCGCGACCGCGTCGCCGATCGAGATGACGTTGGACGCCTCGCCGCGCTCGGGTGTTCCCGGCGTGCTCGCCGCGTTCGGCTTCGGCCCGTTTGCGCGCACGCTCGGCGCGCTCGATCCCGACGAGCGACGCCGCTTCGTGCTCGACGCGCTCGTGACCCGGTTCGGGCCGCGCGCCGCGCAACCGGCCCACTACGAGGAGATCGACTGGGCCGAGGAGCGGTGGACGCGCGGCTGTTTCATGGCGCACATGCCGCCGGGCGTCCTCACCCAGTTCGGGCGGGCGCTGCGGGCGCCCGTCGGGCGGATCCACTGGGCCGGCAGCGAGACGGCCACCGTGTCGCACGGCAGCATCGATGGCGCGATCCGGTCGGGTGAGCGCGCCGCCGCCGAGGTGCTCGCGGCGGACTGAGACCGACCATCCACCACTCGCGCCGCTCCGCTCATTACCTTGCAGCGCATGCCGCGTCGAGGCGGGACCGTCCGCGCTCGCGCCATCGAGTGGTGGCGACGGTGCCAAGCCGATCCGGACAAGCGCGACTTCCGCCGCATCGGAGTGGTCGCCTTCGGCGTCGTGGGTGCCTCGGTGATCCTCGCCAAGATCACCCAGGACACACCCGTGGCCGGGTACGTCAGGGCGTTCGCGATCACGATGTTCGGACTCGCCACGATCTCGTTGCTCGCCGTTGTCCTCTTCATGGGCGAGGAGATGGTTGACGCGATGGACGAGACGGACCCGATGCGCGTGCGTCACGGCGGCGCCTACGGGCCGCGCGTCAAGCGGTTCTTCCGGGACCTCCGGAGCGCGAGCGGGGCGTGGATCAAATCGCGGCCGGCCAAGGTCGCCGCGCTGCGCCATGACCTCACGCGCGATTCCCTCGCCCGATTCGCCGCCGCGTCGGGTGCGGCGCTGGGCGGCATCCCGCCCGCCGACGTCGCTCCACCCGCCGAGGCCGGCTGGCTCGCGCGGCCCGAGCGCGTCGTCGCCGCCGACCGAGCACGCGCCCGACAGGGCAGGACGCGCAGACAGCTACGCAGCCCGAGCCGTCCCCGGCGGCACGCCGGGTGGAGGCCTCGCGAGTCACCGCGGCGGCCGCACGCTCGTCGCGATCCGGGCAGCCGGTGGTCGCGCGACGGCGGAGCAAGGTCAGATCGTCCCCCACGCGTCGGCCGGCCCGGCGCGCGGACCGTGCGGCGCCGCGTGGCGGCCGCACGAGCAACGCGGGTGGTCGATCGACGCCCTGACCCGGCGGCGGCGAAGACACGTCATCTACCGTGTCGCCGATGAGCACAATCGAGCCGCCCCGCCCGCAGATCTCCGCGCATCCCACCCCTCCGGGACGAGGAGGCCGACGAGCAGACGAGCGCCCTCCTCGAGGAGGTCCGGCTGCCGAACGCCGAGGCCGTCAACATCTTCGCCACGCTCGTGCGCCATCCCGGCCTCTACCGCCGGTGGATGCCCTTCGCGGGCAAGCTGCTCGCCGGCAAGCTGCCCGCCCGCGACCGTGAGCTCCTGATCCTGCGCTCGGCGCGGCGCTGCACGTCGTCGTACGAGTGGGGGCAGCACGTGCGGCTCGCGAAGCAGGCCGGGATCTCCGCCGAGGAGATCGACCGGGTCGCCGCCGGCCCCGACGCTTCCGGATGGGACCCGTTCGACCGGACGCTCCTCACCGCCGTCGACGAGCTCCACGACGACGCGTGCCTCACCGACGCCACTTGGGCGACGCTCGCATCTCGTTATGACGAGCGGCAGATGATCGAGCTGCCGATGCTCGTCGGGCAGTACCACATGCTCGCCTTCGCGCTGAACTCGCTGGGCGTGCAGCGCGAGCCGGGCGTTCCCGGCCTCCCCGACGGGCGCGCGTAGGCATGGACCCGGAGCTGCCCGACGAGGCGACCGGCAGGGCGCCGGGCCGCGCCCGGCTCGAGGGGCGGCGGGTGCTCGTCATCGGCGCCGGCACGCGCCACACCGACGACCCCGACGCGCCGATCGGCAACGGGCGCGCCATCGCCACGCTGGCGGCGCGGGAGGGTGCGCATGGTCGCGTGCGCCGACCGCGACGAGGCCGCCGCGCTCGCGACGGCCGAGCTGATCGTGGGCAACGGCGGGAGCGCCGAGGTGCTCGTGGCCGATGTCTCCCACCCCGCGGACTGCGCGGCGGTCGTCGCCGGCGCCGAGGCGCGCCTTGGCGCGCTCGACGGCCTCGTGCTGAACGTCGGCATCGGCGAGGGGCGGCGGCTCGAAGGCACGAGCGTGGAGGAGTGGGACCGGACCTTCGCCGTCAACGTTCGGGCGCACTTCCTCGTGTGCCAGGCGGCCATGCCCAACCTGGCCGACGGCGCGGCCGTGGTGTTCATCAGCTCGATCGCCGGCATCACCCCCGGCAGCAGCCTGCCCGCGTACGACACGTCGAAGGCGGCGCTCGGCGGCCTGTGCCGGCACGTCGCGCACGAAGGCGCGCGCCGAGGGATCCGAGCCAACGTCGTCGCGCCGGGGCTCATGGACACGCCCATCGGCCGGGCCGCATCGGCGGGGCGGCCGTCGCGGAATCGGACGCCCGTGCCGCTGCAGCGCCAGGGCACTGCGTGGGAGATCGCCTACGCGACCGTGTTCCTGCTCTCCAACGAGGCGAGCTACATCACCGGTCAGACGCTGGTGGTCGACGGCGGGCTGACCGCGCTTCGTTAGGCGTCAGCCGTCGGGCGCGGGCTTCCCCGTCCGGTGGGCTTCGATCTCGGCCTGGAGCTGTTGCAGCGCCGACAGGAAGTGGCGGCGGGCTTCGTCCGCGTACGGGTTGCTGATCTGGCTCGTGTCGAACATGTCGACGGTGTGCTGCTGCTCGATGAAGGCGATCTCGGCCAGCTTCTCGAACGAAGGGATCGCGAGGTCGTCCCGGTGCTTCAGCTCCAACACGTCGATCGACACGAGCGCGCGCGCGATGAAGAACGGCAGTGACTGCATGTACGCCATCGCGCGGTCGTGCTCGTCCGGCGAGAGCGCCACCACCTCCAGGCCGAGCTCCTGCTCCAGGAACCCCCGAAAGGCCGCCGCCGCCGGGCCCCGCTCGGCGGTCACGACCACTCGCAGGCCGGGCTCGATCCTCGCCATCGACGGCGGCCCGAACAACGGGTGCGTGGCCAGCAGGTTGGCATCGGGCGGCAGGATCTCCTCGAGAAGCTTCCCGGCCCGCTCCTTCGTCGAGACCACGTCCATCACCACGGTGTCGCGCCCGATCAGGTCCCGGATCTCGTGCAGGACTCCCGCGAGCGCCGCGAACGGCACCGCGAGGACGACGACGTCGGCCGCCGCCACTTCGGCGAGCGAGCCCGGGCGCACGCCGTCCGTCGTGTGCTCGAGCTTGGCGTTGTCGGCGTCGTAGGCGAGGACCTTTCCGTGCCGCGTCAGCGAGGAAGCGAGGAACTGCCCGAAGTGGCCGTAGCCGACGATGCCGAACGTCTCGAAGCGCATGTCTTGGCGAGCGTATCCGGGGTGCCGTCGAACGCTTCGACGGAATTCAGGCTCGAGACGCCCGCGCCCTCGACGTGCGCGCCGATGCCTTGCGTGCGGGAGCCTTCTTCGACGTGCGCCTCTTCGTCGCACGCGACTTGTTCGCCGACACTGCGCTTGCGCGGGTGTCGCTTCCGCTTCGTTCGCCGACGCGCGTTTGTTCGCCGACGTGCGCTTGCTCGGCGACACGCGCTTCTTCGCCGGCGTGCGCTTGGTCGCCGTGCGCTTGGCAGCGGGTCGCTTCTTCGCTTTCCTGGTCGAGTTCGTCGAGCTCTTGCGTGCTGTGGCGTTCGCCCGCGAGGTCCGCTTCTTCGCCGTGTTCTTGCGAGGCGCAGCCTTCGCGCGCGTGGTCCGCTTCTTCGCGGCCGTCTTGCGGGGACCGGTCTTTCTCGCGGTCGCGCTTCTCGCTCTCGTGTTGTTCGATCGCTTCGTCCCGGCCGCCTTGGCGCGCGTCGCGCGCTTCTTCGCAGGCGCCTTCCGGGTGCCGGACTTCCGCGCCCGGGTCTTGCGGGCCCGCGAATTCCGCCGCTTGGCTGTCCGAGCAGCCGCGTACGCCGCCCAAGGTTCCTCTTCGAACGGCGGTGGCGGGTGTGCCCGCGTACTCCGGCTGCTGCTCGTCCGCGCCGAAGGCGCGTCGTCCGGCGCGCCAGGCGGCGATGATGACCGCGCCGAACCCGTAGGTGGCGAAGAAGAAGCCGATGACGAAGCCGAGGCCGGGCACGAGCGCGCCGAAGCGCAGGATCCCGAATCCTGCGAAGAACGCTCCGATCCGTCCGCCCGTACCGGTCCCGTGGACCATGAGTCGTCCGAAGATCAGGGCGCTGGCGACGTAGCCGAGCGGCCACAGCACAGCGAGCGTCCCGAGCACGGCTACGCCGAGAGGGATGCCGACGACGCTCGCCATCACGACGACGCCGAGGACGGGGGCGATGATCCCGAGGAAGAGCCCGAGGAAGAACGACGCCCACACGCGGCGTCCGGCGACGACGACGGCGTCCGCGGCGCGCGGGAACAACCACACGAAGAACAGCCCCAGCACGGCTGTCGAGAGCGTGACCGCCAGCCACAGCACCACCAGGATGACCACGATGAATCCCGCGAAGAGGGTATTGACGTCGAGCCTCTCCACGTGGCCTTGCGACCGTCCCTCGAGCCGCGGTCGGTCTCGTGCGCGAGGTGACGTCGCCACGAACGTCCGCGCCCGGCCGTATGGTCGCCTTCCCGTTGAGCACGGTGATGCTGCCGTCGACGCGCCCGCGGATGACTGCATCGCCGTCGAGCACGAGCGTGTCGCCGGTGATATGTCCGTCGACCCGGAGGTCGCCGTGGCCCACGTACACGGCGCCGTTCACGCGGCCGTCGATGCGGGCGGGGCCGTTGGCCGAAACGGCCGGCCCGTCGACGGTCTCGCCGTTCGCCACGACGAGCCCGCCGGTCACGCTGATGCGGCGGCCGTGCTCGTTTCCGTCGTCCTGGGCGCCGGCGGGATGCACGCTCGCCAGCAGGAATACAAAGACAACTGCTGTCGCCGCGAGGACTCGACAGCGCATGCGGCGATCGTAACGCGTGGGAAACGCGCGCTTCGGGGATGCGCGCCGCGCTACGGCTGCGGTGAAGTTACCGACGCGTGCTCGCCGTCGTCGGACGCTTCGACCGCGGTGCCGAACGCGTCGGGCGCCGGACCGCTTTCAGCCGTGCCGTCACGGCGGTTGCGCGCCCGCCACGCCACGTAGACGGCGGCGATGACGGCGCTGGCCATCACCACGCGCACGAGCAGCGCGGTCCGGCCCGCCGTCCGGCGGCGGCGCCTGCGGTCCACCGGCGTGTCGACCGGCAGCCGCTTCGCCGCCTCGGTGACACGTCGCTCCAGCTTCTGCTCCAGCTTGCGGGCCCGCCTCTTGGCCTTGCGGCTGACGCGCTTTCGACCCTCGGCGACAGCTTCCTGAACGACTTCCTGCGTCGTCGCCGCGAGCTTCTTCCCAGCCTGCTCCGCCAGCTCCTGCGCGTTCTCCACGTCCAACATCGCCACGGTGATCAGCTCCTCTCGAGCGGGAGACCTCGTCTGCATACCCGCAAGCCGCCCGATTGATGCAACGACCACCGGCGAGCCGGTCTGCGCCATTTGTTCGCTTGGGTTTGTGCGCCGATGGGCCAGGGCAGACGCCCGGGGTCAATCGGAAGCGAAACGAAACGGAGGTGGCATGAACTTCATCCTGTGGCTCATCGCAGTGATCCTCGTCGTCCTGGGGATCGGCGCGCTCCTGCGACGCCAGATCATCTGGGGCGTGGTGCTCATCGTCGTGGGCCTCTTGGTCGGGCCGGGTGGCGTCAGCATCATCGCGTGACGGGGCGTGTCGGCTCGCCGGTGAGCTCTCGGAGATGCTCGACGCGCTCGTCGAGGAGAAGCTCGCGGGCGAGTCGTTGCGTGGCCCGCGACGGCATGGGCCCGAGGACCTGCGCGGGGAACTCGAGCCACAGCGGGGCGGTCGACCGGCTGACGTGGCGGATCCGGCTCGCGTCGGCGTCGAGCTTCTCGAGCGCGTCGATCAGCGAGGACGGGTTGCGGGTGAACTGCACCGCGACCCGGTCTCGCTCGACGCCCTGGTCGCGCAACGCCCAGACCTGGAGCGATTCCGCCAGCCGTCGCGGCACGACTCCGAGGATGGCCTTGAGGAAATTGTCGTCGTCGGGATCGTCCACCGCCGAGATCGCGCTGCTCGTGAGCGCGACGGCCCAGCTCGACAGGGCGACGTCCCAGCTACGGATGCGGCTCACCTCGTACGCCAGGACGGCCTCGAGCTCGTCGCGGCTCAGCCGGTCACCGAGACCGGTCGTGATCCCGACCACCGTGTTGGACGGGCGCGTGCCGACGCCGAACGAGTTCGGCGCAGGGTCGTCGATCACCGCGATGCGCGGAGGCGGCAGTCCGCTGGCGATCGCGAGGCCCTCGAGGAGATTCTTGACCTCGGTCTGCTCGTCGGCCGCGATGATGCGCGCGCCCGTTTCCGCCAGCACCTTCTGTTCGAGGCGACGGCGCAGGAACGGGATGCGCACGAGGCCGACGAGGATGCCGATCACGGCGGATCCGACGGCGACGACGCCGATGCCGATCGCGAAGAACGGGAAGGTGTCGGCGTCCGCGAAGGCGTCACCTTGGAAAATGAGCGCCAATGCGATCCCGATCCCCAGCGCGATCGCCGCCATCACCACCGCGACGATGTAGTTGAGGGTCGCGAGCACCACGAGCGCGACGATCCGCACCCGGTTGCGGCGTTCGAAGAGCTCGACCCGGTCTGCCATGGCGCTGCGCACAGTAACGCTCGGTGCCGTTCTGCCGGGCGCTGACGTACGGGCGTCCACGGTCGCGGCCATTCAGGCCCCTCGCGACCGGCCCGCTAACGTCGGCACGAGTGGTCCGTCAACGCCCGCACGTTGCGCTGCTGTGGTCCGTCTCGTCGCGGCGGCGGGCGATGTTCGTGGCGGTCGCCGGAGGCGCGGCCGGGTTCATCGCGGCGTGGTTCGCGCCCTGGCAGCTGTCGACGCTGATCGGATGGGACGTCGCGGCGGCGTTGTACCTCGTGTGGGTCTGGTCGACCGCCGGCTTGTTCACGCCGGCCGAGACTCGGGAGTTCGCAACGAGGGAGGACAACAGCCGCGTCTCGGCGCAGTTGCTGGTGCTCGGCGCGTGCGTCGTGAGCCTCGTGGGTGTCGGGTTCGATCTCCTCAAGGCCAGCGAATCCGGCAGCGGCAGCGGCGACATCGCTGCTCGTCTCGGCCGCGGTGGCCACGGTGGTCCTGTCGTGGGCGACCGTGCACACCGTGTACGCGTTGCGGTACGCCCACGAGTACTACGCGCCGACCGCCGGTCGGCGGCATCGACTTCAAGATCGGACCCGATTACGAGCCGGACTACCGGGACTTCGCGTACGTCGCCTTCGGGATCGGCATGACGTTCCAGGTGGCCGACACCGACATCAACGATCGGGGGATCCGCCACACCATCCTGCGGCACTCTCTCTTGGGCTATCTGTTCGGCGCGGTGATCCTGGCCGTGACCATCAACATCGTGGCGGCGATCTTCCAATAGCGTCAACGCCCGTGTCGGAACACGTGCACCAACACGTGCCCGAGGAGTTGCAGGAACCGTGGCACGCGGGCACGGGCCGGGAGCGAATCTTCGAGGTCCTGGCGATCGTCCTGCTGTCGGCGGCGGCGATCGGGACGGCGTGGAGCGGCTACCAGGCTGCCCGCTGGAGCGGCCGGGAGGCGCACAACTTCGCCATAGCCGACGCGTCGCACGCGAGGTCGACGCGAGCGGTGATCCGCGCCGGCGAAGACCGCGTCCGGGACCTCGCCGACTTCGAGCGGTGGCTCGATCTCGAGACCACGGGCGACCAGACGCTCGCCAACCTCCACGCCGCCCACTTCCAGGGCGAGCTGCGCACCGCGTTCGAGGCGTGGCTGGCACAGGACCCGCTCAACAACCCGAACGCGATCCCCACGCCGCTGAACATGCCCCAGTACACCCAGGCCGAGGCCGAGCGTGCCGCCAAACTCGAGACGGCCGCAGACCAGCTCGTCGAGGACGGCGCGACGGCGCGGGACCGCGCCGACGAATACGTCCTGACGACGGTGTTCTTCGCCTCGGTGCTGTTCTTCGCCGGGATCTCGTTGCGGATCTCCACGGGAGCGACTGCGCATGGGCATCCTCGGGCTGGGCGTCGCGTTCCTCCTCTACGGAGTCGTGCAGATCATCCTGCTCCCCACGCTGTGGTGAGCCCGCGCCGGTCGCGCACCGGCGATCTCGCGGCGACGCGGGGCGTCCGGATGAGTAGTGTCGGCACCAGCTCCGGCAGGGGGGAAAGAGCGCCGTGGAGCGGTTCTGGAGAATCATCGCCGTCGAGCTCGGCAAGCACGCCGGGCTCGTGTCGGTCATCGGCCTGCTCGTCACGCTGATCCTCGGCTTCGGCATCACGCGCCTCGAGTTCTCGACCGGCCAGGACAGCTACCTCAACAAGAGCGACACCGTCTACAAGGACAACGTCGCCTACCAGCGGCTCTTCGGCGGCCAGGCGATGCTCACCCTCGTCACGATGGACAAGGGCCACACGGTCAACGAGCTGTTCACGCCGGAGAACCAGGCCAAGTGGCGCGCCGTCGAGGGCGAGTTGGGCAAGGGCAAAGGGATCGTCGGCGTCATCAGCCCCCGCACGCTCATGGAGTTCAGCGACAGCCTGGTGCAGAGCCCGTCGGGCGACCCGACCCAGAGCATCGCGGGCCGGGCGCTGCTGGACGCGACGGCGAAGGACCCATCCCCCGAGGGTCAGGCGGCGCGCAGCGCCGACGCGGGCAGCGACGATCCAGCGCCTCAACGCGGTCCCGCAGGCGCAGCGCACGCTCGACAACCCGGCGTGGGTCGACTTCCTCCTCCACAACAACCAGGGGGAGATCCGTAAGGCGCTGCGCTCCTTCATCATCGACGACACCCACGCGCAGATGGTGACGCGCCTCGTCGGCAACGCGTCGATCACGACAGAAGGCGCCGCTTCGGAAAAGGTCATCACGGCAGGCGAACACCTCAAGTTCGCCAACGCGTCGGACATCACGACCGGCGCGCCGGTGCTGCTCACGGACATCAACGACTACCTCACCGGCGGCATGCTGACGCTCGGCGCGATCGCCGTCGCCATCATGATCGTGATCCTGCTCGTCCTCTTCGACGTGCGGTGGCGGTTGCTGCCCCTGGCCGTGATCCTCATCGGCATCGTGTGGGCGTTCGGGCTCGCCGGCTACCTCGGCATCCCCCTGACGATCGTGACGATCGCCGGACTGCCCGTGTTGCTCGGGATAGGCATCGACTACGCGATCCAGATGCACGCGCGCGTCGAGGAAGAGGTGGTGATCGACCGGGCGGAACACCCGATTCAGGAAACCGCCCGAAACCTGTGCCCGGCGCTGCTCGTGGTCACCTTCGACGCCATCTTCGCCTTCGCCGCCTTGCGCTTCGCGAAGGTGCCGATGCTCCGCCAGTTCGGCCTCCTCCTGGCGGTCGGCATCGCGGTGATCTGCCTGTGCAGCATCATCGCCCCGCTCGCCGCACTCGGCATCCGTGAGTACAAGTCGCCCACCAAGGGCAGGGACTTCCGCACCGGCCCGCTCGGCCGCCTCGTTGTCTGGCTCGGCGCGTTGCCCGGCGGTGTCGCCATCCCCCTCGCGGTCGCCAGCGTGATCATCTTCGCGGGCGGGATCCTGGTCGAGGGGCAGCTGGAGCTGCAGACCGACCCGATCAAGTGGGTCAACCAGGACTCGCAGGTGATCCACGACCTCCACACGCTCGACCGCGAGACGGGGTCGTCCAGCGAGCTCGGGATGTTCGTGCAGTCGAAGGACGTGTTCGACGACAAGACCGTCGGGTTCATGGACAACTTCACGACCGAGGAGCTCGCCAAGCATCCCGACACGCTGCTGACGGGCGCCGGCATCGTCACGACTGTGAGCGACATCACCAACGACGTGCCCGGCGCCTCGCACGTCGCCCCGACGGGTGAAGAGGTGCGCGCCGCAGACGGTGTCGCTCCCGAGGGCGTCAAGAAATCGACGGTGAGCAGCAACGGGGACGCGCTGAACCTCGTGTTCCGCACCGGGCCCAGCGAGCTCGCAGCGGCGGGCCGAGGTCGTGCGCGAGATCCGGTCCACCGTCAATCCCCCGGCGGGCGTCAGCGCGACCCCGTCGGGCCTGGCCGTGGTCGGCGTCGGCTTGCTCGACAACCTCGAGGCCAACCGCGTCCTGCTCACGTACCTCGCCATCCTCTTCGTGTTCCTCTTCCTGTCGGTGCGGCTCCGCAGCGTGATCCGCTCGCTGCTCTCGCTCGTCCCGGTGCTGATCGCGGTGGGCACCGCGTCGCTCGTCGCCTTCGCCTTCAGCCTCAAGCTGAGCCCCATCACCGCGGTGGGCGGCCCGTTGGTGGTCGCCGCATGCACGGAGTTCACGTCGCTGATCCTGCTGCGCTTCGTGGAGGAACGCCGGCGCGGGCTGACGCCCGAGGAGGCGGTCGAGGTCGCCGCGTCGCGCACCGGGTCGGGCGTTCATCGTGTCGGCCCTCACCGCGATCGCCGGCGTGGCCGTCATCGCAACGTCGTCGCTGCCACTGCTGCGGGACTTCGGCATCATCGTGGCGATGAACGTGGCCGTCGCCCTGCTCAGCGCGCTCGTCGTGCTGCCGCCGATGCTGGTGTGGGCCGACCGTCGCAACTGGGTGTCGCGTGGACTGGTGAAGCGGGAGATCCTGGACCGCACCGCGGCCGGCGAACCCCCGATGCCCGCACCCGCACCGGCCCCGTCGTAGGTAACTCCCGACCGGGCTCCCCCGGGGAGGGACGCGCCGGCCGGATGTGAGAGCGGTTCACATGTTCGTCTCACTCCCATCGAGGGCGCAGATCGGCATGCTGCGAAAAACCCCGATCCGACAGCGGAGGAAACGATGAAGAAGCGAACGATCGTGACGACCGTGGGCGCGGCCGTCCTGGCGTGCGGCATCGCCGGTGGCGCAGTGGCGGTCGCAAGCAACGGTGGAGACGAGGAAGGCGGCGCGACCGGCCCCGACGCCGACCGGGCCGTGGCGGCCGCGCTCGTCGAGACCGGCGCCACCAAGGCCAACGCGGTGGAGCGCGACTCCGAGGACGGAGCGGTCTGGGAGGTCGAAGTGACCAAGGCCGACGGGTCGACGGTCGACGTTCGACTCGACACCGACATGCACGTGGTCAAGGCCGAACCCGACTCCGAGGGCTGACCGGCCGGCGGGACCCGCACCGGCCAGCGCCGGGCGCTCACATCGAGCTCACATGAACACCCGCCTACGGTCGGGCGGTGCGGGTCCTGGTCGTGGAGGACGAGCCCCGGATGGCGACGCTGCTCCAGCGTGGTCTCCGGGAAGAGGGCTACGCCGTCGATGTCGCCCACGACGGCACCGACGGGCTCTGGCTCGGCACCGAGCAGGACTACGACGCCATCGTCCTCGACGTGATGCTCCCCGGCATCGACGGCTTCGAAGTCTGCCGGCGTCTGCGGGCCGCCGATCGCTGGGCCCCGATCCTGCTGCTGACGGCCCGGCTCGCAGTCGAGGATCGCGTGCACGGACTCGATGCCGGGGCCGACGACTACTTGACCAAGCCGTTCAGCTTCGCCGAGCTCGCAGCCCGCGTCCGGGCACTCGTCCGGCGTCAGTCGGGGGCCCGCCCGGTGCTGCTCCAGGTTGGCGACCTGCGCGTCGATCCGGCGACGCACCTGGTGTCGCGCGGCGAGGTCGAGATCCCGCTCTCGCCGAAGGAGATGGCGCTCCTCGAGCTGCTCATACGGCACACGGGAGAAGTCGTGACGCGGACGCGAATCCTCGACCACGTATGGGACTTCGCCTATGACGGAACGTCGAACGTCGTCGATCAGTACGTCGCGTATCTCCGGAAGAAGATCGATCGGCCGTTCGGACGCAACGACATCGAGACCATCCGGGGCGTCGGGTACCGGCTCCGCGTGAGCGAAAGCGGCTGAGTCGTGCCGATCCGCGTTCGACTCGCACTCTCCTTCGCTGTGATCACGCTCGTGCTCGTCGTGGTCGGAGGAGTGCTGTTCGCGCGCTCGTTCCGCGGTGGCGTGGAGTCGTCGCTCGCTCCCGGTCTGCGTAGCCAGGCGGGCGCGCTGTCACGCGATGTGCGCGCCGGATCCCGGACCTTCGACCGGAGCGCGCTGACGCCCACCGACGTCGTCGCACAGATCTTCGAGCCCGATGGCACGGTCGTCGCGACGACGCCGGAGGCCGGCCCGCGCCCCGTCGTCCCACCCGCGGTGATCCGCTCGGCACACGACGGGCGCGTCTACACGAACACGACCGTGTCAAACGGCCGTGATCGGGAACCGTTCCGGGTGCTGGCCTCGCCCGTGTCGACCAGCGACGGGCGCCTGATCGTCGTCGTCGCGACCTCGCTCGAGCCGACCGACGCAGCCGTCAGCAGGGTGGACCGCGGTCTGGTGACCGGCGGCGCGATCGCGGTGGTCGTGGCCGGCGTCGGCGGCTGGCTGCTCGCCCGCGCCGCCCTGCGCCCGGTCGACCGGATGCGGCGAGAAGTTGCGGACATCTCCGAGCACGACTCGTCCGCGGCGCTGCCGGTCCCGCGCACCCGCGACGAGATCGCGGCGCTGGCGACGACCCTCAACGCTCTCCTCGCTCGGCTTCAGGATGCGATCGATCGGCAACGAGCCTTCGTGGCGGACGCGAGTCATGAGCTGCGCACGCCCGTCGCAGTGCTCGAGGTCGAGCTCGAACTGGCGCAACGACCCGATCGCAGTCGCGCCGACCTCAGCGATGCGGTGGGTGAAGCGTCGCAGCAGACGGCGCGCTTGACCCGGCTCACCGACGAGCTGTTGTTCCTTGCCCGCGTCGACGAGCCGGTCTCGGATGAGCGTCATCTCCTTCCCATGCAACCGATCGTCGAGGAGGCAGCGGCCGACGTCGCGTCCGAGGCTGCGACCCGGGACGTTCGCATGGCCGTGGACGCGACCCGGCCACGCAGGCACCTGTCGCTCCGGACGCTCTGCGGCGCGCCGTTCGCAACCTGTCGCCAACGCCGTTCGCCATTCGCCGCCACACGCCGTGGTCACGGCCCGTGTCCGCACCGATGACGGCTCGGCGGTCATCGAGGTGCAGGACGAGGGCAGCGGTTTCCCGCCGACTTCCTCCCTCACGCCTTCGAGCGCTTCCGGCGGGCCGACGAAGCCCGCGGCGCCGCCACCGGCGGGACCGCGCTGGGACTCGCGATCGTCCTCGCGGTCGCACACGTGCGACGGCGGCACCGTGGAAGCCCGCAACCGGCCCGAAGGCGGCGCCTCAGTGAGCCTCCGCCTTCCGGCCGAACCGTAAGCCCATCAAGCAGCTGGCTCGCGCCGGCGCACGGCTGAAATAGGCTCCGACTGATGCTCGACACCGCGGTCCTCAGTCAGGCGCAGCGCGAGCAGTACCAGCGGAGCGGCTGGGTCGCGGTCCCGGGTCTCGTCGACTCGGAATGGCTGGCGCGGCTCCGCCGCGTGACCGACGAGTTCGTCGACGCGAGCCGCGCGCTCACCGAGTCGAACATCCTGTACGACCTCGATGTCGGGCATACGGCCGACGAACCGCGGCTGCGCCGGCTGAGCTCTCCGACCGATCTCCACGAGACGTACTGGGAGTTCGCGTCGCGGTCCGTCATCACCGACGTGGCCGTCGATCTGCTCGGTCCCGACGTCAAGTTCCACCACTCGAAACTCAACTTCAAGGCGCCGCGCGGCGGAGAGGAGGTCAAGTGGCACCAGGACATCCAGTTCTGGCCGCACACCAACTACGACCTGCTCACCATCGGCGTGTTCCTCGAGGACGTCGAGGCGGGCATGGGTGAGGTCGGGTTCGTCCCCGGCAGCCACGACGGGCCGCTCTTCGACCTCTACGACGAGGACGACCGGTGGACGGGTGCGCTCCGTGACGGCGACGTCGACCGAGCCGGCGTGGATGCGGCCGAGTACCCGGTCGGGCCCGCCGGCACCATCACGGTGCACAACTGCCGAACGGTGCACGGGTCGGCGCCCAACCGGTCGGACCGGCCGCGGCCGCTACTCCTCCAGACCTATGCCGCCGCCGACGCGTTCGCCTACACCGACCTGGTCAAGCAGTCACCGCACGGTGAAGAGCTGATTCGAGGGGAGCCGGCGCGCTGGGCTCGGCACGACCCGCGCCCGTGCCTGATGCCGCCGACCGGTCCGTACCGTCCGATCTTCGCGGTGCAACAGGGCGAAGAGCTGTAGCGGTTCGCGTCACGGATTCGACGGCTCCAGTCGAGGCGGTACTCCCAGCCCGGTTTCCACTCGAAGATCTCGTTGACCAGATCCTCGAGCGGAACGCCCCCCACGTAATGATCGAGGCCCCACCGGGTCGCGACGTGGCCGATCACGAGAACTCGTGTGTCGTCCCATCGGCGGCGTCAGGTCCTCGAGGAACCCGCCCACGCGGGCGATCGCCTGGCGCCAGCTCTCGCCGCCCGGGAACGGCTCGTCGACGTGGGCAGCTCGATCGCGTCCGTGCGCTTCGGCCGGATCGCCGTTGCGTTCGCCGTAGTCACACTCGCGCAGTCGCCAGTCGAGCAGGATCGGTGGGCCTTCTGTGCCGAACGCGACGTCGGCGGTCTCTACCGCGCGGCGAAGGTCGGAGCTGAACACGGCCGCGATCCCGTCGTCCCGTCGTCGTTCACCGAGCTCGCGGGCCTGCCGGCGCCCCCGGTCCGACAGGCGGCTGTGACTCCAACCCGAGGCGACGCCGAGCTCGTTGTCCTCGCTGATGGAGTGCGTCTCGAAGACGACGGTGATCGGCCACGGGCCGACTCTACGGGCCGGCCCCGATCGCGCCGTTCAGCGCTCAGCCGGGTCGTGCGGCTCCGACGGGGCTGCCGAACACGGCTTGGATCTTCACCACGTCGCCCGTGTGCGGGGCGGCGATCATCTGGCCGCCACCGATGTAGAGACCGACGTGCTCGCTCCCGCCCGGTCCCCAGAACACGAGGTCGCCGGGCTGCATGGCGTTGAGCGGCACGTGCGGGAACTTCGAGTACTGCGCGCCGGAGTAGTGCGGCATGCTCACGCCCGCCGCTCCCCAGGCCCGCATGGTGAGGCCCGAGCAGTCGAAGCAGGCGGGCCCGGACCCGGCGTAGCAATACGGCTTGCCGAGCTGCGACCGCGCGTAGGCGATGGCGGCGCTCGCGCCCCCGCCGTTGACCGGGACGTTGGCGCTCGGAGCTGGGGCCGGTCCGCTGCCGCCGCTGGAACCACGGCTGGCGCTGGGAGCCGGGGCCGGTCCGCTGCCGCCGCTGGAACCACGGCTGGTGTTGGTGCCGGCGCCCGTTCCGCTCCCCGCCGAGGGGGCCGGCGCGCCAGTCGTCGGAACGTTGGCCGCGGCTGCAGCCGCGTAGCGCTGCTGTGCCGCCGCGAGCTCGGCGGCTTCCTTTTGCGCCTGCGCCTCGGCGACGAGCTGCGCGATCTCGCCGTTGACCTGTGACAGGAGCTGCTCCTGCCGGGCGTTCGCTGCCTCGACGCCGGCCTGCGCCTTCCCGATCTGCTCCTGCTCGTCCTGGGCGTCGGCCTGCGCCTGGTCGGCCGCCGCCTTCTGGTCGTGCAACGCGCGTTCGGCGCGCCGGAGCTCCTTGACGAGGTCGATGTCGTGCTGCGCTGCGGACTTCGAGTACTTCGAGCTGGAGATCAGCCGCGAAGCGCTCGACACGTCGAGGTCGACGGGACCGCCCTGCCCGACACTGCGGTACAACGCTGCGGCCCGAACCTTGACCAGCTCCTGGAGCCGGGCGACCTCCGCTTCGGCGGCGTCGAGCTTCTGCTGGGCGTCGGCCGCCGCCGCCTGGGCCTGCTCGAGCCGGTACTGGGCGCCGTTGTACTGCTCGGACAGGGCGTCGAGCTTGGCGCCGTTGGCGTCGATCTCCTTCTGGAGCTGCTGCGCCTCCGCCCGCTTGTCGTCGATGGGATCGCGCGTGGGCGCGACCCACCGAGATCAGCGGGACGAGCGCGACGACGAGCGCGAGCGCGGCGATCCAGGGGGCGTGCCGGGCGCGGGGCGCGCGGACGGTCGTGTCTGGGGAGGCCTGTGTGGCTGAAGTGATCAGAGTGAGGAGGGTGAACCGTAGACCATCGCCGGCCGGCTGGCCAGGGCGCGCGAGGCCGCGAAACGACCCCTCCGGGCGCCCTTATAGGGCGGAAATACGCCGAATTGCCGGTACGCCCCGGGGGCGGATCCCGTTGGATCGAAAGGGTTCCGCGCTTCGAGGGGCTGACGGGGTTAACGTCTGGCAGTTAAGTCATGGCTCATCGCATGGTTTGCCGCGCGCCCAAACCACTAGGCGGTGCCGTGACCTCCCCTGTGTCGCAACCCGAGGTCGACGAGGCGCGCCCGCCCGCCACGGCGCCGTCGAACGGCGCGCCAACGAACGGCGCGTCCACCAACGGCGCGACTACGAACGGCGCGTCGACCCCGGCACGGTTGGGCTACATCCCGGCGTTGGACGGCGTGCGCGCGCTCGCGGTCGCCGCCGTGCTCGTGTACCACGGCGACCTGGGCTGGTTCAGCGGCGGCTTCCTCGGCGTCGACGTGTTCTTCGTGCTCAGCGGCTACCTGATCACGTCCGTGCTGCTCGACGCGTGGCGACGGAACGGCGGCCACCTCGGGCTGGCGCGCTTCTACCGGCACCGAGCGCGCCGTCTGCTCCCCGCTTTGCTCGTGATGATCACGGTGACGTGCGCGTACGTGGTCGTGTTCCTTCCCGACGAAGCCTCGAAGCTGCGGGGCGGCGTGGTCGCGTCGTTCGGCTACGTCACGAACTGGTACCTGATCTTCCACCAGCAGTCGTACTTCTCCAGCCTCGGGCGGCAGCCGATGCTCCAGCATCTGTGGTCGCTGGCGATCGAGGAGCAGTTCTACCTGCTGTGGCCGCTGCTCCTGGGCCTGGCGCTGAAGTTCTGGCGACCGTCGCGCATCAAGCTGGCCGTCACCATCTTCAGCGCCGCCGCCGCGTCGGCACTCCTGATGGCGTTGCTGTACCGCGCCGGTGGGGACCCGTCACGCGTCTACTACGGCACCGACACGCACTCGAGCGGCCTGCTCATCGGCGCCGGCATGGCGGTCCTGCTACCTCCGTGGCAACTCCGAGGAAGGATCGGGAAGCGGGCGCCGATGGCGCTGGACGTCATCGGCCTCACGGGCCTGCTCGTGCTCGTGTGGTGCTTCGTCAACGTCAACGAGTTCGACTCGTCGCTGTACCGCGGCGGGTACCTGGTGTTCGCGTGCGTCGTGGCGCTGGTCGTCCTCGTCGCCGTCCACCCCGCCACGACCATCACGAGCAGGCTGCTCGGCACCTCGCCGATGGTCTGGATCGGGAAGCGCTCGTACGGCATCTACCTCTGGCACTGGCCCGTGTTCCTCGTGACGCGCCCCGGCGTCGACATCCCCCTGACCGGGATTCCCCTCTTCACGTTCCGGGTGGCGATCACGGTCGGGCTGGCGGCGGCGTCCTATCGCTTCGTCGAGGTGCCGATCCGCAGCGGCGCGCTCGGGCGGCGACTGTCCGCGCTACGACACACGCCGCTGCTGCAACAGCGACGCGTGCGCGCCCGGCTCGCGTTCGCCGGCGGCCTCCTCGTGGTCACCACGGCCCTGCTCGGCATCGGCCTCGCAGTCGCGCAACCGGCACCCCGGCCGCCCGGCTTCCCGGCGAAGCCGGCGAACATCGCGATCACGACCACCACCACGGCGCCCGGTTCGACACCTACCTCGGCGCCCGCGGCCGCGAACGTCCCGGTTCCCGCGCACTCGGCGCCGAACACGACGCTCACCCCCATCCCCAACGCTCGGGTCACGGCGATCGGCGACTCCGTCATGCTCGGCGCGCAAACGTCGCTCCGCCGCTTCCTCGGGGACCGGCTCCAGATGGACGCCAACGTCAGCCGCCACTTCACCGAAGGGCTCGACGTCGTCCGCCGGCTGCACGACGCCGGGCAGCTCGGCGACGTCGTCGTCATCCACCTCGGCACGAACGGGTCGATCCCCGAGGACCAGCTCGACGAGATGATGCGGCTCCTCAGCGGCGTGCAGCGCGTCGTCCTCGTGAACACGCGGGTCGACCGGCCGTGGGAGCAGCCCGACAACGACGCAATCGCCGCCGCCGTGCCGCGCTATCCCAACGCGGTGCTGCTCGACTGGTACTCGGCGGCGAGCCAGCATCCCGAGTACCTCGTCCAGGACGGTGTTCACCTGTCCGAGGCGGGCCAGGCGTATTACTCGCTCATCTTGTCGAGCAAGCTCTGAGCCCCTCGTAGCGGGCCGGGCTCGGCTCGGCTCCGCTCGTCGCTCGGTACCGTCGTTGGTGTGACGGAAGTCGGTGCGGAGCTCGACGCAGCCCGGTTGCGTGTGGTCGAAGACGGCCTCGTGCCGGACGCCATCCGGGAGCTGACGCCGGTGGTGAGTGCGCTGCCGCTCGAGGCGCTCGGCCCGGTGAAGCAGTCATTGAAGCGCTTCTTCTCCGACGCGGCGTGGACGGCCGAGGACGATGACGCGCTGGCCGACATCGTCGGCACCGGGACGGGCGGCGACACCCGCGAGCTCGAGCCCGGCCTCACGCTCACATGGACGTGGAACGAAGGCCGGTTCCGGCTCCGGGTGGACAGCGACGCGCCTGAGGCAGACAGCGCGTCCGTGGGCGCCGACGCAGCGGGCCGACGCGACCGACCTGGGCGAGACCTTCGACGGCGCCGTCGTGCCGGAGGCGACGCCGAGCCCGCGCACGATCCGTTTCGCCACTCCGCCGCTCGAGGCGGGCCCGGCGCGCAACTACGAGTCGGCCACCGCCGCCTCCACCGATCCACGCGTGGCGCGGCTCTTCGACGACTTCGACGAGATCACCAACGTGCTCGTCGGGCCCGACTTCGTGGCCGTGACGATCGCGCGCCCCGACCGTTGGGAGCAGCTCCTCGAGCCGATCCTGCGTGAGGTGACGCGCGAGTTCGCGGGCGACGCGCCGCTCGAACGCCCGCCGAGCCCCACCGAGATCCGGCCCGGCGCGCGCCGTCACGTCCGAGGACCAGACCCGCGCGCCCCGCCGACTCGAACGCGCGTGGGCCGACCTCGGCGCACTGCGGGCAGACCGGCCCGACGACCTCGAACGCGTCCTCGCCGTGTGCGACGATCCCGAGCCGGCGCGCCGCCAGGTCGCAGCCGCGCTGCTCGCCGACGCGCCTCCCGATACGGCTGCCGGCGCATGGGCAGTCCTCGTGAGCGACGCAAGCCGCTCCGTGAGACGCAGCGCGGTCGACGCGATCGCCGGCGCCGAGCGACAGGAGCTCCGCCCGCTGCTCGAGCGCGCGCTCGCAGACTCCGACGCATGGATTCGGTGGAAGGCGCTGTCCGGCATCGGGGCCGTCGGCGCAGAGCCCAGCCGCGCTGCGATCGCCACCGTCGCCGAGGATCCCGACTTCCGCGTGCGCCTCGAAGCGGCGCGACTCCTCGACTGAGCCGGAGCGCTAGGACGAGCCGTGGTAGCGCGCCGCCGGCGTGCCGGGCGGGTTGGTGACGCCCGGTTGCGCGTCCGGGTTCGGCACGCACACCTCGCACTCGAGACCGTCCGGGTCGCGGAAGAACACGCTCAAGATCGGACCGAAATCGGTCACGAAACCGTCGCTCGCGCCGCGGGCCATGAGCCGGTCACGGATCGTCTCGAACGCCTCGAGGGATTCCGCGTGGAGAGCGAGGTGGTCGATACGACCCCGCCCGAACATCGGCGTCTGACGCTCCGCTTCGGTGTTCCCGTCCACCTCGAACACGTTCAGCTCGGAGTGCGGACCGACGTGCACGACGGACAGGCGCACCTCGGCGCCGTTCGGTGTCTCGGGCCCGTCGCGGGGCACGGACGCGTCGAATACCTCCTCGTAGAACGCGTGCAGCCGCTTCGTGTCGCTGGTCAGGATCGCCACGTGATTGAACCCGTCGAGCAGCATGCACGTCAGGGTACGCGGCCTGCCGGGGGGTGCCGGTCAGCTGGCCGGCTGGTTCTCGGACGACCGGTCCGCCAGCTGCACCTGCGTCTCGGCGGAGTTGCCGCTGCGGCTGTAGGCGATCGTCACCTGATCGCCGGGTTGATGGCTGCGAACCAGCTGCGCCAGGTCGGCGGGGCTTGTCACTGCCGTTCCGTCGACGGCGGTGATCACATCACCCTGCTGGAGCCCGGCGCCCGCGGCGGGACTCCCGCTCGCCACGTTCTCGACCATGGCGCCCTGCTCACCGCCGGTCGCGCTCTGCGTCGACACGCCGAGGAAGACACCGCTCCTCTGAGGCCGTTGGGGGACTTCACCCCGCGGGGGCCTCCCCTCGAAGCCGCGCTCGATGCGCTCGTGGTCGTCACCCCCGGACGCGGTGGCTCGCCCGATCGTCACCTGCTCCCGAAGATGAGCGCGACGGCCACGAACCCGACCATCGCGGCGACCGCTCCACCTGGGCACCAACCATCCCCCGTCGTGTCGGGGGCGGGCCCGAGCGGTGGTCACTGTCATCCGGCCGGAGGCGGCGGTGGCTCGGTCGGTCGGTCGCTTGGGCCGGCTCGGTCGGGTCCGCGCTCGCCGCGTTCGCTTCTTCTTCACGTTGGCATGGCGACGGTTCTCGTCGAGTCAGCCGGGAGCGACCCCTCTCGAAATGCTGAGACCCGCCTGTGAGCTTCGGGCACCACGCAGAGTCGACCCCTCGGCCGGAGGCCGTCGTCGAGCGGGATAGATGCGCCGTGCTCTCCGAACTCCGGCTGCTCGTTGCTGACGTTGTCACCACCGGACGCAGTGGCTCGCCCGATCGCGGACGCGCTCCCGAAGAGGAGCGCGACGGCCACGAACCCGACCATCGCGACGATCGCCCACTTGGGCAGCAGCCATCCGCCGCGTGTCGGGGGCGGGCCCGAATGGGCGGCACTGTCATCCGGCGGCGGCGCCGGCGGTTCGGTCGGCTCGGCCGCTTCGGCCGGCTCGGTCGGTTGGGTGCTGGCGGCGTCTTCTTCGTCTGCACCATTCGTCATGGCGCAGTGTCTCGGAGCAGCATTGGCGCACGCTGCGGAGAGGCCGGGAACGCGCTGAGACGTCTCAGCCTTGCGGTGCAGCTGCTCGTGCTCGCCCGACGACCCGTGAAATTCACGGCATCGACGGTGACTCGAGTGGCTCAAGTGGCGCGTTGGCGGGTTGGACGCCGGTGCCGACCTGGAGGGTCGGGAGGAAGGTCGAGCCCTTCGTAGGACTCAGCGAGCTGCCACCGCTTCGATCGCAGCCGGGCGCCTGAACAGGTTGAATGTCGAACCGACACGACAGATCCGCAGCTCGACCACTCGGGCGACGGCTATTCCGGCGCTTCGTAGTCGCAGTTGTCGTTCATCGTGGTGCTTGCGCTCGCCCGGCGAGGCACGACCGGCCGGGACCGTTCCCGCTCAAGATGTGGACGTGCTCTGCGACGCCGGTCGCAGTCGGCGTTCCGGTGGTCACGTGCGTCAACGCCATCCAGCCGGAGGCCGGACTGTTCGACGGCCTCTTCGCGCACAGCCGGTTCGCGGTGACCGCGGCCGTTGCCTGAAGTTGCCGGTCAATGGCTCGTCCACGAGGACGCCCATCGAATCGCTGAACCGACAGCGCAGGGCCGGTGCTCGTGCTCGAGTCGGCCACCGAACCGACGTTCCGCACCATTCGGCTGCAGGCCCGACCACGACAGTGCGCACTTCCGCCTCTGGGCGGTCACTCGCGGGCAGGTCCGCACTCGGTTTCGACGAGGAGGTCGCCTCGGTAGCGGAAGCGCCACCACACGCGCTCAGCGCCAGCGCCGCGAACGCCGCCGACGCAACGGCGGCGCGCCTGCGCCGGTCCAGCAGCATGCTGTCAGGGTACGCAGCGCTACATCGTGACACGGCCATGCACGATCTCGCCCGCTGGGCCGGCGGGCGGCCCACCGCCGCCCAAAGCCCCGCTCGTGAAGATCACCGAGGGGCCGACGCCGACGATCGAGCGGGACGAGCACGGCAACGCCCGCGGCGGCATCCGCCTCCCCCAGCTCGAGGCGCCCGTCGCGACGCTCTCCGGCGAGCCCGGGGGCGGGCCCGGCTTCTGCTCGTTGTTCGGGTACACGGCCGCCTTCGACGCCACCCGCCTGTCGTCCCTCTACCCGACCCACCAGGACTACGTGAAGGCGTTCTCGAAGGCGACGGACAAGTTGCAGCGCGACGGGTTCCTGACCCCCGGCGACGCCAAGGAAGCCAAGGCGGAGGCGAGCAGGTCGGCCGTCGGGGGCTGAGGACGAGGGGCCGGTGGAGCGGTCCGAGCGCCGCGGGCCCTGTCATCGACCGGAAAGGGCGCCATCCTCCCTTTCCACAGCCTCCTGTGGAGAACTGCGCGGGCTCAGGCGGCGATGCGGCGGTCGGACACGTGGACGCAAGACCGTGACGCTGCTCGACGGGCGAGCCGGTCAGCCAGATGACGCGTGCCAGCGTCAACGCCGCGGGCGATCGATCCACCGCAGCCAGTCCAAGCGGCGGGTGCGGTGACACCGAGGTGGTAACGACGGACGGACGCGGGCAGGTCACTCTCGAACACCGCGACCGCGGGCACGTCGAGCCGTTGCGCAGCGATGGCGCCGATACTGCCCAACACCGTCGGCGACGCGAGGTGCACGACATCGGGACGGAAGTCCCGCAGTGCGTTCTCGACCTGGCGGGTGGGCAGCGCGATGGGGAACGACCGGTACACCGGCAACGGCACCGCGGGGACGCGCACGACCGGGCGCGCCGGCGTACTCGGCCGGCCCGTCGCCCGGTGCGACGACTACGGCCTCGTGACCGCGATCCCGGAAGTGCTCCAGGATGCGAAGCACCGAGTTCGTCACGCCGTTGATCTGAGGAAGAAAGCTCTCAGTGACGATTCCGATCTTCACGACGCGCAGCATGACGAATCGAGGCGTAAACGTCTTGGCCGGGCGACGAACACGACGTCAAGGTCTCGTAGCGCAACGGTGAACGAGCCGCGCTACCGCGGCGCACGCAAACGTTCACCTCTCGTTCACCCCGATGCTGACCGCGATGCAACTCGTCGTTCTACTGTCGAATGCACGCAACCGCGAGGTGCGCCCATGACAATTCCCAGTCCGAGCTTCCGATGCGAGCTACGCCGGGACAACGGATCCGCCGCGGTGATCGTCGACGGCGAGCTCGAAGAGATCAGCGCCGTGCAGCTCGCCGCCGCCTGTTTCCAGGCCCGTGACGTGGCCGGCGACGTCGTCCTCGACCTCGGCGGGCTCTCGTTCGCCGACGGGACCGGCATCAAGATGATCGAGACCATCCACCGCAGCTTCGGACGGTCCGGTCATCGCCTCACAGTCGTGCATCCCACGCGCCGCGTCCGGGCGGACATCGAGCGTCTCGGGCTCGACCGGGTCCTGTCGATCGAGACGGATTCGGAGGCGGAGCCGGCGGCGCCGGTTCCGTACGCGCTCACGGGTTGAGGGCGAGCCGCCAGTAGGTGCGGCCCCAGCCCCGCAGCTTCGAGGCACGCTGCCATTCGGGCATCGCATCGTCGAAGGTGACGCCGAAGCCGCGTCCGAACTGCTCACGCTCGGCGGAGGTGCGCTGGCACACCGCGTACCCGCCGCTGTCGATCGAGAACGGCTCGTCGAGCACCCGCAAATGGTCGTAGGGGCCCGCCGCCCACGGGTTGAAGTACGCCGGGCGCACGAAGTCGCTCACCGGCACGAGCTTGTCGTCCGTGCGGATCTTGTACGCCCGGCTCTGGACCGGATCACAGACTTCACGCGCCCAGAGGCGCCGTTCACCGTCGAAGCAGAACTCGTTCGCCCGGGGATCGGCGAGCATCTCGAGCGCTTCGTGCGAAGCGGTCACTGACACCGCTTCCGCGCCGTCGGTCCAGCCGTTGCCGTGCGAGATCGACGCAGCCGCGAACACGTGCGCGTAAGGAAGACCGCGGTCGTCCGTGACGTGCCAGCCGAACTCCTCCGCTTCGCGCGCGCTGTCGAAGAAGTGGATCTTGTCGCCGCGCCCGCCCACCGTGAACATCGCGCCTTCGACGCCCCAGGCGGGCGCGAAGTCCCTTTGCACCTGAATTGTCAGCGCTTCTGCAATGGCTTCCAGCACACCGGCGGGCGGCCGGTACTTCTTTGTGTGATCGACCAGCGCAATTGTCCGCATTTCGCGCATGGTACGCGCCTACGCTTCTTGCATCCCCCAAGCAAACTCTTCCTTTCGCGCGTGGTCGTTTGCTGCTGCCGGTGGCGGCGCTCGCATTGATCGCCGCGACGTGCTCGCCCGGCGGCGGTCCCGTCATCTCGGACTTCCGCTGTCCGGTGGACGGCTCGAGCTACACCGACAGCTACGGGCCGCGCGGCAGCGGATTCCACTACGGGATCGACATGCTTGCGCCGACGGGAACACCCACCTGGGCCGTCAAGTCCGGCAGCGTGCACTACACGCTGGAGAGCGCGGGTGGGCTCGTCGCGTACCTCTCGGCCGTCGACGGGAACGTCTACTACTACGCGCACATGTCGGAGATCCTCGGCGGCGGCGACCGCGGAGTCGGGCAAGGCGAGCCGATCGGGCGGGTCGGCCAGACCGGCAACGCGACCGGCCCGCATCTGCACTTCGAGATCAGGCTGGGCGGCGTCAACGGGCAACGAACGGATCCGTACGCCACGCTGCGCAACGCCGGCTGCTGACCTTTCGCGCCGACGAGCTCTGGACGCGGGCGACCGCGATCTCCCACGTCTGGGTGTACTGGAGGTCGCCGTCGTCGACGGGCCGCATGCCCGTCGGTGGGCCACCCTCCAGCTCGGCCCGCAGCTCGGCGCGGATCTCATCGGCGACGTCGGACGGAGTCGAGGCCTGCCGCGAGCCACCGCTCGACCGGCGCCCGCACGTCGACCCGGGTTGTGTGCTCCAGGTTCGTCCCCGTGCCCTCGACGGCGCGCTCGAGCTCGTCGGCGGTGAGGGCGCGTGTGTGCGAGGGGTCGCGGCGCCGCTCGACGTCGTTGTACGCATCGGCGAGCTCCGGGTCGGCGGAGATCAGGTCGACCACGGCGACGCGCCCACCCGGGCGGGCGACGCGGACCATCTCGTCGAGCTGCTCGAGTGGCTCGGCGAAGTGATGCACCGCGAACCGGCAGAACGCGAGGTGGAACGAGTCGTCGGGGAAGGGCAACCGGGCGGCGTCGGCGCGTGCCAGCGCCACCCCGTCGAGGGAGCGGTCACGGAGTCGGCGGCGGGCGACGTCGAGCATCTCGGGCGTGAGGTCGGCGCCGACGACGCGACCGACGCTGAGGAGCGATCGCCTCGCCCTGGTGGGCACCGCCGCACGCGACTTCGAGGACGAGCATCGACGAGTCGAGCGGCTCCAGGTGGCGTGCGACCCACGCCGCGAGGCGGGCGTCGGCGAAGAACGAGTCCTCACCCTCGAACGTCGGCGACTGGCGGCGGAACTCGGTCCGGACGGCGCGGTTGTGCTCGCTTCCCACGCCGCCGATTCTGGCAGCAGCCGCCGGCGTCCGGCCGTCCGGGTCGCGAGCGGGATGGTGTCGTGCGACCTGAGTGGAAGCGGGAGCCGCCCCGGGGGAAGACGTGTGGGGCGGCTCCCGCTCCCTGGGGTCCGATTCGGCCAAGTGCTCTCCTGGGATGGGCCCAAATCGGTCGCGTGTAGCGAAGCGTGTTGTGGCCCGACGATCAACGCGCGCGGCGTGAACGAACGGTGAACGTTTGCCCTGGTCAGCCGTCCACAACGGCCTGTGGAATGGGTGAATCTCGCCACTCCGGCGCCACTCCCGGTGGCGACGGCAGCGCACACGCCCCACTCGGGCCGGGCGTTTCTGCCGCGGAACCGGGAGGTATGGTGCCCCGATGCTTTCCCGACGCACGCGCACGCTGATCTTCGCCGTCCCGGTTGCGGCGTCCCTGGCGCTCGCAGCGCCCGGCGATGGCCGCCGGCGAGTCCAAGAGTGACAAGGCGATCCTGAAGGCGGGCGTCATCACGAAGGCGGACGTCCCCGCCGAGTGGACGTCGAAGCGGGGCAAGTCCGAGCGGTGATGCGCTCAAAGGCCTGAAGGAATGCAAGAAGATCAACTCCGCCGTCGCAGCCGCAAAGCAGGACGAGCCTCGGGCGCGGTCCCGGGAGTTCGCCGATCCGGTGCCGGAGAACGCGACGACGGCCGAGAACGCGGTGTACGTCTTCGCCGACAAGAAGAGCGCCGGCAAGTTCGTGTCGGCGTACAAGGGGTCGGCGGCAACCGCGTGCTTCAACCGGCTCGGGACCGAGGTGGAGCGAAATCGGCCCGCGGCCGCGCCACCCTCCGTGGCGCCGATCACGGATCTCCAGGGCGTCGGCGACGAAGCGCTCGGCTACGAGATCGCAACCACCTTCACGCAGAACGGTGGGAACGCCACCTTGTACATCGACTTCATCGTCGTGCGCGTCGGACGCGCCGCCCTCGGCTTCGCGTTCACGAACGTCGACGCCCGTATCACGCAGGGCCCCGACATCGTGAACGCCGTCGTCCAACGGGTCGCCGCCGCCGAGAAATAGCGCAGGAAGCGGTCAGTCCCGGAAGACCGGCGCCCGCTTCTCACGCCGGGCGCGGACGGCCTCCTCGAAGTTCTCGGTCGTGAGGCGCACGTAGAGCTGGGCGTGCGCCTCGGCGTCCATCTGGCTGTGCAGGCTGCCGGCGTCGAGGCTCGACCACAGCATGCGCTTCGTGCTCTCGACACCGACCCGGCTGAACCCGATGATGCGCTCGGCCAGCTCGTAGCACTGCTCGAGCAGCTGCTCGCCGGCGACGGCGCGCGAGACGAGTCCGATGCGCTCGGCTTCGGCGGCATCCACGTCGCGGCCCGACAGCATGATCTCGAAGGCGCGCGATGAGCCGATGGCACGCGGGAGCAGGTAACTGATCCCGAGCTCGGTCGACGTCAGCCCGTTGTTGATGCCGGCGGCGCGGAAGTACGCGCCCTCGGCCGCCAACCGGATGTCGGCGGCAACCGCGAGGCAGAAGCCTCCGCCGATGGCGGCGCCGTTCACGGCCGCGATCACCGGTTGGTGCATCCGGCGCAGCCCGACGATCACGTCGTGGAGGAGCTCCATCGAGCGCTGCGCGATGGACGAGCGCGTCAGACCGGCGATGTTCGGGATCGTCCCCGAGTCCTCGAGATCGGCGCCCGAGCAGAAGCCGTGGCCGGCGCCGGTGAGGACGACGACCCGTGTGTCGTTGTCGAGGCTCACCTCCTCGAGCGCGTCCCGCAGCGGGATCATCACGTCGAAGGCCATGGAGTTCATGCGATCGGGCCGGTTCAGCGTCACGAGCGCGACGTGCGGCCGGGGCTTCTCGATGAGAACGAAAGGCATGGAAACCCGTTCTATCCGTTCCGGCCGCCGTCGCGACCTCCGACGCGACCGGCACGCGGCGTCGCGGGCGGATACGTTCGGAGCGAGATGTTCCGACGCCGTAGCTGGGCCGTGGCGATCGTCGTCCTCGTGGTGGCGACGGCCGGCGGCTACCTCGTCTCGCCGCGACGAGAGAACAAGGACGCCGCACCGCCGGGATGCCACGTCTCGCTCGAGAACCAGACCTACACCCTCAGCCCCGAGCAGACCTCCCACGCGACGACCATCGCCGCCGTCGGCAAGCGCATGGGCATGCCCGATCACGCGGTGTCCGTCGCACTCGCCGCCGCCCTCCAGGAGTCGAAGCTGCAGAACCTCCAATACGGCGACCGGGACTCGCTCGGGCTCTTCCAGCAGCGGCCGTCCCAGGGTTGGGGCTCGGAGAGCGAGGTCCTGACGCCGCACTATGCGGCGGGCGCGTTCTACCGACGACTGGCACGGATCCGGGGCTGGGAGTCGCTCCCCGTCACCACCGCCGCGCAACGGGTGCAGCGCAGCGGCGGCGCCGACGCGCCTACGCCAAGTGGGAACACGAGGCGCGAGCCATCGCGCAGGCCGCCACCGGCGAGATCCCCGCCGGGCTGAGCTGTCGCGTCGACGTCGGGCCGACCCAGGCGTCGGGCAAGCCACTGCGGCAGGCGCTGGCGCGCGAGCTCGGTCCGCTCACACTCGACGTGCCCGTACCGGAAGCCCGCGGCTGGACGGTGGCGGCGTGGCTGATCGGCCACGCGCCGAGTTCGGGATCAGCCAGGTGAGCTTCGCCGACCGGATCTGGACGGCGTCATCCGGCCGCTGGGTCGCCTACACCGGGCCCGTCGACATGACGGTCCGGGTCACCGAGGAGCGCTAGTCAGGCCGGCGGGATGTTCTGGTTGTGGCAGAACAGGTTCGTCGGGTCCCACTTGCTCTTGAGCTCCTGGAGCTTGGCGAACTTGTCGGGGCCGTACGCCGCTGCCACTCGGTCCACCCTGTCTTCGTCCAACATGTTCAGGTACTGCCGGCCGCTCGCCCAGGGCTTCATCGCGTCGGAGAACTCCCGGGTCCACGAGATGTTGCGGTCGGTTTCGGCGGGGTCCTCCCACATCGAGAGGTAGTGCAAGTTGAACTCCGCGTTCCGTTGGACGAATGCGGTGGCATCTTCGGGAACCCTGGCGACCGCGCCGCCTCCCGGCATGAAGATGACCTGGCTGAACGGTGAGACCGGGTGCGTGGCACGCGGGACGAACGTGTCGAGCGCCTCGTCGGGAAGCGAGTCGTAGAAGGAGGCGTTCCAGTAGTTCAGCAGACCCTTCGGGTTGGGTGCGTCGATCATCTGCTGCACGGCGACGTACGGCATTTGCTGCACCATGTCGAGACCCGGCGGACCGAACTCGCGCAGCGGCCGGAACGCCTCTTCGCCCTCGGCGGGGTCGCCCGCGTAGAGCACGATGACGCCGACGACGGGCTGGCCACGCACCGGTTCGGGCACGAACTCCTCGGGCGGCGCGGTGATGAACGCGACGCCGCCGCAGACCTCGTCCGGCGCCGCCAGGATGAAGTCGCGGTAGAAGCGCAGCAGGTCGCCCGCCATCTCCGCCGGGTACATGAGCTGGCCGGCGAGCACGATCGGGCCGACGGGGTGGAGCCGGAGGTGGAACGCGGTGACGACGCCGAAGTTGCCGCCGCCGCCCCGGAGCCCCCAGAACAGGTCGGGGTTCTCGTCCTCGGATGCGACGACCTGGCGGCCGTCGGCGGTGACGACCTCGGCCTTGACGAGGTTGTCGCACGTGAAGCCGTACTTGCGCTCGAGCCAGCCGCTGCCGCTCCCGAGCGCGAGGCCGCCGATGCCGGTGTCGGACATGCGCCCACCGGTGACGGCGAGACCGTGCTCCTGGGTGGCGGCGTCGATCGCTCCCCACCTCGCTCCGCCTTCGACGCGGGCGACACGCTGCTCGGGATCGACGTCGATGTGGTTCAGCGTGCGGAGGTCGACGCAGATGCCGGCGTCGACGACGGCGGCGCCCGTCACGCCGTGGCCGCCGCCGTAGATCGAGAGCGGGATGTCCTGCTCCCGAGCGACGTTGACGGCGGTGGCGACGTCGTCGGCGCTCGTGCATCGCGCGATCAGCGCGGGACGGCGATCGATCATGCCGTTGAAGACGGCTCGCAGATCGTCGTACGAGGTGTCGCCGGGGTGGACGACCTCGCCGCCGAAGCCGGGAAGATCGAAGCGTGCTGGTGCGGACGTCGGCCATGCCTGCCCTCTCCTTGCTGATGTCATGCCGGGGAAGAACCAGAGACTATTCCCCACCGCGCCGGATCAGATGAAGGCGGGATTATCGGTCGTCGCTCAGCGGTTCCACAGGGGATCAAAGCTTCACTCGCGAAAATGCCACCCATGCCCGGTCCCCGATCCGCCCCCACCCGCAAGGCCCCCTCGCCCTTCATGCGCGGCCTCGCCGTGCTCACGGCAGCGGTCGTCGGTACCGGCATCGTCGGCTTCGCCACGACCGGAGCCGGCGCCCAGAGCTCGGGAGGCTCGGGGAACCAGAACACCGGCGCCATCGAGTCGTCGGTCGACCCGGCGGTGGCCGTCGTCAACACGACGCTGGCCGGCGGGCAGGGCGAAGCCGCCGGCACCGGCATGGTGCTCTCGTCGTCGGGTGAGATCCTCACGAACAACCACGTCATCGAGAGCGCGAGCAGCGTCCGGGTCCAGATCGGCGGCAAGGGTCGGAGCTACCCCGCCGACGTGCTGGGCTACAACGTGAGCGAGGACGTCGCGCTCCTCAAGGTCGACGGCGTGTCCGGTCTCGACACCGTGAAGACCGACGAGACCGTGTCGGTCGGTGAGCCCGTCGTCGCGCTCGGCAACGCGGGGGGACGAGGGGGCACGCCCGACGCCTCGAGCGGTTCGGTGCGCGCCGTCGGCCAGACGATCCAGGTCGCCGACTCGTCCGGCTCCCAGACGCTGCGGAACCTCATTCAGATCGACGCGTCCGCTCCAGCCCGGAGACTCCGGTGGCCCGCTCGTCGACGCCGACGGCCAGGTGGTCGGCATGAACACGGCCGCCAGCAGCGGCGGCGGCGGCTTCCGGCTGCGCACCGGCTCCGGTGAGGGCTACGCGGTCCCGATCAAGACCGCCGTGTCGGTCGCGGACCAGATCAGGACGGGCGAGGGCAGCGGCGACACCCACGTCGGCGAGCGCGCCTTCCTCGGCGTGTCGATTCGGAGCGCGGGCACGAGCAGCGGATCACGAGGCGGCAGCGGAACCTCGCGGTCGAGCGCGACGGTCGCCGGCGTGCAGTCGAACTCACCGGCGGACAACGCCGGCATCCAGCAGGGCGACACCATCACCTCGCTGGCGGGAAAGAGCACCAGCTCGATCGACGACCTCACGTCGGCGCTGGCGCCGCACCACCCCCGCGACAAGGTCGACGTGGCCTGGACCGACGAGTCCGGCGACCACCACACCGCCCAGGTCACCCTGGCGTCGGGACCGCCGGCCTGAGCTAATCGAGGGTGACGCCGGCGGTGGCGGCGAGCGATCTGGTCTGATCGACCACGCGCGTCATCCCCATCTCGGTGGCGCCGGCGAGGCACTCGCGGAGCAACCCACCGAGGCGGTCGCGGTCGGCAGGATCATCCCGCCGCACCAACAACGCCGCGTACTCGAACTTCCCGTGCACCGACCAGGCGCGGTTCCCGGAGCTGGCGTCCCGCTCCATGGCGCGGGCGAAGTGCTCGTCGGCAAGGTCCCAACGGTCGGTGGTCCCGGCCGCGAGCGCGAGGAAGAGCTCGACCGATCCGTCGGAGATCGCCGGTAGCCCGGCGATCACGCAGTACTCGGCATACGGCGACAGCATCTCGTACAGACGCGCTGCTCTCGGGCGGTCTCCGACGTACGCACACCCCAAGATGAGGATGGCAATCGCGATCCCCCAATTCGCGTCGGAGGGGAGATCGGCAAAATCTTGGGCGGCAAGGATCTCGATCTGGTCGCGGACGTCGTCGGGCCGGTCGAGCATCGCGTAGAGGTAGAGGAGTCCCGTCCGCCACGCCGGCAGCAAGGGGTATCGCTCGACCATGCCGGCGACAAGCGGCTCGAGATCCTCCACCCCGCCGCGAGCGCGCGCGAGATCGATCTGCGCGACGCCGTACATCTGGAGGGCGGTTTCGATGTACGCGGCCTGTCCGTACGCGAGCGCCTCGTCGGCCAGCTGCGCGCCGTCGTCGTACCGGCCTTCCATCAGGACGCGAGTGCATCGGTGCACGCCCGCAATCCATAGCAAATCGGGCCGATTGAGCTCGGCCGCGATCGTCATCTCGGTGGCGAGCATCTCGTCGGCGCGCTCGGTGTCCCCCAGCTCCATGAGGTCGCTGAAGGCCCACTGCGCGCCGCTGAACTCGAGCCCACGGTCGCCGGCGGCGCGGCCGAGCTGCAGGATCTCCTCCGCGATCGCGAGCCGCTCTCGTGCGGTACCGGGCGCCCACATGCCCCAGTGCGCGCCGCCGAGCACGAAGGCGAGCACCGCCGGATCGTCGAGGCGGCGCGCCATCGCAACTGCGTCATCCGTGAGCGCCCGTCGCCGGTCGCTCGCCTCGGGCAGGAAGTACAGCTCGCCCGCGAGACGGGCCGCGACCATCGCGCGCCCGGCGGAATCGCCGTCGGGCAAGGCATCCAATGCCTCCTCGCAGAGCGCGACCAATCCTTCGTCGACCGCCCCCGCCTCACTCCAGACGCGGATACCACCCATGCTGATCGCGGCGTCGGCGAGGAGATCGGGACGACCGACGTCGCGCCCGTGCTGCACCGCCTCGAACGCCGCCACGCGGGCGGCTCCGCGGTCGCCTGCGGCCATGTGAGCGGTCGCGAGCTGGATCAGAAGGTCGCCACGATGCGCCCGCTCGTCCTGGCTACGCGGCTCGAGCACGGCCAGGGCGCGCTCGTACAGGTCGGCGGCCTCCTCGTACGCAAGGTTCGCGTGCGCCTGCTCGGCGGCCTGCGTGGCGTAGCGGATCGCCTTGTCCGTCTCACCGAGTGCGGCCGCTTCGCAGTAGTGGCGAGCGAGACTCGGAAGCAGGGTGTCGTCGCCGGCGGCGCGCGGCTCGAGCGCCTGAGCCACCCGACGGTGCAGACGCAGACGACGCGTCGTCGGGATCTCGTCGTACAACGTGGAGCGCACCAGCGCATGGACGAAGGTGAACCGTGCCCGTCCTGTTGTCGTTTCGACGAGGCGACCCTGCTCTGCGATCTCCAGCGCGTCGAGGACGCGTTCCGGATCCACCTCGGTCGCCTCGGTGAGCAGGCCGGCGTCGAAGTCCCGGCCGATGACCGCCGCCACCGCGAGGACGCCGTTCGACTCGTCGTCGAGGGTGGCCAGGCGGCGGCTGATCACCTCGCGGACGCCCTCGGGGATGCCGATGCGGTCGGCAGTGGCCGTTCGTACCCACCGCTCGTCCTCCAGAACGACTGCGCCCGATTCCACGAGGTGGCGCAGCACCTGGCCGACGAAGAACGGATTGCCTTCGGTCTCGGCGTAGACGGTGTGGGCGAGCTCGGCGACCTCGGGTGAGAGAGGCTGGTCGGCGGCGGCCTCGACGAACGCGGTCACTTCGCCTTCGTCGAGCCCGCGCAGCGCCATCCGCTCGACGGTCTCGTCGCGCCGCAGATCGGCGAGCATCTCGGCCAGCGGATGACGGCGGTCGAGCTCCGTGTCTCGATACGTGCCGACCACGAGCAGCGATGCGTCGTTCCCGGCCCGCACGAGGTGACGGAGCATCAGGAGCGTCGGCTTCGCCGCCCAGTGCAAGTCGTCGAGCAAGAGGACCACAGGCACGCTGGCGGCCGCGCCGTCGAGGAATGCGTCCACGGCCTCGAACAGGCGGTACCGCTCGGTCTCCGGGTCGGCGTGCAACGGCTCCGACAGACCCGGGACCTGCTCCGCGAGCTCGGGAACGAGGCGGGCCACGTCTCCTCCATATGACCCGACCTGCGCTTCGAGGTCGGCGGGCGCGCACGTGTTCACGTACGTGCGCAGCGCCTCGACGAACGGCTGGTACGGCACGGCGAGATCGTCGTCGCACCGGCCGAAGAGGACCGCCGCGCCTTCGGCGTGCGCGCGCCGCGCGAGCTCGGTGGCGAGGCGGGTCTTGCCGACTCCGGGTTCGCCCGACAGCAGCACGAGGCGCTTGTCGCCGGAACGGGCGTGCTTCCACGCGGTCCAGAGCCGCTCCATCTCGTCGACCCGGCCGACGAGTCCGATGGTCTCCGAGCCGGCGAGCGGGCTCGGGAGTGGAACGGCATGATCGCCGACCTGCCACGCCACTTCGGCCGCCGGAACCGGGGCCGTGAGGCCCTTCAGCTCGAGCGCGCCGACGGGCCGGAAGTCGTGCCCGCCGCGACTTCCTGCAAGGACGCGGACGACGTCGCCGACGAGGATCTGCGCGCCCTCGGCGGAGTCGCACAGCCGGCGGGCTTCGACGACCGGCGTCCCGAAGCAGTCGTCGCCCTCCCACACGACGTCGCCGGCGCTGAGCCCGACGCGGATCGACACGGGAGCGGGCGCTCGGCGTGTCAACCGCTCGACGCCGCGCTGCATCGCCTCGGCGGCGGCGACGGCTTCGACCGCAGAGTCGAACACGATCATCAGGCCGTCACCCGTGCCCTTGACCTCGCGGCCGCCGTGGGCGGCGACGGCGTCGCGCAGCACACGGTCGTGCGACCGGCGCAGCTCGTCGGCGGCGTCGTCGCCGACGGCTTGGCGCAGCGCGGTGGAGCCGACGAGATCGGTGAACAGCACCGTGGCCGTCGCCGGCCGACCTGCCTCCCCTGCCCCCTGTGTCACGGGCCCATGCTACGGGTGCGCTCGCGCCGGTACGCTCCCGACCGATGGCGGGGGGGTTCGATCCATTCGATCCGGGGCAGGCGCAACGCGCCTGGCCGCTGCTGAAGGAGCTGCGCCGGGAGGGGCCGGTGGCCCCGATCGCGGGCGGGATGCACTACGTCACCCGGCACGCCGAGTGCCGGGAGGCGTTGCGCGACACCGAGGCGTTCTCGAACGCGACGGGGATGAAGGCGCAAGGCGTCGAGGTCCCCTTCGAGGACCGGATCCTCGGGGAGCTCGACCCGCCCCGCCACACGCCCGTCCGGCGCGTCATGGTCACGGCGCTCACGCCCAAGGTCGTCCACGCCGCCGAGCCGTTCATCCGCGGCACGGCCGAGGGGCTCCTCGACGGGGTGAGCGGTGCCGGGCCGGGCCGACCTCGTCCCGGCGCTACTCGGTGCCTCTCCCCAATCGCGTCACCGTGCACCTCCTCGGGTTCCCGGAGGAGGACGCCGACCAGATCGCGTCCTGGGCGGGCGAGCTCATGGTCAGCGAGTTCCCGCGCACGAACCGCACCGAGCGCGGCGAAGGGTTCGCCGGTGCGTTCCCCGAGTTCGCCGGCTACATCGACCACAAGGTCGATCACCGCATCCACCAGGTTGCGCGGGGCAAGGACGTGCCCGACGACGTGCTCACCCGGCTCGTGCAGCTCGAAGTGGACGGCGAGCGTCTCAGCCCGCGTCAGTTGCGGGCGCTCACGCGCAACCTGATCACCGGCGGCCTCACCACAACGAGCCAGCTCCTCGGCAACCTCCTGCTACCAGCTCCTGACCGTGCCCGGACCTCGAGCGCGTCCTCCGCGCCGACGAGGGCTGCGCTCGCGAACGCGGTCGAGGAGAGCCTCCGCATCGCGCCGCCGTTGCTCTTCGTCGCGCGCGGTTGTGTGCGTGAGACGTCGATCGGCGAGTGCCCGATCGCGCCGGGCGAGCGGGTGATCGTCGGCACGGGCTCGGCCAACCGTGACGAGCTGCTGTTCGAGGACGGCGACGAGTTCCGGGTCGACCGTCCCAACGCCGACCAGCACCTGACGTTCGGCTACGGGCCCCATGTGTGCCCCGGCGCGGCGCTGGCGCGGATCGTCGCCCGCATCGGCATCGCCGACGTTCCTGGACCGGTTCGCGCCCGGTTCGGTGCGACTCGCCGCCGACTTCGAGTTCGAGAACGTGCCGACGTTCTTCGAGATCGGGCCCCGCCGACTCCCTGTCGACACCGGGGTTGCATGACGGACGACTGGCGGGCTCGCCCGCTGCACCGACATCGAGGTCGGCGCCGGCCCCACGATCGTGCTGCTCCACGGCTACGGCATGAAGCCGGCCACGTACCTGCCCATGGCGCGCCTCCTCGCCGACCGGGCCCGCGTCGTCATCCCCGACTTGTTCGCGGTGCCCGGAGCGGTGGACGTTCGACCATGCGGTCGACTGCCTGAGCTCACGCTCGACGACATCGGCGTCGAGCAGGTGAGCCTCCTCGGGCACTCCTTCGGCGGCGGCCTCGAGCTCGGGCTTGGCGTGCCGGTCGCCGGCGAGCATCGTGGAATGCGTGTTCAGCGACACGCTCGGCGTGGACAGCGAGTTCTCGTTCGCACGAGAGGCCGTGCATCCCATCGGCATCGTGCGCATGGCGACGCCCCGGCAGTGAAGTCGTTCTCCGAGTCATGGGTGAGCGCATCCGATCCATCTGGCGGCGGCGGCGCTGTGGGCGTTCCGAAGCGACCGCGAGTCCGAGATCGAGACGTGCGCCGCCGTCGGGCTGCCGTGCCACGTGCTGTGGGCCGAGCGCGACACGATCCTGTCCCGGAAGGACGGCCGGGAGTTCGCCCGTCGCCTGCGAGCGACGTTCACGGTGGCGAAAGCGGCCGCCCGGGTACGGGCCCATCGACCACGACTGGATGTTCGACGACCCCGAGCTGTTCGCGCAGCACCTGAACGAGCTCGGCCTGCGGGCGCTGCCCGCGACGTAGGCGACCGAGGTCAGCGCACCAGTCGGGGCAGGATCGCGGAGGCCACCGTCGACGCCGAGAGTCGACGCGAACAGCAGCACGCCGAAGTCGATGAGCAGGTTGCCGGGCGTGCCGAGCAGCAGGCGCCGGAGCGCGTTCACTTCGTAACTCAGCGGGTTGATCACACTGAACGCACGTATCCACGGCGGCATCAGGCTGACACGGGTACAGGGCGTTGGACGCGAAGAACAACGGCATCGTGATCGCCTGACCGATACCCATGAGACGTTCCCGGGTCATCGCCAGCCCCGCGATCGTCAGCGACAGCGTGGCGAAGAACGCAGACCCGAGCACGACCGCGAGGGCGGCGGCGACGAGCCGGAGCGGGTTGGCGGTGAAGTTGACGCCGAGGATCCGCGCCAGGACCAGGATCACGATGACCTGGCTGAAGGCGCGGATCGACGCCGCGAACGCCTTGCCCGTCACGAGCGCGGCCCGCGGCGTGGGCGTCACGAGGAGCTTGGCGAGCACGCCGGCGTCGCGCTCCCAGATCACCTGGATGCCGTAGAAGACGGCCACGAACATCCCGGACTGGGCGAGGATGCCGGGGGTCGATGAAGTCGAGGTAGTCGATGTTGCCCGGTCGGGATGGCGTGGAGGCGGTCGAACGTCACGCCGAAGATCAGCAGCCACAGCGCGGGCTGGATCGCGCGGGTGAGGAGCTCGGTGCGGTCGTGGCGGATCTTCTGGATCTCGGCGAGGCAGAAGGTCGCGATGCGACTGCCGAGCCACCGCCAAGCGGGTGGGGCTGGGCGGCAGCTCTGACGGCGACGTCAGCCGAGGCGGCGAGCGACGCGCCGTGTGCTACGGACGTCACGGAGCTCTCCTCCTTCCTCGAGCGAGTCGCCGGCGAAGTACCGGAACACGTCCTCGAGCGTCGCGTCGGGCCCGAGGCGCGCCTCGAGCTCGGCCGGCGTGCCCATGGCGCGGATGCGGCCGCGGTGCATCAGCGACACTCGATCGCACAGCTCTTCGGCCTCTTCCATGTAGTGGGTGGTGATGAGCACTGTGATGCCGTCCGCCTGCAATGACCGCAGGCGGTCCCACACCGTGTCGCGGCCCACCGGGTCGAGCCCGATCGTCGGCTCGTCGAGAATCAGCACGCGGGGCCGGTTGACCAGCGCCTGCGCGAGCTCCAGGCGTCGCACCATGCCCCCGGAGAACGTCGACGCGAGACGGTCGGCGGCTTCGTCCAGATTCATCGCGTTGAGCACCTCGGCGACGCGGTCGTCGCGCTCGCGCCGCGGAACGTCGAACAGCCGGGCAAACATCGCAGACGTTCTCCCGCCCGGTCAGCTGGCCGTCGGCCGAGAGCTGCTGCGGCACGTAGCCGACGAGGCGGCGCGCCTGCATCGGCGACCGCGACACGTCGAGACCGAAGATCCGGGCTGCACCCTCGACGACGGGCAGGAGCGTGGTGAGGATGCGGATGGTCGTGGTCTTGCCGGCGCCGTTGGGGCCGAGGAGCCCGAACATCTCGCCGGTCCGTACCTCGAAGTCGACGCCGTCGACCGCGACGTGATCGCCGAAGCGGTACCGCAGGCCCGCGCACTCGATGGCGGGCACGGGGGCGGGCGGCGACCCGCTCACTCCATGTGCTCCAGCTGCCACGTGAGTCGTTCGAGCGCGGGGATCGCCCGTGTGATCGCCTCGCGGTCGACGGGCTCGAGATCCCCGAGCGCAGCGCCGATCACCTGGGACCGGCGGTCGCGCCACGCGGCGCGCCGCTTGGCCGCCGCCGGCGTCACCTGGAGGCGCGCGGCGCGGCCGTCCTGGTCGTCTCGGCTGCGCGTGAGCAGGCCCGCGTCCGTGAGGCTTCTGACGAGGGTGCTGACGGTGTTGGGCGCGAGCCGGAGGTGCTCCGCCGCCTCGCGCACGCCCATGCCGGGGTTGTCGAGCACGGTGCGGAGCAACTCGACCTGCGACGGCGACAGCGGCGAGAAGGGCCAGTCGCCGCGGATCGACCGGCGGGTGATGCGCCGCAGGTCGCTGACCGCCTTGGCGAGGCGATCGGCGTCCTCGCTGGTTGTCGCAGGCGCTACGTCCGTCCGGGCCACGACTCGAAGTATACCTCTGAGACAGAGGTATCTAACGCCGGCTCAGTTGGCCGCGCTCTCGGCGCCCAGGGCGAGCGCTTCGGCGACCTCGTGCTCCTCGGGCTCCCTCGCTCGGGCGGGCAGGAAGCGGGCGGCGACGAACACCGCGACGAGGACGACGGCGACTGCGCAGGCGTACGTGATCCGCATCGACGACAGGAACGCGTCGGTCGCCACGCTCCGTACCTGCGTCGCGGCGCCGACCGGGAGGTGCCGAGCCACCTGGAGCGACGTGCCGATCGAGTCACGCGCCGAGTGGGCCACCCCGGGCGGGAGATTCCGGGCGGCGTCGAAGGTCGCGTGGTACTGCGAGGCGAAGATGCTGCCGAGCACGGCCACGCCCAGCGCGCCACCGGTCTGGCGGGTGGTGTCGTTCACCGCGGAGCCCACGCCGGCGCGACCCGGCGGAAGCGAGCCCATGATCGACTCGGTGACGGGCGCGACAGTGATCCCCATGCCGATGCCGTACACGAGCCGGACGCCGAACCCGAGCGCGAACGACGACATGATCGTGTCGGACGCGTAACAGGCCATCGCGGAGGCCACGACCACGAGCCCGAAGACGACCACTCGCTTCGTGCCGAGGCGCTGGACGAAGCGGGGCGCGATCGGCGAGCCGATCATGAGCCCGAGCGCGACGGGCGTGAGCATGAGACCTGACTCGAGCGGGCTGTAGCCGAGCACGAACTGGAAGTACTGCGTGAGCAGGAACGTCGAGGCGAACAGCGCGAAGTACGCGAGCGTGATCGTCGCCGAAGCGGCCGAGAAACGAGCGTTGCGGAAGAAGCGCACGTCGAGCATCGGCCGGGGTGTGTGCGCTTCCCACGCCGCGAACAATCCGAGGAACACGAGCCCGACGACGAAACCGGCGAGCACGTCGGGCGCGACCCAGCCGTGGTTCGGTACCTCGATGATCGCGAACAGGAGCGCGACCAGCCCGGCGATCGACAGGACGGCGCCGATCGGATCGAGCGGGCTCTCCTCGGGCGAGCTCGTGTTCGGGATGAACCGCCACGCGAGTGCGAAGGTGAGCGCGCACACCGGGACGTTGATGAAGAACACGGATCCCCAGCCCAAGTGCTCGACGAGCAGGCCCCCGATGACCGGGCCGATCGCGATGCCGATGCCGGCCACCCCTGCCCAGACGCCGATGGCCCGGGCGCGCTCGGCGGGATCACGGAACGTGTTGGTGAGGATCGACAGTGTCGTCGGGAAGATGAATGCGCCACCCACGCCCATGAGCGCGCGGGCGGCGATGAGCATGCCGGGCGAGCCCGCCGTCGACGCCAGCGCCGAGACGACCCCGAACCACGCCAGCCCGAACATGAGCATGCGGCGCCGCCCGTAGCGGTCGCCCAGCGAGCCGGCCGTGAGCAGCAGGCAGGCGAACACGATCGTGTACGCGTCGACCATCCACTGCAGCTGCGATCCCGACGCGCCGAGGGCGCGCACGATCGACGGGAGCGCCACGTTGAGGATCGTGTTGTCGACCCCGATCACGACGACGCACAGCGACAGCACGCCGAGGATCACCCATCGGCGGGCGTGCGCGACGTCGGGCGCGTCGAGGCGCCCGGGCTCGGGGTTCTGGGGAGGCCGAACGGCTGTGGTGGTCAGGTGCGTTCCCGGGAGGAAGGTGGTACTGTTAACTATCTAGTTAGTACACTCTACCGGTCCGAGAGGGCCGGTGCAAAGGCCGAGCGATGCCCAAGACAGCCGCTCCCGGCGGCGCAGCCACGGATGCAGAAGGGCCCGAGCGCCCCAAGGCGCGCGACCCCGAAGGGACTCGTCGGCGGATCCTGGCGGCGGCGCTGCGGGAGTTCTCCGCCAAGGGCATCGACGGGGCACGCGTCGATGCCATCGCGGCCCGGGCGGGCACGAACAAGCGGATGCTCTATTACTACTTCGGGTCGAAGGACGAGCTTTTCCGGGCTGTGCTCCGGCAGCGGCTCGCCGACCGGGCGCCGACGGCACGCGAGCGTGACCGCACCGGCCCCGGCCGCATCGCCGAGCTCCAGGACCGCCTCGACGACTCGGCCGACTACGTGCGTCTCCTGATGTGGGAGGGGCTCGAGCGCGGTCGCCGCGGCCAGGTCGAACAGGAGCTCCTCCGCCGGGAGTCGCTCGCCGAGTGGTGCGACGACGTGCGCGACGCGCAGCGCCGCGGCGACCTCCCGGACGACCTCGACGCCGAGCAGCTCGTCCTGTCGGAGCTCGCGCTGGCGATGTTCCCGGTCGCGTTCCCCCAGCTCACGCGGATGGTGACCGGGAAGCTCCCTACCGACGCCGAGTTCAAGAGTGAACGACGCGCGTTCCTGGAGCGGCTCGCCGCCCGGCTCGACGCTTAGCTCGTAGGCCTAGCTCTCGCTCGAGCCGTCGTCGTCTTCGGGGTGGCGGACGACCGCCACCGACCGCTCGGGATGGTCGAAATCGATCACGACTTCCAGGTCACGCGGCGGCGCGGCCGGCGCCTCGTTCACGATCGTGACCTCTTCTTTCTCGGGGCGGCCCTCGAGCGCGTCACGCAGGCCGAGGAGCCCGGCGGCGACGACGGCGCCTGTCGCCGAGCGGTGAAAGCGATCGACCGGTCGGTCGCCCGCGTCAGTGCCTTCGACTTCGCCGTCGTCGACACCCTCGACGTCTTCGGGCTCGTCCCGATGGATGTCCTCCACGGCCCCACCGTATGCCGGATCACGGGACGATCGAACGCAGCCGTCCCGCCGGCGCCGCGGCCTAGCCTGCCCATGGATCACAGGGGGTACCGATGAGCGAATGGGCAGAGTTCGGCGGCGTGATCGGCCGGTACCGCAACGAGTCGACACCGTGGTGGCCGGACCCGGTTCGTGCGCCCGCGGGAGCGCCCAACGTGCTGGTCGTCCTGCTCGACGACGTGGGCTTCGCACAGCTCGGCTGCTTCGGGTCCGACATCGCCACACCGACGTTCGACCGGCTGGCCGCAAACGGCCTGCGCTACACGAACTTCCACACCACCGCGCTGTGCTCGCCGACCCGCGCGTGCGTCCTCACCGGGCGCAACCACCACCGCGTCGGCATGGGCCGGATCACCGACCTCGCCACCGGCTTCCCCGGGTATCACGCCCGCATCGGCAAGGAGCACGGCTTTCTCTCCGAGGTGCTCGGGCCGCTCGGCTACGGCGACGTACGCGGTCGGCAAGTGGCACCTCACGCCGGACGACGAGCGCCACCTCGGCGCGTCGCGGGCCCGGTGGCCGTTGCGGCGCGGCTTCGACCGCTTCTACGGCTTCTTCGGCGGCGAGACGCACCAGTTCGCGCCCTCGCTCGTGCTACGACAACCATCGCGTGGCGCCGCCGCGATCGTGGGAGGACGGCTACCACCTCAGCGCGGACATCGCCGACCGGGCGATCGAGTTCGTCGCCGACCTGGAGGCCGCCGACCCCGACAAGCCGTTCTTCCTCTATCTCTGCACGGGCGCCTGCCACTCGCCCCACCACGCGCCGCCGGACTGGATCGAGCGGTACCGCGGCCACTTCGACGCCGGCTGGGACGAGTGGCGGGAGGCGACCTTCGCCCGGCAGCAGGAGCTCGGTCTCCTGCCCGACGGGACCGAGCTCTCGCCGCGGCCCGAGTGGGTGCCGGCGTGGGACTCGCTCCCACCGCGACGAGCAACGCGTAGCGGCGCGCTTCATGGAGTGCTTCGCGGCGTTCCTGAGCCACGCCGACCATCAGATCGGGCGGGTGCTCGACTTCCTCGACGAGATCGGGCGGCTCGACGACACGCTCGTGTTCGCCCTCTCGGACAACGGCGCGTCGTCGGAGGGCGGGAAGCACGGGTCGATCAACGACGCGCGCCCGTGGAACCTCGCCGGCCGTCCCGTCGAGGAGGCCGTCGCCCGCATCGACGAGATCGGCGGACCGACGGCACACAACAACTATCCGTGGGGCTGGACGGTGGCCGGCAACACGCCGTTCCGGCGCTGGAAGCGCGAGGTCCACGAGGGCGGCGTCGCCGATCCGCTCATCGTCTCGTGGCCGGCTCGGATCGACGCTCGGGGCGAGATGCGCCGCCAGTACGTGCACGCGGTCGACCTGGCGCCGACCGTCCTCGACGTGCTCGGTGTCGAGGCGCCCGACGAGATCGACGGCGTCGCGCAGACGCCGATCGACGGCGTGCCGTTCACGACCACGTTCGACGACGCGGCGGCGCCGAGCATCCGCGACACGCAGTACTTCGAGATGTTCGGCTGCCGCGCCCTGTACCACGACGGCTGGAAGGCCGTCGTCTACCAGCCCGATCTTCGACCAATCGGTGCCGTACGCCGAGGACGACGCGTGGGAGCTGTACCACGTGGCCGAGGACGCGTCGGAGTGCCACGACGTCGCCGCCGAGCATCCCGAGAAGCTGCGCGAGCTCGTGGCGCGTCTGGTGGAGCGAGGCGGAGCGCGAACCATGTGCTGCCGCTCGACAACGCGCCGTTCGACCGCATCTTCGGCGACGAGCGCCCCGGCATCGACGGGCGGCACCGGTACGTGTACTACCCGTTCGCGGGGCCGGTCACCGAGGAGGCGGCGGTCAACGTGCGCAACCGGTCGCACCGCATCACCGCCGAGATCGACGTTCCCGACGACGGCGCCGAGGGGATCCTGCTCGCGCAGGGATCGGTGCTCGGCGGATACGTCTTCTTCGTGCTCGGCGGCCGTCTGCAGTACGTGCACAACTACGTCGGCCTCGAGGAGCACCGGATCTCGTCGTCGACCGAGCTGACGCCGGGACGCGCACACGCGTGGCGTTCCGGTTCGACAAGACCGGCGAGCACCAGGGCCGCGGCACCCTGCTCGTCGACGGCGACGAGGTGGGCGCGGGCGACATCCCCCGCTTCACGCCGACGCGCTTCTCGATCACCGACGCCGGCCTGTCCTGCGGCTACGACTGGGCGATGCCGGTCGTCGACGACTACCGGGCCCCGTTCCGCTTCACCGGCGCGCCTCCACCGCGTGATCGTCGACGTCGACGGCGAGCCCTTCGTCGACGCCGAAGCCGAAGCCGACCTGGCCCTGCGCGCGCAGTAGCGCGCTGTCAGGGGCGGGCGGGGAAGCGCAAGCGCATCCGCGTGCCACCGTCGGCGGGGGTCTCGACGGCGATGGTGGCGTCGTGCTGGTCGGCGATTTGGCGGACGATCGCGAGGCCGAGGCCCGATCCGGGCGTGCCGCGGGCGCGCTCGGCCCGCCAGAAACGGTCGAACACGAACGGGACGTCCTCGGGGGCGATGCCCGGGCCGTGATCGCGCACGGCGACGGCGCTGTCGCGCACCGTGACCTCCACCCGGCCGCCGGGCGGGCTCCACTTGCCGGCGTTGTCGAGCAGGTTGCTGACGGCGCGTTCGATCCGGTTGCCGGCGCCGCGCACGACACTCGGCGTGAGATCCGTCGTGAAGCGCACGTCGGGCCAATGGAACGAGGCTTCCTCGACCGCGGCGGCCACGATGCGATCGAGCTGCACGTCGCCGATCTCGTCGTCGATCGGCTCGTCGCCGCGGGCGATCTCCATCATCCCGCCGATCATCGCCGACACCTCCACGATCTGCGCGTTGACGTCCCGCACGAGCAGCTCCCGGTCGGCCGGATCGAGGCTCTCGTTGCGCACGAGCACCTCGATGTTCGTGCGCAAGCTCGTGAGCGGTGTCCGCAGCTCGTGCCCCGCGTCAGCGGCGAGACGCCGTTGCGCGCGTTGTGACTCGTCGAGCGCTTCGAGCATCTCGTTGAAACTCCCCGCCAGCCGGCCCACCTCGTCGTTCCCGGTCGTCTCGATCCGGCGGGACAGATCACGCGTCTCGGTGACGTCCTCCACCGCCGCGGTCAGGCGGCGGACGGGGCGGAGCGCGGCGCGCGCCACGATGAAGCCGAGGACGGCGGCCACGAGCACGCCCACGAGAGCCGTCACGAGCAGGGCCAGTCCCATGTCGCTGATGACGGCGTTCGTCTCGGTGAGCGGCCGCGCGACCTGGAGCGCCATGTTCCTGTTGAACCGTGTCGTGTAGACGCGCAGCGGCGTGCCGTCCACGTCGACGTCGGCGAAGAACGGCTCCTTCGTCCCCGCCGCGACCTCGGTCGTCCCGTCGATCAACGGGATCTCCGTCGTGTCGGGCCCGGTCCTGATCTGGCCCCGGTCGTCGACCGTCTGGACGAGACCGCCGGCACCGCCGAGGGGCGGGGGACGAACGAGGAGGGCGTTGCCGTTGGGGCCGGCCTGACCGGGCGCGCCGGCCCCGCCGGGTCGATTCCGCTCCCGCACGACGGCGTTCGCACGCTCGCGCAGGGTCGAATCGACCTCGCCGTGCAACTCGCCTCTCGTGCGCGCGTACACGAAGAACGCGGCCGCGGTGACGGCGACCGCGACGGCGAGCGACGCCGCCAGGACCAGCCGGGTGCGCAGGCTCATTGCTCGCGGAGGACGTACCCGACGCCGCGCACGGTCTGGATCAGCCGCGGCTCCCCGTCCGCCTCGGTCTTGCGGCGGAGATAGCCGACGAAGACCTCCAGAGAGTTCGAGTCGGGGCCGAAGTCGTAGCCCCAGACCCGCTCGAAGATCACGCTTCGGGGAAGGACGACGCGCGGATTGCGCATGAGGAGCTCGAGCAGGGCGAACTCGGTGCGGGTGAGGTCGAGCGCGCGGTCGCCGCACGTGACATCACGCGTGGTCGGGTCGAGACGGACGTGCGCGTACTCGAGCAGTGCCGCTCGCGTCGGCTTCGGTTCGCCGCAGCAACGCGCGCAGTCTGGCCAGCAGCTCGTCGAGCGCGAACGGCTTGACCAGGTAGTCGTCGGCGCCGGCGTCGAGCCCGGCGACGCGCTCGCCGACGGCATCGCGCGCCGTCAGCATGAGGACGGCGGTGCCGTCACCGGCCGCCCGCATCCGCCGGCACACCTCGAGGCCGTCGAGGTCGGGCAGCCGCAGGTCGAGGACGACGGCGTCGGCGGGATCGTCGTGTTGACGCTCGAGCGCCGGGAACCCGGCGCCGACCGCGTCGACCGTGTACCCCTCGATGCGCAACGCCCGCTCGAGCGAGTCGAGCACCGCCGGGTCGTCGTCGACGACGAGGACGCGCATCGGCCAAGTCTGGCCCGGGAACCTGAAGGTCTTGTGAACCCCCGAGTCCCCGGGCCGACTTGGTCACGGTTGTTACGAGCTCTGGTTCTGGGACTGACCTTGGTCGCCGCTCGGGGGCGGACCACCCGGGCCGCCTTCTCGGTCCTTCTGCGGGCCGTCGTTGACGAGCGTGGTGATGCGGTCCTTCAGTCCGGACTTGCGCTCGTTCGCCTGGTCGGCGGTGAGCTTGCCGTCCTTGACCGCCTGATCGATGTGCTCCGTCGCGTCGGCGACCATGGCGTCGATCACCTTCTGCTTGTCGACGTTCCGGTCGTCGGCCACCTGGGCGATCGTCTTGCCGTCGCGCAGCTGTCCGCGCAGGTCGTCGGTGCTGACGCCCAGCGCCTTGGCGGCGGCGTCGAGCTTCGGGCCGTGACCGCGTGGCCCTCCGCCCTTCGGCTTGCCCTCGTTGACGAGCTTGGTGATGCGCTCCTGGAGGTTCGCCTTCCGCTCGTTGGCCTGGTCGGCGGTGAGCTTCCCGTCCTGGACCGCCTGATCGGTGTGGGCGGTGGCGTCGGCGACCATCGCGTCGATCACCGTCTGCACGTCGACGCCCTGTTCCTGGGCGACCTGGGCGATCGTCTTGTCGCCCTCCAGCTTCGATCGCAGGTCGTCGACGCTCAGGTTCAGCGCCTTGGCGGCGGCGTCGAGCCCGGGGCCGTGCCCGCCGGGCGGCCGGTCGGCGTCGGCCGGAGGCCGGTCGCCGCCGGTCTGGGCACCGGCCACCGCGGTGACACCGAGGACCCCGCCGCCGGCGAGGCTCGCCGTCAGCGCGGCCGCGGCGAGGACCCGAGAGGCCCTGAGCTTGGAGCGCATGAGAATTCCCTTCTGTCGGGGGGTGGCTACCGGGGCGCAGTCTCAGGGGCGGGCCTGAATGGCAGCTGAACGCGAGCTATGAGTTCGCCCAAGACCTACGCTGCGGCCCGAAGGGCACGAGGGCAGCACCACGCCGGATCCCCGCCATGGACTGGTTCGAGGCGCCCGAGTACTGGCTGAGCCGCTTCGTGTTCGAGCGCGCGCTCGGCGTCATCTATCTCGTCGCGTTCGTCGTCGCCGTGAACCAGTTCCGGCCCCTGCTGGGCGAGCGCGGCCTGCTCCCGGTGCCGCGCTTCGTTCGCATGGTGCGGTTCCGGGACGCGCCGAGCCTGTTCCAGTTCCGCTACTCGGACCGGCTGCTCGCGGTCGTCGCGTGGGCCGGGGTGGTGCTGGCGGCGAGCGTGATCGTCGGACTGCCGCAGGCCGGGCCGATCTGGGCGCCGATCCTCGTCTGGCTCGCGCTGTGGGCGCTGTACGTGTCGATCGTCAACGTCGGCCAGACGTTCTACTCGTTCGGCTGGGAGTCACTGCTGTGCGAGGTGGGCGCGCTGGCGATCCTGCTCGGCGACGCCCGCACCGCGCCGCCGATCCTGCTCGTGTTCCTGATGCGGTGGCTGCTGTTCCGACTCGAGTTCGGCGCCGGGCTCATCAAGCTGCGCGGCGACCGCTGCTGGCGGGACCTGACATGCCTCCACTACCACCACGAGACCCAGCCGATGCCGAACCCACTGAGCTGGTTCTTCCACCACCTTCCCGGGCGCGCGCACAAGGTCGAGGTCGTCGCGAACCATTTCGCGCAGCTCGTGGTGCCGTTCTTCTTGTTCACGCCGCAGCCCGTCGCCGGCATCGCCGGCGGGATCATCGTCCTGACCCAGTTGTGGCTGATCCTGTCGGGCAACTTCTCGTGGCTCAACTTCCTCACGATCGTGCTGGCGATCTTCGCCTTCGGCGACGCCACCCTCGGCTACGTGTTCCCGTTCGACCGCCCCGAGCTCGTCGCGTCCCCGGGCTGGTACGAGGGTCTGGTGATCGCGCTCACCGTGCTCGTCGCCGTCCTGAGCTACTGGCCGATCCGCAACATGCTGTCGCGCCGACAGCTCATGAACTTCAGCTTCAACCGACTGCACTTCGTCGGCACCTACGGCGCGTTCGGCCACATCACCAAGGAGCGCTACGAGATCATCATCGAAGGGACCGACAACGCGGGGCCGTCAGAGAAGTGGAAGGCGTACGAGTTCAAAGGGAAGCCCGGCGATCCCAAGCGCATGCCACCCCAGGTCGCGCCGTACCACCTGCGCCTCGACTGGCTCATGTGGTTCGCGGCGATGGGCCCGCCCGACCGGTACCCGTGGGTCTTCGAGCTCGTCGGGCGGCTGCTCGAGGGCGACGCGGCGACGCTGAAGCTCCTCCGCACCAACCCGTTCCCGGACGAGCCGCCGATTTTTGTGCGCGCCCGCTTGTACCGCTACCGGTTCACGAGCCAAGCCGAGCGGCGCGAGACGGGAGCATGGTGGGCCCGCACGCTGGTCGCGATGTGGCTCCCGCCCCTGGCGCTCGACTCGACCGGCGCACTCACGACTCCGGCAACGGGTGCTTCGCGAAGAACTCCCACATGAGCTCGTTGGCGTCGACGATCTTCGTGGACTCTCCGAGCACGGCGCCGCGTGGCGTCCCGTTGACGTCGATCGGCGTCCCCGGCCAGACGTGCCCGGAGCCGGTGAGCTTCCAGAGCACGACCTCGGCGCCCTGCTTGCACGGCGCGTAGGTGATCCGCGTCGCGGTCTCGCCCTCGTCGCCGCTGCCGGGCTGCCCCTGCACGGCGGGCGCCGTCTTCGGCGTGCGGCGGCAGCCGTCGTAGGCGACCCAGCGGTCGATCCCTTCCTGCACGGAGTCGAACTGGTTCTGGATGTTTGTGCCCGGGAACGGAAGACCGAGCCCGCCGTTGTAGAGCGCGCGCGGGTCGTCCACGCTGTGGAACTCCATCACCGGAACCGGCCGGGTGGGCGCGAACCTCGTCACCTCGACCTGACCGGCCACCGATGCGACGGCCGCGACGCTGCTTCGACGCGTCGGCGGCGAGCCGGTAGGCCATCATCCCGCCGTTCGAGATGCCCGTCGCGTACACGCGTCGCTTGTCGACCGGCGTGCGCTTGGCGAGATCGTCGAGGACGGCGAGCGTGAACCCGACGTCGTCGGCGTTGGTCCGCTTGGCGGGCCCGCAGCACTTGCCCGCGTTCCACGTCCGCAGGCTCTGCTGACCCGGCGCCGGTGGCACGCCCTGCGGGTACACCACGACGAACCCGTGCCGGTCGGCGGTGGCGTCCATCTGCGAGTAGGCCTTCTGCGTCGGCGCGTCGCTGCCGCCGCCGTGGAAGTTGAACACGACGGGCAGGCGCTTCCCGGGTCGGGCGCCGCTCGGCACGTGCACGAGGTACTCGCGGGCGCTGCCACCGAAGTCGATCGTGAACTGCTGATCGCCGGGCGGCAGCTGCTCGGCGCCGGCGGCGTGGCCGGCACTCGCCGCCTTCGGAGCGAGCACGACGCCGGTCACGACGGTCAAAACGGACAGGATCGCCAGCCGGCGCACGATCAGCACGGTACCGACGGCTCGTCATGGGTTCGTAGGGTGCACGTGCCCATTCCGTGAGCGGCGCGCTGCTTTAGGCTCCACTGCCACATGTCGGAGCACGTCCACGTCCACGCTCCCCACGAGTTCACCGAGTCGGAGGCAGCGCCGTCGGTGCGAAGCGAGCGGATCATGGAGCTCGTGGCGACCCTTCTCCTGGCGATCGCGACGCTCGGCATCGCGTGGAGCGGATACCAGGGAGCACGGTGGAACGGACGGCAGGCCGAGGAGTACAACGCGGCCAACGGCGCGCGGTCCCTTGCGAACCGCGCCACGACCCAAGCCGACCAGGATCGCACGCAGGATCTCCTGAACTTCAACCGCTGGCTCGAGGTCACGACGGAAGGGAATCAGGAGCTGGCCGAACCTCTACCAGCGGCGCTTCCGGCCCGAGTTCCTCCCCGCGTTCGAGGCGTGGCTCGCGGAAGACCCGCTGCACAATCCAAACGCGGAGGCGAGCCCGTTGCGGCAGGAGGAGTACAAGGTGGCCGCCCTCGAGCGGGCCAACCGGCTCGAGGACGTCGCAGACGAGCACTTCAAGGCCGGGAAGGAAGCCACCGAGCACACCGACTCGTACGTGCTCACCACCGTGTTCTTCGCCGCCGTGCTGTTCTTCGCCGGGATCTCGATGCGGTTCGTCTGGCAACGGATGCGCATCGCCGTGCTCGCGCTCGGGTCGCTCTTCCTCGTGTACGCGATCGTCGTCGTCGCCCGCCTGCCCGATCCTGTAGCGCCGGTAGCCTGCCGGACGTGAGCGACTGGAACTTCGCCGCCGTGTGGCGCGGCATCGCGGAGGCGACACCGGACCGGGAGGCCGTCGTCTGCGGCGAGCGGCGGCTCACGTTCGGCCAGTTCGACGACCGGGCCCGGCGGCTGGCGTGGCACCTCGCGCAAGAAGCCGAGCTCGAGCGCGGCGACAAGGTCGCGATCGACTTGCTGAACGCCCCCGAGTACCTCGAGACGTTCTTCGCCGCGCTGAAGCTCGGCTGCGTGCCAGTGAACGTCAACTACCGCTACCTCGCCGACGAAGTGCACTACGTCGTCGACAACGCCGACGCCAAGGCCGTGGTGCACGGCCCGCAGTTCTCCGACACCGTGAAGAAAGCGCTGAAGCGCATCCAGAAGCCGTGGCGGCCGTTCACGTTGGAGACGGGCGAGCGCTACGAGGCCGCGCTCGCGGCCGCGCCCCCCGCACCGGAGTGGGAACCAGCTCACCAGCCGTCCGGTGACGACCTGATCTTCCTGTACACGGGCGGGACCACCGGCATGCCGAAGGGCGTGATGTGGCGCAACGACGACCTGTACGTCTCGTTGTGGCGGATGGGCCGTCCGGGAACCGACCCGCCCGACCCGATCGCGGCCGTGCGCGACGGCAAGCGCGCGGGCACGTGCCTGCCCGCGTGTCCGCTGATGCACGGCACCGGGCTGTTCATCGCGCTGTCGACACTCAGCGGCGGTGGCTCCGTGGTGCTCATCGACGCGGCCGGGCTCGACCCCGCACGCGTGTGGAGCGAGGTCGAGCGCAACGCGGTCGAGGTGCTCACGATCGTGGGCGACGTGTTCGCGCGCCCGCTGCTCGCCGCGCTCGATGCCGAGCCGAGCCGCTGGGACCTGTCGTCGCTGCGCGCGATCACGAGCTCCGGCGTCACGTGGAGCCCGGAGACCAAGGCCGGCCTGCTTCGCCACGTTCCCGCAGGTCACGCTGCTCGACTCGCTCGGCGCGTCCGAGGGCATGGCGAGCCGCCAGGCCGCCACGGTCGACGACGCCGAGATCAAGCCGGCCCGCTTCGCGGTCAACGACCGGGTCAAGGTCTTCCGCGAGGACTCCGGCGAGGAGGTGACCCCGGGCAGCGACGAGATCGGGCTGCTCGCCGTGGGCGGGCGCATCCCGGTCGGGTACTGGCGCGATCCCGACAAGACGGCGCAGACGTTCCGGGTCATCGACGGACGCCGGTACGCGCTCGCCGGCGACTACGCCCAGGTCGACGCCGACGGCACGATCCGGCTCCTCGGGCGGGGCTCGGCGTGCATCAACACGGGCGGCGAGAAGGTGTACCCGGAGGAAGTCGAGCTCGCGCTGCGGAAGCACCCGAGCGTGTTCGACTGCGTGGCCGTCGGCGTGCCCGACGATCGCTTCGGCGAGATCGTCGTCGCGCTGGTACAGGTCACGGAAGGCCACTACCTCGACGAGCCCGAGCTCGAAGCGTGGTGTCGCAGCAAGCTCGCCGGCTTCAAGAAGCCGCGGCGGTTCCTGTTCGTCGACTCGCTCGAGCGCAACGCCGCCGGCAAGGCGAACTACCAGATTCTGCGCACGTTGGCCGCGAGCCGGCTCGGATCATAAGGTTCCGTCCCGATTTGGGCCAGAGGCAGGAAGAGAGGACCACTCCGATGCGCAAGCTCGGAATTCTCGTCGCGCTCGACAACCGCTTCGGCAGTCGTCGGCATCGCGCCCGCGGCGGCGGGCGCAGACCACACCCGAGGTCACGGCGTTCTGCGATGCGGCTGAAGACCGCAGACAAGGCGATCGCCAAGCTCCAGTCGGGCGGGAAGCCGAAGCAGGAGGACATGCAGGCGGCCGAGACCGCGCTTGCCGGTGCCGAGAGCACGGCGCCGCCGGAGATCGCCTCCCAGCTCCAGGCGGTCGTGGCGACCACACGCAACTCGATCCAGAGCGGAAGCGATCCGTCCGAAGACCCGAGCTTTGACCAGAACTTCAACGCGCTCCAGCAGTACCGGTACAACTCGTGCGGCTACAACGCAGCTGCGACGTCACCGGCATCGAGTACGAGTTCCAGGGCTTGCCGAAGACGCTGCCGGCTGGGAACGTGGCGATCAGGTTCACCGACACCGGCGCCGAGCTGCACGAGCTCGACGTCTTCCGGGTCAAGTCCAAGGACTCGGTGAAGAAGATCGTCGGGCTCTCCGAGAAGGAGCAGCGCAAGAAGATCGAAGGGGCTCGGAGGCACGTTCGCGACGCAGGGACAGACCAGCTACACCATCGCCGACCTGAGCAAGCCGGGCCGGTACGGCGTGGTCTGCCACCTCCCGGTCGGATCGACGAGCGAGCAGGCGGCGGCGCAGGCCGAGAAGAAGCACGCCAAGTCGCATGCGCAGGAAGGCATGTACGCGACCATCACCGTCGAGAAGGGCTCGACGACGACGACCGCCGCCGGCTAGCCGAGGATTACTCCGTCTTCTGGAAGCTCCGGACGGCGAGGGCGAGCATTGCGACGCCGAGCGTCAGGACGATGAGGACCTCGGTCCAAATCGGGACGATCCAACCGTTGATCGTCAGCGGTGCGGCGTCGCTCTCGCCCAGCATCACTCGGCGGATCGGGTCGATGCCGTACGTGGCGGGATTCGAGACGCGTCACGACCGCCAGCCACGTCGCCAGCCCTGCCAGCGGGAAGATCGCGCCGGACAGGAACAGCATCGGGTTCACGACGAGCCCCATCACCATCTGGAAGCTCTCCATGCGCTGCATGCGGCTGGCGATCACGATGCCGAACGCCGTCAAGGCGAACGCGAGGAGCACCAGCAGCGGGATGACCTCGATGATCTGGAGCGCGTCGAGGTGCACGCCGACGATCGGCGCCGCGATCAGCAGGATCAGCCCCTGCGCCGGCCGCGACCGTCCCGGCGCCCGCCGCTTTGCCGAGCACGAGCCCGGCGCGGCTGACGGGAGCGACGAGCATCTCGCGCAGGAACCCGAACTCGCGGTCCCACACGATCGAGATCGCCGAGAACAGGCTGCTGAACAGGACCGACATCGCCATGACGCCGGGGAGGATGAACTGCTGGTAGTCGACGCCGCCCGCGCTCGTCTGACCGACGAGCGGCTTGATCCCGGCGCCGAGCACGAACAGGAACAGGATCGGCTGCGCGAGCCCCGACACGATGCGTGCGGGCGTGCGGCGGAAGCGGATGATCTCGCGCTTCCACACCATGCCGATCGTGCGCAGGTTCCTGATGAGCGCGCCCTCGGGTGAGGGCGGCGCGGTCGAGCCGACGTCGGTGACGCCGGCGCCCGGCAGCGGCTGCGCAGTCGTCGCCATCAGCCGCGCCGGAAGCCCCGGACCATCGGGTTCGCCCTGAGCTGGTCGCCGGCACCCGCTTCGGCGTCGCGCATGTCGCGCCCCGTGTACTGGATGAACACGTCGTCGAGGCTGGGGCGGCGCACGTTCACGTTGCGGACGCCGACGGTCAGGTGCTCGAACATGCGGGGCACGAACGACTCGCCGTCCTGCACCCGCATGCGAAGCCCGGCGCCCTCTTCGAGCACCTCTCCCTCCACGCCGCAGCCCGCGTGCGATCTCGTCGCGGGCGGTGGGGTCGTCGGCGGTCTCGATGGTCACCGTGTCGACGCCGACCGAGGCCTTCAGCGCGCCCGGCGAGTCGATCGCGACGATGCGGCCCCGGTCGATGATCGCGATGCGGTCGCACCGCTCCGCCTCGTCCATGTAGTGGGTGGTGAGGAACATCGTCGTGCGCTCGCGGCTCGCGCAGCTCGTCGACGTAGTCCCAGATGTGGACGCGGGTCTGGGGGTCGAGCCCGATCGTCGGCTCGTCGAGGAACAGCACCCGCGGCGTGTGGAGCAGGCCGCGGGCGATCTCGAGGCGGCGCTTCATGCCGCCGGAGTAGAAGCGGGCCTGCTGGCTCGCCCAGTCGGTGAGGCCGACCATGTCGAGCAACGGGTCCATGCGCCGCTTGATCTCGGCGCCGTGGAGCCCGTAGAGGACGGCGTGGAAGCGGAGGTTCTCCTCGCCCGTGAGGTAGTCGTCCAGGGTCACGTCCTGGAAGACGAGCCCGATGTTCGAGCGGACCTCGTTGCGGGCGTTCACGACGTCGTGGCCGGCGACGCGGGCCTCGCCGCCGGTCGGGTGCAGGAGCGTGCACAGCACCGAGATCGTGGTGGTCTTGCCGGCACCGTTGGGGCCGAGGAAGCCGAACAGCTCACCCGGCTCGACCGAGAACGAGATGCCGTCGACGGCGGTGAAGTCACCGAACCGCTTGACGAGGCCGTCGACCTCGACCGCGCTCGTGCCGGCGCCATTCGGGGAAACCACGAACGAGTCGAGGCTACCGGCCGTTCGAACGACCACGGTCACTGAACTTGCGTGTCGCCGTCGCAAGCTACGGCTGGCAGACCGCGCGCCGGGCGCGACGGTGCTGTTTCTCCGCGCGCCGACAGGCGCGCCGGCAAGCGTGGAGTACAGGCCGGCGCACGCTCCGTGCCACCGTGTCCAGGCGTACGGCTTCCTCGGCGAGCTGTCGCTCTCTTCCTTTCACGTGCGATCGCGGGAACCTGTTCACGCGGCCTGCCCGGGTGCGGTCGAACCGGGGACGGCGGCAATCGGGATGCGGATCACTTGCGTCGTCTGCGCCGGTGCGAATGGCTTCGCGGGTTCGGCACCGGTCCAGTCTCGGGTTGCAGATCGACACGCACGTCCGGGACCGTGGGTGCGGCCCGACCACGCTCGCCGCGGCTCCCCGTTGGGCGGAAGTCGGTCGCTGGCCGACGGATCCTCGTGCGGGCTCTTTCGACGCCAGCCGACGCACGGCGGCCTTGCTCCATGCCCGGGATTGGACAGATGGCTATATCGTCCGTTTTGAGGCCTATTCGGGGGGAATGTGGGCGCCCGCGCGTGCGAGGGGTTCCTCCCGGCGAAGCCAATTTCGCGAGTAATCGGGACTTTCGACCCTGCCCTCGATGCGAGCAGCGTGTCATCGTCACCGATCGTGAGGCACTACGCATCGAGCGGCTCGAAGATCTCCGCCCTGAGCCGGAGCGGTGCGTGGCGCATGCCGGGGCACCGGCGCCTCCTCCAGAGGGATATGCAACACGGTGAAGTGATGAAGTCGCTTCTCGGCGGTGAGCTGGTGGCCCACTCGCTCAACTCGTCGGGTCAGGACCGGGGCGACTTCGCCTAGCAGCCGCCTGCTGGAAAACCCTTCCCCGATCGCGATCCCCGTGGAGTGATGGCGCCGGTCCTCGGCGCTTCACCCACTCGGTGCCCCCCGAGGGCACACCCTCGGTCAGCTGCCCTTCGACGAGCGTTCCGGCGCGCCGCGGCACAGGGTGGTCGGGCTCCTCGCCCGGCTCGGCGACCCGGTTCGAGCCGACCGACCGGTCCCGGCCCTCACGCTTGGCGGAGTAGAGCGGCATCGGCCGCCGCCACCAGACGCTCACCGTCGCCGGCGTTCCCGGGCATCGCCCCACCCCCGCACTCACCGTCACCGGCACCGCCGTCACATCGTGGGGGCGGTCCGAGTTGCCGCGCTCGTCGACGAGCTGGCGTGGGCGATCATCGCGGTCGTGCTCCCCGCTTCCCCTCGTCCGGACCGTCCGCGAAGGCGGGCGCGGAGAAACCGAGCAGCATGACGACCACAACGCCCGCGAGGACGACCACCCTGTCCGCCCTCGCGAACGCTCGGTCGGACGGTGAAGATGCCAGGACCGGTATGCACGAGACCCTCGTCGCGACTATCGGCTCACCGGGGTGCGAAACTTGAGCCCCTCGAGGGGGTGAGCCGTGCTGGCAGCGTTCTCTGTTACTCCGCTCGGCGGGGATGAATCGGTCGGCGACCTGGTCGCCGACGCGGTACGGATCGTACGCGAGAGCGGGCTCCCGAACGAGACGAATGCGATGTTCACGAACATCGAAGGCGAATGGGACGAGGTGATGGCCGTCATCCACCGGTGCGTGCAGACGGTGGCGGCGCGGTCACCGAGAGTGAGCGTCGTGATCAAGATCGACCATCGGCCGGGTGTCACCGACGCGCTCCACAGCAAGGTGGAGACGATCGAGCGGGAGTTGGGCGGGGACTGAATGCACTTCGTGCAGTACTACCTGGACTGCTTGTCCCAGGCGTCGTACCTCGTCGGTGACGAGGGCTCGGGCCGGGCAGTGGTCGTCGATCCGCGGCGCGACGTGGAGATCTACCTCGACGACGCCGACGCCCACGGCCTGCGCATCGAGCGCGTGATCGAAACGCACATTCACGCCGATTTCCTCAGTGGGCACCTCGAGCTGGCCGCCAAGACCGGAGCCGCGGTCTCGTACGGCGAGGGGGCCGACGTCGACTTCCCGATCGAGCCGCTCGCCGACGGCGCGGCAGCTGCGTCTCGGGGACGTGACGCTCCAGGTGCTGGCGACGCCGGGGCACACGCCCGAGTCGATCAGCATCGTCGTGCGGGAGCGCGGGGACGACGTGGTTCCGTACGGCGTGCTCACCGGCGACACGATGTTCATCGGCGACGTGGGCCGGCCCGACCTCCTGAGCGGGTCCGGCGTCGCGCCGGACGAGCTCGCGCGCCGGCTGTACCGGTCGCTGCACGAGAAGCTGCTCGCGCTGCCGGACGCCACGCGCGTGTTCCCCGCCCACGGTGCCGGGTCGGCGTGCGGCAAGAACCTGTCGACCGAGACGCAGTCGACGATCGGCGAGCAGCGCCGCACGAACTACGCCCTCCAGCCGATGAGCGAGGCCGAGTTCGTCGGGCTCGTCACGGAAGGCCAGCCGCTCCAGCCCATGTACTTCTCGTTCGACGCGCAACGCAACCGGCAGGCGCACGAGCTGCTCGACGAGGAGGAGCTGCCCGCACCGCTCACGCTGGAAGAGCTCGTCGCGCGACGCGATGCGGGCACGGCCGTCCTCGACACGCGGGACCCACTGGACTTCGCCGCCGGCCATCTGCGGGGATCGGTCAACGTCGGGCTGCACGGACGTTTCGCCGAGTTCGGCGGCGACGTGCTCGCGCCCGACCGGCCCCTCGTGCTCGTCAGCGAGCCCGGCACCGGGCTCGACGCCAAAGTGCGGCTCAGCCGCATCGGCTTCGACAGGATCGAGGGCGCGCTCGCCGACCCGGTGCGCGCGCTGCTCGAGCACCCGGAAGTCGTCGAGCCCAGCTCGCGCCTCACCGTCGCCGAGCTCGAGGACCGGAACGGCGAGGTGGATGCGCTCCAGGTCGTCGACGTGCGCAACCCCGGCGAGACCGCGCTCGGCGTGATCCCGGGCGCCGCGACCCTGCCGCTTCCACAGCTGACGGCGCGGATGAGCGAGTTGGACCCGGCGCGCCCTACCGTCGTGTATTGCGCGAGCGGATACCGCTCGTCGATCGGTGCCAGCGTGCTCGCCGCCGCCGGCTTCGACGACGTGTCCGACCTGCTCGGTGGGTACGACGCATGGAAGGTGCAGCACCGGACCGGGCGGGAGAAGGAGCCGCAGGCATGACACCGCCCGACGTGGACCACATCGACCCGGTCGAGGGCAAGCGACGGGCCGACGCGGGGGCGTTGCTGCTCGACGTGCGCAACCCGATCGAGTGGCAGGCCGGTCACGCCGAGGGCGCGGCGTGGATCCCGATGGGCGAGCTGGCCGAGCGCCAGGAGGAGCTCCCGACCGACCGCGACATCGTCGTGATCTGCAAGTCGGGCAGCCGGTCGGCGCAGGTCGCGCAGGCGCTCGTCGCCGCCGGCTACGGCGCCGTCAACGTGGCCGGTGGGAGCGAGGCGTGGCAGGCGGCCGGCCTGGCGATCGTCACCGACGACGGCCAGCCCGGCACCGTCGCCTGAGGACGCGAGATGCCGCGCTACGTCGGCCAGCGGATCCCGCAGATCCAAATGGGCGGTGAGCTCGCCGACGACGTGCTCGTCGACGTGCGAGACCCGGGCGAGTTCGCCGCCGGGCACGCGCCCGACGCGCGGTCGATCCCGATGGACCAGCTCGAATCGCAGCGGTTCACCTTGCCCATGAACCGGCGCCTCGTCGCGATCTCGCGCACCGGCGAACGCAGCGCCGACGCCACCATCGAGCTGCGCGAGATGGGATTCCAGGCCGTGAACTTCGAGGGCGGGCTCGAAGCGTGGGCGGCTGCGGGCGGCGCCATCGTCACCGACGACGGCCGGCCCGGACGCTTGGCCTGATCCGTGCGGCGAGCCGCGCTGGTGCTCGCAGTCGTCGTCGCGGTCGCGTGCTCCGGCGGGGGTGGCGGGGGCAAAGCCAAGGTGGTCGACGGGCCTGACGACGTCGCGGTTCCGAGCAACCCGGCGCAGACGGCAGCCTCGCTGGCGCGCGTCGAGCGCGCCCTCCGCGCGCCGAAGACGCGGCCCGCCGCGGTCAACCGCCTCGGCTGGGAGCAACAGAACGCGTACCGAGCGCTCAGCGCGCATCCCCACTGGCTCGAGCACGTCGTCGCTCGCCTGCCCGCCGACGTACAGCCGATCGTGATCGCCAACGAGCGTGCCGGGAGCGACCTGCAGGCGCTCGGCGGAGAGGGACCGCGGCCACGACACCTTCCCGACTGGCACATCGTGTCGCCGCCGCCGGTCGAAGTTCTCCGCGCCTACTACGACGAAGCCGAAGCGGCGTCGGGCATCCCGTGGGCGTACTTCGCGTCGATCCACCTCGTCGAGACCCGCCTGGGTCGCATCCGGGGCACGAGCAGCGCGGGCGCGCAGGGCCCGATGCAGTTCATCCCGGAGACCTGGGCGCGCTACGGGCAGGGCGACATCAACGACAACCACGACGCCATCCTCGCCGCCGCGCGTCTCCTCCAGGCGAACGGTGGACCAGGCGACATGAGCCGCGCGTTGTTCCGTTACAACAACAGCGATCGCTACGTGGAGGCCGTCGAGTCGTACGCGCAGCTCATGCTGTCGGACGAGCGCGCGTTCCTCGGCTACTACGCGTGGCAGGTGTACTCCGCGACGACCGGCGGTACCTTCCTGCTTCCCGCGGGCTATCCGGGCACGCCCGCCCGCAAGGTCAGCCGCCCGGGCTGACCGGCTTCCAAACCGTCTCGCCGCGGAGCTCGACGCGCCGGCCGTCCTGCTCGAGGGGCACCGTCCACGCGCGCAGCACGGCCGTCTTGCCGGCATCGAGCACGCGGCGCGGCGGTCGGTCGCGTTCGTACAGACCACGGAACTCGAGCCAGGAGTAGCTCTGCGTTTCAGCCACGGGCGTCCAGTCGGGCGGCCCGGTCGGGTCGACGACGGCAGCCGCGACCGTGAGGTCCTGGTCCTGGGCGCGGGCGTCGTCGGCCCACGTGGGGCTGCGCCGGTTCACTTCGGCGCCGTTCGGGCCGAGCCGCAGGAACGGCTCGCCCTCGCGGCCAGTGACGACCACCGGCGCAGCGCCCCGGTTCACGAGGAACAACGCCGGCACGCGCCCCGGCGCCAGCTGCACGCCGACGTCGGGGAAGGGCCGGGTCGGTCCCCTCAGGCGCGCGGTGACAGCGCCCCGGATCGGTTGGTACACGATGCGGCCCTTCACACCGAACGGCTGCCCGCCGTAGTACATCGGGATCGACCACCTCGCCAGCGTCGTCGTGCGGTGCCTGCGCGTCACGTCGGGCGGGGCGCGCCGCGCCGTGGGATGCAAGCGGTGCTCGAACCAGCCCCAGGTGGGCTCGGCCGAAACCTGCTCCCACCGGGCCGGCGCGCCGGCGTGGGCGTCCGCGGGGATCGTCGCGTCGCCATTGGGGCTGTTGGTCAGGTACCACCACGGCGACGCCTTGTTGGCGAAGACGCCGTCGGGCCCGATGCGCAGGAACGGTTCGTCGTTCACGTCCAGCACCGACACCGCCGTCGGCGTCGGGTTCGACACGACGAGCTGGGCGGTGACGCTGGAAGCGAGCTGGATCGTGACGCCGGGAACGGCCGGGGTGACGGTGTCGATGACGGGCCGGACGGACGGATCGCTGGCGTGCGCGCCGGCCGGGTCGGCCGGCACCGCGAGCGCGCCCACGGCGACGGCGAGGGCCGCGACGGCGGCCACGGCTCTGGCGAGAGGCCCGGCGGCCGCCGCCGGCCGGTGGGGGGTCCTCCGGCGAGGGCTAGCGGCCGCCGGAGCCACCGAGAACCGGATCGGAGGTCACCCGGCGAGCGTCATCTGGTGGCCGACCGACGGCACCGTCCGGCCGTTCACCTTCTGGTTGAGGAACATGAGATAGGGACCCGCGGGCGCGACCTCCGGCCGCGGCGGCGCCTTGACGAAGACGGCGCCCGGTTCCCGCCGGACGACCGGGAGCTTCACGGCCCGCTGGTCGCCGTCGACGAGGTGCGTCACCGCCGAGTTGCGCATGAGCACGACGCTGTCGAGCGCGGCGGCGTCGGGCGTCGCGACGCGGATGGTCTGGCCGTAATCGAGCGCGTCGGGAGCCCCGGTGATCGTGGGCCGGTGCCCGGCGAACAGGTACGGCGGCTCGTAGATCTCGAACGTCGGGTCGCGGTCGGGGTTGGGGTTGGCGCCGGGCACGGCGATGTTCGACAGGTACGCGGTCGAGATCGGCGCGTGCCCGCCGACGAGCACGCGTCCGTCGGGCATGAGCATCGCGGTGTTGTGGTACGTCCGCGGCCGGGTGGCGGAGGCCATCGGCGTCCACGTCTTCGTGTCGGGGTTGTACAGCTCGGCCTCCTTGACCGGGCGGCCCAGGCTCGGCGCGTCGACTTCGTCGATGTCGGCGCCCGAGAACGCCATCACCTCGCCGGTGGGCAGGAGCACGCCGCTCGGGTACCAACGGGAGGTGTGCAGCTGCCCGGTCGACTCGCTCGACAGCGTCTCGCTCCCGGTCGGGCCGATCGTGACGGTGTCGACGCGGCTCAGGTTCGTTCCGAGTGCCGTGCCGGGCGACGGCGCCACCGCGCTGGCGGTGCCGCCGGCGGTGAGGAACGACGCCTTCGTGTAGTTGCCGGCGGCGTCGGGCTCGAGCGGCAGCATCGTCGAGAACGTCGACCCGCGGAATCCGAAGCCCGGGTCGAGTGGCGAACCACCCGCTTGCGGGAGCCCGTCGAGCGGCGCCTGGTCGAGGAGCGGTAGGCCGGCGAGGTTGCCGTTGTTCAGCCCCGGCACGTCGGGCGCGCCCGGCAGGATGCCCAGACCGGGGATCCCGAGGTCGCGCCAGCTGTTCGTCGCGGGGTCGAACGTCGACGCGAGGTTCCAGAACGCCTCGTCGTACGACTGGCCGAACGGGTTGAACGACTGGCCGGCGACGTCGTAGTAGACGTGCCCGTTGGGCAGCAGGTGCAGGCGCGGGAACAACGGGAGCGAACGGTTGGCGCTTTCGGGCAATGCGGTCCACTGCCCGGTGGCGGGGTCGTAGATCTCGAGCTGCTTCACGTTGGTGCCGGAGTCGAACGGATGGTCCGGGTACACCGGCTTCAACAGCTTGCTGACGCCGCTGGCGACGAGGATCTTGCCGTCGGGCAGCGTGACGAGCGAGGGGTACCAGCGCGCAAAGCTCATCTTCCCCGACTGCGTCCAGCGGTTCGTGGCCGGGTCGAAGATCCGCGCGTTCTTGAGTCCCGCCAGCTCGGCGACGCCGAAATCAGTGCCCGGAATCGAGGGGTCGTTGTACCAGTCGGTGCCGCCGACCGCGAGGATGCGACCGTCGGTGAGCTGCACCTGGTCGGAGCAGAACAGGTCGCCGTCGTTCACTCCGTCGCCGGCGGTGTTCGGCAGCGGCAGTGGTTCGGCGTCCGGGTTGCCGTTCGGGTTGGCGCCGGCGTCCTCCGGCGTCGGTGTACCGAAGACCGGCGATCCGCCCGAGAAGTCGATCGTGCGCGTGCGGGCGTTGCGCTGCTTCTTGCCGTACTCGATGACGCCGCTGATGTCGACGTTCTCGGTGCCCTCGAGCGCGTCCCAGTAGAGGATCCTGCCGTCCTCGAGCGCGACGACGGTGGCCCCGGCGGGCTTGCAGAGCTTGCGGCCGTCGGCGTCGGTGCGGCACGCCTCGGGCCCTTCGCCGGGGCGCGTGTCCTCGAACGGCGGGAGGAACCGGCCGACCTGGGCCGGGCCCGGCGAGCTCTGCGCCCCCGCGCCCGTCAGGGAGAACGAGCCCCCGACGACGGCGACGGCGACGGCCAGCGCGGTGACGGTCAGGCGACGACCCACGATCCCCCCTTTTGGGGCCCATGATCCCCTGTTGGGCCCCGGCTCCCCGAAAGTCTTACATGTCCGGGATGGTCGTGTCTTGGTCGAGTGGGCAGTTCGGCGCGGAACCGTCCCGGGGTGGGCCAGACTCGTGGCATGCAGGCGGCGGCGATCATCGTCCTGTCCTTCGCGGTGGGCGCCATCCCCTTCACCTACGTGGCGGCTCGGCGGGCACGCGGCGTCGACCTCCGGCGCGTCGGCACGGGCACCGTCTCCGGAACCTCCCTGTACCGGGTCGCCGGGTTCGTGCCGATGGCGGCGGCGGGCATCCTCGACGTCGCCAAGGGCGCGGCCGGGCCTGCGCTCGCCATGGCGGCGGGTCACCCGGCGCTGGCTGCGGTCGCGGGCGGCGCCGCGGTGGTCGGCCACAACTGGTCGCCGTTCCTTCGTGGCGCCGGTGGACGCGGCATCTCCCCCGCGCTCGGCGCACTCCTCGTCGTCGCGTGGCCGGGCACCGTGATGCTGCTCGCCGGCATGATCCTCGGGAAGGTGTTCGGCGAGACCGCGGTTGGCGCTCTCGTGGCCGAGGTCGCGCTGACGCCGGTGCTGGCGGTGACGCACGGCGCGGTCGGCGCGCTCGCCGGCATCTCCATCGCGCTCCCGATGCTCGTGAAGCGCATCGCCGGCAACGCGCCCGCCAAGCCGCCGCGCGCCCTGACGTACCGCAATCGCATCCTGTACGACCGCGACGACCGCGTAGCTTCCCAGACGCCGTGAGCGTCGGGACGCTCGTCCGCCGCCAGAGCTACCGCGACCTGCTCGTCGGGCAGGCCGTCTCGGCGCTGGGCGACTGGATGGGCACCATCGCGTTCATGGCGCTGACCCTCGCGATCACCGGGTCACCGGCCGCCGTCGGCGGAATCCTCGCGCTGCGGTTGATCCCGGCCGCGATCGGCGGTCCGCTGGCGGCGCGTGCGGCGAGCCGGTGGGACCGCCGCCGCACGATGCTCACGATGGACGCGGCCCGCGCCGCGATGATCGCTCTCGTCCCGCTCGTGCGCGGCCTGTGGTGGATCTACCTGTGGGCGTTCCTCGTCGAGGTGGCGAGCATCGTGTTCCTCCCGGCGCGTGACGCGTCGATCCCCGATGTGGTCGACCGCAACGAGCTCCCGCTCGCCAACGGCCTGATCCTGGGCTCGTCGTACGGGAGCATCCCGTTGGGCGCGGCCGCGTTCGCCGCTGTTGCCGCGCTCCCGGGAAGCGACATCGGCGGCCGGACGCACGCCCTCGTGTTCTGGATCGACGCGCTGACGTTCCTCGTCTCGTTCGCGTGCATCGCCCGCGCGACCGACCTCGCCGGCGCGGCGGCCGCCGACAGGCCGAGCGAGAACGCCGGCTTCCGGGGCGCGTTCCGGATCCCGCTGGTACGAGCGGTGATGCCGGCGGCGGCCGCGGTCGCGCTGGGGCTGGGGGCGCTGTTCTCGACCGGCATCGTGTTCGTGCGCGAAGTCCTCGACGCCAGCGACGCCGAGTTCGGCTGGCTCATCGCGTTGTTCGGCGCCGGCGCCGTCCTCGGCATCGCCGCGCTCCAGCGCGCCTCCGGCGGCGACGCGATCCAACGCACCGCGTTCGGCACGCTCGTGATCGGGCTCGTCGTCGCCGTGTTCAGCCTGTCGCCGGGTCTGTGGGCGGCGTACCTCGGCGCGGTCGGTTTCGGCGCCGCCGCCGCCTTCACGCTCGCAGCCGGGATGGGTGCGTTGCAGTCGCAGCTCGACGGGCAGGAGCGCGTCCTCGCGTTCGCCGCGTTCCACGTCGTGATCAGGGTGGCGCTCGCCCTGGCCGCCGTCGGCGCCGGCCTCGCCGCCGCCCTGCTCGGCGCCGTGACCTGGCCGCTCATCGGCCGGCTCGAACCGTCGCGAGTCGTCCTCCTGTGCTCGGGTCTGCTGGTCGTCGCGAGCGCGGCGGCTGTGCGCGAACGGCGCCACGCGCAATGACCGTCGCGATCGTCACCGACAGCGCCGCCGCCCTACCGTCCGAGCTCGTTGCGCGGCACGCGATCACCGTCGTGCCCATGTGGCTGACCATCGGCGGGGACTCAGTACGCGAAGGCGAGCGCCCGTTGAGCGAGCTGCTGGGTGACGAGCGTGTCTCGACTTCCGGTCCCGCGCCGGGTGAGTTCCAGGAGGCCATCGAGTCGCGTCTCGACGACGACGGTGTTCTCGTCCTCACGATCGCGGCCAGCATGAGCGGTACACACGAGGCGGCGACGATCGCCGCCGCTCAGCTCGGTGACCGCGTGCGCGTCGTCGACACCGCCACCGCGGCCGGCGCCGAAGCGCTCGTGGTGCTGGCAGCAGCGGCGGCCGCCGAGCGGGGCGCGTCACTCGACGAGGTGGAGGCGGAGGCGAAGGACGTCGTCGAACGCGTACAGCTCGTCGCTTCCGTCCCGAACCTCGATCACCTCGTGCGCAGCGGACGCGTCCCGGGCATCGCCGGATGGGCGGGGCGGCGGCTCCGCATCAACCCGCTGTTCGAGTTCCGCGGCGGACGGGTGCACCGGCTCCGACCGGCGCTGAGTCCCGAGGCCGCCACCGACCGCATGGTCGGCCGGCTGCAGCGCTCACGCGAGCCGAACACGCGGCTGCACGTGGCGGCGCTGCACGCATTGGCGCCCGGCGCCGCCGAAGGCGTGCTCGAGCGCGTCGAGGCCGAGGTCACGCCGGCGACGAAGTTCGTCGGCGAGTTCGGCTCGGTGATGGTCGTGCATACGGGCCCCGGGCTCTACGGCCTGGCGTGGTGGTGGGAGCCGGACGGCCGGGACGACACCTAGCAGCCGATGCGTGCGTAGGGGGACTATTCGGGTCCCGGCGTACGCACCGAGGGGTCGAGCGTCCAGTCGACGGCGTCGCGGATGGCGGCGACGGACTGCGGAGCGAAGGCGTGGCCCATGGCGGGCACGATCTGCAAGCTGCGCGGCTCGTTGGCCACCTCGTAGAGCTCGTCGGCGTCGGAGGCGGGCACGAACCGGTCGGCGGCGCCGTGCAGGAACGCCACCGGCGCCTGCACCTTCGGGACCAGCACGATCGGCGGCTCGGGGTTCGTCCAGCGCGGGGCGACCTGCACACCCATCCATCGGGACGCCACGGCGCGGCCCACGCGGGTCCGGGTGAGCCCGGCGGCGAGCACGCCCTGCACGTTGCGCGGGAGGCGCCACTGCGCCGGACAGCTCACCGACACGACACCGGCGAGCCCGTCGGCGTGCGCGGCGTAGCGCAAGGCGGCGATCGCGCCCATCGACGCCCCGACCAGCACGACGCGGTCGTTGCGTTCGCGTGCGGCCTGGACGGCCGCCGCAACGTCGTGACGCTCGAGATCACCGAGCGTCGAATGCCCCTCGGACGTGCCGTGGCCGCGCGCGTCGTAGCACACGACGTCGAGACCGTCGGCGTGGAGAGCTTCCGCCACGTCGCACACTGCGGGGTCGTTGGCGGATGCGGTGAAGCCGTGCACGAGGACGACGGCCGCGCGCGGCGCGTCGACCCGCAGCCATTGGCGCCCGGTGAGGACGACGTCGTCGGTGGTGGTGAACAGCGGTGTGGGCACGCTCCGCCCCGGGCAGCTCTCCGATTGGTGCACTCACAGTGCCACAAGTTCGTCGCGGCCGGGGATCGGGCCGGGCCAATCGCACGACCGGCGGTAGCCTCGGGCGAATGGACACGCCGCGCCGGCCGCCGCCCTTTGACCGGGCGGAGGCGCTCACACGCCTGGCGGCCGAGCAGTTCGACGTGCTCGTCGTCGGGGGTGGGATCACCGGCGCCGGCGTCGCGCTCGACGCTGCGAGCCGGGGATTGCGCACCGCGCTCGTGGAGCGGGACGACTTCGCGTCGGGGACGTCGTCGAAGAGCTCGAAGCTCGTGCACGGCGGGCTCCGCTACCTGCAGCAACGTGAGATCGGCCTCGTCTACGAGGGGCTGGCGGAGCGCCAGATCGCGCTGCGCAACGCCCCTCACCTCGTGCGGATCCTCCCCTTCCTCATCCCGGTGCTCACCAAGGACGGTGCGATCAGCCGCCGCCTGGCCCGCGCCCTGGGCGGCGCCCTGTGGATGTACGACCTCACCGGCGGGTTGCGCATCGGCAAGCGGCACAAGCGCGTCTCGTCGGACCAGGCGGTGGCGCACATGCAGACGCTGCGCGCCGAGCGCGTCGCCGGCGGCTACCTCTACTACGACGCGCACACGGACGACGCCCGCCTGACGCTCACGCTCTGCCGGACCGCCGCTGCGCACGGCGCGGTCGTGGCGAACTACGCCGGCGTGACATCGCTCCGGAAGGACGATGCGGGACGCGTTCGCGGCGCACGCGTGCAGGCCGACGGGGAAGAGGTCGAGGTGCGGGCGGACGTCGTCGTGAACGCGGCCGGCGTCTGGACCGACGACGTGCGCGCGCTCGACGAACCGAGTCACCCGCACTCGATCCGGCCGGCCAAGGGCATCCACATCACGGTGCCGTGGACCAAGGTGCGGAACGACATCGCAGTGGTCGTCCCCGTGGCCAAGGACCGGCGTTCGGTGTTCGTCGTGCCGTGGGGGGACCTCACGTACGTCGGCACCACCGACACCGACTACGACGGACCCCTCGACGATCCCGAGTGCACACCCGAGGACGTCGCCTATCTGCTCCGGGCCTTGAACGCCGTGATCACCGACCCGGTCCGCGAGGACGACGTGCTGGGCACGTGGGCGGGCCTGCGGCCGCTGCTCCGCACGGCCGCCAACGACCGCACCGCCGACCTGTCCCGCAGGCACGCGGTGCGCCGCTCGGAGGGCGCCTCGTCACGGTCACGGGCGGAAAGCTCACGACGTACCGGCGGATGGCCGCCGACACGGTCGACGAGGTCGACGCGCTCCTCGGGAAGCGGCGCCGCTGCCGCACCAAACGCTTGAAGCTGGTCGGCGCCGACGGCTACGAGGACCCGGCCGAGACCAACGAGCCGAGCCGCCACGAGCACCTCGCCCATCGCTACGGCACCGAGGGGGCAGCGGTCGAAGCGCTCGTCGACGAGGAGCCGGCGCTGGGTGAGCCGCTCGTGCCGGGCCTCCCGTACGTCAAGGCCGAGGCCGTGCACGCGGTGCGCAGCGAGATGGCCCGCACGCTCGACGACGTGCTCACGCGCCGGACCCGCGCTCGCCTGCTCGCCCGCGACGACTCGGCGGCGGCGGCCGAGGACGCCGCCGCGCTCGTCGGGCGCGAGCTGGGCTGGGACGACGCCGAGCGCGCCCGGCAGGTCAAGGAGTACCGGGCGGCGGTGGCGGCCGAACGTGACGCCGCCGACCTGCCCGAGACCGCGCTGGGGACCTAGCCGGCGCGATGGGCACGACCGGGCAGCCGACGCCACCGATCCCGTTCGGCGGACCCGCGGCCGACGTGCGCGCGCACCTCTCGGCGCCCGACGGTCACCGTCGACGACGAGATGCTGACGCGGCTGCGGTCGGCGTGCGCCGACGTCACCGTCGACGCCGAGTCGGTCGCAGAGGCGAGCCGCGACTGGTGGCCGCTGGCGATGATCTGGGCGCTCGACGGGCAGGTCGCGGCGCGAGCCGGCGCGGTTGCGCGACCGGGCTCGGCGGACGAGGTGGCGGCGGTGCTGCGCGTCTGCGACGACGCGCGCGTCCCGGTCACGCCGGCGGCGGGCCGCAGTGGCGTGTGTGGGGCCAGCATCCCGCTCCACGGCGGCGTCGTGCTCGACCTCTGCGCGCTGTCCGGCATCGTCGACGTCGACAGCGAGTCGCTCGTGCTCGACGTCCTCCCGGGCACGTTCGGCACGTGGCTCGAGGACACGCTGCGCGCCGAGCACGGTTCGACGCTCGGCCACTGGCCGCAGTCGATCGACCTGTCGACGGTCGGCGGGTGGCTCGCGTGTCGCAGCGCGGGCCAGTACTCGACGCGCTACGGCAAGATCGAGGACATGGTCGTCGGCCTCGATGTCGCGCTCGCCGACGGGCGCGTCGTCCACACCGGCGGCGCGCCGCGCGCCGCCGTCGGGCCCGACCTCACGCAGCTGTTCGTCGGCAGCGAGGGCACGCTCGGCGTGATCACCGGCGCGCGGCTGCGCCTGCATCCGGCGCCGCGCGCCGAGCAGCGCGCCGCGTTCGGGTTCGCGTCGTTCGACGACGGGATCGAGGCGTGCCGCAGAGTGATGCGCCGCGGCGCCACGCCGGCCGTCCTGCGCCTCTACGACGCCACCGAGGCCGAGCGGAGCTATCAGACCGGCGACCGCCACGTCCTCCTCGCGTTGGACGAAGGCGACCCCGAGCTCGTCGAGGGCGCGATGAACATCGTGCTCGAGGAGTGCGTCGACGCCGGCGCCGAGCGGCTGGACGACGAGCTCGTCGGCCGGTGGCTCGAGCACCGCAACGACGTCTCCGCCCTCGAGGCGCTGATCTCCCGCGGCTACGTCGTCGACACGATGGAGGTCGCCGGCCGGTGGCGCGACCTGCCGAAGATGTACGCCGAGGCCACGCGGGCGATCCAGGCGGTAGGCGGAACCCTGGCGGCCTCGGCGCACCTGTCGCACTCCTACCCCGACGGGGCCTGTCTCTATTTCACCTTCGCGGGCCAGGTCGAGCCCGACGGCCGGGAGGCTTACTACCGAGCGGCGTGGGACGCCGGCACCGGGGCGGTCCTGGCCAATGGCGGCGCCCTCAGCCACCACCACGGCGTCGGGCTGAACAGGGCCCGCTTCGTGCGGGAGGCTCTCGGCGAGGCGTTCGACGTGCTGGCGGCGGTGAAGGCCGCCCTCGACCCCCACGGGATCCTGAACCCCGGCAAGCTCGGCCTGCCCGATCCCTTCGGCGCCGTGGGCTGGCCGTGAGCATCCTCGTCGTCGACGTGGGGACGTCGTCGGTGCGGGCGGCGGTCGTCGACGGGGACGCCCGCGTCGTGCACGAGGAGACCCGGCCGCTGCTCCCGTCGTCGCCGGCGCCCGGCCTGGTCGAGTTCGACCCCGCCCGCATGGCGGAGACCGCGCTCGACGCCGCCCGCGCCGCGCTCGACGCCGCCGGCCCCGTCGACGCCGTCGGCATCGCCAACCAGCGCTGCTCGACGGTCGTGTGGGACCGCGCCACGGGCGAACCGGTCGGGCCCGCGCTCGGCTGGCAGGACCTGCGCACCGTCGGCCGCTGCCTCGAGCTCCGCGGCGAGGGCCTCCGGCTGGCCCCGAACATGTCGGCGACCAAGCTCGAGTGGCTGCTCGACCAGGCCGACCCGGAGCGCGGTCGCGACCTGTGCTTCGGCACGGTCGATACCTGGATCGCGTGGACGTTGTCCGACGGCGCGCTGCACGTGACCGACGCGACCAACGCGGCCGTGACCGGGCTCCTCGCCGCCGACGCGTCCGGTTGGTCGGAGGAAGCACGCGATCCGCTCCGCATCCCGGCGGGGATGCTTCCGACCATCGTCGACTCGTCGGGGATCGTGGGCGAAGCGACTGCGCTTCCGGGCGCGCCGCCGATCGCCGGGATCGCCGGCGACCAGCAGGCGTCGCTCCTCGGTCAGGGCGGCGTGCACTGCGGCGACGCCAAGATCACGTTCGGCACCGGCGGCATGCTCGACCTCGTGCTCGGCGAGACCCGGCCGACGTTCGAGGCACGCGGTCCCGCCGGGACGTTCCCGATCATCTGCCGGCGCGTCGGCGGCACCGACACCTGGGGCCTCGAGGCGATCATGCTGGCGGCGGGCACGAACATCGAATGGCTGCGCGACGACCTCGGCGTGCTCGCGAGCGCGGCCGAGAGCCACGACGTCGCGTCGCAGTGCGACGACACCGACGACGTCTGGTACGTGCCGGCGCTCCTCGGCATCGGCACGCCGGCGTGGGACTACGGCGCCCGCGGCACGCTGCTCGGGCTCACGCGCGGCACCGGCCGACCGCAGCTCGTGCGGGCGGTCCTCGAAGGCGTCGCACACCGCGGCATCGACCTCGTCGAGGCGGCCGAAGGCGACTCGGGCGTCGCCGTCCCGCACCTGCGCATCGACGGGGGCATGAGCGCGAACCCGACGTTCGTGCAGGCGCTCGCCGACGCCGGTCAGCGCATCGTCGAGGTTTCGCCCGTGATCGAAGCGACCACGCTCGGCGCCGCGTTCCTCGCCGGGCTCGCAGTCGGCACGTGGCGCGACGAACGCGAGCTGGCCGCCACCTGGTCGCCGCGCCGGACGCGTCGAACCGCAGCGCAAGCTCGACCGCGACCGGTGGCGCGAGGCGTGCCGCCGCGCCGCCCGCTGGATCCCCGACCTCAGCGCGGTCGACTTTTGACGCGGTCCCGGCAACACTGGCGCGCATGACACAGCAACTCGCAACGCTTCTCGAGCAGCTCCTCGGGCCCGGACCTTCCGATCGCGATCGAGGCGTACGACGGCAGCCGGCTCGGGCCGGCGGACGCGCCGGCGACGCTGCAGATCCGCTCCCCCGCCGCGCTTGCGCCGCATCGTGCAGGCGCCGGGCGAGCTCGGCTTCGGGCGCGCGTACGTCGCCGGCGACCTCGACCTGGAGGGCGACATCTTCGCCGCCCTTGCGCTGCGCGACCACCTGCCGGACGTGAAGCTGCGACCCGCGCAGTGGATGGCCGCGCTGCGGCTCGTCGGGCCGGGCGCGCTCAAGCCCGTCCCGAAGCCGCCGGAGGAGGCGCGCCTCCACGGCCGGCGCCACTCGAAGCAGCGCGACGCCGCCGCGATCTCGCACCACTACGACGTCTCGAACGACTTCTACCGCCGCGTCCTCGGGCCGTCGATGACGTACTCGTGCGCGGTGTGGACCGACCCCGCCATCACGCTCGAGGAGGCGCAGGCCAACAAGCACGAGCTGATCTGCCAGAAGCTCGGCCTGGAGCCGGGCATGCGCCTGCTCGACATCGGCTGCGGCTGGGGCGGGATGCTCCTCCACGCCGCCGAGCACCACGGGGTGCAGGCGGTCGGCGTCACCTTGTCGAAGCGGCAGGCCGAGCTGGCCGAGAAGCGCGCCGCCGAGGCGGGGCTCGCGGGCAAGGTGGAGGTTCGCTACCAGGACTACCGCGACGTCGACGACGGCCCCTACGACGCCATCAGCTCGATCGGCATGTTCGAGCACGTGGGTCTGCGGCAGCTGGCGGTGTACTTCGAGCAGTGCCACGAGCTCCTGCCGCCCGGTGGCCGGCTGCTCAACCACGCCATCAGCCGCCCGCCGGGCGTGAACGGCTCGACCGCCGACGGCCGATCCCGGTTCGCCCGCCGCAGCTTCATCGACCGCTACGTGTTTCCCGACGGCGAGCTGCACGAGGTCGGCAGCGTGGTGTCGGCGATCCAGCGGGCCGGGTTCGAGGCTCGGCACATGGAGACGCTGCGGGAGCACTACGCGCTGACCTTGCGGGCTTGGGTCGCCAACCTCGAGGCGAACTGGGACGCGTGCGTGGCCGACGCCGGCCGCGCCCGGGCGCGTATCTGGCGGCTCTACATGGCCGCGTCGGCGCTTCAGTTCGAGGCGAACCGCACCCAGGTGCACCAGGTGCTGGCGACCAAGACGGATCGCGGCCGCAGCGGCCTCCCGCTCCGCCCCCGCTTCGAGTAGCCGGGGCTACTTCGGCGGGAAGCGCGCCTGCAGCCACTCCAAGACCTGCTCCGCGGCCTGCTTCCCCGCCGGTGTGAGCGCGCCCGGTCTTGTCCTGATCGAAGGCCGGCCCCGCGCCGGGGACGAGCGCCAACGTGACGTCCTTGCCGGCGTTCTGCAGCGCGTCGCGGAACGCGGTCGCGGACGCGACGAGCTCCGGGCTGTCGGCGTCGCCCTGGAACAACAGCGCCGGACCGGCCGCCCCCGCCGCGTGCGCGATCGAGTCGGCCTTGGCGTACCGCGCCTGCACCTGAGGATCCGTGACTGTCCGGGGCACCCCCGTAGTACTTCGTCTGGTCGGGCCGGTGGCCGTCGTAGCGGCCGTAGAAGCCGATGAACGCGGCCGGCGCATCGCTGACGTTCGGGAAGTGCGCCGGCCCGTCGAAGAACGGGTCGTCCGGAGTCACGAGGGCCTGGGCGCCGAGCGCGGCCCCGGTCGCAAACCCCTGCACGACGATCCGGTCAGGGTCGAGCGCGAGCGCGCCGGCGCGCCCGCGCAGGTACTGGACGGCTGCTTTCACGTCCGTCTCGGGCTTCGGGTACACCGGCGAGGGTGTGCTCGGCTTCGCGACGAGGAAGTCGACCGCGAACGTCGGGTAGCCGTGCTCGGCATAGAAGTCGGCCCAGCCGCGCATCTGCTTCCGACTGCCCTCGCCGTGCACGAGCACGACGATCGTGGTGGCGTGGTTGCGCGGGAGGACGAGGTCGGCCTGGCGCTTCGGCGCGCCCGGCGGCGAGTACACGACGGTCTTGCGCGTCACGCTCCCCGGGCTCGTGGTCGGCTGGTCGTGCTCGTGCTCGGCTTCGTGGTGACGGGCGCGTTCGTGACCGTGGGCGGGGTCGTGCCGGCGGGCGCAGCCGTCACCGTCGGCGGGGTCGTGCTCGCCGGCGGCGCCGTGCCCGCCGTCCCGCTCGGGACGGAGATCGCGGGCGGCGGCGTGGCGGTCGGTCCCGCGGGCGGGAGCGGCGGGACCGGGATCGTCTGCGGCGCGACCGTGGTCACCGTGGTGGCGGGGAGAGTCGGCAGTCGACGCGGGGGTGTGCCGTCGCTCCGAGCGGTCGGACGACTCGGATCCGCAGGCGGCGAAGGCCGCGGCGCCGGCGAGGACGAGCGCGCCGACTGCGGCGGCGATGAACGCGAATCGTCGTGAAGTCACGGGGGAAGTGTGCCCTACCGGATGCGCGGCGAGACGGCGCGAGAGATCAGGAGAGTGTGAAGTGCGCCTAGGTCCCGGCCTCCCCGTTCGGCTCCACGGCTTCGACGGCCTCGACGGGATCGCCCACGCTGATCGTGCCGCCCTCGAGGATCTCGGCCCGGAGCCCGGCTCGGTGAACCAGGGCCCGCCGAACGCCGGTGCGCGTCAGCCCCTCGAGGTACGTACACGGTTCGGCAAGCTTGAAGCCGCGCAGCACGACGTCACCGACTCGGAACGTACGCCCGACGAGGTGGTTGAGGGGCACGCCCTCGGTCACGATGTTGCGGCGCGACTCGTGCTCTCCGATTTCGATCTCGTACTCGCGGCCGGCGGCGGCGATGGCCTCGCGCTCGATGAGGGTGATGGCGCGCTTGCCGTCGTCGTCGGACCGCGTGTACTTGCCTTCGCCGGCGCCGTAACGGTCGCCGTCGAGGCCGACCCCGGCGGTCGCCTCGACACCGTCGCGCGATTCCATCGGCGCGCCCTTGTCGGGTGCCGTGTAGATGGCGACGACCTGCCCTCGGAACATGCGCGTCAGTCTCGCGTGGCCACGGGCCGGCGTTCGGTGTTTATCGCCCTCCCAGGGGCAGACCGACCTGGAGCCACTCGCACCAGCCCGTGCCGGTGCCGCGACTGGTCGAGTACGAGCAGAGCGCGCGCGGGAACCGCGACGTTCGTCCGTCCGGTGCGACCAACGGTACGGGCGCGGGCGCCAGCACATCGACGTTGACCTCGAGCTCGTGGTCGATCACGTACCGGGCCGTCGTCGGGATGTCGTCGGTGCCGAGATGCGTCTCGAGCATCAAGTGCTCGACCGGCCGCACACCCTCGGCATCGTCCCAGACGTATCCCCACCCGCCTTCCATCTCGTCGGCCTTGACGACGTTGGCCGCGAAGCCGTCGCCGATCTGGAACGACGTCCAGTGCCAACCCCAGATCCACCAGTCGCGGTCACCCCACGAGTGGTCCCGCTCGCCCCGCCCCTCGAACGCGATGCGCTCGCGGCCCAGGAGGATCTCGCCGTGCACGATCCCGGCGTGCTCGTAGTGAGCGGTCCGAGTCTCGTCGGGATACGGGTAGTCGTAGACGGGTGTCGCGGCTTCCCACTCGAGGTCGAGCCCGACGGGCAGGCGTTCGCCGATCTCGCCCCGGTAGGCGTCGCCGGGCTCGTCGAGCCGCACGCCGAAGGCCTCGAGGCCGAGGCCCCAGTGCTCCATCGGCGTCTCGCACACGCACTCGGCCCACAGGCTCTCCGCCCTGACCTCGAGCGCGTCGCCCCGGGGCAGCGGTACCTCGTGGTCGCGCACGACGACCAATCCGTGCTCGGGCGACACGATGTAGGCCCAGTACCAAGCGACCTGCTGGTTCGGGTACAGGCCGAGGCGGACGTACCCGCCGGTGCCGTCGGCGCGCGAGAAGTCGAAGTACCACGACTCGTTCCAATAGAGGCCGTCGGCGGGTTCGTGACGGCGTTCGTCGGTGGGGGCGCTCTTGATCACGGTGCCACTCCCGTCTCGGGTACCGGTGTGTAGTACGGGATGGAGTCGTCGGCCTCGACGTCGGGCATCCGTTCGAGCGTCGCCAGCCCCTCGTACACGTCGAGACTGTCGCGCGGCACGGTCCAGTCGAGCCGGTCGTCCACCCCGGCCGCCTCGGCGAACGGCCGCAGGAACGTGAAGTACACGTACGCGCCGGCGTCGAGCTTCTCGCGCCGGCTCATGCCGGCGATGTGCCGGTAGAGGTTCCGTTGGGCCCCCTTCACCGCCTTCGCCACGCCCTCGAGCTCGCCCGGCGCGACCGGCGAGAGCGCGCCGTTGTCGGCGGTGAACACGCCGGCCGCGGACAGGTGGCCGAAGTAGTCGGGCGGATCGGTGATCGAGGTGCCCCAGTCGTTGGTGGTGACGCGCACGTCGCCGTCGAGGACGAGTGCGAACGTGAGGTTCGAGTACGGGAGCCCGGCGCACACGTCACGGCTCCACGGGAAGTGGCTCACCCCGAACCGGTTGAAGTCACGCACGAGGAGCACGCGGCCGTCGGGGAGCGGGTACGGACCGGTGTCCTGGTACCCGGCGCGGGTGTCGAAATAGAGGAGAAAGAGGAACGTCGTGAGGACGCGGTTCAACCGGATCAGGTGGTCGCGTTCCTCGAGCGCCGACCGCCCGCGACCCGGCGACGAGCCCGTCGACGATCTCGGACCCGTAGCGGGGCACGCGTAAGCCGGCGTCCCATGCTTGCAGCTTCCCGTCGGCGCGGAACGCGGCGGCGGCGCGCTTCCAGAAGTCGAGCACGGTCGCGAGCGCAGGGCACGTCGCGGTCGAGGTCGACGAGCCCGAAGGGCGCCAGCACCTGGCGGCCGAGCAGGGGGAAGTTCGCGATCGACCACAGGTGCACGGCGTCGATCTGGCTCCCGGGCAAGCGCCCCGCCGCGCCGAGCTCCTCGGGCGAGGCGGCGCCGCTGATCTCGCGCATCATGTCGGGATAGCGGCGGTAGCACTCGATGCAGGCGATGAGGATGTAGGCGGTGACGGGGATGAGCGCGGACTCGAGCGCCGTCCGCTCGGCGGTCATCGCCCGGGAGATCTTGCCGTGGTACTCGATCCAGCGGTTCGCCTCGTCCGTGTTCATGATGCGAATCGCACGAGGCCGTCGGCGGCGGTGCAGTCGACCTCGACGCGGTCACCGTCGGCGGGCTCGGCGTCCAGCGTGGCGCCCATGATGCAGGGGACCCGGTACTCGCGGCTCACGATCCCGATGTGGCTGACGGGCGTGCCGGACAGACACACCACTGCGGTCAGCTCGTCGAAGATCGGCGCCAGGAACGTCGCGCCGGCGTCGATCACGCAGGCCACGACGCCGGCGGCGGACTCGTCCATGAGCTCGAGCACGTCGTCCGGCTCCTCGAGGCGCCGCCACTCGCCCTGGACGGGTGCCGCTTCGAACACCTTCGTCCCCCGCCCGATGACGCCGTCCATCGCCCCCCTCGTCGCCGTCGCAGCCGCCGCTTCCGCTGCGGCGCCGAGCTTTCCACACGCCCGCGGTGGCTGCGCGATCCTCTCTCCATGACAGGGGGGAACGAGCGCGCGGCTCGGCTGCGCGAACTGCGCGAACGGACGCGACTCGAACCGGGATCGCGCGAAGAGTCGGAGTGTGCCGGTGTGTACGCGTCGTTCGGGCCCCTCAACCGCGAAGTGCTGCAGCTGTGCACCGACTGGCAGGTGCGACCGGGCGGCGCGCTGAACGACCACGGCGACGCGGCGTACGACTGGTCGGTGATCGATCGCCTCACGGCCGTCGACGAGCGCGCCGGCCCGCTGCTGCGCCGGCTGGGCGGCTCGGTCCCCCACTTCGCGCCGTACCGGGAACGGCTGCGATCGGCGCGGCGACGAGTCGTCGACGGCGAGCACGACTGGTTCACGTCTCCACGCGTCGACTCGTACCACACGGTCTGGATGGAGCTGCACGAGGACCTGCTCGCCGCGCTGGGGCTGGAGCGCGAACGATGACCGATCGCGGGCAGGAGCAGTGGCTCGACGTCGACGGCTTCCGGGTGCACGCCGTGCAGTGGGGCAACGGCGCGGGCGCCCGTCGGCGGTGCCCGCGTGTTGCTCGTCCATGGTCTCGGCGGGCACACGATCAGCTGGGAGCCCAGCGCGGCCGCGTTGGCCGAGCGCCTGCACGCGACGGTCACCGCCGTCGACCTTCCCGGGTTCGGCCTGACGCGCGTCCCGCGTGGACGTCGCGCCACTCTCGGCACCCACGGCCGCCTGCTCCGGGCTCTGCTCGAGCAGTGGGGGCCGTGCGGCGGTCGCCGGCAACTCGATGGGCGGCGCGATCGGGATCGGCCTCGCCGCCCGCCATCCCGAGCTCGTGCGCGCCCTGGTGCTCGTCGACCCGGCATTGCCGAGACCGGCGATGAACCCGGCCCAGTGGACGGTGATGGCGCGCCTCGCGCCGATGCTGGTGCCGGTGGTCGGCGCGCAGTTCCTGGCGGCACGGGGACGGCTCCTCGGCCCCGAGCGGCTGGTGGACGACACGATGGCCTGGACGATGTGCGACCCGACGCGCATCGACCCCGAGCTGCGTCGCCGGCTCGTCGAGCTCTCCCGGACGCGCCGGGGCTTCCCGGAGGCGGCGGCCGCGTACGCCGAGTCGGCCCGGGGCCTGTTCTGGTACCTCACTCGCAACATGCGTGGCGACGAGGCGCGTGTCACGTCTCCCACGCTGATCGTCCACGGCGACCGGGACCGGCTCGTCCCGGCGGCAGCGGCGCGAGCGCTCGCGGCACGCCGACCCGAGTTCGCGCTCGAGATGATCGACGACTGCGGCCACGCCCCGCAGCTGGAGGTACCCGACCAGTTCCTCGCCGCGGTCGTCCCCTGGCTCACGGCCACGCTCGCGGCGCGCTGAGGACGATGAGCAACGGAGCCGGCGTCCTGGCCGAGCCCGTCCGCCAATTCGTGGACGACGTCACGGCGGTGCTGACGGAGCTGGGCAAGGGAAGCTCGCCGGCGGGCACGCTCGAGCGCGACGCCGCCCTCGAGGCCCAGGCGATCGCGGCATCCGTCATCGCCAGCGACGGCCGCTACAGCGACGCCGAGCTGCGGGCGTTCGCCACGGCGCTGTCGCCCTGGTTCGACTCCCTGCGTCGCGCGACGCCGCAGCAGCTGCGGGGCGGCGACGCCATCCGTCAGTACCGGGCGTGGCCGATCACGCCGTCGCCGCTGTTCGAGACCGTCGTCAGCGCCGACAGCCGCAACGGGACGAGCAACGGCTGGCGCTACTACCAGGCCGCGCTGCGCGTCGCCCATGCGGGCGCGGCCCTCGACGAGGTGCCGACGCGCGAACGGCTCCTTGCCGTCGACACGCTCCGGACGATGATGCTCCGGCGCCTGGCGGCGGCGAAGGTGGAGCGGCCCCCCGACATGCCGCGCGGCGTCGGCGAACCCGAGCCTCTCGAGGACCGGCGGGCGCCGGCCGCCCGACCCCTCGACGAGCTCCTCGCCGAGCTCGACGCGCTCGTCGGCCTCGCGGCGGTGAAGACCGAGGTGCGGCTGCTGACGAACCTGATCCGCGTCGAGAACCTGCGGCGCGAGCGCAAGCTTCCGGTCGTCGACCAGAGCCGCCACCTCGTGTTCGTCGGCAACCCCGGCACGGGCAAGACCACGGTGGCGCGGCTCCTCGCCCAGATCTTCCACACGCTCGGTGTCGTGTCGAAGGGTCAGCTGGTCGAGACCGACCGCTCGGGTCTGGTCGCCGGCTACGTGGGACAGACGGCGCCCAAGGTCAACGAGGTCACGCGCCAGGCGCTGGGCGGCGTGCTGTTCATCGACGAGGCCTACGCCCTCGTGCAGGGGGGCGAGCAGGACTTCGGACGGGAGGCGATCGCAGCGCTGTTGAAGCAGATGGAGGACCACCGCGACGACGTCGTCGTGATCGTCGCCGGCTACCCGGCGCCCATGACCGAGTTCCTCGACGCCAACCCCGGCATCCGCTCGCGCTTCCCGAAGACGCTCGAGTTCCCCGACTACACCGACGACCGAGATGGTCGCCATCTGCGATTCGATGGCGAAGACGAGCCACTACGAGCTCGACGCCTCGGCGCGCGAGCGGCTCCGGGCGTGGCTGGCTCGCCAGCCCCGCGGAGCGAGCTTCGGGAACGCCCGCCTCGTTCGCAACGTGTTCGAGCAATCGGTGACCCGCCAGGCGAGCCGGGTCGTCGACCTGCCGTCGGTGACCGATCACCAGCTGATGACGCTCACCGCCGCCGACATCCCGTGACTAGCGCTCGCATCCGTAACCTCCGTTCGTGCAACGGGTAGGCGCGGCGCTCGCGGCGGTGGTCCTTGTGCTCGTCGCGCTGTGGATTCGAGGCCGGATCGACGAGAACGGCGGCGGCGGAAGCGGCTCGGTCCGGTTGCTGTGCACGACGGAGCTCGAGGCGGCGTGCACGCAGCTCGCCGAGCACGACGGCGACGTCTCCGTCACGGTCGAGCCGGCCGGTACCACCGCCCAGTCGCTCGTGGCTCTCCCCGACAACCAGCGGCCGGATTTCGACGCGTGGCTGGCCCCGTCTCCGTGGCCGCAGATGGTGGACGTGCAGCGGCGCGGAAAGCGAGCGCTGTTCGCGAAGCCGTCTGACGCGATCGGTCGTTCCCCGCTGGTGGTCGCGGTTCGGAGCGACCGCAAGCCGGTCCTCGACGCGACGCCGGCGTGCAACAACACGATCGACTGGAAGTGCATCGGAGCCGTCGCGGGGCACGCCTGGACCGACCTCCCGGGCGGCCAGGCGACGTGGGGAACGGTGAAGCCCGGGTACGGCGATCCCACCGTCAACGCCACCGCGCTGCTGGTCCTCTCCCAGGCGACGAGCGAGTACCTCGACAACGCCGACTACTCGCGCTCGGACCTGCAGGACAACGATCAGTATCTCGACTGGCTTGCCGGCCTCGAGCGCGCGGTGCCGAAGCTCGCCCCATCGGCGGCGGGCCCGTTCGCGGAGATGCTGCAGCAGCTGCCGACCGCGACGTACGACATGACCGGCACGACCGAGGCCGAGGCCGGTCCGGCGTTGGCCGACGCCGCGCCCGACCGTCGGAAGCAGTTGACCCTCCTCTACCCTGAGCCTGTGGTCACCGCCGACGTCGTGGTCGCCGCGGTGGCCGCGGGCCCGCACCGGCACGGCGCCGACGGACTGGCCGACAACAGCGAGCTCGCCGCCGCGCTGGCGCGCACGGGCTGGCGCGTTCCGGGACAATCCAATGCCCGCGGCGTGCGTGACACGCCGGCGTTGCCGCGGCAGTCGGGCCTCCCGACCGACCCGGGCTCGCTCGTGGCGCTGCAGGAGACCTGGCGGGGGGTGCCGAGGTGAGGCGTGCGGTCGGCGTCGCGCTCGCCATGCTCGCAGCCGTCACCACCGTGCAGGCGATCACCCCCGGGATCGCGCGCGCCGCCGACTGCATCACGGTCGACATGGAGGTGTCGCCGGAGAAGGTCGACCTCCTGACCGACCTGGCCAAGCGCTTCAACGGCTCGGACCGCGCCAGCCTCGACGGCGAGTGCATCACCGTGCACGTGGTGCAGAAATCGTCGGGCGAAGCCGCATCGTTGCTGGCCGACGACTGGCCGAACCCCAAGGCGAACGGACCGCGGCCGGTCGTGTGGTCGCCGGCGTCGAGCGCGTGGGGTCAGGTCGTGAACCAACGGCGGGCTGATGCCGGCAAGAAGGCGATCGCGCCGGCTGGTCCTCCGCTCCAGCTGACACCGCTCGTCATCGCGATGCCGAAGCCGATGGCCGAGGCGCTCGGCTATCCGACGACACCGCTCGGGTACGCCGACATCCTGGCGCTCGCTCGCAATCCCGACGGGTGGGGCGCGTACGGACATCCGGAGTGGGGCCCGTTCCGGCTCGGGAAGACCAATCCCAACTTCTCGACCAGCGCGCTGAACGCGACGATCGCCCAGTACTACGCGGCTTCCGGCAAGACGAGCGGACTCACACTCGAGGACCTCAATCGACCTGAGGTGGACGACTTTGCGCGCGGTGTCGAATCTTCGGTGGTGCACTACGGCGACACCACCCTCACGTTCCTCAACAACCTCTACCGCGCCGATCAACGCGGCACCGGCCTGACCTACGTGTCGGCGGTGGCCGTCGAGGAGAAGTCGGTCATCGACTTCAACAAGGGCAACCCCGACGGCATCCTCGACCCCGGCGAGCATCCCAAACCGCCGCGCGTGCCGTTGGTCGCCATCTACCCCAAGGAAGGGACGCTGTTCTCGGACAGCCCGTTCATCACCGTCGACGCCCCGTGGGTCAACAAGAAGCAGAAGCAGGCGGCGGCCACGTTCCAGCGGTATGTCGAGCAGCCCGACAACCAGAAGCGAGTGCTCAAGTTCGGCTTCCGGCCCGGCAATCCGAAGGTGGCGATCGGCGGCCCCGATCGAGGCGAAATTCGGCGTGGATCCCAACCAGCCCCAGACGACGCTCGAACTGCCGGCGCCGCCGGTGCTCGTCGGCCTCATCGACAAGTGGGGGCAGAACCGCAAGTCGGCCCGGGTGCTGATGGTGATCGACGTCTCGGGGTCGATGGGTGAGCCTGCCGGCGGAGAGGGCGGCGACTCGAAGCTCGATCTGGTCAAGAAGGCGGCCGTCGCGGCGCTCGGCCAGTTCAAACCGGACGACGACGTCGGTCTCTGGATCTTCTCCACCGGGATCAGCCGCGCCGAACCGACCGACTATCTGGAGCTGGTTCCGATCGGACCCATCGGATCGCAGCGCGAGGGGATGGCGGCGAAGATCAACGACCTGGTGCCGACCCAGGGGACCCCGCTGTACACGGTGACGAAGGCGGCCGACGACCAGCTCGTGCAGACGTTCGACGCCCAGCGGATCAACGCGGTCCTGCTCCTCACCGACGGAAAGAACGAGGACGAGCGCAACACCGACCTCGACGGCCTGCTGCGCTCGCTGCGGGCGCGCAACGAGGGGCAGGCCGCAAACCCGGTGCGCGTGTTCCCGATCGCCTACGGGCAGGATGCCGACCTTCCGACACTCAAACGCATCGCGGAGGCGACGAACGCCACCGTCTACGACGCCGCCGATCCGAAGAGCATCAACAAGGTGTTCCTCGCCGTGGTGAGCAACTTCTAGCGCGCATGAGCGTCATCGATCGCCTGCCGGAGCACCTCAAGAGCCGCAAGACGGCGGAGGCGGTCACGGCGCCGTCGGCGTTGCTGCTGGCCGGAGCGGGGACGGCCGTCGGTGTCGTCGCCGGCGTCGCCTTGCCGGTCGCCGTCCTCATCGGCCTCGTCGCGTACGGCGCGCGGGTCGCGTTCGGCCTGCCGCGCAAGCCGCGCCCGGAGCGCATCGACCTGGCCGGCCTGGGCCAACCGTGGCGTGCGTACGTGAAGGACGCGATGGAGGCGCAGCGGCGCTACGCCCGCGCCGTGGGCACGGCGGAGCCGGGCCCGCTGCACGACCGGCTGGACGAGATCGGCGACCGTCTCGATGCCGGCGTGCGCGAGTGCTACCGGATCGGCCGCCGCGGCGCCGCGCTCGACACCGGGCTCGCCGGCCTGCAGACCGGGGTGGCGTGGTCGGATCTCATGCACGGGCTCGACGCGTTCCGCGTGCCGGCGCAGCTGCGCGAACGCGTGCAGCAGGGCGAGAGCATCCGCGATCGTCCGGCGCTCGCCGACGAGCTCCGCGCGGTCGGCGTCGACGAGCAGGGTCTCGACAAGCTCGAGGCGCTGCAAGCCCAGGTCCTGTCGGCGCAGCGGCTCAGCGTCGTCGCGCAGGACGCCCGCTCGCGTCTCGAGCTGCTCAACGCCCGCCTCGACGAGGCGGTGGCGCGGGCGGTCGAGCTCGCGTTGCAGGCCGAGGACGCCACCGCCCTGTCCGGCCTCGGCGGCGACGTCGACGACCTCGTGGGAGAGATGGAGTCGCTGCGCACCGCGCTCGACGAGGCGGGCCAGGCGAGCCGGGGGGCGACCGCTACGGGCACGGCGTAGGATCGCGTGCATATGTGGAAAGCGATCCGGCGCTGGTGGAAGTACCTCGGGGCAAGGCTCTCCGGCAAGCTCGAGGAATCGGCCGACCCGAAGACCCAACTCGAGCAGGCCATCGAGGAAGCGCAACAGCAGCACCGCCGGCTCACGGAGCAGGCGGCCAACGTCATCGCCAACCAGAAGCAGACCCAGATGCGTCTGGAGCGCGCCGTCGAGGACTACGAGAAGTCGAACGCGTCGGCGCGTCAGGCGCTCCTGCTCGCCGACGAGGCGAATCGCGACGGCAAGGCCGACAAGGTCGCGAACTACACGCAGGCGGCCGAGGCTTTCGCGGACAAGATCATCGGCCTCGAGAAGCAGGTCGCCGACCTCAAGAACCAGCTCCAGCAGACGACCCAGGCCGCCGAGCAGGCCAAGCAGGCGGTGGCGCAGAACTCGGCGGCCCTGCAGAAGAAGCTGACCGAGCGCCAGAAGCTCCTGTCGCAGCTCGACCAGGCGAAGATGCAGGAGCAGATGAACACGGCCATGACGCAGCTGTCGGCGACGGTCGGTGAGGACGTCCCGACGTTCGAGCAGGTGCGCGACAAGATCGAACGGCGCCTGGCGAAGGCGCAGGGAATGGCCGACCTCACCTCGACCAACGTCGACACCAAGATGCTCGAGGTCGAGCAGGCGCAGGCCAGCGCCGAGGCCCAGGCGCGACTCTCCGAGCTGCGCTCCGAGCTCGGGCTCACCAGCCCCGAGACCGAGAAGCCCGCTCCCGCTCCGGCGCCCAAGCCGGCCGAAGCCGAGAAGCCGGCGGAGAAGCCCTCGAGCTAGCACAACAACGCTTCACGAAGCCCTGATCCACTCCTAAGCGGGCGTCACCGGTCGATCACACGTGCGCGCGAACGCGGCGGCGTACGGCATCAACCCCGGGAAGATCGCCGTCGGGGGCTTCTCGGCCGGAGCGGTGACGGCGTTGCACGTCGGGTACCGCTCCGACGATCCCGGCGACGTCGGCGACTTCGACGGCGTCGATTCCCGCGTCCAGGCGGCGCTGGCGGCGTCGGGCTGCAACTATGACCCTGATTCGATCGGCGCCGGAGACGCCCCGGTGTTCTTGCTGCACGCCGAGTTCGACCAAGCCGTGCCTTTCGCGTGCGCCCAGAGCACCGCCCAGCGCGCCGAGGACACCGGCCTCGTGGCCGAGACGATGTTCTTCTACGGCGAATCCACCCACGCCAAAGCGCTCTACGACAAGTACAAGGCTCAGGTGGACACCCGCTGGACCTCGTTCCTCGTCGAGCAGTTGCAGCTCGGCTGATCGCTCCCACGAGCGCGAGTTCCCGCACCAGGCGCGCCGATCCCTACGCGACCGCCGACCCGCCCGTTCTGCTCGGCTACCCGCCCGACTTCCCCGTCTTCACGCAGGCGGTGACGCCGTCCTGGAAGCCCTTGCGGAAGGCACCGGTGCGGTCGAAGGCGCTGAGCTTCTTGTCCAGGCTGCGCTCGTACTTGAGCAGCGCCTGCATCGCCTCGTCGAGGTCGCCGGGTGAGAGCGAGAGCTCGGGCTCGCGCGTCTGCTCGACGAGCGAGCCGACCCACGACCCGGTGAGGCAGTCCGCCTCGAGCGTCCGCGCCTTGCCCTTGGTCTTGCTCTTCACGCGGGCGTGCACGGCGTCCGACCAGCTCGTCGCGATGAGCGTGGCCGCGGCGAAGTCGCCGTACTGGTCGCCGGCGTTCGCGATCAGTGCGTTGTCCCACGCGACGAAGTCGCCTTCCTGGCAGTAGAAGATCGTGTCCTCGAAGTTCTTGGCGTCGGGTCGCTCGTTGCCGCACGTCGGCAGGCGGCTCTCGCTCAGGGGGCCCACGTCGTACGGGATCACCGCCGACACCGGCTTGTAGCCGGTGAGCGCCGTGGCCCAGTACTCGTCGAGGTCCTTGGTGACGAGCGGGACGATCTGGTCGACGGGGAGGTTGCCGCCGCTCGCGAGGTCCTCGACGTCGGTGAACGGGACCTCGTAGTAGTCGGGCGGATTGTCGACGAACTCGGCGCACCGTTTCGTGCCTCCGTCGAAGCCGGTCTGGAACGCGCTGATCCGGTCGAACGCGCTCCCGTGCGCCCCCTCGGCGGACGCCTCCTGGCCGACCTGGTCGGCGACGCTGAGCAAGCCGCTGAGCGCGGCGTCGAGGTCACCGGGCTCGGGGATCAGCGTCTTGCTCTTCTTGTCGTTGACCCGACGAGCCCACGTGCCCGCGAAGCAGTCGGCCTGGGTCTCGAGGACGATCGACGGGATACCGGCCGCCTGCGCGCGCTCGAGCCCGTAGGCGCGTTCCTGGATGGCGTGGCCCCACTCGTGGGCGAGGATCATCGCCACCGCGAAGTTGCCGAAGTCGTTGTACTGCTCCGGGAACAGGCCCTCGATGTCGTAGGCCACGGTGTCGTCTTCGGGGCAGTACCGGGCGTTCTTGACGTACGGCCGGATGCCCCCACCGCACGCGGGGTATCCGGACGTGTCGTACGGGAAGATCCGATTGGCCGGGATCGGCTCGTATTGCCGCCCCTTGAACGTGGCGGGGAACTGCTTCTTCCAGAACGTCTGGATGTCCTCGACACTGAGATCGACGGTGTCCTCGAGGCTCAGCGGTTCGGGGTCGGCCTGCTCGCCGCTCGGCGTCTTGGCGACGGCCTCCTGCGACGGCAACGCCAGCCCGACCAGCCCGACGAGCACGCCGAGCGAGACGACGAAACGCAGCCAACGAGCCATGGTGCCTCCCTGCCCCGGCAACCGGCCCACCGCCGGCTTGCCACCCGAGCCGAGATTCTGCCTCGCGCGACCCCGCCGAGCCAGGCACCCCCCTGATTCAGGTGCTCACCAGATGTCGGTGATCTTGCCGTAGCGACGCCTGAAGAACGACACGCATCGGGATCAGGAGCAGCCACCAGAACTGCGCGGCGCCGACCGCGATGAACGAGATCGGGATCGACGTGAGGAACACGGCGGGGATGCTCAATGCACGCAGGTGCGAGTGGATGATCCACTCCTTCGGGGTGGACGGGTCGATCAGGCGATTGTCCTGAGATGCGTAGAACCACAGTGCGGCCGACGCGAGCCCCGTCGCGCTCGATGCTCGCGGCGTACACGATCAGCGCGGGCCGGGAGGATGGGTAGTTCCCGTACACGTCGGTCGGGTAAGGCAGCAGCGCGACGAAACCGAGCAATGTGATGTTGATCGCGATGAACCGGGCGTCGATGCGCCGGATCATGCTGAACATCCGGTGATGGGCCAACCAGTTCCGGGCGATGATGAAGAAGCTCAAGGCGTAGGCGAAGACCTGGGGCAGCACGTCACCGAACTCGCGCCACAACTTCCGATCGAGATCCGGTTGGTGAAGGTTGTGCGAGTAGTTGATGCTGAGCACGAGCACGGTCGCCGCGATCGCGAACACCGCGTCGCTGAAGTTCACGAGGCGATCCATCTCGAGCGTGCGCTCGCGCGGTTCTCGGTCCGGGCTCATTCCGCCAACTCGACGCCTTCGAGCGAGAGCAGGAACCGCTTCGTCGGCACGCCCGACAGGCCGTACCCGCCGATGCGGCCGCCGGCGGCGACCACCCGGTGGCACGGCACGACGATCGGGACCGGGTTCCGGCTCATCGCGTTGCCGACGGCGCGGGCCGCCCGCGGGCGCCCCGCCATCTCGGCGAGCTCTCCGTACGAGACGGTCTCGCCCCAGCGCACGTCGCGCTGCAGCGTCTCGTAGACAGCCCGGGGGAACGCGGCGTCGACCTCGGGAGAGGTCGACCGGCATCGTGAACCGGCGCCGGCGGCGGGTGAAGTACTCGTCGATCTCGATGGCGACCTCGTCATCGCACGCCTCGACTGCATCCACGTCGAGAGCGACCGGGCCGAGCGCGATGTTGCGGACGCCGCGGTCGGAGGCGAGCACCGTGAGCGTGCCGATCGGGGAGTCTTGCCGCCACCAGCTCGCGGTCACGCCCGGAGCAGCTCCTGCACCTCGTCCCGTTCTTCGAGCAGCTCGTTCGTCGTGATCTCGATCTTCTCTCGGGCCCACTCGTCGTGCTCGATGCCGTCGACGATCGACCACGCCGTGCCGTCGCTGCGGACCGGGAAGCCGAACTGCAGCCCTTCGGGGATCGCCGTACTCGCCGCGGCTCGCGACCGCGAGCGAGTGCCAGTCGCCCGCCGGCGTCGGGGTGACGACGCTGCGCACCGAGTCGAGCGCCGCGTGTGCGGCCGACGCCGCCGACGACGCGCCCCGCTTCTCGATCACCGCCGCGCCCCGCTTCTGCACCGTCTCGAGGAACGGGCCGCGCAGCCAGTCGAGATCGCCGATCACGTCGGGCGCCGGCTTCCCGCCGATGCGGGCGTGGACGAAGTCGGGGAACTGCGTCGTCGAGTGGTTGCCCCAGATGGCCATGTTCGTGACCTCGCGCGCCGCGACGCCGGCCTTCTTGGCCAGCTGGCTCTTGGCCCGGTTCTCGTCGAGGCGCGGTCATCGCGAACCACCGGTCGGCGGGCACGTCCGGCGCGTTCGTACCGCGCGATGAGGCAGTTCGTGTTGCACGGGTTGCCGACGACGAGCACGCGCACGTCGCTCGTCGGCGTGGTCGTTGATCGCGCTGCCCTGCGGCTTGAAGATCCCGCCGTTCACCGTGAGCAGGTCGCGGCGCTCCATGCCCGCCTTGCGCGGCACCGACCCGACGAGCAGGCACCACGACGCGCCGTCGAACGCGGTCTTGAGGTCGGCGGTCGCCTCGATGCCCTCGAGGAGCTGGTGCGCGCCGTCCTCGAGCTCCATCACGACGCCTTCGAGCGCCGGCAGCGCGGGCTCGATCTCGAGCAGTCGCAGGACGATCGGCTGGTCGGGCCCGAGGAGGTCGCCGTGGGCGACGCGGTGGACGAGCGCGTACCCGATCTGCCCGGCGGCGCCGGTGACGGTCACGTGAACGGGAGAGTTGGCCACTGTTCTCCTCTGGTCGCCGTCGCAAGCTCCGGCTCGTGCGGCGGCGGTCGGCGAAGCCGCCACCGCCGCGGCCGAAGCTACCGCTCGTGGTCGAGCACCGCGAGAAGCAGCTCCCGGGCCTCGGCCAGCTCGGCGATCCGCTCGGCCGCGCCGATGTCGGCCGCACCGTGGTCGGGGTGGGCGAGGCGCAGCAGGCGCCGGAACCGGCGCTGGACGTCCTCACGGTCGACGCGGCACCCGGCCCGCACGCCCGAGCACCTCCATGGCCCACCGGCGCTCGGCCGGCACGCCCCGCCATCCCACGAGCTCGGCGTCGTCTCGATCACCGTTGGGCCGGGCCGCCGCGCCGGGTGCATAGGGCCGCATGCCGGGCACACCCTCGAGCAGCCGGCGCACCTCCAGGCCCTCGGGCGGCATCCCGGGCCGGGCGACGGCCGCCGCGATCGACCGGAACGCCGGGCGCCGCGCCGACGACGGGAGCTGCGCCGCCGCCATCACCGCCCCCAGCACCTGGGGCGTGGGCCAGCCGTGCGTGTCGAGCTCGAGGACCAGGGGCCCGCCGTCGGCGACGATGCGGTGGCGGGACCGGTCGAGGCCGTGCGTGTCGGTCTGGAGGCGGTGGCGCAGCGCGATGCGCGGCACGCTCAGGCCGCCCTCGGCGTCGGCGAGGAGCCGGGGCAGGAGGTCGCGCTGCTCGTCGTCGAGCCCGCCGAGGTTCTCGGAGACGACCGCGCCGAGCAGCACCGCGCCGTACGCCGGACCGCTGGTCGGGAGGTAGTGGTCGCCGAGCGCCACCCGCCGGGTCGGCTGGTGCCGACGGGTGTGGCGGATGTTGAGCTCGGCGAGGATCACACGGGGCTCCGAACTGAGCTTCGCTCACTGCATTCGCTCCGCCGTCTGCTTGCCCTAGAGACGGTCGCAGATGGCGGCCGCGAACTCCGACGTCTTGACCTCGGTCGCGCCCTCCATGAGGCGGGCGAAGTCGTACGTCACGATCTTGTCGGCGATGGTCGCTTCCAGCGCGTGGACGATGTCGTCGGCGGCGTCCTGCCAGCCGAGGTGCTCGAACATCATCACGCCCGACAGGATCACCGAGCCGGGGTTCACCTTGTCCTGCCCGGCGTACTTCGGGGCGGTGCCGTGCGTCGCCTCGAACACGCCGTGTCCGGTGACGTAGTTGATGTTCCCGCCGGGCGCGATGCCGATGCCGCCGACCTGCGCCGCGAGCGCGTCGGAGAGATAGTCGCCGTTCAGGTTGGTGGTGGCGATCACGTCGAAGTCGTCGGGCCGGGTGAGCACCTGCTGCAGCGTGATGTCGGCGATGTTGTCCTTCACGAGGATCTTCTCGCCGGGGTTGCCGCCGCAGTCGTCCCAGCCGACGGCGACGTCGGAGAACTCCTCGCGGACGAGCTCGTAGCCCCAGTTGCGGAACGCGCCCTCGGTGAACTTCTGGATGTTGCCCTTGTGGACGAGCGTGACGGAGCTGCGCTTGCGCTTCACCGCGTACTCGATGGCGGCGCGCACGAGGCGCTTCGAGCCCGTCTCGGAGATGGGCTTGATGCCGATGCCCGAGTCGGGACGGATCTCCCAGCCGTACTCGTCGTGGAGGAAGTCGATGAGGCGCTTGACCTCGGGCGTGCCCTCCTGGAGCTCCTTGCCGGCGTAGACGTCCTCGGTGTTCTCCCGGAAGATCACCATGTCGACCTTCTCGGGGTGCTTCACCGGCGACGGCACGCCCGTGAACCACCGCACCGGCCGCAGGCACACGTAGAGGTCCATGATCTGGCGCAGCGCGACGTTGAGGCTGCGGATGCCGCCGCCGACGGGCGTGGTGAGCGGCCCCTTGATGCCGATGAGGTGATCGCGGAACGCCTGGACGGTCTCCTCGGGCAGCCAGTCGCCGGTGGCGTCGAACGCCTTCTGACCCGCGAGCACCTCCTTCCAGTGCGATCGTCTTGCCGTGCTTGGCCGCGGCGGCGTCGAACACGAGTCCGCGACGCGGGCCAGATGTCGACGCCGGTGCCGTCACCCTCGATGAAGGGGATGATCGGCTCGTCGGGTACGTGCAGGACGCCGTCGACGAGGGTGATCTTCTCGGGCATCAGATCGTCCTTCGCCGTCAGGCTTCGGCTGCGGGACGGTCGGAGCCGCGCGATCGTACGTCAGCGGGCGAGGGCGACGATCAGCAGCGTGAGGAGATAGACGGCCAGCAGCCCCGCTACCGACCACCACAACGCCCGCCGGTTGAACGGCCCCGGCCGCCCGTCCACGCCCGCAAGGTGGTAGCCGCACTCGCCGCACCGCATCGCGTCGGCGGCGACGGACGCGCCGCACAACGGACACACCGTGGGCGCAGGCGCGGGGGTGTCGAACTGTGCGCTCAGGTCGTGCTCCCTCGCCTCGCCCCGGTGTCGCCCCGATCAGCGGGATGTTCGCCGCTCGGCGGCCTCGACCGCGTTGCGGAAGAGCATGGCGATGGTGGTCGGGCCGACGCCGCCGACGCGCGGCGTGATGCGCGCCCGCGACCTCCTCGCAGCGCTCGTCGACGTCGGGCAGGAGCTTCCGGCCCTCGTAGCGCACGCCGCCGCCGACGACGACCGCGCCCGGCGTGATGTGCTCGGGCTGGAGGATGCCGGGCACGCCGGCGGCGGCGACGACGATCTCGGCCCGTCGCGTGTACTCGGGCCAGTCGGGGACGCCGGTGTGCACGACGGTGACGGCGGCGTTCGCGGTCGGGCCGCTTCTGCGACGAGCAGCAGCGCGAGCGGCCGGCCGAGGGTGGTGCCCCGGCCGAGGATGCACACCTCGTTCCCGGCGACCGGGACCTCGTAGTACGCGAGCAGCGCCTCGATCCCGGCCGGGGTGCACGGCACCGGTCCCGGCATCATCAGCGCCAGGCGGCCCATGTTCACCGGGTGCAGGCCGTCGACGTCCTTGTCGGGGTCGATCTCGAGCAGCGCGGCGTCGTAGTCGATCTGCGGCGGCGTCGGGTGCTGCACGAGCATGGCGTCGACGGCGGCGTCGTCGTTGAACTCGCGGATCGCGGCGACGACGTCGGCCTGCGTCGCGTCCTCCGGCAGGTGGATGTGCGGCGACGTTGCAGCCGAGCTCGGCCGCCTTCTCCTGCTTCATGCGGATGTAGCCCGCGCTCGCGCTCGTCGCCGCCGACGAGGATCGTGCCCAGCCCGGGCCGGTGCCCGTTCTCGACGAGCTTGTCGATCCGCGGAGCCAGCTCGGCGAACACGGCCTCGGCAACGGGCGCGCCCGGCATCATCGCTCGCGCCCATCAGTGCAGGAAGTGCCTTTCTCCGGTGAAGACCATCGCGAGGCCGAGCTCGTCGGCGCGGGCGATGTTCTCGTCGTCGCGCACCGAGCCGCCCGGCTGCACGACCACGGCGACGCCGGCCGCGGCGGCCGCCTCGATGCCGTCGGGGAACGGGATAGAAGCCGTCGGTCGCGCTCGCACCGCCCCGGGCGCGGCCTTCGGCCTTCTTCGCCGCGATCTCGGCCGCACTCGACGCGGTTCTGCTGCCCGGCGCCGATGCCGACCGCCTGGCCGTCCTTCACCAGCACGATCGCGTTCGACTTCACGTGCCCGCACGACTCGCCACGCCAGCTCGGCGTCGAGCCACTGCTCGGTCGTGGGCGCGACCTTGGTGACGACCCGCCAGTCGTCGCGGCCGGCGGCGAAGTGCGGCGCTTCCTGCACGAGGAAGCCGCCCGTGATCTGGCGGAAGTCGAGCTCGTCGCGGGTCGGTGCGGGCGCCTCGAGCAGCCGCGTGTTCTTTCGCTTCTGCACGAGCGCATCGAGCGTGCCCGGCTCGTAGCCGGGGGCGACGACGACGTCGGCCTGCGGTCCGGCGACCATGCGCTCGGCAGTGGCGCCGTCGATCGGACGGTTGAGCGCGACGATCCCGCCGAACGCGGACAGCTCGTCGCACTCGAGCGCGCGCTGGTAGGCGGTCGCGAGTGTCGGCGGCGACGGCGACGCCGCACGGGTTGGCGTGCTTGATGATGGCGCACGCCGGCGCGTCACCGAGGTCGTGCGCGAGCTGCCAGGCCGCGTCGGTGTCGTAGAAGTTGAGGTACGAGAGCGCGAGGCCGCTGTGCTGGGTGACGGCGTCCCACCAGCTCGTGGTGCCGGCGCGGCGGTAGCGCGCCGCCTGCTGATGCGGGTTCTCGCCGTAGCGCAGCTCGTCGTCGGTGCGCTCGAGCGCGAGGACGAGATGGCGCGGCAGCAGCTCGTCGCGTTCGAGCCAGCGGACGATGGCGGCGTCGTACGCGGCGGTGTGCGCGAACGCCTCGAGCGCGAGACGCCGGCGGGTCTCGTCGGACAGCGCGCCGTCGTGCGCCTGAAGCTCGCCGAGCACGCGCGTCGTACTGCTCCGGGCTCGTCACGACGCCGACCCAGGCGTGGTTCTTCGCCGCGGCGCGCGACCATGGCCGGTCCGCCGATGTCGATGGTCTCGATGTCGGGGCGATCGAGGAACGGGTAGAGGTTGCTCACGACGAGCTCGATGGGCTCGATGCCCTGGGCTTCGAGGTCGGCGCGGTGGACGGTCGTTCCCGAGGTCGGCGAGGAGCCCGCCGTGAATGCGGGGTGCAGCGTCTTCACGCGGCCGTCGAGCATCTCGGGGGCGCCGGTGACGTCCTCGACGGTCGTCACCGGGACGCCCGCCTCTGCCAGCGCGGCGGCCGTCTTCCCCGACGACACCAGCTCGAACCCGAGGTCGACGAGCCCGCGTGCGAGGTCGACGAGGCCGGTCTTGTCGTACACGGAGAGCAGGGCGCGCTTCACGTCGTCTCCTCGAGCATCTCGCGCAGCACCTGCGGGTACAGGCGTCGCTCGACTTCCTTGATCCGCTCGTGGAGCGTCTCGGGAGTGTCGCCGGGCAGGACCGGCACGACTTCCTGGGCGAGGATCGGGCCGTGATCGACTTCGATCGTGGCGAGGTGGACGGTGCAGCCGGTCACCTTGACGCCGGCGGCGAGCGCATCCTCCACCGCATGCGCACCCTTGAACGCCGGGAGCAGGGAGGGATGCGTGTTCGTGATCCTGCCGCCGTAGGCGTCGTGGATCGGCTGCTCGAGGATGGTCATGAATCCGGCCATGGCGACGAGGTCGATCTCGTGGCGCTTCAGGGCGTCGACCAACCGCTCGGTGTAGGCCAGCCGGTCGAAGTCGGGTCCGAACGTCTCGCGCTCGACGAGCTCGACCGGGATCCCGGCGCCCTCGGCGACGTCGACCGCTCGGCACGGCCGGTCGACGACGACGACGCCGATGGGAAGGGCGGCGGCGATCAGCGACTCGAGAATCGTCCCGCTTCCCGACGCCAACACCCCGATCCGCCGCACATTGGCAAGTTACCCGAGGGCCGCGTGCCGCCACGCGATCTTGCAAGCGCGGGAACGAGATGGTGAGCTTCCCCCCACCTGGTGCCCGGTGCGGCACCTTTCCTTGCGACGGAGGCCGATCACCGTGGAGAAGAATCCCACCCCGGGCGAGATCGTCGTCATGGCGGGGGCAGCGCTGGCTCTCATCTTCTCGTTCCTGCCCTTCTACAAGATCGAGATCCTCAACGTGAGCGACAGCACGAGCGCGTGGGGCTCCGGGCTCTTCCCCGTTGCGACGCTCATCCCGATCTTCGCGGTCATCGCGGGCGTGCTCGTCGCGCTGGTGCGGTTCGGCAACGTGCAATACCCGCCGGGCGGCTTCCTCGGCTTCTCCTGGAACACGTTGCTCGTGGCGCTTGACGTTCTTCGCCGCGATCCTCGCGGTCGCGTATCTGATCGTCGACAAGGGTCCCGGCGGCGGGCTCGGCTTCGGATACTGGTTCGTGCTCATCGGAGCCGTCGGCTCGCTGGTCGGCGCCGTTCTCATGATGAACGAGGCGCAGACGAGGGCGTGATCCGCCCGTACAAACGGCGATCCTCAGCCGTCTGTGGGGATCGACCCGTCCATGGGTAGCCTGGCACGTCATGAAACGAGCCGAACCGGGGTGGTTCGTCCTCTCGCTCGCGGGGCTGGCGGCGCTGCTCGGGTCGTTCCTCCCCTTCTACACGTTCAGCGGTGGTGTCGACGCCACCGTGTGGAGCCGCGGGCTGTTCCCGACCGCGACGCTGATCCCGCTGCTCGGCTTCGCCGTCGGTCTCGAGGCGCTGTTCGTGTTGCTCAGGGGTCGCGAGCCGCGCTCGCCGTTCCTGAACTTCACGTGGGAGCAGGTGCGGCTGGCGGTCGGCGCGGTCATGATCCTGCTCGCCCTCAGCTATCTCGTCCAGGACCGCGCCGGCGGCACCCTCGGCGTGGGTTATCTCGTCCTCTCTCTCTCGGCGCTGGCGACCTTCGGCGGCGGCGTGATGACCCGGCGCGTCCAGCTCGCGCGTGCACCGGGTGAGGAGGCGCCGGTTCGCGAGCCGCAGCCGCGTCTCAAGCCCGCGGTCGCGAGCGTCAACCGCTTCGGCAGCCGGCTGAGCAAGAACGTCACCGACATGAGCGGCTCGGTGAAGGAACGACTCGCAGCGCGGAAGGAAGCGCGGGAGACCAAGGCGAAGGCCAGGGCAGAAGCGAGGGCGGAAGCCGCCGCCAAGGCGGAGGCCGCCGCCCAGACCGCAGCCGCCGCGAAGGCAGCGGTCGACGCCAAGGCCGCGACCGCGAAGGCAGCGGTCGACGCCAAGGCCGCGGCCGCGAAAACCGAGGCAGACGCCAAGGCCGCAGCCGCGGCGAAGACCGAAGCCGACGCCAAGGCCGCTGCCGCGAAGACCGACGCAGACGCCAAGGCCGCTGCGGCCGCGAAGACCGAAGCCGCGTCGGATCAAGCGCCGGCGATGCAACCGCCGCCGCCGACGGAGACGTTCGACGTACCGCCTTCACAGCTGCCGGCGGCGGACGAGAAGGTCGAAGCGGCGGCCACCGAACAGCCACCGCCGAGCGAGACGTTCGACCTCCCACCGGCCGAGCCAGCCCCCGGCGCTCGGAGAAGGGTGCCGACGAGCGCCGACGGAAGCCGAGGCCCGCCGACGAACCGACGACGGAACCGACCGACGGTCGAGGAACCGACGGGCAGAAGCCCGTCGACGAGCCCGAGAAGGTCGTCGAGGAACCGGCGGCGGACGTTGAGGACCCGGCCGCAAAGGAAGCCGAAGAGCCCGAGAAGCCGGCCCGGGTCGCTCCGCTCAGCGCCGTGCCACCGAAACCGGATCCCGACGCCACCGCGCCACTCGACCGCGGGAACCCACCGTCGGACAGCGACAACATCGAGGCCGCCGACGACAAGACCGTCACGAGCAAGCCCAAGGACGCGCGCGAAGAGCACGCCGCGCGAAGCGGAGCCCAAGGACGGCGAAGACGGCGAGCAGGAGACGGAGCGCGCCGAGACCGGCACCGAGAGCTGATGCGCTCCCTGTTGAGCGGCTGAGCGAGCTCCGCTTCCGCCGCCGAGGACCGGGCACGCGCGGAGTCGGTGGGATCCTTCAGATCCTGAGGACGGCCACGAACCAGACCAGCACGAGCAGGCCGACGATGCCGATCCCGACCCAGCCGAGCACGATCCCGGCGACGGCCATTCCCCGACCGCGCTTCGCGCCACCGGAGTTCTCGATGCTCTCGAGGGCGAGATGGCCGAGGACGATCGAGACGATCCCCGGGATCACCCAGCACCAGAAGAACAGCCCGGTGACGAGCGACGCGATCGCCAGGCCGCTCGTCTGCGTCCCCGTGGCACCGGGGTACGCGGGGGCGGGAGCGCCGGCGCCCGGGTAGATCGTCCCGGGTGGGGGGCCGCCCCACCCGGCCGGCGGCGTCGGCGGGGGCTGACTCATCGGCGGGATGCTACGGCAATCGCCCCCGACGTCCCCTCGCCGACGGAACTCGAACCCTCAGACGCGTTCGTACCGGGCTCTCGTCGGCGGCAGCACCGCGCCGATGAACCAGAACAGCGGAAAGAAGATCCCGATGATGAACATCACCCAGTGGCCCTTCCGGATCGTGAAGATCCCGAGGGTGATCAACAGGACGACGTACAAGACCCCGAGTCCGAAATAGACCACGGTGGCGACCCCTCACCTCGCGTTCGCGCCGAATCGACGCGCCTGCACCAACGCTCCCGATTGGATCACGGCGGCATGCCCGACGGCATCGTCCACAAGGGGTGAATGCCGGCCGCGGCCACCCCGAGCGGCCTCGCCTACAGCTTGGCGACGACCTCGGCCATGATCGAGCCGATCTCGGTCGGGTTCTGCGCGATGAGGCATCCCGCGCCTTCCAGGGCCTCGATCTTCGCCGCCGCCGTCCCCTTGCTGCCGGAGATGATCGCCCCGGCGTGGCCCATCTTCTTGCCCGGCGGGGCCGTGAGCCCGGCGATGTACGCCACGACCGGCTTCTTCATCTGCCGCTTCATGAACTCGGCTGCTTCCTCCTCGGCGGAGCCGCCGATCTCGCCGATCATGATCACCGCGCCGGTCTCGGGATCGGCCTCGAAGGCCTCGAGCGCGTCGATGAAGCTCGTCCCCGGCACCGGGTCCCCGCCGATCCCCACACAGGTGGTCTGGCCGATCCCCTGCTGCGTCATCTCGTGCAGCGCCTGGTACGTCAACGTGCCTGACCGGCTCACGATCCCGACCGGGCCGCCGCCCATGGCGATCTCGCCGGCGGTGATGCCGATGTTGCACTTCCCCGGCGAGATGATGCCCGGGCAGTTGGGGCCGAGCAGTCGCGTGCCCGGGTAGTCGCGCTCGAGGCGATTGAAGAAGTACGCCTCGTCGTGGGCGGGAACGCCTTCGGTGATCACGACGACGATCTCGATGCCGCCCTCGGCCGCCTCGAGCACCGCGTCCGAGACGCCCGGCGCGGGAATGAACACGCACGACGCGTTCGCTCCCGTCTCCGCCACCGCCTCCTTCACGGTCGCGAACACGGGGATCCCGTCGACGTCCGTGCCCGCCTTCTTCGGGTTCGTGCCCGCGACGACGTTCGTGCCGTACTCCCGGTTGCGCAGCCCGTAGAAGCGGCCCTGCGACCCCGTCAGCCCCTGGTACACGACCCTCGTGGTCTCGTCGACGAAGATGCTCATGATGCGCCCGCCATCTCGACCGCTTTGCGGGCGGCGTCGATCATCGTCGGCTGCGACACCAGCCGGTCCGACTCGTGCTCGGCCAGGATCGCGCGCCCCTCTTCGGCGTTCGTCCCGTCGAGGCGGATGACGATCGGCGACCGGATCTCGACCCGTCCCAGCGCCTGCACGATCCCGTTGGCGACCTCCTCGCCCTTGGTGATGCCGCCGAAGATGTTGATGAAGATGGACTTCACGTCGCCGTCGTTGTTGATGACCTCGAGCGCGTTCGCCATCACGTCGGCGTTGGCGCCGCCGCCGATGTCGAGGAAGTTCGCCGGCTCCCCGCCCACCTGGCTCACGATGTCGACGGTGCTCATCGCCAGCCCCGCCCCGTTGGCGATGATCCCGACGTACCCGTCGAGGCCCGACGTACTGGAGGCCCTTGGCGTGCGCGGCCGCCTCCCGCTCGTCGCGCTCCTGGGTCGCCTCGTACTCCGACCACTCGTGCCGGAAGGCGGCGTTGTCGTCGAGGGTCACCTTGGCGTCGAGGGCGTGCACACGCCCGTCGGTCGTCAGGATCAGCGGGTTGATCTCGACGAGGTCGGCGTCACCGTCGACGTACGCCCGGTACAGCTTCACGAGCACGTCGACCGTGCCGTCGGTGGCGGCGGGATTCAGCTTCGCCCGGCCGACCCACTCGCGGGCGACGGCCTCGCTCAGGCCGTCGACCGGGTCGACTTGCAGGCGGGCGATCGCCTCGGGTGCCTCCGTCGCCACCTGCTCGATGTCGACGCCCCCGCGCGCGGACAACATCCCGAGGTGCAGCTTGGCCGACCGGTCGAGCGTGAACGACGCGTAGTACTCCTCGGCGATGTCGCTCGCCCGCTCGATCCACAGCGTCCCGACGACGTGACCCCGGATGTCCATGCCGAGGATGTGCTCGGCGTGGGTGCGGACGGCGTCGGGGTCGGACGCGAGCTGGATGCCGCCCGCCTTGCCGCGCCCGCCCACGTGCACCTGGGCCTTGACGACCACGGGGTAACCGATGCGGTCGGCGGCCTCGACGGCCTCCTGGACGGTGAAGGCGGCGTGACCCGGCGACACCGGGATGCCGTACTCCGCGAACAGCTGCTTGCCCTGGTACTCGAGAAGGTCCATTACCTCTCGTCGCTCCGCTCCATCACTTCTTGTCGCTCCGCTCGGGGAGTCACGAGGCCTTCTGCGCCTCGCGGGCGTCGAGCGTCTGCTCGAGCCAGCCGACGATCTCCGAGAGCGGGGCGCCGGGCGTGAACACCGCAGCGACACCTGCCTCGCGCAGCCCCGCGATCTCGTCGGCGGGGATGATCCCGCCGCCGAACACGAGCACGTCGCCCACGCCCTTCTCGCGCAGCAGCGACACGATCCGCGGGAACAACGTGTTGTGCGCGCCCGAGAGCACCGAGAGGCCGACGGCGTCGGCGTCCTCCTGCAGCGCGGTCTCCGCCACCTGCTCGGGTGTCTGGTGCAGGCCCGTGTAGATCACCTCGAAGCCCGCGTCACGGAGCGCGCGAGCGATGACCTTCGCCCCTCGGTCGTGACCGTCGAGGCCGGGCTTGGCGATCACGACGCGGTAGCGCCGCTTCATGGCGTGAACCCCCGCATGGCGCCGTCACGATAGCGGGCCCCCGACTGGACTCTGATCCGACAGCCACGTTCACTGGGCACGTGCCCCCCGATCGGAGCGACACCCGCCTGCTCATCGGCGCCGGCGCGGCCGCGGTGCTGGCCGGCGTGCTCGTGGCCGTCGTGCTGTTGTTCGCCACGAGCCGGGCCGATTCGCCCAGGACCTACCGCCCGTTCCCGGCCGGCCCCGAGAAACAGCTCCGCGACAACCTGAAGACCGAGGGGCCCTTCTATTATCCCGACGCGTTCGGCGGGAAGCGCAGCATCCTGTTCGCGCTCGAGGGCGATCAGGTGGTGGCGCTCATGACGCACACCCCCGGCGACCAAGGGTGCCGCGTGCGGTGGCGAGGCAGCGTCGACAGCTTCGTCGACTGCCGCGGGAGCCGGCTGCGCAGCGACCAGATCGGCCGCTACCAGACGACGATCCAGAACCAGCGGGGCACGGGAGACGTCGTGGTCGTCGACTTGCGCAAGGAGCTCCCGCCGCCCGCCCCCGCGGGCACCCCGACCGGTTGATCAGCGCTCGTCGTACGACATCTCGGCGACGTCGCCGCGCGCCGCGAGCTCGCCCAGCATCCGCTCCAGCGGCACGCGGGGCTCCGTCTTCAGGCCCACGTTGATCTCGGCCACCTCGCCGGTGGTGTCGACCTGCAGGTTGCGGACGTTGACGCCCGGCAGGTCGTTGAGCGCGGCGATCACCCCCGCCGGGTCGACGCCGGGCCTGAGCCGGAACGAAACGGTCTCGATGCGACGGCCGAACCGGCTGCCGCACCCACGCGCGCAGGGGGCGGAACGCCGTGAGGCTCACCAAGGCGGCGATCGTGACCGCCACCGCCGCCCAGTAGTAGCCGAGCCCGACGGCCAGTCCGACCGCCGCCGCGACCCACATCGACGCCGCGGTGGTGAGGCCGCGGATCGACGCGCCGTACTTGAGGATGGCGCCGCCGCCGAGGAAGCCGACCCCGACCACCACCTGCGACGCGACCCGGGTGACGTCGATCTGGACGTCGGTGCTGTTGCGCGTCGCCTCGAACGGCAGCGAACGCGTGCACCGAGATGAGCCCGAACAGCGCCGCGCCCAGGCACACGAGGATGTGCGTGCGGAACCCGGCCGGTTGGTTGTCGATCTCGCGCTCGAGCCCGAGCGCGGCGCCCAGTCCCACCGCCAGCAGGACGCGCAAGACCATCACGCTGTTGTCGAGCTGGAGCAGCTCCGCCTTCATTGCCCCCCAGGGCCCCCTCAGGAGTCGAGCTTCTGGAGCGGCGCCCACGCCAGCAGGAGCCGCTTCTCCCCCGCATCGCGAAACCGGATGACGGCCTCGGCCTTGTCACCCTCCCCGATCACGTCGAGGACTACGCCTTCACCGAAGGTGTCGTGCCCCACGTCGTCGCCGACGCGCAGGCCGGGCAGTCGCGCCGCCCGCCCCGCGTTGCTCGCGAGCGCCGCCGACACGACCGCTTCGCGATGCGCGCCCCGCCCACCTCCGACGGGCCGCTCCTCGCCGAGCACCTCGACCAGCTCCTCGGGGATCTCGGACAGGAAGCGGCTGGGTGGGTAGAAGTCCGTGCGCCCGAAGAGCATGCGGCTCCACGCGTGGCAGAGATAGAGCCGCTCTCGCGCGCGTGTGATGCCCACGTAGCAGAGCCGGCGTTCCTCCTCGAGCTCGTCCGGCTCGCCCAGGCTCCGCATGTGCGGAAAGACGCCGTCCTCCAGACCGGTCAGGAACACGACGGGGAACTCGAGCCCCTTGGCGGAGTGCAGCGTCATCAGTGTGATGACGCGCTTCTCGCCTTCGATGTCGTCGAGGTCGGTGACGAGCGACACCGCTTCGAGGAACGCCTGGACCCGGTCGAGCCCGTCGGGGACGGCGGAGGTCTCGCCGTCATCGCCGCCGCTCGCGATGCCGGCCAAGCCGGCGACGTCACCGGCCTCGAGCGCGTCGTCGAACTCGCGGCAGACGCCCACCAGCTCCTGGAGGTTCTCGAGGCGAGCCTCGGCCTCGATCGACCGCTCGGCCTCGAGCTCGGCGAGGTAGCCGGTGTCCTCGAGCACCGCCTGCACCACGGGCGCGACACCGACGCCGGCCGCGCCTTCGACCTCGGCGAGGATGTCGAGCAGGTCGCGGATGCCGCCCAACGCCTTCCCGCTCACCCCGGCGGCGTCGGCCCGGTGCAGCGCGTCGCGGAACGTCATCCCGTGCTCCTGCGCGTACGCGCTCACCTTGCCCACCGACGTGTCGCCGACGCCGCGCTTGGGGACGTTGACGATCCGCCGCCAGCTCACCTCGTCGTCGGGGTTCACGAGCGCGCGCAGGTACGCGAGCGTGTCCTTCACCTCGCGGCGGTCGTAGAAGCGCACGCCACCGACCACGCGGTACGGGTGCCCGGCCCGCACGAGCGTCTCCTCGATGACGCGGCTCTGGGCGTTGGTCCGGTAGAAGACGGCGACGTCGGAGAAGCTGTACCCCTCGGTGTCGGTGAGGCGTGCGATCTCGTGGGCGACGTACGCGGCCTCGTCGTGCTCGTCCTGGGCGTGATAGCGGGTGATGAGCTCGCCGCCGACCTGCTCGGTCCACAGATGCTTGGGACGTCTGGCCGCGTTGTTGAGGATGACGGCGTTGGCGGCGTCAAGGATCCGCTGGGTCGACCGGTAGTTCTGCTCGAGGACGATGACCGTCGCGTCCGGGAACGCCTCCTCGAACCGCATGAGGTTGCGGTAGTCGGCGCCCCGGAACTTGTAGACGCTCTGGTCCTGATCGCCGACGACCATGACGCTGCGGTGCTCCTCGGAGAGGAGGCGCACGAGCTCCCACTGCGCCCCGTTCGTGTCCTGGAACTCGTCGACGAGGACGTGGCGGAAGCGCTTCCGCCACCGCTCGAGCACGTCGGGGTGCTCGCGGAACAGCCGCACTGCGAGCAGCAGCAGGTCGTCGAAGTCGGCCGCCGACCCCTCGAGGAGCCGCCGTTGGTACTCGCGGTACACCTCGGCGACGCGCCGCTCGGCGGGACCGGCCGCTCGGTCCAGCGCCTGGTCGGCGGTCACCAGCTCGTTCTTCAGCGACGAGATCTGCGACGCAAGACGCCGGGCCGGGAACCGTTTCGGGTCGAGATTGAGGTCGCGGCGCACGTAGTCGACGAGGCGCACCGAGTCGGACTGGTCATAGATCGAGAACGACGAGCGGATCCCGAGGTGCCCGGCTTCGCGCCGCAGAATGCGCGCGCAGGCCGAGTGAAACGTCGACACCCACATGCGATGGGCGACGGGACCGACGAGCGTGCCGACCCGCTCCTTCATCTCGCCCGCGGCCTTGTTGGTGAACGTGATCGCGAGCAGGGCGAACGGAGATGCGCGGTGTTCGCCGATCAGCCATCCGACGCGATTCGTGAGGACCCGCGTCTTGCCGGATCCGGCTCCCGCGACCACGAGCAGCGGCACGTCGGGCGGCGCCGTCACCGCCTCCCGCTGCACCGGGTTGAGCCCCGCGAGCAGGTCGGCGCCGGTGTCAGAAGAGTTGTCGGTGGCGGCGCTCATGACGCCTGCCAGGGTATCGGCGGGCGGTCAGATCTCGGTGCTGGGTTCGAGTCTGAGCTCGCCCGTCGTGCCGTCCTGGGCGGGAACGTTGTCGCGCCACGCGCGCAGCAAGCGCGTGCGGTCCTCGTTCAGCGCGACGGTGAACGCTCCGGTCTCGTGATCGACGTCGAGCGCGAAGTACGGCTCCCAGTCGCTGTCGAGCGACGGGGAGTCCGCGTCGCTGCCCTTCGGGACGCGCCGAAAGCGCATCCGCTCGACGTCGAAAAGCCAGATGCTGTGGGTCGATTCGATTCGTTCCATACGCGCAACCGCCGGTGGGGGGATAGAAAGGGTACTGCGCATCGCCAGATCTTGCCCGCGTCAACGTCAGGCAAAACCGAACATTCCGTCAGGTCTCGATGAGGAGGGTCACCGGACCGTCATTGATCAGCTCGACTTGCATTCGGGCTGCAAATTGGCCGGTGGCGACGGGTGCGCCGAGGTCCCGGAGGTTCTGCGCGAACTCGTCGACGAGGCCCTCGGCCTGCTCGGGGGGCGCAGCGGCGGCCCACGACGGGCGCCGGCCGCGCCGCGTGTCGCCGTAGAGGGTGAACTGGCTCACGACGAGGGCGCCGCCTCCGGTCGCGCTCAGTGGCACGTTCATCACGCCGTCGGCGTCGTCGAAGACGCGGAGGTGCCAGACCTTCTCGGCCAGCTTCCGGGCGGCGTCCTCGGTGTCGTCGTGCGTGACGCCGACGAGCACGCAGAGACCCGGCCCGATCTCGCCGATCACATCGCCATCGACGCGCACGCGGGCCTCGGTCACGCGTTGCACGAGCGCCCGCATCAGAACGTGACGGTCAACCGCCCGCCGCCGCCTTGGCGTCTTCGTACTCCTTCAACGCGCGCCGGTGTCCGTTGGCGCCCGACCCGACGACGCCGCCGTCGCGTACTTCCTTGACGACCTTCTCGAGCTCCTTCAGGCGGTCGTAGACGTCGTCCTCGGGCCCGGCCGAGACCACACGGTCGAAGGCGGTGTGGATCCGGTCGAACTTCCGGCGCACCTGCCCGTACTCGTCGTCGAGCTTCTTCTTCGCGTCCTCGAGGCTCTCCGCCATCAGGCTGCACGCTCCAAGTCGGGCGAGTACTTGCCGAAGCGGGCGACGCTGTTCATCTTCGCCCGGTGGTAGAAGGCTCGCTGCGCGGCTTCGCGGTTGGAGGGGTCGCCCTTCCATGCCTGCTGCGCCGCCGCTTGGAGCGCGCGGCCGTAGGAGAAGCTGAGCTCCCACGGGTGCGGGCCCAGGCGGTTCATCGCGTCGAGCCGGGCGGTGGCCTGCTCGTCGGACTGACCGCCGGACAGGAACACGATGCCCGGCACCGCCGCCGGCACGACCCACCCGTAGCACCGCACGCTCGTCTCCGCGATCTCCTCGTCGGACACCTGCTTCGGCGAGTCGTAGCCCGGCAGCACCATGTTCGGCTTCAACAGCAGTCCCTCGTAGGAGCACCGCTGCTCGTACAGGGCGCGGAAGACGGCCTCGAGCACCGCCGCGGTCACGTCGCTCGCGCGCTCGATCGTGTGCGTGCCGTCCATCAGCACCTCGGGCTCGACGATCGGCACGATCCCGGCCTCCTGGCACAGCGCCGCGTAGCGCGCCAGCGCGTCGGCGTTCACGTCGATCGTGTACTGCGACGGGAGCTCGTCGGTGATCGTGTAGGTCGCACGCCACTTGGCGAAGCGCGCGCCGAGGTCCCGGTACTCGGCCAGCCGCTCCCGGAGCCCGTCGAGGCCCTCGGTGACGGTCTCGCCCTCGGCGGCCAGCGCGAGCGGCTTGGCGCCCTTGTCGACCTTGATGCCGGGGATGATGCCCTTGTCGGCGAGCACCTTCGGGAACGGGACGCCGTCGCTCGTCGACTGGCGGATCGTCTCGTCGAACAGGATCACGCCGCTGATGAACTCCTCGGCGCCGTCGGTGGTGAAGAGAAGGTCGCGGTAGGCGCGCCGGTTCTCCTCGGTGGACTCGACGCCGATCTTGTCGAACCGCTTCTTGATCGTGCCGGTGCTCTCGTCGGCGGCGAGGATGCCCTTGCCGGGGGCGACGATCGCCCGGGCGGTGGTTTCGAGCTCGGACACATTCATGGTCACTCCCACTCGATCGTGCCGGGTGGCTTGCTCGTGATGTCGTAGGCGACCCGGTTGACACCCGGGACCTCGTTGATGATCCGCGACGAGATCCGCTCCAGGACCTCGGCCGGCAGGCGAGCCCAGTCGGCGGTCATGGCGTCGTCGGAGGTTACCGCCCGCACCACGATCGGGTACTCGTAGGTCCGGCCGTCACCCATCACGCCGACCGTCCGCACGACCGGGAGCACGGCGAAGCTCTGCCAGATCTGCCGGTACAGCCCGGCCCGCTTGATCTCCTCGATCACGATGGCGTCGGCGCGCCGCAGCACGTCGAGGCGCTCGGTCGTGATCGTCCCCACGACCCGAACTGCGAGGCCGGGCCCGGGGAACGGCTGGCGCCACACGATCTCCTCGGGCAGGCCCAGCTCCTCTCCGATGGCGCGCACCTCGTCCTTGAACAGGTTGCGCAACGGCTCGACGAGCTCGAACTGCATGTCGTCGGGGAGCCCGCCCACGTTGTGGTGCGACTTGATGGTCGCGTTCTCCGAGCCGCCCGACTCGACGATGTCCGGGTACAGCGTTCCCTGCACGAGGAAGCGCGCGTCCTCGACGTCGCGCGCCACCTCCTCGAAGACGCGGATGAACGTCTCGCCGATGATCTTGCGCTTCCGCTCGGGGTCGGCGATGTCGTCGAGGGCGGCCAGGAACCGGTCGGCCGCCTTCACGTGGATCAGGTCGACGTGGAACTGACCTCGGAACGTCTCGGTGACCTGCTCGGCCTCGCCCTCCCGCATGAGACCGGTGTCGACGAACACGCAGGTGAGCTGGTCCCCCACCGCCTTGTGCACGAGGGCGGCCGCGACCGCCGAGTCGACCCCGCCCGAGAGACCGCACAGCACGCGCTCGCCGCCGACTTGCTCCCGGACCTCGGACACGGCCTGCTCGATGATCGACGTGTTGGTCCACGACGGCCGGCAGCCGCACACGTCGTACAGGAACGCCTTGAGCACCTCCTGGCCGCGTTCGGTGTGGGCCACCTCGGGATGGAACTGCACGCCGTACACCGCCCGGTCGCGATCCTCGAGGGCGGCGACCGGGGCGGCGGGGGTCGAAGCCGTGACGCGGAAGCCGTCGGGCGCGGTCGTGATCGCGTCGCCGTGGCTCATCCACACGACCTGCTCGTCGGACAACGCGCCGAACAGCGGTGATGCGTCGCCGGTGAGGCGGAGCTGCGTGGCGCCGTACTCGCCGCCACCCGTGTGCCGCACTTCGCCGCCGAGCTGCTGGGCGACGAGCTGCGCCCCGTAGCAGATGCCGAGCACCGGCACGCCGGCGTCATAGAGCGCGGCGTCGATCGAAGGCGCGTGGTCGACGTGGACCGACGCCGGCCCGCCCGAGAGGATGATCCCCTTCGGCCGCCGGGCGAGCATCTCGTCCAACGGCATCGTGCGGGGAACGATCTCCGAGTACACGTGCGCCTCGCGCACGCGTCGGGCGATCAGCTGCGCGTACTGCGCCCCGAAGTCGACGACGAGCACGGTGTCGAACTCCGATCCGCGAATCGTCGGTGACTGGCGCGAGGCCGTCGTCATCGGGGGGACCGCCGCATGAACCAGTTCGGCACTACCGATCACGTTCGGCCTCGCCGACCGTCTCGAAACCGAAGCGTCTCGTAGAAGCCGACGTTCTCCGCCTTGTCCGTCTCGAGGTAGGCGACCGCGGCGTCGCTGATCGACGCGCGTCGCAGAAGGCACTCGAGCATCGCCGTACCGATGCCCCGCCCCTGCTTCCCGGCGTCCGCCGACGACGGGACCGAGGTGGAAGTGAGGCTCGTCGGGATCCCGCCCACCCCAGGCCCGCATCCACTCGACCAGCCGCGCCTGCTCATCGGCGTCGTCGAGCATGGGCGGGAACTGGTCGGCGGGCAGGCCGCCGAACGCGTGAATCATGCACTCGGGCGGAATGAGCAAGCCGGAGACGCCCACGATCTCCCCGTTCTCACTCGGCGTGCAGCGGCTCGGGCTGCATGGGGATCATGCCGCTGAAGAGTTGCGTCGAGCGCGTCGACGCGGTGAGCAGGGTCGTCACCGAGTGCCGCGACGTGGATCGGGTTGTCGCGCATGCCGCGGGCGAGCACTCCGATGGCGTCGGCGCTCTCGCTCTCGGTGATCCGGCCGACGTCCAGAGCCATGGGCGACCTCATCGGCCCATGCCGACGCCCTGGCTGCGCTGGAGGCTCTTGCCTTCGGTCTGCAACGAGGGGGCCACCATGACCTCGGCCTTCTGGAACTCCTTGACCGACTCGTACCCGGTGGTGGCCATCGACGTGCGCAGGGCGCCGAACAGGTTCAGGGTGCCGTCGTTCTCGTGGGCCGGGCCGACGAGGATCTCGTCGAGCGTGCCCCGCTGGCCGGCGTGCACGCGCGTGCCGCGCGGCAGGTCGGGATGGAAGGTCGACATCCCCCAGTTGAACCCGCGGCCCGGCGCCTCGTACGCACCGGCGAGCGTCGTGCCGAGCATCACGGCGTCGGCCCCGCACGCGATCGCCTTGGCGATGTCGCCCCCGGTCCGCATGCCGCCGTCGGCGATCACGTGCACGTAGACGCCGGTCTCGTCGAGGTGACGGATGCGGGCGCCGGCGGCGTCCGCGATCGCGGTCGCCTGCGGCACGCCGACGCCGAGGACGCCGCGGGTGGTGCATTGATGCCCGGGCCCCACGCCGACGAGGATGCCGACCGCGCCCGTCCGCATGAGGTGCAGCGCGGTCGAGTACGACGCGCAGCCGCCGACGATGATCGGCAGGTCGAACTCGCGGATGAACTTCTTGAGGTTCAGCGGCTCGGTGGTCTTGGAGACGTGCTCGGCGGACACCACCGTCCCCTGGATGACCAGGACGTCGAGCTCGGCGTCGAGGACGAGCTTGGCGTAGCGCTCGACCCGCTGTGGCGTCAGTGACGCGCACGTGGTCACGCCCGCCGACTTGATCTCCTGGATGCGGGCGCCGATCAGCTCCTCTTTGATCGGCTCGGCGTAGATCTCCTGGAGGCGGCGGGTGGCCTTGTCGGGCTCCAGCGTCGAGATGTCCTCGAAGAGCTGTTCCGGATCCTCGTAGCGGGTCCACAGGCCCTCGAGATTGAGGCACGCCAGGCCACCGAGCTCGCCCAGACGGATCGAGGTCGCCGGCGACGTGACGCCGTCCATCGCCGCCGCCATGAGGGGAAGCTCGAAGTTGAACGCGTCGAGCTCCCAGGTGATGTCGATGTCCTCGGGATCTCGCGTCCGGCGACTGGGGACGATGGCGATGTCGTCGAACCCGTAGGCCCGGCGTCCCGACTTGCCGATCCCGATCTCGACCTCCACGCCGTGTCGCCTCCTGCTCGGAAAGGGAAATGCTACCGCCCGCCTACGGACGGTCAGAGCGATGCCGTGAGATGGGCGAGGAACGCGACCAGGACACGCGCGGTCGCGCCCCACACGGTCTCGCCCGGCAGCTCGAAGAAGGAGATGGCGCGATCGGGTGACCCCCAGTACTCCTCGTGGAAGGCGTCGTCCTCCAGCAGCTCCGAGAGCGGCACCTCGAGGATCTTGACGACCTCGCCGGGATGGGGAACGAGGCGCGGCAGCGGGTCGACGATCCCGACGAAGGGCGTGATCGTGAAGCGCGACCCGACGGTGGCGAGCGTGTCGAGCTCGGCGACGACCTCGACCGCGGCGGGTGGCAGGCCGATCTCCTCCTCGGCCTCACGGAGCGCCGCGTCGCGGAGGGTGCCGTCGACACCGGGACGCAGCCCGCCCCCGGGGAAGGCGATCTCGCCCTGGTGGGACGGCATGGTCTCGGGCCGCTTCGTGAGGACGACGTTCGCCTCGCCGGCCGCCTCGAACAGCGGGACGAGCACCGCCGCCGGGCGACTGCCGGGCATCTCGAACGGCGGCGGCTGCGGTGGCGGGAGGGCGGCGCACCGCTCGCGCACCTGGGCCAGGGTGAGCCGGCGCCGGTCGGCGGGGACGTGGCTCCACGGCGGAGGACCACCGGTCTGAGCACCCTCCGGGCGCGGAATGCGCTGCGCCCCACCTCGGGTGCTCATTCGCTCACCTTATTGTCGCCGTCGCAAGCTCCGGCGGTGCGGGCAGCGGTCGGCAGAGCCGCCGTTGCCGCGGCGTACGCTGCGGCCCGGCGACCCCAAAGGAGGGCCCGTGGACTGGAACTTCGGGACGGTGTTCGAGTCCGTGGCCGACGCGATCCCGGACCACACGGCCCTCGTGCAGGGCGACCGGCGACGCACGTGGCAGGAGCTCGACGAGCGGGCGGCGCGGCTGGCGGCCGCCCTGCGCGACGCCGGCCTCGGCCCCGGCTCGAAGGTGGCCTTCTACCTCTACAACTCGAACGAGTACCTCGAGACGCTGTTCGCCTGCTTCAAGCTGCGGGCCGTCCCCGCCAACGTGAACTACCGCTACACCGCCGACGAGCTCGCCTACCTCCTCGACAACTCCGACGCCGAGGCGGTCGTGTTCCACGGCGAGCTCGGCGAGCGGGTCGACGCCGTGCGCGACCGCGGACCTGAGGGTCCGGCTCGCCGTGCAGGTCGACGACGGGGCGCCGCTCGTCGCAGGCGCCGTCGACTACGAGGCGCTCATCGGGGCGCACGAGCCGATGGAGCGGATCGAACGCTCGGGTGACGATCTCCTCTTTCTCTACACCGGCGGCACGACGGGCATGCCCAAGGCGGTCGTGTGGCGGCACGAGGACCTGTTCGCCGTGCTCGCGCCGGCCGCGTACTCGTTCTTCGGGTTGGAGATGCCCGACCGGTCTGCCGAGGCCGGCCGGCTGGTCGACAAGGTCCACGCCTCCGGCACGGTCCCCGTCCACCTGCCCGCGTCCCCGCTCATGCACGGGACGGGTCAGTTCTCCACCCTCCAGGTGCTCACGCTGGGCGGGACGATCGTGACGCTCGAAGGACGGCACTTCGATCCGCACGAGCTGTGGCGCGTGGTGCAGCGCGAGCGCGTCACGCAGATCGCGATCGTCGGCGACGCGTTCGCGAAACCGATGCTGCGCGCCCTCGACGAAGCCGACGCGCGCGGCGAGCCCTACGACCTTTCCTCTTTGGTGCTCGTGATCAGCTCAGGGGTCATCTGGAGTGCGCCGGTGAAGCGCGCGCTGATCGAGCGTCAGCCCGTCATCGCCTACGACTCGTTGGGGTCGAGCGAAGGCGTCGGCTTCGCGACGTCGTTGACGACCGCCGGCTCGGAGAACGAGACCGCCCGCTTCACCGTCGGCGAGAACACCAGGGTGTTCACCGACGACGGCCGCGAGGTGAAGCCCGGATCCGGCGAGGAAGGACTGCTCGCCGTGGGCGGCAACCTGCCCGTCGGCTACTACAAGGACCCGAAGAAGACGGCGGAGACGTTCCGCGTCGTCGACGGCAAGCGGTACTCGATCCCCGGCGACTACGCGACCGTCGAGGAAGACGGGACGATCACGCTCCTCGGTCGGGGGTCGGTGTCGATCAACTCGGGCGGCGAGAAGATCTTCCCCGAAGAGGTCGAGGAGGCCGTGAAGCAGCACCCGGCGGTCGCCGACGCCGTCGTCGTCGGCGTGCCCGACGAGCGCTTCGGCGAGGCGGTCGCAGCTGTGGTCGCGCTCGCGCCCGGCCGGAGCGCCGACGAGGACGAGATCTCGGAGGCGGTCGAGCGCAGCGGTCTGGCCCGCTTCAAGCGGCCTCGCCACGTCGTCGTCGTCGATGCCGTTCCTCGGGGGCCCAACGGGAAGGCCGACTACGCCTGGGCTCGCGAGACGGCCCAGGCCCGGGTCGGTACCTAGCCCGGGACCTCAGCCCGAACGGGCGGGCGTCGCCGTTCGGTTTCTGGGTATGATTTCGGGCGAATGAGGACGATTGTCCGAGTTCTGCCCCGTTTGGTCATGCTAGGGGTCGCAGGCGGGGCGCTCCTCGTGCTGGCCGAACGCGCCCAGGACGCGCAGGCACAAGCCATCGACCCGCCGGTTGCGCCGACCACCCCCACGCTGCCGCTGCCGGATCTGCCCCCCGTCAGCCGCGCCGCCGGTGCCGGCGCCGCCCCCCGTCCCCGAGCCTGCGCTGCCGCCGGCACCGAGCCTGCCCCGTGCGCTCCCGCTTCCTGCCCCGTCCGTGCCGGCGATTCCGGCGATCGCGGTGCCCGGGGTGCCGGCCCCCGTGCCGTCGGTCGTGCTCCCGGCACCGGACCTCCCCGGCGCCCCCTCCGCGCCGGACATCCCTGGGATCGACCCCGGACAGGTCACCGACACCGTCGGCCCACTGCCCGACGTGCCCGAGGTCTCGCCCCCCGAGGCGACGCTGCCGGAGCTCCCGGAGATTCCCGTCCCGGTGGTGCCGCTCGAAGGCCTGCTCGGGCTGAGCGCGTCGCCCACACCCCCCGCAACTCCCGCGCCGGTCAACGCCCCCGACCGGTGCGCCGTCGGTGCCCCTCCCGGACCCGGCGCCGTCTCGCGTCGCGCCGGTCGAGCCCGGAGGCTTCCTTGCCGCCGTCGACCTCGGCCTCCCGGCTGCGCGCGGGCCCCCGCCCGACGCGCCGGGATCGCCTCACCCGTCTCCGAGCGGAGGGTCGACGCACTCGACCCGCGCGGATCCGGCGGCGCTCCTGCCTTCCGGCGCCGACGCCGCGTCTCGTCGGGCCGGGTTGCTCGCCGAGGCGCGCGCCTACGCGTCCGCCTTGCTCCGCGACCCGCTCGTGCGGCCTGACTAACGGCTCCTTCGTGCACAGGGCACAGCTCGCGCTCCGGCGCGAAACGCACGAAGGAGATCGAATGAGCGAGAACGGCGACGCCGAGAACAACGGCAGAGCACGAGAGGTGGCGCGGCTGGAAGCCGAGGAACCCGACGACGACCTGCTCACTTCGGCGGAGGTGGCTTCCCTGTTCGGGGTGGACCGCCGCACGGTGGTGTTGTGGGCGAAGCGGGGCCGGATTCCGGCGCTGCGGACACCGGGTGGGCAGCACCGGTTCCGGGCCGAGGAGATCCGCGGCCTGCTCGACGAGCACGAAGGCGGCGGCGGGGCCGCCGGCAACGGATAGGTGGGTCGGGCCGAATGGCCCGACCCACTTCATTTCCGGGCTACTTGGCGACCTTGGCCAGCACGTCGCGGCTGGTGAGGATGAGGAGATCCTCGCCGTCGACGGTGATCTCCGTGCCGCCGTACTTCGAGTACACGACGACGTCGCCCACGGCGACGTCGACCGGGATGAGCTCACCCGTCTGGTCCGAGCGGCGGCCCGGGCCGGCGGCGAGCACCTCGCCCTGCTGTGGCTTCTCCTTGGCGGTGTCGGGGATGACGAGACCACTCGTGGTCGTCTCCTCGGCCTCCTGGGTCCGGACGACGATCCGGTCCTCCAGCGGCTTCAGGTTCATCGTGGCGCCTCCTGGCGGTGAACGAGACTCTCGACGGCGTTAGCACTCGAAGGGTGCGAGTGCCAGAGAGCCAAGGTAACAGCCCGCTCCCGCGCCCGGCAAGGCGGCGTCGGCGGATGCCGACGAAGGTGATCGACCTAGGAGATCGTCGGCAGCGCCAGGGAGGGCGCGACGCCGGCGTCGAGCGGCGTCGGGCCGTCGGCCCGGAACCGCCACCAGGCGGTGGCGGCGATCATGGCGCCGTTGTCGGTGCACAACGCCGGGGGCGGGAGGAACGCCCGGCGCCCGGAGGCGCGGGCCGCCTCGGCCACCCGCGACCGCAGCCGCGAGTTGGCGGCGACCCCGCCCCCCAGCACCAGGGTCGGCGCACCCGCCTCGTCGGCGGCGGCCACGAGCTTGGTGGTCAGCACGTCCACGACCGCCTCCTGGAACGAGGCGGCGACGTCGCGGGTCGCGACGTCGGGGTGCTTGCGCACGTGGTTGACCACTGCGGTCTTGAGCCCCGAGAAGGAGAAGTCGTAGCCCTCGTCGAGCATCGCCCGGGGGAACCTCACCGCGCCCGGGTCGCCCTCGGCGGCGAGGCGGTCGATGGCGGGGCCGCCCGGGTAGCCGAGGCCGAGGTAGCGGGCGACCTTGTCGAACGCCTCCCCGGCGGCGTCGTCGACGGTCTGGCCCATCATCCGGTAGCGGCCGTGGTCCTCCATGACGACGAGCAGCGTGTGGCCGCCCGACGCGATGAGGACGGCGAGGGGCGGCTCGAGGTCGGGATCCTCGAGCCAACCCGCGTACAGATGCGCCTCGAGGTGGTTGACCTCGACGTACGGCAACCCGGTCGACAGCGCGAGCGCCTTGGCGGCGCTGACGCCCACGAGCAGCGCGCCGGCGAGGCCCGGGCCGTGGCACGCGGCGACGGCGTCGAGCTCGGCGGGGTCGAGGATGCCCGCTTCCATGAGCGCCTCGTCGACGACGGGGTTGATGAGCTCGACGTGGGCGCGGCTGGCGAGCTCGGGCACGACCCCGCCGTAGGGGGCGTGCAGCTTGACCTGGCTCGACACGATCGACGAGCGCACGCGCCGCCCGTCCTCCACGACCGCGGCGGCGGTCTCGTCGCACGACGTCTCGATCCCGAGGATTCGCATGCCACCACCGCGCCTACCAGCGCCGGGGCTCCTCCACCACGGTCTCGCCCTCGATCTGGCGCTCGATGCCGTCGAGCAGGTCGGTGTACTCGGCGCGCTGGGCCTCGTGCGCCCACATCACCAGCGCGTCCTCGTTGGTCTCGGCGTAATAGTTCTTCCGCACGCCGACGGGAGCGAAGCCGAACCGGCGGTACAGCTCCTGCGCGGGCCGGTTCGACAGCCGCACCTCGAGCGTGAGGCTCCGCGCCTCGCGGGCGACGGCCTCGCGCGCGAGCACGAGCAGCAGCCGCGTGCCGATCTGGTGCCGTTGCCACCGCGGGTCGACCGCCAGCGTCGTGACGTGCCCGTCGTCGGCGGACATCATCAGCCCGCCGTACCCGACGACGTCGCGCCCGATGCGGGCGACGAAGTACGCCGCGGCTCGAGCGCAACGCGAGCTCGCTGAGGAAGAGCGACATCGTCCACGGCCGCGGGTAGACCTGCTGCTCGATGCGCAACACGCCGCGCACGTGTCGGCGTCGCATCGGCACGATGTGCACGACGAGAGGTTCGGGCGACGGGTCGGGGGTCCGCTCGACCGCCATCACGAAGCCTCTCGTCTTCTCTCCCACCCGATCTCCGCGTCGCTGCGACGGAGATACAGGGGCTGCACGTCCCACGCTGACGAGAAGTCCTCCCTTTCCATGTGGGCCGTCGCCAGCTCGACGAGGGCGGATGCGCTCGGGAACGCGAACGAGGGGCCGGCCTGCTCGGCGCGATCCACCTCGGCGAGCTCCTGGCGGTAACGGAGCGCGCCGTCGCCGGCGAGCAGCACTTCGTCGCCGGCGGCGACGAGGTCGGCGACGAGGTCCGCGGGGGCGCCGACCTCGTAGTCGGTCACGCGCTGCACCCCGCCGGGAACCGGCCGGTAGCGGGCGTGGAACACCTCGCCCCGGCGGGCGTCGAGCATCGCGGCGATGAGCCGGTTCGGTGTGCCGCAACGGATATGCGACGAGGTCGAGGCTCGCGACCCCGACCACCGGCAGGCGCAGCGCCTGGGCCATCGTCTTGGCCGTCGTCACGCCCACGCGCAGTCCCGTGAACAGGCCGGGCCCGAGCCCGACCGCGATCCCGGACAGCTGCGCCAGCTGCACGTCGAGCTCCCGGCACAGGTACTCGATCGCCGGTGCCAGGTGCTCGGCGTGGCGGCGGTCGCGCCCGAGCCTGATCTCGCCGAGCACGGCGCCGTCGGAGCCGATCGCCACGCTCACCTGCGGCGTGGCGGTGTCGAGGCAGAGGAGCAGCACGTCAGGTCGTCCCCACGGCGAGCCCGGCTGCGCGAGCGCTCCACGAGGGCCCGTGACCTTCGATCTCGACGACGCGCTCGTCGTCGGCCGCGCCCGGCGTCAGACGGACGTCGAGGCGGTCGCCGGGCAACAGCCCGTCGATCATGTCGCCCCATTCGACGATCGTGACGGCGTCGTCGCGCACGACCTCCTCGAAGCCGAGATCGTGCAGCTCCTGGACTGCGTCGATGCGGTACACGTCGACGTGCACGAGCGGCACCCGACCCTCGTATTCGCGCACGATCGTGAACGTCGGGCTCACGACGAGCTCCGTGACACCGAGGGCGCGGGCGACGCCCGCGGGCGAACACGGTCTTGCCGGCGCCGAGCTCGCCGACGAGCGAGATCACGTCGCCGGGCCGGAGCAGCTCGCCCACGGCGCGGGCCAGCTCGAGGGTCTCGTCGGTCGAGCGGGTCACCGCGCGTTCGCTCCCGTTCATCCGCTGGCGTCCCCCGACGACGCGCGTTCCGCCGAGACGCGGCGGAGCGCTCGCTTGACGCGCACGAAGTCGGCGCGGGCCTGCGCGAGCGCGGTGCCGCCGCTGCGCAGCACCGCGGAGGGATGCAGCGTCGGGATCAGCACGCCGCGCCCGCGGAACGGGAACTCGCGTCCTCGCAGCTTCGTGATGCCGTCCTTGGTCTCGAGCAGGAGCTTGGTCGCGAAGTTGCCGAGCGTGACGACGACCGCGGGGTCGATGAACCCCAGCTGCCCCTCGAGGTAGGGGCGGCACGCCTCGATCTCGTCCGGCAGCGGGTCGCGGTTGCCGGGCGGACGGCACTTGACGACGTTGGCGATGTACACCTCGTCACGACGCAGGCCGATGCCGTCGATGAGCCCGGTCAGCAGCCGGCCCGCCCGGCCCACGAACGGGATGCCCTGCTTGTCCTCCTCCGCCCCCGGGCCCTCACCCACGAACACGAGGTCGGCGGCCGGATCGCCGTCGCCGAACACCACCTGGCTGCGGCCCTGGGTCGCCAGCGGGCACTTCGTGCAGGCGAGCGCCTCGCGCTCGAGCTCCTCGAAGGACGCGAACGGTGATTCGACCACCAGCGACACGCCTGATGGTACGTCCGTCCTCAGGCCGACCGCGTCCCGGATCGCGTCGATCACGGCGCCGGCGGCGGCGACCCGGAGGCGGTCGAGGTGGGCGTCGACGGCGCCGGTGGCCAGGGCGAAGGCGATGTCCCCGTCGAAGCGCGTGTGCGAGGGGAAGAGGGCCCGGCTCATCGCGTGATGCGCGGTCTGGGCGACCAGGTGACACTCGAGCTTGGTCAGGCGGGCGTCCGTCGCCACCACCACCAGCGTGGTGTGCTCGCCCTCGACGAACGGCAGCGGGTCCGGGAACGGCGGGGCGTCCGGCGGCGCCGTCGATCCCGCCAGCAGGCGGCCGTCGTCGCCCACCACGTCGCCGATCGCGTTCACGACGGCCAGCGCTCCGACCACCGCGTCATCGGCGCGCGCCGACGCCGACCCGAGCCCACCCGGCACGCGGTGGTCGGCGCCCTTCCACTTCCCGACCGTCGCGCCCGTCCCCGCGCCGACCTGCCCGGTCGCGAACGAGCCCCCGGGCTCGGCGGCGGTGAAGGCGGCGACGCCCTCGTCGGGGCCGGGCCGCACGCCGCCCGAGCTGACGAGGTCGTACACCGCGGCCGCCGGCACGATCGGGACCTTCCCGCCCGCGGTCGAGAAGCCGCGGCCCTGCGCCTCGAGCGACCGCATCACGCCGTCGGCGGCGGCGAGCCCGAACGCCGACCCGCCGGTGAGCACGACGGCGTCGACGTGCTCGACCAGCCGGTGCGGGTCGAGCAGCGCCGTCTCGCGACTGGCGGGGGCGCCCCCGCGGACCTCGCCCGACGCGACCGTTCCCTCGGGGACGGTGACGACGGTGACGCCCGTCCCGTCGCCGGTCCAGTGGCCGACCCCGATCCCGGGGACGTCGGTGATCAGGAGGCGGCCTCCCGCGGGGCGAGCGCGGCACGGACGCGCCGAGCGGAGCGCCGGCGGGGCCAGAACCGCCGCAGCGGCGCGCCGGCGCCGAGGTCGCGTGCGAACTCCGTGATGAGCGCGTTGACCTCGTCGGTGCGCTCGAGCATGAGCATGTGGCCGGCGCCCTTGAACACCTCGAGGCGTGCTTCGGGGATGAGCTCGGCGATGCGCCGCCCCTGCGCCGGCGGGGCGATGACGTCCGCGCTCCCGCTCAGCACGAGCGTGGGCACCCGGATCCGAGGCAGCTCGTCGGTCATGTCGAGGCCGACGAGCGCCGTCACTGCCTCCTTGCTCGCCGCCTTCGGGCACGCCGCGATCATCTCCCGCACGAGCTCGACGTGGCTCGCCTGCGGGTCGCGTCCGAAGCCGACGCGGGCGAGGAAGAAGCCGAGGTTCTGCTGGGTCATCAGCTCGCCGGCCGAGGGCCCGCCGCCGGTGAGGCGCTCGAACGTCTTGCGGAGCCAGCTCGCGCCGGACAGGTACGTCTTCGCCAGGGACGACATCAGCACCATGCCGCGCACGCGCTCGGCGGCCACCTCCGGGTAGTGCGGACGCGAAGGCCTGGAGCGCGATGCCGCCCATCGAGTGGCCGACGAGCACGGCGTCGTGCAGGTCCATGCGCTCGAGCACGGTCCGTACGTCCTCGGCGAGGTTGGCGATCGAGTGCCCGGACGTCGCCGCATTCGGAATCGCCGTGGCCGCGGTGGTCGAACCCGATGCAACGGAACCGCTGCTCGGGCAAGGCCTCGAACTGCTTCACCCACACGCGCGTCGAGAGCGTGACGCCGTGTGAGAAGAGGATCGGCGCGCCCTTGCCGCGGCTGATCGTGTAGACGCTGCCGCCGTCGTGGCTCGGGTAGCGGACGGCCTCGTCGAACGGTGGGACGAGCGGCTTGCCCGCGTCGGGATCGGGCCGGCGCCGAACGCCGGCCACGACGGCGCGCTCGATGGCGTAGGCGGCACCGGCGAGGCCCGCCGCCGCGCCGGCGACGACACCCGCGCCCAGCAGCGCACGTCCCGTCCGACCGCTCGCACTGCTCGTCGCGGGCCATCACACGTACGTCCGGGGCACGCGCCGGCCGATGCCGCACACGATCTCGTACGCGATCGTTCCGAGGCGTTCGGCCCACTCGTCGGCCGTGATCTCGGCGTCGCCGTCGCGGCCCAGCAGCACGACCTCGTCGCCGACCTCGACCGCCGCGTCGCCGACGTCGACCATGAGCTGGTCCATCGTGACGGTGCCGGCCATCGGATGGCGACGACCACGGATGAGCACCTCCCCGCCCGTCGCCGACAGCGCGCGCGGCACGCCGTCGGCGTAGCCCGACGGGCACGGTTGCCACCGTGCCCTCGCGCGGCATCGTGTAGCGCAACCCGTACGAGAGCCGGGCGCCCGCCGGGAGCCGCTTCACGTGGGAGACGCGGGCCTTCACCGCCATCGCCGGACGCAACGGCACCCGGCCGGCGAGCCCGGGCGCCGGGGGCACCCCGTACACGGCGATCCCGCAGCGCACGAGGTCGAAGCGGGCGCGGTCCGCGAACTCGAGCAGGGCCGCCGAGTTGGCCGCGTGGACCACGTCGAACGCAAGGCCGGCGCGTCGGAGCTCGTCCAGCACGGCGTCGAACCGGTCGAGCTGCTGCGGCGTGTACGGGTTGTCGGGCTCGTCGGCGACGGCCAAGTGGGTGAGGACGCCTTCGAGGCGGAGCTCGTCGCGCGTCGCGATCGATTCGGCCAGCGCGCACGCGTCGGAGGCGTCGCAGCCGACCCGGTGCATCCCGGTGTCGACCTTCAGGTGCACGGGCAGCGGGTCGGCGCCCGTGTCGGCGACCGCCTTGGCGAGGGCGTCGATGCCGGGACGCGTGTAGGCCACGGGCGTGAGGCCGAGGGCGACGACCGCAGGCGCGGCCGGGGGCGGCGGCTCGGACAGGACGAGGACGGGGGCGTCGATCCCCGCGGCGCGCAGCTCGGCGCCCTCTTCGACGAGCGCGACCCCGAGCCACTGCGCGCCGGCGTCGAGCGCGGCGCGCGCCACCGGCACGGCCCCGTGCCCGTAGCCGTCGGCCTTCACGACAGCCATGAGCGCCGCCGGCGACGCGACGCCGGCGAGCGTGCGGACGTTCGTGCGGACCGCGTCGAGGTCGATCTCCGCCCAGACGGGGCGGTAGGTCGTCGCGGCCATCAGCTCGTGCGTGAGAGGAACCGGACGAGGTCGCCGCGGGCGACGATGCCGACGAGCTTGCCCCCGTCGACCACCGGGACGTGGGTGATGTCGCGGTCGTGCATCTCCGCCGCCAGCCCGTCGAGGGTGTCGTCCGGCTTCGCGACGGGGAACTCCGTGATCATGACGTCGCCGACCGAGGAGCCGGCGGCCTTCTTCAGCTCGTGCTCGAAGCGGTGCAGCGACGACGGCAGCACGAGGTCGGCGCCGAGGAACGAGATGACCGTGGGGACGTGCAGACGCGCCTCGGACACGATGAGGTCCTCGTCGCGCAGCAGACCGACGAGCTTGCCGTCGGCGTCGACCACGGGGGCAGCGCCGATCTGCTTGCCGGCCAGCACGTCGGCGGCCTCCGCGACCGGCTGGTCGGGGCGCAGCGTCACGACGTCGCGGGTCATCACCTCGCGCACGGGCGTCGCGTCGGGCATCTATTCCTCCAGGCTCTCGAGGCTCTCCAGGGAGCGGATCGCCGCCGGGAGCGCTGCGATCAGGTCGCCGGCGACCAGGCCAGTATGCCCGGCGACGTCGGCGGCCCGCCCATGGGTGTACGCGCCGGCGGCGGCGGCCCAGAACGCCTCGGCGCCGCGGGCCAGGAAGCCGCCGATGATCCCGGAGAGCACGTCGCCCGTGCCGGCGGTCGCCAGCCACGGCCCACCCGTGGTGTTGATCGCGGCGCGGGTCGCGCCGTCGGCGATCACCTCACCCGGGCCCTTGAGCAGCACGACGGCGTGGGCGCGCTCGGCCAGGCGCCGCGCCGCCGCCAGCCGGTCGGCGCCGACCTTCTCCCCCGCCAGGTGCACGTACTCGCCCGCGTGGGGGGTGAGCACGGTCGGGGCGCGGCGGGTCGCGGAGCGGCCCGACGTCGCCGGCGAGGGCGTTGAGCCCGTCGGCGTCGAGGACGAGCGGGACCGGCGCCTCGGCGACGATGCGGCGCACGGCGGCGGCGGTGCGGTCGTCACGCCCGAGCCCGGGGCCGACGACGAGGACGCGGAACCGGTCGGCCGCCTTGAGCACCTCGGCGGCGGCGGGCTCGTCGAGCGCGCCGTCCGGCGTGGACGGCAGCGCTTTCGTGATCACCTCGGTGCCGGACGCGCGCGGCGGCGGCCTCGTCACCCGGGACGCCGCACCAGACGATGCCGGCGCCGGCGCGCATGGCGGCGTGACTCACGAACGAAGGCGCCCCGGTCATGCCGCCCGACCCGCCGACCACGAGCGCGCCGCTCAGCCACTTGTGGGCGTCGGGCGCCCGCTCGGGGAGCGCGAGGGCGAGGTCGAGGAGCTCGGGGACGAACACGGGAGGGTCGCCGAGGTCGATGCCGATGTCGGCGACCTCCACCTCGCCGGCGTGGCCGGCGCCGGGCTCGAACACCAGCCCGGGCTTGAGCGCCGAGAACGTCACCGTGTGCGAGGCGTGCACGGCTTCGCCGTCGACCGCGCCGGTCTGGCCGTTCACGCCGGACGGGATGTCGACGGCGACACACGGGCCGAGGACGGCGTCGACGGCGTCGGCCACCCACGCCGCGTCGCCGTCGAGCGCGCCCCGGAACCCGGTGCCGAACATGGCGTCGACGAACGACGTCGGCGCGCAGCAGGGCCCGCTCGCAGAGCTGTCGGTCGACGCCGCCGTCGAGCGTGAACACGTCGACCCGGACGCCCCACTCGCGCAGCGCGCGGGCGGCGACGAGCCCGTCGCCGCCGTTGTTGCCCTTCCCGCACACGACGACGGCGCGCCGTCCGTACGTGCCGCCGCATCTCGCGCCGGACGGTCCATGCGACGGCGCGCCCGGCCCGTTCCATGAGCACGTCGACCGGTGTGCCGGCCGCGATCGTGCGCCGGTCGGCCTCGCCCATCTCGGCCGGCGTGAGCACAGGACGCATGACTCGCCGCGTCCCGCGCAGCCCACGGCGATGGCCACCGCCATCGCCATCGAGTCGCTGTGGGTGAGCGAGAGGTGCCAGGCGCTGACGCCGCGCTCCTCGGCGAGCACGACCGCCTTGCCGTGCAGCGCGACGACGGGCGCGCCGCCGCGCTTGCGCACCACCTCGACGTCGCGGAGCTTGAACGCGCCCAGGCCCACGCCGAGCGCCTTCATCACCGCCTCCTTGGCGCCGAAGCGGGCCGCGAGCCGCGGCGCAGGGTCGTGATGACGGAACGCGTAGGCGCGCTCGTCGTCGCTGAACAGCCGCTCCGGGAGACGCGCCCGCCGCTGCATCGCGAGGCGGAAGCGGTCGATCTCGACCAGGTCGGTGCCGATCCCGACGATGTTCACGCTCGCGTGCGCCACCGCTCGGCGAGCACGTAGACGGGTTCGGTGAGCAGGTCGACGAGGTCGACGTCGGCCAGGCGCGAGTCGTCGAAGGCGGGCTCGGTCTCGGTGACGGCGTCCTTGAGGGCGGCGTAGCGCCCCCGGTAGCCCTGGAGGACGCCGCGGGCGACGTCGGGGGCGAGGCGGGGCCGGAACGCGACGTGGAGCAGCGACAAGCCCGTCGGCCTGGTTGCCCTTGAGCTCGGGCACGATGATCAGCGTGCGGCCGTCGCGTCGACCCTTCGCCACCGTGACCTCGCGCTCGTACGCGACGCGGTGCTTGGTCCCGATGAGGCGCGGGTCGGTATCGGTGCGCGACGGCAGGCCGGCGGCGACGCCGCCCCGGTCGACCACATGGATGGTGGCCGCGTCGCCCTCGATGTCGCCCTCGATGCGGTAGCGCGTGAACCCGGTGACCTGCTCGACGGCGGGATCGAGGTCGACGAGCGTCCGCAGCGCGCGGTAGCTGAGGCTGTCGCGGGCGACGCCGGCCGTCAGCACCTCCCGCACCAACGGCACCTCGAGCAGCGTCTCGTCGGAGCGCGAGATGCCGACGGTGACGGTCTTGGCCTGGTGCTTGATGGCGTCGACCGGCCGGGTCAGCTCGTCGATCCCCTGCGTGAGCGCAGCGGTGAGGTCCTCGACCACCGTGCTCGGCGTGCCGACCTTGCCCAGCTCCAGCTGGTACGAGTCGAGCGGCGCGGCGCCGGTCGCGTAGCGGAGGACCGACGCGATGCGCACGGCGCTGCTGGCGTCGAGGTGGCCGTCGTACGTCCCCGTGCGGAGCCCGTCGAAGAACCCCGCCGCCGGTGCCTCCACCCCGGCCGCCAGCCGGTTGAGCACGGCATCGGCCTCACCGCCGGAGACGGCGGCTTCGATCGCGGCGCGCGCCTCGCGCAGCGGCACGGCCGACGCGTCGATCGCCAGCGCCGCCTCGTAGCCGAACAAGTGGCCGGCGACGGTCGAGAGCACGAAACCGAGCACAGGATGGACGGCGGGGACCGTGATCGTCTCGACGGCGCCCGAGAAGCGCGTGTCGCCCTCGGTCGCGATGACGATCGGCGTCGCCCGATGAGCCCGGTAGATCCCGACCTCCTTCGCCACGTCGTCCGCGTTCGAGCCCACGAGCCCCGACGCGCAGACGAGGACGAGCGGCTCCGAGGACAGGTCGATGTGCTTCTTGTCCTCGGTGAAGTCACAGGCGATCGACTTGTAACAGAGCTCCGAAAGCTTGATGCGCAGCTCGGAGGCTGCGATCCGGTTGGAACCGTTGCCGACCACCGCCCAGTAGCGCTTCGACGGCGCGTGTCGCTGGGCGATGCCGGCGATCGCATCCCGGGTGGCGATGACCTCGAGCATCCGGTCGGGCAGATCGCGGAGCGCGGTGAGCAGCTCGTGGTCGCGGGTCTCGTCGGTCGGGCCCGGCATCGCGCGCGATCGCCAGCGCGAGCACGAAGCCGGCCGCGATCTGCGAGTAGAAGGCCTTCGTCGACGCCACGCTCATCTCGACGTCGCGGCCGTCGGACGTGTACAGCACGCCGTCGGACTTCTCGACGAGGTCGCTGTTCCGTCGGTTCACGATCGCCACGACGGAGGCGCCCCGGGCGCGCACCAGGTCGACGGTGCGGTTGGTGTCGGTCGTCGTGCCGCTCTGGCTGATGGCGACGACCAGCGTGTCGTGCATGTCGGGACGCAACGCGAAGCCCGACAGCTCGGTCGCCGGCATGGCGTCGACGAGCAGGTTCGCGGTGGCGTCGCGGAGGGCGGCGGCGAGGCTCTGACCGGCGACGGCGGCCGTCCCCTGGCCGATCACGACGACGCGTCGCAACGTTCCGTCGCCGAGGCGCGCCCGCACTTCGTCCGGCAGGGACTCGCGACCGAGGTCGACCGCGAGCCGGCCGTCGGCGTCGCCGGCGATCCGGCCCCGCAGCGTCTTGCGGAACGATCCCGGGGCTTCCGAGATCTCCTTGAGGAGGTAGTGGGGGGAGGCGCCGCGGTCGATGTCGCGCGTGGTGATCTCGGCGTGTTGCAGCTCGTCGGCCGACACCGGCAGCTCGGCGCCGTCGTAGGCCAAGCGGCGGATGCCGGCGAGCTCGCCGGCGGCGTCGGCGTCCAGTGTCGACGATCTGGCCCCGGGTGGCGCCGGGCCGCTGCGGGTCGGAGGGCGTCTCGCCGTCCATGCGCAGGTACGGCGCCGTCTCCTCGACGAGCCCGTACGGCTCGCTGGCGACGACGAACGTGTCCTCGGCCAGGCCGACGTTCAGCGCCTGCCCGCTCCCGCGCAGCGCGAGCAAGATGCGCTCCGGTCGGCCGGCAGCGGCGGCGGCGATCGCCACCGAGCCCTCGAGCGAGGCGACCGTCGCCCGGAACGCCTCGTCGACCTCCTCGCCGGCGGCGAGGCGCCGCGAGACGAGCGTCGGGATGACCTTGGCGTCGGTCGTCATCTCGGTCGGGACGTCGAGTCGCTCGATCGCCTCGAGGTCGGCGTAGTTGTCGACGTCGCCGTTGAGCGCCCCGATGACGTACGGCCCGTCGGCGCGCCCGACCTCCTCGCTGTTGACGGGGTGCGCATTGGCTTCCGAGATGATGCCGACGCTCGCCCACCGGGTGTGCGCCAGGACGACGGCCTCGGACGGTCTCGGCTGCGACCGCCAGGTGCAGGAGGTCGTCGTCGCGGATCGCTTTCCGCAGCGTGGCGGTGTTGTCGCCGAGCTCGCCGATCTCGGCGGCCGCCTTGTACACGAAGCTCAGGGAGTCGCCGGCGCGGCGCACCGCCCGGGAGCCGAACAACGGGTCGCGCCGCTCGTCGAGCAGGCGCGGCGATCGCGGGATCGTCCAGATCGAGCCCGTGGTGATGGACGAACAGGTGGAGGCCGGCGGAGTCGCGGCCCCGCACCTCGAGCCGGTCCAGCGCCGACAATGCGACCTGCACCGACGTGAACGCCTCGATCGCGTTGGGTGCGAGATCCGAGCCACAGAGATCGGCGACGGCGCGCGCCGTGCGCAGCCGGTCGTGACCGACCGCCCACACCGCATCCTTGAGCCGCACGAGGGCGGCGTTCACGTCTTCGAGCTCGACGGTCGACAGGTCGGCCGCGTTGGCGTCCAGCGCCGCCTCCAGGCGGTCGGTCGCGAGCTGCAGCTGCTCGACGTGGTGCTCGACGCCGACGAACAGGGCGCGGTCGCCGAGGAGGGCCCGCACGCCGGGCGAGCCCTTGAGCAGCGCGTCGACGTCCTCGACCTGGGCGGCGACGCGCGCGATCTCCTGGTCGGCTCCGCCGACCGTGCCGACGGTCGCGAGGGTCGCGACGGCCTGCTCGAGCCCGTCGAGGAGGTGGGCGCCGTCGGGCGGCATCCGGCCGCTCGGCCGCCGCAGGACGGCCACGATGCCGCACATAAGAAACCCCAGGTTAGGGCCTGACGGTGGTCCACAGCGTTCCGGGCTGCGAACTACACGGAGTGCAACAACGAGGAAAGGGAGACGGAGTGAGCGCGAACGAGGACAGGGTCCGTCAGGGCTACGAGGCATTCGGCAAGGGCGACATGGACACCCTGCGGTCGATCATGACCCCCGACGTCGTGCAGAGCGTCCCGGGCAAGAGCCAGATCGCGGGCGACCACAAGGGCATCGACGACGTGCTGGGGTACTACGCCCAGCTCTTCGAGCTCAGTGGCGGGACGCTCACGGTGCAGCTCGAGAGCATGAAGGTCGAGGGCGACACGGTCGTGAGCACCCACCACGCCACGGCACAGCGCGAGGGCAGATCGTGGGACACGAAGCGAGAAGCATCACGTTCTCGTTCTCCGGCGACAAGATCGCCCGGCTCGACGAAGCGCCGACCGACCTCGCGGGCTTCGACGCGTTCTGGGCCTAGCTCGGTCGTACGAGCTAACGAGAACCGCAGGCGCGTTCGACGGCGGCGGCCAGACGGGTCGCCGCCGTCTCCGCCTGCTCGGTGGTCGGCGCCTCGACCATCACCCGGACGACAGGCTCGGTGCCCGACGGTCGCACGAGTACCCGGCCGTCGGCGCCGAGCTCCTGCTCGACGGCCTCGAGCTCGGCGCGGAAGGCGCCATCGTCCTCCAAGCCGGCTCCGTCGCCGACCTGCACGCTCCGGAGCACCTGCGGGAGCGGCTCGACGACGGCGGCAAGCTCCGACAGCGGCAGTCCACGGCGCGCCATCACGTCGAGCAGCAACATGCCGGTGAGCGTGCCGTCGCCGGTCGTGGCGAGCTCGGTCACGATCACGTGCCCGGACTGCTCGCCGCCGAGCGACAAGCCGCGCTCCTCGAGGACGGCGAGCACGTTGCGGTCGCCGACCGGCGTCTCGACGACCTCGATGCCGTGCTCGCCCAGCGCCCGCCGCAGACCGAGGTTCGACATCACCGTCGCGACCACGGCGTCGCCGCGCGAGCTCGCCCCGTTCGTGCATGTCGAGCGCGATGATCGCCAGCATCTGGTCGCCGTCGACGAGGTTGCCGCGTTCGTCGACCGCGATCACACGGTCGGCGTCGCCGTCGAACGCAAGACCGGCGCTCGCGCTCGCCGAGACGACCGCCTGCCGGAGCTGACCCGGGTCGGTCGAGCCGCAGCCGGCGTTGATGTTGGTGCCGTCGGGTTGGTCGTTGAGCACGCGTACCCATGCCCCTTGCACCCGCAGGGCCCACGGCGCGACCTCGAAGGCGGCGCCGTTGCCGCAGTCGACGACCACCGACTGCCCGTCGAGACGGCGACCACCGAATGCGGCGACGAGGTGGGCGATGTAGTCGGCGGCGGCGCCGAGCCGGTCGCGCGCCACGCCCACGCCGGGGCCGTCGGGCCCGTCGCCGGCGCCCGCGTCGACGAGGCGCCGCAGCTCCAACTCGATGCGCTGCTCCGGCGCGTCGGCGATCTTGCGCCCGCCGCGGGCGAACAACTTCACGCCGTTGTCGGGGTACGGGTTGTGGCTGGCCGAGATCACCGCCGCGGGCGCGTCGAACAACTGCGCCAGGTACGCGACGCCCGGCGTCGGGAGCACGCCGACGCGCTCCACGTCCGCGCCCTCGCTGCACAGGCCGGCGACGAGCGCGGCTTCGAGCAGCGGCCCGGAGCGACGCGTGTCGCGCCCGACGACGAACGGCCGGTCGGCACCCAGCACGCGAGCGGCGGCGCGACCGAGGGCGGTCACGAGCTCGGGTGTGAGATCGCGGTTCGCGACCCCGCGAACTCCGTCGGTGCCGAACCGCAGCGTCATGCCGCCGCGCGGAAGCGTCTCAGCGCTTCGAGTACTGCGGCGCCTTGCGGGCCTTCTTCAGGCCGTACTTGCGGCGCTCCTTCTCGCGGGCGTCGCGCTTGAGCAGCCCGGCCTTCTTCAACGTCGGGCGAAGCTCGTCGTCGAGGGAGACGAGAGCGCGGGCGATGCCGAGGCGCAACGCGCCCGCCTGGCCGCTCACGCCGCCACCGTCGAGCGAGGCCTCGACGTCGTACACGTCGGCGGTCTGCGTGAGGCGCAACGGCTCCGTCGCGACGACCTGGTGCGTGAGGATCGGGAAGTACCGCTCGAACTCGCGGCCGTTGACCTTGATGACGCCGGTGCCGGGACGCAGCCGCACGCGCGCGATCGACTCCTTGCGCCGGCCGGTGGTCTGGATGAGGGGCTTGGTCACGAGCTACCTCCGGGAGCCGCTCGCCAGCGGGCGGGCAACCGGCTTCTGGGCCGCGTGCGGATGGGTGGGCCCGGCGTACACGCGCAGCTTCCGCAGCATCTGCCGGCCCAGGCGGCCCTTCGGGACCATGCCCTTGACCGCCTTGCGCACGACCCTCTCGGGGTCTCGCGCGAGGAGGTGGCCGAGGCTCTCGGAGCGGATGCCGCCCGGGTACCCGGAGTGCCGCCAGTACATCTTGCCCTCGGCCTTCCGCGGCCCGACGTCGAGCTTGGCCGCGTTGACGACGATCACGTGGTCGCCGACGTCGACGTGCGGCGCCCAGGTCGGCTTGTGCTTGCCGCGCAGCAGCGTGGCGACCTCGGTCGCCAGGCGGCCGAGCACGGCGCCGTCGGCGTCGATGACGTGCCAGGCGCGTTCGATGTCGCTGGGCTTGGGGCTGAATGTACGCACAGGAAAGAAGAGGTTACTCCTGTCCGCGGCTACCGAGACAATCGGGTCGGAGCCGGTAGCCTTCCGCGCGTGACGGCTCCCCCGACCGCGGTGCCCGTCCACGAGGTCACCGCCGAGCGCTTCGACGACGCCGAGCGTGCGCTCGAGATCCTGCTCGACTCGGCCCTCGACCCCATCGTCGACATGGTCCTCCTCGCGCGCGACGCCGCGTACGAGGCCCGCTCGCACGACGGGTGGGTCCGCTTCCGGCGGACCGAGGGCGGCGGCTACGAGAAGATCGCGGGCGAGGGCGCCGATCCCCTGGCCGACCAGTCGACGGACCGGTTCGCCGGCTTGGACGCCGAGCGCGCGCACCCCTATCCCGACTCGCGGCGAGAACTCGTACCCGTTCGGGTTCGCACAGGTCGCCCAGCTCTTCGACCACCCGGCCGCGCCCGACCTGTGCGTGATCCACTCCGCCGCCCACAACTGGGAGGACCAGGGCGGGCATCGCGGTGAGCACGGATCGCTCGACGTGGTGCAGGCGCGGGCGCCCTTCATCGTCGCCGGGAAGGGAGTGCGCGCCGACGGGCTGGTGCCGCGGGCGGCGCGACTCGTCGACGTGGCCCCGACGGTCTCGGAGCTGCTCGGCCTCGCGCCCGCCGACGACGGGTCGTACGTCCACGGCCAGGACGGCGAGGTCCGCGACGACGTCCTCGACCTCGCCGGCGGGCGGCCGCGGCACGTCGTCGGGTTCTTGTGGGACGGCACCAACCCCAACGTGCTGCACGCGATGGCCGCCGCCGGCGAAGCGCCGAACGTGGCGCGCCTGCTCGACATGGGCACCGCCTACACGCACGGCGCGATGGCGGGGCTGCCGACGGTGACGCTCGCGAACCACACGTCGATCCTGACCGGTCGCCTCCCGGGCCACCACGGCATCCTCAACAACGCGTGGTACGACCGGCGCAGCGGGCGTCAGATCATCACGAACTCGTCGGCGACCTGGCCCACCGCCATGGAGACGCTCACCCCCGGCGTCGAGACGATCCACGACGCCGTGCACCGGACATGGGCGGACGCGTTCACGGCGTCGGTCAACGAGCCCGCCGACCCCGGCGCCGACTATTCGACCTTCGACTTCTTCCGCCGGGGCGAGGTGCCGCCGATCCCGACGACGCCCGACGGCCTGCCGCACACGACGGAGCGGTTCGTGCGCCCGTCGAAGGACTACCAGTGGTCCACGATCGTCGACCACATGTGCGTCGAGCAGGCGACGGGCATCTGGAGCGGTCATTACCGGGACGTCGACTACCCGAAGCCCCGGTTCATGTGGGTGAACTTCACGCTCACCGACTCCGCGTTCCACGAGGGCGGGCCGCACTCCGAGATCGCGGCGGCGGCCATCCGCGACTGCGACGCCCGCCTCGGCGAGGTGCTGGCGGCGGTCGAGCGCGCCGGCGCGTTCGACGACACCGCCTTCCTGCTCGTGGCCGACCACGGCATGGAGGAGAACGATCCCGCGGTGAGGGGCGACTGGGACGTCCCGCTGCGTGAGGCGGGGCTGCGATTCCGCGACGAGGGCTACAGCTTCCTCTACCTCGGCGAGCGAGATGCGTCAGGCTGCGTGTCAGCTCACGCCGACGCCGACGAGCTTGCCGACGAGGAACGTGGCGGTGGCGACGAGCGCGCCGATGGCGGCCATCCGCAACCCCGAACGGCCGGCGTGGCGTCCGGTGAACACGGAGATCGCGCTCCCCACCCCGAACAGCGCCACCAGCGACAGGCACGCCGAGGTGACGACCGCGGCCACCCCGCTGCCGAAGAAGAACGGGACGACCGGCAGGAACGCGCCGACGGCGAAGGCGGCGAACGATGTTCCCGCCGCGACCCACGGCGACGCGAGCGTGTGCGGGGTCGAGGCCGAGCTCCTCGCGCGCCAGCGTGTCGAGCGCGACGTCGGGCCTGGCCATGATGTTGTCGACGAGGGCTTTCGCTTCGGCCGGGTCGACTCCCTTGGCCTGGTAGATCAGCTCGAGCTCCTCGCGCTCCTCCTCGGGGAACGCGGCCAGCTCCTGCTCCTCGATGCGCAGCTCGTTCTCGTACAGCTCGCGCTGCGACCGGATCGAGATCCACTCACCGGACGCCATCGAGAACGCGCCGGCGACGAGCCCGGCCACGCCGGCGAGCAGCACGATCGAGTTGTTGGTCGTGCCACCGGCGACGCCCATGACCAGCGAGAAGTTCGATACCAGGCCGTCGTTCACACCGAAGACGCCCGCCCGCAGCGCGCCGCCGATGCCGGCGCGGTGCCGGCCTTCGGCCGCCGCGATGCGCCCGCCGGCCGTGTTCCCGCCGCGCATGGCGGCGACGACCTTGCCGTGCATCGCCTCCTGCGCCGCCATCGCCGCCGGCGCCGCGGCAACCGTCCGGTACTTGTCGGCGTCGGCCGCCTCGGCGCGCAGCACGATCGGAAGGACCGCCTCGGTGCCGAGCAGTCGGGCCAGTCGGCGCAGCACCCGGATGCGGAACGGGAGTCGGGGCGTCTTGAGGTCCGTGACGCCGGCTTGGCGCATCCGCCCGGCCCAGTGCGCGGCGTGCCGCTCCTCCGCCTCGGCCAGCGAGAGGAAGATCGGGCGGCGATGCTCGTCGGCGTGCTCGGCGAGCGCCCGGTAGAGCGCGGCGCCGCCGAGCTCGTCGACCCACATCTCGCGGTACTTGGCGACCTCGGGATCGAGCCGCGCTCCGCGCCTCGCCATGGAGGAACGGTACCGCCGCGTCAGTGCCGGGGACCGAGGAAGCTACGTGTACCCGACCTCCCAGAGGCACAAGCCCGCGGGCGGCGCGGGCTGGCCGGCGTGGGCGCGGTTCTTGGAGCGGAGGATGCCCATGAGGTCACCGGGGCGCTTCTTGCCCGTCCCGACGTCGACGAGCGTCCCGACGATCGAACGCACCATCTGCCAGCAGAACGCGGTGGCGCGGATGTCGTAGCGCAGCACGCCGTCGCCGAGATCGTGCCAGCGCGACTCGAGGACGCGCCGGATGGTCGTCGAGCCTTCCGGCCCCTGGCGGCAGAAGGCGGCGAAGTCGTGCTCGCCCACGAACGGGTCGGCGCCGAGCCGCAGCGCCCGCACGTCGAGCGGCGTGGGCACCCACCACGCGTACCGGGCGAGGAACGGGTCGGTCACGGGGCGGTTCACGACCGTGTAGCGGTAGGCGCGCCAGCACGCCGAGCGCCGGGCGTCGAAGTCCGGCTCGACGACGTCGGCGGCGCGCACCACCACCTCGGGCGCGAGGGCCCCGTTCACGGCCGACTGCAACCGCCACGGGTCGACGCCGGGATCGGCGTCGAAGCTCACGACCTGACCCCACGCGTGCACGCCGGCGTCGGTCCGCCCGGCGCACGTCAGGCGCTCCGGTGGGTGGCGGAGGAATCGCTCGAGCGCCCGGGTGAGCACGCCCTCGACGGTGCGGACCTCGGGCTGGTCGGCCCACCCGTGGAACCCGGTCCCGTCGTACGCGACGACCAGCTTCACCCGTGCCGGGCCCGGTCCCTGTCGAAGAGACTCATGCCGTCCGGCGGCTCACACCAGCTCGACGCGGGCCATGGGGGCGGCGTCGCCGGCGCGGGGGCCGAGCTTGAGGATCCGCAGGTAGCCGCCGTTGCGGTCGGCGTAGCGGGGGGCGATCTCGGCGAACAGCTTGTGCGCCGCCTGCTTGTCGTGCATGCGGGCGACGACGAGGCGCTGCTCGTGCACACCGCCGCCCTTCGCCTTCGTGATCAGCTTCTCCGCGTACGGGCGCAGGGCCTTGGCCTTGGCGACGGTCGTGGTGATCGCGCCCGCCTCGAACAGGTGCGCGGCGAGGTTCGCCAGCAGCTGCTTCTCGTGCGCGGGGCCCGAACCGAGGCGCGGGCCCTTCCGCGGTGCCGGCATGGTCGGGCTCCCTACTCCTTCACGCGCAGAGAGAGGCCGCGCTCGTCGAGCTTCTGCAGCACCTCTTCGAGCGACTTCGAACCGAAGTTCGTGATGGCGAGCAGATCATCCTCGGACTTCTGGACCAGCTGACCGATCGTGTCGACCCGGGCCCGCTTCAGGCAGTTGCGGGGCCGCTCGGACAGGTCCAGCTCTTCGATCGGCAGCTCGAGGTCGGGCGACGCGGCCGTGATCGGCGAGACCTCACCGAGCTCGAGGCCCTTGGGCTCGGACGAGAGGTCGGCGACCAGGCTGACCAGGTTGCGCAGCGTCTCACCGGCCGACGCGAGCCCGTCGCGGGGCGAGATCGACCCGTCGGTCTCGATCTCGAGGCTGAGCTTGTCGTAGTTGGTCGCCTGCTCGACGCGTGTCGGCTCGATCGAGAACGCGACCCTCCGTACGGGCGAGAAGATCGCGTCGACGGGGATCACGCCGATGGTCGACGTGCGCTTGTTGCGCTCGGCCGACAGATAGCCGCGGCCCTGCTCGACGGTGAGGTCCAGCGCGAGCCGGCCCCGCTGGTTCACGGTCGCGAGGTGCAGCTCGGGGTTGAGCACCTCGACGTCCGCCGTGGTCTGGATGTCGGCGGCGGTGACGTCGCCGGGACCGCGCTTGTCGATCCGCAGCGTGACGGGCTCTTCCGACTCGCACCGGAGCACGAGGTCCTTGAGGTTCAGGATGAGGTCGGTGACGTCCTCCTTCACCCCGGGGATCACGTCGAACTCGTGCAGCGCCTCGTCGAAGCGGACCTGGCTCACGGCGGCGCCCGGGATCGAAGAGAGCAGCGTGCGACGAAGGCAGTTGCCCAGGGTGTGGCCGAAGCCGGGCTCGAGCGGCGAGATCGTGAACGTCTGGACGTTCCCCTCGGGGTCGCCGGCTTCGACTTCGGGACGCTGGATGATCAGCATGGCGGTCTCACTTCTTCGTGGCTTGGGGGTGGGTGGCGGAAGACTTGGTGGCTACTTGGAGTAGAGCTCGACGATCAGCTGCTCGCGCACGGGCACGTCGATCTGCTCGCGCAGCGGCAGGTCCCGCACGGTGGCCTTGAAATCGCCGCTGCTCACCTCGAGCCACGCCGGGACGGCCCGGTCGAGGGTGTCGAGGTTGTGGCGCAGCACGATCATCTGGCGCGACTTCGACTGGATCTCGACGACATCGCCCTTGTGAAGCTCCTGGGACGGGATCGTCACCCGCTTCCCGTTCACGGTGACGTGGCCGTGGCGGACGAGTTGGCGTGCCTGGTTGCGACTGGCGGCGAAGTTGGCACGGAACACGATGTTGTCGATCCGCAGCTCGAGCTTCTGCAGCAACACCTCACCGGTGATGCCCGAAGCCTGCGTGGCTTCCACGTAGACGTTCTTGAACTGGCGCTCGAGGAGCCCGTAGATGCGGCGCGCCTTCTGCTTCTCGCGCAGCTGGAGCAGGTACTCGCTCTCACGGATGCGGCCCCGACCGTGCTGGCCGGGCGGGTACGGCTTGCGCTCGACGGGGCACTTCATCGTGTCGCACTTGGGGCCCTTGAGGAACAACTTCATGCGCTCGCGCCGGCAGAGCTTGCAGACGGCGCCCGTGTAACGCGCCATCAGACCCGCCTCCGCTTCGGCGGTCGGCAGCCGTTGTGCGGGATGGGCGTGACGTCCTTGATGCCGGCGACTTCGATGCCCGCGTTCTGGATCGATCGGATGGCGGTCTCGCGGCCCGAGCCCGGCCCCTTCACGACCACGTCGACCTTGCGGACGCCGTGCTCCATCGCCCGACGCGCCGCGGTCTCCGCCGCGAGCTGCGCCGCGAACGGCGTGGACTTCCGGGAGCCCTTGAAGCCGACGTTGCCCGCCGACGCCCAGGCGATCACGTTCCCTTCCTGGTCCGCGATCGAGATGATCGTGTTGTTGAACGAAGACTTGATGTGCGCGGTGCCGTAGGCGACGTTCTTGCGCTCGCGCCGCCTCGGCCGTCGTCCGCCCGGGGGTGGTTTCGCCATCGCTACTTCCTCGCCCGCTTCTTGCCCGCCACCGTCTTCTTCGGGCCCTTGCGGGTGCGCGCGTTGGTGCGGGTGCGCTGACCGTGCACCGGGAGCCCGCGCCGGTGCCGGACGCCCTGGTACGTGCCGATCTCCATCTTGCGCTTGATGTCCTGCGACACCTCACGGCGGAGGTCACCCTCGACCTTCACGTTCTGGTCGATGAACGTGCGCAGCTTGGCGACTTCCTCGTCGGTCAGGTCGCGCACGCGCGTGTCGGGCGAGATGTCGGTCGCCATGGCAACCGTTCGCGCCGTCGTGCGGCCGACGCCGAAGATGTAGGTGAGCGACACCTCGAGGCGCTTCTCGCGAGGGATGTCGACACCGGCGATGCGGGCCATCTGTGCTCCTAGCCTTGCCGTTGCTTGTGGCGCGGGTTGGTGCAGATGACCCGCACGGTGCCGTGGCGGCGGATCACCTTGCACTTCTCGCACATCTTCTTCACTGAGGGGCGGACTTTCACGGCGCCGTTCCTGCTCTTCTCGTCGTTACTTGTAGCGGTAGGTGATGCGACCCCGGCCGAGGTCGTAGGGGGTGAGCTCGACCTGCACCCGGTCGCCGGGGAGGATCCGGATGTAGTGCATCCGCATCTTCCCGGAGATGTGCGCGAGCACCTTGTGCCCGTTCTCGAGCTCGACGCGGAACATGGCGTTCGGCAACGGCTCGACTACCGTTCCCTCCACCAGGATCGTGTCGTCTTTGGGCTTGGCCAGGACTTCCACCGCCTACGGGACTCGGGGGCTCGGGCGCGCCAAACGAGCGATTGCGCACCACTGGGGGCGACTGAGAAGTCTACCCGACCCCCGGAACCCTTGAGAATTCGGGGTCTCGGCGCCGCGGCCCTCATCCCGTGAACCGCGGCTCGGCCACGACTCCGGGGTCATCAGGGCAGGGTCAGGACCTCGGGGCCGTTGGCGGACACCGCGATCGTGTGCTCGAAGTGGGCCGACCGGCGGCGGTCCCGGGTGACGACCGTCCAGCCGTCGGCCAGGAGCTCGGTCTCGGGCCCCCCGGCGTTCACCATGGGCTCGATGGCGAGCACCATGCCCTCCTTGAGCTTCAGCCCCCGCCCCGGCGGCCCGTAGTTCGGGATCTGGGGCTCCTCGTGCATGGCCGTCCCGATCCCGTGGCCGACGTACTCCCGCACCACCGAGAACCCCGCCCGCTCGGCAACGCCCTCCACGGCGGCGCCGAGGTCGCCCAGGCGGTTGTCCGCCGTGACGTGCTCGATCGCGGCCTCGAGCGACGCTCGGGTCACCTCGAGCAGCCGCTTCGACTCGTCGTCGACGTCGCCGACGGGCACGGTGATCGCGGCGTCGCCGTGCCACCCTTCGATGATCGCCCCGCAGTCGATCGAGAGGATGTCGCCCTCGTGCAGGACGACGTCCTCGGACGGGATCCCGTGCACGATGACCTCGTTCGGGGAGGTGCAGACGACGCCGGGGAACGGCGGGTTGCCGTAGCCCAGGAAGTTGGAGCGCGCGCCGCGACGGTCGAGCACCTCGCGGGCGGCCTCGTCGACGTCGGCGGTCGTCGCGCCCGGCTTGGCGGCGCGGATGCCGACCTCGTGCATCTCGGCGACGACCCTGCCCGCCCGCCGCATGAGCGCGATCTGATCGCGTGTCTTGCGGGTGATCATGTCTGGAGCGGCTTCAGCCGCTGATCGACCTGCGTCACGAGACGGTCGAACACGTCGTCGCCGTCGCCTGTTCCGTCGACCACCACGAGCTTCCCGACCTTGCGGTAGAAGTCGATGATCGGGACGGTCTCCTCCTCGTAGAGCTCGAGCCGGCGCATCACGGCGTCCTCGGTGTCGTCCTCGCGCTGGACGACCGCGCCGCCGCACACGTCGCACTTCCAATCGTCCTTCGGCGGTGCGTTCACGTGGTAGGTGGTTCCGCACTGCTCGCACACCCGGCGCCCCGCGATCCGATCGAGGACGATCTCGGTGGGCACGTCGAGGTTGATGACGAGATCGAGCGGATGCCCGTCGAGCACGTCTTCGAGCTTCTCGGCCTGCTGGAGTGTGCGCGGGAAGCCGTCGAGCACGAAGCCGTGGTCGATGAGGCCGTCCTCGGCGAAGCGGTCCTCGACGATCCTGAGCGTGAGGTCGTCGGGCACGAGGTCGCCCCGGTTCATGTACTCCTCGGCCTCGCGACCGGCGGGCGTCCCGGCGGCGGCGGCGGCCCGGAACAGGTCGCCGGTCGAGACGTGCTCGATTCCGTACCGCTCGGAGAGACGGGCGGCTTGTGTGCCTTTCCCGGCGCCCTGCTTGCCGAGCAGGACGAGTCGGGGACCTCTGCTCATCGGCGCACTCCGATTAGGCGAGGAAGCCCTCGTAGTTGCGCATCATCAGCTGACTGTCGATCTGCTTCATCGTCTCGAGCGCGACGCCCACGGTGATCAGCAGTGCCGTGCCCCCGAAGGGGAACTGTCTGATGTCCCACAACGCGAACACCAGCAGTGGCGCTATCGCGATCGTGGCAAGGAACAGCGATCCCGGCAGCGTGATGCGGTTCAGGGTCTTCGCGAGGTACCGCTCGGTCGGCGGCCCCGGTCTGATGCCGGGGATGAATCCGCCCTGCTTTCGGATGATGTCCGCCTGTTGCGCGGGGTTGAACGCGATCGCGGTGTAGAAGTACGCGAAGAAGATGATGAGCAGGGTGTACATGCCGATGTAGAACCAGCTCTGGTTCTGCACGAGGTTGTCGTTGATGAACTCCTGCAGCCCTTCCCACGGTGTCGCGGTCGCGATCAGAGCGGGGAACGACAGGATCGAGCTGGCGAAGATCACGGGGATCACGCCGGACTGGTTGACCTTCAGCGGTATGTACGTGCTCTGACCGCCGTACATTCGTCGTCCCACCACACGTTTGGCGAACTGCACGGGTATGCGGCGCTGCCCCGACTCGACGAACACGATCCCGACGATCATCGCGATGCCGATGCCGATGATCGTGAAGAACTGGAACTTGCTGCCCTCGCTGTAGATCGACGATCCCTGGGCAGGAAGGCGCGAGACGACGGACGCGAAGATCAGGATCGACATGCCGTTCCCGATGCCGCGCTGCGTGATGAGCTCGGCCAGCCACATCAGCAGGGCGGTGCCGGCGGTCCACGTCAGCACGATGAGAGCGGCCCGAGGCGTGTTGAAGCCGGGGATCAGGTCGCGGCCCTGGAAGCCGGCGAACCCGAGCAGGCCGCTGCTGCCCTGGTGCAGGGCGAACACGAAGCCGGTCGACTGCACGAGCGCGAGCCCGACGGTGAGGTAGCGGGTCCACTGGGTGATCTTCTTCTGGCCGACCTGCCCTTCGTTCTGCCACTCCTCGAGCTTCGGGATCACGACCCCGAGCAGCTGCATGATGATCGACGCCGTGATGTACGGCATGATCCCGAGGAAGAAGATCGCGACGTTCGTGATGGCGCCGCCGGAGAACAGGTCGAGGAACCCGACGACCCCCGTGTTCTCGGACTGCTTCTGGAGGTCCTTGATCGCGTTGAAGTCGATGAACGGGACCGGCAGGTGGGCGCCGACCCGGTAGATCCCGATGATGATCAGCGTGAAGATGATCTTGTTGCGCAGGTCGGGCACCCGGAACATGTTCCGCAGGCGGGAGAGCATGGGGGAGCGCGACCTCCTCTCGCGGCGGGATCGCCGAGCTTATCGGTTGGTGAGGGCGTTCCCCTTGGCGGGGGGACGCCGACGGAACGGCAGCGGGAGGCGCTCGGCGCGGCCACCTGCGCCTTCGATTGCCCTGATGGCAGCAGCGGAGAACGCGTGGGCGCGCACGGTGAGCGCCTTCGTGAGCTGTCCGCGCCCGAGCACCTTCACGAGCCCTTGCTTGGCGACGAGACCGCTCGACCGGAGAGTCCCCGGGTCGACCTCGGTGTCGGCGTCGAACTCCTCGAGCACGTCGAGGTTGACGACCGCGTACTCGACCCGGAACGGGTTCGTGAATCCCTTGGCCTTCGGCGTGCGCCGGGTCAGCGGCGTCTGACCGCCTTCGAAACCGGGCTTCACGTTGCCGCGGGCACGCTCGCCCTTCATGCCGCGGCCCGCCGTCTTGCCGCCGCGCCCGCCGATGCCGCGGCCGTCGCGGCGGGCCCGGGTGCGGGCGCCGGGAGTGGGGTGGAGGTCGTGGGGCTTGATCGTCATGTCTCTTCCACCTTCACGAGGTGCGGCACGGTCCCGACCATGCCCCGGATCTCGGGGCGGTCCGGGAGCTCGACGGTGTGGTTGATGCGGCGGAGGCCGAGCGCGCGCAGCGTGCCGCGCTGGCGGGGTTTGATCCCGATGGCCGATCGGACCTGGGTGATCCGCAACGTCTGTGCCATCACGCGACCTCGTTCACCTCGGGCTTCGGCGCCGACCGCTCGCGGTATGCGCGCAACATCCCGGCCGACGACACCTCTTCGGGCGACTTCCCGCGCAGCTTGGCAACCTCGTCCGGCCGGTAGAGGCCTTGCAGGCCCGCGATCGTCGCTCGCGACACGTTGATCGCGTTCGCCGACCCGAGCGACTTCGCCAGCACGTCTCCCACGCCGGCCGCCTCGAGGATCGCCCGCGCCGCGCCGCCGGCGATCACGCCGGTGCCGGGCGCCGCCGGCTTCAGGAGGACGCGGGCGGCGTCGTGCACGCCGACCGTCTGGTGCGTGATCGTGGTGCCTGCGAGCGCGACCGGGAAGAGGCTCTTGCGCGCTTCCTCCATCCCTTTCTGGATGGCGGCCGGCACTTCCTTGGCCTTGCCGTAGCCCAGGCCGACGTTGCCGTTGCCGTCGCCCACGACGACGAGCGCGGTGAACGAGAACCGCCGGCCGCCCTTCACGACCTTGGCGACGCGGTTGATCGCGATCACCCGCTCCTCGAGTTGCCCTTCCGCCATCAGAGCTCCAGTCCTGCTTCACGCGCACCTGCGGCCAGACCGGCGACCCGGCCGTGGAACTTGAATCCGCCCCGGTCGAACACGACGCTCGAGATCCCGGCCGCCTTGGCCCGCTCTCCCACGAGCTTGCCGACGGACTTGGCGGTCTCGACCGTTGCGCCGCCACCCGACCGCAATCCGGACTCCGTCGTCGACGCCGTCGCCAGCGTCTGACCGTGGACGTCGTCGATCACCTGGGCGTAGATGTGACGCGCCGAACGGAACACCGACAGGCGCGGCCGCTCCGGCGTACCCCGGATCTTCTTGCGCACCCGGCGATGCCGCCGGACTCGAGCTTCGCGTTTGCTGTTCGTCATCTCGTCTACTGGTCCTACTTCGCGGACTTGCCGGCCTTGCGCTGCACGTGCTCGTCGGCGTACCGGATGCCCTTGCCCTTGTACGGCTCGGGCGGGCGGGACTTGCGGACGTCGGCCGCCACCTGGCCGACGAGCTGCTTGTCGGCTCCCCGCACCACGATACGGGTGGGCTGGGGCACCTCGAACGTCACGCCCTCGGGCGCCTCGAAGCGCACGGGGTGTGAGAACCCGACCTGGAGCTCGAGCTTCGACGGCCCCTGGGCCTGCGCCCGGTACCCCACGCCGACGATCTCGAGCTCGCGGCTGAACCCCTGCGACACGCCCACGACCATGTTCTGCACCAGCGATCGGGTCAGACCGTGCAGCGCGCGGTTCTCGCGCTCGTCGTCGGGCCGCGAGACGACCAGCGTGTCGCCCTCGCGGCTGACGGTGATCGTCTCGGGCGACTGGTGCGCGAGCGTGCCGTTCGGGCCCTTCACGACGACCCGCCGACCCTCGAGGTTCACTTCGACCCCGGAGGGAATGGTGATCGGCTCTTTCCCGACTCGTGACATGACGGCTCCGCTACCAGACCTGGCACAGGACCTCGCCGCCGACGTGGCGCTCGCGCGCCTCGCGGTCGGTCATGAGGCCCTGGTTGGTGGACAGGATGGCGATGCCCATGCCGCCGAGCACCCGCGGGAGCTTGTCGGCGGGCGTGTACACCCGCAGCCCGGGCTTGGACACGCGCCGCAACCCTGAGATCGTGCGCTTGCGGTCGGGCGTGTACTTCATCGCGATCCGCAGGCGCGGCCGTGGATAGGCGGAGTCGTCCTCGATGCTCGACCCGGAGATGTACCCCTCCTGCTCGAGGATCTTCGCCAGCGCCACCTTCAGCTTCGACGACGGCATCACGACGTCGTCGTGGAACGCGACGTTGGCGTTGCGGATCCGGGTGAGCATGTCGGCAACGGGGTCGGTCATCGTCATGCGATCACCAGGACGCCTTCGTGAGGCCGGGGACCTCACCGTTGTGGGCCATGTCGCGCAGACAGATGCGGCACAGCCCGAAGCTCCGGTACACCGCCCGCGCGCGGCCGCACCGGCGGCACCGGGTGTAGGCCCGCACCTTGAACTTGGGCTTGCGCTGCTGCTTCTGGATCAACGCCTTCTTCGCCAATGGACTACCCCTCGCTCTGGCGTTCGCTCTCGCGACGGAACGGGAAGCCGAGCGCGGTGAGCAGCGCGCGGCCTTCGTCGTCGGAGTTGGCGGTTGTGACAATCGTGATGTCCATGCCTCGGACCGTGTCGATGCTGTCGTAGTCGATCTCGGGGAAGATCAGCTGCTCGGTGACGCCGAACGTGTAGTTGCCGCGCCCGTCGAACGATTTCGGCTCCATCCCCCGGAAGTCGCGGATGCGCGGGATGGCCAGGCTGACGAGCCGGTCGTAGAACTCCCACATGCGCGCCCCGCGCAGCGTCACCTTGGCGCCGATGGGGTTCCCGGCCCGGAGCTTGAAGCCGGCGATCGACTTCTTCGCCCGGGTCACGAGCGGCTTCTGCCCGGTGATGACGGTCAGGTCGGTCACCGCTCCGTCGAGGAGCGACTTCTGCTCGGTTGCGAGGCCGACGCCGCAGTTGAGGACGATCTTCTCGAGGCGCGGCACCTCCATGACGTTGCGGAACCCGAGCTCGCGCTGCAGCTGCGGGCGCACATCGGACTCGTAGCGCTGCTTGAGGCGCGGGGCCTCGGTTGCCTGTGCCATCAGAGATCGCCTTCGCACTTCTTGCAGACGCGGATCTTCTTGCCGTCGTCGTCGAACCGGTACCCGATGCGCGTCGGGCCGCACTTGTCGCAGAGGATGGCGACGTTGGCGGCGTTGATCGGCATGTCCTTGTCGATGATGCCGGCCTGCATCGTGGCCTTGCTTTGGCGCTGGTGCTTCTTCGCCACGTTGACGCCGTCGACGATGACGCGGTTCGAGTCAGGGAGCACGCGGGTGATCGCGCCTTCCTTCCCGACGTCCTTGCCCGTCAACACGCGGACCCGATCGCCCTTGCGCAGCTTCAGGTGCACCTTCGTGTCCTTCATCTTCATCACAGGACCTCCGGGGCGAGCGAGACGATGCGCATGAACCGCCGGTCGCGCAGCTCTCGACCGACCGGGCCGAAGATGCGGGTGCCGCGCGGCTGCAGCTGGTCGTTGATGAGCACGGCTGCGTTCTCGTCGAAGCGGATGTAGCTCCCGTCGGCGCGCCGGCGCTCCTTGCGGGTCCGGACGACGACGCACTTGACGACCTCGCCCTTCTTCACCGCCGCGCCCGGCACGGCCTCCTTGACCGTCGCCACGAAGATGTCGCCGATGCCCGCGTAGCGCCGCCGGGTACCGCCGAGGACCTTGATGCACAGGACCTCGCGGGCACCCGAGTTGTCGGCGACCCTGAGCCGGCTCTCCTGCTGGATCACTTCGCCCTCTCGAGGACCTCGACGACGCGCCAGCGCTTCTGGCGGGACAGAGGGCGCGTCTCCTGCACCCGCACCCGGTCGCCCTCGCGCGCGTCGTTGACCTCGTCGTGCGCGTAGAGACGCCGCGTGCGCTGGAGCGTCTTGCCGTACCGGCGGTGACGGACCCGATCGACGACGGCGACGACGACGGTCTTGTCCATCTTCGTCGACACCACCATGCCTTCACGGATCTTGCGCGGGTTGTGCCGCTCGTCGGTCGCGTCAGGCATCTTCCGTCTCCTGCTCGGTGCCGAGCGCCTCGGCGGCTTCGATCTCGCGCTCACGCAGCAGCGTCTCGACCCGGGCGATGTCCTTGCGCACCTGACCGAGGCGCGCGCTGTTGTCGAGCTGCCCGGTGGCGTTCTGGAACCGCAGGTTGAACAGCTCCTCCTTCGCCTCGGACAACCGGTGCTCGAGCTCGACCTCGTTGAACTCGCGCAGCTCCCTCGCCCTGGTCATGCCTCCTCCTGGCGCAACACGAAGCGCGTCTTGATCGGCAGCTTGTGCATGGCGAGCCGCATGGCGTCGCGGGCGACGTCCTCGGGCACGCCCGACAGCTCGAACATCACCCGGCCCGGCTTCACGACCGCGACCCAGTGCTCGGGGTTGCCCTTCCCCGAGCCCATGCGGGTCTCGGCCGGCTTCTGCGTGACGGGCTTGTCCGGGAAGATGTTGATCCACACCTTGCCGCCCCGCTTGATGTAGCGGGTCATGGCGATTCGGGCCGCTTCGATCTGGCGGTTCGTGATCCAGCCCGGCTCGAGCGCCTGGATGCCGTAGTCGCCGAAATGCACCCGCGTTCCACCCTTGGCCGTCCCCGACATACGGCCCCGTTGGGCTTTGCGATGGCGGACCTTCTTCGGCATCAACATCGGCGTGCGGTCCTACTCCTCGTCGCCGTGGAACTTCGGCGCCTCGTGGTGCTCGCGGCTGGTGCGGCGCTCGATCTCCTCTTCCTCTGCGAGCAGCGCCTCGAGCGCCGGGTCGGCTTCCTTGACGAGCGGCTTGGCCTCTTCGGCCGCCTCCTCGTCGGTTGCGCCCTCGACCGGAACCGCCTCCTCGGCGGGGCGGCGTCGGCCGCCGCCGGCGCTGATGACGCGGCGGCCAGTGGGGGCTTGCCCGGCGGTCTCGCCGACGGCCATGGCCGCTTCCTTGGCGATCTTGTCCTCGGCCGCCGACTTGTACGGGAGGATGTCGCCCTTGTAGATCCAGACCTTCACGCCGATGCGCCCGAACGTGGTGCGCGCCTCGGCCTGGCCGTAGTCGATGTCGGCCCGGAGGGTGTGCAGCGGCACCCGGCCTTCGCGGTACCACTCCTTGCGGCTCATCTCCGCCCCGCCGAGGCGTCCACCGCACTGCACCCGGATGCCCTGGGCCCCCGCCTTCATCGCCGTCTGCACGGCGCGCTTCATCGCCCGGCGGAACGACACGCGCCCCGCGAGCTGGTCGGCGACGCCCTGGGCGATGAGCGTGGCGTCGAGCTCCGGCTGCTTGATCTCCTGGATGTTGAAGTGGATCTTCGGGTTGCCGGTGATCTGGAGCAGTCCGGCGCGCAGCCGGTCGGCTTCGGCGCCGCGGCGGCCGATCACGATGCCGGGGCGGGCCGTGTACACGTCGACACGGAGCCGGTCGCGCGTCCGCTCGATCTCGACTCGGCTCACGGCGGCGTGCGGCAGCTGGCGACGCAGATAGTCGCGGATCTTCCAGTCCTCGATCAGGGAGTCCTTGTACTCCTGCTTGTCGGCGAACCAGCGCGACTTCCAGTCGGTGGTGATCCCGAGACGGAACCCATAGGGATTGACCTTCTGGCCCATCAGTCGTCCTTCTTCTTCTTTGTCGTCTTCTTCGTCGGCTTCTGCGGCTTCTTGGCGGTCGTCTTCTTGGCAGTGGTCTTCTTGGCGGTCGTCGCCTTCTTCGTCGGCTTCTTGGTGGCGGGCGCCTTCTTCTTCGCCGGCGCCTTCTTTGCCGGCGCCTCTTCGGCGGCCCCGAGCGGCTGGGCGTCGACGTCGTCGACATCGGGGACGTCGGCGAGCGCGACGTCGTCGCCGCCGTCCTCGCCGGCCTCGTCGAACTCCTCGCCGAACTCCTCTGCGTCCTCGTGGATGAGCTCCTCTTCCTCGAGGTCCTCCTCGACCTCGCGCACCCGGCGACGGCGGGTGGGGCGGCGCAGGCGGCGGGTCGGCCCCGTGGACACCTCGCGGTCACGCCGGCGCTCCAGCTCGTCGTCGGAGAACCGCGACAGCACGATCGTCACGTGGGAGGTCCGCTTCCGGATGCGGGTCCCCCGGCCCCGAGCGCGCGGGCGCCACCGCTTCAGGGTCGGTCCTTCATCGGCGTAGGCGCGGACGACGAACAGCTCGTCCTCGGGCAGGCTCTGGTTGCTCTCCGCGTTGGCCACCGCCGAATCGAGCAGCTTGAGCACCTCGGAGGCCGGCCCGCGCGTCGAGAACCGCAGCCGCTCGCGGGCGTCGTCGATCTCACGTCCGCGGATCAGGCCGAGGACCTCGCGGACCTTCGTGGGCGAGGTGCGGAGGTGGCGCAACGAGGCGCGGGTCTCAGGCACCCGGTGGCCTCCGTGCCGAGCGCTCGGCGCCGGCGTGCACGCGGAACGTGCGCGTCGGCGCGAACTCGCCGAGCTTGTGCCCGACCATCGCCTCGGTGATGTACACGGGAACGTGCTTGCGACCGTCGTGGACCGCGATCGTGTGGCTCACCATGTCGGGCGTGACCGTCGAGCGACGCGACCACGTCTTGATGACCTTCCGGTCGCCGGACGCGTTCATCGCCTCGACCTTGGCGTTCAGGTGGTCGTCGACGAACGGGCCCTTCTTCAGGCTGCGCGGCATCTCCTACCTCCCCCGGGAGCCGCGGCGGCGGCGCCGGCGTCGGATGATGAGCTTGTCGGACGGCTTGTCCTTGCGGCGGGTGCGACCCTCGGGCTTGCCCCACGGCGTGACGGGGTGACGGCCGCCGGAGCTCTTGCCCTCGCCGCCGCCGAGCGGGTGGTCGACCGGGTTCATGGCGACGCCCCGCGTGTGCGGGCGCTTGCCCTTCCACCGGCTCCGGCCCGCCTTCCCCAGCTGAACCAGCCCCGCCTCGACGTTGCCGACCTGGCCGACGGTGGCGCGACAGTCGATCGACACCCGGCGCATCTCGGTCGACGGGAGGCGCAGGGTGGCGAAGTTGCCTTCCTTGGCCACGAGCTGCACGGCCGCGCCGGCACCCCGGGCGAGCTTGCCGCCCGCGCCCGGCTTGAGCTCGATGTTGTGCACGGTCGTGCCGACCGGGATGTAGCGCAACGGCAGCGCGTTGCCGGGCCGGATCTCCGAGCCCTGGCCGCTGCTGAGCAGGTCGCCGACGGCGACGCCGGTCGGGGCGAGGATGTAGCGCTTCTCACCGTCCCGGTAGTGCAACAGCGCGATCCGCGCGTTCCGGTTCGGGTCGTACTCGATGGCGGCGACCTTCGCCGGCACGCCGTCCTTCCCGCGTTTGAAATCGATCTCGCGGTACTTCTGCTTGTGGCCGCCGCCGCGATGGCGCGACGTCATGCGGCCGTACACGTTGCGACCCGAGGACCGCTTCTTCGACTTCGTGAGCGACTTCTCGGGCTTGCCCTTGGTGACCTCGGCGAAGTCGGAGACGGTCTGGAACCGGCGGCCCGGGCTGGTCGGCTTGCGCTTGCGGATGGGCATCGTCAGCTCCCGAAGATCTCGATGGAGTCGCCCGCGGCGAGCGACACGATCGCCCGGCGCTGGTCGGACCGCTTGCCCCAGTCACCCGTGCGGCGGTTCCGCTTGCGCTTGCCCTTGCGGTTCACAGTGTTGACGTTGGTGACCTTCACGCTGAAGATCGCCTCGATCGCCTGCTTGATCTCGATCTTGTTGGCGTCGGGCGCGACGAGGAACGTGTACACGTTCGCGTCGTAGGCGGCGTACGACTTCTCCGAGACGACGGGCCGGATGATGATGTCGCGGGGGTTGCGCGCGCTCGACTTGGCCCCCCCTCGGTTGAGGAACGCGTCGAGGGTCGCCTGGCTGAAGACGAGCCAGTCGCTCACGAGCACGTCGTATGCGTTCAGCTCCTCGGGGAGGACGATCCGCACCCGCGCTCCGAGGTTGCGGAACGACTTCCACGTCGCGACTTCGCCGCGGTCGAGGACGAGGAGCGCGCGGGGGTCGCGCTCGCCGGACTTGCGCAGGCCGAGCTCACCGAGGATCGCGACCGCCCGCTTCGTGCTGGGCTCGTCGATACCCCAATCGTCGACGACCATGACGCGCTGGTCGGCGGCGCGGTCCGACAGAGCGGAGTGCAACGCGAGCTTGACCATCTTCTTCGGGGTGCGTTGCGCGTGGCTGCGGGGTACCGGGCCGTGGGCGACGCCGCCGCCTCGCCATTGCGGCGAGCGGATCGAGCCGTGACGCGCCCGGCCGGTGCCCTTCTGGCGCCACGGCTTCGCACCGCCGCCCTTGACCGCGGCGCGGGTCTTGGTGCTGTGGGTGCCCGCCCGGGCGGCGGCGAGCTGGGCGGTGACGACCTGGTGCAGGACGGATCGGTTCGGCGTGATGCCGAACTTCTCGTCGGGCAGGTCGACGCTCCCGGCCTTCGCGCCGTGCACGGTCGTGACGTCGACCTTCATTGGTGCGCTCGCTCTCGGCCGGCGTCGGCCTTCACCGCGTCGCGTACGAACACGACGCTGCCGCTGGGGCCCGGGACGGAACCCTTGAGGAGGAGGAGCCCGCGCTCGGAGTCGCCTTCGACGACCTCGAGGTTGAGCGTGGTGACGCGCGAGTTGCCGTGCTGGCCGGGCATGCCCATGCCCTTGAAGACGCGCGCCGGCGTGGCGCAGGCGCCGATGGCACCGGGCGAGCGGTGCTTCTTGTGGTTGCCGTGGCTGGCGCCCTGACCGTGGAAGTTGTGCCGCTTCATGACGCCGGTGAATCCCTTGCCCTTGCTGATGCCGGTGACGTCGACCCGCTCGCCGGCCTCGAACAGGTCGGCCGCGATCACCTGCCCGATCTCGAAGCCCGACAGGTCGTCGACCCGAAGCTCGGCGAGGTGCTTGGCCGGGCCGGCGTCGGCGGCCGTCAGGTGCCCGAGCTCGGGCTTGGTGAGCCGGGCCGGCTTGGTGTCGCCGAACGCCAGCTGCACCGCGGCATAGCCGTCACGCTCGGGCGTCTTCAGCTGCACGACGCGACAGGGCCCGGCCTGGATCACCGTCACCGGAACGACCCGGTTCTCGGCGTCCCAGACCTGTGTCATGCCGAGCTTGCGCCCGAGAATGCCTTTGCTGGCCATGACGTGGGTCCTTCAGCAGTGTCAGCTCTGTACTCCGCTTCACGCGAATGGCTCCCCCGGCCTGGCGGCCGGCGGAGCGACTCGGTTGTGCCGCACGGTTCTGCACCCGGGAGCGCAGCCTGCGCAGACGTCGGTTGGCGAAGATTTCCGGTCGAGCATCGCCGCCGGGTCCACCCCGCCCGCGCGGCGAAAGCCAAGAAATAGTAGCGGCTACAGGGGATTCCGTCGAAGTCGGCCCCGCGGCCGGGGGTTCAGACCTGTTGGATCTTGATCTCGATGTCGACGCCGGCGGGGAGGTCGAGGCGCTGGAGCGACTCGACCGTCTTCGACGTGGGCTCGACGATGTCGATGAGGCGCTTGTGGATGCGCATCTCGAAGTGCTCCCGCGAGTCCTTGTCGACGTGCGGCGACCGGATCAGGCAGTACCGGCGAATCTCGGTCGGGAGCGGCACGGGACCGTGGACCTTGGCCTGGGTGCGCACGACCGTCTCGACGATCTTCTTCGTCGACTGGTCGATGATCTCGTGGTCGTAGGCCTTGAGCCGGATTCGGATCTTCTGACCTCTTGCGTCCGCCACGCCGCGTCCCGTCCGTCCCGGCTCGTCGACTACTCGTTGATCTTCGTGACGCGACCGGCGCCGACGGTGCGGCCGCCCTCGCGAATGGCAAAGCGGAGGCCCTCTTCCATCGCGATCGGCGCGATGAGCTCCACGGTCATCTCGGTGTTGTCGCCCGGCATGACCATCTCGACCCCCTCGGGGAGGGCGATCGAGCCGGTGATGTCGGTCGTGCGGAAGTAGAACTGCGGCCGGTAGTTCGCGAAGAACGGCGTGTGGCGCCCGCCCTCGTCCTTGTTCAGGACGTACACCTGGGCCAGGAAGTTCGTGTGCGGCGTGATGCTGCCCGGCTTGGCCAGCACCTGGCCCCGCGCGACGTCCTCCTTCTTGGTGCCGCGCAACAGCGCGCCGATGTTGTCGCCGGCGCGGCCCTCGTCGAGGAGCTTCCGGAACATCTCGACGCCGGTGCAGACCGTCTTGGTCGTGTCCTTGATCCCGACGATCGAGACCTCGTCGTTCACGTGCACGATCCCGCGCTCGACCCGGCCCGTCACGACCGTGCCCCGTCCGGTGATCGAGAACACGTCTTCGATCGGCATCAGGAACGGCTTGTCGATGTCCCGGGTCGGCTCCGGGATGTAGGTGTCGACCGCCTCCATGAGCTCGACGATCTTGGGCGTCCACGACTCGTCGCCCTCGAGGGCCTTGAGCGCGCTCACCCGCACGATCGGCGTGTCGTCGCCGGGGAACTCGTACTCGTTCAACAGCTCCCGGACCTCGAGCTCCACCAGCTCGAGGATCTCCTCGTCGTCGACCATGTCGGCCTTGTTGAGCGCGACGACGATCGACGGCACGCCCACCTGGCGGGCGAGGAGCACGTGCTCCCGTGTCTGCGGCATCGGGCCGTCCGTGGCCGCGACCACGAGGATGGCGCCGTCCATCTGGGCGGCGCCGGTGATCATGTTCTTGATGTAGTCGGCGTGGCCGGGGCAGTCGACGTGCGCGTAGTGCCGGTTCGGCGTCTCGTACTCGACGTGCGCGATGGAGATCGTGATCCCCCGCTCGCGCTCCTCGGGCGCCTTGTCGATCTCGTCGAAGCTCGTGTAGGTCGTCGACGGATCCTGGTCGTGCAACACCTTCGTGATCGCCGCGGTCAGGGTCGTCTTCCCGTGGTCGATGTGGCCGATCGTCCCAATGTTCAAGTGCGGCTTCGTGCGCTCGAACTTCTGCTTCGACATGGGACTACCCCTGGCTCCTCTGGTTCAGGTGGTTACTCGCCCCGGATGCGGGCGATGATCTCTTCGGCGATCGACACGGGCACCTGCTGGTACGAGTCGAACTGCATCGTGTACGTCGCTCGACCCTGGGTGCGCGAGCGGAGATCGGTAGCGTAGCCGAACATCTCCGCCAACGGCACTTGGGAACGGACGACTTGCGCGTTCCCGCGCTGCTCCATCCCTTCGATCCTGCCCCGGCGCGATGACAGGTCGCCGATCACGTCGCCCATGTAGTCCTCGGGCGTGACGACCTCGACCGCCATGATCGGCTCGAGCAGCACCGGCTTGGCCTGGCGCGCCGCCTTCTTGAACGCCATCGATCCCGCGATCTTGAACGCCATCTCGCTCGAGTCGACGTCGTGGTACGAGCCGCCGGTGAGGGTGGCGCGCATGTCGACGAGCGGATACCCGGCGATCACGCCGCCGTCCATCGCCTGCTGGATGCCGGCGTCGACGGCGGAGATGTACTCGCGCGGGATGTCGCCGCCGGTGACCTTGTCGACGAACTCGTAGCCGCCGCCGGGCCCGGTGGGCTCGAGGTTGATGATCACGTGGCCGTACTGGCCCCGGCCGCCGGTCTGGCGCACATAGCGCTCCTCGACCTTCTCGACCGGCACGGTGATGGTCTCGCGGTAGGCGACCTGCGGCTTGCCGACGTTCGCCGACACCGTGAACTCGCGCATCATCCGGTCGACGAGCACTTCGAGGTGCAGCTCGCCCATGCCCGAGATGATCGTCTGGCCGGTGTCGTCGTCGGTGCGGACCTGGAACGTCGGGTCCTCCTCCGACAACGCGCCGAGGGCCTTGCCGAGCTTGTCCTGGTCGGCCTTCGTCTTCGGCTCGATGGCCACCGAGATCACCGGCTCGGGGAACTCCATCCGCTCGAGCAGCACCGGGTGGCCCGAATCGCTGAGCGTGTCGCCCGTGGTCGTGTGCTTCAGGCCGACGGCGGCGACGATGTCGCCGGCGAACACGGCCTGCTTGTCCTCCCGGTGGTTGGCGTGCATCTGCAGGAGACGCCCGACCCGCTCCCGGCGGTCCTTGGTGACGTTCATGATCTGGCCGCCGGCGGCGAGCTTGCCCGAGTACACGCGGAAGTACGTGAGCTTGCCGACGTAGGGGTCGCTCATGATCTTGAACGCGAGCGCGGCGAACGGCTCGGAGTCGTCCGGGCGCCGCTCCATGGGGTCCTCGGTCTTCGGGTCGTGCCCGGTGACCGGCGGCACCTCGAGCGGGCTCGGGAGGTAGTCGACGACGGCGTCGAGCAGCGGCTGGACCGCCTTGTTCTTGAACGCGCTGCCGCACAGCACCGGGACCACCTCGCTCGAGATGGTCGCGGCGCGCAGGCCGCGCTTGAGGTCCTCGGCGGTGATCTCCTCGTCCCCGACGTACTTCTCGAGGACGGTGTCGTCGTAGTGCGAGACGACGTCGACGAGCTCGTGCCGCCAGTGCTCGGCGTCCGCCTTCAGCTCCTCGGGGACGTCGACCGTCTCGTAGCTGTCACCCATCCCGTCCTCCCACACGTGCGCCCGCATCGTCAGGAGGTCGACGACGCCGCGGAAGTCGTTCTCGCTCCCGACCGGCAGCTGCGTGAGCGCGACGGTGGCCTCGAGGCGGTCCCGGATCATGTCGACCGTACGGAAGTAGTCGGCGCCGACGCGGTCCATCTTGTTGACGAAGCAGATGCGCGGCACGTTGTACTTGTCGGCCTGCCGCCACACGGTCTCGGTCTGCGGCTCGACCCCGGCCACGGCATCGAACACCGCGACCGCGCCGTCGAGGACGCGCAGCGACCTCTCCACCTCGACGGTGAAGTCGACGTGCCCGGGCGTGTCGAGGATGTTGATCCACGTGTCGCGCCACTTGGCGGTCGTGGCCGCGCTCGTGATCGTGATCCCGCGCTCCTGCTCCTGGGCCATCCAGTCCATGACCGCCGAGCCCTCGTGCACCTCGCCGATCTTGTACGTCCGCCCCGTGTAGTAGAGGATCCGCTCCGTCGTCGTCGTCTTCCCGGCGTCGATGTGCGCCATGATCCCGATGTTCCGAATGCGCGCGAGGGGAACCTCCCGGATGACCGGGCCTCCCTTACCCCGAATCTCCTTCGGTTCCGCTGCCATCTCTCTCTATCTCTCTCTCTCTTCTTTCTTTCCTGTCAGAAGCGGGCCGAGCGCACTTCTGTTCCCGGACTCACTCTTCCGAGTGAGGCGGCCGCCGGTGGTCGCCGCCGCCGGCCGTCGGCGCCCGAGTGAAGCGAGGGCGCCGGGCTCGTGGGTGGGTGGGGGCCGGCGGCGGTGTGCCGCCGGTGGCCGCCGGCCGGACCGGCGACTAGCCGAGCGTCACCACCGGTAGTGCGCGAACGCTCGGTTGCTCTCGGCCATCTTCTGCAGGTCGTCCTTGCGCTTGATCGCGGCGCCGAGCCCGTTGCCGGCGTCCATCAGCTCGGCGGCCAGCCGCTCGGACATCGTCTTCTCGCGGCGCTGGCGGGCGTACCCGACGATCCACCGGATGGCGAGGGTCGTGGCCCGCCGGGGCCGCACCTCCACCGGCACCTGGTACGTCGCGCCGCCGACCCGGCGGCTCTTCACCTCGAGCACGGGCCGGACGTTCTCGACGGCGCGCTTGACCGTCGCGACCGGCTCCGTGCCCGTCTTGCGCTCGATCTCGGTCAATGCGTCGTACACGATCTTCTCCGACAACGAGCGCTTGCCCCGTTGCAGGAGCTTGTTCACGAGCTGGGTGACGACGACCGACCGGTGGACCGGGTCGGGCATCAGGTCACGGCGAGGGGCAGAGCCCTTGCGAGGCATCGGTCAGCCTTCTCGCTTGGCGCCGTAGCGGCTACGGGCCTGCCGGCGCCCGCCGACGCCGCCGGCGTCGAGCGCGCCGCGCACGATCTTGTAGCGCACGCCCGGCAGGTCCCTCACGCGGCCGCCGCGCACGAGCACGATCGAGTGCTCCTGGAGGTTGTGGCCGACACCGGGGATGTAGGCCGTGACCTCCATCCCGGTGGTGAGCCGAACCCGGGCCACCTTGCGCAGCGCCGAGTTCGGCTTCTTCGGTGTGTGCGTGAAGACGCGCGTGCACACGCCCCGGCGCTGGGGTGAACCTTTGAGCGCGGGCGACTTGCCCGGCTCGGACTTGGTCCGGCGTCCTTTGCGGACGAGCTGTTGAATCGTGGGCACGCTGATGCTCCGCCTTCGAGTGGCTTCTTGGCGCGAAACAGGACGATGTTACTCGCCCGTCGCACCGCCCCCGAGTTGCTCGCCCTCGTTGTCGCCGCCGAAGGACGCGCCGAGCACCTCGGCCCCGGCCCCGGCTTCGGCTTCCGCCGGGGCTTCGGCTTCGGCTTCGGCTCCGCCTTCACTCTCGCCCTCGCCCTCGCCGTCGCCGGCAGGCGAGCTCGTGTCGCGCAGCCAGTCGGCCAGGTCGGCGTCCGACGAGTAGAAGGGCAGCGGCTCGTAGTCGGGTGCGTCGGTCTCGATGTCCCGGTACCGCGCCATGCCCGTCCCGGCGGGGATGAGCTTGCCGATGATCACGTTCTCCTTGAGCCCGACCAGCCCGTCCTCGCGGCCCTCGATGGCGGCCTCGGTGAGGACGCGGGTCGTCTCCTGGAACGACGCCGCCGACAGCCACGAGTCGGTGGCGAGCGACGCCTTCGTGATCCCCATGAGCTCGGGCCGGCCCTCGGCGGGCTGCTTGCCCTCCTCGACGAGACGGCGGTTCGTGTCGGCGTAGAGGCGGGCGTCGACCTTCTCGCCCGGCAGGAACGGCGAGTCACCAGGCTCGGACACCGCGACCCGGCGCAGCATCTGGCGGACGATCACCTCGACGTGCTTGTCGTGGATCGACACGCCCTGCTCCCGGTACACCTTCTGCACCTCGTCGGAGAGGTACTGCTGGGTCTCGCGGATGCCCTTGATCTCGAGGATCTCCTTGGGGTCGAGCGGTGTCTTCTCGTCGCCGACGAGCCGCTCGCCCGCTGCGACCTCCTGGCCGTCGCGGACCGCCAGGTTCGCCCGGCGCGAGACGACGTGCTCCTCCTCGGCTTCGTCGGAGCCGAGGACGGTGATCACCCGCTCGCCCTTCTCGCTGTCGCCGATGCGGACCACGCCCGAGCTCTCGGCCATCACGGCCGCGCCCTTGGGCTTGCGGGCCTCGAACAGCTCGACGACTCGCGGCAGACCGTGGGTGATGTCCTCGCCGGCGACGCCGCCGGTGTGGAACGTCCGCATGGTCAGCTGCGTGCCCGGCTCACCGATCGACTGGGCGGCGATGATGCCGATCGCCTCGCCGAGGTCGACCATGGAGCCGGTGGCGAGCATCGTGCCGTAGCACGACGAGCACACGCCCTGGAGCGACTCGCAGGTGAGCACCGATCGCACCCGCACCCGGTCGACGTCCGGGTCGGTGGCGAGCTGGCGCAGCTCCGGCTCGTCGATCTCCGTGTTGCGCGCGAGCTTGCTCCCGTCGGCGAGCTTGACGTCCTCGGCCAGGCACCGCCCCAGGAGCTTCGTCTCGAGGAGACGCAGGTTCTCGGGGTCCCCCTTGACGTCCTCGACCCAGATGCCCCGGTTCGACTCGCAGTCCTCGTCGCGCACGATGAGCTCCTGGGCGACGTCGACGAGCCGGCGCGTCAGGTACCCGGAGTCGGCCGTCCGCAGCGCGGTGTCGGCCAGGCCCTTGCGGGCGCCGTGCGTGGAGATGAAGTACTCGAGGACCGAGAGGCCCTCACGGAAGTTCGACTTGATCGGCCGCGGGATGATCTCGCCGCGCGGGTTGGCGACCAGACCGCGCATACCGGCGATCTGGCGGACCTGCATCACGTTCCCACGTGCGCCCGACCCGACCATCATGTCGATCGGATTGAACTTCTCGGCCTGCAGCTCCAGCTGCATCGCCTCCCGCACGCGGTCGGTGGCCTCGGTCCAGATCTCGATCTCCTTCTGCCGCCGCTCGTCGTCGGTGATGACCCCCCGATCGAACTGCTGCTCGACCTTCTCGGCCTCCGCCTCGAATCGCTCGAGCAGCGGGACCTTCTCGGCCGGCGTCCTGACGTCGGAGATGGAGATCGTGAGCCCGGCCTGCGTCGAGTAGGCGAAGCCGAGGTCCTTGAGCTTGTCGAGGCTCTCGGCCACGAGTGCCCGCGGGTAGTTCTCGACCAGCTCGCTGATGAGCTCGGTCACGTCCCGCTTGCGCAGCACGCGGTCGACGTACGGGAAGTCGGGCGGGAACGACTCGTTGAGCAGCAACCGCCCGAGCGTGGTCTCCACCAGCACCTTGCCGTCGCCGTTGGAGCCGGTGCGGCTGAGCACGATCGCGTCGGGGTGCTCGTCGGAGCGGACGGGGAACTTCTCCTCGGGGAATCGCCCCGCCGGCATCCGCACCTTGATCGGGGCGTGGACCGACAGGCCCTGCCCGTCGCTCTCGCCGTTGCCGTTGGGCGCGAACCGCTGCTCGTGGGCGAGGATCGCCTCGTCGAGCGACGCGAACGCCCGACCGGCACCGGGGGCGTCGTCGACGATCTCGGTCACGTAGTACTCGCCGATGACGATGTCCTGGTTCGGCACCGCGATCGGGCGGCCGTGCGCGGGCGACAGGATGTTGTGCGACGACAGCATCAGCAGCCGTGCCTCGGCCTGCGCCTCGGAGCTCAGCGGCAGGTGCACCGCCATCTGGTCGCCGTCGAAGTCGGCGTTGAACGCCGCGCAGACGAGCGGGTGGATCTGGATCGCCTTGCCCTCGACGAGCACCGGCTCGAACGCCTGGATGCCGAGACGGTGGAGTGTCGGCGCGCGGTTGAGGAGCACGGGGTGCTCCTTGATGACCTCTTCCAGCACGTCCCACACCTGCGGGCGGGCGCGCTCGACCATCCGCTTGGCGGACTTGATGTTCTGCGCGTACTCGAGGTCGACGAGCCGCTTCATGACGAAGGGCTTGAACAGCTCGAGCGCCATCTGCTTCGGCAGACCGCACTGCTGGAGCTTCAGCTGCGGGCCGACGACGATGACCGAGCGGCCGGAGTAGTCGACGCGCTTGCCGAGCAGGTTCTGGCGGAACCGGCCCTGCTTGCCCTTGAGCATGTCGGACAGCGACTTGAGCGCGCGGTTGCCGGGCCCGGTGACGGGCCGGCCGCGGCGGCCGTTGTCGAACAGGGCGTCGACGGCCTCCTGCAGCATGCGCTTCTCGTTGTTGATGATGATCTCGGGCGCACCCAGGTCGAGAAGCCGCTTCAGCCGGTTGTTGCGGTTGATGACGCGCCGGTAGAGGTCGTTGAGGTCGGAGGTCGCGAACCGGCCGCCGTCGAGCTGCACCATCGGGCGCAGGTCGGGCGGGATGACCGGCACCGCGCGCAGCACCATCCCCATCGGCGAGTTGACGCGGCGGCCGTCGTCGTTCGTGCGGTTGAACGCCGAGATCACCTTCAGCCGCTTGATCGCCTTGGCCTTGCGCTGGCCCTTGGCGACGGCGATGACCTCCTTGAGGCTGACCTCCTCGAGGTCGAGGTCGAGGCGGTCGATGAGGTCCTCGACGGCCTCGGCGCCCATGCCGCCGGCGAAGTACTCCTGGTAGCGGTCGACGATCTCGCGCCACACGTGCTCGTCGTCGACGAGCTGCTTGGGCGCCAGCCCGCGGATCGTGTCCCACACGCTCTGGAGGAACTCGCGCTCGGACTCGGCGCGGGTGCGCAGCTCCTCGAAGTCCTTGTCCCTGGCCTTCTGGGACCGCTCGCTGTCGGCCTTGCGGGCGTTGCCGCTGGCCGACGCCTTCTCGTACTCCTTGATCTCGTTCTCGAACTGCTCGTCGCGCTCGCGCAACCGGAGCTCGAGCTCCTTCTCGACCTCGGCGATCTCGGCCCGGATGTCGGCCTCGAGCTTCGGGAGGTCCTTCTGGCGCTTGTCCTCGTCGACCCAGGTGATCAGGCGGGCGGCGAAGTAGATGACCTTCTCGAGGCTCTTCGGCGCGATGTCGAGGAGGTAGCCGAGACGGCTGGGGACGCCCTTGAAGTACCAGATGTGCGTGACGGGAGCGGCCAGCTCGATGTGACCCATCCGCTCGCGCCGCACCTTCGAGCGCGTGACCTCGACGCCGCAGCGCTCACAGATGATGCCCTTGAACCGGACGCGCTTGTACTTGCCGCAGTAGCACTCCCAGTCCTTGGTCGGCCCGAAGATCTTCTCGCAGAACAGGCCGTCCTTCTCGGGCTTGAGCGTGCGGTAGTTGATCGTCTCCGGCTTCTTCACCTCGCCGTTCGACCACATGCGGATCTGCTCCGCGGTGGCGAGCGCGATGGTCAGCTGGGCGGAGTCGTTGACGTCGAGCACCGGGCTCATGTGCGTCCTACCTCTTCCGTCTTCCTCGTAACTACTTCGTTCGTCGTCATCAGAACGCCGGCTCGCGACGGCGCTCGTCCTCTTCGTCGGTCCCGCGCTCGGGTCGGGACAGGTCGATGCCGAGCGACTCGGTCGTGCGGAACGCGTCCTCGTCGAGCTCCCGGATCTCCACCTCTTCGCCCGCCTCGTTGATGACACGGACGTTCAGGCAGAGGGCCTGCATCTCCTTGATGAGCACCTTGAAGCTCTCGGGGATGCCCGGCTCGGGGATGTTCTCGCCCTTGACGATGGCCTCGTAGACCTTGACGCGACCGAGCACGTCGTCGGACTTGATCGTGAGGATCTCCTGGAGCGCGTACGACGCGCCGTACGCCTCGAGCGCCCAGACCTCCATCTCGCCGAACCGCTGACCGCCGAACTGCGCCTTCCCGCCCAGCGGCTGCTGGGTGATCATCGAGTACGGGCCCGTCGACCGGGCGTGGATCTTGTCGTCGACGAGGTGGGCGAGCTTCAGGATGTAGATCCACCCCACCGTGACCGGCTTGTCGTACGGCTCGCCGGTGCGACCGTCGTAGAGCTCGGCCTTCCCGTCGAGGCCCACGAGCCGCTGCCCGTCGGCGCCGTCGCTGTGCATGGTCTTGAACAGTTCCTCGATCGTCCCCTCGGGGCTCTGGCCGGCGCCGCCCTCTTCGTCCCAGTGGGCGCCGTCGAACACGGGGCTCGACACCCACAGCGCGGGCTGCGTGACCGGGCTCGTCTTGCGGCCGTTCTTGGGCGCGGCGGCCTCGCCCTCCCAGCCGTGCCGGGCGGCGTACCCGAGGTGGGCCTCGAGCACCTGGCCGACGTTCATGCGGGACGGGACGCCGAGCGGGTTCAGGATGATGTCGATCGGCGTGCCGTCGGCGAGGTAGGGCATGTCCTCGATCGGCAGGATCTTGGCGATCACGCCCTTGTTGCCGTGGCGCCCGGCGAGCTTGTCGCCCTCCGAGATCTTGCGTCGCTGCGCGACGTAGACCCGGACGAGCTCGTTCACCCCGGGGGGCAGCTCGTCGCCGTTGTCGCGCGAGAACTTGCGCACGTCGATCACCTTGCCGGTCTCGCCGTGCGGCACCTTCAGCGACGTGTCGCGGACCTCCCGGGCCTTCTCGCCGAAGATCGCGCGCAGCAGCCGCTCCTCGGGCGTGAGCTCGGTCTCGCCCTTCGGCGTCACCTTGCCGACGAGGATGTCGCCGGGGCCGACCTCGGCGCCGACGCGGATGATGCCCCGCTCGTCGAGGTCCTTGAGGATGTCCTCCGACAGGTTCGGGATGTCGCGCGTGATCTCCTCGGCGCCGAGCTTCGTGTCGCGGGCGTCGATCTCGTGCTCCTCGATGTGGATCGAGGTGAGCACGTCGTCGCGGACGAGGCGCTCCGAGATGACGATGGCGTCCTCGTAGTTGTGCCCCTTCCAGGGCATGAACGCCACGAGGAGGTTCTTGCCGAGCGCGAGCTCGCCGTTGTGCGTGGACGGCCCGTCGGCGAGCACGTTGCCCTTGCGGACGTGGTCGCCCGTGCTCGACCAGCGGCTTCTGGTTGATGCACGTGCCCTGGTTCGACCGGCTGGAACTTGGACAGCCGGTGCGTGGTCCGGCCGTTCTTCTGGTAGTCGACGACGATCGAGTCGCCCGACACCTCGGCCACCGTGCCGGTGTCGTCGGCGATGACGAGGTCGCCGGCGTCACGCGCGGCCCGGTTCTCGACGCCGGTGCCGATGAACGGCGCGGTGGAGCGCAACAGCGGCACCGCCTGGCGCTGCATGTTGGCGCCCATCAGGGCGCGGTTGGCGTCGTCGTGCTCGAGGAACGGGATCAGGCTCGTGGCCACCGAGACGATCTGCTTCGGCGACACGTCCATGTAGTCGACCTCGTGCGGGTCGACGTACGCGACCTCGCTGCGACGGGCCCGCACCAGCACCTTCTCGTCGAGGAACCGGCCTCCGCTCGTCGACCCGGGCGTTGGCCTGGGCGATGACGTAGCGGTCCTCGTCGTCGGCGGCGAGGTACTCGATCTCCTCGGTGGCGACGCCCTCGCGCACCTTCCGGTACGGCGTCTCGATGAAGCCGAACCGGTTGATGCGGGCGTACGTCGACAGGTAGCCGATGAGGCCGATGTTCGGGCCTTCCGGTGTCTCGATCGGGCACATCCGGCCGTAGTGGCTGGGGTGCACGTCGCGGACCTCGAAGCCGGCGCGCTCCCGCGACAGGCCTCCGGGCCCGAGGGCGGAGAGACGTCGCTTGTGCGTGAGCCCGGCGAGCGGGTTCGTCTGGTCCATGAACTGGCTCAGCTGGCTCGAGCCGAAGAACTCCTTGATGGCGGCGACGACGGGCCGGATGTTGATGAGCGTCTGGGGCGTGATCGCCTCGACGTCCTGGGTGGTCATGCGCTCGCGGACCACGCGCTCCATGCGCGAGAGGCCGACGCGGACCTGGTTCTGGATCAGCTCACCGACGGACCGCACCCGGCGGTTCCCGAAGTGGTCGATGTCGTCGGGGTAGTAGTCGGGGTCGTTGTTGTGCAGCTTCACCAGGTACGAGACCGTGGCGAGGATGTCGGCCCGGGAGAGCGTGAACTCCTTGTCCTTGGGCGGCTTCAGGTCGAAGCGCTCGAGACCGAGCTTGGGGTACTCGTCGCTCAGCTTCTTCGTGACCTTGTGCCGTCCGACCTTGGCCATGTCGTAACGCTTCGGGTTGAAGAAGAGGTTCTCGAGCAGGCCACGCGCCGAGTCGGGCGTGGGCGGCTCGCCCGGGCGCAGCTTCCGGTAGATGTCGATGAACGCGGCCTCGGCGTTCTCGGTGTGGTCCTTCTCGAGCGTGTTGCGGATCGACTCGTACGGGTTTCCCTGGGCGTCGAGGATGAGGTTGAGCAGCTCCTCGGGGCTCTCGCCGAACCCGAGCGCCTTGAGCAGAACGGTGACGGGCTGCTTGCGCTTGCGGTCGATGCGGACGTAGACGATGTCCTTCTTGTCGACCTCGAACTCGAGCCAGGCGCCCCGGCCGGGGATCATCTTGGCGTCGACGAGGTCCTTCTCGGGCGAGGTCTTGTCGGGGCTGATCCCGAAGTACACGCCCGGCGACCGGACGAGCTGCGAGACGACGATCCGCTCGGTGCCGTTGATGATGAAGGTGCCGCGGTCGGTCATCATCGGGAAGTCCCCCATGAAGACCGTCTGCTCCTTGATCTCGCCGGTGGCGGAGTTCATGAAGCGTGCGGTCACGAACAGCGGGCGCGCGTAGGTCATGTCGCGCTCGCGGCACTCCTGCTCGGAGTGCTTGGGCGGGTCGAAGACGTGGTCGGCGAGCTCGAGCTTGAGCTGGCCGGTGAAGTCCTCGATCGGCGAGATGTCGCGCAGGACCTCGGCGACACCCTCGTCGAGGAACCACTGGAACGATTCCCGCTGGACGGCGATGAGATCGGGAAGCTCGAGGACCTCCCGAAGCTTGGCGAAGGACAGACGTTCCCGGGACGCGAGACGAGCCAACGTCACTCCTCTGAGGGAAGGCGCGCGCCGACCAGCGCCAGAATGGTCAGCAAGTGCACGAACGGGCAGACACGGCTAGAGAAATATTAGCGCGCGTCGACGATTTCCTGCAACAAACGTGCCCGAAATACGCCGCCTCGGCGACGCTGTGCTCGGGAGGATACGACGACCCCCTCGGGGGGTCAAGAGCCGCTCCCGACAAAAGCCGCGTATCGACCGGGCCGCGGGGTCGCCGCCGGCTACTTGAGCTCGACCTTGGCGCCGGCGCCTTCGAGCTGCTCCTTGGCCTTCTCGGCGTCCTCCTTGGAGGCCTTCTCGAGGACGGGCTTGGGCGCGGACTCGACGAGGTCCTTCGCCTCCTTGAGCCCCAGGCTCGTGAGCGACCGGACCTCCTTGATGACCTTGATCTTCTCGCTCCCGGCCTCGGCGAGGACGACGTCGAACTCGTCCTGCTCCTCGGCGGCGGCCTCGGCCGGCGCGCCGGCGGCGGGCCCGGCTGCGACCGCGACGGGCGCGGCGGCGGTCACGCCGAACTCGTCCTCGAACGCCTTCAGGAACTCGTTGAGCTCGAGGACGCTCATGTTCTTGAAGACGTCCAGCAGCTCGTCGGTGTTGAGCTTGGTTGCCACGGTGATTACTCCTCGTGCTCGGAAGGTTCGGGGGACTCGTCGGAAGCGGCGGGCTCGGCGGCCCCCCGCTGATCGATCAACGCCTTGACGCCGTAGGCGAAGTTGCGTGTGAACGCCTGGAACAGGCCGGCCGCCTTGGTGAGCGGCGCCTGGAAGCCGCCGGCGAGCATGGCCAGCAGCTGCTCGCGCGGCGGGATGTCGGCGAGGGCGGTCAGGTCGGCCGCCGTCAGCAGCCGGGGACCGAGCAGACCACCCTTGACGACGAGCTCGGGGTTCGTCCGGCCGAAGTCGCGCAACGCCTTGGCCGCGGGCACGGCGTCGCCGTGGACGAAGGCGATGGCGACCGGTCCCTCGAGCAGGGGGAGGATGTCGGTGAGCCCGGCCTCCTCCGCCGCCCGACGGGCGAGCCGGTTCTTGAACACCTTGTACTCGGCGTTGGCCGGCCGGAGTGACCCGCGTAGCTCCGCCAGCGCGCGCACGCTGAGGCCGCGGTACTCGGTGAGCACGGCGGCGTCGGCGTCGTCGAGCTTGGTGCGGATCTCCTCGACGACTGCGGTCTTCTCCGGCTTCGGCATGTCTTCGCTCTCGAAATAACGAGATACGGGACGCCCAGACTCGCGAGGACGTCCCGTCAGGTCACGCGAGAACGGATTGCCTCGTCCGGCGGGCTCGGTACGCCCATTACCGCTGACGCGACCGGAGGTCTGTGGCGCGATGCGTTGTGAAATGTGAGGTACTACATGAAGACTCGGCGAGACTTTACTCCGCGGCGCTCGTCCGCACGGAGTCGACCACGACCGCGGGGTCGATGCGGATGCCGGGTCCCATCGTCGACGATGTCGTGATCGACTTGATGTACCGGCCCTTGGCCGCCGCCGGCTTGTTGCGCAGGATCTCGTCGACCACGGCCTGGAAGTTGGCGAGCAGGGCGTCGCGCTCGAAGCTCACCTTGCCGATCGGGACGTGCACGTTGCCGTTCCGGTCCGTGCGGTACTCCACCTTGCCGGCCTTGAACTCGGCCACGGTCTTGCCGATGTCGTTCGTGACCGTGCCCGTCTTCGGGTTGGGCATGACGCCGCGCGGCCCGAGGACGCGGCCGAGCCGCCCGACCTGGGACATCAGATCGGGCGTGGCGATGGCGACGTCGAAGTCGAGGAAGCCCTCTTGCACGCGGGCGACGAGGTCGTCCGCACCGACGACGTCGGCGCCGGCCTCCTCGGCCTCGCGGGCGGCGTCGCCGGTGGCGAACACCGCCACCCGGACGTCCTTCCCCGTGCCGTTGGGCAGCGACACGGTGCCGCGGATCATCTGATCGGCCTTGCGGGGGTCGATCCCGAGCCGGAACGTGATCTCGACGGTCTCGTCGAAGTTGCGCTTCGCCAGCGACTTCACGAGATCGAACGCCTCTTCCGGGGTGTACAGCCGGTCGCGGTCGAACTTGCGAGTGGCGTCGACGTACTTCTTGCCGGTGCGGCTCACGACTCCCTCACTTCGATGCCGGCGGACCGGGCCGTCCCCTCGACCTGCCGCATCGCGCCCTCGGGGTCGACGGCGTTGAGGTCGGGCATCTTCGTCTCGGCGATCTGACGGACCTGCGCCCGAGTGACCGAACCGACCTTCTCCATGCGGGCGTTGGCGGCGCCCTTCTCGACGCCGGCCGCCTGCTTGAGCAGGAAGGTCGTGGGCGGCGTCTTGGTGATGAACGTGAACGACCGGTCCTCGAAGATCGAGATCTCGGCCGGGATGATCATCCCCCGCTGCGCTTCGGTCGCCGCGTTGTACGCCTTGCAGAAGTCCATGATGTTGATGCCGTGCGGGCCGAGTGCCGTGCCCACGGGCGGGGCCGGCGTCGCCTGCCCGGCCGGGATCTGGATCTTGACCACTGCGGCCAATCGCTTCTTCGCCACTGCTGCGCTCCGCTCTCGTCCCGTCTACAGCTTCGAGACCTGGCCGAACTCGAGCTCGACCGGGGTCTCACGCCCGAAGATGTTGACCAGCACCTTGAGCTTCGAGCGGTCGACGTCGATCTCGCTGATCGCGCCGTTGAAGTCGGCGAACGGGCCCGCTACCACGCGCACCTGCTCGCCGGTCTCGAACTCCAGCCGGGGGCGGGCCTTCTTCTGCGCCACCTCGGCGCCCTCGACCTTTCCGACTCCGAGGATGTCCTCGACCTCGCGGCGCGAGAGCGGAGTCGGCTTGGCCCCGCTCCCCACGAACCCGGTCACTCCCGGCGTGTTGCGCACGACGTACCACGAGTCGTCGTCGAGCTCCTGGCGCACGAGGAGATAGCCGGGGAACACCTTCTTCTGGACGACGACCTTGCGCCCGCCCTTGAACTCGATGACGTCCTCCATCGGGATGACGACCTCGTAGATGCGGTCCTCGACGTTCATCGAGCGGACGCGGCTGGCGAGGTTCTGCTTCACCTTGTTCTCGTACCCGGCGTAGGTGTGCACGACGAACCAGTTGCCGGGCCGGTCGTAGGGACTGGGCTCGGCCGGCGCCGCGGGCTCCTCGTCCTCGGCTTCGGTGACGTCGACGAGCTCGGCGTCCTCGAGTGACGGCTCGGGTGTGACCTCGACGATCTCCTCGGCCGCCGGCGTGGGCGACTCGAGGATCGACATGGGCTCGGCCGCGTCGGCGTCGGCCTCCTGGCTCTGATCGGGGCCGACGGAAAGGATGGCCTCGGCCTCGGCGACGATGTCGCTCTCCGATGCGCTGGCGAGATCGGCCCGCTCCTCGGATTCGTCCTCGGCGGCTTCGTCCTCCGCTTCGACGCTGCGCGCGTCTTCGAGCGGAGTCGTCTCGGCGTCGTCGGGCGTCTCGTCGGCGAGCTGGGCGTCCGCGGCGCCCGCATCCTCGGCCGGCGTGTCCGGAATCGACTCGTCGACGGAGCTCTGCTCCTCGTCGGCTCGCTCCTGGGCGGGGGTCTCGTCCTCGCGGCCGGGATCGTCGGGGGGAAAGGCCGTCATGGTCAGTCGAACAGGAACAGGACGAGCTTCGCGGAGAAGTAGTCGTACCCGAAGATGAGGCTGGTCATGAACACGACCGCGATGAGCACGATGATCGTGGAGTTGACGACCTCGTGGCGGGTGGGCCACGCGACCTTCCGCAGCTCGCCCCGGACCTCCGTGAGGTACTGCCGGGGTCCGGTGCGCTCGCGCTGCGGCGCAGCCTGGGGACGGGCCTTGCGCTCGGGCGCGCGCGGCCGGTCGGACTTCTGGCGCTGCATCAGTCGTTTGGTCTGTCGGTTCACGTCACCGCCTCGGTGCGGGCGATCTCGCTGTTGGGTTCACTCTTGGGTTCGTGTGGCAGCAGGGCAGGAGGGACTCGAACCCCCAACCGCCGGTTTTGGAGACCGGTGCTCTGCCAAATTGAGCTACTGCCCTCCGGGCGCGCGGGGGCCCGAACGTCAGAGTAGCAGCGGCCCTCGGAAGGGCGTCAGCCGGGACCGGTTATGCGACCGCAGCCCGGCGGCGGGAGCGGGCGAGGATCAGCGCGGCGGCAGTGCCCGCGGTGGCGAGCGCGGCGCCGCCGATTGCGCCGGCGTACGCGAGGCGGCGGCCCGACAGGAGCGACCGGACGGCGTGGCGCTCGCCGGCCTCTTCGAGCGCCGCCAGGGTCTGGGCGAGCAGGCTGGGCGAAGGCTCGAGGAAACGAGTGCGCAGCTGCTGGAGCGCCCGCAGCATCCTCCGGTAGCGCGCCAGCTCGGCCTGGCACCGCAGGCACGATTCGATGTGCGTCTGCATCGCCAGGTCGACCGGTGTCCCCTCGACCGTCTCGGGCAGCATTCGCGCCACGTCTTCACACCGCATGGGCGGACCTCCCGCCTTCCTCGAACAGCACGTCACGGAGGCGCTTCCGCCCCCGGTGCAGCCTCACCTTCGCCGCCGCGACCGAGATGCCGAGGTCCTCGGCGATGGCCTCGTGCGACAAGCCGTACACGTCCTTCAGGACCACGGTGCTCCGCAGCTTCGGCGGCAACGCCGCCACCGCGCGGGCGAGGTCCTCGAGCCCGATGGCCGATTCCGCCGCCGCTTCCGGCTGCGCCTCGATGGACGTGTCGATCGGCTCGTCCACCATGTCGAGAGACTCGGCGCGCCGGCGGCGCCGCTTCTGCACCAGCGTCGCCGCCGCGTTGGCGGTGATGCGGTACATCCACGTGGAGAACTGCGCGTCGCCGCGGAAGCGCTTGATGCCCTTCCAAGCCCGGAGATACGACTCCTGGACCACGTCGCGTGCATCCTCCTCGTTGGCGGTCAGCCGCATCGCGAGGGTGTACGTATCGACGTAGGTGCGCCGCACCAGCTCGTCGAACGCCGCCCGGTCACCTTCTCGGGCGGAGGCGACCAGCCGGTCGACCTCGGCCCTCAGCTCTGCGGTTGGGTCCGTGGTCACTCAGACCCCTGACGCCCGCGTCGGGTTACGGGGCACCGACCTACCGGGTCTCTTTGTGGAGCGTGTGGCGACGGTCCCAGCGGCAGTACTTCTTCATCTCGATGCGTTCGCGGTCGTTGGTGCGGTTCTTCATCGTGATGTAGTTGCGCCGCTTGCAGACCTCGCACGCCAGCGTCACTTTCACTCGCTTGTCGCTCGCCACGGGGCTCCCCTACTTGATGATCTTGGTGACGCGCCCGGCGCCGACGGTGCGGCCGCCCTCGCGGATCGCGAAGCGGAGGCCCTCTTCCATCGCGATCGGCGCGATGAGCTCGACCGTCATCTCGGTGTTGTCGCCCGGCATGACCATCTCGACCCCCTCGGGGAGGACGATCGATCCGGTGATGTCGGTCGTGCGGAAGTAGAACTGCGGCCGGTAGTTCGCGAAGAACGGCGTGTGGCGCCCACCTTCGTCCTTGTTCAGGACGTACACCTGGGCCTGGAAGTTCGTGTGCGGCGTGATGCTGCCCGGCTTGGCCAGCACCTGCCCCCGCTCGACGTCCTCCTTCTTGGTGCCGCGCAGCAGCACGCCGATGTTGTCGCCGGCGCGCCCCTCGTCGAGGAGCTTGCGGAACATCTCGACGCCGGTGACGACGGTCTTGGTGGTGTCCTTGATGCCGATGATCTCGACGTCGTCGCCGGTGTGGATGACGCCCTGCTCGACCTTGCCGGTCACGACCGTGCCCCGTCCTGTGATGGAGAACACGTCCTCGATCGGCATCAGGTACGGCTTGTCGAGGTCGCGCACGGGCTCGGGCACGTAGGTGTCGACCGCGTTCATCAGCTCGACGACCTGCTCGACGGCCCCGGGGTCGCCGTCGAGGGCCTTCAGCGCGCTCACCCGGACGACCGGCACGTCGTCACCCGGGAACTCGTACTCCGTGAGCAGCTCCCGCACCTCGAGCTCGACGAGGTCGAGGAGCTCCTCGTCGTCGACGGCGTCGACCTTGTTGAGGGCGACGACGATCGACGGCACGCCTACCTGGCGGGCGAGCAGCACGTGCTCACGGGTCTGGGGCATCGGCCCGTCGGTGGCGGCCACGACGAGGATGGCGCCGTCGATCTGGGCCGCGCCCGTGATCATGTTCTTGATGTAGTCGGCGTGACCGGGCATGTCGACGTGGGCGTAGTGCCGGTTCGGGGTCTCGTACTCGACGTGGGAGATGTTGATCGTGATGCCCCGTTCCTTCTCCTCCGGCGCCTTGTCGATCTCGTCGAAGCTCGTATAGGTCGTCGTCGGGTCCTGGTCGTGCAGGACCTTCGTGATGGCGGCGGTCAGGGTCGTCTTGCCGTGGTCGATGTGACCCATCGTCCCGACGTTGAGGTGCGGCTTGGTCCGCTCGAACTTCGGCTTGCTCACGTTTCCGCTGCTTTCCGTGTGATGGTCGTCATGGGTGTCTGGTAGCGGTGGCGGGACTCGAACCCGCGACGCCGCGATTATGAGCCGCGTGCTCTGCCAACTGAGCTACACCGCCGAGCCCCCTTACGGACTCGAACCGTAGACCCCTTCCTTACCATGGAAGTGCTCTGCCGACTGAGCTAAGGGGGCGAGCCTTCGAGGATAGCAACGGCTTGGAGGCTCGAACCCCCGCGATAGCGTCCGCCGTCGTGGGCTTCACGGTTCGCCTGGCCGAGCGGCGCGACGCCGAGGCGATCCGGGCCATCTACAACGTCGAGGTCGCCGAGTCGACGGTCACCTTCGACCTGGTTCCCCGCACGCTCGACGAGCAGGTCGAATGGATCGACGCGCACTCGGGGGCGCACCCGGCGGTCGTCGCCGTCGACGAGGCGGGGGAGGTCGTGGGGTTCGGATCGCTCTCGCCGTTCAAGGATCGAGCCGCGTACTCCACCACGGTCGAGGACTCCGTGTACGTGCGCCGCGACCGGCGCGGCCAGGGCATCGGCCGGCTCCTGCTCGACGAGGTGCTCCGGCTGGCCGTCGACCACGGGTTCCATTCGGTGATGGCCCGCATCGTGGGGGGCCACGAGGCGTCCATCGCGTTGCACGTGGCGTGCGCGTTCGAGCTCATCGGCACCGAGCGGGAGGTCGGCCGCAAGTTCGGCCACTGGCTCGACGTCGTCGAGATGCAGCGAATGCTCTAGCTGTCCCGGGCCTTGGGCTTCCGTGGGGGAGCCTGCTTGGTGCGGCCGTCGCCGGTGCGTGGCGGCCGGGGCACATCCTTGGCCGCCAGATCGCCCTTCGACCCCACCTGGCCGTTGAGCGTCGGGAGCGGTACGTCGACCTCGGCGTGCTCTCGGTGGGCGATGAGGACGCGCTGGTGGTACACCTTCGCCTGCTCGACGAACTCGGGCTGTGTGGTACTCGGTGCCGTCGACAAGTGGCCCGGGAGTGCCGTCGACGACCGCCTTGATGTCGTCGCCGGTGAGGGTCTTGTTCGTCTCGAGCGCGTGGGTCACCGCGAGCACTTCGAACCAGTTCTGGGCCAGCAGCGTCTCGGTGCGCTGCATCAAGGACTCCAGGTTCTCCTCGATGCGCTCGCCGAGACCGCTCTTCAGCAGGTCCTTCTCCTTCTGCTGGCCGGCGCCGGGGCGGCCACCGCCGCCGATGCCGACCCGGTGCGTCACCCCGTGGGAGGACACGGTCGAGCCCATCCCCCAGTAGCCCTCCATGAACGTCGCGATCTGCGTCGCGCCCTCGAGGTCGGACGACACACCGGACGAGCTGTCGCCGTCGAAGAACATCTTCTCTCCCGCCAGCGACGCCAGGCTCACCATGACGTCGGCCTCGTACTCCGACCGCCACTGGGTGAAGAGGTCGTCGGGCTTGATCGAGCTCACCATGCCGAGGTACGTGCCGCCCTTCTCGATCGTGGCGATGTCGATGACCAGGTGGTGCCGGGCGCGGTAGGCGACGACGGCGTGGCACGCCTCGTGGAGCGCGGTCGCATGACGCTCCCGCTCGATGTACTCGACGTCCTCGGGAGGGCCGAGGTCCTTGAGCTGCTTCGCCTGCACGACGTCGCGCCACGTGATCGTGTCCCGCCCGTCGCGAATGGCGACGATCAGGGATTCGTTGACGATGTCCTTGATGGTGGCCCCGGTGGCGTACGGCGTGATGGTGGCGAGCTTGTCGATGTCTTCGGCGGTGAGCTGATGCTGCACCTTGGCCAGGTAGCCCTCGTAGGTACGGATCCGGCCTGCCTTCGACGGGTAGCCGACCTTGTAGATGCGGTCGATGCGCCCGGGCCGCAGCAGCGCTTCGTCGAGGGCCTGGGGCATGTTCGTGGCCATCATCACGAGGATGCGGTATTTCGGCGGGGCCTTCGGCCGCATGCCGAGCGCACGCCGTGCGAAGCGGTTCAGGATCCCGCGCGGCTTCTTCAGCCCGGACAGCTCGGTGAGCAGCGCCTGCAGCGTGCCCATCCCCTGCCGCCGCCACCGCCCATGCCCATGCCCATGATCTGGCGGTCGCGCCGGCGGCGCGGCGGCTCGTCGATCGAGGAGCCGAGCGCGGACTGCATGAGCAGCGAGGTCGACTGCTCGGACAGGTACGAGACGCAGTTGCACGACGGCGACGCCGCCCACGGACCGGACGGCGGACGGGCGCTCGCCGGGCCGCCCCAGGGCCCCGGCATGAGCTGACCGCGGTTACCGAGCGAGTCGGCCTCGTCGAAGAAGACGATGACGCCGCCGTACCGGAGCGCGAGGCGCCGGAGCTTGCGGAACACGCTCTTGACCTTGAGGACGCCGACGCCCATGAACATGTTGATGAAAGCACCGGGGTCGACGAACACGTAGGGCTTGCCGGTCTCGCCCGCCACCGCCTCGGCCATCAGCGTCTTGCCGGTGCCGGGCGGCCCCCAGAGCAGGATGCCCGCCCGGCACGTACCCGCCCTTCTCCTCGATCGCCTCGGGATCCTCGAGGAAGACCATGTTCTCCCTGACCCGGGCCAGGACGTTGTCCTGACCCCACACGTCGGAGAACCGGGTCTTGATGTCGTCCGGGTAGTACACGTCGACGCCGCCGCGCGTCAGGAGCCAGAACAGCGCGCCGAACTCGATGATGATGAACAGCGCGCCGAACATCAGCTGGAAGACGAACGGCAGGGCGTCGACGATCCGGGACGGCAGCTCGACCAGCGCCAACGCGGGTGACGTGTCGAAGATCGTCCCGAGGACGATCGAGAGGATCACCAGGAAGACGAGGATCTTCGCCAACCGCGCCAGCCGGTAGCGGTTCCAGTCGCTCAGGCGGGCGCTGCGGCGGTTGAACCCGCCGAAGACCTTCTGCGTCCAGAACCGGTGGTAGGCGGCGGAACGTTCGCTGATCAGGTAGTGGATCTGTCGGACGAGCTCGAGCGCGGCGAGCAGGAAGATCCACCGCTTCTCGCTCACTGTGTCGTTGACCGCGTCGTTGAACGGCAACAACGGGTTGTCGGCGATCGCCGCCCAGACGAAGAACCAGAACAGCGCGGCCAGGAGCAGCAGGTACTTGACCCGGTCCCACAGCGCCAGCGGCTTCCGCGTCGTGCGGTCGTCGTCGCGGGGACGGCTGGTGAACTGCGGCCCGGAGGTGGGCGTGGACGTTGGAGTCATGTCATCGTTCCTTCACGGTCCACGAATCGACGATCTTGTTGATCGTGTCCTTCTTTCGTTCGTAGCACGACGAGCGGCAACTGATGGCCAGGAAGTGGACCTCTTTGGTCCCGGCGTCGACGATCGACACCTGGTCGACGGTGACGGCCTCCTTGTCCGAAGGAAGCGTGAACTCGAACGTGAGGCGCAACCCGTGGAACCCCCCGTCGCGGGTGAACTCGTCCACGCGGAGCGGCACGAGCTCCCCGCCGGTCTGGGTGAGGTCGTCGACGGGCACGAAGTAGTTGCGCATCGCCATCAGCGAGAAGGAGTCGCGCTCGTCGGGATCGAGCGTGCGCACCTCGGCGATGCCGAACGGCTGCTTCGTCGCCAGCTCGTTGAAGTGCTTCAGCGTGGGCTTGGCGCTGGCGTCGAAGGCGACCGTCCAGCTGTCGGCCCGGGCGGCCTTCGCCTTCGTGGGCGAGAGGTGTCGGGACTTGATGAACGCGTTCTCGTCGTAGACGCGCCAGGCATCGGGAACCTTGAAGTACGTGCCCGAGCCGTCGCTCCCGTTCTTGACGTACTGGTAGCCGGAGCCGGTGCAGGCCGGGATGGCGAACGCAGCTGCGCAGAGGAGGAGAAGCGCCCCGCCGCGCTTCGCCGTTCGCCCCGCCACCCTGGGAGCGGCCATACGGCCGACAAGTATCGTCCGGATCGCCGTCCGACGGAATTTCGTTCCGCGCGCCTGGCCGCTGACCAGGGATATGGCGGGGGCTGGCGGGCCGGATTGTCGCCCGGCGCGAAGCGGTCCGCCCTCGGGGCGGACCTGCACGCCGGGCGCACGAGTGGGCCGGGCTGGATTCGAACCAGCGTAGCTTTCGCAGCAGTTTTACAGACTGCCCCCTTTGGCCACTCGGGTACCGACCCGGGGCGCGTACGATACCAGCCGCGCGAAACCGTTCTCTGGAGTCATATGCCGACGTTCGACGTGGTTTCCGAGGTCGACCACCAAGAGGTCCGCAACGCCGTGGACCAGGCCAGCCGCGAGATCGCGACTCGCTACGACTTCAAGGACACCCACAGCTCCATCGACCTCGGTGACACGTCGATCGAGTTGCACACCGCGAGCGAGGACCGCCTCCGCGCGCTCACGCAGGTGCTGGAGGAGAAGCTCGTGCGCCGCAAGGTGTCGTTGAAGGTGCTCTCGTACGGGAAGGTCGAGGACGCCGCCAAGGGAACCGTCCGCCAGACCGCGACCCTGAACGTCGGGATCTCCGACGTGAAGGCACGCGAGATCGGCAAGTTCATCAAGGGACTCGGCCTCAAGGGCGTCTCCCACCAGGTCCAGGGTCAGCAACTCCGCGTGAGCGGCAAGAAGAAGGACGCCCTCCAGACCGTGATCGCGAAGCTGCGCGAGACGGACTTCGGCATCCCCCTCCAGTTCACGAACTTCCGCGACTGACGACGCAGTCGGCGCCGACGCTTCGCGCGTGACCCGACGCGGAACGGCCGGCTCTGGGGTGGGCAGAGCCGGCCGTCCGCGGTGCGGGTGGATCTGGAGATCAGGCGGGGGTGCGGTCGAGGCTGCGGAGCCTCGCGATGCGCTCTTCCGTCGGCGGGTGGGTCGAGAACAGGTTGGCGAAGTTGACCTTCCGTCCCGTGAGCGGGTTGATGATGTACGCGGTGGCCTCGGCCGGGTTCACGTCCATCGGGGTCCGCTTGGCGGCCGCCTCGATCTTCTGCAGCGCACGGGCGAGGGGCTCGCCGTCGCCGATCAGATGCGCGCCGGACTCGTCGGCCTGGTACTCGCGAGAGCGGGACAGCGCCGCTTGGAGCAGACCCGCCGCGAGCGGAGCCAGGATGGCCAGCGCCAGCAAGCCGATGATGTTGCCGCCGCCCTCGTCGTCGCCACCGCCGAAGATCGCGCTGAACATCGCGATCCGGGCGACGAACGTGATCATCAACGCGACCGCGGCCGCGACCGATCCGATGAGGATGTCGCGGTTGCGAACGTGCGACATCTCGTGGGCGAGCACCCCGCGCAGCTCGTCGTCGTCGAGCACCTCGAGGATGCCCTGCGTGACGCGCGACGACGGCGTGCTTCGGGCCGCGGCCCGGTGGCGAAGGCGTTGGGCTGCGGCTCGGGCGAGACGTACAGCCTGGGCGTCGGCATGTCGTTGCGCCGGGCCAGGTCCTCGACGATCTCGTAGAGGCGGGGGGCCTCTTCGCGGGAGACGGGCTTGGCCCGGGCCGCGGCGACGGCGATCTTGTCGCTGAACCAGAACGTGCCTCCCACGAACGCCAGGGCCAGCACCGCGCCGATGATGAGGCCGCCGGTGCCGAAGATGGCGCCGATGCCGATGAACAGGGCACCCAGGAAGGCAAGGAGCACGAACGTCTTGAAGGTATTGATGAACGTGCCTCGCATCTCAAATCACCTCTTGTCGATGCAACGCCCGGACCGGGTCGGGCGTTCCCCCGAATCGTAAGGGCTTCGTGAGCGTTCCCGGACGCGGCTACTGCCAGACGATCAGCAGCACGAGCCCGACCGTCACGACCAGCGCCGATGCCAGCCGGGCCCGGCCCAGCCGCTCGTGGAGGAACAGCCACCCCGCCCCCGCCCCGAGGATCACGGAGGATTCGCGCAGGGCGGCGACGTAGCCGACGGGCGCCAGCCGGGCCCCGGCCAGGACCATCGAGTAGGCGAGCGTCGAGCAGACACCGCCGACGAGGAAGCGGGGCCACTCCCGTTCGATGGCGGGGCGCGAGGCGCCCGGCCCGTCCCGAGGCGACGATCGCGGCGGTGAGCAGGAGGCCGGCACCGAGCACGAGGACGATGCCGTAGCCGAATCCACTCGAGCGACGCGCTCCGGCGGCGTCGAGGGTCGTGTAGATGCCGATCATGACTGCGGTGAGCCCGGCCCAGAGCAACGCGACCCGCGACACGCCCGGCCGGACGAGCGACGCCAAGCCGCCGACGACGATCGCGATCGCGAGCCACGCCAGCCCTGAGAGCGTGTCGGCGAGGAACAGCACGCCGCCGATGGCGGCGAACAGCGCGCCGCCGCCCCGGGAGAGCGGGTAGGCGAACGAGAAGTCACCGTGCTGGTAGGCGCGGGTGAGAGCGACGACGTAGACGACGTGCACGACGCTGGACGCGGCGAGGAACGGGAGCGTGTCGGCGCCCGGCCGGTCGACGACGAGGAGCACGGGCAGGAAGAGGATGCCGCCCGTCACGTACAACCCCCATGCCGCGATCAGGCGGTCGGAGCTCGTCTTGACCAGGAGGTTCCACGCCGCGTGCAGAGCGGCGGAACCGAGCGCGAGGAACGTCGCCGCGACCAAGGCGTCATTCTCCCCCGAGAAGTGTCGACCCCGGAGGGCGTCCAACGAGTGCTTACACTTCCAAATCACTGACCACGTTCAGGGGGGAAGCGTCATGGCGTACGAGGGTCAGCGTCCTGTTGGAACCTCCACCGACGCGGCAGCGCAAAGGCGTCGACTCAGCGGGGGCGCCATCGCGTCCTTGTCCGGCGTCGGTGCGCTGCTCGTCTTCATGATTCAGAACACCGAGGACGTCACGGTCGACTTCTTGTTCTGGAGCTTCACCTGGCCGCTGTGGCTGCTCATCCTCGTGTCTGCGTTGATCGGAGCATTCGTGTGGTTCGGGGTCGGTGTGCTGCGCCGTCACCGTCGTCGTACCGAGCGCCGCGACGCCCGAAGGGACTGAGGGGCGCCTCCGAAGCCATCACAGCTTCGCCGGACGGTTATCGCGGCGTCAGTCGTAGTAGCCGGAGTGGAAGTAGATGCAGGGGATGCCTTCGGCGCGGAACATCTCGACGTTGCGGCGGTCGTCCTCGATCGCGAGCTTCAGGTCGAAGCCGTAGCGGCGGAAGTCCTCGACCGAGAGCCGCTTGAAGTCACGCGAGACCTCGAAGTCGCCCCACGGCCGCATGACGAGCACGTCCCAGCGGATCTTGTACCGGTCGAGCCAGGCCTCGGTCAGGAGGTGGACGCGCTCCGGTCGCGCCGTCAGCAGGACGATTGCCAGCGACGGGTCGAGCAGGTCGAGGAGCACCTTGACCTCCTCGATGACGGGATCGTCACCACAGGCGTCGAAGAACGCGCGCCAGTCCCGGCGGGGCGCCTCGAGGTAGTGCTGGCGGCTGGCGGCGTCGGAGAGCACGCCGTCGAGGTCGACGACGACGGCCGGGCCGGGCGCGACCGGCCCGTCCCGCCATGTCCAGTGCTCGGGGTAGGGGCGGCTCACTCCTCGTCGCCGGCGCCCTGGGTCGAGAGGTAGCGGTCCTTGATGCCCTCCACCACGCTCGGGTCGGCGAGCGTGGTCGTGTCGCCGAGCTGCTCGTCCTCGGCGACGTTGCGCAGGAGCCGCCGCATGATCTTGCCCGAGCGGGTCTTCGGCAGCTCCTCGGTGAACAGCACGGTCTTGGGCTTGGCGATCGGCCCGATCGTGTTGGCCACGTGATCGCGCAGCTGGGCTGCGAGCTCGTCGCTCGGCTCGTTGCCGGCGCGCAGGATCACGAACGCGCTGATCGACTGGCCGGTGGTCGCGTCGGTGCGGCCGATCACGGCCGCTTCGGCGACCTTGGCGTTCCCGACCAGCGCGTGCTCGACCTCGGCCGTCGAGATGTTGTGCCCGCTGACGAGCATGACGTCGTCGACGCGGCCGAGCAGCCAGTAGTAGCCCTCCTCGTCGCGCTTGGCGCCGTCGCCGGCGAAGTACTTCCCGTCGAACCGACTCCAGTACGTGTCGCGGTACCTCTCCGGGTCGCCCCAGATGCCGCGCAGCATCGACGGCCACGGCCGCGTGAGCACGAGGTAGCCGCCGCCGGGGATCGGCACCGGGTTGCCCTGGTCGTCGACGACGTCGGCGCCGACGCCGGGGAGCGGGAACGTCGCGCTCCCGGGCTTCAGCGTCGTGGCGCCGGGCAGCGGGCTGATCAGGATCGCTCCCGTCTCCGTCTGCCACCACGTGTCGACCACCGGGCACCGGCCGCCGCCGATGTGCTGCCAGTACCAGACCCACGCCTCGGGGTTGATGGGCTCGCCCACCGAGCCGAGCAGCCGCAGCGACGACATGTCGTGCTTGTCGGGGTACTCGGTGCCCCACTTCATGAAGCTGCGGATGGCCGTGGGCGCGGTGTAGAGGATCGTCACGCCGTACCGCTCGACGATCGACCAGAGCCGGTCCTTGTCGGGGAAGTCGGGCGTGCCCTCGTACATCACGCTGGTCGTGCGGTTCGCGAGCGGCCCGTAGACGATGTACGAGTGCCCGGTCACCCAGCCGACGTCGGCCGCGCACCAGTACACGTCGGTGTCGGGCTTGATGTCGAAGACGTTCTGGTGGGTCCACGCGACCTGCGTCAGGTAGCCGCCGGTCGTGTGCATGATCCCTTTGGGCTTGGCCGTCGTCCCGCTCGTATAGAGGAGATAGAGAAGGTCCTCGGAGTCCATCGGCTCGGCCGGGCACTCGGCGGCCTGACCGGGGACGAGCGTCGTCCCACCAGACGTCGCGCCCGTCCTGCATGGCGACGTCCTGCCCGGTGCGCCGTACGACGAGGCACCGCTCGATCGACGGCGTCTCGGCCATCGGCGTTGTCGGCGCTCTCCTTGAGCGGGACGATCCGCGCCGCGCCGCCAGGCGCCGTCGGCCGTGATGAGCAGCCGGGCCTCGGCGTCGTTGATGCGGTCACGCAGCGCCTCGGCCGAGAACCCGCCGAACACGACCGAGTGCGGAGCGCCGATGCGCGCGCACGCCAGCATCGCGATCGGCAGCTCGGGGACCATGCCCAGGTAGATGTTGACCCGGTCGCCCTTCCGGATGCCGAGCGACGTGAGCGCGTTCGCGGTTCGCTGCACCTCCTCGAGCAGCTGCGCGTAGGTGATCGTGCGGGTGTCGCCGGGCTCGCCTTCCCAGTGGTACGCGACCTGGTCGCCGTGACCGGCGGCGACGTGCCGGTCGAGGCAGTTGAAGCTGACGTTGAGCGTGCCGCCGACGAACCACTTCGCGAACGGCAGGTCCCACTCGAGGATCGTGTGCCAGTCCTCGTTCCAGTCGAGGAGGTCGGCGGCCTGGCGGGCCCAGAAGCCTTCGAAGTCGCGTTCGGCTTCGTCGTAGATCTCGGCGTCGACGATGCGGGCGGTCTTCTTGAACTCGGGCGGCGGCGGGAACGTCCGGCCCTCGGCGAGCAGGGCCTCGATGGTGGCTTCCGGCATCGCTTCCCCTTCGTCGCTGGCTGCCCGGGTCAGGCTATCTGCGACACGGGTCACGTCACCCCGCCGGGAAACCCCGACAGGGGGTTGTCGCCGCGCGCCGCCACCCTGTCCGCGAGCGAGAAGCAGACACAGAGATAAGACAGAGAACAGAGAGGAATCGAGATGGGTGCCCCCGTCGTGTGGTTCGAGGTCGCCGGGCGCGACTTCGACTCCCTTTCGAAGTTCTACAGCGAGCTCTTCCACTGGAAGGTCAACGCCGACAACCCGACCGGCTACGGCATGGTCGACACCGACGGCGGAGGCGGGATCCAGGGCGGGATCTTCGCCGGCGCCGACACCGAGTACGTGTCGTTCTACGTGCAGGTGCCCGACCTCGAGGCGCGGCTGCGACAGGCCGAGAAGCTCGGGGCGAAGGTGGTGCAGCCGCCGACTCCCACGGCCCCGGACGGCCCGACGATCGCGATGGTCCAGGACCCCGAGGGTCACCGCATCGGCATCCTCCAGGAGCCGAGCTGATCCGACGCCGGCGCGCGGTGCTCCCCCGCCGCGCGCCGGCACCCCGGACCCCAGCTACCTTGCGCACATGGAGCGGTGGAAGGTCGGCGACTCCGTCATCACGCGGGTACCGGACGAACGCTTCGAGCTGGTGGTGCCGCAGGACGACGCCACGACCGTCGACACTCCGTGTCGCAGGCTCCGTGGCTGTCGCCCTCGTTCGTCACCGACGCCTTCGACCTGCGCGTCGGTTCGTGCGCGCTCGCCATCGACACTCCGGGCGCGCGCGATCGTGGTGGACCCCTGGCTCGCGTCCGACGACGCCGACCGCACCACCCCCGCGGCGACCGCCCGCATCGACCGCCTGCTGGGATGCCTCGCCGACGCCGGATTTCCCGCGGAGTCCGTCGACTTCGTCGTCGACACGCACATCGACGGTGTGGGCGTCAACACCCGTCCGACGAGGAGCGGCGAGGAGCCCGCGTTTCCCAACGCGCGGTACGTCATCGCGGCCGAGGAGATCGCCGCCCTGCGCGCCGGACGGTTCCCGGGCCTGGAGGCGTACGAGGTGCTGCTCGATCAAGGCCTCGTCGACGAGGCCGACGGACCGGTCGCGGGCGAGGTCGCGACGGAGCCGGCACCGGGCCACTCGACCGGCCACCGGTTCGTGCGCATCGGGCCCGAAGGTCGACGACGCCGTTGTCGTCGGCCACCTGTTCCTCCATCCGGCGCAGGTCTTCGCGCCGGAGCCCCGCGCCGGTCTCGACGAGAACATCGAGCTGGCGGCCGAGACCCGGCGGACGGCTCCTGCGGCGCGCCGCCGAGGAGAAGCACGCTCGTCATCGGCCCGCTGTGGGCGACGCCCGGGCGCGGGCACGATCGTTCCGGCCGACGAACCCGGTCGCTGGCGTCTGGTGCCGGCCGGCTAGCGGCCGGGTCGCTCGCTACTTCGCGAACACGAACACGTGGTGGGCGCCGAGGCCGGACGGGTCGGTGAGAGCGGCGGCTTCGGTCACCCGGCTACGGGCAGCCAACGCCTCGAGATCGCCGACGGCGGCGCGTTCGCGCCACAAGCCTCGAGCATCGTCGACGAGCTCGCCGACACCGAGCGCGGCGAGCCACTCCGCCTGGGTGGTGTGCTCGACGAGCCGGAAGCCGGCGCGTGCCGCGTGGGTGACGAGATGCTCGGCCGGCACGGTGGACGTGATGTCCTGCGCGCCGGGCGCGGCGAGCGGTGTCTCGCCGCGCTGGTGGCTGCGGTAGGTGCGGAGCCACTCGTCTTGCGGGCGGGCGGCGAGCGACGCGGCGGTGTCGGCGTAATCGATGACGACGAGGAAGCCGCGTCGCAGGAGACGCGCGCACTCGTCGAGCCAGTCGACGGTGGCGGTCGGGACGGGGAGGCGGGCGCCAGTGGGGATCGTGGCGCCGGCGGCCACGTCGTCGGCAGCGTCGGCGATCTCGGGCGGCGCCGGGACGGCGACCTCGGCGAATCCGTCGGGCAGCGAGGCCGACCCGGACCTCCGTCCACCCGCCGCGCGCCCGCTCGACGAGCCGGAACGGAAGGTTGTCGAGCAGCTCGTTCGCGATCACGACGCCCGCCGTGAGCTCGATCGCGGGGAACTCGGGCAGCGAGGTCGCGATCGGACCGATGTCCTCGACCGGCCGTGGCGCCTCGTCCGGATCGTCGCGCACCGCGGGCCCGAAGGCGCGGTCGGCCGGCTCGAGCGTGAGCAGCTCGCGCTGCGCGACCCGCAGCGCGGCGGAGCGCTCGACGAGGACGTACCGCAGCGCGCGCGAGCACTCCGGCTCGGCCCGGAGCACATCCGCCGCCAGCCGCCCGCGCCCGGCGCCGGCGTCGACGACGACGAACGGGTCGGGACGGGAGAGCTCGGTCCACGCGCGGTCGAGATATCGGGCGACGAGGGCGCCGAACAGCACGCCGACCTCGGGGCTCGTGACGAAGTCGCGCCCCGCACGCCCGGCGCCGCCGCCCCGGGCGTAGAACCCGCCGTCCTCGTCGTACAGGGCGGCGTCGACGAAGCGGTCGAACGGGATCGGCCCCTCGCGCCGGATGCGCTCAGCGATCCGCTCGGCGAGATCAGCCATCGGTCCCTCCGCGGCGTCAGCCCGGGAACGCCACCTCGCCGATCCGGGCGAACAGCTGGGGATAGACGCCGATCACGACGACGACCGCGGCGGAGAGGCCGAGCGCGATCCCGAGCGCGGGCGGCGTGCTCGCGGCGGTGGTCTCGACGCCGGACTCGGATGGATCACGGAACCACATGCGCCGCGCGACGCCGGCGTAATAGAAGAGCGCGATCACCGAGTTCACGGCGGCGATCACACCGAGCGTGTATGCAGACGCGGTCCCGGCGTCGAAGATGGCTCGGAACATCACGAACTTGGCGAACCAGCCCGCCAGCGGCGGGATCCCGGCCAGGGCGAACAGGAACGCCGACATCAGCAGCGCCAGCACGGGCGCCGTCTGCCCCAGTCCGGAGTACGAGCTGATCTCGCCCGAGCGGGTGCGGCGAGCGACCGCGATCACGACTGCGAACGCGCCCAGGTTCATCGCGCCGTAGATCAACAGGTAGATCACGACGGCCTCGAACGCCGAGCGTCCCGCGTTGCCGTCTGCCGCCACCGCCAGTGGGGCGAGGATGAACCCTCCCTGCGCGATGGACGAGTAGGCGAGCATCCGGACGATGTTCGTCTGGCGTAGCGCGGTCAGGTTCCCGAGCGTCATCGACGCCGCCGCCAGCGCCCAGAGCACGGGCTGCCACGCCTCCTTCGTGCCGAAGAATCCGAAGTAGATGAGGCTCAGGATGGCGACGAACCCGCCCGCCTTCGACGCCACGGACAGGAACGCGGTCACGGGCGTCGGCGCGCCCTCGTACGTGTCGGGCGCCCAGAAGTGGAACGGCACCGCGCTGATCTTGAACGCGAACCCGACGAGGGTGAGGAAGATCGCCACCGCGAACAGCGGCGGCAGGTCCGGGCGGGCGGCGTACTGCCCGATCTTGCTGAGCAACGTCGAGCCGGACAACCCGAAGATGAACGACATGCCGTACAGCATCACGGCCGACGACAGCACGCCGAAGAGGTAGTACTTGATCGCCGCCTCGTTCGACTTCGTGTCGTGCTTCCGCCAGCCCGCCAGCACGTACGTCGGCACGGAGATCAGCTCGAGCGCCACGAAGATCGTGATGAGATCGCGGGCCGATGCCATGACGACCATGCCGAGCACCGAGCTGAGCAGCAGGAAGTAGTACTCGCCCTGGTAGTAGTCGCCCTCGCCGATGTAGTCGACGGACACGAGCAGCGTGATGTACGCCACGAGGAGGAAGAAGCCCTTCAGCGCCAGGGCGTAGTCGTCCACCACGTACGCCCCGCCGAACATCGTGCGCGTCGTCCCGTCGGCGGCCAGCGTCAGGATCGGCACCAGCGCGGCGAGCACACCGATCGTGGCGAGCCGCGACGTCTGGAACCGCTCGCGCTCGCCGAAGAAGAAGTCGGCGACGAGCACGATGACGATCGTCGCCGTGAGGATCAGCTCGGGCGCGAGCGCGTGGTAGTCGAAGACGGGGTTCACGAAATGCTCATCCGATGGCTCTCGCCATGCCCTGCGCGAGGTTCGTGACCGCACCGTCGGTGACGCGGAAGATGAGGTTCGGATAGATGCCGAGCACGACGATCCCGATGAGCAGCGGCGTCCACGCGAGCCACTCGGGCCAGTGCACGTCGTGCACGTGCGCATGCTCGAACTCGGCCTTCACCTTGCCGAAGGCCACCCGCTGGAACATCCAGAGGAGGTACCCGGCGGCGAGAACGGTGCCGACGGCCCCAACGACCATGTAGACGCGGAACGTGAGGTCGGAGATCCCGGCCGCCGGGTTGTAAGCCGAGAGGAGGGCGGGGAACTCGCCCCAGAACCCGGCCAGACCGGGCAGGCCGAGCGACGCCATCGCGCAGAACCCGAGTATCCACCCCAGCCTCGGGGCCTGGACCAGCAGCCCGCCGAGGCGGCTGATCTCGCGGGTGTCGTAGCGCTCCTGCACCGACCCGGCGATGAAGAAGAGCATCCCGGTGATGAGCCCGTGGGCGACCATCCCGAAGATCGCGGCGTTGATGCCGAAGTTCGTCAGGGTGGCGATCCCGAGCATGACGAAGCCCATGTGCGCCACCGACGAGAACGCGATGAGTCTCTTCATGTCTCGTTGCGCGAGGCAGCACAAGGCGCCGTAGATGATCCCGATCACGGCGAGGAGCCCTATCCACGGCGCCCAGTCGTGCGCGGCCTGGGGCAGGATCGGCAGCGCGATCCGGATGAACCCGTACGCGCCCAGCTTCAGGAGGACCGCCGCCAGCAGCACCGAGCCCACGGTCGGTGCCTCCGTATGCGCGTCGGGCAGCCAGGTATGGAACGGGAACATCGGCACCTTGATCGCGAACCCGAGGAACATCCCCACGAAGATCAGGTTCTGCGTGCTCGCGACGATCCCGCCGCCTCCCTGCGCCGCCAGCCGCGGGATGTCGAAGGTCTGCGGATCGGAGAGGAAGAACAGGGCCAGGAAGCTCAGCAGCATGAGCGCCGACCCGAACAGCGTGAACAGGAAGAACTTGATCGACGCGTACTCGCGGTTCGGTCCGCCCCACACGCCGATCATGAAGAACATCGGCAGCAGGACGAGCTCGAAGAAGATGAAGAACAGGATGAGGTCCTGGGCGCAGAACGTGCCGTTCATCCCCGTCTCGAGGAGCAGGATCAGCGCGAGGAACGCCTTCGGTGTGCGCGGGTCGGGGAAGTGGTCCCACGAGTAGATGACGCACATCACCGTGATGAGCATCGTCATCAACAGCAACGGCAGTGAGATGCCGTCGACACCCATGTGGTACCGGCTGTTGATGACGTCGATCCACGACTTGTTCACGTCGAACTGCAGGACGCCGGTCCGGTCGTAGTCGAACCGCGCGAGCATCGACGATCCCGACGGCAAGCGTCGCGAGCGTGGTCGCCAGTGTGGTCAGCTTGAGAGCCCGCTCCTGCGCCTTCGGGATGGCGAGCACGACCACCATCCCCGCGGCCGGGAGGAAGACCGCCAGGGTCACTCCCCACGAGTCGAACCAGTCCACGTTCCTCTCCTGCTGGTAGGCGTCTAGTAGACGAGCCAGATCGCGAGGCTGAGAGCCCCGACGGCGGCGAAGAGCGTGAGCGCGTAGCGCTGCACGCGTCCCGACTGGACGTAGCGGAGCAGACCACCGGTCTCGCCGGTCGTCTCCGCCAGTCCGTTCACGGCGCCGTCGACCACCTTCTGGTCGATGACGTCATACGTCTCGCGGGCCGCGATCGCCGTGCCGCGGCCGATGGCGTTGACCACCCCGTCGATGACGTGCTGGTTGACCCAGTAGCTGGCGCTGGGCGATCGGGGCCCTTGATCCCGCCCACGATGACGTTGTCGTACAGGTCGTCCAGGTAGTACTTGTTCTCGAGGAACCGGTAGCCGGCCCGCGCCGCCGCGTTGCGCTGCGTGAAGCCACGGAACGGCCCCAGCTCCTCGCGCTGGAACCACAGGTAGGCGGCGATCCCGATCCCGACGACGGCGATCGTCACCGAGATGACCGCCTTGACGGTGTCGAAGTCGGGATGCTGCAGCGCCGGGAGCGAGACGCCGGCCTCGAACCAGTCGCGGAACTTCTCGATCCCGAGCGGCTCGGCGTTCAGGAACCCGGCACCGACGGACGCGGCGGCCAGCACGATGAGGGGAACGGTGAGCGTCGGCGGCGACTCGTGCGGCTCGCCATGCCCGCGGAACTCGCCGAAGAACGTCAGGTACACGCAGCGGGTCATGTAGGCCGCGGTCAGGAACGCTCCGATCAGGCCGACGTACAGGAAGGCGTCGTAGCCGGTCTGCCCGGCGGTGACGAGGATCTCGTCCTTCGACCAGAAACCGGCGAGCGGGAAGATGCCCGCCAGCGCGAGCGAGCCGATGACGAACGTCGTGAACGTGATCGGCATGTACTTGCGCAGGCCGCCCATGTCGCCCTTCATGTCGAAGCTGTGATGCGACCCGGACTCGCTGACCGACCCCGCCCCGAGGAAGAGGAGTGACTTGAAGAACGCGTGCGTGAACAGGTGGAAGATCGCCGCCACCCAGGCCCCGACGCCGAGCGCCATCACCATGTAGCCGAGCTGGCTGATCGTCGAGTACGCGAGCACCTTCTTGATGTCGCGTTGCACGAACGCGAGCACCGCCCCGATGATGATCGTGACGCCGCCGACGAGCGCCATCGCGTTCACGCCGCCGTCGCCGATCGAGAAGCCGCGGAAGAAGACGGGATACAGGCGGGCGCCGAGGTAGACGCCCGCGACCACCATCGTCGCTGCGTGGATGAGCGCCGAGACGGGCGTCGGGCCCGCCATGGCGTCGGGCAGCCACGTGTGCAACGGGAACTGGCCGCTCTTGCCGATGATCCCGATGAGCAGGCAGGCCGCGCTCACGACGAGCAGCGTGTGGCCGATGCCGCCGTCGAGCGCCTTGGCATTGATCACCGCGATGTTGAACGTGCCGGCGGCGAAGAACAGGACGATGACACCGATCATGAGACCGACGTCGCCGGTGCGCGTCGTGAGGAAGGCCTTGACGGCGGCGTCGGAGTTGGGCTTCTCCTCCCACCAGTGGCCGATGAGCACGAACGAGCACACGCCCACGAGCTCCCAGGCCACGAGCAGCATGAGCGTGTTGTCGGCCACGACGAGCAGCAGCATCGACGCCGTGAACAGGTTGAGGAGCGCGAAGTAGTGGGTGTACCGGCGATCGCCCTGCATGTACCTCGTCGAGTACACGTGCACGAGGAACGACACGAAGCGTGACCATGAACAGCATCATCACGGCGAGGCCGTCGATGTGGATCCCGACGCCGAACTTCACGTTGGCGTTCTGCCACCACGTGAAGCTTGACGACACCGCGGTGACGCCGCCCTCCTGCGTCGGGAGGAGTGCGCGCCCGAACCCGCCGACCGCCTCCTTGCCCGGGTGGTCGTCGACGCGTTGGATCCACTGGACGGCGGCGATGCACGACAGCACGAACGAGGCGCCGACCGTGCCGACGGCGAGCTCGGCGCCCTTGCGCGGCAGCCGCTTCCCGAACAACAGCACCAGGACGAACCCGAGTGCCAGGCAGCAGGGGGATGATCCAGGCGTTGCGCAGCACGGCGGGTCAGCCCTTCAGCTGGTCGACGCGATCGAGGTCCGGACTGCGCATGTTGCGGTAGATCAGGAGCACGATCGCGAGGCCGACGCCCACCTCGGCGGCGGCGATCGTGATGACGAACAGGGCGAACACCTGCCCCGCGATCTGCCTCGTGAACGCGGCGAAGGCGACGAGGTTGATGTTGACGGCGTTGAGCATGAGCTCGACCGACAGCAGCACGAGCACGCCGTTTCGTCGGGCGAGGACGCCGTACACGCCGCAGCAGAACAGGAACGCGCTGAGGATGAGGTACTGGTTCAGCGCCATGGTCAGTCCCTCCGGGCGATGACCACCGCGCCGACCAGTGCGGCGAGCAGGAGCATCGAGACGACTTCGAAGGGGACCACGAAGCTGCGGAAGATCGAGTCGGCGACCGGACCGGTCCGGCTCGCCCGCAGCAGCTCGTCGGAGAGCTTGATGTTGTCGTGCCCGAAGGCGTTCACAAGGAGGGCGATGAGCACGCCGAGGAGGAAGACGGAGACGATCGCGGCCGGCCAGCGCTGATCGTTGTCGAAGTCGCCGGAGCTCATCGGCGCGCGCGTCAGCATGATGCCGAAGAGGAACAGCACCGCGATGGCGCCGATGTAGATGAAGAACTGAGTGATGCCGACGAACTCGGCGAGGAGGACGATGTACTGCGCCGCCGCGCCGACGAGCACGACGATGAGGAACAGCGCCGCGTGCACGATGTTTCGCGAACGGACAACGCCGATGGCGCCGGCACCCATCGCGATCGCGAGGACCCAGAAGGCGACGTTCTGCGCGGTCATGCGGGCGTCCTGCTCGCTACTTCTTGCCCTCGGCGCCGACTTCGAGCGGCTCCGGTTCGGGGACGGTGTCCATCCACTCGCCGAGCTTCTCCTTGTCGTGCAGGAGCTCGGCGATGTTGGGCTCGGAGTACTCGTACTCGGGGCTCCAGAACAGGGCATCGAACGGACACACCTCGACGCAGATCCCGCAGTACATGCAGAGCGCGTAGTCGATGTCGAAGCGGTCGAGGAGGCTGACGGTCCGCTCGCGGCCGCCCTCACGGCGCGGCGGCCGCTTCTCCTTGTGGCCTTCGATGTAGATGCACCAGTCGGGGCACTGCCGTGCGCACAGCATGCAGACGGTGCAGTTCTCTTCCTTCAACGCGATGACGCCCCGCGCCCGCGGCGGCGGGTCCTCCCGCTCGTGCGGGTACTGCACCGTGACGGCGCCCTTGAGCATCGTCTTGAACGTGACGCCGAGGCCTCCGATGAGCCCCGGAGCCTTGGGTTTCTTCGGGAGCTTGGGCATCTAGAACGCCACCTTCAACGCACCGGTGATGAGGATGTTCGCGAGGCCGATCGGGATCAGGAACTTCCACGCCACGGCTTGGAGCTGATCCTCGCGCAGGCGTGGGTACGTGAACCGAACCCAGAACATCAGGAACGCCACGAGCATGACCTTGGTGAGCAGGACGATCGGGCCGAGCACGTTCGACCATCCCGGGTCGGTGACGTGCGGGAGCGCCCAGCCGCCGAGGAACAGCGTGGCGGCGAGACCGGCGAACGCGAAGGCGGTGCCGAACTCGCCGATGAAGAAGAAGAGGAACCGGAAGCCGGTGTACTCGACCATGTAGCCGGCCACGAGCTCGCTCTCGGCCACCGGCATGTCGAACGGCGTCTGGGTGAGCTCGGCCTGGGCGGCGACGAGGAAGAGCACGAAGCCGATGATCTGCGGCGAAGACGAACGGGAGGCCGATGCCGTCCCACCCGAAGATCGAGCCGTTCTGCTGCGCACTCGACGATGCCCTGGAGGCTCATCGTGCCCGCCATCACGACGACGCCGACGACCGCGAGCAACAGCGGCAGCTCGTACGCGATGAGCTGGGCGGCGGCGCGCAGGGCGCCGAGCAATGCGAACTTGTTGGCGCTCGCCCACCCGGCCATGAGCACGCCGACGACCGCCAGGCTCGACACGGCGAGGGCGTAGAACACGCCGACGTCCAGGTTGCTGACGACGAGGTCGGGGCCGGTCGGGAGGACGACGAACACGAGGAACGTCGAGGCCACGACGACGAGCGGCGCGATGGCGAAGATGCGCCGGTCGGACTTCGCCGGCATCACGTCTTCCTTCTGGATGAACTTGATGCCGTCGCCGAAGAGCTGGAACCAGCCGTGGAACCCGCCCGGGTCCATCGGACCGAGACGGCTCTGCATGTGCGCCATCATCTTCAGCAGGAAGACGTAGCCGAGGATGATGGCGCCGAGCGGGATGATGGCGAGCACGACGATCGTCTTGATCGCCAGGATCGTCCCCCAGCCCACGTTGACCGCGAGCCACATCACCTGTCGATGTCCCCCAGGATGAAGTACAGGCTGCCGAGGATTGTGATCACGTCGGGCACGTACACACCGCGCAGCAACCACGGCAGGATCGACACGTTGCTGAACGACGCCGAGCGGATCTTCACACGGAACGGGCCTGTCGCGCCCTTCGAGATCACGTAGTACGCCATCTGGCCGAGCGGGTTCTCGGTCTCGACCCAGACCTCGCCTTCCGGGACCTTGATGATGCGCGGGACCTTCGCCATGATCGGCCCCGTCGGAATCCGGTCGAGCATCTGCACGACCATGCGCGCCGCCTCCCGCGTCTCCTGGAGTCGGACCCAGTAGCGCGAGTACGAGTCGCCGTCGGGGTGCGTCCACACCTTGAAGTCGAGCTCCGGGTACACGAGGTACGGCTTGCCGTCGCGCCGCAGGTCCCAGTCGACGCCCGACGCCCGCAGGTTCGAGCCCGAGACGCCGTATCCGGCGCCGACCTCGGGCGGGATGATGCCGATCGAGCGGGTGCGACCCTGGAAGATCTCGTTCTCGGCGACGAGCTCCTCCAGCGTGTTGCACGCGTCGAAGACGACCTTCATGGTGTTGCGGCACTCGTTGACCCAGCCCCACGGCAGGTCGTCCTTGAGCCCGCCGATGCGGTTGAAGTTGGGATGGAACCGACCACCGGTCGCGGCCTCGATGAGGTTGAGCACGTGCTCGCGGTCGCGGAATCCGTAGAACGGCGGAGTGAGCGCACCGACCTGGAGGCCCATCTCGCCGAGGAAGAGAACGAACGTCGCGATGCGGGACAGCTCGGTGAGGATGGTCCGGATGTACTGCGCGCGCGGCGGGGCCTCGATGCCCATGAGCAGCTCGGCGCCGTGCATGAACGGGACCTCGTTGGCGAAGCTCGACAGCCAGTCGATCCGGTTGATGAGCGTCGTGATCTGCGGGTACGTGCGGAACTCGGTGAGCTTCTCGTAGCCGCGGTGCATGTAGCCGATGACGGGGTCGGCCGAGACGACGCGTTCGCCGTCGAGGCGGACGACGAGCCGCAGCGTGCCGTGCGTGGCCGGATGCTGGGGGCCGAGGTTGAGGATCATGTCGCCGGTGTCGAGCTCGACGTTCACCTGCGCGTCGGCCAGGTGACGCCACGCCTGCCGGTCGACGGCGAAGTCGACGCTCACGATTCCTCCTGGGCCGCGTCCGCGGCCGCACCATCACTCTTGTCGGCCTCCGCCGACTCGTCGGCATCCGCCGACTGGGCGACGTCCGCGACATCATCCTGGGCGCCGTCCGGCGCCTCTTCGTCGGGCATGGCCTCCACGTCGACGAGGCCCGGCCACGGCTTCACGATCCGGGCGAGCAGCGGGTAGTCCTTGCGCAGTGGGTGACCCTCGAACTCGGAGGGGAGGTAGAGGTGCCGCAGGCTCGGGTGACCGTCGAAGGCGACGCCGTACATCTCCCAGCACTCGCGCTCGTGCCAGTCCGCGCCCGGGTACGTCGCCACCCACGACTCGGCGTGCGGGTCGCGCTCGTCGACGTCGGTCTTGAGCGTGACGCCCCAGTGGTTCTTCGTGGACTGGACGTGGGCGAACACTTGCATCCGACCCGATGAACCGCCGACCCCGAAGGTCATCTCGGTCGGTTGCACCGGTGACGACGTGTCACCGCCCGCCTCGTCGCCCTCGCGCGGCGCCGGCTGCCAGTCGATGCCGGCGATGAACGAGAGGTAATCGCACTCGAGCTCCTGCTTGCTGGCCTCGGCAGCCCGGCGCCACGCGTCGGGCTTCACGCGCACGACGAGCATGCCGAACGCGTCGGCCGACTCGACGATCCCGTCGCCCAGCTCGCGCTCGAGACGGGCCAGCAGCTCCTGCTCGACGTCGTCGAGCGGGCGTGATTCGCCCGCCGCCTGCTCCTCGGTCGGCGGCGCGTCCGCCTCGTCGGCATCGGCGCGCGCCTGCTCGGCCGCAGCCGGCTCGTCGGTGCGGGCGAGCTGCTGCTCGACGCTCACCTCCTCGGCGGCGCCGCTCTGCTCGCGCTCGAGGTCGTCAGCCAACGACGATCGGCTCCCCGGTCCAGCGGGCCTTGAGCTCGTCGTTCCCGATGCCCTCCTGCTGGATGCGCTCCTGGAGCAGGACGATGCCCTGGAGCAGCGCCTCGGGGCGCGGCGGGCAGCCCGGCACGTACACGTCGACGGGGATGATCTGGTCGACGCCCTTGGTGACCGAGTACGAGTCCCAGTACGGGCCGCCGCAGTTGGCGCACGCCCCCATCGAGATCACGTACTTGGGATCGGGCATCTGCTCGTAGAGGCGCTTGATGGCGGGCGCCATCTTGTCGGTGACCGTGCCCGAGATCACGACGAGGTCGGCCTGGCGGGGACTGGCCGGGAACGGGATGACGCCGAGGCGCATCATGTCGTAGCGGGGGCTGGCGAGCGCGGCGCCCATCTCGATGGCGCAGCAGGCGAGCCCCCACTGGAACATCCACAGCGAGTACTTGCGGCTGTAGTTGAGCAGCCACGTGAGCGGCTTGGGCACCATGCCGCGTTCGACTAGGCCCACCGAAGCACCCCTTTGCGCCAGGCGTACACGAGGCCCAGCGCGAGGATCACCACGAAGACGACCATCTCGACCAGCGCGAACGCCCCCAGGCCCTCGAGGCGGACCGCCCACGGGAAGATGAACACGGCCTCCACGTCGAACATCACGAAGAGCAGCGCGTAGACGTAGTAGCGGATGTTCGACTGGCCGAAGCCGGAGACGGGGTCCGAGCCGGCCTCGTAGGTGACGTATTTCTCGTCCTGCGGCCGGTTGGGGCGGAGGAGCCTCCCGACGCCGAGCATGGCGCCGAACATCCCCGCCGCGGCCGCGGCGAGCACCGCGACCGCGAGATAGGTCTGGTAGTACGTCGTCACCGCGCGACCCCCAGGCCACGGAGTAGGACCCAAACGGACACTACACCGGCCCAATTCCGGCGCTACAAACGGCGCGAGCGGCGCAGAATCGCCGTCGTGCAGGGAATTGCCGGTCATGTGCGATCGTTCTCGCACGGCGATGGTCCCTCATGACGGCTTCGATGCCGACCAAGATGAGATCGCCGCGACGACCGAGCGACGCCCCCCAGAGGTTTGGCCCGTGAGCATTCCTGCGACGCACCGGAGCATGCGGTCGCTCGATCGACCGCGCACGGCGTTCGTGCTGTCCGGCGGCGGCAATCAGTCCGTCAGCCAGGTCGGCATGCTCCGGGCGCTGATCGAGCGGGAGATCGTGCCCGACGTCGTCATCGGCACCTCGGCGGGGGCGCTGAACGGAGCGGTCGTCGCGACCGATCCGACCGTCGCGGGCGTCGAGCACCTCGCCGACGTCTGGATGTCGATTCGCTCGGGTGAGGTGTTCCAGGGCGGCAAGCTCGCCCGGGCGTGGAACGTGCTGCGCCGCGACGATCACTTGTTCACGAACGAGGGCCTGCTCGCCATCGTGGACCGGGCCCACATCGCCACGACCTTCGCCGAGACCGAGGTTCCGCTGCGCGTCGTGGCGACCGACCTGAGCACGGGCGAGGAGATCGTGTTCGCGTCCGGCCCCGTCGAGCCGGCGCTGCTCGCCAGCACGGCGCTCCCGGCCCTCTTCCCGCCCATCGAGCACGACGGGCGCCTGCTCGTCGACGGCGCGGTCACGAACACCGTGCCGCTGTGGCACGCCCTGTCCGGCCCGATCGACCGGATCTACGTCTGCAACGTGTCGGGCGCCCTCATCGAGCGGAGGATGCGCTCCCCGCTCGACGTGGCGGTGCGGGCGTTCGCGATCTCCCGCAACCAGCGGTTCGACCTCGAGCTCCGGCACGCGCCGCCCGAGGTCGACGTGGTCGTGCTGCCGAACCCGTCCGACCAGCGGGACCTGTTCGACTTCTCCGACTCGATGATGCTCATCGAGGAGGCCCACCACCTCGCCGCCCGCGCCCTCGACGAGCACGAGATCGAGCGGGCGCGGCCCCGTGAGCGTGCGCGCCGCCGCTGGTTCCGCCGCCGCCCCGACGTGGCGTGATCAGCGCAGCATGAACGTGGCGTCCTTGGCGAGGTCGAGGAACGCGCCGGGGAGGATGCCGAGCACCAGAGTGAGCGCGGCGGTGACCGCCAGCGCGGCGGCGGCGGGCGGGTCGACCCGCAGCGGTCGCCGCCCGGGCTCGTCAGCTTCGGCCGGCTCGTCGCCGCCCGAGTACATGGTCACCACGACCCGCAGGTAGAAGAAGGCGGCGACGACGGCGGCGATCACGCCCGCGATGGCCAGGTAGTACTCGCGGGCGTCGACGGCCGCCGCGAACACCTGGAGCTTGGCGACGAACCCCCCGGTGAACGGCACGCCGGCCTGGGCGAGCAGGAAGAACGCGAGCAGACCGGCCAGCGCGGGGCGCTCGGCCGCCAGCCCGCGGTACTCGGACAGCGTGTGGCGGGCGTCGTGCGACGAGCGAGCCACGATCGTGACGACGGCGAAGGCGCCGATCGTCATGAACGCGTACACGAGCAGGTAGAAGAGCGCCGACTGCAGCCCGCGTGCGGATGCTCCCCCGTTCGCGACGGCGGCGGCGGCGAACCCGATGAGGATGTACCCGGCGTGCGCGATCGACGAGTAGGCGAGCATGCGCTTCACGTCGGTCTGCACCACGGCGGCGATGCTGCCGACGGCGAGCGACAGGATCGCCAGCGCGCCGACGGCCGGGCGCCAGTCGTTGCGGAACAACGGGAACGACACTTGGAAGACCCGCAGCAGGGCGGCGAACCCGGCGACCTTGGTGGCGGACGACATGAACGCGGTCACCGGCGTGGGGGCGCCCTGGTACACGTCGGGCGTCCACATGTGGAACGGCACCGCCGCCACCTTGAACCCGAGGCCGACCAGGAGCAGCCCCAGGCCGATGAGGAGCACGCCCTCGTCGAGGAGCGTGTTGGCGGCGAGGAACCGGGAGATGCCGGTGAGCGAGGTCGTGCCGGTCGCGCCGTACACGAGCGCGACCCCGTACAGGAACACCGCCGACGAGAACGCACCGAGCACGAAGTACTTGATCCCGGCTTCCTGCGACGCGAGACGGCGGCGGTCGAACGCGGCCAGGACGTACAGCGGGATCGAGAGGATCTCGAGCGCGAGGAACACGACGACGAGGTCGTTGGCCGTCGTCATCGCCAGCATGCCGGTGGCGGACAGCAGGATCAGGGCGAGGTACTCGGGCCCCTCGAGCCGCTCGCGCTCGATGTAGCTCACGGAGAGCAGCAGCGCGAGGGCCGTCGCGACGACGACCACACCACCGAGGAAGACGCCGAACCCGTCGACACGCAGCATGCCGGCGATCGTCGTGATCGCTCCGTGGTCCTGGACCTCGCTCCATTGGCGGACGAGCAGGGCGGCGGCCGCCGTCACGCCGCTGAACGCAAGAACGAGCGTCGCCGGATACACCCAGCGGCTCCGGCGCACGAGCGATCGCAGCAGCACGATCGCCACCGCGGCGCCGGCGAGCGCGATCTCGGGCGAGACGGCGAGCCAGTCGACGGATGGCGCCCGGATGTTGGGGACGTCGCGCGCCTGGGTGAGCAGCGAGGCGATCACCGGCCCGCCAGCTCCCGCGCATTCATTCGTTTGCAGTCGTCAGGGTTCGCGGCCGCTCTCCGGGTCGCGACCGCGGGCTCCTTGTAGTCGCTCCCCCGCTCCACCCCGCAGATCACGCGGCGGACAGAGGGCTCGACCCGGTCGATGACCGGCTTCGGGTAGATGCCGAGGAAGAGACTGAGCGCGAGGAGCGGGACCACGGCCGTGAGCTCGCGCACCTTGAGGTCGCGACAGCGTCGCGTTCGCACCGGTGGGCACACCCGTGAACGCCCGCTGGTACGCCCACAGCAGGTACACGGCGGCGAGGATCACGCCGACGGCCGAGACCACCGCGTAGGGCCGCTGCACGATGAACGTGCCGATGAGCGCCAGGAACTCGCCGACGAAGCCCGAGAAGCCCGGGCAGGCCGATCGACGCGAACGTGACCGCCAGGAAGATCCCGCCGAAGATCGGCGCCGCCTTCCAGAGCCCACCGAAGTCGGAGATGTTGAACGTGTGCCGGCGGTCGTAGAGGAAGCCGACGAGGAGGAACAACGCGCCGGTGGTCAGGCCGTGGCTGATCATCGTGAACACGCCACCCTCGAGGCCCTGGGTGGTGAGGGCGAAGATCCCGAGCACGGCGAAGCCGAGGTGCGCGACCGACGAATAAGCGATCAGGCGTTTCAGGTTCGGCTGCATCGCCGCCACGATGGCGCCGTAGATGATGCCGATCGTCGCCAGTACGAGCAGCATCGGCGCGAAGAACACGCTGGCGTCGGGGAACAGCGGGAGCGAGAAGCGCAGGAACCCGTACGTGCCCATCTTCAGCAGCACGCCGGCCAGGATCACGGACCCCGCCGTCGGCGCCTCGGTGTGCGCGTCGGGCAGCCAGGTGTGTAACGGGAACAGCGGCACCTTGACCGCGAACGCGGCGAAGAACGCGAGGAACAGCACCTTGGCGGTGCCGTCCGAGAGGCCGCCGGGCGCCCACGCGGTGAGCGTGCGGAGGTCGAACGTGAGCGCGTGGTCCTGGGCGTGCAGGAACGCGAGCGTCAGCAGCCCGATGAGCAGGAACGCAGAGCCGAGCGCGGTGTAGAGGTAGAACTTGAGCGCCGCGTACACGCGCCGGTCGTGGCCCCAGCCGGCGATGATGAAGTACATCGGCACCAGCACGATCTCGAAGAACACGAAGAAGAGGATGAGGTCGAGGCTGAGGAACACGCCGAGCAACGCGGACTCCAGGACGAGCATCCACATCGTGTACGACTTCAGGCGCTCCCGGATCGTCTGCGACGCCACGCAACCCGATCGGGAAGAGCAGCGCCGTGAGGGCGACCATGAACAAGCTGATGCCGTCGACCCCGACGAGGTACCGGACACCGAGCGTGTCGATCCACGGGTGGTTCTCGACGAACTGGTAGCCGGACGCGCTCGTGTCGAAGCTGTACAGCAGGTAACCGACGAATCCCAACGTCGGCGGCGGTGGCCACGTACCCGACGGCGCGCACGATCTCCGGTCGCCGCCGGGGAAGCACGGCGACCAGCACCGCGCCCGCGAGGGGCGTGAAGATGATGAACGTGAGGAGCGGGAACCCGGCGTCGCGCATCAGCCCGCCCTGACCGCGAGGAAGACGATCAGCGCGACGGCGCCGATGACGACGCCGAGCGCGTAGTTGCGCACGAGGCCCGTCTGGACGCGCCGGAGCCGGCCCCCGGCGTCGCGCACGAGTGTCGCGACGCCGTTGACGGCGCCGTCGATGATCCCGAGGTCGAAGCCCCGGCTCAGCCATTCGGCGCCGCGCGTGACCGGGCCCCGCACGAGATTCGCGATCGCCTCGTCGAAGTAGTAGGCGTGCTGGAACAGCCGGCCCGCGAACCCGAGGCGCTCCGGCAGCGGATCGCCGTCGGGCGACGGGATCCCGGGCCGGTACAGCGGTACGCCACGACCAACCCGACGAGCGCGACGATCACCGAGATCACCGTCAGCATCGGCCGCGGCCACGAACGACGTGACGTCGATCTTCAACGGGACTCGCTCGAACACGGGGTCATGGAGCCAGTCGCTGAGGAACTCGAGGCCCCCGAACGGCAGACTGAGCACCCCGCCGACGGCCGCCAGCCGCCGCCAGCGCCAGGATCGGGAAGGTCATCGTCAGCGGCGACTCGTGGGGCGGATGCGTGAGGCCGAGCCGGCTTGGGCGGCACGCAAGCGGGGACGGTCGGCGACTCGAGCGAGAACCCGGCTCCTCCGCGCCCCTCCACCCGCTCCGCCGGCCTGGAAGCGCTCGTTGCCGAAGAAGACGAGCCAGACCGCGCGGGTCATGTAGAAGGCGGTGAGGCAGCGGCGGCGAGCGCGCCGACGATCCAGACGCCGTAGTCACCGGCGAAGTACGCGCGCGACAGCACCTCGTCCTTCGCCCAGAAGCCCGCGAAGGGCGGCACGCCGGCGATCGCGAGCCACGCGATGATGAACCCGAGCGCGGTGAGCGGCATGTACTTCCGGAGCCCGCCCATGGTCCGCATGTCCTGGTTGTCGGCGTAGGCGTGGATCACCGACCCGGCGCCGAGGAACAGCGTCGCCTTGTAGAACGCGTGCGCGACGACGAGGAAGATCGCAGCCGCGTAGGCGCGCACGCCGAGGGCGAGGAACATGAAGCCGAGCTGGCTGATCGTCGAGTACGCCAGCACGCGCTTGATGTCGACCTGGATGAGCGCGACCGTCGCCGCGAGCAGCGCGGTGCCGGCGCCGATGATCGACACGACGGTGAGCGCCGACGCCGCCGCTCGCCTCGAAGAACGGGTGGGCGCGGGCGACGAGGAACACACCCGCCGTCACCATCGTGGCCGCGTGGATCAGAGCCGACACGGGCGTCGGGCCCTCCATGGCGTCGGGCAGCCACACGTGCAGGGGGAACTGCGCGCTCTTGCCGACGGCGCCGAGGAACAGCAGGAGCGCGATCGCGGTCGCCGTGCCCGGCGGCGAGCTTGCCGGCGCCCGAGCTCATGGCGCTGTAGTCGAGCGATCCCAGCTCGGCGAAGATCAGGAACATCGCGACCATGAACCCGAAGTCGCCGACGCGCGTGGTCACGAACGCCTTCTTGCCCGCCACCGCCGCCGAGTTGCGCTGGAACCAGAACGACACCAGCAGGTACGAGCACAGGCCCACGCCCTCCCAGCCGAGGAACGTGACGAGAAAGCTCGACCCGAGCACGAGGACGAGCATCGAGGCGCAGAACAGGTTCATGAACGCGAAGAAGCGGCCGAAGTTCTCGTCGCCGTGCATGTAGCCCAGGGAGTAGACGTGGATCAGGGTGCTGACGCCGGTCACGAACAGGATGAACGTGATCGACAGCGGGTCGGCGAGGAACCCGAGCTTCACCTGCAGCCCGCCGGTCGGGAACCACGTGAAGAGGTCGACGGTGTGCGTGCGCGGCTCGATGTCCCGCAGCGCCAGCAGCATCACGACCGACCACGCGAACGACAGCGCCATCAAGCCGGTGGCGAGCCACCCGGCCTTGGGCTCGCCGAGGCGCCGGCCGAACAGCAACAGGATCGCCGCGCCCAGGGCAGGCAGCGCGGGGACGATCCAGATGAGATCGAGCAGGTCGCGGGCGTCCACCCTCAGCCCTTCAGCAGCCGGACGTCGTCGGCGGTGGCGCCCCGCCGGCGCCGGAAGATGGCGACGATGATCGCAAGCCCGACCGCGACCTCGGCCGCCGCCACCACGAGGGTGAAGAACACGATGACCTGGCCGCCGATGTCGTTCAGCGCGCGGGAGAACGTCACGAAGGTGAGGTTGGCGGCGTTGAGCATGAGCTCGACGCACATGAACATCACCAGCACGTTGCGCCGCAGCAACAGGCCGACCGCACCGATCGTGAACAGCAACGCGCCGACGACGAGGTAGTAGTTCGGGGTGATGTCGAGGGCGGCGAGGCTCACGGCGTCACCCCTTCTTCCTCGTTCACCTCGGCCGCTTCGCTCAGCTCGGCTGCGGTGATCTGCTCCTCGATGGCCTGCTCGTGCTCGTCGAGCTGGGCGCGCTGGCCGCTGCGCCGGGCGAGCACGACCGCGCCCACGACCGCGATGACGAGCAGCACGGCGGTGAGCTCGAACGCCCACAGGAAGTCGGTGAACAGGATGCGCGCGACACGCTGGACGTTGCCGAGGTCCTGGCCGTCGACCCGCCCGCGCACCGAGCCCCGCGCCGACGGCGCCCCGGTCGCCCACGTGCGCCCGGCCAGCACGAAGATCTCGCCGAGCAGGATCGCCCCCAGCGCCACCGCGGCCGGCCGCTGGTACGGGATCGGGTCGCGGAGCGACTCCTCCCGGTCGACGCCGAGCAGCATGATCACGAACAGGAACAGCACGACGATGGCGCCGGCGTACACGATGATCTGCACGGCGAAGACCAGCTGCGCCCCCTGGAGCAGGAAGAAGATCGCCACCGCCACCAGCGTCACCACCAGCAGGAGCGCGCAGTGGACCGGGTTGCGCGCCAGCACTACGCCCAGCGCGCCGCCGAGCGCGAGCGCGGCGGCGACGAAGAAGACGACCGCCTCGACGGTCACGCGCTCTGGCCCTTCTCGGGGGGCCGGATGCCGTAGCCGAGCTCGGCCGACCAGCTGACCTTCCCCTCGTAGCCGGCGTCGCCCGACGGTGAAGTGGCCCGCATCCAGGCACTCGTGTCGTCGTCCTCGTTGCCGAGCCACAGCTCCCACGGCGGCCGGCGGGCACGGCCTTCGTCGTCGACGAGCAGCTCGTCCTTCGTGTAGATCGCGTCGTCTCGATTGGTGAACGAGAACTCGAACTGCTTCGTCTCGGTGATGGCCTCGGTCGGGCACGCCTCGACGCACATGTCGCAGTGGATGCAACGGAGGTAGTTGATCTCGTACACGAACCCGTAGCGCTCTCCGGGAGCGACGGGCGCGTCGGGCGGGTTGTCGGCACCGCGCACGTAGATGCACCGCGCCGGGCACACGCCCGCGCACAGCTCGCAGCCGATGCACTTCTCCATGCCGTCCTCGTAGCGGTTGAGGACGTGCCGGCCGTGCAGGCGCTCGGGCTTCGGGGCCTTCTCCTTCGGATAGAACTCCGTGATCCGCGGGCGGAAGACCTGCCGGAGCGGGATGGTGAAGCCGCGGAGGAGGTCGAGCACGCTCATCAGCGGATCTGGTCCTGCTGCTGGAGCTCGCCCGGTTTCGCCATCGACGCGTACAGCACCAGGTAGACGAGGACGGCCCCGACGGCGGCGGCGGGCACGACGATCCAGAGGTTCCAGCCCTCCTGGCGTCCGATGACCACGATGCCCGAGACCATCAGCCAGAGGAACGCGACCTCGATCAGGTACTTCCAACCGACGTCCATCAGCTGGTCGTAGCGCAGGCGGGGCAGCGTGGCGCGTATCAGCACGGTGCCGTACAGCAACACCAGGAGCTTCAGCATGAACCAGAAGACCGGCATCACCCATACGTTGATCGTGCTCGTCGCGTCGAGGAAGCCGAGCTTGGGGCCCGCCGGACCGCCGAGGAACAACGTGACCGCGATCGCGCTCATCGTGATCACGTTCATGAACTCGGCGAGGAAGAAGATCGCGAAGCGGATCCCCGTGTACTCGGTGTGGAAGCCGCCCACGAGCTCCTGCTCCGCTTCGACGAGGTCGAACGGCGGGTGGTTCGTCTCGGCGATGGCGGCGATGAGGAAGATCACGAAGGCGACGATCGCCGGCCGCACGTACCACGCGCCCAGCCCGTCGAGGATGTTGCCGGTCCACGCCTGCCCGTCGACGATCCCCCGCGTCGAGAGCGTCCCGGACTGGATCAGCACGCCGACCACGGCGAGGCTGAACGCGGCTTCGTAACTGAGCAGCTGGGCCGACGCCCGCACCGAGCCGAGGAGCGGGTACTTCGAGCCCGACGACCAGCCCGCCAGCAGGACCCCGTACAGGCCGAGCCCCGACATCGCCAGCAGCCACAACACGCCGATCGGCAGCTCGGCCAGCTGGAGGTACGTCGTGTGACCGGCGATGCTCACCTTGCCCCCGATGGGCACGATGCTGAACGCGAGGAACGCGGGAAGGATCGACAAGTACGGCGCGATGAGGAACACGTACTTGTCGGCGCTTCTCGGTATCGACTGCTCCTTGAAGAACAGCTTGATGCCGTCGGCGAGGGTCTGGAGGATCCCGAACGGCCCCGCGTTGTCCGGCCCGACGCGGTTCTGCATGTCGGCGATGGCCTTGCGCAGGAACCAGATGTAGAAGAGGACGGCGATCAGGAGCAGCGCGAACGTCACGATCGTCTTGCCGATGACGATCAGCACGACGGTCAGGTCGATGTCGCCGCGGAGAAGCGGGTCCGTGAACGTCACGAACGCTTCTCCACCATCTCCAACCGGACGTCCGTGACGGCGGCGGTGGCGTCGATCAGGTCGCCGGCGCCCGGACCGGGCTGGTTGAACGTGAGGTACGCGACGCCGCGCGGGATGCCGGGCGCGGCGCGCACGGGCAGTACCACGGAGCCGCGTCCGCTCGTGGCCTGCACCTCGCCACCGTCGGAGATGCCGATCCGGTCGCGATCGCTCGGATGGACGAGCAGCGTGGCGCCCGCCGCCAGCGGCGCCAGCGACGGCGAGGCGGCGCTCACGCGTCCGGCGTCGTAGAGCTTCCGCCCCGACACCAGCCGGAGCGCGTACGCGTCGCGAGCCTGGGCGGGCGCCCGACCCGTCGCCCGGTCCCACTCGTGCAACGGCGGGCCGGCGGCGATCGCGTCGCGCGCCGCGCTGCCGAGCGCGTCCGCCTCGGCGCGCGAGCCCGACGGTCCCTCGACCTCGGTCAGCCCCGGCTTCACGGTCGTGGTCGACCCGGTGCCGGTCGCTTCGACGACGCCGGTGCCGACGTGCGACGTGAGGGCCTCCTCGGAGGAGATCGTCCCCGGCAGGATCGGCTCCCACGACGCGTCCGTGAGCGGCGGGGCGGCGGCGTCGAGAACGAGCTCGTCGTGGTGGTCGCCCAGCGGCAGGACGACGCCGTCCCGGGCGCGGCGGATCAGAGCGGCGTCGACGCCGGCGAAGGCGGGCGCGACGCGGGCGATCTCGTCCTGCACCTCGGGCACGGTCTCGAGGTCGAAGTCGGCGTCGAAGCGCGCCGCGAGCTCGGCGGCGATGCGCCAGTCCGACATGACGGTGCCCTCGGGCGAGATCTGCTGCGCGACGCGCTGGACGCGGCCCTCGATGTTGGAGGCCGTGCCGGGCTTCTCGGCCCACACCGTGACTGGAAGGAACACGTTCGCCGCCCGGGTGCTCTCGGTGAGGAAGGCGTCGCACGCGATCACGAAGTCGACGTTGGCGATCGCGTCGCGCGCGAGACGGCGGTCGGGGAAGTCGGCGATGGGATCGGCGTCGAGCAGCACGAGCCCGTGCAGCTGCCCGTCCACCGCGGCTTGCAGGATCCCGGAGGCGTCCAGTCCGCGGCGCTCGGGAACCGCGCCCCACGCGTCGGTGAAGCGCTCGCGCCCGGCATCGAGCGTGACGCGGCCGGGCAGGAAGCCCGGCGCGAGACCGAGATCGAGCGCGCCGTGCACGTTCGACCGGCGGAGCGCCGAGAGGAACCGCGTGCCGGGGCGTGCTGCGAGCAGGGCGGCGGCGCGCACCACCGAGTCGGGCGCCTCGGCCAGCGACGGGCGGCCGAGGATCACCACGACGTCGCCGTCGCGACCGGTGACGAGGGAGCCGGCACGGTCGATCTGGTCGTCGCCGGTGCGGTCGCCGTCGAACGCCCGGACGAGGTCGGCGATGACCTCGTGCACCTCGCCGGGGACGTAACGGACGACGGCGTCTGCGTCCCCCGTGAGGCCGTTGTCGCACGGCGCGACGTCGATGAGCGGCACGCCGAGGTCCTCGGCCGCCTCCCGGACCCGGAGGAAGAGCACGGGCAGCTCCTCCTTGAGATCGGGCGCGAGCAGCACGATCGCGGCGGCGCGGTCGCAGTCGGCGATCGTCGCCCGCGGCAGGCCGAGCATGATGTCGGCGGGCACGCCGTCACCGAGCTGGGCGTCGACGTTGTCCGTGCCGAGGACGCCCTTCGCGAACCGGGACCAGACGTAGGCATCCTCGTTCGTGCCGCGTCCGCCGCCGAGCACGGCGACGCCCTCGGGGCCGTGCACGTCCAGGACCTTGCGCAGGCCGGCGGCAGCCGCGTCGAGCGCCTCCGGCCACGACATCTCGACGAGGTCGCCCTGCTCGCGCACCATCGGCACGCGCACGCGGTCGTCGGCGTGCACCCACTCGTACCCGTACCGGCCCTTGTCGCACAGCCAGCCCTGGTTCACCGGGTCCGAGTCGACGCCGAGGAGGCGGACGAGGCGGTTGGACGACGACTGCACCGCGGCGCGGCATTGCACCGCGCACGTCACGCACGATGTCTCGGAGGTTGTGAGGTCCCACGGCCGGGCGGCGAACCGGTACGGCTTCGCCGTGAGTGCCCCGACCGGGCAGATCTGCACGGTGTTCCCGGAGAAGTACGACGTGAACGGGTCGTCGGGATACGTGATGACCTCGGTGAGCTCGCCGCGGCCCCCGAAGTCGATCAGGGGGTCGCCCGCGATCTCGGCGGCGAAGCGCGTGCACCGCCCGCACTGGATGCAGCGCTCGCGGTCGAGGAGCACGAGGTCGCTGATCGGGATCGGCTTCTCGAAGTGGCGCTTCTCCTCGACGTAGCGCGACTCGCCCGGCCCGAACGCGAGCGTCTGGTCCTGGAGGGGGCACTCGCCGCCGCGGTCGCAGACCGGGCAGTCGAGCGGATGGTTGATGAGGAGGAACTCGAGGACACCGTCCTGCGCCTTGCGCACGTTGTCCTTCTGCGTGTGGACGACCATGCCGTCGTACACCGGGGTCGCGCACGCGATCTGGAGCCCGCGCAGCCCCTCGACCTCGACCAGGCACATGCGACACATGCCGACCGGCTTCATGCGGTCGTGCCAGCAGAAGCGCGGGATGTAGGTGCCGTGCTCCTGGGCCGCCTTGATCAGCAGCTCGCCGTTCGGGACCTGGACCTCGCGGCCGTCCACCGTGATCGTGACCTGCTCCGGCCCGGGACGGACGGGCAGCACGTACTCCCACTCCGACGGCCACTGGCTCATCGGCTGGTCGGTCATCGGCCACCTCCGCCCGTGGCCGCCACCGGGATGCGCGTCTTGGCGTCGGCGCCCATCCGCTCCGCGATCTCGTCGCGGAAGTAGCGATCGAGGCTCACGACGTGCGACATGATGCTCGGGCCGAGCGCGCAGATCGTCGTCTGCGCGAACGGGGCGTTCAGGCCGGGGACGATGTTGTCGCCGAAGTCGAGCATCAGGTCGAGGTCGTCGGGCCGCCCGAGCCCGTGCGACATGCGGTACAGGATCTTCTCGATCCAGCCCGACCCTTCGCGGCAGGGCGTGCACTTGCCGCAGGACTCGTGGGCGAAGAACTTCGCCAGCCGCCACGCGACGAGCAGCGGGTCGGTGGTCTCGTCGAACACCATGATCGCTCCCGACCCGAGCATGGACTTGAGGTCGTTCTGCACGTGATCCATGTCGGTGGGCTCGTCGAGATGCTCGGGCATCAGCCACGGCGACGACGCGCCGCCCGGGATGAAGAACTTCACGCTGCGCCCGCCGGGCACGCCGCCGGCGAGGCCCTCGATGAGCTCGCGGAACGGCGTGCCCGAGCTCCACCTCGTAGTTGGCGGGCCGCTCGACGTGACCCGACACCGAGAAGATCCGCGTGCCCGTCGACCGGCCGACCCCCATCCCGGCGTACCAGTCACCGCCGCGTTCGATGATGTGCGGGACGGTCGACAGCGTCTCGACGTTGTTCACGACCGTGGGCTTGGCGAACAGGCCCTGCACGGCCGGGAACGGCGGCTTGATCCGCGGCATGGCGCGCTCGCCCTCGAGGCTCGACAGCAGGCCCGTCTCGTCGCCCGCGATGTAGCAGCCCGCGCCGCGGTGGAGGATCACGTCGAGGTCGAAGCCGGACCCGAGGATGTCCCTGCCGAGGAAGCCGTGCTCGTACGCCTCGGCGATGGCGCGGCCGAGCCGCTCGTACCCCAGGGCGAACTCGCCCCGGATGTAGACGAACGCCTGATGGCACTCGACGGCGAATGCCGAGATCACGACGCCCTCGATCAGCTGGTGCGGGTCGCGCTCCACGAGCATGTGGTCCTTGAACGTGGACGGCTCGCCCTCGTCGGCGTTCACGGCGAGGTAGCGCGGGTACACGTCCTTGGGCAGGAACGACCACTTCTGGCCGGTGCCGAACCCGGCGCCGCCCCGGCCCCGCAGGCCCGACGCCTTCACCTGCTCGTCCTGGATCGCCTCGGCGGTCATCCCGAGCGCCTTGCGGAGCGCCTCGTACCCGCCGGTCGCGAGGTACCGGTCGATCGTCCACGAGTCCGTCGGGATGGTCGCGGAGGCGCTTGGTGACGATGCGGGTCTCGGGCATCAGCGCGCGGCTCCTGCGTCGACGCGTGTGCCCGAGATCGTGCGCGGCGTACGGACGCGGGACTTGTACTCGTCGATGATCGTCGCCGCCGCTTCGACGTCGACCGGGCCGTGGTAGTCGTAGTTCACCTGCATGACCGGAGCGAGATCGCAGGCGGCGATGCACTCGACCTCCTCGACCGACACGTCGTCGTCGTCGAGGTGCCGGTCCTCGAGCGCGCGCAGCAGCTCCGGTCCGCCGTTGACGAGACAGCTGACGTTGGTGCACACCGACACGACGAGCTGCCCGACCGGCTCGCGTTTGAACATCGTGTAGAAGGAGCACACGCCGAGCACCTGCGCCGAGGTCAGGTCGAGGATGCGGCCGACCTCCTCCATCGCGTCCGGGCTCACCCAGCCGTCCTGGTCCTGGGCGAGGTGCAGCAGCGGGAGGATGGCGGACTTCGCCACCGGGTAGCGGGCGACGATCTCGTCGGCACGGGCCCGGTTCTCAGGAGTGAAGGCCATTACCGGTCGACCTCGCCCATGATCGGGTCGACGCTCGAGATCACGGCGACGGCGTCGGCGATCAGCCGCCCTTCCATCATCGGCGACATCACCTGCAGGTTGTAGAAGGACGGGCCCCGGATATGGAGCCGGCACGGCTTTCCCGTGCCGTCGGCGACCAGGTAACAGCCGACCTCGCCCCGGGGCGACTCCACGGCCACGTAGGTCTCGCCCGGCGGCACCTTGAACCCTTCGGTGAACAGCTTGAAGTGGTGGATCAACGCCTCCATCGACTCGTCGATGCGGGCGCGCGGCGGGGGCGTGACCTTGCGGTCCTGCACCCGGTAGTCGCCCGGCGGCATCTTCTCGACGCACTGGCGCACGATCTTCACCGACTCGAGGATCTCCTGGAGCCGAAGGCGGTAGCGGTCGTAGCAGTCGCCGTTCTGCGTGTAGATCACGTCGAAGTCGACCTCGTCGTACGCGAGGTACGGCTGGGACTTGCGCAGGTCCCACGGGAAGCCGGTCGACCGGAGGATCGGGCCCGTTGCGCTGAGCGCGAGCGCCTGCTCGGTGGTGATCGCGCCCACGCCGACCAGGCGCTCCTGCCAGATCGGGTTCCCGGTGAGCAGCTCGTCGTACTCGGCAGTGCCCTTCTCGACGAGGTTGCAGAGCTCGAGCGTGTCGTCCTGCCAGCCGTCGGGCAGCTCGGCGGCGACACCGCCGGGTCGGATGTAGTTGTTGTTCATCCGGAGCCCGGTGATCTTCTCCAGGAGCCGCAGCGTTTCCTCGCGTTCGCGCCAGCCGTAGATGATCATCGACAGTGCGCCGAGATCCAAGCCGTTCGTTGCCTGCCACAGCAGGTGCGACGCGATGCGGTTGAGCTCGTTCAGGTACATGCGGATCCAGGTGGCGCGGGGCGGGACCTCGACGTCGAGCAGGCGTTCGACCGCCATCGAGAAGACGAGCTCGTTCGAGAGCGGCGACGCGTAGTCCATCCGCGTGACGTTGGTCGCGCCCTGGACGTACGTGAGCTCCTCGCCCGTCTTCTCCATTCCCGTGTGCAGGTAGCCGACGACGGGCTTGGCGCGCACGATGGTCTCGGCGTCGAGCTCGAGCATGAGGCGCAACACGCCGTGCGTCGACGGGTGCTGCGGGCCCATGTTGATGATCATCGTGTCGCCCTCGGCCTCATCCTCGGGCCAGGGTCCCCCGGTCACCACGAGGTCGCGCGCCGGCTGGAGCTCCTGCGCGCCCTCGTCGGTCAGCCGGGTCAGGCGAGGATCGGGGGGGACGTACAGGTCGCGCTCGTCGTCGGGAGCGCGGGCATCCGACTCGTCGCGAGTGCCGTCGCGGGTGTCGCTCATCTCGGCCTCGGGTCTTCCTTGAACGTGACGGGCACGCGCGCAGGGGCGTCGTCCTTGCGCAGCGGATAGCCCACCCAGTCGTCGGGCATGAGGATGCGGGCAAGGTCGGGGTGACCGGTGAACTCGATGCCGAACAGGTCGTACACCTCGCGCTCGCCGAAGTTCGCGCCCGGGTACGCGTCGGTGAGGCTCGGGACCGTCGCGTCCCCGGCCGGCACCTCGCAGATCGCACGGATGCGCCGGTTGCGAGGGTGCGAGAGGAAGCTCGCGACCACCTCGAAGCGCTCCGGGTTCACGCCCGGCACGAAGAGCCGGGCCGCGTCGACGAGGTGGTCGACCGCCGTGACGTCGAGGCACTGGGTGAACTGCTGCTCGTCACGCAGGAACCCGCCCAATTCCGCCCAGACGGCGCGGTCGACGTACACGACGGGCTGGCCGTGCGAGCGGTGGAAGACCGTGCCCGGGAACCGTTCGACCACGGCCGCCGCCACCTCGTCGTCAGGCGGCGGTGCGGTCTCCTTCTCCTCTTCTTCTACGCGCGTGTCGCCGTTCTTGTGAGCGTCTTCACGAGCGTCGTCGTCGGGCATCGTCGTGGTCCTCGGGACGCCGTCCTACCGGGTGGCCAAGCTGTCGGCCGGGGTTCCGTCGCGCTGATCGACTTGGATGGCGGCGCCACCATGAGCGGTGCGGGCGCGCCGCTTCATGATCTCGCCGCTGCGGATCTCGCTGTGGAGCTGGAGGATCCCGTGCATGAGCGTCTCGGGCCCGGGCGGGCAGCCGGGGACGTACACGTCGACGGGAACGATCTGGTCGACGCCCTGCACGATCGCGTAGTTGTTGAACATCCCGCCCGTGCTCGCGCAGACGCCCATCGAGATGACCCACTTGGGCTCGACCATCTGGTCGTAGACCTGGCGCAGCACCGGCCCCATCTTCTGGCTCACGCGGCCGGCCACGATCATCAGGTCGGCTTGGCGCGGGCTGGCGCGGAACACCTCCATGCCGTACCGGGCGAGGTCGTAGTGCGCCGCGCCCGCCGCCATCATCTCGAGCGCGCAGCACGCGAGCCCGAACGTCGCGGGCCACACCGAGTTGCGACGCGCCCACTTGACGAGATCCTCGAGGCGACCGGTCAGGAACGAGTACGGAACCTGCTCGAGACCCATCAGGCTGCCTCGGTGTCGCGTTCGGGCGCGACCGCGGCGGGATCGATGCCGTCTGCGCCCGGCTTCCCCGACGCGCGCAGGACACCGTGGGTGACCCGGTCGACGAGCTTGTGCGCCGGGCCCCAGTCGAGCGCGCCCGTCGACAACAGATACGCGAACGGCACGAGCAGCGTGAGCAGGAACACGCCCATGATGGCGAGCCCGTACGCGGCGGGGTCGAAGTTCCGGAAGATGGTCGTGAACGGGTAGAGGAAGATGATCTCGACGTCGAGGACGATGAACGTCATGGCGACGAGATAGAACTTCACCGGGAACCGCTCGCTCGGCTCCTGCTCGGGCACGATCCCCGACTCGTACGGTGCCTGCTTCGCTGCGTTCGGCCGCCGCGGTCCGAGCAGCTGCGAGACCGTGAACGACGCCGCGATGAACACGACGACCAGACAGATCATCGTGAGGATCGGCAGGTAGGCGGTCATTCGGCTCCCCGTCCGGGCTGGCGCGCGGCAGGCTACCGCGGCGCCGGAGCGCGGCCTACGGCTCGGGCGCGACGGCGACGAGGGCGGCGACCGCCTTGTACGCGGCCTCGGCGGGGCCGAGCTCGTCGGGACGGAGCAGGTTGGCCATGATCCGCAACACCCACTCCATGAGGGTGCGAGAACGCATGCCGACCCGGGTGAGCTCGCGCATCACGGCGGGGTTCCCGATCGCCTTCACGAACGCGCGAGCGACCTTGAAGTACAGGCCGTACAGCTCCTCGAGCCGCTCGGGGTAGCGCTGCAGGGCCAGGCCGTCGCCGGTCGCGAGCGCGAGCTCCAGCGCGCCGGCCGCGATCCGTCCGGTCTCGTACGCGTACGCGATGCCCTCGCCGTTGAACGGGTTGATCGACGCACCGGCGTCACCGACGACAACCCACGTCGGCCCGGTAGCCGGGCGCACGGACCCACCGGTGGGGAGCTTGCCGCCCGTCGGCGGTCCGCACGAGCTCTCGGGGCTGATGCCCCAACGCGCCGGCGCGGTGGCCACGAACGCGTCCATGAGACGGCTCGTGTTCACGGACTTCCAGCCCGCGAAGGTCGACAGCAGCCCGACGCCGACGTTCACGGTGCCGTCCCCGACCGGGAACACCCATCCGTACCCGGGCAGGTGGTTCCCCTCGCGGTCGCGGAGGTCGAGGTGGCTCTCGATCCAGGGGTCGTCGTGGTACGGGCTCTCGAAGTACCCCCGCACGGCCATGCCCAGTGGGTACGAGCGGTCGCGCGCCGCGCCGAGCGCGCGGCCGAACCGGGAGTTCGCGCCGTCGGCGACGACGAGATACCGCGCCCGGACCGGCTCCCGCGTGCCGCTCTCCTTGCGATGGACGATCGCCCCGGTGACGAGGCCGCCCTCGACGAGCGGCTCGGTCGCCTCGGCCGCGGGCCAGAGGGTGGCGCCGGCCTTCACCGCCTGGCCGACGACCATCTCGTCGAGCTCGCGCCGGCGGATCACGTAGCCGTAGGGAGGGAAGTCGGGATGGTCCGGCCACGCGAGCTCGAGGGTGACGCCGTGTGCGATCGACCGCAGGCCGTCGTAGCGCAGGTAGTCGGCCAGGGGCTCGGCGAGCCCCATCTCGTGGAGCTCGCGCACCGCCCGGGGCGTCAGCCCGTCGCCGCACGTCTTCTCGCGGGGGAACCGCTTCTTCTCGACGACGAGCACACGCCGCCCCTGTTGGGCGAGCCAGTACGCCGCCGCCGCGCCCGACGGCCCTCCGCCGATGACGAGCACGTCGTAGCGATCAGCCATCGGTCACCCCGCAACCTCGGCCCGTCGCACTCCCGAATGGTGTCACAGCACGTCCGAAACGGTCGCACGCACTCGCTGTCGCCGTCGCAAGCACCCGACGCACGCACATGTTCACAAGGTTTGCCGCAAGAGGCGTGCGTCCACCGCTGCCCAATGTGCCCACTCCTCCTCTAGCGTGGTAACACAAACGGGTATTCGGAGCGGCGGCTCCGAGCGACGGGAGGGCACTCGGGCTCATGCCCAACCTGATTCCTCAAAGCGTCCTCGACCGCTGGTTCTTCGGCTGGGCGCACCCGGCCGGGCGGCTCATCTTCGCGTTGCTCGCGATCGCGATCGGGCTCGCGTTCGTGTTCGCGCTGCTCCGGCCGCCGCTCCCGCGCAAGATCCTGACGCCGAAGCAGGGCGTTCCGCTGGCGATCGGGCTCACGATCGGCTGCTACATCGTCGGGGGGCTGTTCACGGCCGTCCAGATCCTCATGGTCTGGACGATCGTCTTCGGCGTCACCGCCCTGGCGCTGGCCATGGTCGTGTCGCACGACCCGCGTCCCCAGGACCGTCCCACCACGTGGGCGGAGGCGATGGCGGGCGCCGTCGGGGTGTTCTTCCTCATGACCCTGGCGTACGGGATCATCCCGCACGAGTGGATCACGTTCTCCGACAAGTACCTCCAGTGGACGCCCGACAAGCCTGTCTTCGAGACGTACGCCATCAAGCCGAACTACCAGCAGCTGCGCGACCTCATCGTCGTGATGATCTACGGCGTCTTCTTCCTCCTCAACCTCAGGCTCTGGGTGCTGTGGCAGGGGCGGCTCGTGCCGAAGCCGGAGCCCGCGGTCGAAGAGGGGAAGGTCGTGCGCACGTCGCGGTTCGGCCGACCCGTGAAGTCGAAGGCGTAGAGCGATGGCCAAGACCGATGCGAACCCGCCGATGCCGGACTTCGTCACCGACTACGAGCTCCAAGAAGTCGACCCTGCGTTCCTGACCTCGGCGGTCAAGCCCAAGCAGTTCCTCCACATCGACCAGGCCGAATGCATCCTCTGCGAAGGCTGCGTCGACATCTGCCCCTGGAAATGCATCCACATGGTCTCCGTCGACGCCATCGCCGACGCCACCGACACCGAACAGCCCGGCGAAGACCCCAGCGACAACGTCGCCTTCATCGTCGACGAAGACGTCTGCACCCGCTGCGCCCTCTGCGTCGACCGCTGCCCCACCGGCGTCATCATCCTCGGCAAGATCTCCCAACAGATCGCCGAAGGCGACCCCCACACCCGCACCGACCGCCACGGCTACAGCTACGGCGTGAGGTTCTGATGGACCGTCCGGCGTTCGGCGCGGCACCGAAGCAGGGACGAGCAGACGGCGCAGCGAAGCGAAGCTCGCTTACTTAGGAGAAGGGTTCTTGGCCAAGCGGCAAGGCAACGGAGCGAACGGGGAGCGGCGGATCTCCAAGGCCCTCGAGACCGCGGACCAGAAGGTCCGCGGCTCGCAGGCGTGGACGTCCATCTTCCGGCCCGGGTCGGTGTTCCGCCGCGGCTACACGGACAGCCCCCGGAACCGTTCCTACGTGATCATGAACAACGTGCTGTACCACCTTCACCCGGTGAAGGTGAAGCGGCACGCGGTGAAGGTCTCCTACACGCTCTGTCTGGGTGGCCTCTCGTTCTTCCTCTTCATCCTGTTGACCATCACCGGCATCTTCCTGATGTTCTTCTACCGCCCGACGGCCGCGTCGGCGTGGGACACGGTGCAGACGCTCGAGACCGCCGTGACGTTCGGGTCGATCGTGCGGAACATGCACCGATGGGCAGCCCACCTCATGGTGCTCACCGTGTTCCTGCACATGAGCCGGGTCTTCTACCACGGGGCGTACAAGTCGCCACGCGAGTTCAACTGGGTCATCGGCGTGATCCTGCTCACGCTGACGTTGCTGCTCTCGTTCACGGGCTACCTGCTGCCGTGGGACCAGCTGGCGCTGTGGGCCGTGACCGTCGGCACCAACATGATGGGCTACACGCCGGTCTTCGGCTCGCAGGTGAAGTTCGTGCTGCTGGGTTCATCGGAGATATCCAACGACACCCTCTTACGCTGGTACACGCTGCACGTCCTGTTACTCCCGTTCGTGATCGTGATCTTCATGGCCGTCCACTTCTGGCGCGTCCGCAAGGACGGCGGCCTGTCCGGGCCGCTCTAAAGGTGAGAAGGGATCGATGACCGAGGTTCCCGAGCACCTGCTCCGCCGCAGCCGGGAGCGCCGCAAGGCGCTCGGCCTGCCCGTGCCCGGCGAAGAGGGTGGCGAAGGCGGCGAGGAAGCCGCGCCCGGCAGAGGCGCCCGCGGCCGGCGAGCAGCCGGCCGAGGCGCCCGCGGCCGCGGCCACCGGCGCGCCGGCCGCCGGCGAGGGCGACGACATGGCCGCAGCCGCGGCGGCGAGCGGCGTCCCCGCCCACCTGCTCGAGCGGTCGAAGCGGCGGCGGGCGCAGCTCACCGGGGACGGCGGAGACGGCGGCGCGGCCGAACCGGCGGCGGCCGCCGCGGCGACGACGGGCGGCGGCGCGACGGCCACCGCGACGGCGCCGAAGCCGACGCCGACGGCCACCGGCCCGGGCGGTCACACGCAGCGGCTGCTGACGGTCGTGAAGTCGGGCTCGATCCAGCAGACCCGCGCCGAAGCGCAGGACAAGGTGCACGTGTGGCCGCACCTGCTCGTCATCGAGTTCGCGGCGGTGCTGGTCGTGACGGCAGGGATGCTGGTCTTCTCGGCGCTCGTGCGCGCGCCGTTGCTCGGGTTGGCCGACTTCAACAAGACACCGAACCCGTCGAAGGCGCCGTGGTACTTCCTCGGCCTGCAGGAGCTGCTGACGATGTTCCACCCCATGGTCGCGGGAGTGACGATCCCGGGCATGGGCCTGTTCCTGCTGGGCGTGGCGCCGTTCGTCGACAAGAACCCGTCGCACGCGCCGACGGACCGCAAGTTCGCGATCTCGATCTTCACCTTGTTCCTGATGCTCTGGGCCGTGCTCGTCATCATCGGCTCGTTCTTCCGCGGCCCGGGCTTCAACTTCGTGTTCCCGTGGAACAACGGGATCTTCTTCGACCTGTAGGGCGTTTGTACTAGGTGGATTCTTCAACCGTTCTCATCGTCGCCATTCCGGCGCTGCTGATCCTCGCAGCGGTTGCGATCGTGGCCGAAGGTCGTCGCCGGTCGACCACCGGCAGGCTCAGCCGCGAGACGCGCAAGAGCGACCGGTCGGTACCGACCACCGAAGCACCCGCGCCCGAGCCCGCCGGAACCGAGCTGGCCGAGCTCGACGAGGAAGCGCGCGCCCGGGCGCAGGAGTCACGCCAGGCGCTCGAGCCCGTCGGCGCCCGCGCCCCGGTCGAGTACGTGCCCGGTGGAGGAAGAGGAGCTGGGGCTCACCCGCCGCCAGTTCTTCAACCGCGGGATCCTCGCCGGGCTCGGCATCTTCGCCGCCGGCATGGGCGCGGCGATGCTCGGGTTCCTGTGGCCGGGAAGCGCGGGCGGCTTCGGCGCCAAGATCGTCGTCGGGTCCGAGGACGACGCAAAGCAGCAGTTCGACAAGAAGCTGCCCTTCTACAACGCCGCCGCCCGCACGTACATCCAGCCCTACCCGAAGGACGACATCGCGAAGGCGAAGAACGTGTACGACCCCCGCATCGTCGCCGGCATGGAGAAGGGGTACGTGGCGCTGTACCAGAAGTGCGTCCACCTCGGCTGCCGGGTGCCGTGGTGCGAGTCGTCGCAGTGGTTCGAGTGCCCGTGCCACGGGTCGAAGTACAACCGGGTCGGCGAGAAGAAGGGCGGGCCCGCGCCGCGCGGTCTCGACCGCTTCGTGCTCGAGGTTTCGGGTGGCGACATCACCGTCGACACCGCCGCGTCGTCGCTGGTCCAGGGCCCGCCGATCGGCACGGACACCACGGGGCAGACGGCCGAGGGGGCGCCCTGTGTGTGAGGTCCACACGCCGGTGAACCTCCGTCTCGTCATCATCCTCGTCAACCTGGCGGCGTTCGCGACCATCGGGATCATCCTCCTGTGGCGCGTCGTTCAGCCTGCGCCGGAACCCGGAGCCGAAGCCGCCGCAGAACCTGACCCCGTTCCTGCCCGACGAGGACCTCGAAGGCCGCAAGCTCGAACGCGTCCTGGGGATCTCACTGCTCACGACCGCGCTCATCGCACTGACGCTGTTCGCCTACTACGTGTTCGAGCCGTCCCGAGTCGGGAATCGGCCGAGGAGCAGTTCCAAGGACCAGTCGATCGAACGGGGCGCGATCCTGTTCGCGAACGACCAGAGCAAGGCCTACGACCCGACGCGTTCGCTGCTGTGCGCCAACTGCCACGGCGTCAAGGGTGAGGGCGGCAGCACCAACTTCACGATCAAGTCGGACGACCCCCGCTGCGACCCGACCGCGGCGGTCACCGCCGACACGCCGAGCTACTGCCTCCCGGTCCAGGTGACGTGGCAGGCGCCGCCACTGGATGTGGCGATGCTGCGGTACTACAAGAACGAGGTGACACGCACATCATCACGTTCGGCCGACCGGGGACGCCCGATGCCTCCATGGGGGATCGCGAGCGGCAAGGGCGTGCTCAACGAGCAGGGCATCGACGACCTCGTGAGCTACGTCCAGAGCATCCAGATCTCGCCTCGAGAAGGCGAAGGAGCGGTTCACGCAGCAGCTCGTCGATGCCCGGGCGAAGCAGCCCGGGCAAGAGCGACGGGGAGCTGCTCTTCCAGCTGCAGTGCGCGCGGTGCCACACGAAGAACTGGTCGTTCTTCGACCCGGACAAGCCCGGGCCGGGCCCGCTGCCCGGTCCCCAGGGCGGTGGCGCGTTCGGGCCCAACCTCACCGACGGCGACACGGTGCGCCAGTTCGCGGGCCCGAAGGGGGTCCAGGACCACATCGACTGGGTCACGACGGGCAAGCCGGCCAACGAGCTGTACGGCACGCGCGGGATCTCGTCCGGTCGCATGCCCCACTTCGGCAACGTCCTGACCAAGGACCAGATCCAGGCGATCGTCGACTACGAGCGGGGCTTGTGATGGGAGCGCTGACCCTGTGCCCAGGAGCAGATCGACAAGACGCCTCTGGTACCCGACGATCCTCGGCATCCTCGTGGTCGTCGCCGGGATCGTGCTGTTCTGCGGCTCGGTCTACCTGCTGCTCGGGACGAACCTCGGTGCCCGGCTCGGGTTCCTCGTCGCGTTCACCGGTCTCGCCGGCTTCATGGTGATCCTGACGATCCTGTGGATGACGACGCAGTCGCCGTTGAACACGCTGAAGGGCCGCATCCCCGAGTGGAACGTCCAGCAGTACGTCAGCAAGCCTCGACCAGTCAAGTACCCCCAGGCCAAGAAGGTCACCAAGAAGGAGAAGGTCGACACGATCGAGGCGTCGAACGTGAAGGCTGCAGTCGACGCGCGCCTCGTCACGCTGCAACCGACCGCGGTCCTGAAGCCCACCCCGGAGGACAACAAGTTCGCCAAGTTCGACAAGGTGACCGACTACCAGACGGTCAACACCTATGAGATCGGCGGCAGCGATCCCGAGTTCCTGGACTTCCAGTTCACCCACAAGCCGCTCGTCGCGGTCGTCGAGGTGTGCGCGGTGCAACCCGCCAGACCACGCCGTTCGGTGTCCCGCCTCCGAAGCCGGTGTGCGACCCGACCTCGGACAAGAACGGCTTCGTGATCCTGACCGCGTGACCTCGGCCAGCTGCGGCTCCCGCCGATCATTGCGCTGATCTGCTCGTCGATTCTCTTCGGCTTGGGGCTGCTCGGCCTGCACTGGCGCGAGCGCGACGAAGCCGAGCGGGCGAAGCAACGCGAGGCCGCCGGCCCGGCGCCGGTCCCGGCCCGGACGTGAGGAGATCTGACGTGACTCACCGCGTGCGTGCCCTCGTCGTGCTGATCGCGTCGTCGGTGACGGCGCTCGCGCTGTCCGCCTCCCCCGCCGGCGCCCAGCAGCTCGTCGACGCCGGCAAGGAGAACGGCGGGGGCGCGCTCGCATTCGTGCTGTTCACGGTGCTCGTGGGACTGACGTTCGGCGTCCTGTTCGCCATGGACCGCGTCCGCCGTCGCCGCCAACGGGAGCAGGACCAGCAGCGCTAGCGGTCTCCCCCCGCGGTCGACGAGACCTCGCGGGAGATGATGCCCCAGTGCACGCTGTTGAGGATCGCTTCGGTGCGGTCGCGGGCGTTGATCTTCCCGTATACCGAAGACAGGTCGCGGGAGACGGTGCGGTCGTTCACGAGGAGTCGTGACGCGACCTCGCCGGTGGAGTAGCCGTCGGCGACGAGCTGCAGGGCATCCGCCTCGCGCTTCGTGATCAGGTCGTGCCTGACGTCGTCGGAGGCCGTGAGCTCGCGGAGCATCGAGCCCGCGAGGTTGGGTGAGAGCACGATCTCGCCGGCGGCGACCTTCTCGACCGCCGACACCACTTCTTGCATCGAGAAGTCCTTGGTCAGGTAGGCGCAGGCGCCCGCCCGCACTGCCCGCGCGACCAGCGCCGAATTGCTGTGCATCGTCACGATGATGACGCGCAGCTCGGGATCGCGTGCACAGAGTCGCCGCGTCACCTCGATGCCGTCGGGACCGGGAAGCGACACGTCCATCAGGACCACGGACGGATGGAGCTCCTCGACGAGCCGGAGCGCTTCGTTCCCGTCGCCGGCCTCGCCGACGACGTCGATGGCGGCGAGCTCCAACGCGACGCGCATCGATTCGCGCAGCATGACGTGGTCGTCGACGATCAAGACGCGCGCCCCGCCGTCCAAGATGGCCTCGATCCGTTGCCGGGTCGTGCCTTGCAGGAATGATGCGGCAACCTGGCGCGCCCGTCTACCGCCTGAAACCGGTCAGATCGCCCCGAACGCCGCGGTCGCGCTCGCGCTCAGCGTGGCAGTTCGTTCGCCGCTTCGGTGGCGGCGGCGAACGTGCGCGCGAGCTCGGCGTCACCGTGGGCGAGGCTCGGGAACATCACCTCGTAGCCGCTCGGCGCGACGTAGACACCGCGATCGAGGAGGCCGTGGAAGAACGACGCGTACGCCTTGTGGTTCGCGGCGTGCGCATCGTCGTAGTCACGCACCGGATGATCGGAGAAGAACAGCCCGGCCAGGGTGCGCGCCCGCGGCACCTGCGCTTCGACGCCGGCGGCGTCGAACACGGCGACGAGCCCGTCGACGAGGCGGGCCGCGATCTCCTCGAGACGTGCGTAGGCGTCGTCGTCGAGCAGCGAGAGTGCGGCGAGGCCGGCGGCGGTCGCGAGGGGGTTCCCGGACAACGTGCCCGCCTGGTACACGGGACCGACCGGCGCCAGCTCGTCCATCAGGTCGGCTCGTCCCCCGACGGCGGCGAGCGGGAGCCCGCCGCCGACGACCTTGCCGAACAGCGACAGGTCGGGCGACAGGCCGAGCGCGCCCTGGGCACCGGCGGGCCCGACCCGGAACCCGGTGATCACCTCGTCGAACACGAGCAGGGCGCCGTGCTCGTCGCAACGCCGGCGAAGCCCGGCCAGGAAGCCGTCTTCGGCGGGGACGAGACCCATGTTCGCCGCCACCGGCTCGACGAGCACCGCCGCCACCTCGTCGCCGTGCCGCGCGAACACCTCGTCGACGGCGGCGTCATCGTTGTACGGCACGGCCACCGTGTCCGCGACGGTGCCTTCGGTGACCCCGGCGCTCCCGGGCAGCCCGAACGTCGCGACGCCGCTTCCCGCCGCCACGAGCAAGGAGTCGAGATGACCGTGGTAGCACCCGGCGAACTTCACGATCTTCGCCCTGCCGGTCGCGCCGCGCGCGAGGCGTACGGCGGTCATCGCCGCTTCGGTCCCCGAAGAGACGAGGCGCACCTTCTCGACCGACGGCACCCGCGCGCAGATCGTCTCGGCCAACTCCACCTCACGAGCGGTCGGCGCGCCGTACGACGTCCCGTCGGCTGCGGCGCGCTGCACGGCCTCGACCACCTTCGGATGCGCGTGCCCGAGGATCGACGCGCCCCACGACTGGACGTAGTCCACGTAGCGGCGCCCCTCGGTGTCGACCAGGTAGGCGCCCTCACCGCGGGCGACGAAGAACGGCTCGCCGCCGACGGCGCCGAACGCGCGCACCGGCGAGTTCACCCCGCCGGGGATGCGCGCCAGCGCCCGGTCGAACAGCGACTGCTCTCTGGTCGCACATGCTCAGGCACGTGCGCCAGACCCGCTCGGCGCGCCTCGGCAGCCGCGCGGCAGATAGGTCAGCACGAAGTCGGCGCCGGCCCGCTTGATCGCGACCAGGTGCTCGAACGCGACGGCGTCGCCGTCGATCCAGCCGAGTTGCGCCGCCGCCTTCACCATGGCGTACTCGCCGCTCACGTGGAACGCGGCGACGGGGACGTCGAACGAGTCGCGCACCGCGCCGATGACGTCGAGGTACGCGAGCGCCGGCTTCACCATGACCATGTCGGCGCCCTCGGCGACGTCGAGCGCGGTCTCGTCGATGGCCTCGCGGGCGTTCCGCGGGTCCATCTGGTAGCCGCGGCGATCGCCGAACTGTGGCGCGCACTCGGCGGCGTCGCGGAAGGGGCCGTACAACGCGGAGGCGTACTTCGCCGAGTAGGCGAGGATCGCAGTGCCGTTGTGCGAGGCCGAATCGAGTGCGGCGCGGATCGCGCCGACCTGCCCGTCCATCATCCCGGACGGCGCCACCACGTCGGCGCCGGCGTCGGCCTGCGAGACGGCGATCGCGGCGTACCGCTCGATGGTGACGTCGTTGTCCACCTCGCCGTCGGCGGTGAGGACGCCGCAGTGACCGTGGTCGGTGTACTCGTCGAGGCAGTTGTCGGCGATGAGCACGAGGTCGTCGCCGACCTCGTCGCGCAGCGAGCGCAACGCCACCTGCACCACGCCGTCGGGAGCGTCGGCACCCGACCCGGTCGCGTCCTTCGCCGCCGGGACGCCGAAGAGCACCACCGCGGGGATCCCGAGGTCGGCGAGCGCCCGCACCTCCTTGCGGAGGCTCTCCTGGGTGTGCTGGAGCACGCCCGGCATCGACGCCACCGGTTCGGGCGCGTCGATCCCTTCCTTCACGAAGAGGGGCGCGACCAGATCGTCGACGTCGACGCGTGTCTCACCGACGAGTCGCCGCAACGCAGGCGTACGACGCAGTCGCCGCGACCGATGCTCGGGGAACGCCACGCAGCAAGGGTACCGCCCGACCCGCGCGGTCCGACTTCGAATCAACCGGGCCGGCTGCGTGTGGACGGCGTCTCCCGGGATCGCCTAGGCGCGTCCCGGATCGAGTGCGCGTAGGAGGGCCTCGACCAGCCCGTCGATCGTGTGCTCGCTCGCCTCGACGTCGACGCGCAGGCCGCGTTCCAACGCCGTCTTCGATGTCACCGGCCCGATCGACGCCACGAGCGGTTGCGGCGAGGGGACGTCACCCAGCAAGTCGCACAGGTTCGTCACCGTCGACGACGACGTGAACGTCGAGCGCGTCGACCTCGCCCCGGCGCACCCGATCGAGCGCATCCGCGTCGGGCGTCGCGGTCACGGTTCGGTAGACCGCCAGCACGTCGACCGCGTAGCCGCGCTCCGACAGGCCGGCGGGAAGCACGTCACGCGCGTGCTCGGCCCGGGCGAGCAGCACGCGTTCGCCGCCGGCCGCCGCCGTCGGGAACGCCTCCAACAACGACTCGGCCACGAACCGTTCGGGCAGCAGATCGGTACGCAGCCCGCGCTCGGCGAGGGCAGCGGCGGTCCCCGGTCCGATTGCGGCGAGCCGGAGACCCGCGACGGCGCGGGCGTCGAGCCCGGCGGGGGCGAGGCCGCGGTCGAAGAATGCGACCACGCCGTTCGCCGATGTGAAGACGAGCCAGCGGTAAGCGGAGAGGTCGGGCACGTCGAACGCCAGCGGCTCGATCGCGATCGCCGGGAGCTCGATCACCTCGGCGCCGAGCCCTTCGAGACGGTGCCGCAGCTCGCTCGCCTGCTCACGGGCACGAGTCACGACCACGGAGCGGCCGAACAGCGGCCGCGTCTCGAACCACGCGAGGTCGAGGCCGGCGACCTCGCCCACGACGATCGCCGCCGGCGCCCGGACGCCGGCGTCGGCGATCGTGGCCAGCGTCGCCCGCACGGTTTCCTGATCGGCACGGGTGCCGTTCCGCACCGCCGCCACCGGCGTCTCGGGGGGCCGGCCGCCTGCAACGAGGCGCGCCGCGATGTCCCCGACCCGGCCCGCGCCCATGAGGATCACGAGCGTGCCGCCGGCCTTTGCCAATGCCTCCCAGTCGACGTCGGAGCTCTCCTTCGCCGGATCCTCGTGCCCGGTCACGACCGTGAAGTGGGTCGAGACGCCGCGGTGCGTCACCGGGATCCCGGCGTACGCCGGCGCGCCGAGAGCGCTGGTGATGCCGGGCACGACCTCGAACGGCACACCGGCCGCCGCCAGGGCCTCCGCTTCCTCGCCGCCACGCCCGAACACGAACGGGTCGCCGCCCTTGAGACGGACGACGGCGCGTCCGGCGCGCCCGTGCTCGACGAGGAGCGCGTTGATGCCTGCCTGCTCGATCTCGGCCCGGCCGGGCGCCTTCCCCACGTAGATCCGCTCGGCGTCGGGCCGGGCGAGGTCCAAGAGCGAAGGGTGCACGAGCCGATCGTGGACGACGACGTCCGCGAGCCCGAGCACCTCGGCGCCGCGCACGGTGAGCAGGCCCGGGTCCCCGGGCCCTGCGCCCACCAGGTACACGGTCATGTCCCGCCCCCGACGAGCTCGTCGTCGAGGACGAGGCGACCGCCTTCCTCGTCGACGAGACGGCGCGCCGCTTCGGCGCCGACCGCGACCGGATCGTGCCCCTCGACGTGCGCCCGCAGCGTGATGCGTCCGTCGAGCGATGCCAGCAGAGCCTCGAGCCGCACCCCGGCGTCACCGGCTTCGGCCAGCGCGCCGCACGGGAGATTGCAGCCGCCACCGAGCTCGGCGAGGTACGCGCGTTCGGCGGTGACGGCGGCGCGCACCTCGGCGTCGTCAGCGCCGGCGAGGAGGGCGCGGGTCCCGTCGTCGTCGGCGCGACATTCGACCGCCAGCGCGCCCTGGCCCACTTGGGGCAGCACGACCGAGGGATCCACGCGTTCGGCGATCCGATCGGCCAAACCGAGGCGGTCGAGTGCCGCCGCCGCCAGCACGATGGCGTCGAAGCCGGCCGCCTTCTCGAGCCGGGTCGGGATGTTGCCCCGCAGCTCTGCGAAACCGAGGTCCGGTCGCAGCGCCGCGAGCTGCGCCCTCCGCCGCACCGATCCGGTGCCGACGCACCCGCCCGTCGGGATCTCGTCGAACGGCCGCCCCACGAAGGCGTCGCGAGGGTCCCCCCGCTCGGGCAGGGCGGCGAGCACGAGCTCCGGCGCGGTCTCCGCCGGGAGGTCCTTGGCCGAGTGCACCGCCATGTCGGCCCGGCCGTCGAGCACCGCCTGCTCGACTTCTTTCACGAACACGCCGGTTCCGCCCATCGCATGGATCGGGACTTCCCTGCGTTCGTCGCCCCGCGTCGACACGATCACGTACTCCGCCTCGACGCCGAGCAGTTGCACCACCCGTTCGGCTTGCCAGCGGGCCAGCGCGCTGCCGCGCGTCGCCACCCGCACCGGCGGCATTACGGTCCGTCGGTCGGCGGATCGGCAGGCTCGGAGGTTTCCTCGAGGCCGAACAGCGCTGCGAGCGCGTCCGCGTACATGTCGCCTTGCGCAGTGCCGGCGGCTTCCTTGACGCGCACCGTCGGGTCGTGCAGCAGCTTGTTGACGAGCCGGCGTGTCAACGCCTCGACGGCTTCCTGCGCCGCGGGATCGAGCGCGGCGAGGCGGGATCGGAACCGCGCCAGCTCGGCGGCGCGCAGCTCCTCGGCCCGGGCGCGCAGCGACGACACCAGCGGCGCGACCTCACGGGCCGAGCGCTCGAGCCGGAAACGGTCGAGCGCCTCGGTGATGATCTCCCGCACCTTGCCGATCTCCTGCCGGCGCTGTTCGAGAGAGTGCTCCGCGAACGCCTTGAGGTCGTCGATGTCGAGGAGCGTCACGCCGAAGACCTGACCGACCCCGGGGTCGACGTTGCGCGGCACGGCGATGTCGACGATCAGCAGCGCACGATCACCACGCCGCGACATGGCGGCTTCGATCTCGCCGCGCTCGAGGAGCACGTCGGACGCGCCCGTCGACGCCAGGAGCACGTCCGTCTCGATCAGATTGTCGATCACGCCGTCGAGCCCGATCGCCCGGCCTCCGACGCGCGCTGCGAGCTCGGCGCCCCGTTCGGGTGAGCGGTTGGCGACCGTGATGTCGCTCACGCCGGCACCGTTGAGTGCGACCGCCATGGCGGCGCCGACGTCGCCGGCGCCGATCACGAGCACGCGGCGGCCTTCGAGTCCGCCGAGCCGCTCGCCGGCCACCGTGACGGCCGCCGACGGCACCGACACCGCGTGGCGGCCGATCGCGGTCTCCGTCCGGGCCCGCTTCCCGACCTCGACCGCCTGGCGGAAGACACGCGACACGAGCGGTCCGATCATCGACTCCTGCTCGGCGACCCGCAACGCCTCGCGTACCTGTCCGAGGATCTCGCCCTCACCGACGATCATCGAATCGACGCCGGCTGCCACGCCGAACAGGTGCGCGACCGCAGCGTCGTCGTGGTACGTGTACAGGTGGTCGCTGATCGTGTCGGGATCGAGGGACGACTGGTCGGTGAGGAAGTTCCGGACGTCCTCCACCGCGGGGTGGAAGCGCGTGCAGCGCGCGTAGACCTCGGTGCGGTTGCACGTCGAGAGCACCGCGACCTCGGCGAGGTTCTCGCTGCGCTCCAGCGTGTGCAGCGCCTTGGGCAGCTCGGGCGACGGCACGGCCATCCGCTCGAGCAGCTCGACCGGGGTCGTGCGGTGGTTCAGGCCAATGACGACGAGAGACACGACCGCAGCAGCTCCTTGGCGTCATCCACCCGGCCGGCGCGAATGAGATCGAGCATGCCGGAATCGAGAGCCCGTTTCCAATCGGCGTCCTCGGTGGAACGCCCGTCGGCTTGCATCGCATTCCGGGCGTCCGCGAGCAGCTCCACGAGGGTCTCGTACTCGGGACCGATCTCGGCGGTGATCCGCTCCTTGAGCCACGTCGCCAGCGCCGGGCTGCGCCCGCCGGTCCCGACCGTGACGACGAGGTCGCCCCGCCGGATGACCGACATGAGCGTGAACGAGCAGTTGTCCGGGTCGTCGGCCGAGTTGACCCACACGCCCCGGGCCTCGCCCGCCTCGAAGACGGCATGGTTCACGGCGGGGTCGTCGGTGGCGGCGGTCGCCAGCCACGCGCCGTCGAGATCCTCGGGCTCGAAGGAGCGCTCGGCGGCCGTGATGCGACCCTCGTCGCGCCACGCCCGGACCTGGTCCCCGAGACGCGGCGCCACGACGTGCACGTCGGCCTCCGCCGCGAGCAGCCCGTCGACCTTGCGGGCGCCGATCCGTCCCGCGCCCACCACCACGCAGCGGCGGCCCGCGACGACGAGGTTCACCGGGTAACCGAGCAGCGAGCGCCGCGTCGTCGTCACCCCACGCCTTCCGCGGCGCGCGGCACGTCGCCGCGCTGCCCGTCGAGGCCCGGCAGCTTGCGCTGCTGGTAGAAGGACAGGATCTGGAGCTCGATCGCGAGGTCGACCTTTCGGAGCGACACGCCGGTGGGCACGCTGACGACGGCCGGCGCGAAGTTGAGGATCGAGGTCACGCCCGCGTCGACGAGCCGATCGGCGACCTCCTGGGCGGCGCCGGCCGGGGTGGCGATGATCCCGATCGCGATGCCGCACTCGGCGACGACGCGGGGGAGGTCGTCGAGGGCGGCGACGCTGAGATCGCCGATCCGGGTGCCCACCTTGGCCGGGTCGGCGTCGACGAGGGCGACGATCTGGAAGCCGCGGGCGCCGAATCCCCGGTAGTTGGCGAGCGCGTGGCCGAGGTTGCCGACGCCGACGATCACGACGGGCCAGTCGTGGGTCAGGCCGAGCTCGCGGGAGATCTGGTGGAGGAGGAACTCGACGTCGTAGCCGACGCCCCGGGTCCCGTAGGAGCCGAGGTAGGAGAGGTCCTTGCGCACCTTCGCCGCGTTGACGCCCGCGAGGGCGGCGAGGCGCTCGGAGGAGACGGTGCCGACGTGCTGGTCGGCGGTCTCGAGCAGGGCCCGGTAGTAGAGGGGCAGGCGGGCGACCGTCGCCTCGGGGATTCGTCGGGCGGAGGGCACTGCGTTCGCTTCCCTGCTCTTTCCGGACTCTTCCGGTCAGCCCGGGGCGGCCCCGGGCGTTCAGCGAGGATACCCCGCGCTTGTGCAATTGTTCTCAAAGTCCCCGGGCGGGTGGGAAGGGCTCAGGGACGCAGCTCGCGCCGGAGGACCTTGCCGGCGAACGACCGGGGCAGCGCGTCGACGATCTCCACCCGGGTCGGGCACTTGTACCGGGCCAGGGAACGGGCGCAGTGGGCGAGGAGCGCGGCGGGGTCCGGTCGCGCACCGGGCTCGGGCACCACGAACGCCACGATGGCCTCGCCGGTGCGGGGATCGGGCTCGCCGACGACCGCCGCCTCGGCGACGTCGGGATGCTCGAGCAACGCCTCCTCGACCTCGGCCGGGTAGACGTTGAAGCCGGACACGATCACGAGGTCCTTTGCGCGGTCGACGAGGCTGAGCTCTCCGTCGTCGTCGCTGACCGCCACGTCGCCGGTGCGGAGCCATCCGTCGCCGGTGAGGGCACGGGCGGTGGCGTCGGAGTCGTGCCAGTAGCCGGGGAAGACGTTGGGGCCGTGGACCCAGATCTCGCCGGGGTCGCCCGGGAGGACGTCGCCGCCGTCGGCGTCGACGAGGCGGACGTCGACGCCCGGGAGCGGCGGGCCGATCGAGCCGGCGGCCGGCTCCCGCCGCCCGATCACCGACGTGGTCACGATCGGGGACGCCTCGGTGAGGCCGTACCCCTCGTGCACGACGACGCCGAAGCGCTTGCGCATCCCGTCGAGCAGTTCTCCGTCGAGCGGTGCCGCCCCCGACACCGCCAGGCGCACTGACTCGAAGGCGCCCGCCGGCGCGGTGGCGTCGTCGAGCTCGAGGAACGCGTGATACATGGCTGGGACGCCGGCGACGACCGAGACCTCGTGCTCGCGCACCTCCCGCACGGCGGCGGCGGCGTCGAAGTGGTCCAGCAGGACGGTCGACGCGCCGGCGGCGAGGCCGATGCCCAGCACCGCGTTGAGCCCGAACACGTGGAAGAGCGGCAACAGCCCGAGGCTCACGTCGCCGGGGTTCAACGCCAGGCCCGGATGGTCGAGCACCTGGCGGATGTTCGATGCGAGATTGCCGTGCGTGAGCATCGCCGCCTTCGGCGCGCCCGCCGTACCCGCGGTGAACAGCAGCACCGCGACGTCCGAGTCGTCGCGGGGGACGGTGGCAGCCGGCTCGGCGTCGCCGGTGCCCTCGAGCGGCGGCCCGAGCACGACGGCGGGCTCGACCGCTCCGAGCTCGCGGTCGAGCTCCGGGTCGGGCGCCTGCGGGTTCAGCGGCACGGCGACCGCGCCGACCCGCAGCGCGCCGAGGTACGAAGCGACGAACGGGATCGTGTTGTGACCTTCGATCGTGACGCGGTCGCCCGGATCGACTCCCTCGGCACGGAGCGCCCCTGCGACGCGCGCCGCGCGCGACTCGAGCTCTCGGTAGGTGATGACGTCGGACCCGGCTCGCAGCGCGACCGCGTCGGGCGTCCGTTGTGCCGGCGCCAGCAGCACATCCGCGAGGTTCGTCACAGGATCGCCCCTTGCTTCGACAATGACCCCTGGAGCTCGTCTACCGCGACCTCGGCGACGGGCACACCGTCGCGTGCCGCCAGCGCGGCGGCGGTGCCGGCGGCCTGCCCGAGGGCCAGGCTCGGGCCCATGACCCGGATCGAGGCGAGGGCGTCGTGGTCGGCGGACAGGCAGCGTCCGGCGACCAGCAGGTTCGGAACACCCCGTGGTTGCAGGCTGCGGAACGGCACCTGGTAGCTGACACCGGTGGGCAGGAACTCGTACTCGGTCGTCCGCCCGCGCACGTGGTACTCGCGCGGCCATGCCCCCGCGCGACGGCGTCGTCGAAGACGGCGCCGTTCGTGACGTCGTCCCCGGTGAGCACGTAGTCGCCGACGACCCGCCTGGTCTCGCGCACGCCGAGCGCGGTCGCGGTGTCGTCGAGGAACGCGTCGGCGAACCCGGGAACGTAGGCCCGGAGGAACGCCCCCGCCTCCTCGGCGAGCCGGCGCCCCTCGAGCTCACCCCACGTCGCCTGACGCACGTCGGTGACGTCGACGGGCGTGCCGTCGCGGTTGCGCACGCGCGTCATCGCGCCCACGAACTCACCGGGCCGGAAGGTCGGGATGATGGCGCCACCGTCGCGCGAGAGGTGCGCGCCGTGCTCGCCGATGAGGTCACCGAGCGTGGGGACGGCCGCCAGCGCGGCAGGTGCGTCGACGTGCTGCATCACGAACTGCATCGACCCGAACTGGCGCGAGCCGGGCGGTCCGAGCTCGGTGGGGACGCCGGCGAAGGTGGCGACGTCGGCGTCACCGGTGCAGTCGACGAAGACCTTCCCGGTCACCGCGCGCGGTCCCCGCTTGGTCGCCAGCACCAGCGCTCGCAACCCGTCGTCGTCGACGACGACGTCGGCCACGAGCGAGTGGAGCAGCACCTCGAGCGTGTCCTCCTCGGTGACGAGATGGTCCGCGAGGCGCTTGACCGCCCACGGCACGTAGAGGAAGACCGCCGTCTCCTTGAAGGGCACCGGACCGACGCCGGCGCCGTCGCGCGCGAGAGCCTCGGCGATCTCGCGGGCGATCCCGCCGACGACGAAGTCGAAGTCGCCCGCGTCGTCACCACCGACGTACAAGCCACAGATCGTCCCGACCTTGGCCACCGTGAGATTGCCGCCGAGGAACCCGTACCGCTCGCAGAGGACGACCCGGGCGCCGGCGCGGGCGGCCGCGATCGCCGCGCCCAGACCGGCCGGACCACCGCCGGCCACGACGACGTCGGCGTCGGCCAGCACGTCGGCTTCACGTTCGGGCACGCGCACAGCGGGAAGGTACCGCCGGGCTCTCGCCGCGCGCTCGCAAGACCCAGTGGGATTGGGGGCCCCGGCCGTGGGTGCGGTGCTTGGGGCGGGCTGGGAGGCTGTTTCCACGAACGCCGCCCCATGACAGCGCGGCGCCCGCGGCCCCCACACCCACGGACCGGAACCCCGAATCGAGCGAGGCGTCGACCGGGCGCCTCGCGCCTTGAGTGATTTTGTATCACGCAGAGTGACGCGATGCGACACGAGGAGGGAATCCCTGGGAGTCCCAGATCGGGCATCCGGGCTGCGGCGGCGGCCGGGCCGCCGGAGGTCATGGCCCGAGGCGGAGGACGAACTGGGCGAAGGCCGCGGCGAGGATGATGAAGAGCAGGACGGCGATGGCGATGGTGGTTCCCGGGCGCACGGCTACGAAGGTCCCTGATCGGTGCCGGTGACGGTGGCGCCGGGCGGGACCAGGGTCACGGCCGACGCCGGTTCGAGCGCGCATTCGGTTGCGGCCGAGCCGCGGTCGAGGGCGAGCGAGGCCAAGCCGTAGGAGTCGACGATGAGCACGAGCTCGGACGGCTTGGCGTCGGCGTACGTGTGCACCCAACGGACCGAGCGCGCCTGATCGCCGAAGCGGACCTCGAGCGCGCCGCCCGGTTCGGCGCCGTGGGCGCGCAGCTCGTCGGGGTCGATGTTGAGCTGGCAGTTGCCGAACCGATCGATCCACCAGACCTCGCCGTGGATCGCGCCACCCTCGTCGTGCCGCGGGAGCGAGACCAGCCCGGGGACCAGCCCGGCTGCGTCGACCTCGTCGCCCAACTCCGCGGGATCGACACCGGCGGCGAGGTGGGCGGCGGCGGGAGCGAGGACGTCGCGCCCCGCGAACGTCGGGCCCGGCGCGGGCAGCTGATGCTCGGTGCTGGTGAGCGAGACCACTCGCTCGGCTCCGCCGAGGATGGCGACCGCCGGAGCGAGCAGACCGTTGTCGGGGCCGAGCAGGATCCCCTGCTCGACCTCGACGGCGACGAGTCTGCGGTCGGTGCCGACACCGGGGTCGACCACCGCCAGGACGATGCCGCCGTCGGGGAGGTACTGCGCCGCCCGCACCAGCGTGAGAGCCCCGGCGCGCACGTCGTGAACGGGGAGGTCGTGGGTGATGTCGACGATCTGGAGGTCCGGGGCGAGGCTGAGCATCACCGACTTGCACACCCCGACGAACTCGTCGGTGTGGCCGTAGTCGGACAGGAACGAGACGAACCTCCGGGCGAGCGTCACCCTGACCGAATCGCGCCTATCCGGCCTGCGTGTACCGCGACTCCAGATAGGCGTCGACATCGACGTCGCGCACTCGGAACGAGCGCCCGACGCGCACTGCCGGCAGGTCCCCCGCCTTGATCAGGCGGTAGACCGTCATGGAAGACACCCGGATGAGCTTGGCGACTTCCTGAACAGTCAGGAAGCGCGCTTTGGCGAACGACTCCGCCACGGTCAACACCCCTTGGCTCCAGCCCGTTGGGATTCTGAGCGTAGGTGGCGGTGCCCCTGTTGTCTAGCGTGAGCCGAGCGCGCCGGTGTCCCGATCTGTGGACAGCGGGACGAGGGAGCCCGTCAGCGGTGAGGACGGCCGATCTGCTCGGAGCGGCGGGTCGCGGCCTCCACCGCCTCGAGGAACGCGGCCCGGACGCCGTGGGCCTCGAGGCGAGCCAGCCCGGCCGCGGTGGTCCCGCCCGGCGAGGTCACCGCGGCCCGGAGCGCCTCCGGTCCCTCGGTGCCGTCGACGAGGAGGGCGGCGGCGCCGACCAGGGTCTGATGCACGAGCGTCGCCGCGGTCTCCCGCGGCAGCCCGACGAGGACGCCCGCCTCGACCATCGCCTCGGCGACCAGGAACACGTACGCCGGGCCCGAGCCGGAGAGGCCGGTGACGGCGTCGAGCAGCTCCTCGGGGACGCGTACGACGACGCCGACCGAGCCGAGGATGCGCTCGGCCTCGTCGAGGTGCGCATCGGTGGCGTGACGACCGCCGGCGATCGCGGCGGCGCCCTTGCGCACGAGCGCGGCGGTGTTGGGCATCGCCCGTACGACAGGCCGGTCGGGAACCGCCTCCTCGAGGGTGGCAAGGGTGACGCCCGCCGCGATCGACAGCACCAAGGCGTCCGTCTTCAATGACGGGCAGGCACTGCTCGAGCGCGGCGCCGACGTCGCTGGGCTTCACGGCCACCACCACGACGTCACTCTCCGCCACCGCCCACGCCGGGCTCGGCACGGCGCGCACGCCCCGGAACCGCTCTTCGACCAGCCGGCGCCGCTCGGGATCGACCTCGGCGACGGCGAGGGCGTCCGCGTCCCAGCCGGCGTCGAGCATGCCCGCCAGCAACGCCTCGCCCATGCGTCCGCCGCCCAACAGCGCGAGTTGCATCACAAATGGGAGGGTAACGGTGGCGCGGCCGGGCCCGAGGAACCTTCAGGTCCGCCTCGCACTTCCCCGAACGAGGCCGACCGTCCCGCACCTCGGGCCCGACGCTCGCTACCGTATCCCCTCACGCCGTCTGGCGCAAGATGTGAAATCCTCAGACAGTCTGAGACTGCGGGGAGCGCCGGCGCCCGAACGCGATGCCCACGACGGGCTGGAACCAGGTCTCGACGGTCTCGTAGATCACGCCGATGATGCGGTCCAGCTCGGTGACGCTCAAGTGCTCGAGCGCCACCCTACCGACGAGGTAGAGGTCGCCGTCGGGCCCGATCGAGAAGCGCGCGCCGTACATCGTGTGGTTGCGGCGCAGCAGGTAGCGGTAGAGCTCGAGATGGTTCGCGGGTGGGTCGGGGAGGAAGTACACCTCGTAGCGCAGCGTCCGCTCGTGCAGATCGAAATAGATCGTCGTGGCGTCGCGCCCGTCGCATCCGAACCGCACGTACCAACGCCGGAGCTCGGGGTCGTACTCGACGTGCTGGACGTACTCGGCCGCCGCCACCGGCCCTTCGAGGTGTCCCCCGATCAGCTCGTGCGCCTCGTCGAGGTTCACAGGTGGCCTACGAGCACTCCACCGGCGAGCGCGTCGCGAGGTCGCCGTACAACCGGCGCAACCGGGCCGCCGCGATGCTCCACATGTACCGGCTCGAACGCGCCAGCGCGTTGACGCCCATCTCCCGGGCGAGCTCCGGATCGGAGAGCAGCAGCTCGACCGGCGCCGCGTAGTCGGTGGCGGCGCGGCCCTCGACGAGGAAACCCGTCCGGCCGTCCTCGACGACGGATCCCAGGCCCCCGACGTCGGCGGCGACGACCGGCGTCCCGCACGCCGCGGCCTCCAGCGCCACCAGGCCGAACGACTCCGTGCGCGACGGGACGAGGCACACGTCGGCGGCCTGGTAGTAGGCCGCCAGCCGGTCGTGGGGCTGGGGCGGGACGAAGCGCACCCGGTCGTCCAGGCCGAGATCGGCGACGAGCTTGCGCAGCGCGACGACCTGGGCGGCGCCGTTGGTCCCGCTCGGACCGCCCACGACGAGCAGCGACGCGTCTCCGTCCAGCTCGGCAAGCGCGCGCACCGCCAGGTCGGCCCCCTTGAGCGGCTGGATCCGCCCGACGTACAGGAGCACCCGCGTCTCCGGGTCGAGGCCGAGCTCGCGACGCGCCGCGCCGCGGTCCCCGGGCACGAAGACACCGTGGTCGACGCCCGGCGGGACGACCTCGATGCGGTCCCCTTCGGCGCCGTACAGCGTGACGAGCTGCCGGCGTTCCTCGTCCGTCGCGGCGATCATCAGGTCGGCGCAGCTGACGATCTCACCCTCGATGCGGGCGCGGGTCTCGGGATCGTCGCCGACACCCGCCTCCGCCTTCACGCGATCGAGGGTGTGGAACGTGGCCACGAGGGGCAGGTCGAGCTCGTGCTTGAGCCGGTGCCCGACCGCGCCCGAGATCCAGTAGTTCGCGTGCAGCACGTCGGGTAGCTCGCGCTCGGCGCCGAAGAACCCGAGCGCGGCGTCGACGAACGGGTCGACGAGCTCGGGCAGATCAGGCTTCGGGACCGGCGCGACCGGCCCGGCGGCGAGGTGCACCACTCGGAAGCCGCGCTCGACCTCGACGATCGGCGGCTGCTCGGCATGGTCGGCGCGCGTGAGCACGTCGCAGGCGACCCCGGCGCGGGCGAGATTCGACGCCAGCGAGCTGACGTAGACGTTCATGCCACCGCCGTCGCCCGCACCCGGTTGTGCGAGCGGGGAAGTGTGGACGCTGAGCATGGCGACGCGCTGGACCGACATCGAAGGAGAGCCTACCGGCGAGGCGATTGTGCGCCGTTCAACCCGAGTCGGCCTGCGGCGAGCCGTCTTCCTCTTCCTCGGTCTGCTCGCGCTGGAACGAACGGTAGATCTCGACCAACGCCTGCTTTTGTCCCTCGGTGATCGTGCGGTCGCGCAGGATGTCGCCGACGAGGTCCTCGTCCGTCTCGCGCTCTTCGAGGAAACCGGCGCGTACGTAGAGCGTCTCGGAGGAGATCCGGAGCGCGCGGGCGATCGCCTGGAGGATCTCGGCACTCGGCTTGCGAAGGCCGCGCTCGATCTGACTCAGATAGGGATTCGAGATCCCGGCGAGCTCGCTCAGCTTCCGCAGTGAGAGGCGCGCCGTGCGCCGTTGATCGCGGATGAACTCGCCGAGATCGCTCAGCCTCGACTCGAGATCGGGGGTCATTCGCGGGCCGAGATCACGCCTGGCCCACCTTGTGCCGGGCGGCCAAGTCGGCCTCCATGCGGTCGATGACCTGGTGCAGCTCTCGCCGCTGCTGCGACACCTGGTGCTCCAGCTCTCCGAGCTCGCGGAGCGTCGATTGCAGCTCGTCGTCGTCGAGGTTGGGGAGCTTCGCCAGGGTGTCGTCGGAGATGAGGCGCTCGCGGCCCCGTTTCCATTCGATGTCCATCGACGGGGCCAGGTGGCGGGTCAGGCGGCTCTTCTCGACCGGTGCGCGCGGCCCTTCGTCGGCGAGGATCTCCGGAAGGGCCGCGATGAGGTCGGCGACGGATCCGCCCGACGCGCGGCGATCGATCTCGGCCTCGAGGATGTCGATGCGCGCCTGCGTCATGCGACGGACGTAAGAGACCTCGGTCTCGATCTCGAGGCACTCGGCCTGCCGGCGGCGCAGCTCGTCGAGCGGCCAGTCGGGAAGATCAGCGAGGAACTCCGGATCGAGCACCTTGTCGATGCGGCGGCGGCGCTCGCCCATGGCGGCAACGGTACCAGCGCGCTACTGACAGATCTTTACAAGCGTCGGGTACGGGTTGACCGCGGGAGCGGTGCGCCCTCCCGGACGGGTCTCGAAGTGCGTGTGCGGCGCGCCGGCGTTCCCGGTCATGCCCAGCTTGCCGACCACCTCGCCCTGCGCGACACGGCGCGGACCACCGACGTACTCCGACAGGTGGTAGTAGACGTAGGTCACGCCGTTGTCGCCCTCGAGATACGCGCCCATGCCGCCGGAGCCGCCGTCGCCGTAGGTGATGTTGCCGCCGATGACGGCGAGGTCGGGCGTCCCCATGGGGGCGAACATGTCGTTCCCCTGGTGGCTGTGCCCCGTACGGGGCTGCCCGAAGTCGTTGCTGAACGCGGCGCCCGGCACCGGGCAGACCAGGCCGTCGACAACCGGCGCGCCGAGGCCTTCGGCGGCGCGCTTCGCCTGGACCTCACGCACTGCCATGTCGGCCGCCGCGACCTTCGTATCGAGGATCTTGCTTTCGTCGGCAAGACGCTGCCGGTACGTGCTGTAGTCCCTGGAATCCTCCGCGAGCTGGTCGCGCTGCGCGGCGAGATCGGCGTTCACGGCCGCCAGGTCGGCGACCGCGGCATTGTCGGCCTGGTTCGCCCGATCGAGGAGGACCGACGACCGCGCACCTTCGCCCGGGTTCTGCGCGTTCAAGATCGCGGCGCGGTCGCTGCCCTGGGTCTTGTAGGCGACGACGGCGCGGCGCTCCGCGATGCCTCGTAGCTCCTCGCGCCGCGCTTCGCCCGCCGCGATCCTCTGTTCGAGGTCGGCGATCTTGTTCCCGAGGTCTTCGAAGGAGGACTGGGCATTCGTGTACCGCGCGGCAGCGTCGTTCGCCTCGCGCCGGGCCTCGTCGGCGCGCTGCTTCATGTCGGCAAGGGGGTCGGGAGCGGGCTGTGCGCCTGCCGAAGATGCCGCCAACGGGATCGCGACCGCCGTCAATACGGCGACCGCTACAAGAACGCGCAAAACCGCCCCGAGTTGGCCCACTCGCATCGGGGGCGGACGCTAGTCAGCACCGTCCGCCGCCCGCAATGGCCTGCGTCTGACCAGGAGGTTTTCGGAATCCCTGGCCGGGGAAGGAGGTTGGCACCTCCGGGTGACGACGACGACCGGACCGGATTTTTCGCACCCAGACCCCCCGAGGAGGAGCGATGCCCGAGTACACGCTGCCTGACCTGCCTTACGACTACGCGGCGCTCGAGCCGCACTACTCCGCCCAGATCCTCGAGCTGCATCACGACAAGCACCACGCGACGTACGTGAAGGGCGCCAACACCGCGCTCGAGAAGCTCGCCGCCGCCCGCGAGAACGAAGAGTTCGGAACGATCAACCAGCTGCAGAAGAACCTCGCCTTCAACTTGTCGGGCCACGTCCTGCACTCCCTGTTCTGGACGAACATGAGCCCGCACGGCGGCGACAAGCCGGACGGCGAGCTCGCGGCCGCGATCGACGAGTCGTTCGGCACCTTCGAGGGCTTTCGCAACCAGCTCACCGAGGCGTCCCTCAACGTGCAGGGCTCGGGCTGGGGCGCGCTGACGTGGGAGCCGGTCGCGCAGCGGCTCATCGTCGAGCAGGTCTACGACCACCAGAGCAACGTCGGGCAGGGCGCCCCGCCGCTCCTCGTGCTCGACATGTGGGAGCACGCGTACTACCTGCAGTACAAGAACGTGAAGGCGGACTGGGTCGACGCGTTCTGGAACATCGTGAACTGGTCCGACGTCACCAAGCGCTTCGACAACGCACAGAGCCTGAAGCTGCTGTAGCGGCTACGACGCGCGCCCGACCCGGCGCTTCAGCCACCGCTCACCGGCGGGATGACCGCGACCTCGTCGCCGTCGCGCAGGGGCGTGTCGTCGCCTTGCGCCGGCTCGTCGCCGTTCACCCACACCCGGGCCGACGTGAGCACGGCCCGGAATTGCGCGCCGTAGACCGATCCCGCCGCCGCCATCAGCTCGCCGACCGTGGCCGCTTCGAACGTGTCGTCGGCGCGGCCCGCCGCGTCGCGCGCCTGGGCGAACAGCCGCAGCCGGACGCTCAGATCGCGATCTCCGCCACGCCGTCCTTGATGACGGCGTCGCCGGCCGGGTTGGTGCTCTCGAACGCGTAGACGGTCTTGCCGTCGCGTTCGCCGACGGTCCAGAAGCGGGTGGTCATCGTCTCGCCCGGGAGCACCGGCTTCGAGAAGCGCACCGCCAGCCGCTTCAGCAGCTTCGGCTCACCGGCGGCGAGCTCGCCGATCGCGGCCCAGCTCGTGAACGCCATCGTGCAGAGGCCGTGGATGATGATGCCGGGGAGGCCGACCGACTTGGCGAACTCCTCGTCGAGGTGGATCGGGACCTTGTCGCCGGACGCCGCCGAGTACCGGTACGTCTGGTCGGCGTCGAAGGTCTGCTCCGCCACCGCGGCGGGGTCGGTGCTCCGAAGCTCTTCCGGGAAGCGATGCTCCGGGGCGGTCTCGCCCTTGCCGTCGCCCCCGGTCACGCCGCGGAAGAACGTCACCGAGTACTGCTCGTTCACGAGCTCGCCCGCCTCGTCGCGCGTCTCCATGCGGCTGACGACCGTGGTGCCCGACTGCTTCACGTGGATGCCGATCGGCGCCGCCCGTGACCGCAGGACCGCGCCGGGGACGATCGGCTTATGGAAGTACATGTCCTGTTCGCCGTGGACGACGAACGGGAACGCGTCCGGCGGCGTGACCTCGCCCACCGCGCCGCCCATCGCGTCCCAGACCGGGACGACCGAGAAGACCGGTGGCGCGAGCTCGCCGTTCGCGTGCGCCGGGATCGGGTCGTTGGTGGCGGCGGCGTACTGCTTGATCCGCTCCGCCTCGACCTTGAAGTCCTGCTCGTCCGACCACTGCCCGACCTTGTCGATGGCGAACTGCATCAGTACTCCTCGGGGTCTCCGGCGTCGCCGCGCGGCAGCCTATCGTCAGCTTCGCGTTGGCCTTCGGTGTCGACGTTCGTGCGAGCGGTCGGCCGCGCCTCGAGGCGCTCCGGCGCGATCGGCTTGCCCGTCACCTCGTCGACGCCGTACGTGCCGTTGTCGATGCGTTCGAGCGCCGCCTGCAGCTCGGCGAGCTCCTCCTCGAGCTGCTCGAGGATCGAGACGTCCTTCTCGCGCTCGAACGTCTCGGTCGCGGTGTCGGCGGGGTGCTGGTCGTAGTCCGACAGCTCGGAGAGCTCGTCGCTCTCGGGCCCGTCGCCGAGCCCGTCCTTGAGGTTGTGGATCAGCCCTTCGACGCGGGCCTTCTCGTGCGCTGATCGACGCCACGCCTCCTGTCGCCGTCGCGCTCCGGTTGCGGCACGGTCGGCAAGCCGCCCTGCCGCGAAGGCTAATCCCGCCCGTCGCTATGTCCCCGAGAGGCGCAGCTCGAGCACCTCGGCCTGGTCGGCGAGCAGGTCGTGCAGCCGGGTGAGGCGTTCGCCGGGATCGTCGATCTCGAGCAGGCGCTGGGCGTCGAGCGGCCCGATCGGCGCCGCCGCCGCCGCCTCGAAGGCGGCCTGCGCCGGGTCGTCGTCGAGCACGACGTCGATGGACTGTGGCGCGTCCCCCAGCTCGGCCGACATCGCCAGGACGCGCTTCAACAGGCGCTCGACGTCGTCGCGCGTGGCGCGGGCCTCGCTCGGCGGCCCGGGCTCGCCGAGCAGCTCCACCTCTGCGCGCGGGAACGGGTCGTCGGGCAGCCATTCGCGCACGCGCAGGCGGCGGGTGCCCTCGGTGGCGAGGAGATACCGGCCGTCGGGCAGCCGCCCGGCGGCGACGATGCGAGCGACCGTCCCGACCGAGAAGCGGGTGTCCCCGCCGCCGACCTCGCTGCCCCGCTCGATGAGCACGACGCCGAACTCGCCGTCGCCGGCGAGGCACGTCTCGGCGAGCGCGCGGTAGCGCGGCTCGAACACGTGCAGCGGCAACTGCGCGTGCGGGAACAGCACGTTGCCGAGCGGGAACATCGGGAAGTGCGCGTCCGCCTCGCACGAGGGCACGGTACCGCCGACGCGCCGGTCAATTGGCGCGCGACCGGAGCGCGGTGGCGTCGCGGGTCACCTGCTCGGCATCGTCGCCCTCGAGCTCCGTCGCCACCGCCTCGAGCTCGTCCGCCGCTTCCAGGAAACGGCCGACGCCCCCGAGCAGCCCCGCGAGCTGCCGCCGCTCGCCCGGGAGCAGCTCGGGGATGCGCAACCGCAGCCGCGCTGCCCACGCGAGCGATGCCGGATCGCGCCGCATGAACGTCTGCTGGAGGTTTGCCAGCATCCGGCTGAGGATGCTCCGCGTGTCGACGGCGCGCAGCAGGTCGACGGTGAACGGCGGTTCGAGCCGCATCTGCTCGTACAGCTCGCGGCAGCCGGCTTCATCGAGACGCCGCCCGCCGTGGAACGGGTCGAACCACACCTCGAGCTCGCCGGCCGGCTGCACGAGGAAGTGCCCGGGCATGCCCACGCCGTAGATGGGGACGCCGACGCGGCGCCCGACCTCGATCATCACGACCGACAGCGAGATCGGGATGCCCAGACGGCGTGCAAGCACGTCGTCGAGGTACGAGTTGCGGGGGTCGGCGTAGTCGACGGTGTTGCCGGCGAGCCCGCCCTCGCCGAAGAGCGCGCCGGCAATGTCGTCCGCAGTCGCCCCGGGAACGGCGTCGGCGAGCTGGTCGAGCTCGCCGAGCGGTCCGGAGAGGTCGAGATCGGGGTGCGCGTGCCTGGCGATGAGGAGCACGGTCTCGTCCAGCGGGACCTCGTCCGGCGGCCGGCGCACGAGCTCGGTGAAACGCTCGCGTCGCGTCCACGTTCCTCCCGTCGCCTCCTACGTCGCCGGCCGAAGGTACCGCCCGCGAGAACCGGGGCGGTTCGCCCGTACAATGCGCGCATGGCAGGTGGCAACGCCACGGCGCTCTCCGACGGTCTGGACGACACGGTGTCGACGCGGTTGCGGCGTGCCAACCAGCGGGTGACGGCCAACCGCAAGGCGATCGTCGACGCGCTGTCGTCCTCGGCCCCGCCCGATGACGATCCCGGAGCTCCTCGACTCGCCCGCGGGCCGGGGCCTGGCGCAGAGCTCGGTCTACCGGAACCTCGTCGTGCTCGAGCAGGCCGGGCTCGTCCATCGCATCGTCACCGACGGAGAGTTCGCCCGCTTCGAGCTGGCCGAGGACCTCACCGAGCACCACCATCACCTCATCTGCGCCAACTGCGGGCTGGTCGAGGACGTGCCGGCGTCCGCCGGGCTCGAGCAGTCCGTGCACGCGGCGGCCAACCAGATCGCCCGCTCGACCGGCTTCCACACGCAGCGCCACCGGGTGGACCTGGTGGGGCTGTGCGCGCGCTGCGCCTGAGCTAGCTCGACTCCTGGTCGACGAGCGCGGTCAAGCGCTCAGGATCGGCTGCCACGGAGTTGCTGATCGTCTTGCCGTTCACCAGCACGGTGGGCGTGCCCGTGATGCCCTTCTGCGACGTGGTGTCGGTGTTCTTCCTCACCCATCCGGTGAACCGGCCGGAGCTCACACAACGCGCGAACGCCGGATCCGTGATCCCGACTTCGCTACCGAAGCGCTGGAGCTGGTCGTTCGTGAGGAATCCGGAGTTCTCCGTGCGCGATTGCTGGTTGTAGAGCGCGTTGTAGTAGTCGGTGAACTTCCCCGCGTCCGCCGCGCACACCGCGGCGGCCGCCGAGCGCAGCGACTCGGTCGTGCCCTGGTCGAGGTACTGGAGGCCGACGAACTCGAACTTCACCTTTCCCTGCTGGATGAGCTGCTCGAGCGTCGGTTCCCACAGCTGGTGGAGCTGGCCGCAAACCGGGCACTGAAAGTCGCCGAACTCCGTGATGGTCACCGGTGCGTTCTTGTCGCCGACGAGCACGCCGCCGCTCGGGCCGACCGCGCTCGCCGGTCGGGTGACCTTCGCGTGCTCGGTCTCGGACCGGCTGCGCTGCACGAGCACGCCGACGACCACCGCCGCCACGATCACGGCGCCGACCACCCACCACATCCACACGCGGGAGCGGCTCCGGTTGTATCGGGATCGTTGCGGTGGCACGGCGCGCCTCAGTCCCGCGCCAGGTTGTCGAGCGCGAGCCGGCTCTGCGCCCCCGCCGCGACCAGGATCGCCAGGCAGAGGAACAGACCGTCGCGGCCCATCTCGCGCAGGTAGCGGGCGCTATCGGCCGCCGCCTGTCCCCCGCCGCCGAAGCAGCCGCAGTCGATCTGGAGGCCGCGGGCCCAGGCGGCGGCGGTCCCGGCCACGAACACGAGCAGCAACCCGGCCGACACCCATGCCGCCGGTCGCGTCGCCAGCCCCAGGAGCAGGAGCACGGCCAGCGCGAGCTCGACGAACGGCAGTCCCCACGCGAACGGCTTCACGAACGCCTCGGGCAGGATCTCGTACGCCCGCACCGCCCGCACGCTTGCGTCGGGATCACCGACCTTGGCGACGCCCGCCCACACCCACACCCCGGCGAGAACGAGGCGGGCGACCGTCGAGCACCACGGCCACCACTGCGGCGGGATCCGGTGGCGTGTGGCGGGCGAGGTCAGCGTGTCGGGAGAGCGCACGACTCTTAGTCGATCACAATCCCGGACGGGATTCCCGCGCGTCACCACGTCACCTCCGAGCAGCCGGTGTGGTCGTCCGGCTCGACCTGGAGCGTGGCGTGCGCGATGTCGTAGTCCTCGCGGAGGACGTCGCGCGCCCGGTCGAGCACCCCGTGTGCGTCGGTGCCGGCCGTGACCATCAGGTGCGCGCTGGCGACGTCCATCTCGGAGGTGAGGGTCCAGACGTGGAGATCGTGCACGTCGACGACCCCGGGCACCCCGGCGAGATCGGCCTGCAGGCGGCCGACGTCGAAACCCGCCGGCGCGGCCTGGATCAGGATGCGCACGGCGCTCGCCGCGAGGCGCCACGCGCGGGGCACGATCCAGACGCCGATCGCGACGGCGACGATGGCGTCGATCGGCTCCCAGTCCGTGACGGCGATGACGACGCCGGCGACGATGACGCCGAGCGAGGCCACCGAGTCGGCGAGCACGTCGACGTAGGCACCCTGGACGTTGAGGCTCTGGCCGGCGCCGCTGCGCAGCAGCGCGACCGAGACGACGTTGACGAGCAGGCCCAGGACGGCCACCACGAGCATCGGCCCCGCCTCGACCGACGGCTCCGAATCGAGGCGCAGCACCGCCTCCACGAGGACGTACCCGGTGACCACGAAGAGGAGGACGGCGTTGGCGAGCGCGGCGAGGATCTCGAGCCGGTACAGCCCGAACGTGCGCGACCGGTCGCCGCCGGCGCGGTCGGCGAGGCGGATCGCCGCCAGCGCCATGCCGATGCCGACGGCGTCGGTGAGCAGGTGGGCGGCATCCGACAGGAGCGCGAGCGACCCGGCGAGGAACGCCGTGACGGCCTCGACCACGAGGAAGGCCGCAGCGAGGACGAACGCGACCCGGAGCCTCCCGGCGTAGCGCGCCCCTGCCCGCCCCGTCGGCGTGGCGTGATCGTGCCCGTGCCCATCCCCGTGACTGTGCGCCACGGCCTCGATGGTACGAGCGTCAGGGGCAGCCGAGCGCGGTTGCGATCTTGCCGAGGTTCGCGTCCATGAGGGTGAAGTAGTCGGCCTTGTCGTCGCGCTCTCGCTTCGTGAGGCTCTCGAGCGGGCTGAGCACCTCGGTGCGCAACCCGCCTGCGTCGCGGGCGAGCGTCTGCGCGATGCGCGGCGAGACCGTCTCCTCGGTGAACACGGTCGTGACGCCCTGGTCGCGGGAGAGCTGCGGCGAGGTCGCCGAGGCGCGCCGGGTCGGGTTCGGCGTCGGGCGACAGGCCGGCGACGCCCTCCTGCCGGAGCCGGTAGCGGTTCGCGAGGTACCCGAACGCCTCGTGCGAGGTGACGAGCAGGTCACGGGAGCAACCGGTCAGGCGATCGCGGTACCGCGTGTCGAGCGCGTCGAGCCGGCCCTGGAGCGCCTGCGCGTTCTTCTCGTACGTGGCGGCGCCCTTCGGGTCGGCGGCGGCGAGGCCGCGCTCCACCTCGGCGACGAGCTGCGACATGAGGATCGGGTCGAGCCACACGTGCGGGTCGAGCCCGCCGGTCTTCCCCTCCTTGGCAACCTTCTTGCCCCGGGCGTCGACGAGCTTGGGCAAGAGGTCGACCGTCGACCCGTCGCGCCGGTCGGCTGCTTTCTCGACCGCGGGCTGGAAGCCGTTCCCGAGCACGAATGCAACCTTCGCTTCGAGCAGCCGGTCGAGCTGCTCCGAGTTCAACTCGAGGTCGTGAGGTTCGGCGCCGATCGGGGTGAGGTTCGTGACATCGACGCGCGTCCCGCCGACCTTCTGGGCCGCGAAGGCGACGGGGTAGAACGAGGCCGCCACGCTCACCTTGCTGCGGGACGCACCCGCGGGCTCGACGCCGAGCACGGTGGCGGCGACGACGGCCGCCGCGAGCAGAGGCAGGAACCAGCGCCGCATAATGAGAATGAGTCTTATCACAGGCGGAGCCTAGGATGGGAATCGATCTCATATGAAGACTTCCGTCGCCGATCCCCTCCTTTCCGTCCAGGGCGTCTCGTTCGCCTTCGGCGCCCATCGCGTCCTCGACGACGTCGCCTTCGAGATCCGACCCGGTGAGTTCACAGCCCTCGTCGGCCCGAACGGGGCCGGGAAATCGACGCTGCTGCGCATCGTCCTCGGTCTCCTGGCGCCGCAAGCGGGCCGGGTGGAGCTGTTCGGCGCCTCGCCCCGGCGTCTCCCCGACCGCTGGCGCCTGGGGTACGTGCCCCAGCGTCCGCGCCTGGCACCCGACCTTCCGGCGACGGTCGAGGAGGTCGTCGCCGCCGGCCGCCTCGCCAAGCAGGGGTGGTGGCGCCGGGCGCGACCGGTTGATCGGGACGCGGTCGGGCACGCGCTCGAGTCGGTGGCGCTGGAGGGGCTGCGCAAGCAGCGCGTCGTCGAGCTCTCGGGTGGACAGCAGCAACGCGTCCTGATCGCCAAGGCGCTGGCCACCGAGCCCGAGCTCCTCATCCTCGACGAGCCGATCGCCGGCGTCGACGCGCAGGCGCAGCGGCTGTTCCGCGACTCGCTCGTGCACCTGCTGCGTGAGCACGGCGCCGCCGTGCTGCTCGTGTCGCACGAGCTCGGCGCGGTGGCCGACGATCTCGATCGCGTCGTGGTGCTGCGGCGACGCGTGCTGTTCGACGGGAAGCCGGGCGACCTGGCGGCCACCGGTGTGAGCCTCGGAGTGCACCGCGACGACCTGCCGGCCTGGCTGGAGGAGCTCTCCGAGAACGGCGGGACGTGATGCCCGGGATGCCGTGGCCACTGCCGTGGCCGTTCGACACCACCTACATGCAGCTGGCGCTGATCGCGGGGCTCGCGGTCGGCGCGTCGGCGCCGCTCATCGGGACGTTCCTCGTGCAGAAGCGCCTCTCGTTGCTCGGGGACGGGATCGGCCACGTCGCCGTGGCCGGGATCGGCGCCGGCCTGCTGTTCGGCACATCGCCGACATGGACGGCCTTGGTCGTGGCGGTCGTCGCCGCGCTCGCCCTCGAGTGGCTGCGCTCCCACGGGCGCACGTCCGGCGATCTGGCGCTCGCGCTTGTTCTTCTACGGGGGGATCGCGGCCGGGGTCGTGCTGGCCGGACGCTCGGCGACCAACACGAACCTGCAGCCGTATCTCTTCGGCTCGATCCTCACCGTGACCGAGAACGACGTCTACACGGTGCTCGCGCTGGGCGCGCTCATCATCGTGGCGATCGCGCTCACGCGGCGCGGGTTGTTGGCGGTGGTGCTGGACGAGGAAGCGGCCCGCGTCGCAGGCATCCCGGTCGGCGCTCTGAACGCGCTCCTGGCCGCGCTGACCGCGGTCACGGTGGCGGCGGCGATGCGCGTCACCGGGGTGCTCCTCATCGCCGCGCTCATGGTGCTGCCCGTCGCCACGAGCCGGGTCGTGGCGCGGTCGTTCCGCACCACGACGCTCGGCGCGGGCGCGGTCGGCATGATCGCCGTCGTGCTCGGCTTGGCCGCGGCCCGCCAGTGGGCGCTCGCGGCCGGCGGCGCCATCGTGCTCGTCGCGGTGGCGCTGTTCGCCGCCGCGTCGATCGCCGCGCCCTTGCGCCGCGGCCGCGCCCCGGACGACGCCGGCGCCCTGCTCTCAGGCCCGGGCTGACGGACGTCGCGAGCGGCGTCAGCAGATGCCACGGACGGCGGGGTACGGGTTCACCGCGCCGCCCCCACCGGGGTGGATCTCGAAGTGGGTGTGGGTCGCGCCGCCCGATGCATCGCCGGTGTTGCCCGTGTAGCCGATCACATCGCCTTGGGAGACCTGTCGCGCGCCGCCCTCGTACGCGTCCAGGTGGAAGTAGTAGTAGAGGTCGCCGTTGTCGCCCTGCAGGTGCACGCCGTTGCCGGAGATGCCACCCGACTTCATCGTCACCGAGCCCGAGACCACGGCGACGTTGGGCGTGCCCCTCGGGGCCATGAGGTCGACGCCTTCGTGCGGCCGACCACCCGCGCGCGCGGCGTGCCACGAGTCCACGAACGACACCGGCCCGCGCACGGGGCAGATGAGCCCGCCGGACGCTGAGGCCGGGCTGACGGGCGTGTTGTCGCGCGCGGACCCGGCCTGCGCCTTCTGCGCGGCCGCGAGGCGGGCGGCTTGCGTCGCGGAACTTGTCGAGCGCGGCTCTGCTCGTCGAGCTCGTCGAGCCTGCGCCGGTTCGAGCGCGTCCTGCACGCGCGCCAGACGAATCACGGCGTCGTTGTCGCTCGCGTTGGCCTCGTCGAGCAGCTTCTCGTCGCCGGGCGGCGTCGAGCGGCGCGTCGCTCGCGGTGAAGAGCTCGGCGCCCGAGCCGGTGTCCTTGTACGCGCTGACGGCACGTCGCTGTGCAGCGACGGCTCTCAGTCGCGGCGATCTGCTGCTCGAGCTGGCGGATCTCGCCGTCGAGCTCGCCTACCCGGACCTGCGCCTCCTCGTAGCTGGCGGCGGCGGAGTCGGATGCCTTCTGCGGATCCGAGCCGGGGCCTGCGAGCGCGGGCGCAGGAGCGATCGACACGCCGACGAGCACGACGAGCGCCGCCACGCCCGCCAGACCAGCCGCGCCGACTCCGCCTCGGCGACCGCCCTTCGACCCAGAGATGGGCGTCGACGCTAGACGGGGCCGCCCGTCCGCTCAATCGCGGGCCACGGAGCCCGACACCCGCCGTGTACGGTCCGGCCGTGCGTCTCGAGGGGGAGATCGCGCTCGTCACCGGCTCCACCTCGGGGATCGGGAAGGCGATCGCGACGGCGTTCGCCGCCGAAGGGGCGCGCGTCGTCGTGACCGGGCGCAATGCGGAGCGCGGCGCGGCGGCAGTCGCCGCGATCACCGGGGCCGGGGGTGATGCCGCGTTCCACGCCGCCGACCTGTCCGACGAAGCGGCGTGTGCCCAGCTCGTCTCCGCCACCGTCGAGCGGTTCGGCGGCGTCACCGTGCTCGTGAACAACGCGGTGGGCTCGACGGTCGACGAGACGGACGGTCCTGTCGCTCAGATGACGACGTCGAGCTGGGAAGCGAGCCTGCGGGTCAACCTCACCGCGCCGATGTGGCTGGCGCGCGCCGCGATCCCGCACATGGTCGAGGCCGGGCACGGGTCGATCGTCAACATCTCGTCCCGCGCCGCCGAGCGAGCCAGCCCGGGGCTCGCCGCATACATCGCGAGCAAGGGCGGCCTCAACGCGCTCACCCGGTCGATCGCGGTCGACTATGCCGAGCGCGGCGTGCGGTGCAACACGATCAGCCCCGGCTACGTGCTGAACGAGCGGCGCGACGCCGACCTCTCCGACGCGCGCCGTACCCGCGTCGAGGGCATGCACCTGACCCGGCTCGGCGAAGCCGGCGACGTGGCGCTGGCGGCCGTGTACCTCGCCAGCCGCGAATCCGAGTTCGTCACCGGGGTCAACCTCCCCCTCGACGGCGGCAGCAGCGCCGCTCGAGGCCTGACGCTCGGCTGACGGGCGCCATGCATCCGAGGGTCTCGCTCAGCGCCATCTCGACCTTCTCCTGGGAGCTCGACGCCGACCTCGCCTTCTACGCCGACGCGGGCATCACCAACGTCGGGATCTCGGTGGCGAAGCTCGAGCGGTTCGGGTGGGAGGAGGGCGCTCGCCGGGTGGTCGACGCCGGTCTGCGGGTGACGAACCTCATCGGGCTCGGCCCGTTCCATCTCGCCGAGCCCGACCGATGGGGGGCTCAGCGCGAGCGGGTCGTGCGCGCCCTCGACACCGCGACCGCGGTGGGCGCCGAGTGCCTCGTGTTCACCACCGGGCCGGCCGGCCCGCTCCCCTGGGAGGAGGCAGCCGACGCGCTCGAGGCGGCGCTGGCGCCGGTGCTGCCCGAAGCCCGCTCCCGCGGCGTGCCGTTCGCGATCGAGCACACGAACTCGCTGCGGGTGGACGTCGGCTTCGTGCACACGCTGGCGCGACGCCCTCGACCTCGCCCGCCGGCTCGACGCCGGCGTGTGCATGGAGGTCAACGCCTGCTGGGCGGAGCGTGGCCTCGCGGACACGATCACCGCCGGTGCCGACCGCCTTCGGCTCGTCCAGGTCAGCGACTTCGCGGTCGGGACCCTCTCGACGCCGAACCGGCTCGTCCCCGGCGACGGCGACATCCCCCTCGAACGCATCCTCGGCGAGGTGCTTGCCGCGGGCTACACGGGCTGCTTCGACCTCGAGCTCATCGGTCCCCGCATCGAAGACGAGGGCTACGACTCGGCGTGCCGGCGCAGCATCGATCGGCTCACCGAGATGCTCGACGCGCTCGGCGCGTAACCCTTGCGGACGAGCAGGCGTCGGAGTAGACGATTCAGGTCGCCGGGGCTGGGGGCTTCGGCCGAGAGAAGGGCAGGGACATGGCAGCAACGTCAGTAGGCAGCACACGCAGCGGGCTGCGAGCGGGTGGAATCGCAGCGATCGTCTTCGCGGTGCTGTTCGTCGTCGGATTCCTGTTCGTCTCGGACACGCCGGACGGGGACGAGTCGAACCTCAAGTGGCTCCGGTATTACGCCGACAGCGACAACCGCAGGATGATCGTCATCGGGGCGATCGTGCTCGCGCTCGCCGCCGTCGCCTTCCTCGTCTTCCTCGGCGTCCTGCGGGAGCGTCTGCGGGGCGCTGCGACGGGTGCCGAATGGGTCGGGACGACTGCCTTCGCGAGCGGGCTGCTGTTCGTGGCGATGCTGGCAGTCGCGGCGCTCGGGACCGCGTCCGTCTCGGCCAGCGTCGAGTTCGGCGATGCCCCGGTCGTTCGAGACGCCGACGTCCTCCGCACCTTCGAGAGCCTCGGCATCGGCGCGCTGGTCCTGTTCGGCGCGGCCGCAGCCGGCTTGCTCATCATCACGACGTCGATCGCGGGCGGCCGCGTCGGCGCTGCTTCCGCGCTGGCTCGTGGTGACGGGCTACATCGTGGGTGTGATCGTGCTTCTCGGCGGTCTGTTCTTCATCCCGCTGGCCCTGTTCGTGCTGTGGATGCTGGTGGTCGGGATCGTCATGCTCCGCGGGTCGGGCGCGGCGGCCGCCGGCTGAGCCTCAAGCCACCCACTGCACGGGGCCGAGGTGGTAGTGGCCGCGGGCGAGGAGCCGATCCTCGCCGCCCGGCCACGACGTGACACGCAACTCGGTGTGCGTGAGGTCGGGTGAGGGCTCGAGCCGCAGCCATGCCAGCGGCGCGTCGGCGGTCGCGCGGTCGCCGGCGGTCGCCAGCGCCGCCTCGGCCCTGGCGCGCTCGTCGGCCGTGAGGTACTGCCACACGATCGAGTGGAACACGACGGTGGCGCGGTCGGGTACGGGCTCGTCGAGCTGGCGCGCGAGCCAGTCCGGGATGTCGGCCCGATCGATCGCGACGGGATGGTCGCGCGCCACGTCGAGCGCGGCACGCAACATCGTGAAGCGCTCGGTCTGGCCCGGCCACACGTACGACAGCAGGGTGAGGCGGCCGTCGTCGGTGCCGGCGTCGATCGGGTCGCGATCGCAGCCGCGCCGCTCGGCGATCGTCACCGCCGTCCCGAACGGCGGATGACCCTCCGCCCACAGACCGGTGAACCGCACGGGTGACGCCGCGTCGCCGTACGCGGCCCCGTCCGACTCGTACCAGTAGCGGTCGAAGCGGAGATTGAGCCCGGCGCTCGAGCCGACCTCGAGCACCCGCAGCGGCAGTCCGGTGTCACGGGCAACGACGAGGAACCCGCCCACGAGCGCGGCCGACCGGCCCACCTCGTTCGTCTGTGGCGGCCTGGTGAGCGCGTCGCGGATCGCGTCGGTGTGGGCGTCGAGCGCGGCGAGCACCGCCGGCCACGCCGCAGCCGCGTCACCGTCGCCGCCGACGGACGGGAAGCGCGCCGCGAGGTCGGGCGCCTGCCCCGCGAGCACCAGCCGGTGCACGCCGCCGAGGAACCGCAGCGGGACGGCGTCCTCGTAGGTCGAGTCGAGCTGGTCGGCGAGGAAACGTCCGACCGGTCCGCCGGCGACGACGTCGTCGGCCATGCGCTCGAGGAGCTCGGCGTAGAACGGCGAGCCCATGCCGCTGCACGCCAGCTGGTAGATGCGGATGACGCCGACCAGCGCGGGCTCGCTCACGCGTCGCACGGTAGCGGGATAGCGTGCGCGACTCATGGCTCGAAGCATGCTCGTCACCGGAGGCGCGAGCGGCATGGGGCGCGCGGCCGCGCGCCTGCTGGCGCGCGACGGCGCGTCGGTCACCGTGGTCGACCGCGCCGCCGACGCGGCTCGCGACGTCGCGCGCGAGATCACCGACGGCGGCGGCACCGCGCTGGCCGCGCCCGCCGACGTCGGGAACGAGGACGAGGTCGAGGCGGCGGTCGCGGCCGCGGTCGACGCCTTCGGCGGGCTCGACGGTGTGCTCACCAGCGCCGGTGTCTTCCACGGCAACGACCTTCGCCCGCTCGGCGAGGTCGAGCTCGACGACTTCCTGTTCGTGCTGCGCGTGAACCTCGTCGGCACGTTCCTCGCCGTCAAGCACGCCCTGCCGCACCTCGTCGAACGCCGGGGCGCGGTCGTGACGATCGCGTCGACCGCCGCCCTCAAGGGCCACGGCTACGGCCCGGGCTACACGGCGAGCAAGGGCGGGGTGGCGGCGCTCACGCGGATCGCCGCGGTGCAGTACGGGCCGCAGGGCGTGCGGGTCAACTGCATCTGCCCCGGCAGCGTCGATACTCCGATGACGATGGGCGCGTGGAGCACACCCGAGGCGCGGCGGCGGATCGAGCGTTCGGTACCGCTGCAGCGGGTGGCGCAGCCGGAGGAGATCGCGTCGGTGGCCGCGTTCCTGCTCTCCGATGCGGCCGCCGACGTCACCGGCCAGACGATCGCCGTCGACGGCGGCGCGACGATCGCGTGAGTCGCTAGGAGCCGATCCCGATGAGCTCGACGAGCACTCCGTCGGGGTCGCGCACCGTTGCCATCTCGACGTCTCCCCCGGGCCGGGGACGCGGATCCGCCGCACCGGCCCGTCGAGCCCGACGGCGGCGAGCCGCGCCAGCGTTTCGTCGACGTCGACGAAGAACGACAGCAGGAAGAAGCCGGAACGCGGCGGCGCGGGCGCGGGCGCTTCGTCGCCGTCGCCGGTTCCGTCCCCGGCGAACGTCACCAGCTCGACGATCCCGGCGTCGGGCGAGTCGGGATCGCCGAGGAAGACCGACCGCAGCCGGTCGCTCGGTGCGTCGAACAGCGTGCTCCAGTCGCCGTCGAACTCGTGGTCCATCAGCACTTGAAGACCGAGGCCGTCGCGATAGAAGCGGATGCCGGCGTCGATGTCGCGCGTAGCGATCGCGCTGTGATGGACGTGCGCCACGTCAGGCGCCCTCGAGCATGTCGGTGGGATCGAGGGGGCTCCGCAGCGTGATCCCGCCGTCGGCCACGAGCACGTGGCCGGTGACCCAGTCCAGCTCGACCAACGCCACGATCGCGGCGGCGATGTCGTCCGCGGTTCCGAGGCGCCCGAGCGCCGCTCGCTCCGAGACGAGCTCGCGGTAGCCCGGGAGCTGATCGGTGGCGGCGAACATCGGCGTGTCGGTGCATCCGGGTGCGATCGCATTGACGCGGATGCCGTGGTGGCCGAGCTCGCCGGCCGCCACGCGCACGAGCTGGTGCACCGCGGCCTTGGACGTCGAGTAGTTGACGATGCCGCGGTCACTCACGATCCCCGACACGGACCCGGTCGCGACGATGGCGCCGGGCTGGCCGGCCGCCACCATGGCGCGCGCCGCCTCGCGCAGGCACAGGAACACGCCCCGGATGTTCACGCGCTGGACGCGGTCCCACTCCTCTGCGGTCATCTGCAGGATCGGCGACATCCCGCCGACCCCGGCCGCGAGCACCGCGACGCGGGGCGGGCCCAGCTCGTCGACCACCTGCTGCACGGCAGCGACGACTTCGTCCTCGTCGCCCACGTCGCATTTCACGGCGAGATCGCCCTGACCCTCCTGCGCCTGCAGGTCGAGCACGGCGACCCGGGCGCCCCGGTCGCGCAGTCGCGCGCCCGTCGCCGCGCCGATACCGCTCGCGCCGCCCGTGATCATGGCGACGGTCCCGTCGAGGTCCACGGGCGTCACGGTAACGTCCCGCCGTGTCGACTGACAGCGACGTCAGCGTGTGGTTCGGGCTGTTCCTGCCGCAGCTGCGCATGTCGTTCGAGACGATCCTCGATCGGACGCTCGCAGCCGAAGCGGCCGGGTTCGACTCGGTGTGGCTGATGGACCACCTCGCCGCGCCCGCCGCGCCCGAATGGGACACGCTCGAGGGTTGGACGCTCGCCGCCGGGCTCGCGACCCGCACGAGCCGGATCCGGCTCGGTCATCTCGTGACGTGCGATCCGTTCCGCCACCCCGCGGTCCTGGCGAAGATGGCGGCCACGCTCGACGTGCTCAGCGACGGACGGCTCGAGCTCGGGCTCGGTTGGGGCTCGGTCGACGCCGAGCTGCGCACCTTCGGGATCGACGCCCGGCCGGCGCCGGAGCGCGCCGCCCGTCTGCGCGAGACGCTCGAGATCCTCCCGCGCATGTTCGCGGGCGAGCCGTTCGACTACCCGGGCGCGCACTACCGGCTGGCCGGCGCCGTCGGGCGACCCGTCCCCGTGCAGCCGCGCATCCCCGTGCACATCGGCGGCGCGGGCCCGAAGCTCACGATGCCGCTCGTGCGCGAGTTCGCCGACTGGTGGAACTGCCCGTCGTACGCGGCCGACCGGCTGGCGGAGGTGCGAGAGCTGGCCGGGGACGCGCGCGTGTCGGTGCAGCACCCGGTGGGCCTGGCCGCGGGTGACGCCGACCGCGACGAGGTCAGCGCACTGACGCAGCGACGGTTCGGCAGCTGGGGTGGCGTCGTGACCGGCACGGCCGACGAGGTCGCCGCCGCGCTCGTCGCCGACGTCGATCTCGGCGCGCGCGGCTTCGTCCTCCAGTTCCACGACTTCGGCGCCACCGCCACGCTCGAGCGGTTCATGACCGAGGTGGCGCCGGCGGTGCGCGCCGCGGCCGCTCGGTAGCCTCTGCGCGTGCCTTCGATCTTCACGAAGATCATCGACGGCGAGATCCCGGGCGTCTTCGTGTGGCGCGACCCGCAGTGCGTCGCGATCCTCTCGATCGCGCCGATGAACCCCGGTCACACGCTGGTCGTGCCCCGGCGCGAGGTCGACCACTGGATCGACCTCGATCCCGTCCTGGCGCGCCACCTGTTCACGGTGGCGCAGACCATCGGCAAGGCCCAGGAGCAGACGTTCAAGCCGCGCCGCATCGGCGTGATGATCGTCGGCGACGAGGTGCCACACACCCACATCCACGTCGTGCCGATCAACTCGGCCGGTGAGCTGTCGTTCGCGCATGTCGACCACAACCCGCCCGAGGGTTCGTTGGACGCGGCAGCCGAGAGGATCCGCGCCGCGCTGCGCGACCTCGGCGCCGAGGGCGTCGCGGAGTGATCCAGCTCGGCGCCGCCTACTGCGGGCCGTTTCCGATCACGCGGGCGTCGGGTAGCAGACCGAGATGATCACCGTGCTGATCGTCGCGTTGGCTGTCCTCGTGCTCGCTCTCTTCTTCTTTGGCCTCCCGCGCCGTCGGTTCCGGCGTCGCTGGGGCTCGCGCTCACGCTTCGGACGCGGCCGGATCACGGGGCGCTGGGGCCGTCGCATCTAGCGATTCTGCGGCGAGCCTGACGGGGCGGCGGAGCCCCCACCTAACATCGCCGTCCGTGGGCTCGGCGGAGGAGTGGGCGAAGCGCGACGCGGCCGTCGTCTGGCACGGCTTCACGCAGATGGCCTGTTACGCGGAGAACGCGCCGGTCATCGTGGAGTCGGCGGATGGCCATGAGCTCATCGACGTCGACGGGCGCCGCTACCTCGACGCCATCTCGTCGCTCTGGGTCACGACGCTCGGCCACCGCGTGCCCGAGCTCGACCAGGCGGTGCGTGACCAGCTCGACCGGGTCGCTCACTCGACCATGCTCGGCAACGGGAACCGCGCCGCGATCGAGCTGGCCGAGGCCTTGGCGCGCGTCGTGCCGGTCGACGGACCGCACTTCCTGTTCGCGTCGGACGGCGCCGCCGCCGTCGAGCAGGCGCTGAAGATCGCGTTCCAGTACTGGGTGAACCGGGGCGTCGACGGACGCACGTCGTACCTCGCCTTCGGCGGCGCGTACCACGGCGACACGGTGGGTGGGCTCTCGATCGGCGCCGGCGGGTTCGGCACCGAGATCTTCGACCCGCTGCGGTTCCCGGTCCGGCGTGCTCCCGGTTTCGACGACCCCCGTTGCTTCGAGGTGGCGACGCGCATGATCGCCGATCATGCCCACGAGCTCGCCGCCGTCGTCGTCGAGCCCCTCGTGCAGGGTGCGGCCGGGATGCAGGTGGCGCCGCCGTCGGCGTTCGCCGCACTGGCGGACGCATGCCGCGAGAACGGGGTGTTGCTCGTGTGCGACGAGGTCGCGACCGGGTTCGGGCGCACCGGCACGCTCTTCGCTTCCGAGCAATGCGGGCTCCGACCCGACCTGCTGTGCCTGGGCAAGGGCTTGACCGGCGGCTATCTGCCCCAGTCCGTGACCGTCGCCAGCCAGCGCGTCTTCGACGCGTTCCTCGGCCCCGACCTGTCCGAGCAGACGCTGTACCACGGCCACTCGTACGGCGGGAACGCGCTCGCGTGCGCGGTCGCCCGCCGCCACCTCGAGCTCCTCGACGAGCGCGACGTGCTCGCCAACGTGCGCGCCCGATCCGCCGAGCTGCAGGCGATGCTCGATGAACGCGTCGCGCCGCACCGCGCGGTTCGCGACGTACGGCTCCAGGGGCTCATGGGCGGGATCGAGCTCGCGCCGCCGCGTGACGGGCTGCGCTGGGGGCGGCGGGTCTGCGCCGGCGCCGTCGAGCGGGGCGTGCTGCTGCGTCCCCTCGGTGACGTCGTCGTCGTGATGCCGCCGCTCACGATCACCTCCCCCGAGCTGCGCCGCATCGTCGACGCGCTGACGGGTGCGATCGACGAGGTAGCGGCGGCGTGACCTGGCGCGAGTGGGCCGACGCCGAAGCGGGCGCCATCCGGGACGCCGGCCGCTGGCGCGAGCCGCGCGACCTCGACGCCGCCGGGCCGGAAGGGAAGCTCGCCCCCGACGGCCGCCCGGTCGTGTCGTTCGCGTCGAACGACTACCTCGGTCTGACGCAGCACCCGCGGGTCGTGGCCGCGGCCCATGCCGCGCTCGACCGGTGGGGCGCGGGGTCCGGCTCGGCTCGGCTGATCGTCGGCTCGCGTCCCGTGCACGCCGACCTCGAGGCGGCGCTCGCCGACTGGAAGCACACCGAGCGCGCCGTCCTGTTCCCGACCGGGTTCGCGACCAACCTCGGCGTCCTCACCACGTTCGGAGGGCGCGGCGTGCTCGTCTGCTCCGACGCGCTCAACCACGCGTCGATCATCGACGGATGCCGCCTGAGCCGCGCCCGCGTCGAGGTGTTCCGCCACCGGGACCTCGACCACGTCGACCACCTCCTCACCACCGTCCCCGCCGAGCGGGCTGTCGTCGTCACCGACACGGTGTTCTCGATGGACGGCGACGTCGCCGACGTCGACGCGCTCGCGGACCTGTGTGCCCGCCGCGGCGCATTGCTCGTGCTCGACGAGGCGCACGCCGTGCTCGGCCCCGATCCCGACCTCGCCGGGCGAGAAGCAGTTCGCATCGGCACGCTCTCGAAGACGGTCGGCGCGCTGGGAGGTTTCGTCGCCGGACCCGCTCACCTCACCGAGCTGATCGTGAACCGAGCCCGCTCCTATATCTTCACGACCGCCCTCTCCCCGGCTGACACCGCCGCTGCGCTCGCCGGAGTCGGGGTCATCTGCTCCACCGAGGGCAACGAGCTCACGACGCGCCTGCGCGCCAACGTCGAGCGGCTCCGGCCCGGTCACGCGTCCCCGATCGTCCCCGTCGTCTTCGGTGACGAGTCGAGAACCCTGGCGGCGGCGGCCGCGCTGCTCGACCAGGGCATGCTCGTACCCGCCATCCGGCCGCCGACCGTTCCGCCCGGCACGTCCCGCCTGCGGGTCGCGCTGTCGGCCGCGCACGCGCCGTCGCAGGTCGACGCGCTGGCGGCCGCGCTCGCCCGGCTGTGACGACGCGCCCGGCGCGCCTCGTCTTCGTCGCCGGCACCGGGACCGCAGTCGGCAAGACGTGGACCGCGGCCGCCGTGTTGGCGCGCCTCCGCAGCGCCGGACTGCAAGTCGGCGCCCGCAAGCCCGCGCAGTCCTTCGACGCCGGCGACGGGCCCACCGACGCCGACGTGCTGGCCGCCGCGACCGGCGAGACCCCGCACGACGTGTGCCCACGCCATCGCTGGTACGCGCGGGCGCTGGCGCCGCCCATGGCAGCCGACGCACTCGGCGCGCCACCGTTCACCGTCGGTGATCTGGTCGGCGAGCTGTACTGGCCCGATGGTGTCGACGTCGGCCTGATCGAGGGAGCGGGCGGACCTCGGTCCCCGATCGCCGCCGACGGCGACAACGTGAGGTTGGCGTCGGCGATCGCCCCCGACCTCGTGCTGCTCGTCGCCGACGCCGGCCTCGGCACCATCAACGCGGTGCGCATGTCGGTCGCCGCACTCGCGGAAGAACAGGTCGTCGTCGTGCTGAACCGCTTCGACGAGCACGACCCGCTGCACCGCCGCAATCGGGACTGGCTCAGCTGTCGCGACGGCTTCGATGTCGTCACGGGCATCGAGGCGGCCGCGGCACGAATCGTTCCCTAGGTGTTGGTTGTGCCTTCATCCAAGTCTCATCCGCGCTGGAGCACACTCACCGCCGTGGCGTCCGACCCGGGTGGAGGCGACGCGCCCACCGCCGCTGACCGCGGCATCGCCCTCACGCTCGTGCTCGTTTCGGCGAGTACGACCGCGCTGGTCACGGCCCGGCGGTTCTCCACCGCAAACCGAGCCGGATTGCTGACGCTCGCGTTCGCAACCCTCGCCTTGGCATTGGTCGTCGGTCGCTGGCGCCGTGCACTCCGCATGCCCACTGTCGTCGTTCTGTCCGCCGCTCTTCTTCTCGTCGCCGTCGCCCGCTGGCCCCGGGATTCGACCGACGTCTGGTCCTACGCCGCCTACGGCCGGATGGTCAGCCACTACGGCGCGAGCCCGTACCGTCACGTCCCGGTCGAGTACTCGAACGACCGCGCGATCCGGCGGGTCAAGCCCACCTGGCAGAACACCAGCTCGGTCTACGGACCCCTGTGGAACGGGATCTCGGCCGGCGTCGTGTCCGTGACGCAGACCCATCTGCTGTCGACGCGGATCTGGTTCCAGACGCTGGCGGCGCTGTCGGTGTTCCTTGCGGTGTTGCTGATCGCTCGCCGGACTCGGAGCCCCGCCGCGGCCGCGTTGATCGGCTTGAATCCGCTCGTCATCTACGACGTCGTGAACGGCGGCCACAACGACGCGCTCGTCGGGCTCGCACTGCTCGTCGGTGTGCTCCTCGCGTCTCGAGAACGGTTCAAGCTCGCCGCACTGGCAATCGCGTTGGGCGCCCTCGTCAAGCTCGTGGCGCTGATCGGGCTCGTGGCGCTGATCGTCTGGATCGTGCGGAAGCGAGGTGTGCGCCCGGCGGTGATCGCGACCGGGGTCGGCGGCGGCGTCATCGCCGCCGGGTACGCGCTCAGCGGTGGCCTCGACGCGCTCACGCCGCTCCGCGAAGCGCGGCTTCAGATAAGCCGCAACTCCATCTGGCTCCTCACCAACCCGGACGGGCGCACGAACCTGTTCGGGCTCGGACGCGTCCACGAGTTCTCGCACGACTTCCTGCAGGCCGCTTCCACGTTGTCGACGATCACGGTGATCGTCCTCGCCGCCGTGGTCGTCGCCGGGCGACTGCGCGACAACACACCCGCGCTGGTCGTCGGCGGCGCCGTCGCCGTTTATCTGCTCGCGGGTGCATACGTGCTGCCCTGGTACGCGGCGTGGGCGCTCCCGGTGCTCGTGCTCGAGTGGCGGTCGGGCCTGACGCGCATCGTGCTCGCACAGTCCGCGCTGTACCTGATCGCGTACCAGTACCGCCAGGGCGTCCCCGCGTCCGTGCCCTATCGGGCGCTGTTCGCGACGAACGTGGCGCTGGTGCTCTTCGAGCTGACGATCATCGTCGCTCTGGTCGTCATGGTCGTGCGTCAGCGACGACCCGAACACGCGCGCGTCGAAGCGACCCCGCCACCGGAACCGGTGGCGGCCCGCCTCGACTGACGTTCAGCTGATCGTCGCCGGTGACGGGAAGCAAGGCGACTCGACTCCCCGGCGCCACTGATTCCTCGACGGCAGCTATCAGACGTTGATCGGTGATCGCACGATGTTGGGGACGTTCGCATCGAATCACGTTGTTGTCACCGACCGACTCGTCGCTGGGTTGCGAGTTGTCTGCTGGCCCTCGTTCGAGATGATGAACCTGTGCCCCGCCGCACCGGCGCGTTCACGACGGTGCAGAACCTGACCGGTTGGGCGACGTCGACGTCACGACGGCCGCCAAGGGCAAGGGCAACCACTGGGATCCCGAGTTGCACCTCGGCGAGAAGATCCCCGACAGTCAATCGATCAACTGGGGGAGCGTGGACCCACGGCCGGGCGGTTGTCACGAGGTCGCCGACGGCGTCCTCACCGTCGTAGGTCAATCCTCCAGCTCACGGAACCTGAGGTGACGGCCACCTCCGACAACACGTTCCCGTGCACGATCACACCGACCGGGCGCGGACGGCGTCCTCACCGCGATTGTAGAGCGGCGGTTAGCCTCGTCACGCGCGCGCTTGATGAGGGGGAACCGTGAAGACGACGCGGAAATTGGCAGGGGTAGCGGCGCTCGCAGTGTTGATCGGCGCTGTCGCCGTGGGTTGCTCGAGCGACGACTCGAACAAGTCGTCGTCCTCGACCACGACCTCGAAGAACAGTCGCAAGAGCTTCCAGGTGAGCACACCGGATGGTCAGGCGTCGCTGTCGCTCGACGGGCAGCTGCCGCCGGGCTGGCCTTCCGGGTTCCCGGTTGCCCCCGACACGAAGAAGGCCGGCTCGGGCTCGCTGGGCAACACGAACAAGACCGTCCTCATCGGCGTGTACAGCGCGACGAGCAAGCCCGACGACGTGTTCAACTTCTACAAGTCCAGCAGCGCATACACGGTCAACAACTCGACCTCGGCCGGCGCCGGGAGCGCGTTCGTCGGAACGGTGGAGTTCTCGGGCGCCTACACCGGCAACACCGTCGTCGTCAGCAACGAAGGCACCACCTACGTGATCGTCAGCTTGGAGAGCGGCGGCGCGGGCAGCACGTCATCGACGTGAGTCGTCACGAGGCGGCGGCGCGCGCGTCTCGTCGGATTCCGGGTGGGCCGCCGGGGAATCGAACCCCGGACCATCGGATTAAAAGTCCGTTGCTCTGCCAACTGAGCTAGCGGCCCGAGTGCGATCGTACGACGGACCGGCCTGCAATCAGGTCGTCGTCGGCGTCTCGAAGGTGATGCCGCACTCGTCTTCGAGGTACGTGAAGATCGTCGAGAGGTCGTCTCCTGCTCTCGAGATCGCGTTCGGCAACTGTTCGAACTTGAGCTTTCCGTCCACGACCCGCTGGTAGAGGCGGCGCAGCCGCTTGAACTCGTCCTTCAACTCCTTGGGAGCCTCTTTCTGGAGTTGCTTGATGAGGCTCACATCCCGCCGGTACATCGCCTTGATGCCCCGCACGCTCAGGGACTCGAGGTCGATGTCGCCGAGGCTCTGGATCTCGCTCTGGAGCCGTTGCGCCGTCGTGCAGAACGCCGACGACGACTGCGCGGGCGTCCCCGTCGAGACTCGCCGACTGCGACCTGGTACGTCACGAGCGTCATCGCCGAGACGAGCGTGCGCTGCGACCACGATCCGGAACCGGTGCAAATCTCTCCCCTGCCTGTCGAGACGCTCCGAACCCTACTGCCGCGTTGTCGTGCGCCACCGGCGGACGGCAGGCAAAAGCGCTGCTGATACGATGCGATGCTCCCGGTGGAGCTACGGGCCCCCATCGTCTAGCGGTCTAGGACGCCGCCCTTTCAAGGCGGTAGCGGGGATTCGAATTCCCCTGGGGGCACAGGCGCCGGCGGCGCGAACGTCGAGCGTCGGAGACATGGTCCTGTGGTGCAGTCTGGTTAGCACGCCGCCCTGTCAAGGCGGAGCTCGCGGGTTCAAATCCCGTCAGGACCGCCGGCGGGCCGCCTGGGCGGCCCGCTCACGGCCGGGTAGCTCAGTCGGCAGAGCACACGCCTGAAAAGCGTGGGGTCGACGGATCGACGCCGTCCCCGGCCACGAACCGACGCACACAGCAAACGACCCGGGCCTGCGCCCGGGTCGTTGCCAAAAGGGTTGCCGAACTTAGAGCTCGGAGCCTTCCTCGACTTGCTCCAGGAACCGGCGGATCTCCGACTCGCGGAAGCGCCGGTGGCCGCCGAGGGTCCGGATGGCCGAGATCTTTCCGGCTCGGGCCCAGCGGGTGACCGTCTTGGGGTTGACCCTGAACATCGCGGCGACCTCTGACGGGGTCAAAAGCGCCTCGTGCTCGGAACTCGCATCCATCGCCATCGCTGGCTCCTCACTCTCTTGCTCGCGTTCCCTGCCCGTTCTGCGGCTCGGAGCCTCGGCGTCCTGGAGGCCCCACTTTGTGCGACCTACCCGATTTGTCCGTGTCCGAATCGTGCAATGAGGGTAACCTGCGAAGTATCCGGAGGGGATAGCCCATCGGGACCAATTGTCCATCCCGATAGGACTAGTTATTCGTCCCGGTCTGTGCTCCCTCGGGTCGGCTCACCCCATCTGGGCACGGCCGTGACCTGCAGTGATCTCGCCGACGACCCATGCGTCGTGGCCGGCGGACCGGATGCCGTCGAGGGCGGCGTGCGCGGCATCGCCCGGTACGACCGCCAGCATCCCGAGCCCGAGGTTGAAGACCTCTTCCATCTCGTCGTCGGCCACCGCCCCCGCGGCCTGGACCTCAGCGAAGATCCGCGGCCGCTGCCAGGCGTCCCGCCGGACGACCGCGTCGCAGTGGTCGGGCAGGACGCGGGCGAGATTCGCGAGGATGCCGCCGCCGGTGACGTGGGCGTAGGCGTGCACGTCCACGTGACGCCGCAGTTCGAGCATCGACGGCGCGTACACCACGCTCGGGCGCAGCAGCTCGTCGGCGAGCGAGTGGGACGCGCCGGCCCACGCCGGGCCGCCGAGCTCCCGCCCGTCGACGTCGAGGAGCGCGCGCCGGGCCAGGGAGAATCCGTTGCAGCGCAGGCCGCCGCTGGCGAAGCCGACGACCGCGTCGCCGGGCTGCACGTTCGCGGGCAGGACTCGTGACCGTTCGACCACGCCGACGGCGAAGCCCACGAGGTCGAACTCGCCGGGCTCCATGACGCCGCCGTGCTCGGACATCTCACCGCCGAGCAGCGCGCACCCCGCTCGACGGCACCCGTCGGCGACGCCGGCGACGATCTCGTCGACCGTCTCCGGGACGAGCTTGCCGACCGAGATGTAGTCGAGGAAGAACAGTGGCTCGGCGCCGTTGGCGGCGACATCGTCGACGGACATCGCGACGCAGTCGATCCCGATCGTGTCGTACCGGCCGGCGAGTTGGGCCACGACCGCCTTCGTCCCGACCCCGTCGGTGGATGCGACGAGCACCGGGTCGTGGAATCGGTCGCCGGCGAACGCGAACAGCCCGCCGAAACCTCCGACGTCGCCGATCACCTCGGGCCGGAACGTGGAGCGGACGTGCTCCTTGATGAGCTCGACGGCCTTCTCGCCGGCGGCCGTGTCGACGCCGGCGTCCGTGTAGGTGAGAGGGTTGCGCTCCCGGTCGCGCCGCGTCACGGCTCGACGCGGGCGGACGCCTCGGGTACCGCTTCGGGGGTGCGGACGTTCTCCACCTCGAGGGCGAGCTTGGTGTCGGCGTCCGGGACGGGCACCGGGTATTCGCCGCTGAGGCAGGCCGTGCAGAACGAGTCGGCATTGGACCCGGTAGCGGCCACGAGCCGGTCGAGGTCGAGGTAGGCGAGCGAGTCGACCCCGAGGTACTCCCGGACCTCGCCGACCTGGAGGTCGGCGGCGAGGAGCTCGGGACGGCGGCCGGTGTCCATGCCGTAGAAGCACGGCCACCGGTACGGCGGCGAGGTCACCCGCAGGTGCACCTCCGCCGCGCCCGCCTCGCGCAGCATGCGGGTGAGCGTCAGCTGGGTCGTGCCGCGGACGATGGAGTCGTCGACGACCACGAGGCGCTTGCCGGCGATGTTCTCCCGGATCGGGTTCAGCTTGAGCCGGACGCCGGCGGCACGCGTCTCCGGCGTCGGCGCGATGAACGTGCGGCCGATGTAGCGGTTCTTCACGACGCCGTCGCCGTACGGGATGCCCGAGGCGCGCGCGAAGCCCTGCGCGGCGGGGATGCCGGACTCCGGTACCGGCATCACCATGTCGGCGTGCACCGGCGCCTGGCGGGCGAGCTCCTCGCCCATCCTCTGGCGCGCCGCGTGCACGCTCTGGCCGTACAGGTTGGTGTCCGGACGCGAGAAGTACACGAACTCGAACAGGCAGAGCTTGGGCGAGGGCTCGGCGAAGTGGTGCGAGCGCAGCCCGGACGCGTCGATGGTGACCATCTCACCGGGCTCGATGTCGCGCACGTAGTGCGCGCCGACGATGTCGAGCGCCGCGCTCTCGCTGGCGAGGACCCAGCCGCCGGCGATCCGGCCCAGCGTGAGCGGCCAGAAGCCGTGCGGATCACGCACGCCGATGAGGCGGGCGTCGTCCATGAGCACGAACGAGAAGCCACCTTCGAGGCGCGGCAGCACCTTCTCGAGCGCGACCTCCAGGTCACGACCGTCGGAGCGCGGCGACGGCGAGTACTCCTGTGCGACGAGCTCGGCCACCAGGGCGGAGTCGGTGGTCGAGTCGAGGTCGAACTCGGGCGCCGTCATCCCCGGGAGCATCCCGACGCGCTGCGCCAACTGCACGGTGTTGGTGAGGTTGCCGTTGTGGCCGAGGGCGAAGCCGGCGTCGCCGACCGAGCGGTAGACGGGCTGGGCGTTGCGCCAGCTGCTCGACCCGGTGGTCGAGTACCGGTTGTGCCCGATCGCGAGGTGGCCGTCGAGCGGGGCGAGCCGCCGTTCGTCGAAGACCTGGGTCACGAGGCCCATGTCCTTGACGACGGTGATCGTCTCGCCGTCGCTCACGGCGATCCCCGCCGACTCCTGCCCCCGGTGCTGCAGCGCGAACAGGCCCAGGTAGGAGAGGTGGGCCACCGGTTGCCCGGGGGCGTAGACGCCGAAAACACCGCACGCGTGGCCGAGACGCTGCTCCATCTCGCTACAAGTATGCCGTACGGATGTTCACCCTCCGGTAACTTCCATTCGTGGAGAACACGGGCTTCTGCTTGTGGTTCACGGGGCTGTCGGGCTCGGGGAAGAGCACGATCGCCGCCGCCGTCGTGGACGAGCTCCGCCGGCGTGGCCACCGCGTCGAGCTGCTCGACGGCGACGAGGTGCGCGAGAACCTCTCCGCCGGGCTCGGTTTCTCGAAGGCCGATCGCGACACGAACATCCGGCGCATCGGCTGGGTCGCGGCGCTGCTCGCCCGCAACGGGGTCGTGGCCGTGACGGCGGCGATCTCGCCCTACCGGTCCGTGCGCGACGAGGTGCGGGCGAAGATCGACTCCTTCGTCGAGGTCTTCGTCGACACGCCGATCGAGGTCTGCGAGGAACGCGACGTCAAGGGTCTGTACGAGCGGGCACGCGCCGGTGAGATTCCGGAGTTCACGGGCGTGTCGGATCCGTACGAGCCGCCGGCGACACCCGAGGTGCGGGTCGTCACGCACGATCGCGACGCGTCGGCGTCGGCCGCCCAGGTGATCGGGTATCTCGAGGGCGTCGGGCTCACCGGGCCGGCGCCGCGCACAGAAGCCGCGGAAGCTCGATCGTGATCGACTTGCACAGCCATTCGACGATGTCGGACGGCACCGACTCGCCAACCCGGGTCGTCCAGCTCGCCGGCGAGGCCGGGCTGTCGGCGCTGGCACTCACCGACCACGACACCCTCGACCACGTGCCGGAGGCCCGCGCCGCCGCCGGCGAGTACCCGCTGCGTTTGGTCCCAGGCTGCGAGATCTCTTGCGAGCTCGCCGGTCGAGCCCCCGGGACGATGCACCTGCTCGTGTTCTTCGTCGACGACGCGCCCGGCGAGCTGCGCGACCGGCTGGCCGAGCTGCAGGCGGCCCGCAACGAACGCAACGTTCAGATCGTGGAAGCGCTGAACGAGCACGGCGTGCCGATCACGGTGGATGCGGTCCTCGCGAAGGCAGGGCCGGGCTCGGTCGGCCGTCCGCACATCGCGCGCGTCCTGATGGAGGAAGGCCACGTGGCATCGATCCAAGAGGCGTTCGACGTGTGGCTCGGCAAGGGCCGGCCCGCGTACTTCGAGCGCGACCGCCTCGGGCCCGAGGACGCGATCGACCTCACGCACTCGTCGGGCGGGGTGTGCGCGATCGCGCATCCCGGATCGCTGGGGCTGGCGGACGACGCGCTGGAGACGTTCGTGGGCGTGCTCGCCGACGCCGGGCTGGACGGCCTCGAGTGTGAGTACGGCGCGTACCTCCCCGAGGAGCGGGCGCCGTTGCACGAGCTCGCGCAGCGCCACGCGCTCGCGCCGACCGGCGGGTCCGACTATCACGGTGAGAACAAGCCGGGCCTGTCGGTCGGCACCGGGCGGGGCGACCTGCGCGTGCCCGACGAGTACCTGACCGAGCTCGAGTCGCGCCGGCGCTAACGCGCGGCAACCTCGGCGCCGAGCGCGTTCGGGATCGCGTCGCGCCACGCGCGGGTGGCGTCGGTCAACGCGACATCGAACGCGCCGGCTGCGACGAGTCGGTCGCCCCGTGCCTCGCCGACGTCGGCGGCAGGAACGCCGGCGGTGCCCGCGCGTGAGAGCACCTCGTCGACCAGCACCGGGTCGACGGCGCAGACGACACGCGACGCCGACTCCGAGAAGCACTCGAGCGCGCCGCCGATCACCACGTCGAACCCGCACGCGCCGGCGATTGCCATCTCGGCCAGCGTGACCGCCAGACCGCCGTCGGCGCAGTCGTGGACGCCGTCGACGAGGCCGCCGGACACGAGCGCGCGCACGAGCTCGTGCACCGCGTTCGCGCCGGCGGTGTCGGCGCGCGGTGGCATCCCGCCGTCGAGGCCGTGGACCACGGCGGCCCATTCGGACCCGCCCAGCTCGTGCGCCGTCTCGCCGAGCACGACGATGCGCGTCCCGTCGGTGAGCGCGGCGGGCGGCGGGCGGTCGTCGAGCTCGTCGACGATCCCGAGGAGACCGACGACGGGCGTGGGATCGATGTCGTGGCCGAGGGACTCGTTGTAGAAGCTGACGTTGCCGCCGACGACCGGGATGGAGAGCGCCGTGCAGGCCTCGCTCATCCCGTCGACGACCTCGGTGAACTGCCACATCACCTCGGGATGCTCGGGGTTGCCGAAGTTCAGGCAGTTGACGAGCGCGACCGGCCGGGCCCCGACGCAGGCGATGTTGCGCGCCGCCTCGAGCACCGCGAGCTGAGCGCCGGTGCGCGGATCGAGACGGCAGAACCGTCCCTTGCCGTCGGTGGTGAGGGCGAGAGCGCGGTCGGTTCCCTTCAGCCGCAGGACGGCGGCGTCGGCGCCCGGCCCGGCGATCGTGTTGAGGAACAGCTGGTGGTCGTACTGGCGCCACACCCACGACTTGTCGGCGATCGTCGGCGTGGCCAGCAACGCCAGCAGCTCGCCCGAGAGGTCGGCGCCGGCGGGGAACCGGGCCGCGAGCTCGGGCGCCGGATCGGCCGCCTGGAGCGCGTCCTGCTCCGCGGGGCGGGCCCGGGGCCGGTCGTACAGGGGGCCGTCGCCCAGGCTCTCGACCGGGACGTCGGCGAGCGGCTCGGCGCCACCGGTCCCGTCCCCGTCGCCGGGAGCGTCGAACACCCCGTCGTAGACGCGGAATCGCCGGCCGTCAGTCACCCGACCCACGACGGACGCGTCGATCTCCCACCGCTCGCACAGCCCCAGCACCTCGGCCAGGTCGTCGGGCTGCACGATCACGAGCATCCGCTCCTGGCTCTCGGACGTCATCACCTCGACCGCGCTCATGCCCGGCTCGCGGCGAGGCACGCGGGCCACGTCGACGTCCATCCCCGCGCCGGCTTTCGCCGCTGTCTCCGACGCCGCGCACGACAGGCCGGCGGCGCCGAGGTCCTGCACACCGACGGCGAGGCCGGCATCCAGCAGCGCGAGACACGCCTCGATGAGCTTCTTCTCCTCGAGCGGGTCGCCCACCTGCACGGAGGGCCGCTTCTCCTCGGCGCCCTCCTCGAACCCCGCCGACGCGAGCACGCTGGCGCCCCCGATGCCGTCGCGCCCGGTCGACGAGCCGAGCAGCACGGCGAGGTTCCCCGCGCCGCGGGCGCGGGCGAGCACGAGTCGGTCGTGCGGCAGCAGGCCCAGGCACAGCACGTTGACGAGCGGGTTCTCGCGGTAGCAGTCGTCGAACACGACCTCGCCGCCGACGGTCGGCACGCCGACGGCGTTGCCGTAGCCGCTGATCCCGGACACGACGCCCTCGAACAAATACCGCGTGCGCGCGTCGTCGAGAGGGCCGAAGCGGAGCGGGTCCATGAGCGCGATCGGGCGCGCGCCCATCGAGAAGATGTCGCGGATGATCCCGCCGACGCCTGTCGCCGCGCCCTGGTACGGCTCGACGGCCGACGGGTGGTTGTGGCTCTCGATGCGCAGCGCCACCGCGAGGCCGTCCCCGACGTCGACGACCCCGGCGCCCTCCCCCGGCCCGACGAGCACCCACGGCGCCTCGGTCGGCAGGTCGCGCAGGTGCGCACGCGACGACTTGTAGGAGCAGTGCTCCGACCACATGACGGCGAACATGGCCAGCTCCAGGTCGGTCGGGTCGCGCCCGAGCAGCTCCACGACCGACGCGAGCTCGTCGTCGGTGAGGCCGAGCTGACGGTGGAGCGGCTCCATGCGGCCAGAGTATCGGCGGTCCCCGTGGCCGAAATGGAGCTGCACGCAATTCCGAAATAGACTTCGCGTGAAATCAGAAAAGCGTGAGTCGTAAAAGAAGGGGTCGCCGAATGGCAGCAGCTCGAAAGAGCACGATGACCGCCGAGCACAAGCGGGCGCTGGCCCAGGGCAGGGCCGAGGGTCGCGCCGTGCGCGCCTACCTCGAGGCGCTGGACCAGAACCGCCCCCGGCGCGGTCGCCCGCGCACGCCGGCGTCGATCGAAAAGCGCCTGAAGGCGGTCGAATCCGAGCTGGCCGACGCCGCGCCACTCCACCGGCTGCAGCTCGTCCAGGAGCGCATGGACCTCGAGCGCGAGCTCGACCGCATCGACGCCGCCGACGATCTCAGCGGCCTGGAACGCGACTTCGTGAAAGTGGCCAAGGGCTACGCCGAGCGCAAGGGCATCTCGTACGCGGCGTGGCGTGAGCTCGGCGTCTCGCCCGAGGTGCTCCGGAAGGCCGGGCTCGGTCGGGGCGCTTAAGCGACGGCGGCGCCTTCGGACGCGCTGGCAAGGAGCGAACGGAGCAGCACGACGCCGTCCGTGGAACCGAGGAGCGCGTCGGACGCCCGCTCGGGGTGCGGCATGAGCCCGACGACATTGCGCTGTTCGCTGCAGACACCGGCGATGTCGTCGACGCTGCCGTTCGGGTTGCGCACGTACCGCAACACGACGCGATCGTCGTCGCGCAGGCGACGTCGAGTCGCCTCGTCGCACACGTAGTTGCCCTCGAAGTGGTTGATCGGCAGGCGCAGAACGCTCCCGGGCTCGGCCAGCGCGGTCAGCGGCGAGCGACTCGTCTCGACCCGGCACTCGACGTTCTCGCACAGGAAGCTGAGACCGGCGTTCTTCTGGAGCGCGCCCGGCAGCAAGCCGGCTTCGGTCAGCACCTGGAAGCCGTTGCAGATGCCGACGACCGGGCCACCGGCGGCGGCGAAGCGCGCCACTGCGTCCATCACGGGCGAGAACCGTGCGATCGCACCCGTGCGCAGGTAGTCGCCGTGCGCGAAGCCCCCGGGGACGACGACCGCGTCGGTCCCGCGGAGCTCGGCCTCGGCGTGCCAGAGCATCTCGGGCGTCCCGCCGAGCTGCTCGACCGCCCACGCCACGTCGAGCTCGCAGTTGGTGCCCGGGAACAGGACGATGCCGACGCGGGCGCTCACGTCGACGCCAGCTCGCTGACCTCGATCTCGTACGCCTCGATGACGGGATTGGCGAGCAGTCGGCGACACATCTCGTCGACCTGGGCGCGAGCCGTCGCGTCGTCGGACGCCTCGACCACGAGCCTGATGCTCTTGCCGACGCGCACGTGCGAGACGTTGTCGTAGCCGAGCGCGGGCAGCGACCTTTCCACCGTCGCACCTTGGGGGTCGGCGATCCCGGGAAGATGCGTGATCTCGACGCGCGCCGCGTACCTCATGGGTCAATCGTACCGGCGGTCTTCGTCGGAACTTGGTCCTTCCGGCTCGTACCACTCGTCGAAGCTGCGCTCCGTCAGCAGCTCGTACGCCTCGATGTACCGGGATCGCGTCCCGCTGATCACGTCGCCCGGCAGGCGCGGCGCCGGCGGAGTTTGGTCCCAGTCGGTGCCGAGGTAGTGGTCGCGCACGTACTGCTTGTCGAAGCTCGGCGGCGACACGCCGATGCGGTACTCATCGGCGGGCCAGTAACGAGACGAGTCGGGGGTGAGCATCTCGTCGATCACGAGGAGCTCGCCGCCGATGGTCCCGAACTCGAGCTTGGTGTCGGCGAGGATGAGGCCCCGCGACTCGGCCAGCGCGGCGCCGTACTCGTACACGCGCAAGGTGATGTCGCGAATCCGCTCGAGCAGCGCGGCGCCCACCAGCTCGGCGGCGGCGGCGTCGGTGAGCGCCTCGTCATGGCCGGACTCCGCCTTGGTCGTAGCGGTGAAGATGGGCTCGGGAAGGCGCTCGGCCTGCCGCAGCCCGGACGGCATCGCACGCCCGTAGACCGTGCCCCGGTGCTCGTACTCGGACCACGCCGAGCCGAACAGGTACCCCCGCCCGATGCACTCGAGGCGAACGGGTTGGGTCGCCCGCACGAGCATCGCCCGCCCCGCGACGTCGGATCCCGCCGTCTCGGGAAAGTCCGTCGGATCGGACGAGATCAGGTGATTGGGCGCGAGGCCGGCGGTCTCCTCGAACCAGAACGTCGACAGCGCCGTGAGCGCCCGGCCCTTGTCGGGGACGAGGTCGTCGAGCACCACGTCGAACACCGAGATGCGGTCGGACGCGACGATCAGCATGCGCTCGTGGTCCACGTCGTAGAGATCGCGGACCTTGCCGGTATACGCGTGCGGCAGTGCGATGCCCGTCACGGACGCGGCGTCGGGGCGTCCAGGGCGTCCACCGCGCGGCCGGCGTGGGCGAGGGCACGGCGGAGCTCGAAGCATTCGTCGAGACGTTCGGGCGAGAGCGTGGCGAGCACCTCGGGATCTTCTGCGAGCACGGATCGGAACGGGCGCCGCTCCTCCCACGTGCGGGTGGCGGCGCGCTGCACGATCCGGTACGCGTCGTCGCGCGTGCGGCCGGCGTCGACCAGCGCCAGCAGCACCGGCTGGCTGAACACGAGCCCGTACGACGAGTCGAGGTTCTCGAGCATGCGGTCGGGATGCACGCGCATCCCCTCGACGATCCTTCGGAACTGCACGAGCACGTAGTAGGCGAGCTGCGCCGAGTCGGCGAGCACGATGCGCTCGACCGAGGAGTGCGAGATGTCCCGCTCGTGCCAGAGGGCGATGTCCTCGAGGCCGGCCTGGAGGTTTCCTCGCAGCACGCGCGCCAGCCCGCACAGCTGTTCGCAGCGCCACGGGTTGCGCTTGTGCGGCATCGCGCTCGAGCCCTTCTGGGTGCCCTCGCGGAACGGCTCCTCGACCTCACGCACCTCGGTGCGCTGGAGGTGGCGGATCTCGAGAGCGAAGCTCTCGACCGACGCGCCCACCGCGGCGCACGCGTAGAGGAACTCGGCGTGGCGATCGCGGGCGACGACCTGCGTCGCCGGCACCGGTGTCAACCCGAGCTGCTCGCAGACGAACGCCTCCACCTCGGGATCGACGTTCGAATACGTCCCCACGACGCCGGACAGCTTGCCGACGGCGACGGTGTCACGGGCCCGCCGGACGCGATCGCGGTCGCGGCGCAGCTGGAGCGCCCACAGCGCGAGCTTCGCCCCGAACGTCGTCGGCTCGGCGTGGACACCGTGCGTGCGCCCGGCCATCGGCGTGTCACGGAACTCGCGCGCCCGCGCCGCGACGGCGCGCTCGAGGGCGTCGACCGCATCGAGCAGCAGATCGCACGCCCGGACGAGGGTGACCGACAACGCGGTGTCGACGACGTCGCTCGACGTCAGCCCGTGGTGCACCCACGCGCCGGCGGGGAAGCCGACGGACTCCTGGACCACGTCGACGAAGGCGGCGACATCGTGGTCGGTGACGCGCTCGCGCTCCTCGACGGCGGCGGGAGTGACCGACGCCTGCCGGCGGATCGCCTCGGCGTCGGCCGGAGGAATCACGCCGAGCTTGGCCCACGCCTCGACCGCAAGGAGCTCGACCTCGAGCCACGTGGCGAGCCGCGCTTCGTCGGTGAACAGCTCGGCCATCTCGGGCAGGGCGTACCGGGGGATCACGCGGGCTCCTTTCCCTCTGATTCTACGGCCGCGGCCCCGATGTCCCGCCGGTACTGCATTCCCGGCCACGAGATGCGTCCGGCGGCCTCGTAGGCCCGCTCCCGCGCCTCGGCGAGGGTGGGCGCGACCGCCGTCACGTCGAGGACGCGCCCGCCGGCGGTCATGACCCGGCCGTCGGCCTGCTTGGTACCGGCGTGGAACACCGTCACGCCGGGCAACTCCTCGGCGGCGTCGATGCCCTCGATGAAATCGCCCGGCCGCGGCGTCGCCGGATATCCCTCCGTCGCGAGCACGACGGTCACGCAGGCGTCGTCCCGGAACCCGATGTCGAGGTCGGCGCGCCCGGCGGCCGCGTCCTGGCAGAGCTGGCCGAAATCGCTCGCGAGACGCGGGAGCACGGCCTGCGCCTCGGGGTCGCCGAAGCGCACGTTGTACTCGAGGACCTTGAGCCCGTCCGGCGTGAGCATCAGCCCTGCGTAGAGCACCCCGCGGTAAGTGATGTCGCGCGCCGCGAGCGCGTGCAACGTCGGCCCGACGGCGCGCTCCATCACCTCGGCCACGACGTCGGGCCCGGCGACGGGAACCGGCGAGTACGCGCCCATCCCTCCAGTGTTGGGGCCGCGGTCGTCGTCGCCGATGCGCTTGAAGTCCTGCGCCGGCGCCAACGGCCAGCCGTCGTTCGAGCCGTTGCACACGACGAGCAGCGACAGCTCCGGTCCGGTCAGGCCTTCCTCGATGACGCACGTGCGGCCCGCGTCGCCGAACGCCTTTCCGGAGAGGTAGGCGCGCACGGCGTCGCGCGCCTCGTCGAGCGACTCCGTGACGATGACGCCCTTCCCGCCCGCGAGCCCGTCCGTCTTCACGACGTAGAAGCCGGGCAGCCGTTCGAGAAAGGCGAGGGCGTCGTCCACCTGGTCGGCGGTGAACGCAGCGTGGCGGGCGGTCGGCACGCCCGCTTCCGCCAGGACCGCCTTCATCCACGCCTTCGAGCCCTCGAGGCGGGCGCCGTCTGCGCCCGGACCGAAGACGAGTGTCCCGTGGGTGCGGAGCGCGTCGGCGACGCCGTGCACGAGGGGCTCCTCGGCGCTCACGACGACAAGGTCGGGAGCGATCTCGCCGGCGATACGGACGACAGCGGCGGGATCGTTGGCGTCGACGGGGACGCACCGCTTCCCCATCGCCGCGATACCGGGGTTGCCGGGAGCGGCCACGACGTCGTCGACCGAGGAAGAGTTGTCGAGCGCCCACGCCAGCGCGTGGGCCCGCCCGTCAGAACCGAGGACGAGGACGCGCACGCGGCGGTTCTACGCGGCCCGCGGCAGCACGACGGTCTGCTCGCGGCCGGGGCCGACCGACACGAAAGTCACCGGCACGCCGGTGAACGCCTCGATGAAGCGGACGTAGTCGCGCGCCGCCGACGGCAGGTCCTCGAGGCGCTCGGCCCGTTCGATGTCGTGACCCCACCCCGGCACCGTCTCGTACACGGGTCGCACCTTGTGCAGCACCGACTGGTGGTACGGAACGTGGTCGTATCGATTCCCCTGATCGTCCTCGTACGCAGTGCAGACGTTGAGGGTTTCGAACTGCGAGAGCACGTCGAGCTTCGTGATCGCGAGCTCGGTGCACGTGTTCAGCCGCGCGGCGTGCCGGATCATGACTGCGTCGAGCCAACCAGCGCGCCGACGCCGCTTTGTGTTCGTGCCGTACTCGGCGCCCCGTTCGACGAGCACGTCGCCGTGCGGATCTCCCTCGTCGAGCTCGGTGGGGAAGGGGCCCGCGCCGACCCGCGTCGTATAGGCCTTGACGATGCCGACGATTCGTTGCAGGTCACGCGGGCCCACACCGGCACCCCCGCAGACACTGCCCGCGACCGGGTTGCTCGATGTCACGAACGGATATGTGCCGTGGTCGAGGTCGAGGAAGGTCGCCTGTGCGGCTTCGAAGAGCACCCACTGCTGCGCGTCGAGCGCCTGGTGCACGAGATGCACGGTGTCGTCGATCAGCGGCTCGAGCCGGGGTGCGAGATCCAGGTAGTCCCGGGTGAGGGCGTCGGCATCGACGGGAAGCCGGTTGTACACCTTGGCAAGGACTCCGTTCTTCTCCCGAAGAACGAGATCCAGCTTCTCCCGGAAGATCTTGGGGTCCAGGAGGTCTTGGACTCGCAGCCCGACACGGGCCGCCTTGTCGGCGTACGCAGGACCGATGCCGCGTTTGGTCGTGCCGAGCTTGTTCTTGCCCAGGAAGCGCTCGGTCATGCGGTCGAGCTCCTGGTGGTACGGCATGATCAGGTGCGCGTTGCCGGACAGGCGGATGCGGCGGCTGTCGATTCCCTTGGCTTCGAGCATGTCGAGCTCTTCGATCAGCACGGCGGGGTCGACCACGACGCCGTTGCCGATCACGGGCACCACCCACGGATACAGCACGCCGCTCGGCACGAGCTGGAGCTTGAAGACGTCGCCGTCCACGACGATCGTGTGGCCGGCGTTGTGGCCGCCCTGGTAGCGGACACAGAGCGCGGCCTCTTTGGCGAGGAAATCGGTGAACTTTCCCTTGCCCTCGTCACCCCATTGGGTGCCGACGATCACCGTGCCGGGCACGGGAACCTCTCAACGGTCGCGATTGCGATCACGTTGACGAGATCGTACTACCCCGCCCCGGGCGCGACGCGGGGTTCAGCGCCGCGAGATAGACGGCCCGAACCGCGAGCGACCGCCGCATCTCCTCGAGGATCTCGCCGATGAACTCGCTCCGGTACGACTCGTCGGTGACCGCCGTGACCGAGAAATAGAGGCCGGCGAAGACGGTGAGGAAGCCCGTCACCCGCAGCAGCTCCTCGGTGATCACGAGGTCGCGTCCCCAGAGCTCGAAGCTCGCCAGGACATTCGGTTGCGCGTCGACGAACCCACGCGCGACGGGCTCGGTGACGACGAGGACACCGAACACGAGCAAGAACAGGAAGACCATCGCCGAGACGAGGACCACCTGCAGGGCCTGGCTGAACAGGAACACGAGCGCGACGTTGCCCCACTGCCGTTTGGACAACGGCGGCGTGTCGACACGCTCACCCCGCGCCGATTCGGCGACAAGAGCGGAGGCGGGTGTGCCGTCGACGCGACCGAGAACGACGTCCCAGGACTCGAACTCGGACAGCTGGCCGATCTCGCGCGGCAGCCGGATGACCGAGAAGCCGACGCCGATCACGACGAAGAGGCCCAGCACGATCCAGTAGTACGGGCCGTGCAGCCCGGCCGTGATCTGCCACGCCTCGTTCTGCAGGAAGATGAACGTGATGAACAGGATGAGCAGCGGCAACGCGCGCACGAGGAGGCTCACCACCTGCTCGAGCTCCCGAACGGTTCGAGCGCCGGCCCACCGGGTCAACGGCACCACGCCGTAGCTCGTCCCGAGGAAGATCACGACCAGGAGCAACAGGTTCCCGATCGCGGTGGCGAGCGCCGAGCGCCACTGGCCGCCGAACAGGAGCGGGATGGCGGGCGGCGCGAGCGACGAACACCGCGACCTCGAACACACCGACGCTGACGGGACGAGCCAACAGCGGCCGCCCCCGAAGCCGGTTCGCCAGCATCCACGCGCCGAGCAGGATCGCGAAACCGACGGCGACGGCCACGACGTCGAGCCAGATCGGGAAGTCGCGCTTGGGCGCGTTGGCGACCTCGATGAGGAAGATCAGGGTGAGCAGGGGCACGGCGCGGGTCAGGACGTCCCGCGTCGGGCTGTAGTCGGCGATGAAGTGCGGCAGCCCGCGCTTCAGGAACCAGCGTTCGGTCTCGGTGAGCGGCCGGGTCCGACAAGCGGGACCTGTCTACTCGCGCTCGTCGTCCTCGCCGTCGACCGGCTGGGCCTGCTCGAGCGCGTCGGCCTCGGGCGCCTCGGGGTCGTCACTCACCCGGTCCACCCGGTCGGCCTCGTCCTCGTCGTCGTCGGGCTCGGGGAAGGCGTCCTGCTCCTGCTCGAGGGCGTCCGCCTCGGGCACCTCGTCGCGCTCCATAAGCCTCGTCCTACCCGGTTTCGGGCCCGCCCACAACGCCGTTGTCGGGACGGGCCCCCGGGACTGCGCAGCTCCTCAGCCCACGCGGCGGGCTCGGCCTTCGTGAAGACGAGCCCGTCGGGCGACGCGTCGACCACGATCGTGTCGCCGTCGCGGAACTCTCCCGAGAGCAGCTTCAACGCGATCGGGTCGGCAACCTCGCGCTGGAGCACGCGCTTGAGCGGCCGGGCCCCGAAGTCGGGGTCGTACCCGACGCGGGCGACGTGCGCCCGGGCCGCGTCCGTCATGGAGAGCTTCAGGTTCCGCTCGGCCAGCCGCTCCTCCAACTGCTGCACCTGCAGTCCCACGATCTGCTCGATGTGGCGCTCGTCGAGCCGGTGGAACACGACGATCTCGTCGACACGGTTCAGGAACTCGGGCTTGAAGTGGCTCCGCATCGCGGCCAGCACGGTGGCCTCGTCGGCGCCGCCGCCGAGGTTGCTCGTCATGATGAGCACGGTGTTCTTGAAGTCGACCGTGCGACCCTGGCCGTCGGTGAGACGGCCGTCGTCCATGATCTGGAGCAGCAGGTTGAACACGTCGGAGTGTGCCTTCTCGATCTCGTCGAGGAGGATGACCGCGTACGGACGGCGGCGAACGGCCTCGGTGAGCTGCCCGCCCTCCTCGTACCCGACGTAGCCCGGCGGCGCGCCCACGAGGCGCGACACGTTGTGCTTCTCCTGGTACTCGGACATGTCGATCCGCACCATGGCGTGCTCGTCGTCGAAGAGGAAGTCCGCGAGCGTCCGGGCCAGCTCCGTCTTCCCGACCCCGGTCGGGCCGAGGAACAGGAACGAGCCGATCGGACGGTTCGGGTCGGAGAGACCCGCCCGCGACCGCCGGATCGCGTTCGCGACTGCGGTCACCGCATCGTCCTGGCCGATCACCCGCTCGTGCAGCACGTCCTCGAGGCGGACGAGCTTCTGCATCTCGCCCTCCATGAGGCGCGTCACCGGGATGCCGGTCCACTTGGAGACGATCTCGGCGATGTCCTCCTCGTCGACCTCCTCCTTGAGCATCTGCTGCTCGCCCTGGAGCTCGTCGAGCTGGAGCGTCTTCGCCTCGATCTCCTGCTCGAGCTCGCGCATCGTGCCGTAGCGGAGTTGGGCGGCCCGCTCGAGGTCACCCTCGCGCTCGGCGCGCTCTGCCTCGTTGCGCGCACCTTCGAGCTGCTCCTTGAGGTCACGGATCTCGGTGATGGCGCGCTTCTCGTTCTCCCAGTGGGCGACCATCGCCGAGCGCTGCTCGGTCAACTCGGCCAGCTCGGCCTCGATCGCCTGCAGGCGCTGCTTCGATACCTCGTCGGTCTCCTTCGCGAGCGCCGCCTTCTCGATCTCGAGCTGGCGGATGCGGCGCTCGACCACGTCGACCTCGATCGGCATCGAGTCGATCTCGATGCGCAGCCGCGACGCGGCTTCGTCGACGAGGTCGATCGCCTTGTCGGGGAGCTGCCGACCGCTGACGTACCGCTGTGAGAGCACGGCCGCCGCGACGACGGCGGCGTCCTGGATGCGGACACCGTGGTGCACCTCGTAGCGCTCCTTGAGCCCGCGCAGGATCGCGATCGTGTCGTCGACGCTGGGCTCACCGACGTAGACGGGCTGGAAGCGGCGCTCGAGGGCGGCGTCCTTCTCGATGTTCTTGCGGTACTCGTCGAGCGTGGTCGCGCCGATCAGACGGAGCTCGCCCCGGGCGAGCATCGGCTTGATCATGTTGCCGGCGTCGACCGCGCCCTCCGCGCCGCCGGCGCCGACGATCGTGTGGAGCTCGTCGATGAAGCTGATGATCTCGCCCTCGGCGTCGGCGATCTCCTTGAGGACGGCCTTGAACCGCTCCTCGAACTCGCCGCGGTACTTCGAGCCCGCGACCATCGAGCCGATGTCGAGCGCGACGACGCGCTTGTTGCGCAGACCCTCGGGCACGTCACCCTCGACGATGCGCCGCGCGAGGCCCTCGACGATGGCGGTCTTGCCGACGCCGGGCTCGCCGATGAGCACGGGGTTGTTCTTGGTCCGGCGCGACAGCACCTGGATGACGCGCCGGATCTCCTCGTCGCGTCCGATGACCGGGTCGAGCTTGCCCTTGCGGGCCTCTTCGGTGAGGTCGCGCCCGAACCGCTCGAGGGCCTGGTACTGGTCCTCGGGGTTCTCGCTCGTGACCCGGTGGCTGCCGCGCACGTCCTTGAGCGCGGCGAGCACGGCGTCGTGCGTGACACCGAGGCCGCGCAGGAGGTCACCGACGCCGCCCGTCACCTCGGTCATCGCGAGCAGGACGTGCTCGGTGGAGAGATAGTCGTCGTCGAGACCGGTGCGCTCCTGGTCGGCGGCCTCGAGGATCCGGTACGCGTCCTGCGAGAGCTGGGCCTGCTGGGCGGTCTGCCCGTACACCTTGGGAAGGTTCTGCAGGGCCTCCTCGACCCGGTCCCGCACCGTCTTGGCCGGCACACCGACGCGCTCGAGCACCGGCAGGACCACGCCCTCGGGCTGGCTGACCAGCGCCGCGAGCAGATGCTCGGGCGTCACCTGGCTGTGGTTCTGCTCCCGCGCCAGGGCCTGGGCCGACTGGAGGGCCTCTCCCGTCTTGCGGGTGAATCGGTTGGGGTCGAGCGGCATACGGCTACCTCGGTTTGGTCAACGTTCTGCCAAAGTTGACAACCCTGTTATCAACTTTATTCCCCGATCGTCAGCTCCGGCGGACCCGGACGACGGCCTTGCTGACGGGCACGAGGTCGCGTCGGTACTGGCGGTGGACACGCTCCTCGGCCTCGGCGACGTCCCGCCGGGCCTTGCGCACCTGCGCGCGCAGACGCTCGATCTCGGCGCCGGCGTCCTCGAGCGCGGCCTCCAGCTCGAGGATGCGCTTGACCCCGGCGAGACCGACGCCCTCGTTGGTGAGCTCCTGGATGTGCTGGAGCAGCTCGATGTCGCGGTCGGAGTAGCGGCGGCTGCGGCCCTCGGTGCGCTTCGGCTCGATGAGACCCTTGCGCTCGTAGATCCGCAGCGTCTGCGGGTGGACACCGGCCAGCTCCGCCGCCACCGAGATGATGTAGAGCGCCCGTTCGTTGTCGTCCATCGGTTATACCCCTAAGTGCTCACGCGGGTTCTCGGTGAGCGCGTTCCCCAGGTCCTCGATCGCCTTCTTGGCCGCGCCGTCGACCTTCTTCGGGACGACGACGTCGAACGTCACCAGCAGATCACCTGGGCTTCCCTTGCCCGTGTCAATCCCACGTCCGCGCACCTTCACGGTCTTGCCGCTCTGCGTCCCGGCCGGCACCTTCACGGTCACGGGCTTGTCGAGCGTCGGGACCTTCACCCGCGTGCCCAGCGCGGCCTCGCTGAACGTGATCGGCACGCGCACGGTGAGGTCCTTGCCCTTACGCCCGAAGATCGGGTGCTTGTCGACGTGCACGACGACGAACAGGTCGCCCGGGGGGCCGCCGTTCGCGCCGGCCGCCCCCCGGCTCGGCACGCGGATGCGCTGGCCGTCGTCGACACCGGGCGGGATCCGCACCTTCACGTCGCGCCGGCGGCGTTCGACGCCGCGCCCGCCGCACTGGTGGCACGGGGTGTTGATGATGGTGCCGCGTCCGGCGCACGTCGGGCAGACCTGCGAGAACGAGAACGGGCCCTGGTCGACGAGGATCTCGCCGCTGCCGCCGCACTGCGGGCAGACGTCCGGCGTCGTGCCGGGCTCCGCGCCCGACCCGTGGCACACCGAGCACACGGCGTCGGCCGTGAAGCTCACGCTGGTCGTGACGCCGTGCACGGCCTCCAGGAAGTCGAGATGCAGCTCGGTCTCGAGGTCGGCGCCGCGCTGCGGACCGGCCTGGCGGGGCCCGCGGCCGCCGCGCCCGCCCCGGCCGCCGCGGCCGCCGCGGCCGAACAGGCCGCCGAGCAGATCACTGAAGCCGGCGCCCTCGTCGAACTGGAACGTCCGGAACCCCTCGGCGCCGCCGGGGTCGAACCCTCCGGGACCGCCGCCGCCGAACGGGCCGACGCCCGACGCCACCATCTGGCGGACCTCGTCGTACTCCTTGCGCTTGTCTGCGTCGCCGAGCACGTCGTAGGCGGCCGCGACGGACTTGAACTTCTCCTCGGCCTCGGTGTTCCCGGGGTTGGCATCGGGGTGGTACTGCTTGGCGAGCTTGCGATAGGCGCGCGTGATGTCCTTCTCGGACGCCGACGGCGGCACCCCGAGCACCTCGTAGTAATCGGTTTCGAACCACTCACGCTGCGGCGCCATGGCCCGCTACCTCGTGACCTTCACCATCGCCGGGCGCAGCACCCGACCCTTCAGCGTGTAGCCGGTGCGCAGGACATCGGTGACGACGGGCTCGCCGTCGCCGTCCTCCTGCATGACCGCCTCGTGGACGTTGGGATCGAACGGCTTGCCCTCCGCCTCGATCCGTGACAGCCCGGCCTTCTCGAGGACGCCGAGCAGCTCGGCGTACACGAGCTCGACGCCCTTGCGCACGCTCTCGCTGTCGTCGCCACCGGCCGAGTCGAGGTTGTTCAGCGCGAGCTCGAACGAATCGAGCACCGGGAGCAGATGCTCGACGAGGCCCGAGGTGGCCCGGTCGACGAGCGCGGTCTGCTCCTTGATGACGCGCTTGCGGTAGTTCTCGAACTCGGCTTGCACGCGCCGGAGCGTGTCGAGGTACTCGTCGCGCTCCGACTCGGTCTGAGAAAGCCTCGCGAGATCGGCCTCGAGCTCCGACGCCGCGGCCTCCTCGTCGGAGACCGCGGCCTCGTGCCGGTCGTCGGGCGTGAACGGCTCGTCGGGCACGGTCACGCCCCCTTCTGCTCGCCGCCCTGGTCGTCGTCCTCGACGATCTCGGCGTCGGCGACCTCGTCATCGGACGGCTGTGACGACTGGCCGGAACCAGCGCCGGCCGTCCCGCCGGCCGCCGCGCCTTCCTGCTGCTGGCTCTGCGCCGCCTGCTGGTACAGGCGCTGCGCGAACTCCTGGCTGGAGGCGAGCAGCTCCTCGTGCCCGCGCTTCACCGCCTCGATGTCGGAGCCGGCCAAGGCGTCCTTCAGGGCCTTGAGCTTCTCCTCGATCTTCTGGCGCTCGTCCTCCGAGACGTTCTCGGCCTGCTCCTTGAGCAGCTTCTCGGTCTGGAACACGAGCGAGTCGGCGTTGTTGCGGGTCTCGGCCTCCTCGCGACGCTGACGGTCCTCCTCGGCGTGCGCCTCGGCCTCCTTGACCATCGTGTCGATGTCGTCCTTCGACAGCGCGGTGCCGCCGGTGATCGTCATCTGCTGCTCCTTGCTGGTGGCAAGGTCCTTCGCAGACACGTTCACGATGCCGTTGGCGTCGATGTCGAACGTGACCTCGACCTGCGGCACGCCCCGCGGCGCCGGCGGGATGCCGACGAGCTGGAACTTGCCGAGCGTCTTGTTGCGGTAGGCCATGTCGCTCTCGCCCTGCAGCACGTGGATCTCGACGCTGGGCTGGTTGTCCTCGGCGGTCGTGAAGACCTCCGAGCGCTTGGTCGGGATCGTCGTGTTGCGCTCGATGAGCTTGGTGAAGATCTGGCCCTTCGTCTCGATGCCGAGCGACAGCGGCGTCACGTCGAGGAGCAGGACGTCCTTGACGTCGCCCTTCAGCACGCCGGCCTGGATCGCGGCGCCGACGGCCACGACCTCGTCCGGGTTCACACCCTTGTGCGGGTCCTTCCCGGTGAGCTCGCGCACCAAGCTCGACGACCGCGGGCATGCGCGTGGAGCCGCCCACGAGGATGATGTGGTCGATCTGGTCCTTGCTGAGGCCCGGCGTCGCGGATCGCCTGCTCGAACGGGCCGCGGCACGCGTCGAGCAGGTCGGCCGTCAGCTCCTGGAACTTCGAGCGCGAGAGCTCGAGCTCGAGGTGCAGCGGTCCCTCGCTCGTCGCCGTGATGAACGGCAGGTTGATCGTGGTCTGCTGCGCGGAGGAGAGCTCGATCTTGGCCTTCTCCGCCGCCTCCTTGAGACGCTGCAGCGCCATCTTGTCGTTCGACAGGTCGACGCCGTGCGCGTTCTTGAACTCGGTGACCATCCAGTCCATGACTCGCTGGTCCCAGTCGTCCCCGCCCAGGTGCGTGTTCCCCGAGGTCGACTTCACCTCGAACACACCCTCACCGATGTCGAGCACCGACACGTCGTAGGTGCCGCCGCCCAGGTCGAAGACGAGGATCGTCTGGTCGTGCTCCTTGTCGAGCCCGTAGGCCAGCGCGGCGGCGGTCGGCTCGTTGATGATGCGCAGGACCTCGAGCCCCGCGATCTGCCCCGCCTCCTTGGTCGCCTGGCGCTGGGCGTCGTCGAAGTACGCCGGCGTCGTGATGACGGCCTGCGTCACCGTGTCGCCCAGGTACGCCTCGGCGTCGCGCTTCAGCTTCTGGAGGATGCGGGCCGAGATCTCCTGCGCCGAGTAGTTCTTGCCATCGATGTCGATCTTCCAGTCGGTGCCGACGTGGCGCTTGACCGAGCGCACCGTCCGGTCCGGGTTCGTGATGGCCTGGCGCTTGGCGACCTCGCCGACCAGCACCTCGCCGGTCTTCGAGAACGCGACCACCGAGGGAGTGGTCCGGGCGCCTTCGGAGTTGGGGATGACGGCGGGCTCACCCGCCTCGAGCGTGGACACCACCGAGTTCGTGGTGCCGAGATCAATGCCGACGGCCTTGCTCATAGGGGTGGTCCTCCCGATATCGAACTTGAGTCCTTGAGTATCAACTTAGTTTAGAGAACTGCTAGGCTCCCCTGCCAATTCCCCGTTTCCCGCTATTTTTTCCCGGCCAAATGCGCCGATGACCCCCGGTCCGAGGGAGCCGATCCCGGTCACCCCGCGCGGCGTTGACACCGTGAGTAGATTCCACCCGTGGCCCGCCTGCGTCGTGATGCGTTCATCGAGCATTTGGCCGAGGTTCCCCTGTTCTCGGCCCTCTCCAAGAAGGACCTCCAGCTGGTGGCCCGCCGGGCGGAGGACGTGAAGGTCGATGCGGGCAAGGTGCTCGTCAGCGAGGGCAGCGCGGGAACCGAGTTCTTCGTGATCGTCGACGGCAAGGCCCGGGTGACGATGCGGGGCCGGAAGGTGGCCGAGCTCGGTTCCGGCAAGTTCTTCGGCGACTTGGCGCTGCTGGACCGGGCGCCTCGCAACGCCACCGTGGTCGCCGAGACTCCCATGGAGCTGTTGGTGCTCGGCCAGCGCGAGTTCTCGGCCCTCATCGACGAGGCGCCGGGGTTCGCCCACAAGCTCCTCGCCGGTCTCGCCCGCCGGCTCCGCGAAGCGGACGCCAAGAGCATCCAGTAGCGCCGCCGGCTACGTCAGGCGGCCCAGCACGATCTGCGCGGCGTCCTGTTCCTTCTGCTGGATCTGCTCCTGTGGTCAGCGGCTCGGGATACCGGTAGTTGTGCAGCTCGACGCTCACGGACGCGCTCACCCACCAGGACGTCGAGATCCAGATCCTCGATGAACGCGTCGTCGCCGAGGCCGGCGACCGGCTCGACTTCCGTCCGGGTCGCTCGCCTTCTCAGTCTGATAGTCGGTCGACGATCGCCCCCCCGGACTCGACGACGATCTCGAGCTGGAGCGGCTGGCCCTTGAGCCCGCCCGTGCCCTTCTTCTTCGCGTCCCACGACGCAGTGGTCGTTCGTCTGCGTGGGCCCTTCCTCGTCTTCGTGCTTCCCGGCACCGGCGGGCGTGCCGAGGATCTCGCCGACCTCGCGGACGCGTCAGCAGCTTGCACGAGCCCTTGGGCGCAGCCGTGCGTGCGGACGCGGGCGTGGCGGCCAGAGCGAGACCGGCGGCAAGTGCCGTCGCCGCGGCGATGCGAATCTTCTTGATGCTCATGGGCCGAGCAGCGTAGTTGCGCGGGCACCACCACTAGATTCCGCCTCGTGCGGCGGATCCCGCTTCCCACGACCGCACCAGCTCGTCCTCGAGCCTCGGCGTGCTCGCCTCGCTCGGGGCGTTGGCGTCGGGCATCGTCCCCCGGCTCACCGGTTGGGAGGACGACTCGCCGATCAGCCGGCACGTGTTCGACAACGTGCCCGACCCGCTCTACTGGGCCTTCTACGCCATCGTCGGCGTGATGCTGCTCGTGGTGGCGTGGCTGATCGCGCAACGGGTCCAGAACTACGAGCGGGGCAAGCCCGACGACCGCCGCACCACCCGCGCCAACGCGAAGCAGCGGCTCGAGGGCTTCCGGTCCGGCGTGTGGATGCAGACGTTGCTGCGGGACCCGGCGGCGGGCGTCATGCACTCGATGATCTACTTCGGCTTCATCGTCCTCTTCGTGGCGACCGTGGTCCTCGAGATCGACCATCAGCTGCCGGACTCGGCGAAGTTCCTGCACGGGCGCGTGTACCAGGGGTACTCCGCCACCGCCGACGTCTTCGGCGTGATCTTCGTGGCAGGAATCGTCTGGGCGCTCGGGCGTCGCTACATCCAGCGCCCGTACCGCATCCGCATCAAGACCAAGCCCGAAGACGCAATGATCCTCGGCACGTTCCTCGTGATCGGCCTGACCGGGTTCGCGACCGAGGGGCTTCGCATCGCGCTCGACGGCACGCAGTCGTTCGAGAGGTGGTCGGTGGTCGGCTATCCGATCGCGACGCTGTTCGATTCCCTGTCGCACGGGACGCTGCGCGACGCACACCGGTGGCTCTGGGGCATCCACTTCGCAGCGTTCGTCGCGTTCCTCGTGATCCTGCCCACCACGAAGCTTCGACACATGATCACGTCGCCCATGAACATGTACATGGGCCCCCGCGACCGGCCCAAGGGCGCGATGAGCCCACTGCCCAACCTGATGGAGACCGAGCTCGACACGTTCGGCGCCTCGACGGTCGAGGACTTCACCTGGAAGCAGCTGTTCGACACGGACGCCTGCACGATCTGCGGCCGGTGCACGTCGGTGTGCCCTGCGCACGCCACGGGCAAGCCTCTCGATCCGCGCGAGATCGTGCTGAAGGTGGGCGAGGTCATGGCGGCCACCGGTGATCCGCCCGTGTCACCGCCGGTCGGAGTCGACCGCGACATCACGGTCGGCGCCGACTCGCTCCTGGAACGCATCACCGCCGAGGAGCTGTGGGCGTGCACGTCGTGCAAGGCGTGTGACGAGATCTGCCCCGTCGACATCGAGATCCTCGACAAGATCCTCGACATGCGTCGCTACCTGTCGCTCATGGAGAGCAACTTCCCGACCGAGCTCGGCAACACGTACCGCGCCATGGAGAACTCGTCGAACGTCTACGGCCTGAACCAGGCCGACCGGGGCGACTGGGGCAGCGACCTCGAGGGCATCCCGATCATCGACGGATCCGGGCCGTTCGACCACGAGTACCTGATGTGGGTCGGGTGCGCGGGCTCGTTCGACGACCGCAACAAGAAGACGAGCCGGGCCGTCGCCAAGCTGCTGCAACGCGCCGGCGTCGACTTCGCGATCCTGGGCCCGAGCGAGCTCTGCACCGGGGACCCGGCCCGCCGCTCCGGGAACGAGTACATCTTCCAGATGCTCGCGATGCAGAACGTCGAGACCCTGAACGGCCTCGGCGTGCAGAAGGTCATCGCGCAGTGCCCGCACTGCTTCAACACGTTGAAGAACGAGTACCCGCAGCTCGGCGGCGACTACGAGGTCGTCCACCACTCCCAGTTCCTCATGGAGCTCATCGACAGCGGGCGCCTCGACCTCGAGGACGCGTCTCTCGAAGAGCGGGTGACGTACCACGACTCGTGCTACCTCGGCCGTCACAACGACGTGTACCTCGCGCCGCGCAACGTGATCGGCTCGTTGGGCGGGATCGACGTGGTCGAGATGCCGCGCAACGGGACGCGCGGGCTGTGCTGCGGCGCGGGCGGGGCGCGCATGTGGATGGAGGAGCACACGGGCAAGAAGGTGAACATCGAGCGCACCGAAGAGGCGCTCGCGACGGGCGCGAGCCGGATCGCGGTCGCGTGTCCGTTCTGCTACGTGATGATGGACGACGGCGTCAAGGAGAAGCAGCGCGACGAAGATGTCCGGGTGCAGGACATCTCCGAGGTGTTGCTCGACGCGGTCGAGCACGCCGGGCAGGACCCCGAAGCTGTCACGGCGCGCTTCCAGCCCGGCCTCTAGTACCCGGGACGTAGCCGGCTCCCCATGGACGCGTTCATCGACCTGTTCGATCCGCTGCCCATCGCGGCGCTCTTCGCGATCTTCATCACGGCCGGGCTCGTGTTCATCTTCGGGCTCGAGGCCGCTGGTGCACCGCTGGTTGCGGTCCGAGACACGGGAGCGTGTGAGCACCAGCACCTCCGTGATGATCCAGGTGCTGGCCGTGTTCTATTCCGTGCTGATCGCGTTCGTGATCGTGGGGGAACGGAGCGCGATCAGCGAAGCGAACGACCACGTCGCCGCCGAGGCGGGCGCGATGTCGGCGCTGTTCCACGACGTCGGCGGTTTCCCGCCGGATGTCCGCGGGCGGGTACGCGAGGCCATCGTCGCCTACGACCGATCGGTGCTGGCCTCCGACTTTCATGCCGTCGAGCGCACCGGGGAGCCGAGCGTCGACACAGACAGAAAGCTCGACCGACCTGTACGACGCCGTCCAGACGGCCGAGCCCGAAGTTGGCACGAGCGCGTTCTATGGGCAGGCCGTGAGCGATCTCAGCGACGTCACGAAGGCGAGACGGAACCGGAATGCCGACGCCGCCGACACGATCCCCGGACCGCTGTTCTTCCTGGTCGTCGTCATCAGCTTCGCCGTCCTCGGAGTAGCGACGCTGCTCAACACGCGCGAGCGCGGGACTCATGTCACGCTCCTTGCGGTGCTTGCGGTCGTCACCGCGCTCAACCTCGCGCTATCGTCGCCTCGAGCATCCGTTCAGTGGCTCGATCGCGGTCAGCGACCAACCGCTGCGTGTCGGCGTGCTCGCGACCTGGACGCTGACCGCCCAGCCGAGGACGACGAGCGCCGCTGCCCACACCGACGACGGGAGCGACCGGCCAGAACGCCACCTGCTCTCGTCGAGGCTGCGGCACGACGAGAGCATCGGCGTGGTCGATACCGGTGTCGCGCACGAGCGGTGCGTCGTGCCGCGACGGGGCGGCCGCGAGGTCGTACGTCAAGTCACCACACGTCGACGTCGACCTTCAGGTACGTGAGCCACATGTCGTGTGGGACCCAGCTTCATGCCGCGGTCGGCGCGGAGGTCGTCGAGCAGCGAGCCCGAGGCGGGCTCCGAGCGCTCGAGGCGGAGACCCGGTCCCGCGAGCAGCGCAGGGCTCGGCGTCGGTGAGGAGGAACACGTCGGCCTGCACGGGCTCGGCTCGCCGGCTTGCCGGTGCCGAGGATGCGCAGCGGAACCCACGGGCGCTCGACGGGGATCGTGAGGTGCACGCGGGATGCCGTCTCCCGAGTTGAGACCCTGCGCGACCGCGGCGGTGGCGTCGAACTTGGCGGCCATGAAGTACTGCGAGCGGTGGGAGTAGAACTCGAGCACCTCGGGCGTGTCGGACGTGAGGTCGAACCCCTGCTGCGCGGCCCAGTCGGCGACGGCCGCACCGCCGCCGCGCAGGATCGTGACGTCGAGCGAGTCGATGCGCGTCTGCTGGAGCACGTCGACACCGTTGGTGCCGGGCGCCGCCTCGGCGACGTCGCCGGCGAGGACCCGTCGGGGCGGCGCGACTCGCGTGCCAACCGCTGGAGGGTCCAGTCGCCGCCGCGCTCGACGGTCGTGGGCTCGGCGGGCAGCGGGATGATCGAGCCGAACGACGTCTGATTGCTCGCGAACTCGAAGTTGGTGACGTAGTGCTCGACGCCGCCGTGCCACGCCGCGAGCGTGCTCGTGCGCACGAGATGCACGGCGCCGTTCGGCCCGATCAGGCTGCCGCAGGCGAACGCAGCCGACGCGGTGGCGAGGACGAGGATGGCGGCGGCGATCGGAACGAGTAACAGGCGACGCATGCGGGCCCCCCTGGTGGTGTTTCGGTCGGGGGTTTGGACGGACGAGGAGCGGGCGCCGGTTCCCGGGATTTCAGGAGTCGGCGAGTTTCCTCGGATCAGGCAGGCCGATGGGGTTCGGGAACGTCACGCCGCCGGCGTCGACGATCGCCCGGCTCACCTGGTCGAAGATGGCGACGAGCCGCTCTTGCTCGGACTCGTCGAGCGCTGCGAGCGGCGGTGTTGCAAGCTCGTCCGTTCGGTCCTCGATCCGCCTGCTTGGCGGACGCGCCGGCGGACGTGAGCGCGGTGTCGTCATCGACCCATCCGCGCCCGCGCAGGCGGTCGGCGGCGGCTTCCCATTCGTCGTCCGGCCACTGGCGGCTCGCTCGCTGCAGCTCACTCGTGCTCGCGCCGGACGCGGCGCTGAGAACGTTCGCCTCGCAGCCGTCGACCTGCTCACCGACCAGCGCGCTCACGTGCCCGTCGCCGCGGTGCTCGCGCAAGAGCGTCGCTGCGTGCCAGAGCAAGAGGTGTGGCTCCTCCGGCCACTCGAGCGCGGTGTAGCCGGCGAACAGCGGACGGCCGAGCGGGCTCGCGGCCTCGGCGGCGCGCCGTGCGAGCTCGCGAAGCCTCGACCACGTCCGCCGACTTGATGGCCTCGTCGCCGAGCCAGGCCCGCAGCGTCCGATCGGCGAGATGGAGACGGGTGGCGGTGACGGCGGCCGGGTCGGCGCGGCTCCACGTCTCCGACATCGCCCAGCGGACCATGTCGGGATGGAAGTTGTAGAACGTCGCGATCACGACCTCGGCGGGAACCGGTCCCATCGGCGCCGTGCCGCGAAGCGAAGTAGCCCCTCCAGAAGCCGGACAACCCGAGGTCCTCGAACGCCGACTTCACGTCGGGCGCGAAATACACGACGGCGTGGTAGGGCTCCATGACCCGCCACAGCGCTCGGGCGAGCCGGACGTCGCTCACGCGTCGGTCAGTCGCCGTCGCGGAAGTTCAGGTAGTAGCGGCTCGGAGTGGGGCCTCGCTGGCCCTGGTACTTCGACCCCGTGGCGTCGCTGCCGTAGGGATGGTCGGCCGGGGTCGTCATGCGGAAGAAGGAGATCTGCCCGATCTTCATGCCGGGATAGATGGCGATGGGAAGCGTCGCGACGTTCGACAGCTCGAGGGTCAGGTGGCCGTCCCAGCCCGCGTCGACGAAGCCGGCGGTCGCGTGCGTGAGCAGGCCGAGGCGCCCGAGGGAGCTCTTGCCGTCGAGCCGGGCGGCGAGATCGTCCGGGAGCCGAACGCGCTCGAGCGTCGAGGCCAGCGCGAACTCGGCGGGATGCAGGATGAACGAGCGCCCGTCACCGACCTCGACGAGCTCGGTGAGGTCCTCCTGGGGCTCCTTGGGGTCGATGTACGGCGTCGTGTCGTTCCGGAACACCCGGAAGTACCGATCGACGTGCATGTCGACCGACGACGGCTGCACGTTGGCGTCGTCGAACGGCTCGATGACGATGCGACCCGCCTTGAGGTCCTCGCGGATCGTCTTGTCGGACAAGATCACAGGCGGAGCCTACCGGCGGCGCTTGGTATCTTCGTCGCTCCTCGCGGGTGTAGTTCAGAGGCAGAACATCAGCTTCCCAAGCTGAGAACGCGGGTTCGATTCCCGTCACCCGCTCTAGCAGCACGCTCTCCGTTGTCAGTCGGTCGGCCCGTAGGCTCTGTCCATGGCGGCACCGGACCCGGGGCAGCTGCTCACGGCGCTCACGACGGAGCACTCACGCTGCAGACGGCACGGCGCAGACCTCGAGCGAGACGTCGGCCCCGCGACCGTCTACATGTTCTCGGTGTCGAGCGCGCTGGTAGCGCTCGGCTTCGTCAGTCAGGCCGCCGACGGGGTCGGTGAGGTCTTCGCGGTCTTCGCCCTCACCGTGCTCCCCACGATCTACCTCCTCGGGTGCGCGACGTACGTGCGGCTGGTCGAGTTGGGAGCCGAGGACCTCAGGTACGGCATCGCGATCAACCGCATCCGGGGCTACTACCAGGAGATCGCCGGCGATCGCGCCGACCTGTTCCTCCTCTCCGGGCACGACGATGCCGCGGGCGTCTTCGAGAACATGGGTCTCTCGCCGGCAGCGCCGGAGCCCGGCATACACGTTCTCCACGCGATCGCCGTCGTCAACGGCGTGGTCGGCGCACGGTCGCGGCGATCCGCTCGGTGCGGTCCCCGACGTCCCGCTCTGGCTCGCCACAGCGGTCGGCGTGCTCGTCGCGGCTGCTTCGGTCTACGGCTGGGTGCGGGTCGCGGCCCGCATTCTCGAGCGCGCGCGACCCGGGTGTCGGCGCGCTCCCCGTCCCCATCGGCCGGCTGAGCGCCTCCGCTCTGTCCTTCAGGTCGCGGCGCTCGTCGAGGGCGCAGCGTGCGCTCACGACTCTCTGCGCACTCCGCGCCGGCGTGAGCCTCCGGTCAGCTCCTTGTAGCGGAAGCATGTCGTCGTGTGGTCGTTCACCATGCCGACGGCCTGCATGAACGCGTAGCAGACGGTCGGGCCGACGAAGCGGAAGCCGCGGCGCTTGAGGTCCTTGCTCATCGCCTTCGATTCGGCCGTCTCGGCGGGGATCTCGGAGATCGTGCGCCACTTGCCGACGATCGGCGCACCGTCGACGAACTCCCAGAGGTAGCCGGCGAGCCCGCCCGGCTCTTCCTGCATGTCGAGGATGCACCGGGCGTTGTTCACCGCCGACTCGACCTTGAGGCGGTTGCGCACGATGGCCGGATCGCGCGAGCAGGCGACCGACTTTTCGCCGATCGAATCGGGCCACTGCGGCCGCATCGAAGCCGGCAAAGGCGCTGCGGTACCCGTCCCGCTTCTTCAAGATGGTCGCCCACGAGAGACCAGCCTGAGCTCCCTCGAGGGTGAGCATCTCGAACAGGTGGCGGTCGTCGCGCGACGGCACGCCCCACTCGTCGTCGTGGTACGCGACGTACGCCGGGTCGGCGTCGGGTACCCAGTCGCAGCGTCGCGGCACGCCGACACGGTACCGACCCCGCGCGTGCTCTCTATGCTGAGCCCGCATGGCAATCCCGAAGTCCGTGGCCAGGTTCAACGCCCACGTGACGAACCGCGTGTCGCGCCCGTTCGCCGGCCACCTCCCAGGCTTCGCGGTCGTCACGCATGTCGGCCGCCGGTCCGGACGCACCTATCAGACGCCGGTGAACATGTTCCGGGACGGCGAGCGGTACGTGATCGCGTTGACGTACGGCGCCGACACCCAATGGGTCAAGAACGTGATGGCCGCCGGGGGGTGTGAGGTCCGTACGAACGGGACGATCGTGCGCCTGTGCGAGCCGCGGATCTTCACCGATCCGGAACGCCGACTCGTTCCTGCACCCGTCCGGGTGGTGCTGGGGCTGCTCGACGTCAACGAGTTCATGTCGCTGCGCCCGGCGCCGGCGCGGTCCTAGCGGTGCCCGACGGGTCGTCGCCCGGCACCCGGCGGCCGCTGGTCGTCGTCATGGGCGTGTCGGGTAGCGGGAAGTCCACTGTCGGGCGCCGCCTGGCCGACGGAGCTCGGCGTCCCGTTCGTCGACGGGGACGACGAGCACACGCCGGAGGCAAAGGCCCGCATGGCGCAGGGCATCCCGCTCGACGACGCGTGGCGGGCGCCCTGGCTCGACCGCCTCGATGCGATCCTCCGCGAGCACGTCGAGGGTGGCCTCGTGCTCGCCTGCTCTGCGCTCACGCGCGCCTACCGCCGGCGGCTCGCCCGCGGGGTGCCCAGGGTTTCGTTCGTCGCCCTCGTCGCACCCCGCGAGGTGCTCGCCGAACGGCTCGCGGCGCGGCACGGCCATTTCGCCGGCCCCGCGCTCCTCGACTCCCAGCTCGCGACCCTCGAGCTCGGCGACGACGTGATCACGGTCGACGCGACGGAGCCGATCGAGACGATCGCTACCACGGCAGCGCTCGCCGTCGGATAGCGATCGCGGAGCCGGCTACTTGGTCGCGATCGCGGCGAGACCGGCGACCATGACGACGAATCCGATGACGAGGTAGACGACCGTCCGCGCGATCGGCGCCTCCGGGAGCGTGTCCCCGCCGCGCGTCGCCGCCACCTTCGAACCGGAGCGTCGGCGCACGAGCGCGATGAGGTTCCCGACGAACAGCGCCGCGCCGATCGCGGCGACGAGCTCGCGCAGCACGTCGTCGTAGATGCTCACGTCCCGATCGTACGCGGCCGCCGTCGACGCGGCCGAACGGGGTCAGAAGCGCGGGCCCCACACCATGAGCATGAGGATCACCACGAGGTCGAGCTGCAGGAGCGTGCCGACGATCCGTGCCCGGCGCCCGCGCTCCTCGAGCTCGATGACCTGGGACGGCGGCCCGCCGGCGGTCGCGCCCGCAGGCGGCGGGCCCATCGCGACGAGCTCGTCCTGAAGCGCGATCATCCGGCGCACGTTGGGCCGCTGCAGGCCGTGCGACAGCCCGAGCCCGAGCACGTAGAGCACGATCGCGCCGACGATCCACGAGTCGCTGAAGTCCCACACGTCGTCGCTCAGCACGACGAGCAGGACGCCGAAGATGAACACGGCGTAGATGAAGTACTCGCCGATCCTCGACACGAGGAAGTTGGCCTGCGAGATCGCGAGGCCTTCGGATCCCCTCCGGCTCTTGGCCTGCTGCCCGTAGATCCCGTTCAGGAACACGGCGCCGAACCCGATGATCGCCGTCAGGATGTGCAGCACGAGGACGAGCTTGTAGATGCCGCTGTTGATGCCCATGACGCGCCCCCTTGCGGTCGAATGCGGCGCGCAGCCTAGGTCCACGACGTCGTCGCTGTGGTACAACGCGCCCGTGCGGCTGGTCGTGGCGCGATGCTCGGTCGAGTACGAAGGCCGGCTCGGCGCCCGGCTCCCGCCGGCGCAGCGGCTGATCCTGCTCAAGGCCGATGGCTCGATCGCGGTGCATGCCGACAGCAAGGCGTACAAGCCGCTGAACTGGATGAACCCGCCGTGCACGATCCGCGAGGAGCCGGGCGCGATCGTCGCGGCCAATCCCGGCGGGGAACGGCTCACCATCACGCTGCACGAGGTTCTGCTCGACCACGACATCACGCTGGGCGACGATCCCGGCCTGGCCAAAGACGGCGTCGAGGCCGAGCTGCAGGAGCTCATCGCCGCGCGCGTGCGCGCCCTTCGTGACGACCTCCGCATCGTCCGGCGCGAGTACCCGACCGACATCGGGCCCGTCGACCTGCTGTGCCGGGACGGCGAGGGCCGCGCGGTGGTGATCGAAGTGAAGCGGATCGGCGAGATCGCCGGGGTCGAGCAGCTGCTCCGCTACCAGGAGCGACTCGATCGCGACGCGACGCTCGCGCCGACGAACGGGCTGTTCGTCGCCACGCGCATCAAGCCCCAGGCGCGAGTGTTCGCCGAGAGCCGCGGCGTCCAGTGCATCGAGATCGACATCGAGCGCCTGCGCGCCGACGCGCCGCCCGACCTTCGGCTGTTCTGAACGAACTCCACGGCTATTCGAAGCGGGGCCGGCGCTTCTCGAGGAAGGCGGCGAATCCCTCTTGGGCGTCGGGCGACTGGCTCGACTCCGTCATCACGTCGACGGCGTGCTCGTACGCGGCGCGCTGGTCGAGTCCGATCTGGGCGTAGAACGTCTGCTTGCCGAGCCCCTTCGACGCCCGGCTGCCGCGGGTGGCGCGGCGCAGCAGGCTGACGGTGGCGTCGTCGAGTTGGTCGGCCGCGACGACGTGGTTGACGAGCCCCCAGCCGAGGGCAGTCCGGGCGTCGATGGTGTCACCGGTCAAGCCGAGCTCCAGCGCCCGCTTCTGGGAGACGTTGCGCGCCACGGCCACCAGCGGGGTATGGCAGAACCAACCGCCCTTGCCGCCGGGAGTGGCGAAGCCGGCGTCCTCGGACGCAACCGCGAGGTCGGCGGTTGCGACCAGCTGGCACCCGGCGGCGGTGGCCAAGCCGTGCACGCGCGCCACGACGGGCTGGGGGATGGACTGCATCGTGACCATGAGCGCGGTGCACGTATCGAGCAGCTCGCGGATCGACGCGCTGTCGGCGCCGGCGAGGTCACGGAAGTCGTGGCCGGCGGAGAAGACCGGGCCGTTGGCGGCGAGGATCACGCCGCGGGCGCTGCTGTCGCCCGCGGCTCGGAACGCCGCCGTCATCTCACGCAGCAACCCGAGCGACAGCGCGTTGCGGCGCTCGGGACGGTTCATCGTGATCGTCGTGAAGTCCTCTTCGACCTTCACGAGCACGGAGTCGGAGCCCACGGCACTCCCCTCGAACCCAGGCGAGGGTACCGGCTTCACGAAGCCCTGACCTTCCCGCGGCCAACGCTTGCCACACGCGGGTCAGGATGGACCCACGAAGGGAGAGGCCATGCGACGGGGCAACACCATCGTGGTCATCCGCAGCGTCATCGCCGTCCTGTTCGTAGCGCTGGCCGTGGCCAACTTCGTCAGCGGGCGCGTCGTCTTCGGCGTGCTGTTTGCCGCGCTCGCGGTGATGAACGTCGTGATGACTGTCTATGTTCGGCGACGCCGGGCAGAGTTCGCCCAGCGCTTCCCCGGGTTCGCCGACTGGAACCGCCGCTAGTCGCGCGCCATGTTGTCGAACTTCGTGAACCGCTCGTTGAACGCGAGCCGGGCGATGCCGGTGGGGCCGTTGCGGTGCTTCGACACGAGGATCTCGGCCTGTCCGCGCTGGTCGGACTCGGGGTTGTACACCTCGTCGCGGTAGATGAAGCAGACGACGTCGGCGTCCTGCTCGAGCCCGCCCGACTCACGGAGGTCGGCGAGCATGGGCCGCTTGTCCTGGCGGTACTCGAGCTGCCGGTTCAGCTGCGACAGGGCCATGACCGGGCAGTCGAGCTCGCGGGCGAGGATCTTGAGGCCGCGCGACAGCTCGGCCACCTCGACCTGGCGGTTCTCGATCTGGCGGGAGCCGGTCGAGCTCATGAGCTGGATGTAGTCGACGACGATGAGGCCGAGGTCGCCGTGCCGGGCGCGGATGCGGCGGGCTTTGGCCCGCATCTCCATCACCGTGCAGTGCGGGTTGTCGTCGATGAACAGCGGCGCCTCGGCGAGGCGCCCGACGGCGTGGCTCAGGCGGGACCAGTCCGACTCGGGGATGTTGCCGGTCCACAGGCGCTTGGCCTCGACGCGACCCTCCGCCGCGAGCAGCCGCTTCGTGAGCTCGAGGTTGCCCATCTCCATCGAGAAGAACATGACCGGGCGCTGCACCGAGACGGCCACGTTGGCGGCGGCGCCCAGCGCGAACGACGTGTTGTGCACGAACATGTCGGCGGCGACGAAGTTGTGGACGTGCGGGACGGTGAGGTCGTACACCTGCTCGTCGCCGACGTAGACGATCGAGACGATCTCGTCCCACCAGATGTCTGACTTCGCGAGGAGCTCGAGGTCGCGGGAGTCGAGCACCTCGGCGAGGAGTGCGAGCGTCTCCCGCTGGGGTGACCGCGTGCCGACGTGCCAGTTGTAGTTGGCCGGCTTCCCCGCCGCCTCCGATACCGACCGCCAGGTGCGATCGCCCTTGGCCTTGAGGACCTCGCCCCAGAACGCGGCCGGGATGGTGTCGAGGTTCGAGTTGCGACTCCGCCGTTCGAGTGCGACGAGGACGCGCTCGACCGCGTCCTCCTTGCCGAGGATGCCGATGTCGGCCGCGAACCGCCGGATCGACTCGGGGTGGCTCACCTCGATCTGCCACGACGGAAAGCCGCGCCCGTTGTACAGGGCGGTCCGGTGCCGGAGCTGCGACGCCACCCCGAAGCGGAGCAGCAGGTGCTGCACGCCGCGGGCGAGCCGCTCGGACCTCGCGCCGAACCCGACCGAGGCCTGCCCGCCCTTGTGCACGGTCGCCCAGCCGTTGGCGGCGAAGAGCCGGTTGAGGAACAGCGCCAGCTGCTTGCGCGGGCAGGCGGTACACCGCATCGGGGATGTGCTTGGCCCGCGACTCCTTCTTCCAGAGCCCGTGCTGGCGCAGCAGCGTGGTGACCGGGCTCGGCCGCCCCAGTGGAGTGCAGAGGCGGTGCTCGGACGGCGAGGTGTGCCTGACCGTGACACCGAGCTTGGCGGCGCACCGCTGCAACTCGAGGAGGACCGAGGGCGACCCGGTGCTCATCATCGGCGAGCCGTCGGCGAGACAGCCGCTCCCGATGAGGAACCCGAGCATGACCACTTCCGCTTCGGGGCGCGGTTCGTCTCCGAACACTTCGATCGAACGAGGCACGGCGACACGGTCGCCGACGCAGATGTCGGCGAGCGGCTTCCAGCCGTCGGCGGTGAGGAACGGGTGCGTGATCGTGGTGCGGACGACGCGTCCGGTGCGGGTCGTGATCTTGTAGACGGGCTTCACGCCGTCGTCCACGAACGCCGACGGTGCGATGCTGCGAACGCGGAGGTCGTCGTCGAGCGCGAGCACACGCACCGGGCGGCCGGCCCGCCCGCGTTCGTAGACCTCCTGTGCCGTCTGCACCGCGCCCGTCGACGCGTCGACGATCGGCGTGTCCCACGCGACGCACTTGCCCATCGAGGGGCGCGCCGCCACGATCACGAGGTTCGAACGCTGGAGCCCGAGCAGCAGCGAGTCGAGCTCGTGGTAGCCGCTCGGCACGCCCACCACCTCGGTGTCACTCCCGTACATCGACTCGAGCTGGTCGAGCGTCGTCTGGAGCGAGTCGGAGATGCCCGCCAGCGACTCGCTGACTCGCCGCTCCGCCACCTCGAACACCATCGACTCGGCGCGGTCGAGCGTCTCCGCGACGTCTTCGGGCGTGTCGTACCCCATCTCGGCGATGTCGCCGGCGACGCCGATCAGCCGGCGGAGGAGAGCCAGCTCGTTGACGATGCGCGCGTAGTGGCCGGCGTTCGCGGATGCCGGAGTGGCCGCCTGGATGCGCAGCAGCGCGGCGCGTCCGCCGACGGCGTCGAGCAGCTCGGCGCGACGCAGCTCCTCGGCGATGGTGACCGGGTCGACGGGCTCGCCCTGGCCGTACAGGGCCATGACCGCTTCGTGGATGTGGACGTGCGCGGGCTTGTAGTAATCGCTCGCCTCGACGTGCGCCTCGACGGCCGCGGTGATCGCATCGCGCGACAGCAGCATCGCTCCGAGAAGCGACTCTTCGGCTTCGAGGTTGTGGGGCGGCACACGCCCCGCCATCCGTCGCCGCGCGTCATCGATCGCCTGGACCACGCCGTTCCTTTCCTGCCTCCCGGCTCCCCCGACCTGCCGGGCCCCCATCGTCGGGCCCTCGTGCCGCCGCTCCCAGTGCGGCGCCCCACCTACGAGGTGCCTCGTTCCGCATCCTCGTCGGGTCGGCCTGTGGATCGATAGAGCGATTTCCTTGTGGATTCAGGGCTCTCGCCTCCACAACCCTGGGGACGAATCGCTCTCATTCTCCGTTCGGGGTGTGACAGCTACCCGACGCCGCGACGAACCGGCTGGTCGCAGCGTCGCGGGAAGGAGCGGGCGCCGGCGCGCCCTGGGGAATGCGCGCGGGGCGCGCTATTCGGGGACGACGTCGACGGTGAGGGTCACCTCGACGTCGGTGTGCAATTTCACGGGGACCTCGACCGCGCCGAGCTCCTTGAGCGGCTCGGCGAGCTGCGTCTTGCGACGGTCGAGCTCGACGCCCGTCTGGGCGCGCACCGCGTCGACGACATCGGCCGGCGTGACGGATCCGAACAGGCGGCCGCCCTCGCCGGCTCGGGCACGGAGCTCGATGCGCCGACCGGTCAGCTGGTCGGCCAGCGCCTGCGCCGCCTCGCGATCGCGCGCGTCTCGCGCCTCACGGTTGCGACGCATTGCCTCGGACTGCTGCACGACACCCTTGGTCGCCTTCATCGCCAGGCCACGCGGCACGAGGAAGTTCCGCGCGAAGCCGTCGGTGACCTCGATCAGATCGCCCTTGCGGCCGATGTTCTCGACGTCGTCGCGCAGCACGACCTTCACGACTGGTCCTCGCCGCCCGTGGGCGCGGGAGCTGCCGCGTCGGCTGCGACCTCGGGGGCCGGTTCGGCGCCGTTCCCGCCTTCGGTGGGCGCGCTCGAGCCGCCGTTGTCCGCTCCGGTGGCCGGTTCCCTCTCGGGCGGAGGCTCCGGCATGCGGTCCCGGTCGCGATCGCCGCGGTCACCCCGGTCGCCGCGATCACCGCGGTCACCCCGGTCGCGGCGGCCGCCGCGACTCCGCTGCGTCACCTGCCGGACGCTGTAGGGCAGGAGCGCCATCTCGCGGGCGATGCGGATCGCTCGCGCCACCGCCCGCTGCTGCTGCGCGCTGTTGCCCGTCACGCGCCGCGCCCGGATCTTGGCCCGCTCCGACATGAACCGCCGGAGGAGGTTGACGTCCTTGTAGTCGACCCAGTCGATGCTCTCCGAGGAGAGGATGGACGTCTTCTTCTTGATCGGGCGACGGCGGTCGGCCGCCTGCGACTTCTTCTTCTTGTCTCTCGCCATCTCTGGTCAGCTCACCTCATCGGTCTTCGGTGCTCAGAACGGCTCTTCGTCGAGGTCGGCACCACCGGTCGGCGCGGGTTGGGGACTCTCGCCCCCACGCCCGCCGCCGCGGCCTCCACCGCCGCCGCTGTCGCCGCCACCGCCGAAGTCGCCGCCGCCCCGGCGGTCGTTCTTCGTGATCTGGGCGGTTGCGAAACGGAGACTGGGCCCGACCTCGTCGGCGATGATCTCGACGACGTTGCGCCGGTTGCCGTCGCGGTCCTCGTAGCTGCGCTGCTCGAGGCGGCCGGTGACGACGACGCGTGAGCCCTTCGCGAGCGACTCACTCACGTTCTCGGCCATCTCGCGCCAGCACACGACGTCGAAGAAGCTCGTCGCCTCCTGCCATTCGTTGGTGTTGCGGTCCATCCAGCGCCGGTTCACCGCCACGCCGAAGCGCGTGTTCGACGCGCCGCTCGGCGTGTAGCGAAGCTCGGGATCGCGGGTCAGGTTGCCCACGACGGTGACCGTGTTGCCGTTCGCCATTGGTGTTTCCTCCCTATGCGTCCGCCGCGCCGGCGCTCGCTGTCTTCGGGGGCCCGTAGACCCGCTCCGGAACCTGGAGCACCTTGTGGCGGAGTACCTCGTCAGCCAGGGAGAGCACCCGGTGCAACTCCTGCATCGCCTGCGGCTCAGCCCTCGCCTGGAGCACCACGTAGTAGCCCTCCGTGCGATGGTTGATCTCGTAGGCGAAGCGCCGCTTCCCCCAGTAGTCGACGTGCCCGGGCTCGGCGCCCTTCGACTGGATGAGCTGGAAGAACCGGTCGACCGCGGCCCGGATCGTCTCCTCTTCCAGGTCCGCGTCGAAGATGATCATGACCTCGTACGGCCGCAACGGCTCGTACCTCCTGTGGACCGCGACCCGTGCTCCGGGCCGGACGGGCTCCCGGCTGCGCCCGGCGAGCCGGACGGCAAGGAGCAGGTTGAGTTGGAACGGTTCAGGCTAGCAACCTTCGACGTGGCCTATCGATGCAGACCTTAGCGACGACGTACGACAGCTACGAGGGGCACCCGGGTCCGGCGGGCAAACCTACGATTCGAGGATGCCGAAGACACGCCTCGAAGCGTTCAGCGACGGCGTCTTCGCGATCGCCATCACCCTGCTCATCATCGAGGTGCGCGTCCCCGACTCGCACGCGGGCGATCTCGCTCGTGATCTCGCGAACCAGTGGCCCTCGTACGCCGCGTTCGTCGTGAGCTTCGCCATCATCGGCATCATCTGGGTCAATCACCACGACATCTTCGAGCACATCATCACCGTCGACCGATCTCTGTTGTTCCTCAACCTCGTGCTGCTGCTGACGGTCGCGTTTCTTCCCTTCCCGACGGCGCTCCTGGGCGAGTACATCCGGAAGGGCGACAACGCCCACATCGCCGCCGCCGTGTACGGCTTCAACATGACGCTCATCGGCCTGGCGTTCATCGCGCTGTGGACGTACCTGGTCCGCGTCCCGACGCTGCTCACGCCGAAGGCTGGGCGTCGAGGGCGCTCGGCGCGCCCGCCGCGCCGCGATCATCGGTCCCGTCGTCTACGCGCTCACGATTCCGCTGGCGTTCGTCAGCCCGGTGGCGTGCCTGATCGCCTACGCCGCGCTCGCGCTGTACTTCGCGATCTCGTTCACGGTCGCCGGGGGCGCAGAGGACGACCAGGTCACGGGCACGCGCTGAGCGCGCCTCCGGGAAGCTCGCCGCCGAGCGTCTCGACCGCGTAGCTGTACGGGCCCCGGGAGCTGTACGCCGGGCACTCGGACACGGAACGGTCCGGGCAGGGCTGCATGAGGAGCCGGTCGACGGGACGGCCGGCCGCGTCGTACCAGCCGATGTCGAGCGGCACGGGGACGTCGGACATCGTGAACGACGAGTCGGTCGGCCGGTCGAACACGAAGAGCATCCCGTCGTACGACCCGAGGTCGTTCCTGCGCATGAGCCCGGTCGCGCGTTCGTCCGTGTCGTCGGCGACCACGACGTGCCGGCAGTCCCCGCCGATCCCCAACCGCACCTCGGTGAGCCCTGCGAACGGCGCCGTCGCCGGACGGGCGCCGGCGAGCACCGATCCGAGCGGACCGCCCGGCGCGGCCGTCTCGTCGTCCCGGCGCAGCAGGAGCAGCAGCCCGCCTCCGACGAGAACGACGGCGAGCGCCAGGAGCGCCGCCGCCGCGCCCGCCCGGCGAGCCGGGCTCACGCGGGAGCGGCGCCGAACAGGCCGAGGGCCTCGGCGACGTCGTCGGCGACGTGGTACGTCTCGTCGCTCGACGGGAACCGCCCGGCCCGCACGTCGTCGGCGTACCGGGCAACCGCCGCGGTGGCGTCCGTCTTCATCGACGCGTACCGGCGCACGAACTTCGGCTTGATGCGGTCCTCGAGACCGAGCAGGTCGTGGTACACGAGCACCTGACCGTCACAGTGACGCCCGGCGCCGATGCCGATCGTCGGCACCGCCACCGAGTCGGTGACGATCCTGGCCACCGCGTCGGGCACGCACTCGAGCACGATCGCGAAGCACCCCGCCTCGGCGAGCGCGACGGCGTCGTCGACGATGGCGCGCGCGGCGTCGAGCTGCTTGCCCTGCACCTTGAAGCCGCCGACGGCGTGAATCGACTGGGGCGTGAGGCCCAGATGGCCCATGACCGGGATCTCGGCGTCGAGGATCGCCTCGATCGCGCCGAGGCGCTTGCGGCCACCCTCGAGCTTCACCGCTGCCGCGCCGGCGCGGACGAGGTGCGCCGCGTTGCGCACGGTCTCCTCGTCGGAGACGTGGTAGCTGAGCCACGGCAGGTCACCGATGAGCAGGGCTCCGGGCTTGGCCCGAGCGGCCGCCGCCACGTGGTGGGCCATGTCGTCGATCGTGACGTGGAGCGTGTCCTCGTGGCCGAGCACGACCATGGCCAGCGTGTCGCCGACCAGGATCATGTCGACGCCGGCGCCGTCGGCCACCCGTGCCGACGGAAAGTCGTACGCGGTCACCATCACCAACGGGGGGCCGTTGCCCTTGCGGGCGCTGATGTCCGGCGCGCTCAGCGGCGCGCGTGAATCGGGGCTCGACGACGCAGTCGTCATCTCCGAACCTCCACCGTCCGGGGCTCCCACGGCTCCCGGCAGCACCGTGAGCGTAGCCTCGCGGCGGGCGGCGGCTCTGCCGACCGCCTCCGCCGCAACGCCCGAGCGCTGTGAGGGCGGCAAAGATGGGGCACGTGACGGAGCGCGCCTGCGAGAACTGCGCCTTCCCGGACGAGGAGCTGGTCCTCGTCCGCCGCGTCTACGTCACCCCGGAGACGTGGGACAGGCCGGCGTCGCAGCAGGTCGTCGAAGAGCCCGAGCTGTGGTGCGTCTCGTGCCGCTCGCAGTATCCGCACGAGGTCGTCGAGGACGACGACGAGGCATGAGCCGCGGCGGCTCGCTCCTCAGCCGGCGTGGCGGCGGCCGAGCAGGTACCGGCGGTCGAGGTGGTTCCACCGGCAGTCGAGACAGACCTCGACCACGTAGCAAGCGAACTCGTCGAACGACGCGTCGAGCTTGTCGAGCTCGCCGGGGTACGTGATGCAACGACCGTTGGCCTGCTTCAGCGTGTCGCCGTACACGTAGGAGACGTAGCGCACGCGCTCGGACCCGCAGATCGGGCAGGCGTGCGGCGCGGGCTCGCCCACGTTGCGGGCGGCGCGGAGCAGCTCCGGATGCGCGTCGCACACGTCGAGTCGCGTGACCGCGCCGCGTCGGAGGTCGCGTAGGACCGCCCGGCGGGCGAGTGCGTAGTCAACGTGTGACGGCACGGCTCGAAGCATAGGAGCGCGTCCGGGGCGGCGCGAGCCAGCCGTCCGGCTCCATCTCTCCCGCCCTCCGACGCCTCGAGCGGGCCGGCGCGATCGAGGTCGTCGCCCCGGGGTCGGTGGCGCCGGCGGCGGCCGCCGCGCCGCCTGCCCAAGCCGACCCGGCCCGATGCGACGGCGAGGCCGCGGAGGCAGTTCGCCCGGGGCGGGTGACACTCGGCACGAGGCACCGCCAGTCGTCACAATGAAGCCGTGACCAACACCGAGAGCTGGGACCGCATCGCGTCCCAGCGAACCGGGAGCCCTCCCACCGACATCGTGCACTACGGGCCGGAAGGCCCGACGGAGGACGACGTCCGCCTGCTCGGCGACGTGCGCGGCAAGCGGATCCTCGACCTCGGGTGCGGTGACGGGCAGGCCGCGGTCGCGTTCGCGCTCCGGGGAGCGACGACGATCGCCGTCGACGCGTCGGTCCGGATGCTCGACCGCGCCCGCACGCTCGGCGAGCAGGCCGCGGTGCGGGTCGAGTGGCACCAGGGTGACGTCGCCGATCTCGCCTTCCTTCGCGCCGAGTCGATCGACATCGTGTTCAGCGCGTACTCGCTGGGCGAGGTCGGCGACTTGCACCGGGTCTTCCGGCAGGCGCACCGGGTCCTCAAGAACCGCGGCGCGTTCGTCTTCTCGTACGAGCATCCGATCGGCCTGTGCGTCGGCCGCGAGCCGCCGGACACACCGTCGACGCCGATCAGCCGGGTCGTGCGCATGTCGTACTTCACCGACGACCCCGTCACGGTCGAGCGCGACGGCCAGCCCATCCGGCTGCACGTGCGCACGGTGAGCGAGGTGTTCCACGCGCTGAGCCGCGGCGGTTTCCGCGTCGAGGTGCTCGCCGAGCCCCACCCGCCGGGCGCCGACGCACTCGTCCCGAACACGATCATCTGGCGCGGCCGCAAGGAAGGGCTCTGAGCCCAGCGCAGCCTGAGGCTCAGCCCGCCGGCTCGATGCCGCGCTCGCGCGCCCACGCCGCGAGTCGCTGGAAGGCCTCGTCCTCGCCGATCGGGCCCTCGTCGAGGCGGAGCTCGAGGAGATAGTCGAGTGCCTCGCCGACGACCGGGCCCGGGCTCGACACCGAGGAACGCCATCACCTGCCGGCCGTCGAGGGGCGGTCGGATGCGATCCAGCTCCTCCTGCTCGCGCAGCTCGCGCGATGCGCTCCTCGAGCTCGTCGATGCGCCGGTTCAGCGCCCGCGCCTTCGCCTTGTTGCGCGTCGTGCAGTCCTGACGGACGAGGTGGTTGAGCGGCTCGAGCAGCGGACCGGCGTCGCGCACGTAGCGGCGCACCGCTCGATCGGTCCATCCCATCGAATAGGTGTGGATGCGCAGATGGAGATAGACGAGGCGCGCGACGTCGTCGACGATCTCGGTCGGGAACCGGAGCGCGCGCAGCCGCTCCTCCGCCATGCGCGCGCCGACGACCTCGTGGTGGTGGAAGCTGACACCGCCCGGACCGACCGAGCGCGTCTTCGGCTTGCCGATGTCGTGCAGGAGCGCGGCGAGACGCACGCGCAGCTCGGGACGCGTCTTGCGCACGACTGCGATCGTGTGGGCGAGCACGTCCTTGTGCTGATGGATCGGGTCCTGCTGGAGCTGCATGGCGTTGAGCTCGGGCAGGAACTCGTCGGACAGGCCGGTGCGGCAGAGGAACCACAACCCGGCCGACGGGTCGGGGAGCACCAGGAGCTTCGAGAGCTCGTCGCGAATGCGCTCCGCGCTCGACGATCTCCATGCGGCCGTGCAGCTCCTCGACCGCCGCCACGACCTCGGCGTCGGGCTCGAGCGCGAAGGCGGCGATGAACCGGGCCGCCCGCATCATGCGCAAGGGGTCGTCGAGGAACGACACCTCGGGCTCGAGCGGCGTCCGGAGACGCTTGGCGGCCAGGTCGGCCGCCCCGTCGAACGGGTCGACCAGCTCGGGATCGGGGAGACGCAACGCCATCGCGTTGATCGTGAAATCACGGCGTGACAGGTCGGTCTCGATGTCGTCGGCGAACGCCACCTCGGGCTTGCGGCTCTCGGGCCGGTACACCTCGGCCCGGAACGTGGTGATCTCGATGCGAGTGCCGTCCTTCTCGCATCCGACGGTGCCGAACCGCTGGCCCTGGAGCCACACGTGATCGGCCCAGCCGCGCACGACGCGCTCGACCTCGTCCGGCCGGGCGTCGGTGGCGACGTCGACGTCCCGCTGCTGGTCCGGAGGCAGGTCGAGGAAGGCGTCACGGACGCTGCCGCCCACCAGGTAGCACTGGTGCCCGCCCGCGACGAGCCGCCCCGCGAGCTCCTGGACCGGGGAGGCCGCGTCGAGGAGGGGCCGCAGGCGCGGCGGGATCGGGGTCACCCGATCATTCTCGCCGACCATCCACCACATCACGGGTTGGCTTCTATACGTTCACGACATGAGGGGATGTGGACGGCCCGGCTGCAGCGCACCTGCCGCAGCGGCGATCGGATTCGACAGCGCACGGCAGGCGGTGTGGCTCCATCCGCTCGACGAGCCCGAGGCCACCGGCCGCCTCTGCAAGGTCCACGCCGACTCGCTCCGGCCTCCTCGTGGCTGGCGGTTCTTCGACTACCGGGAGCCGGCCGAGCCCCAGCCCAACGTCACCGACCTGCTCGACGCCCGCTCTCCGCTCCTCGAGCGCGCGTTCCGGGGTGCCCGCGCCAGCTGACCGAGCAGCCCCGAGGTTCACCGGCTAGCTCGCGCGTCCCGTACGGCCGAAACACAGCCGGCGCGGTACCGTCGCGGCAGAACGGCAGGAGCCGCGGCCATGGACGTCAACTCTCCTGAGACCTGGCGCTGGATCTGGCTGATCGCCGTCGTGGGCTTCGCCCTCGCCGAGGTGTTCACGCCGGTCCTCTTCTTCATGGGGTCCTTCGCCCTCGGCGCCGCCGCGGCATCGGTGGCCGCGTTCGCCGGGGGCGGGCCCGTCATCCAGTGGGCGCTGTTCGTCGGCGTGACCGCCGTCAGCCTGGCCGCCCTCGTTCCCCTCGGACGCCGGCTCGAAGGCCGCGACGAGGTCCACCCGGTGGGCGCCAACCGGTGGGAGGGCCGCACCGCCACCGTCGTGAACGAGATCCCGGCCGGCAAGCACGAGACCGGCGTGGTGCGCATCGACCGCGAGACGTGGAAGGCCGAGAGCACCAACGGAATGGGCGTCGCCGCCGGTGCCACCGTGTTGGTCACGCACGTGAGCGGCACGCGTCTCGTCGTCAGCCCGTGGCGGATCGACGTCGCGCCGCGGGGAACCACGCCCGGCCACGACCGAGCCGGGCTCGCCGTCAGCACCCGGCTGACGGTCTTCGCTGAAGGAGCTGTCCCATGGCAGCAATCATCGTCCTGGCCATCCTGGCCTTCCTGCTGTTCGTGCTCGCGTTCAGCTGCATCAAGATCGTGCGCCCGTACCAGCGCGGCGTCGTCGAGCGGCTGGGGCGGTACAAGGGGACGGTCGACCCGGGGCTGCGGATCATCGTGCCGTTCGTCGACCGCGTGCACCTGGTCGACATGCGCGAGCAGGTCGTCGAGGTCCCGGCGCAGGAAGTGATCACGTCGGACAACGTGGTCGTCAGCGTGTACGCCGTCATCTACCACGAGGCGACTGACGCGAAGCGGCTCAAGTACAACGTCGCCAACTTCGAGCTCGCGGTCACGAAGCTCGCGCAGACGAACCTGCGCAACCTGATCGGCGACCTCCAACTCGACGACGCGCTCACGTCGAGCGCCAAGATCAACACGCACCTGCGGGACATCCTCGACGACTCCACCGACAAGTGGGGCGTGCGCGTCGTGCGCGTGGAGATCCAGCGCATCGACCCGCCGCCCGACGTCGTGCAGTCCATGCACCACCAGATGCAAGCCGAGCGCACGCGCCGCGCCGTCGTCACCGAAGCGCTCGGTGTGCGCGAGGCCGCCATCACCAGAGCCGAAGGCGACAAGCAGGCAGCCATCCTCGAGGCGCAGGGACAGTCCGAGGCGATCCAGCGGCTGGCCGACGCCGAGAAGTACCGCGAGGCCGCGGTGGCCGAAGGCGAGGCTTCGGCAACCCGGGCGGTGTTCGCGGCCATGCACGACGGCAACCCGACGCCCGATCTCCTCGCGCTGAAGTACCTCGAGGCGCTGCGGGTGGTGGCGAACGGGCAGGCGACGAAGATCTTCCTGCCCACCGAGATGAGCGGCTTGTTCGGCGCCGTGGGCGGGCTGGCCGAGCTGCTGCGCGAGCCGTCGGCCGACGGGGAGAAGAGCGCCGGCGACACCGAGCCGGCCGAGCAGGGGTGACGGCCGCGGTCAGGACGCGGGGGCGACCTCGCGCCACAAGCCGGCGGCGGCGTCGACGACCTCGCGGCCGGGCCCACCCGAGGTCGGCGCCTCGACCGGGGCGATCGTCTCGCCCACCATCGCCGTGACGGTCGCGGCGGTGCCGTCGCGCAGCGCGTCGAGGTCGTAGCCGCCTTCGAGGAACACGATGACCCGCCCCGGGCGGGGCGCGAGCTGGATCATGCGCGTCGCGAGCGCGCCGTAGTCGCCCGCCGACAAGCCGAGCCCGGTGAGCGGGTCGGCGCGGTGGGCGTCGAAGCCGCACGACACGAGCACCCAGTCGGGTGCGTGGCGGGCTGCGAGCGGTGCGACGAGCTCGTCCACCGCGCGGAGGTACAGGTCACCGGTGGCGCCGGCCGGTAGCGGCACGTTGCACGTCGTGCCGACGGCGTCGTCGGTGCCGAGCTCGTCGAGGCGGCCCGTGCCCGGGTACAGCGGCCATTCGTGGAACGACACGTATGCCACGCGCGCGTCGGCGTAGAACGTCTCCTGCGTGCCGTTGCCGTGGTGCGCGTCGTAGTCGACGATCAGGACGCGTTCGCCGCGCTCCGCGAGCGCGGCCGCCGTGATGGCGACGTTGTTCAGCAGGCAGAACCCCATCGCGCCTTCGGGGCGAGCGTGGTGGCCCGGCGGTCGCACGGCGAGGAATGCGGTGTCGCCGTCGTCGGCTGCGAGCGCGTCGGCGGCGGCAAGACCGGCGCCGGCGGCCCGTACCGCTGCCGGCCACGATCCGCCCGACATGGTCGTGTCGAGATCGATGGATCCGCCGCCGCACTCGGCGAGCGACTCGAGGCGCTCGACGTGCCGCGTCGTGTGCACCCGCGTGATCTCCTCGACGGTCGCGTCGCGCGGCGGGAGCGGCGTGACCAGGGCGTCGGTGTCGCCACCGACGTCGCGCGCCGCCTGGGCGATCCCGGCCTGCACGGCTTCCAGCCGCGCCGGACGCTCGGGGTGCCCGCGGCCGGGATCGTGGTCCGCGAAGCGCGGATCGGCCCCGACGAGCAGCATGTCGTCCACGGTACCCGGCGTGTTCCGTGGAAACGGCGCTGCCGGGCCGCGGCGCGACCCCGCGGTTACGCTCGCGCGTCGCCATGTCGCCCCTGAACTCTCACACCCTCCGCTGGCGGGGCGGCTGGGCGCGTATCGGACCGTTCCGCTCCGACGCCGACGTCGCCCGCCTCACGATGGGGACGGATGCTCCTCCGAGCCCGTCCGTGATCGAGCGCTGTCTCGGAGAGGCGCAGGCGCGCAGCTACAAGGCGGTCGTGACGAACGCGCTCAGCCAGGCCGACTCGGCGCCCTTCGTCGACGCCGGGTTCGCCGTGCGAGAGCGTCTCCATCTGCTCGCCCACGATCTCGACCAGCTGCCGCCGGCGACGGGGTCGACGCGCCGCGCCCGCCGTCACGACCACCCCGCGATCCTCGATCTCGACGCGACGGCCTTCGACGGTGACTGGCGCCTCGACCACGACGGGCTGCTCGATGCGCTCCGCGCGACACCCGTGACGCGCTTTCGTGTCGCACCTGACGCGCGTGAGCCGGTCTCCGCGTACGCGGTGACCGGCCGGTCAGGACGCAGCGGGTACCTCCAGCGCATCGCTGTCCACGCCGACGCGCGTCGGCGCGGCTTCGCCCGCACGCTCATCGCCGACGCGCTCTGGTGGTTGCGCCGGCGCGCCGCCGACCGGGCGCTCGTCAACACACAGCTCGACAACACGGCCGCGTTGTCGCTCTACGAGTCGTGCGGCTTCCGCCGGCTCCCGGTCGGGCTGTGCGTGCTCGGGCGGACGCTTTGAGGCGCGCCGCGGTCGTCGTGTTGACGTCCGCCGCCGTTCTCGTGCTCGGTGTTCTGCCCGCCGGCGCCGGCGTCGACCCGCCGTCCACGACGGCCAACGCCTCGCCGGACGCGCCGCGCCTCGTGCTCACCGATCAGCCGGCCTGGGTCACGGTCGGCGGCAATCTCCCGCTGCGCCTCCAGGTTCGCGGCCAGGCGGCGGCGACCCCCGGCCTCATCGTGAGCGCCACGGCACACGAGGCCGTGAGCTCTCGGTCCGGCTTCGAGGCCGCGCTCGAAGGCCGGAACCTGGGCTCGGTGTTGGGCCAGGCCGAGCTCCCGCTCGACCCCTTCCCCGCCGGCGAGGACGGCAGCCGGACGCTCACCTTCCCGCTTCAAGCCGACGACGCACCGCGCGAGTCGACACGCCTCCAGCTGCGCCGCACCGGCGTGTACCCGGTCGAGGTGGAGCTGCGCCAGCCCGACGGGACTCGGCTGGCCGGCTTCGTCACCCCGGTCGTCGCCGTGGCGCCGGGGGCGAACGGCGGGCCGAGTATCGGGCAGCGCCTCGGGGTCAGCTGGATCATGCCGATGACGGCACCGCCCGCGTACCAGGCCGACGGCAAGCCGGATCCCGACGTCGTCGCACAGCTGCGCCCCGAGGGCCGTCTCGGCCGTCGCGCCGTCGCGATCGCCAACTCGGGCGTGCCCCTCACGCTCGCGCCCGGGCCCGAGACGCTCGAGTCCTGGACCCAGCTCGCGAACGGCGACCCCGCGCTCACCACGTCGCTCAACGCGATGCATGACGCGCTCGGCCGGTCGCAGGTCCTCGCCGGCAGCCTATGCACCCGTCGACGTGCGCTCGCTGGTGAACGGCGGGCTCAGCGCGCGAGGTAGGGCCCGAGCTCGTCCAGGGGACCGACAAGCTCAGCGCGCTGCTCGGGACACGGGTCGACCCCAGAACCGAGATCGCCCGCCCCGCCAACGACGCTTCGCTCACTCGGCTCCGGGACGCCGGCGTCGACCGCGTGATCCTCGACGGCGCCGATCTGGTGGCAAACGACCAGCAGTTCACGCCCGCGCAGCCCTTTGTCGTGCGCAACCAACCGGGCACGACCACGGCTGTCGGGTCGGACCCCGGCCTGCAGCGCCTCCTCGACGGCGACGACCCGCCGGCGCTGCGTGCCCAACGCTTCCTCGCCGGACTGTCGGTCGTCGCGCTCGAGCAGCCGAACACGCGGCGCGGGGTGGTCGTCCTCGAGCCGGACGACTGGAACGCGAGCAGCGCGCTCCTCGAGTCCGCGTTGGCCGGGCTCCCCTCCGACCATCCCCTGCTCGAGCCGCTCACCGTCGACGACCTCATCGCCGCGGTGCCGCCGGCGACGAACGGCAACGCTCCCGTCGAGCGTGAGCTCGCGCCGTCGCCCGTGCCGACCACGCCCGTGACCGAGCGCGAATTCCTCGATGCCGAAACCCAGCTCGACGCGTTCAACGCACTCGTGCCGCCGCCGAACCCCGTGGCCGACCCCGGCAACCGCTCCCTGCTCGTGTCCCTGTCGTCGGCGTGGTCGGGGCCGGGCGGCCGCGCCAGAGCCCGAGCCGAGCTGGCGAAGATCGACGCCGACGTCGAGCAGTTCGTCGGCCGCCTGCGCGTCCCTGCCGTCAACAGCACGATCACGTTGACCGCCCGGAAGGGCGAGATCCCGGTCACATTCCTCAACGAGACCGGGCAGGCACTCCGCGTGCGTGTGCGCCTCGACAGCGACAAGCTCCTCTTCCCGGACGGTGACCAGCGGATCCTGGACCTTCCCCCCCGCAGCACGACCGTGCGATTCACCGTCGAGACCCGCAGCTCGGGGACGGTTCCCCTCACGCTCAAGGTGACGTCGCCGGACGGCGCGTTGCCGATCCAGCAGACCGAGGTGCAGGTGCGCACGCACGTTCTTCGTGAGCAACGTCGGCGTGTTCCTGACGGTCGGGGCCGGGCTGTTCCTCGCCGGGTGGTGGGCCCACGACATCCGCCGGCGCCGGCGGCGGCGCGCCGCCACGCCGGAGCACCCCGCGCTGTCTTCGCCGCCCGCGACCCCCGGCGCCGGTCAGAGCACCGCACCGTGAGCGACGCGGTCGGCGCCGCCGGCCAACGATCGACCAGCCTGCTGCGGTCGAGCGCCATCGTCGGGCTCGGTACGGCCCTGTCGAGGATCACCGGGTTCCTGCGCGTGGCGGCGATCGCCTACGCGATCGGCGCCGGCGCGCTGGCGGGGACGTACAGCTACGCCAACGAGACCCCCAACATGCTCTACGAGCTGCTACTCGGTGGGGTGCTCACGGCAACGCTCGTGCCCCAGTTCGTCCGCCATGTCGAGCGCGAGGACGACGAGGCGATCAGCGCCATCATGACCGTTTCGATCGCGGTGCTCGTCGCGGTGTCCGTGGTGGGCGTTCTGCTGGCCCCGTACATCGTGCAGGTGTTCACCCTGCGGGCCGAGGGTGCGAGCAGGGCTGCACAGCAGGAGGTCGCGACGACCCTGGTGCGGCTGTTCATGCCCCAGATCGTCTTCTACGGGTTCACCGCGCTCGCGACCGCGCTGCTGAACGCGCACCGCAGATTCGCGGCGGCGGCGTTCGCGCCGATGCTCAACAACATCGTCGTCATCGCGATCTTCGTGTCACTGCCCCGCTTGCTCGACGGGCCGATCACGCTGGACCGCGTCCGCGACGACACCGCATTGCTCATCACGTTGGGCGTGGGCACGACGGCAGGCATCGCGGCGGTGGCGCTCGCGCTCGGCGCGGTGCTGCGATGGGCCCGGATCCGGCTCCGGTTCGTGTTCGCCTGGCGGCATCGCGCCGTCGTCGTGATGGCCCGCCTCTCGTCGTGGACCCTCGGCTACGTGATGGCGAACCAGATCGCGCTCTGGATCGTGCTCGTCCTGGCCAACGGCCGCGACGGCGGCCCGTTCATCTACCTCAGCGCGTATGCGTTCTTCCAGCTCCCCCACGGACTGCTCGCCGTCTCGCTCATGACGACGCTCGCGCCGGAGATGGCGAGCGCGGCCGGCCGCGGCGACATCGGGGAGCTACGCGACCGACTGTCCTTCGGGCTCCGGCTGACGACCTTCGTGATCGTGCCGTGCTCGGCGATCTTCATCGCCCTCGCGCGCCCCATGGTCGTCGCGCTCCTCGAGCGAGGCGCGTTCTCCAGTGGGGATGCGACCGTGGTCGCGCACACGGTGGCGGGCTTCTCGCTGGGGCTGGTGCCGTTCTCGATCTATCTGTTCTCGCTGCGCGCGTTCTACTCGCTGCAGGACACGCGCACGCCGTTCGTCCTGAACTGCTTCGAGAACGCGTTCAACATCGCGCTCGCGTTCCCGCTCTACTACGCGTTCGGCGTCCCGGGTCTCGCGGTCGCGTTCGCCGGCGCGTACAGCGGTGCGGCCGTGCTCACGATCATCGTGCTGCGTCGCCGCCTCGGGTACATCGACGGTCGGCGGTTGATCGACACGCTGGCGCGATCGCTCGCAGCCGGAGGGCTCGTCGCGTTGACGACGTGGTTGATCGCGCGCGGCCTCGGATGGTCGAACCCCTGGGTGGCGCTCGGGACGACCGTCGTCGGGGCCACGGTCGGCTTCGCCGAGTACTTCGCGGTCACCGCCGCGCTCCGAATGCGCGAGCTCGACGACCTCTGGTCGCTGTTCGCGCCCCGAGTCCGCCGCGGACGCGGGCTGCGGCCGCCGGCACGCCCCGAGGCCGCCATCGGCATGCCGTCGGACAGAGAGGGTCGAACGGTGTAACGATGCTGACGCGCCGCCGGTCGAAACGCGGCGCAGCAGCCAGGGGGTGCCATGGGGGTTCGAGTCGTCACCGACAGCGCGTGCGACCTGCCCGACGACCTGATCGAGCGGCACGGCATCGAAGTGGTGCCGCTCACGATCCGATTCGGCACCGAGGAGCTCATCGACCGCAAGGAGCTCAGCACCGACGAGTTCTGGCGCCGCCTCGCCGACTCGGACGTCCTCCCCGAGACGTCCGCGCCCTCGGCGGGCGCGTTCGAAGGCGCGTTCCGGCGCCTCGTCGAGGACGGCGCGACCGGCATCATCTGCATCAACCTCTCCTCCAAGCTCTCGGCGACCATGCAGTCGGCGCAGGTCGCGGCGCAGGCGGTCCAGGCCGACTGCCCGGTCGTGGTCATCGACTCGCTCATGGTCTCGATGGGCCTCGGGAGCCTGTGCCTCACCGCCGCGCAGCGGGCCGCGGACGGGGATTCGCTCGAGTCGATCGTGGCGAACGTCACCGACCGGCGGAATCGCTCCAAGCTGTACGGGGCCCTCGACACGCTCGAGTTCCTCAAGAAGGGCGGGCGGGTCGGCAACGCCCGGGCGCTCCTCGGCACGATGCTGGCGATCAAGCCCGTCCTCGAGGTACGCGACGGCGTGGTGGAGGAAGCGGGCAAGGTCCGCACCCGCTCGAAGGCGTTGCGCCTCTTGGTCGACCGCGTGAAGGAAGGCCCGTTCGAGAACCTGGCGGTGCTCCACGGCAACGCGCCGGATCTCGACGAGCTCCTCGACCTGCTCGAGCCGCTGGCGACCCGGGACCAGATCGTCGTCGGCCAGATCGGTCCGGTCATCGGCACCCACGCCGGTCCCCGCGTCATCGGCGTCACGTTCCAGGCCGGCAGCTGAGGTCCTCGCCGACCGCCGTCGTCGTCGCCTGCGGGTCTGAAGCGAGCACGGTGAGACCAGCAACTAGCGTCGGGTGACGTGCCGGAACGAGCCACAGCCGGGCGCATCCTCGGCGGCCGCTACCGCCTCGACCGCGAGCTGGCGCGCGGTGGCATGGCCACCGTTTGGATTGCCGAGGACCCGTTGCTGTCACGACGCGTCGCGGTCAAGCTGCTCCTGCCCGAGCTCGCCGTCGACGACGCGCTGCGCGTGCGTTTTCGCAACGAAGCGATCGCCGCCGCGAAGCTCACGCACCCCGGGATCGTGGCGACGTACGACACCGGTGACGACGACGGCACCGCGTACATCGTCATGGAGCTCGTCGAAGGAAGGACCCTGCGGCGTCTGATCGACGACAACGGCCGGTTGTCCGTGCATGAGGCGGTCGACATCGCCTCGCAGGTGGCCGACGCGCTCGAGCACGCGCACCGTCAGGGGCTCGTGCATCGCGACATCAAGCCGGCGAACGTGCTCGTGCAGACGGACGGACGCGTGAAGGTCACCGACTTCGGAATCGCCAAGGCGGCCGGTGGCGACGATCTGACTCGCACCGGCACCGTGGTCGGGACCGCCCGCTACCTCGCTCCCGAGCAGGTGAACGGCCACACCGTCGACGGTCGCGCGGACGTCTACGCGCTCGGCCTCATCCTCTACGAGATGTTGGCCGGCCAGGCGCCCTTCGGAGGCGACTCCGACATGGCGACCGCGGTGGCGCGCCTCACGAGTGCTCCCGAGCCGATCCGTACGGCTCGGCCCGAGGTGTCGCGCCCCCTCGAGGACGTCCTGGCGCGCAGCCTCGCCCGCGATCCCGATTACCGGTACCAGTCGGCGCAGGCGTTCAAGGACGCGCTGGCGCCGGGACTCGACATGGCGCCGACCGGCCCGCTCGCGCCTCCCGTCCCACCGCGTCCGGCGTCGCCACCGCCCGCCGGGCCACTCGCCGACGCAGGTCGCGCCCAGCCCACCGAGTCCGGGGCCACCGCACCCGGCGCCGCCCGCCCGCCGGGCCCGCCGCTGGCCCTGGCTCCTGCTGATCCTGCTCCTCCTCGTCGCGGGCGGAATCACTGCGTTCGTGCTGTCGAACCTGTCCAGTGACGACCCCGGCGGCGGCGCGCGGCGCGCAACCGAGCAGCAGCGGCGTGCTGCCGATCGTCGAGGCCTCCGCCTTCGACCCCTTGGGCGACGGGGGCGAGCACAGCAGCGAAGCGCCGCGCGCATTCGACGGCGATCCTGGGACGGCGTGGCAGACCGACGGTTACAGCAACCGGAACTTCGGGAACGCCAAAGCGGGTGTGGGCCTCTGGGTCCAGCTCGACGCGTCACACGACGTCACGGCGGTCACCGTCACCGCGCTCGAGGGCGGCTGGAGCGGCGAGATCTACGTCGCCGACCAGCCCGGCGACACGCTCGACGCGTGGGGACCACCGCGCGCGTCGGGCGACGACCTCCCGGCGACACATCCCTTCGCACTGAACGCGCGCGGCCAGTACGTCCTCGTGTGGTGCACGCAGCTGCCCCCGTCCAACAAGCTCCAGATCGGTGACATCAAGGTCGAGGGCCGCTGACGAAGGCGGTTCCGACGGAGATCTCGCCGCGCGCGCGAGTGAAGGTGATCGCGCCGCGCTCGAGACGCTGCTCGAGCGACACGTCGATCGCATCCATGCGGTCTGCCGGCGGATTCTCGGCAATCCGGAGGACGCGCTCGACGCCACGCAGGAGGCGATGATCGCAGTGGCCCGCGGCATCGGCCATTTCGACCGCCGCGCCGCGTTCACGACGTGGCTGTACCGGGTGGCGACGAACGCCGCGCTCGACGAGGGACGCCGCAAGGCCCGGCGTCCACGCCCGGTCGACCCGCCGGCGGAGGCCGACGTGGGTGGCTTCACCCGAGGACTCGGTCGGCGCCCGCCTCGACGTCGACGCTGCCCTCGCCGACCTGCCCGAGGAGTTCCGGGTCGCGGTGGTCCTGCGCGACCTGTGCGATCTCGACTACGCCGAGATCGCCGAGGTGCTCGGCGTGCCCCCGGGGACGGTCCGATCGCGTATCGCCCGCGGCCGTTCGGGACTGTGCGGAGGCGCTCGGGAACCGCGGGTGGATCGCGGAGCGTCCTACCACCGAGACGAGACCGACCGGATCATGACCGACGACCTTCCCCCCGACGAACGCGACGAGGAGCTGGGGTCGCTCCTCGAGGTTCCGCCGCTCGACGATGTCACGCGCCAGCGGCTCGTCACGCACGCGCTCGACGATGCCGCTCCGCGGCGCGGCGCGCCGCGCCTCTCGCGGGTGCTGGTGCCGGTGGCCGCCGCGCTCGTCGCGCTGGTACTCGTCGGAGTCGGCGTGTTCGCGGTGGTCAACCGGGACGGGAACGACGCCGGCACCGCCGCCCGGTCACGCGCGCCCGACGCAGCCTCACCCGGCGGACGCGCCCCGCGCCCGACGCGTCCTCGAGCGCCGAGGCCGTGACGGGTGTGCGCGACCTGGGCGAGATCGGCGATGTCACGGACCCCGGCGAGCTCCGCCGCCGCGTCCGGGCGCAGCTCGACGAGGCGCCGGCGTCGTCACGGGCGGCCCCGCCCCGCTGTCTCGAGCGGGCCGTCGCCGGGAGCCCCGCACCCACCGCGTACGCGACCGGTACCCATCGGGACCGGCCCGTGCTCGTGCTGGTCCTCCCGGCGAGGGGCGACCGCTCCACGCTCGTGCTGCTCGCCACGAGGACGTGCCGGGCCGTCTCGGTCTCCGACCTGGCCTGAGTCGTCCGGCCACCGGCGGGTACGCTCGCCGGGTTCTCGGACGGGACGAGGAGCCATGAGCGACTGGACGACCGACGCGGTCGACAACATCGAGCGGGTCGTCACGACCGTCCGCGACAAGACGGTCACCCCCGCTCAGAACGTCACCCGGGCCATCGTGTTCGGGCTGCTCAGCGCCTTCTTCGTGCTCACCGCCCTCACGATCGTCTCCATCGGTCTGTTCCGGCTGGTCGACGTCTACGTGCCCGCCGGGGTCTGGGCGACGTACCTCATCTTCGGTGGAATCTTCGTGGCCGCCGGCACGTTCTGCTGGGCGCGGAGGACAAAGCCGTCCCCGCCCGAATGACCCGGGGAACCGCCCCATGACCGAAGTACGTGAGCTCATCATCGTCGGATCCGGCCCCGCCGGACTGACCGCCGCCCTCTATGCGGCCCGTGCCGATCTCAGGCCCATCGTCATCGAAGGCGCCGAGGCGGGCGGGCAGCTCATGCTGACCACCGACGTCGAGAACTACCCCGGCTTCCCCGACGGCATCCTCGGCCCCGAGCTCATGATGAAGTTCCGGGAGCAGGCAGAGCGCTTCGGAGCCGAGTTCGTGACCGCCGACGTCGACCGCGTCGACCTGTCGGCGTCGCCGTTCGGCGCGTGGGTCGGGAGCACGGAGTACCGCTCGGAGGCCCTGATCATCTCGACCGGAGCGTCGGCCCGGATGCTCGGCCTCCCGTCCGAGGCGCGCCTGCTCGGCCACGGTGTCTCCACGTGCGCGACGTGCGACGGGTTCTTCTTCCGGGAGAAGGACATCGCGGTCGTCGGCGGGGGCGACAGCGCCATCGAAGAGGCGCTCTTCCTCACGAAGTTCGCCAACGAGGTCACCGTGATCCACCGGCGCGACGAGCTGCGGGCGTCGAAGATCATGCAAGACCGCGCCTTCGCCAATCCGAAGATCGCGTTCAAGTGGAACTCGGTCGTGACCGACGTGGGCGGCGACGGAACCGTCGACGTCGTTCGCCTCCGCGACACGGTCACGGACGACGCGTCCGAGCTGGACGTCGGCGGGCTGTTCGTTGCAATCGGGCACGATCCCAACACGAAGCTGTTCGAGGGTCAGGTCGACCTCGACGAGAACGGCTATGTGGTGCTCTCACAGACCGGCTCGACCAGCACGTCGGTCGAGGGAGTGTTCGCAGCCGGCGATGTCGCCGACCACGTGTTCCGCCAGGCCGTGACGGCGGCCGGGACGGGTTGTATGGCGGCGATCGAGGCCGAGCGCTGGATCGAGGCCCGCCGTCATGCCGTCGCCCAGACATGACCAAGCCGGAATGGGCGGAGACACGGCTCGGTTTCACCTCGTAGCTACACTCGATCGACCCTGGCCGAAAGGACCCTCGTGGGCGCCGACATCACATTCCTCTCCGACAACACCTTCGACGAGACGGTCGGGGGCGCGGACACGCCCGTGCTCGTCGACTTCTGGGCCGAGTGGTGCGGTCCGTGCAAGATGATCGCCCCGACGCTCGAAGAGATCGCCTCCGAGCACAAAGGCAAGCTGCGCATCGCCAAGCTCAACGTCGACGACAACCCGCAGACGGCGATGCGCTACAACGTCATGAGCATCCCGACGCTGATGGTCTTCAACGAGGGTGAGCCCGTGAAGCGACTCGTCGGGGCCAAGGGCAAGGGCCAGCTGCTCCAGGATCTCGCCGAATTCATCTCGTGACGGCCCGACTTGTCGCCGTCGCAAGCTCCGGCTCAACCACTCCGGGTCACGGTCGCAGGCTCCCGCTCCCGAGCCGGCTGAACCGCCGTCGCCGCTGCATCCGTCGCGGGTCATGACCGCGGCGACGTTCCAGCGAGGTGAGACCGGCGAGGCGGTCCGGGACCTTCAGCGGCGCCTCGCCGCGCTCGGGCTCGACGCTTCGCCCGACGAACCGGGCGAGTTCGGCCCGGCTACCGAAGGCGCGGTGCGCGCGTTCCAGCAGCAGCGCGGCCTCGTCGTCGACGGGCTCTGCGGCCCGCAGACGTGGGCGGCGCTCGTCGAGAGCGGCTTCTCGCTCGGTGATCGAACGCTGTACTTCCGTCAGCCGATGCTGCGCGGCGACGACGTCACCGAGCTCCAGCGTCAGCTGAACTCGCTCGGCTTCGACGCCGGCCGTGAAGACGGGATTCTCGGAGAGCAGACCGCCGACGCGGTCGCCGAGTTCCAGCGCAACGTCGGGCTCGCGCCCGACGGTTTCTGCGGTTGGACCACGGTGGCGGCGCTGCGCCGTGTGGGCTCGCTCGCGGCGGGTTCGGTCGCCAGCGTCCGCGAGCGCGAGATGCTGCGCCGCGGCCCACACGGGCTCGGCGGCAAGCGCGTCTTCATCACCGCCGCCCCCGGCTTCGAGGCCCTCGGTGACGCGGTCTGCCGCGGCCTCGCCGAGGTCGGCGCGGGCGCGCTGTTGGACTCGGCCGGTTCGGACGACAGCACGACCGCCGCCGCCGCCAATCAGTTCGGCGCCGCGCTCTTCCTCGCGCTGCGCGCCGGAAACGGCGACGAGGGCTGCCTCTGCACGTACTTCTCGTCGGGAACGTTCCGCTCGGAGGCGGGCTACCGCGTGGCCGACGCGGTACAGGACGAGCTGCAGAGTGTCCTCCCGACCGCACCGGACCCGTGTGGGAAGGCGTACGGCATCCTCCGGGAGACGCGCATGGCGGCCGTCGTGTGCGAGCTGGTCGATCGGGGCGACGTGGCCGCGATGCGAAACGTCGTCGCACGCGCCGGTGACGTGAGCAGGGCGATCGTGCGCGGCATCCGCCGTGGCGTCGAGGAACCGCCCGACAGTTAGCGCGGTGTGCTCGCGACGCTACGACGTCAGCGCCCGAATCACCTCGGCTCGAGCGCGGTCGACATCCACGCCGTGCTCGCGGAGCACTCGCCCGCCGATGCCATCCTGCTCGGCTGCAAGCGCGAGGAGGAGATGCTCGGTCCCGACGTAGTTGTGACCGAGCCGGAGCGATTCGCTTCGCGTGAGGTCCAACACCCGCCGCGCCCGTGGCGTGAGCGGGAGGTCGGCTGCCACCGCGCCGTACGGCGACCGTGGCACCGCGGCCTCGATCACGGCTTGGCGCAGCTCGTCGGCCGGTACGCCCAACCCGGCAAGGACGCGCACCGACAACGCGCCGGGATCGGCGAGCAGGCCGAGAAGCATGTGTTCCGTGCCCACGTAGTTGTGGCCCATCTCGCGTGCTTCCTCGCGGGCGCGCGCCAGGCTGGTGCGGGCCCGACCGGTGTACCCGGCGAGGAGCTGCTCCTCGGCCGGACGCTTCGACTCGCCGCGATCGTCCGCGCGCGTCGACTCGCCTCGATCCACGAAGCGTTGCTGGGCGCCCTGCTTCGTCACGCCGAGCGCGGTCCCGATCTCCGCCCACGAGCAGCCCGCCTGCCGCGCCGACTCGACGAAGTAGCCGAGCAAGGCGTCGGCCTTGCTCGTGATCTCCCCCGAGACCTCCGCCGCCGACGCGACGCGGGTGAGCGCGTCGTTCCCGGCGCTGCGGTCGTGGACGGTCTCGATGAGCTCGGCGAGCGACGGGGTGGGCACCACCGGTCGACTGTAAATGGACATCGACGGGTCGTCAACGATCGGTTGACGGCGGCCCCGCCGAGTCAGCCGGTTTCGGCCCGACGCTGACGGTCCCCGGTCACGACCCGGTACAGCCGTTCGAGGTCCTCCAGATCGGCGAAGTCGACGGTGATCTTGCCCTGCTTGCCGCCGACCGTGATCTTCACGCGGGTCTCGAGGTAGTCACCGAGCAGCTCCTCGAGCTCGAGCAGCCCCGGCGGGCGGAGCTGTCCGGGCGTGGCGCTCGGCGCGCGCTTCGCGTCGCCGACGTGCGCTCGGACGGCGTCCTCGACGGCGCGCACTGACAGACCCTCGTTGACGACGCGTTCGCGCCAGCTGCTCCTGGAACGCGCGGTCGGGCGTGCCGAGCAACGCGCGCGCGTGGCCGCCCTTGAGCGTGTCGTCCTGGATCATCTTCTGGATCGCGGGCGGCAGCTGGAGGAGCCGCAGCGTGTTGGTGATCGCGACGCGGCTGCGTCCGACGCGCGCCGCCACCTGCTCGTGCGTGAGACCGAAGTCCTCGATGAGCTGCTGGTAGGCGGCGGCTTCCTCGAGCGCGTTGAGGTCGGCGCGGTGCACGTTCTCGACCAGCGCGTGCTCGAGCGCCGACGCGTCGTCAGTCGTTCGGATGAGGGCCGGGATCGCCTGCAGGCCGGCGCGGCGCGCCGCGCGCCAGCGTCGCTCGCCGGCGATCAGCTCGTAGCCGTCGTCCGCAGGGCGTACGAGCACGGGCTGGAGCACGCCGACTTCCCGAATGGAGTCGGCCAGGGCGCTGAGCTGCTCCTCGCCGAAGTGCTCGCGTGGCTGGTACCGGTTGGCCCGGATCGTAGAAACTGGAAGTTCCTGGTAGCCACCGGCGCCGAGGCCTTCGGCCGCGCCGGGCGGGATCAGGGCGCCGAGACCCTTACCCAGACCGCCTTTTCGCGTCACGGCACACCTCTTTCGCCAGTTCCCGGTACGCCTTGGCGCCCCGGGAGGTGGAATCGAACACGATGATCGGTTGTCCGAACGACGGCGCTTCGGAGAGCCGGACCGTCCGGGGGACGACGGTCTCGTAGACCCGCCGCCCGAAGTGCGCACGCACCTCGTCGACCACCTGGTCGGCGAGCTTGGTGCGACCGTCGTACATGGTCATGATGATCCCGCGTACGTCGAGCGTCGGGTTCAGGTTGGCGCGAACGAGCCCGACGTTGCGCAGGAGCTGCCCGAGCCCTTCGAGGGCGTAGTACTCGCACTGGATCGGCACGACAACGCCGTCGGCGGCGGCCAGGCCGTTGACGGTGAGGAGCCCGAGGGAGGGCGGGCAGTCGATCAGGATGATGTCGTAGTTGTCGCGGACCTCGTCGATGGCGCGGCGCATCTTGAGCTCTCGGCTCATGGCCGGCACGAGCTCGATCTCGGCGCCGGCAAGGTCGATCGTCGCCGGTGCCACGAAGAGGTTCTTGAGGCTCGTCGGCTCGATGCAGTCCTCGATGGCCGCGTTGTTCATGACCACGTCGTAGACCGACGATTCGAGGTCGCGGGCGCTGAGGCCGAGCCCAGTGGTGGCGTTGCTCTGGGGATCGAGGTCCACGACGAGGACCCGGAACCCCTCCTCCGCAAGCGCCGCACCGAGATTGACGGCGGTCGTCGTCTTGCCGACGCCGCCCTTCTGGTTGGCGATGGCGAGCACGGCCGGCAGGAGCAGCGGCGACGGATCTTCGGCCGCCCGGGCAAGCAGCTGCCGGGTGGGGACGTCGGCCCCCTCGAGCGGCGGCGGCTCGAAGGCGGGAAGATCGACGCTGCGTTCGCCTTCGTCGGTGACCGCGGCTCCGACCTCCGCCTCGGCGTGCCGGCCACCGTCGTCGGCGCCTCGGCGCAGCGACGCAAGTGCTTGACGGCCGCGACGTTTCACTTCGTCGTCTACCCGGCCCATTACTGGCCCTCTACTCGTTTACCCGTGCGCGCGTAGCGCCATGTTGGCCGAGGGCTCCCGCTCGGTCAAGGGTCGGCATGAATTCGCCCCGTTTCACGGGGAACATGCCGCGAATCGGACACTCGGGGCCTCCCGCACCGGGTCGGCCTGGCCGAGGTTTCACGGGAAACGCTCCATCGCTCGGCCTCCTCCCCCGCGGTCGGGTTTCACGGGAAACATCCCAGGTCCGGCGCCGAGCCGCGGCGGCTTACCACAGCGGCCGTCGTCCGGGAACGCCCACACGGTCGAGGCCATCGGTCCCCCGGCGGTCCCGCCGCGGTGAGCACGGCGATCCCGGCCCCCTCCCCCCGCCGCAGCTCCGGGCCGAGGAAGCCCAATTCGGCGAGTCCCGCTGCCGGCCAGCGCTCCGGGTCCGGCTCTCCGGGCGGCTCGCTCACCACCAGCCGACCTCCGCCGCCGAGGAAGCCGACCGCGCATTCGGCCGTTGTCGCCGGAGCCCCGAAGCCCCGAGCCGCCACCAGGTCGAACGCCCCACGGAAGTCCTCGCTGCCGGGCCAGCTCCTCGGCCCGGCCGCAGGCGACGGACGCCCGGTCACTCAGCCCGAGCCCGCTCACAGCGGCCTCGAGGAACGAGCATCGCCGCCGCCGGGCATCGAGCAAGACGCCCGTCGCCGCCGGCCACAAAGCAAGCAGGATCAAGCCGGGCACGCCCGCACCCGAGCCCAGATCGAGAAATCGGCCTCGGAAGTCGCGGTCGGCGGCCGCCGCCATGGCCTCGGCATGATCGAGATGCGCTCCGACGGGTCCCGGCCCGAGCATCCCCCGCCTGCGCGCGTCCTCGAGTTGGGCCGTCAGTCGACGGCGAAGGTCGGGGGCGAGCATCGCTCGCCGCCGATCACGCCGGTCGGATCACGACCCGGCGGCGCGGCTCTTCGCCCTCCGAGGTCGTCGTGACACCCTCCATCTCGGCGACAACGTCGTGCACGACCTTCCGGTCGGACGCCGACATGGGCTCGAGCGCCTGCTCCGCATCCTCGTCGCGCACTCGCTCCGCGAGCTGTTGCGCGAACTCCGACAACGCTTCCCGCCGCTTGGCGCGGTAACCGGCCACGTCGACGTGGATGCGGACGCCATGACCCCCGGTTTGCCGCTGCACGACGGTGCGCACGAGCTCTTCGACCGCGGAGAGCGTCGCTCCGCGCGGTCCCACGAGAAGGCCGAGGTTGTCACCCGTCACGTCGACAAGCACCGTGTCCTCGTCCTCGAGACGGCTGGCCACCTCCGCCTTGGCCCCGAACGCCTCCACGAGGCCCCGGGTGAAGTCCACGGCCTGGTCCGCTTGCTCGTCCACCGAGATGTCGACTTGCTCGTCCACGTTCGCTCCCTGTTCCCGCTCTTCACGCGGGCTTTCGCCCCGCCCGCTCCTGCCACCGCGGCCGCGGCCGCGGTTCCTCGCCGGCCTCGACCCCCTGTTCTCCTGTGACCTGTCGCCCCTCGACCCCGACCGAGGACCCGTGCGTGCCCTGCGTTCGCCGGTTCGATCCTCGTCTCGCCCGCCGGACTGGCCGCGCCGCCGAGATCGCCGCCGGGGCTCACCGGGCTTCTCCCGTGAGATCGGCTTGACCCGAGCCCGGATGCGCGCCTCTCCGCCGAACCGGCCGAGGATCCCACCCCGGGGCCGGGCCATCACCTCGTATTCGACGTCGTTCTCGTCGACTCCCAGCTCGTCGAGGGCTGCGTCAAGCGCATCTTCGATCGTGCGGCCGGTCGTCTCCACCCATTCCATCTACCGCTTCCGCTTCTTCTTGCTACTGCGCCGACGGCGCGACTGCCCGGCGCGCGCCGACCCGCCTTGGCGGGCCGCAGGCTGCTTGGACGCGGCTTGCTTGGGCTGCGACGGCTGCGTTGCCGGCGCCCCTCCCGAGTTTCCGTCGGCAGGTGGGCGGAACAGATCCCGGAGCGCCCCCAACGGGCTCGACTGCCGGCCGGTCGGGGCCGCGGGCTTCGCGGCGCGGGGCGGCCTTCTCGGGTCGTTCCGCCACCGCTTCCGGCTCCACCGTCTCCGCCTCGACCGTCTCCGGTTCCGACGACCGCCCCTCGGTCACCTCGCGCTTCGAGGGCGAGCTCTTGGCGTCGATCGCGCCGCCCTTCCGGAGATGATCACGCGGTGCGATCTTGCGCATGATCAATTCCTGCTGGCCGAGGCGCCAGAGGTTCGACACGAGGAAGTACAGGACCAGCCCGGCCGGGAAGAACAACGAGAACGCTCCGAAGGCGATGGGAAGCACCTTCGTGATCATCTGCATCTGCGCGTTGGCGCCGGCCGGCGTGTTGCGCTGGCTCTGCCGCGACTGCAGGAAGCCGGTCAGGAACACCGCCCCGACGAGGATGTAGTACGGCAGCGCCGACAACAGGTCGCCGTGGTTGTCGGTCGCCTTCAGCGACAGGTCCATGCCGAGGAACGACAGCCCGTTCGGCTCGGCGGCGATGATCGCCTTGTACAGCGACGACCCTGTCGGCACCGTGGCGGCCGTCGAGCGCAGCACGTGGAAGAGCGCGATGAAGACCGGGAACTGCACCACGAGCGGCAGGCACCCGCCGAGCGGGTTGACCTTGTTCTCCTGGTACAGCTTCATCATCTCTTCGTTGAGCTTCTGGCGATCCCCCTTGTGCTTCGCCTGCAGCTTCTTGATCTCGGGCTGCAGACGCTGCATCGCCAGCATCGAGCGCGACGACTTGGCGGTGAGCGGGAACAGGAGAAGCATCACCGTGATCGTCAGCAGGATGATCGCCACGCCCTCGTTCGGGACGATCGCGTAGAAGAACGCAAGGACGGCGCCGAGGGCGTTGTAGAGGGGATCAAGCATCGGTCAGCCTGCTCTCATGGGCGAACGTGTGTTCGGGGGTACGGGGTCGATGCCGCCGCCGCCCCAAGGATGGCAGCGCCCCAGCCGTCGCATCGCCAGCCAGAGCCCGCGGAGGGCACCGTGCCGCTCGAGCGCTTCGAGCGCGTACGCCGAGCACGACGGGTGAAACCGGCATCGCGGCGTCAAGTGCACGCTCACGAGACGCCACGCCCGGATCGGCAGCATGAGCAGGCGCGCCGACGGGGACGGAGCGGCGGGGGTCACGTCGAGAACGGCGCTCATCGCCGCTTCCCGGCCGCCGCGAACAGCCTGGTCAGGGCGTCGACGAGGACGTCGAAGGGCATGGTCAGCGCTTCCCGGCGGGCCGAGACCAGGTAGGCGCGTCCGCCCACGAGGTCCGCCTCGACCCGTCCGACCGCTGCCCGCAGCCGGCGTCGCAAGCGGTTGCGCGCCACCGCGTTGCCGGCGCCGCTGACCGCGTACGCCACCCTCGCCGGGACCTCGGCATCTGCAGGAACGGCGCGGACGGTGACTGGCCCGTGCACGTATCGCTCCGCCCGGGCGAGGGCGGCGAAAGTCGCACGGTCGCGAACGCGCCAGATCAGGCCGACAGGCGCGTGCGGCCGCGCTGGCGTCGGGCCTTGAGCACCGCCCGACCGCCTCGGGATCGCATACGGGACCGGAAGCCGTGTCGCTTCTTGCGCTTTCGGTTGTTCGGCTGGAACGTGCGCTTCACGCATGGCCTCCTCGCGAAGGTGCGCCCGCGAGACCCGAGGTCGGGGGCCGCAAACGATCGGGCGAGGCACCGAGTCTACGGCGCCGCGTGAAACAGTCGCAACGCGGGCGGCGCGGGACCTGCGTTGCGACGCGCGACCCTTGTTTGCCGCGAAACCCCGGTGCTACGTTCGACTTTCTCGCCAACGCCACGGCCTCGGAGGCGAACTTCCCCGAACTTTGAGAGGCCGAACCCGTCTACCGGCTCGTTGCTTCCGGTGGCCCGAAGAGGAACCTTCTCCACACCTGTGGATGCACCTGTGGAATTCGACCGGGGCGTCACCGCCGCCGAGATCTGGGAACACGGCGCGACCGCTCTCCGGTCCCAGCTCGCGCCGAACACGTGGGGATTGTGGTTCCAAGGCGTCCGGGCGATCAGCCTGACCGAGGACGTCCTCACCCTCGCCGTTCCGAGCTCCCTCGCCGCCGATCGCATCCGCTCCAGCTACACGGGGATGCTGGCCGACACCCTCCGGGACGTCACCGGGCAGCAGCTCAGGGTGGAGCTGACCGTCGAGACCGACACCCGACCCGACGAGACGCACCCGGGCACCCCGCCGCCCGTGGCACCGCCACTGAGCGACCTTCCCGCCCCGGTCCCGCCCGACGAAGCGCCCTCCCGGCTCTGGGCGACCGGGGGACTGAATCCGCGATACACCTTCGACCAGTTCGTGATCGGCGCCTCCAACCGCTTCGCGCACGCCGCCGCTCTCTCGGTCGCCGAGGCGCCGGCCCGTTCGTACAACCCGCTCTTCATCTACGGCGCCGCCGGCCTCGGGAAGACCCATCTGCTCCACGCCATCGGGCACCACGTCAAGGCTGTGTTCCGCAACAAGCGGGTCCAGTACGTCTCCACCGAGACCTTCATGAACGAGTTCGTCGACGCGATCCGGGCGAAGACGATGCCTGCCTTCAAACGGCGCTATCGCGACCTCGACGTCCTCCTGATCGACGACATCCAGTTCCTCGAGCGGACCCAGGAGCTCCAGGAGGAGTTCTTCCATACGTTCAACCAGTTGCACAACGAAGACGGGCAGATCGTCATCTCCTCGGATCGCCCGCCCAAGTCCATCGCGACCCTCGAGGACCGGCTCCGGAGCCGCTTCGAGTGGGGACTGATCACCGATGTGCAGGTACCCGAGTTCGAGACCCGCCTTGCGATCCTCCGCAAGAAGTCCGAGTCCGAGCACCTCGACGGCATTCCCGACGAGGTGTTCGCATTCATCGCCAGCAACATCCACGACAACGTCCGCGAGCTCGAAGGCGCCTTGCTCAGGGTGAACGCGTACCGGGCGCTGAACGACGCGCCGCTCACCGACGAGATCGCGCACCAGGTCCTCGCCGACCTCCTCTCGCCCGCACAACCGCGCGAGATCACGGCACAACTCATCCTCGACGAGACCGCCAAGATGTTCGGCTGGACCGTCGAGGACCTGTGCGGCAAGAGCCGTCGCCGGCCGTTGGTGACTGCGCGACAGATCGGCATGTACGTCATGCGCGAGCTGACCGGCTTCAGCTATCCGCAGATCGCGAAAGAGTTCGGCGGCCGCGACCACACGACCGTCATGTACGCAGTCGAGAAGATCAAGCAACAGATGAACGAGCGTCACACCACGTTCGATCAGGTGACCGAGCTCATCGCTCGCATCAAGCTCGGCACCGGTGGATAAGCCTGTGGATGCGTGGGGATATCAGCGGAGCGGATGGGGACAACCCTGGGCAAAACCCTCGCCGTCAAGCTCTCCTTGAGGGATGGTGGTGGAAAGCGCGGGCACTCCACCACCCGCTCCGACCTGCGAGAACAACCCGTTGTCCCCAATCCACAGCCACTACTACAACAGCTATTCAAAGATCCCCAACTGTTGAGGAAACCGACCGCACCAATCGAAGGAGGTTGCCGATGAAGTTCCGCTGCGAACGGGACACCCTGGCCGATGCCATTGCCGTTGCGCAGCGGGCCGTGGCTTCTCGGACGGGCGCCCTGCCGGTCTTGTCGGGTTTGCGGGTCTCACCCACGGCGTCGGGTGTCGAGCTCGTCGGGTCCGATCTCGAGTTGACGATCCGCGTAGAGGCGCCGGCGGACACGGAGGGTGAAGGCAGCTCGGTCGTGCCGGCACGGCTGTTCTCGGAGATCGTGCACAAGCTCGATCCGGGCACCGTGACGGTCGAGTTCACCGACGACGAGGCGCGCGTCGAAGCGGGTCGGTTCCGGACGGCGTTGCGTACGTTGTCGGCCGCGGACTTCCCGCGTTTGACCGAGCCGGGTGGAGACGGTGTGAAGGTTGCCGCCGGCGCGCTCACGGATGCACTCCGCCAGGTCGTTCCGGCCGCGTCCCGGGACGACGCCCGGCCGATCTTGACGGGCGTGTTGTTGGCGGCGTCCGCCGGCGGCCTGCGCTTGGTCGCCACGGACTCGTACCGGCTCGCAGTGCGCGACCTCGAGGGTGTGAGCATGCTCCCGGAAGGCCAGAAGGTGCTGGTCGCAGGCAAGGGGCTCGGTGAGGTCCAGCGGTTGCTCGGTGAAGAGGAGATCGAGGTCGTGCTCGCCGAGCGCGAGGTCGTCTTCCGTGTCGGGCGCACGTCTGTGACGACCCGCCTCATCGAGGGGGACTTCCCGAACTACGAGCAGCTCATCCCGGGCGGATACCCGAACAAGCTGACCGTCGCGCGCGACCAACTCAGCGCAGCGATCAATCGCGTGCGACTCGTCGGGCAAGGACGCGACACCGCGCCTATTCGACTGGCGATGACGGCCGAGGGTCTCGAGCTGTCAGCCGTCGCCCAGGACGTCGGCGAGGCGCACGAGATGGTCGAGGCGAAGTACGAAGGTGGCGATCTCACGGTTGCGTTCAATTCGCAGTTCCTGTTGGAGGGGATCGACGCCGCGTCGGGTTCGGAGATCACGGTCGAGTCGATCGATCCGTTGAAGCCCGCGGTCCTCAAGGGGACCGACAGCGCGGACTTCCTCTATCTCCTCATGCCGGTTCGCATCTCCTAGCCGGGAGCTGCGCGAACGTGAGCGTCGTCGCGCGCCTCGCGCTCACGGACTTCCGTTGCTATTCGGCCGTCGACCTTGCGCTCCCGACGGGCGTGACCGTGGTGTCGGGCGCCAACGGAGAAGGCAAGACGAGTCTCCTCGAAGCACTCGATTGGGCCGCGACGACACACTCCTTTCGTGGTGTCCCGGACGCCGCGCTCGTGCGCTCCGGGGCGGAAGCGGCGTTCGTGCGCATGACCGTGCAGGAGCCGGACCGCGAACAGCTGATGGAAGCCGAGATTCGCGTCGTCGGTCGGAACCGTGTGCGGTTGAATCGTCATCCGCTCGCGCGTGCGCGTGATCTCCTCGGATTGGTTCGCGTCACCGTGTTCGCGCCCGATGATCTCGCAACTCGTGAAGGGTGGTCCTGCCGGGCGCCGCGCGTACCTGGATGACCTGCTCGTCGCCGTCGCGCCGCGCTACGACGCTGTCCGAGCCGAGTTCGAGCGCGTCCTGAAGCAGCGCAACGCGCTGCTGCGCCAGGGTCTCCGCGGACCCGACGCGGAGTCGACGCTCGTGGTGTTCGACGAGCAGCTCGTCCGCGCCGGGAGCGAGCTGGTGCGTGGTCGTCTTCGCCTCACCGCGCGTTTGTTACCCGCGGTGCGCGACGCGTATCGGGGACTCGCGGGTGCGGGTGACGAAGTGGATGCGGAGTACGAAGCCGAATGGGCGGAAGGCAGCGTGACACCGACGGTGGACGACGTCGAGCCGTTGTTGCGCGCCGCGCTCGTGGCGCGGCGCGCGGCTGAAGTCGACCGAGGGGTGACGCTCGTCGGACCGCACCGCGACGAATGGCGAGTGCGTCTCGCCGGGCTCGATGCGCGGACGCACGCCTCACAGGGTGAGCAGCGCACGCTGGCGCTCGGTCTGCGACTGGCGGGACACAAGGTGTGCGCGGAGGTCACCGGCACCGAGCCGGTGCTCCTCCTCGATGACGTGTTCAGCGAGCTCGATCCGGCGAGAGCCGAGGCACTCGTCTCCGAGCTCCCGGAGGGCCAGACGCTGATCACCACCGCGTCGGCGGTCCCGGACTCCGTCCATCCCGATCGCCGAGCTCCGCGTGCGCGAAGGCCGCGTCGAGGAGGCGGCGTGACCACGCGCCGGCCCGGGCATCGACCCGGACGAGCCCCGGCGGCTGCGTGACTCCCTGGCCGAGGTGAGCGCCGACCTCGGCCTGCCCGAGCCCGACGCGCTCGCGGTCCTCATCGACGAATGGGAGAGCCTGGTCGGGTCCGACGTGGCGCCGCACTGCCGGCTCACCTCCCTGCGCGACGGCGTGCTGCGTGTGACGGTCGACACCGCACCGCGGGGCACGCAGCTGCGCTACCTCGAAGGCGAGCTCGTGGAGCGGGCGGCCTCGCTCCTGGGCCCCGACGTCGTGCGCGAGCTGCGCGTGCGGGTCGGCGCACCGAGCGCGCGACGCGGGCGCTGAACAACACGAAAATCGCGCCGGGAAACGCCGGTGCGGCGGGGGTCGTCTGGTACAATGAGGACAACGGTTTAGGGGTCCTGACCAGCACTTTTGCAGGATTCCGCCCCCTCGTCGGGGTGAACCGCACACCTCCCCGAACCCCGACCGGAAAGGCGCCGCGCGTGGCGTATACGGCCAAGGACATCACCGTGCTCAAGGGCCTCGAGCCCGTGCGTGAGCGCCCTGGCATGTACATCGGTTCGACGGGACCGTCGGGCCTGCACCATCTCGTGTACGAGGTCGTCGACAACTCGGTCGACGAAGCGATGGCAGGCGAGGCGACGAGAATCGACGTGACATTGCTCGCCGACGGTGGCTGCCGTGTCTCGGACAACGGTCGTGGCATCCCCGTCGACAATCACCGCGAGTACCGGAACAAGTCCGCCGCCGAGGTCATCATGACCACGCTGCACGCGGGCGCGAAGTTCGGCGGCGACGGTTACAAGATCTCGGGCGGGTTGCACGGCGTCGGGGTGTCGGTCGTCAACGCGTTGTCGAGCCGCCTCGAGATGGAGATCCATCGCGACGGCGGACGCTGGGTGCAGGAGTTCGCGAAGGGCGGCAAGCCCCAGGGCAAGATCCGGCGGGTCAAGGCGTCGAAGCAGACGGGCACGACCATCACCTTCTGGCCCGACGCGACCATCTTCGAGGAAACCGAGTTCCGCGCCCAGACGATCCTCGAGCGGCTCCGCGAGATGGCCTTCCTCAACAAGGGTCTGGAGATCCGCTTCACCGACGAGCGCACCGACCCGAAGCTCGAGCAGACGTACAAGTACTCGGGCGGCCTCGTCGACTTCGTGAAGCACCTCAACACGTCCAAGGACCCCCTGTTCAAGCGCGTGATCTCCCTCGAAGAGAAGTCCCAGGCGGGCGAGGTCGAGATCGCGATGCAGTGGAACACCGGCTTCTACGAGGGCATCCACTCCTTCGCGAACAACATCGCCACCACCGAGGGCGGCATGCACGAAGAGGGCTTCAAGAAGGCCCTCACGAACGCGGTGAACCGGTACGCGCGAGCCAAGGGCATGGTGAAGGACAAGGACGTGAGCCTTCTCGGTGAGGACATCCGCGAAGGCCTGACCGCGATCGTGTCGGTGCGTCTCCGGAATCCGCAGTTCGAGGGTCAGACCAAGGCGAAGCTCGGCAATACCGAGATGCGCTCCGCGGTCGAGAAGGCCACGAACGAGAAGCTCGGCGATTGGCTCGAGGAGCACCCCTCGGAGGCCCGCCAGGTCCTGAACAAGGCGACCCAGGCCGCCCGGGCCCGCGTCGCAGCCCGTCAGGCGCGTGACCTCACCCGGCGGAAGTCGCTGCTCGAGTCGGCTGCGATGCCGGGGAAGCTCGCCGACTGCTCCTCCAAGGACCCGGAACAGTCCGAGCTGTTCATCGTGGAGGGCGACAGCGCCGGCGGGAGCGCGAAGCGCGCGCGGGACGCGACGTACCAGGCGATCCTGCCCATCCGGGGGAAGATCCTGAATGTCGAGCGCGCCCGCATCGACCGTCTGCTCAAGAACGAAGAGGTCCAGTCGCTCGTCACCGCGATCGGCAGCGGCACCGGCGAAGACTTCAACCGAGAGAAGGTGCGCTACCACAAGGTGATCCTCCTCGCCGACGCCGACGTGGACGGCGCGCACATCCGGACGCTGCTGCTCACGTTCTTCTTCCGGCAGCTGCCCGACATGCTGAAGAACGGCTACATCTACATCGCCCAGCCGCCGCTCTATCGCGTCGACATCGGCAAGGAGCACTACTACCTGAAGGACGACGTGGTGCTGCGCGACTTCGACGCCGCGCACGAAGGCCGGAAGTACGAGGTGCTCCGCTTCAAGGGGCTGGGTGAGATGGACTGGGAGGAGCTCAAGGTCACGACGATGGACCGCGCGACGCGGAACCTGCTCCAGGTGTCGGTCGAGGACGCCGCCATCGCCGACGACATCTTCTCCAAGCTGATGGGTGACGACGCGGAGACGCGCCGCCACTTCATTCAGGAGAACGCCAAGGACGTCCGCTTCCTTGACATCTGACGCCGATGCCTGACGACACCCAGCAGACGCTCGAAGGGAACATCGAGCCGATCGAGATCCAGGAGGAGATGGAACGCTCCTTCCTGGACTACGCGATGTCCGTCATCACGGCGCGCGCCCTTCCCGACGCGCGAGACGGTCTCAAGCCCGTGCAGCGCCGCATCATCTACGGGATGTACGAGCAGGGGTTGCGTCCGGACCGGAAGCACCAGAAGTCGGCGCAGGCGGTCGGGCAGGTCATGGGGAAGTACCACCCGCACGCGGGTGAGGCCATCTACGACGCGCTCGCCCGGATGGCGCAGGAGTTCTCGCTGCGGTATCCGCTCATCGACGGGCACGGCAACTTCGGATCCCCCGACCCGAACGACAGCCCGGCGGCCCAGCGCTACACCGAGGCGCGCCTCGCCGCGCTGGCGATGGAGCTCATCGGCGAGATCGACGAGAACACCGTCGACCTGGCCGACACCTACGACGGCCAGAACCAGGAGCCGGTCGTGCTCCCGGCGCGGTTCCCCAACCTGCTCGTCAACGGCGGCGGCGGGATCGCGGTCGGGATGGCGACGAACATCCCGCCCCACAACCTGAACGAGGTCATCGACGCCTGCATCTACGTGCTCGACAACCCCGATGCCAAGCCCAACGACTTGATGAAGTACGTGAAGGGCCCGGACTTCCCGACCGGCGCCCTCATCCTCGGGCGCGACGGCATCAAGGACGCCTACCGAACCGGCCGAGGCTCGATCAAGATGCGAGCCGTCACCGACATCGAGGAAGGGCGACGAGGGGAGGGGCGGATCGTCGTCACCGAGGTGCCGTACCAGACCTCGGTCGAGGTGATCGGCCAGAAGATCGCCGAGCTCGTGAACGAGCGGAAGGTCGAAGGCATCAAGGACGTCCGCAACGAGTCCGCCGGCGACACGACCCGTCTCGTGATCGAACTGCGCCGCGACGCCAATCCGCAGGTCGTTCTGAACCAGCTCTACAAGCACACGCCGATGCAGTCGAGCTTCCCGGTGAACATGCTGGCGCTCGTCGACGGTGTTCCCAAGGTCCTGAACCTGTCGCAAGCCGTGCTCATCTACGTCGCGCACGAGATGGAAGTCGTGACGCGGCGCACGCAGTACCGCATCGACAAGGCCCGCGAACGGGAGCACATCGTCGAAGGGCTCGTACGCGCCCTCGACATGATCGACGCGATCATCGAGCTCATTCGGGGCGCCGCTGACGTCGACGAGGCTCGCACCGGTCTCATGGCGAAGCCCTTCGAGTTCAGCGAGATCCAGGCCAACTTCATCCTCGACATGCAACTGCGACGGCTCACGCAGCTCGAGGGCCAGAAGCTGCGCGACGAGCTCGGCGAGCTCCAGGAGCGAATCAAGGAGCTCGAGTCGATCCTGCGGAGCAAGACGAAGCTCCGCACGGTCATCAAAGACGAGTTGGGGGAGCTGCGCGAGCGCTACGGCAACGAGCGGCGGACTCGCATCACCGTCGATACCGGCGACCTCGACGCCCTCGACCTCATCGAGGACGAAGAAGTCATCGTCGTCCTGTCGAAGAAGGGTTACATCAAGACCGTCGCCGCCGACGCCTTCCGCCGGCAGGGCCGGGGCGGTCGGGGTGTCAAGGGCGGCAACCTGCGCGACGGCGATTACGTCGCCCACCTGCTGACCACCACCGCCCACTCGTACCTGCTGTTCTTCTCGAACCGCGGCCGGGTGTACCGACTGCGCGCTCACGAGATCCCGATGAAGGAGCGCACCGCCCGCGGCACCGCCCTCGTCAACCTCGTGTCGTTGAACCAAGGGGAGCAGATCCAGGCGATCATCGACACCCGCACGTACGAGGACGGCGCCTATCTCTTCTTCGCGACGAAGAACGGGATCGTCAAGAAGACCCGGATCACGGAGTTCGATTCCTCGATTCGCAGCGGCCTGAAGGCCATCAATCTGCACGGCAACGACGAGCTGGTGAAGGTGATTCAGACGACGGGGCGCAATGACATCGTCATGGCGTCGCGCGAAGGTATGACGATCCGTTTTGCCGAGAGCGGCGTGCGAGCGATGGGACGCGACACGGCCGGTGTGCACGGCATGAAGCTCAGAAGCAAGGATGATGCGGTCATCGGCTGCGACGTGGCACGTCGTGGCGCCGTCATGCTGTTCGTCAGCTCGAGCGGCCACGGCAAACGGACGAAGCTGGATCTGTTCAAGCGTCAGAATCGGGGAGGGCAAGGGGTTCGTGGGATGAAGATCACCGCCGCCCGGGGCGGGGTCGTAGGGGCCTTCTGCGTCAACGACACTGACGAGATCTTGGTGTTCTCCTCGGCGGGCAATATCATCCGCATGGGAGCCAGGGAGATCTCGGCGCAGGGCCGTGACGCCACCGGTGTGCGCGTTGCCCGACTCGGCGAGGGAGAGAGCGTCGTCGCTGTAGCTCCTGTGCTCGAAGCCGACGACGGAGAGGACCTCGCACCCGTATGAGCGCCAGCCCCGAAGATATGGAGCCGCGGCGCTCGAGAAGCGCCCAGGTCAATCCGACGCGCAACGAACCGCAGACCCGCGCCGGCCGTCGAGCTCCGGCCCCGCCGCCGCCGTCCACAGATGGCCCGGCCGTGGGCGGCGCCGCCAGAAGCTTCGCCGACGCGCACCACTCGTCCGGCCCGGTCCCGCGCCACGCCCTCCCCGGGGCCGCGCGCGCCGCGCCGTGTCCGTCACACGATCAAGAAGGTCGACCTCTGGTCGGCCCTGAAGATCTCATTGTGCTTCTACGTCTGCGAGATGGCCGTCGCCGTGACCGCGATCGCGTTCCTGTGGCTGATCGCGGACGGCTTCGGCATCATCGGCAGCGTCGAGAAGTTCATCGGCGACCTGCTGTCGTCGAAAGACTTCAAGTTCCTGTCCGCCGAGATGCTGCGCGGCACGATCCTCGTCGGGCTGGTGCTCGTCGCCATTCAGGTCGTCGCGACCGTCCTGGCGTGCGCGTTCTACAACTTGTTCGCCGAGCTCTTCGGCGGCATCGAGGTCACGGTCATCCAAGAGGACGCGCCCGCCGGCAAGCGTTGACCGCACGATTCGGCGCCCTGCCGCGTGCAGCGCCGCTGGTACCCTCCGTGACTCCTCGGGGCTATAGCTCAGCCGGTTAGAGCGCATCCCTGATAAGGATGAGGTCGGTGGTTCGAGTCCACCTAGCCCCACCACTCCTCTGTCCGGCAACTCCCGTGCTGGGTCTTCGACATCGAGCCGGCGGACGACGTCGCTCGGTCGATCGGCGGCCGCCCGGAAGCCCGTTCCAGTGGGAGGTCGGCGTCGCCGATCTCGGATGGGGCGTCCTCGGCCTCCTGACCCCACCTACGGACGCGACTTCTGGCTGGCGACGATCATCGTGTCGTCGATCTTCCTGCTCGGCGCCGCAGCCGGGCACGTGAAGCAGATGATCGTGGCGAAGAACTTCGCACCCGGGAACGCGGCGGTGTGTTCGTCGCCGACGTCGCCGTGCCGGTCTTCCTGATCGTGCTGTACCTCACGTACGACTGACCGACCTGACGGGCTCGCCGAGGGCAGCCCTACACTGCCGGCCATGAAAGCGCTTCGCCGGGGTCTGATCGTCGCCGTGATCGCCGTTCTCGTCGGCGGGTTCGTGAAGCTGCGCGGCAAGGGTGGCGTTCCTCCCACCAGCGGCGGCTGGCGCGAGCTCGACGGCCCCGACTTTCGCTGACCCGTTGGCCACGGTCCTCCTCGACGGGGTCGGAGCAGTCGGCATCCGTGCCGCCCGGCAACTCGTCGACACGCCCGGGCTCGATTCACTGCTGATCGCTGCACGCGGATTCGCCGTATGCCGAGGACGTCGCCGCTTCGCTCGGCGCCCGCGCGGAGGCGATCGATCTGCGCCCCGACGATCCCTTGCCCGCGGGAGTGGACGCAGTCGCCACCGCGTTGCCGGCCGCGCTCGTGGCCGACCGGGCCACGCGCGCTGTCGCCGCGGGCGTGCCCTTCGTCTCGACCGTCGACGACGCCGACGCCATCGAGGCGCTGCTCGAGCTCGACGACCCGGCGCGGCACGCCGGCGTCGTCGTGGCGCCCGGCTGCGGGCTCGCACCGGGACTCGCCGACGTGCTCGCCCGACACGCCGCCGATGCGCTCGACGCCGTGGACGAGGTCCACGTGGCGAGGGCGGGCTCGGCCGGTCCCGCCTCGACGGCGGCCGTCCGCCGGGCCCGCCGTGAGCCGGCCGCAGAGTGGTGCGACGGCGAGTGGCGCGAGGAACGGCACCCGACGCCGGAGCTCGTGTGGTTTCCCGACCCGATCGGCGCCCGTGAGTGCGTGCCGGTGACGGTCGGCGTCGCGCTCCTGGTGCGCGCGTTCCCGGCCGTCCGTCGGGTGACGGTGCGCCTCGCCGAACCGCTCAGCAGGCGGCTCGTATGGCCGGGCCGGCGCGGGCTCGACGAGGGATGGGGATCGACGCGCGTCGAGGTATGGGGATGGCGGGGCCAGGCGCGCGAGTCGATGGTGTACGGCGTGATCGACCGCACCGCCATCGCGGCGGGCACGGTGCTGGCCGTGACGGCGGCGCGCCTCGCCGGCATCGCACCAGGTCTTGCCGCCCGCAACGGGCCGTCCGCGGGTACGCACGGCCTCGCGGCGCTGGTCGAGCCGGTGCCGTTCCTCGCCGAGCTCGCACGGCGGGGCGTGAAGGCGGCGGTCTTCGAAGGCGTGGCGGTCGCGTGAGGGTGCGACTGCTCCGCCGGCGTGTGCCGGTGCCGGGTGGGACGGTCGTGGTCTTCGTGCTGTCGATGTTGGCGTTGCTGCGTGTCGGTCGAGGCCGAAGAGCGGTCGGTATCGGTTTTGGGATGTCGGCGCCCCTCTGGGCGCGGCGAACGAGTGAGCAAGGGGACTCAATGAGCGAAGACGGCGCGAGGGACGGAATCAGTGACCGGGTTGCACGCCGGATCGGCATCCTGAGCGGCGCCGAGCAGGTGTCGCGTGCACTCGAGCGCGCCGCGAGCGGAGAGGGCGCCGTAGGACCGACGACCACGCTGGGCGACCAGGCCGTGATCCCGTTGCTCGAGACGTACGCGTCGGTCGGGTTCGGCGGCGGCGCGGGTAGCGGCGGCGATGATGACGGCGGGGGCGGCGGAGGCGGCGGAGGCGGAGGCGGCGTCGGCCGGAGCCGCACGATCGCGGTCGCGGTCGTCGGACCGGACGGCGTGAAGATCCGCCCCGTCGTCGACCTGACCGGCCTCGCCTTGCCTGCCGCCGGCGCGATCGCGGCGCTCCTCATGCGAGGAGCGGGCCGCCGCCGGCGCCGCTGAAACCGATTCGGCGTGAGATGCCGCGTGGACCCCGTGGCATGCTTGAGCACACGGGGACGTAGCTCAGTTGGCTAGAGCACCTGCTTTGCAAGCAGGGGGTCGTGGGTTCGAGTCCCATCGTCTCCACTCCCCGTCGTCTTCGGCCATCGCCGGATGTTCCGGCTCACCGCGGCGAGCGCGCGAAGATGCCGGCCGCGCACGCCACCCGTCGAGCAGGGGGTAGATCCACGCCGTGGCTGACTACGAGATCCCCGAACCGGAACCCAAGGAGATCGACGAGAAGCTCGCGATCGAGCTGCGGCATCTCGCCGACAACGCGGTCCTGAAGGCACAGCCGCAGGGCGAGGAGAAATGCGAGAACTGCCGGTACTACTTCGAGAACACGGCTGAGATCTCGTACTGCTGGCACCCCAAGCTGCGCATCCTCGTCGGCCACGACTGGTGGTGCCAGTGGTGGGAAGCGATTCCCGACAGCTGATCTAGCGGCGCGCCGCGGCTCGCACGAGCGACAGCAGGTGCTTGCGTTCAGCCTTCGTCGTCACCCGCATCCGCTCGAAGTCAGCGTCGAGGCGGACGTCGGCATACAGGCCGCTCGGATCCTCGTGGAAGTGCAGGAACGCGCGCGAACCTCGATAGAAGACACCGCGCGACTTCTCCTTGAGGCCGTCGACGCCGCGCAGCTCGCTCAGCACGTCGTCGAGCTGGTCGAGCCCCGCCGCGGTCACGTGTCTCACCTCGTGATCATCGCAGAGGGTTCGGATGCCGGCTTCTCCCGTCGCCACGGCCACCAGTCGCGCCAACGGGCGAGCGTGTACGCGACCGCCAGCACCACCCAGCCGCCGACCGCGTCGAGGAAGTAGTGGTTGCCGGTCACGACCGTGGCGAAGATCATCAGCACCGGGTACGACGCCAGCAGGGCGCGTGCCCAGTACCGGCGCACCAACGGCCACAGCGCGAAGACAGCCCACGTCGCCCACGCGATGTGCAAGCTGGGCATGGCCGAATAGAGGTCGCCGGTCTCCTGCGAGTGCGGGACCGGCTTGCCGATCGTGAAGTACGTGAGCCGGGTGTCGACGAAACCGAACGCCGACGGCAGCAACCGTGGCGGCATCAGCGGATAGAACCAGAAGCCGACCAGCGCGACCACGAGCATCAACAGGAAGGTGTTGCGCCAGCGCACGTAGCGACCCGGATCGAAGTGGTAGAGCGCCACGAGCGTGACCACCGGTCCGGCGAAGTGGATGCTGCCGTAGAAGAGGTTCCAGAACCCGATGAACCACCGGGACGAGAGGAACCAACCCTGGATCGTCCGCTCGTGGTAGATGCCGAGCCGCTCCTCCCAGTCGATGATCTGCTTCGCGTTCCGGAACGCGTCGGCGCGTGAGACGCCGACGAGATCTCGAATCCAGCCGTAGACGGGGTACAGCGCGAGGACCATCCCGGCCGCCTCGAGCGCCCATCCGCCGCGGATCCGCTTGCTGCGAGGTCCGGGCGGCGATGCGGGCGGGGCGGCCATGGCCCAGCACTTCAGTGGCCCCGGGACCACGTCGCAAGCCACCCCACTCGGGGGACGGGAATAGTCCGATCGGACTAGCCTGCCCCGAGGGCGGAAACGGCCAGATCGGGCCATGTTCCGCGGCTCCGGCTGGCCACACAATGGGTTGTCACTGACCCCTTCGGGGTGCGTGCGCGCGCCGCGTCGGGGGATCGCCTGCGGCGCGGATCGGACGGGAGCCGCATGACCACGACGAGGGCGAGACGAACGGCCTGGCACCTGCGCCTGTGGGTGGGCCTCGCCGTGGCCGTCGGCGTCGTGCTCGCACCCTGGCTCAGCCGAGGCGAAGGCCTCACCCTCGCCGCCGCCGCCCTGGTCTACGTCCTGGGTGCGACCCTCTTCGACGGGATAGCAAGTCGCTGGCCGGTCTTCCCGGCGCGCGTCCTCACTCCGCTGCTCGGCCTGGCCGCGATCGAGCTCGTCATCGTGGCGATCCCGCGCACGCTCGGCCCCGGGCTCGTGCTCTTCCTGCTCGTCGTGACGTTCTCGACCTATGTGGGTGGTCTCCGCCTCGGTTTGTGCTTGTCGGCAGCGGCGGTGCCGGGTGCGATCGTCGCCAATGCGATCGCACCGGAGGCGGACCGTGTCGACGGAGCGACGCTGCTTGCGTTCGCGGTGCTCGTTCCTCTTCTGGCCGTCCTCACCGGACGCCTGACGGCCGAGCGTCGCCGTACCGCGGTCGCGCTGGTCGGACTGCACGACGCGCTCGAAGTGGCGGAGGAGCAGCCCGACCTGGTGACCACCCTCCACTCGGTCGCGGGGTCGGTCGGTCACGCCGTCCGCGCCAGGATCGCCGGTGTCGTGGTGCGCGACCGCGACCAGGTCACCGTGGCGGCGTGGACCACCGGACGCGCGGCACCGACGCCGGCCGAGGCCGAGCAGCTCACGCGGGCCGAGCTGGAGCTCGGCCCGGCGAGCCCGCTCGTCGCGGCGCTCTCAGGGCGCCGGCCACTCGTCGTGGACGACTTCGGCACCGACGCCCGCTTCGGCGGCTGGTCGGGCCCGTGGGCGAAGGTTCTCCGCGGCCTCGGTTGCCGGTCGCTGGCGCTCGTGCCGCTCCGGTTGGGTCATGAGGTGATCGGTGTCCTCGCGGCTGCGCACAGCCGGCCGGGAGCGATCTCCGTCGACGACCTTGCGTTCCTCGACGCGTTCGCCGATCGGGCGGCGCCGATCGCCGTCCGGGCTCGGGCGTACGACCAGGAGCGCGAGTCGGCGGAGAAGCTCGCCCGACTCGATCGCCAGAAGGGCGAGTTCCTCGCGCTCGTCTCGCACGAGCTGCGCACGCCGCTGACGGCCGTGAAGGGGTTCGTCGACACGGTGCTGGAGCACTGGCAGACGCTGCCCGACCACCGCCGGCGTGAGCTGCTCGATCGCGCGTCCTCCAATGCCGACGAGCTCAACCGCCTCGTCGGCCAGCTCCTCGACTTCGCACGACTCGACGCCGCCAGCGTTCGAATGACGCGCCAGCGGATCGAGCTGCGCGAGGAAGTCGCGCACGTGCTCGACAACCTCGCAGCTGCGTTGGCCGAGCACCCGGTGGAGATGGACGTTCCCGCCGGAGTTGCGATCCTCGCCGATCCCAACGCCTTCGCCGACGTGCTGACGAACCTCCTCACGAACGCGGCGAAGTTCTCGTCCGCCGGCGCGCCGATCCGGGTGCGCGCCGAAGCCGACGGCGACGTCGTCGTCGTGTCGGTCGTCGACCACGGCGGCGGCATTCCGCTCGACGAGCAGGACCGGGTCTTCGACCGCTTCTACCAGTCGCCGTCGAACCTGCCGACGCAGCGCGGCACCGGCATCGGACTCACGATCGCGAAGCGGTTCACCGAGATGCAGGGCGGGCGGATCAGCCTCGAGAGCGAGCCCGGGTTGGGCTCGACGTTCTTCGTGTCGATGCCGGCGGCGACGCCGAACGTGGCCCACGCCGAACGCGAAGGAGTGGCGACATGATGCGGCGTGCGGCCGCCGTTCGCGTCGTCGCCCTCGCGGCCGTCGTGCTCGGCGGCACGCTCGCGCTGGCGGCGCCGGCACAGGCCCAGATCTTGCCGCCTCCTCCGATCAATACTCCTCCCATCACCACTCCTCCGATCGACCTCGCCGTCCCGGGCCTCGGTCTCGAGGTGCACGTCCCCGGCCAGGAGCTCGTCGGGTCGGGCGACGGCTCCGGCCTGCCCGGCCTGCCCGGCCTGCCGCCGGCGCCCGGCTCGTCGGCGCCGAGCGGCTCCAGCGGAGGCCCGGGTGCGTCGTCCGGGACCCAGGGATCGACGCCCCCGGCCGCCTCGCCCGACCCGTCCGGGGCCGCGGCCCCTGCGGGCCCAACCGTCCCGCCGTCCGCCGCGCCCGGCGACCCCGACTCGTCCCAGGTGGCAGGCCGTGCGCTCGACACCGGCAGCCGCGGGCGAACCGCTGACCCGGGCCTCGGCTCGGCCATCGCCGGCGCCGTCACCGAGCCGAGCACCCTGGTCGGGGCGCTGACCCTCGCGTTGGGCTTCGGAGTCGTCGTGGGCGCCGCGCCGTACCTTCCGCGGTACCGCCGGCGGCAGCGCGATCTGCTGGAGCAGTGGGCCCAGGCGTCGGAGCGCGAGCACGCGGTGGCAGACAAGCTGACCCAAGCCGACCAGCAGAAGAGCGAGTTCCTCGCCCTCGTCTCCCACGAGCTGCGCACGCCACTCACGGCCGTCAAGGGCTTTGTCGACACGGTGCTGCTGCACTGGGACCGGCTTCCCGACGAACGACGTCGCGAGCTCCTGAGCCGAGCGTCGTCGAACGCCGACGAGCTCGGCCGGCTCGTACGCCAGCTCATGGAGTTCGGGCGCACGGAGAGCGGCCCGATCCAGATCGCGCCGGACAAGCTCGACGTGGCGGCGGCCGTCGACCTGGCGCTGCTCGGCATCGCGCCGGTCACCGCCGGTCACCGCCTGGAGATCGACGTGCACGACGGCCTTGTGGTCGACGCCGACGCCGACGCGTTCAACCACGTGCTGGTCAACCTGTTGACGAACGCGATGAAATTCTCACCGGCGGGCAGCCTCGTCGTGGTGAGCGCCCGCCGCGCCGAGGGAGAAGTCGTCGTCTCGGTCGCCGACGAAGGCCCCGGCATCGCACCCGCCGAGCAGGAGCGGATCTTCGACCGCTTCTACCAGTCGCGCAACGGCAACCACGCCCGCGGCACCGGCATCGGCCTGACGATCGCGCAGCGCTTCACCGCGCAGCACGGTGGCCGGATCTGGGTCGACAGCGAACCCGGACGAGGCGCCACCTTCTCGTTCACGATGCCGCTCGCCGCCGCCGACGACGTTCTGATAGCTCAGTAGTCGTAGAAGCCGGCTCCGCTCTTCCGGCCCAGCTTCCCCTCGGCCACCATCTCGCGGAGGAGCGACGGGGCGGCGAACGCGTCGCCGTACACCTCGTGCAGGTCGTCGAGGACGAACAACACCGTGTCGAGCCCGACGCGGTCGGCGAGCTCCAGCGGTCCCATCGGATGGTTGTATCCGAGCTTCATGGCGGTATCGACGTGCTCGGCGCTGGCGACGCCCTGCTCGTAGGCGCGAATCCCCTCGCACATCAACACCGTCCCGAGGCGCGTCGTGACGAACCCCGGCATGTCACGGACTTCGACCGTCTCCTTGCCGACGGCGCGGGCGAACTCGACGCCGCGCGCCACGGTGGCGTCGGTCGTCTCGGGCGCGCGCACGACTTCGACCAGCCGCATGGCGGGTACCGGGTTGAAGAAGTGCAGCCCGATGACCTGGCTCGACCGGCCCGATGCCGATCCCAGCTCCTCGATCGACAGCCCGCTCGTGTTCGACGCGATCACCGTCCCGTCGCCGGCGAGGCCGCCGAGAGTCGCGAAGACCTCCCGTTTGAGATCGAGCTCCTCGGGAACGGCTTCGACGACGACGTCGGCGCCCGCGACCGCGGCGCCGACGTCGGTCGTCATCTCGAGCGGGGCCAGCCCGTCCAGGTCGGCGCCCCGCTTCCGGGCCTGGGCCTCGAGCCGCTCGACCCGTTGGCGAGCGGCGGCGAGCAGCTCGTCGGTCGGCTCGACCGCGGTCACGGGGAACCCGGCGGCGCGGGCCACGAAGGTGATGCCGGATCCCATGATCCCGCAGCCGATGACGGCCGCTTGCGTCATGACGCCTCCTCCTTGGGCGGACGATCCTCCTTGCGACGCACGAAGAACGTGCCCGTACCCGTCGAGATCGGCTCGCCGGTGGCGTCGCGGATCGCCGTCTCGAGGTATGCGACCTGGCGCGCGAGCCGCACGACCTCGCCCCGCACCGTGAGCACGTCGCCGGCCTTGGCAGCTCGCATTGTCGAGTACTTGAGCTCGAGCGTGGCGGCCCGGTCGCCGGATTCGAGACCAGAGTTCGTGGCGAAGTTCATCGCGGCGTCGTGCACCACGCCGTACACACCGCCGTGCACCACGCCGGCCGGGTTGCACGCCAGCTCCGTCGGCGTCCACTGCGCGGTCGCCCACCCCTCTCCGTAGGCGTCGAAGGAGATCCCGAGCTGCCCGAGCAGGGCCATACCGCCGTCGCCGAGCGAACGGTCCATGTTGCGGGGCACGGGCCGGAATGTAGCCCGCGGCGATACAGTTGACCGGTTGGTCTAGTAGCCGAGGAGGCTCCCATGCCCACGGCCGTCATCGTCGACGCCGTCCGCACCCCCCAAGGGCGGCGGAACGGCGCGCTCAAGGACGTCCACCCCGTCGATCTCGCCGCGCTCACGCTCGACGCTCTGATCCAGCGCACCGGCCTCGACCCGGAGCTGGTCGAGGACGTGATCATGGGCTGCGTCATGCAGGTGGGGGACCAGGCCGTGAACGTGGGCCGCAACGCCGCCCTCGCCGCCGGGTTCCCCGAGTCGACGGTCGGCACGACCGTCGACCGTCAGTGCGGCTCGTCCCAGCAGGCCGCGCACTTCGCGGCCCAGGGCGTCATCGCCGGCGCGTACGACGTCGTGGTCGCGGCCGGCGTCGAGAGCATGACCCGGGTGCCGATGGGCGCGTCGTTCACTCCCGGCAGCCAGCCGTTCGGCCCGAAGGTGTTCGCGCGCTACCAGGAACGGGGCGGGCTCGTTCCGCAGGGGATCTCGGCCGAGCTCATCGCCGAGAAGTGGGACATCTCGCGAGAGGACAACGACCGCTTCTCGCTCGAGTCGCACCTGCGTGCCGCGCGTGCGACCGATGAGGGGCGCTTCGAGCAGGAGATCGTCCCGGTCCAGGTCGCGGCCGAGGACGGCACCGCGCTCTTCTCGCGCGACGAGGGCATCAGGCCCGACTCGTCGCTCGAGAAGCTCGCGACGCTGAAGCCGGCGTTCAAGCCCGACGGCGTGGTCACGGCGGGTAACTCGTCGCAGATCAGCGACGGCGCTGCCGCCATGCTCGTGACCAGCGAGGAGGCGGCCAGCCGCCTCGGGCTCACCCCGAAGGCGCGCTTCCACACGTTCGCCCTCGCCGGTGTCGACCCGGTGTTCATGCTGACGGGTCCGATCCCGGCGACGACCAAGGTGCTCGAGCGGGCGAAGATGACCCTCGACCAGATGGACCTGGTCGAGATCAACGAGGCGTTCGCGCCCGTGGTGCTCGCGTGGGAGAAGGAGCACCACCCCGACATGGCGAAGGTCAACGTGAACGGCGGCGCCATCGCCCTCGGTCACCCGCTGGGCTGCTCCGGCGCCCGGTTGGCCGCCACGCTCGTGCACGAGCTCGAGCGCATCGACGGCCGCTGGGGGCTGCAGGTCATGTGCGAAGGCGGCGGCATGGCCAACGCCATGATCATCGAGCGCCTGGGCTGACCGGCGGGGGCGGCCCCGACGGGGATCGCCTCCTCCTTCGCTTGCAGAGGCGTCGTCGGCGACCCCGCTCGGGGCCGCCTTGCTCGATGTTCACGCGCGCTCGATGATCAGCCCGTTGCCCAGCCTTGGGAAAGTGGGAGGACAATGGGCGCGTGGATGTCGCGCTCCGGGTGCTGATCGGCTTGGCGGGGGCGGTGACGATTTACGTCATCGGGGCCGCGTTGCTTCGGAAGTTCAAGGTCGAGCCGGAGCCGGAGCCGGACCCGGCGCAGCTGCGGCCGGTCGAGGTGGAGTTCCGCTGCACGATCTGCGGCACGACGGTGGTGATGACCACCGCCGCCGGCGACGAGCCCGAGCCGCCCCGGCACTGCCGGGAGGACATGGTCCGCGTCTAGACCTGCCGAAGGTCCCGAACCGGTCGATATCCCACGCGTTCTCCACATCCTGGGGAGAAGCCTGTGGGAAGTTACACATCTGAGATTTGCGTACGAGGAGGGTCCGCCGGGTATATATGCATGACGCATACATCCAAACAGGAGGACTCCGATGGCGTCGCTGACCGGCGAGTTCGAAGTCACATCGTGGAACGAGGAGCCGTACGCGCAGCGGGACGGAGAGCGGAAGCTCACGCACGCGAGCGTCACCCAGAAGCTGTCGGGGGGCGTGACGGGCACCGGCGCGGTCGAGTGGCTGATGTCGTACCAGGAGGACGGCACCGCTCGCTTCGTGGGACTGCAGCAGCTCGACGGCGAAATCGAAGGTCGCGCCGGCAGCGTGGTCCTCGACACCGTCGGCGACTTCGACGGCAAGGAGGCGGCCGGCACGTGGACCGTCGTTCCCGGCTCCGGCACCGGTGCGTGGACGGGAATGCGCGGCGACGGGCACTACCGGGCGCCGATCGGCCCGAAGGCGAGCTTCACCCTTGACTACGCCTTCGAGTGAGCCGCTGAGCCCGAGTCGTCGTGCCGACCAGGCCGCGAACCTGCTCGGCGCGCTCGGCTCGGCCGTCACGGATCGAGTGAAGGCCGCGGTGACCGAGGCGGCCGGCGGCGCCGAGAACGACGCCACGGCGCTTTCGGCACTGCTGCACTTCCTCGACGACCCGAGGATCGACCAGCTCGCCGAGGTGCTCGGCCTGACGTCGTCCGGGACGGTTCGGCTCGTCGATCGCCTGCAGCGCCTGGGTCTGGTGGAGAGGTCCGCCGGATCGGACGGCCGCGCCACCTCGATTGCGGTCACGCCCGCGGGTCGCGCCCGGGCCGAGGACGTCGGCCGCGCTCGGACCGAGTTGCTCGAGCGAGCGCTCGCGGCGCTGTCACCGGCGGAGCGCGATCAGTTCGGAGTGCTGGCCGGGAAGATCCTCGTCGGCATCTTGCGTCCGCCCGGCGAATACGGATGGATGTGCCGTCTCTGCGATACCGGCCGGTGTGGACGACCCGAGGGTCACTGCCCGGTCGCCCGCGCCGCTACCGCAGCTGAGTAGAGAGGATCGCCCCGCCGGTGAACAACGCCAGGCCGACGAACAGGTAGCGGTTCTCCGCCTCACCGCCCGGGAGGAGCTGGAGGTAGTTGGCGACGATCACCAGCACCCCCGTGACGAGCATCGTGAACATCGTCGCCGGCACCCACAACTTGCTGGGCGGCGCCTTCTTCGCCGGCGGCGGGGTGTAGCGCGAGCGCTTGCTCTTCGAGCGGGGCACGAGCGGGGAGCGTACCCGGCAATCTCGACGAGCCTTCGGAGATGCGCGCGTTACCGTAAGCGAGTGCCCGGCCCGCGCGTGGTGGTGATCGACAACTACGACTCCTTCGTTTACAACCTCGTCCAGTACCTGGGGGAGCTGGGCGCCGAGCCGGTCGTCCATCGCCACGACCAGGCCACCCTGACGGAGCTCGAGGCGCTGGCCCCGGACGCCGTCCTCGTGTCGCCGGGACCCGGGCGACCCGAGGACGCGGGCGTGTCGAACGACGCCATCCGCGCCTTCGGCGAACGCGGCGTTCCCGTCCTCGGCGTGTGCCTCGGTCACCAGTGCATCGGGCAGCTCTACGGAGGCGAGGTGGTGCGGGCGCCACGCGTCATGCACGGGAAGACGTCGACGATCTCGCACGACGGCGCCGGCGTGTTCGCCGGGCTCCCCGACCCCATCACTGCGACGCGCTATCACTCGCTCGTCGTCGAACGCGACTCCGTCCCGGAGGTGCTCACCGTGACGGCCGAGAGCGAGGACGGGCTCGTGATGGGATTGCGGCACCGCGATCTCCCCGTCGAAGGCGTCCAGTTCCACCCCGAGTCGATCCTCACCGAGTCGGGCCACGCGCTCCTGCGGAACTTCCTGGCGGCGACCGCGCCCGTCGGTTAGTCGGCGCTCGTCGCCGCCCCGTACCCGTCGTACCGTCGGTCGTCGCGTCGGGCCTGCTCGCGCCCGGCGCGCTCCTGGAAGGGGCTGATCCCGCCCGGCTGCCACGGGCCGACCGAGCCCGCCGCCACGGCGTCGTCGGACTTCGGCGTCACGTTGAACCGCGCCCGTGCGTCCGCGATGGAGAGGTCCGCCAGCGTGAACCAGTCGAGGCGCAGGTAGTCGATGCTGTCGGAGCCCGTCTCGCGATCGGAGCCGAGCGCGCCCCGCCGGAGCGCGTCCCCGAGTCGGATCGCCATCCCCTTGTTCCGCGACAGATGCCCGGTATCCGAGTGGAACATGCCGGCGCCGACGCGGAGGTAGCCCGTCTCGAAGAGCGAGAGGACCATCGCCAGTAGCGAGTACGCCCGCATGTCGTCGTTGGCGCGGGCGATGAACGCGAACACCTCGAGCTCGGCCTCGACGGTGGTGCCGTAGTCGGCCAGGACGTGCACCCAGTCGTGCTGGGCCAGCAACGGGGGCGCAGATCCGGGCAGACCGGGGAACACGAAGCCGCGCGCCTGGTACATCTCCCACACCCGTCGCCCCAGCGTGCCCGCCGGCAGCTCTGCGAGCGACGCCCAGCGAGCAGCGAGCGCGGGGTCCTTGACCGCGACGTCCCACGGCGCAGCGAGCGAGGCCGACGTGTGCAGCGCGGCCGCGTCCTCGGGCGCCCACTCCGCCGTGTAGCCGTTGCGCTCGAAGTCGAAGGCGGCCAGGCCGATCGCGCCGTGCGAGAACTCACGGGCGATGTCGATCATCGCGTCGTCGACGCTCAGCTCGCGGGCGAACGCGGCGATGCGGTCCGCGACCTCCTCCGGCAGCGGGTGGAGGACGAGCGCCGGCGTCAACATGGCCTGGACCATGCGGGATCGGAACGCCAGGTCGCGGCGCGCCATCAGGGTCGCGAACTCCTCCGCGGTCATGGGCGTGAACGAGCCCAGGTCGACCGGGTAGCCGGTCATCGCCCGGAAGACCGCTTCGATGAGGATCCGCTGGAACTCGGTCAGGCCGCTCGGCGGCGCCGCCGCCGACGCGACCCCGCGGGCCACGGCCGCGACCTCGTCGGCGTCGGGTCGGGTGAGCACGAGGGTGTCGGGACCGGGGAGCGGAACGGGCATCGCGGCCGGATTGTAATCATGTAACGCCGGGGGAAGCCCAGAAAACGACGCCAGGAGACGCCGCGCCGCTTCCTCGTCGCCCTCCGTCGTCACTCGTCCCGTGGACAGCGCACGGTCGACCTCGAGCCGCCCGAGGGCGAGGTCAGCAAGGCTCCTCGCGTCGACGCGGACGACGGCATCCGGGTCGTCGGCCGGCCCCTGGTGCGGCTGGAGGTTGCCGCCGTGGACCTCGACGTGCAGGACCTCGCCGTCGATGTGCAGCTGGTACGTCGTGCCGTCGACGACGTCGGGGGCTGATGCGGTGACGGCGAGACCCAGCACGATCCACTCTCCGCGAACCTCGTCGTGGGGGCGTGGCTCGTCGAGCATGGTCATGCCCCAGTCGGCCATCGCCGCGAGCACGGTCACGAGCCCGGCCGCGTGATCGGTCAGCTCGTAGACGGCCGAGGCCGCCGGGGGCGGGAGCGTCCGCCTCGCCACCATGCCCTGCTGCTCCAGGTCCTTCAGGCGGCCGGCGAGCACGTTGGCGCTGACCCCGGGGAGTCCGGCCATGAGGTCGGTGAACCGCCGGGGCCCGAGCAGGAGCTCACGGGCGACCAACATCGTCCACCGCTCACCGACGAGCTCGAGGGCTCGCGCCACCGGGCAGTACTGGTCATAGGTGCGGCTCATTCGTTCACCCTAGCTGGGACTTGTGTCACAGTAGTGTTTACTTGCTATTTCTAATGATTCAGTTACTCTATCGAACCATGACCCTACGACGCACGCTCCTCACCACCGCCGCCCTCGCCCTCGCGATCCCGACTGCGTGGACCGCGACGGGTTTCGCCTCCACCGCCGGCCCCCACGAAGGAGGGACGGCTGACCGCTTCCGCGATCGGTGGGTCCAGCGAGGTCAGTATCGGATCCATGCGCGAGAGCAACGCGGCACCGGCCCGACGATCGTGCTCATGCACGGCTTCCCCGACAATCACCACCTGTACGACCGGCTCGTCCCGCACCTACGCGACCGCCGCGTCGTCGTCTTCGACTTCCTCGGCTGGGGTGAGTCCGACAAGCCGCGCGACTACCAGTACACGTTCGCCAACCAGAAGGACGATCTCGACGCCGTCGTGACGGGCCTCGGGCTCGACCGTGTCGTTCTCGTCGCCCACGACGCATCGGGACCGGCGGCGATCAACTGGGCGCTCGAGCATCCCGATCGCGTCGCCGCCATCGTCGCCCTCAATACCTTCTACAGCTTGTTGCCCGACGCGCCGCCGAACCCGCCCGAGGCCATTCGCCTCTTCTCCACCCCCGAGTTCCAGCGGCTGACCGACCACTTCGCGAAGTCACCCCGCGAGTTTCGGTGGCTCTACGACTTCCAGGTCGGCGGCTTCATCGAGCACGAATCGGTTCGAAGGAAGTTCGTCCCGTTGCTGTACCGGCAGTTCGAGGACCACCCCAGCACCCTCGGACCATTCCTCCAATTGAACGCCGACTTGAACGCGGCCGTCCTCGCCAACACCGACCGGGCGGCGGAACTGCAATCGTTCCCCGCTCCCGTGCGGACAGCGTTCGGCGAGCACGACACGTACCTGTCGCCCCAGCAGGGCCGAGTGCTCGCGGCGCAGTTTCCGCACTCCGAGGCGTTCACGGTGGCCGGCACCGGGCATTTCCCACAGCTCGACGCGCCGGCCGAAGTGGCAGACCTGATCCTGACCGTGCCGCTCGCGGGGGAGTAGTCAGGGAAGTCGCGCCCGGCCGTCGCGGTCGACCACGGCCAAGCCGTCGTCGACCAGCGACGCGAGCGCGTCGGCGTCGAGCGATCGGGCCTCGACGGCCTCTCCGGCGCGTAGGCGGGCCATCACCAGTCCCCGCCGCTGCCGGAACGAGCCTTCGTATCGGGGCTGGGGCGAGCTCCGTTCACCCACCCGGGCGCCGCGGGTCGCACACCGCCGGCGCAGCGGGCACGCGTCGCAATGTGGGTCGCGTGGCCGGCATACCAGCGCGCCGACGTCCATCAGCGCGAGCAGGCGGTCCCGCCCTCGAAGCGGGGCACCCAGCTCGACCAGGACGGCTTCGGCGTCGCGGTCCGCGAGCGCGCGCCCGGCTGTCCGTTCGGCCACGCGCCGGCCGTTGACCTCGACCGCGGGCAAGTCGGTGTCGTCGCACTGGGCTGCCACCGCCCGCGCCGTGTACCGGCCGACCCCGGGGAGGGAGGTCAGGTCGTCGGGCCACCCGTAGGCGGCGATCGCGACCGCCGCCTCCCACAGCCGCCGGGCCCGGCGCGGGTACCCGAGTGTTCCCCACGCCTGAATGACCGCGCCCGGCCCGGCGTCCGCCATCGCGCCGGGCGTCGGGAACCGGCCGTAGAACTCGGGCCATGCCGCCGCGACCCGGGGGACCTGCGTCTGGTGGAGCATCACCTCGGAGACGAGCACCGCCCAGCGATCGCGCGTTCGACGCCACGGGAGGTCGTGCCGCCCGTGCCGGGCGTACCAAGCCGTGATCTCAGTCACGGCCCCGGCGGAAATCTGCCTACCGTGAGGGTGACTCCCGAGCCCTTCGGCTGCTGTTGGCCGGCCGCCGGGTTCTGGGCCAGCACGCGACCGTTGTCCGACGGATTGTTCGAGTTCTGCGGCGAGGCGAAGACCTGGAAGCCCGCCTGCTGCAGCGTCTGGCTCGCCTGATTCTGCATCTGGCCCACGACGTTCGGGACGCTGACGTTCTGCGGGCCGGTCGACACGAACATCGTCACCGACGAGCCGCGCTTCACCATGGCGTTGGCGCCGGGGTCAGTTCGAGTGACGCGACCGCTCGGCACGGAGTCGCTCTGCTCGCTCTGTACCGACACCTGGAACCCGGCCTGCTGGAGGAGCTGCTGCGCGGTCTGCGACTCCTGACCCACGACGTTCGGCATCGTGATCGACGGCTCGCGCGCGATCTGCAGCGTCACCTTCTGACCGACCTTCGGCACCTGCGCGCCCGCCGCCGGGTTGGAACCCACCACCGTGCCCGGCGGCTGGTCGCTGTCGACCTCCTGGTTCTCGATGCCGTTGTTCGGGTCCTGGAGTCCGACGCCGATGAGGTCGTTCACCGCCTCCGCGCGTCTGCTTGCCGGCCAGCGTGGGCATCGTGAACGTCGCCTTGCTCACGCGCAGCTGGACGGTCCCGTTCTTCTTCAGCTTCTCGCCGCCTCCCGGCTTCTGCGAGAGGACCAGGTCGGGCGGGTCCTTGGTGGCGACGTCCTTGCGATCCACCTTGAACCCGGAGAACTTGATCGCGGCCGTCCGCTTCGGCGAAGGGCTTGTTGATGACGTTCGGCACCTCGGCGGTTGCTCCGCCGCCGCCGCCTCCGCCTCCGCCCTGCAAGCAGGGCGATGATCACGGCGGCGATCAGCAGGGCGCCGAGGATCCCGGCGACGAGCGCCCCCCGGCGCTTCCTGCGGTGCTCATCCGGGTCGTGTCCTTCGAGCGCCGCCACGGGCGCGGCCTGCGTCGGCGCGACCGCGGCGGTCGCGGTGCCGTCGGCGACCAGGCCGGTCACCGGCCCGCCGAGCGGCGGTTGCCCGCGCACGAAGCGCAACAGGTCGGCGCGCAGGTCCTCGGCCGTCTGGTAGCGCGAGTCGGGGTCCTTGGCCATCGCGGTGAGGATGATCCGCTCGAGGTCGGGAGGCAGATCGGGGGCGCGCGCCGAGGGCGGCTGGGGCTCCTCGCGCACATGCTTGTAGGCGACGGCAACGGGACTCTCGCCGGTGAACGGCGGCGTGCCGGTGACCATCTCGTACAGCACGACGCCGAGCGAGTAGACGTCGGACCGGCCGTCGACCGCGAAGCCTTGGGCTTGCTCGGGCGAGAAATACGCGGCCGTGCCCATGACGGCGCCCGTCTGCGTGAGCGCCTCGCTCGTTCCGGCGCGGGCGATACCGAAGTCGGTGACCTTGATGTCGCCGTCGGCGGTGATCAGCACGTTGCCGGGCTTGACGTCTCGATGCACCACGCCGTTGCGGTGCGCGAACTCGAGCGCGCCCGCGATCTCGGCGCCGATCTCCGCCGTCCGCCTCGGCGAGAACGGTCCGTTCACCTGGACGACATCGCGGAGAGAGCGGCCGCGCACGTACTCCATGACGATGAAGTACGTGCCGCGTTCCTGCCCCCAGTCGTAGATGGCGACGATGTTGGGATGGTTCAGGTTGGCGGCGCTCTGCGCCTCGCGCCGGAAGCGCTCGACGAAGCTCGGGTCGCGTGCGTACTCGGCGAACAGCACCTTCACCGCGACGGGACGATCCAGCAGTTGATCGCGGGCGAGGTACACCTCAGCCATCCCGCCTCGTGCGATGCCGCGCTGGATCTCGTATCGATTCGAGAAGACGTCAGCAAGCTGCGTCATCGGGGCCAAACCCTAGCTGTGCCCCCCTTTGCGTTCCGGTAGGTCACCGGCCGAGCACCATTCGCATCATTTGTGCCGCGATGGGCGCGGCGACGCGTCCGCCCGTCGCCTCGCTGCCGGCGCTCCCACCGTGCTCGACGATGACCGCCACCGCGACTTGCGGATCTTCGGCGGGCGCGAATCCGACGAACCACGCGTGCGCGGCGCCGGTCTCGTTCTGGGCGGTACCGGTCTTGCCGGCCACGGAGACGCCGGGGATGCGGGCCGCCGTCCCGGTGCCGCCCTCGACGACGGAGATCATCAGCGTCGTCATGGTCGCGGCGACCTGCGGGGACATCGCCGTCCGCCACGCCTTCGGGTCGATCGTCTTCACGGTGTTGTCGTCACCGTCGGTGATCCTCTCGGCGACGTGGGGCTGCATGATCTGGCCGTTGTTGGCGACCGCCGACGCGCTCAGCGCCATCTCGAGCGGCGTCACGGCGACGTCCCCCTGCCCGATGCCGGCGAACGCGAACAGTGGCTGGTTCTGTTGGAAAGATCCCGGCGGAGGTCCCACGCTCCCGGCTGCGCCGGGCGCGACGTCGAGCGGCGGCGCCGAGCCGATACCGAACTTCTCCATCCCGGGCACGAACTCGTCGCCGAGGTCGAGCCCGATCTGGCCGAACGTCGTGTTGCACGACTGCTGGAAGCTCCGCGCCAGCGTTCCGCCGCACGACTCGCCGCCGAAGTTCTTCAGGGTGTTGTTGGTCTGCGGCAGGTCGAGCTCGGTCAACACCGGGAAGTTCGACTCCGGCGTGAACCGGCCGGTGCCGAGCGCGACCGATGACGTGATCACCTTGAAGGTCGAGCCGGGTGGGAAGCGCTCGCGGTAGGCGCGCGGGAGGTCGGGCTTGTCGGGGTTGGCGCGCAGGAGCTTCTCGTAATCCTGAGCGGCCTGGGAGTTGTGGCTCGCGAACGGCTGCGGGTCGTAGCTCGGGTTCGAGTACATGGCGAGGATGCCGCCCGTCTTCGGGTTCATCACCACGACTGATCCGTGCTGGTCGCCGAGCGCGTCACGAGCCGCGGCCTGGAGCTGCTGGCTGGTCGACAGCACGACGTTGCCGACGGTCTCCTTGCCCGCGAGCACGTCGCCGACGTTCCTGATCGTGAGCAGCGGATCGCGACCCGCGAGCTCGCTGTTGTACGTCCGCTCGAGACCGATGTTCCCGAACACGAACGACTGGTAGCCGGCGAGCTGCGAGAACAGCGCGCCTTGCGGGTAGAGACGCTGGAACTTCAGCTCGTCGCCGGTCTCGACCGACCGGGCGACGATCTGGCCGTCGGCGGTGACGATCCGGCCGCGCGGCTTCGAGAAGTCGCGCAGCTGGAACCGGATGTTGCGCGGGTCGTTGGCGAGGTTGTCGGCGTCGTAGACCTGGAGGTACGTGAGCTGACCGACGAGCAGCAGCACCAGGACGGTGACGCCGATCCCCACCCGCCGGATGGCGCGGTTCATCGGCGGGCGACCGCGCCGGCTCGCGCGGTCGGAGTCGCGGCGCGTTCAGCGGACTCGTCCGAGATTCGCAGCAGCAACGCAAGGATCACGAAGTTGGCGATGAGAGACGAGCCGCCGTACGAGATGAACGGCAATGTCACACCGGTCAGCGGGATGAGGCGCGTGACACCGCCGAGGATGACGAACGTCTGGATACCGATGATGGACGTGAGGCCGGCGGCGAACAGCTTCGGGAACGGGCGCTGAGCCTGCAGCGCGATGCGGAACCCCGCCGCCACGAACAGCAGGAACCCGATCAGGATCGCGACCGTCCCGAGCAGGCCGAGCTCCTCGCCGATCGCGGAGAAGATGAAGTCGGTCGACGCGTTTGGGATCTTGTCGGGACTCCCGAGCCCGAAGCCCGGTCCCCGCGAACCCGCCGGAGCCGAACGAGAACAACGACTGGACGATCTGGTACCCGTCTCCACCCGCGACCGGCCACGGGTTCGCCCACACCGACACCCGCTCCTGGACGTGGCCGAAGATCGCGTACCCGATCGCCGCGCCCGTCACGAACAACCCCGCGCCGGCGAGGAGGAACGCGGTGCGCTCGGTCGCGATGTAGAGCATCACCGCGAACACGGCGAAGAAGAGGAGCGACGAGCCCAGGTCCTTCTGGCGGATCATGACGACGAGCGAGAAGCCCCAGGCCAGGAGCAGCGGCCCGAGGTGCCGCGCCGCCGGGACGCGGAGACCCGCGATGCGGCGCCCGCCCGCCGCGAGCACTTCGCGTTTGTCGACGAGATACCCGGCCAAGAAGATGACCAGGAACACCTTGGCCAGCTCGCCGGGCTGGAAGTTGATCGGGCCGAGGCGCACCCAGAGCCGGGCGCCGTTGATCTCCCGGCCCAGCCCGGGCGCGAGGGGCAGGAGCAGCGCGAAGAGCCCGAGGAAGAGGAAGGTGTACCGGTACCGCTCGAGGAGGTGCACGCGCCGAACGACCCAGAGCGTCCCGATGAAGGCGGCGACGCCCACCATCGTCCAGACGGCCTGGCTCGGCGCGAGCTGGTCCTGGGCGTCGCGGTCGATGCGCGTGATCACGACGAACCCGATGCCGTTGAGGAGCGCCGCCAGCGGCAGGAGCGTGCCGTCGGCCCGAGGAGCGAGCGCGCGCACGGCGAGGTGCGCGACCACGTAGAGGCCGATGAGCACGGCGAGGAAGAACCAGAGGTTGGCGGGGAGCGACGGGCCCTCGGAGAGCGCGACGAGGATGTAGCCGCCGACCGTGATGATGACGGCGAGCAGCCCGAGCCCGAGCTCGGAGTTGCGGCGCTGCGACGCGGTGAGGCTCACGACGGCGGCGCGGCGGGGATCGGGGGCACGGTCGATTCCGGCGGAACGGGGATCGTCGTGGTGGGCGGCGTGCGCTCCTGGATGCCCTGGCGCAGGCGAGCCACGTAGTCGTCGGCCCCGCCGCGCGACGAGAACTTCTTGCCGTCCTCGAGGTCCTGGCGCTGCGCGTCGGTGAGTCGCGGGTCGTCCGACGTCGATCGTCGTGCGGCGCTCGACCGTGGGGTCCCAGGCGAGCAGCCCGCCTTTGACGCCCTGGAACACCGTCACCCGGCCGCGATTGACGCCGACGAAGTACGTGTTGCGCGCGTACCAGCCGACGGCGAGGAACGCGATCGCCAGCACGATGAGCACCGGGAGCACCCAGACGAGCACGCGAAAGAGCGTGCGCCCCCGCCGGCGCCGCGGCTTCACCGGCGGCGCGTCCGACGTGTCGTCGTCGGCAACGGCCGGAGCGGCAACCTCGTCGTCGGGAACCTCGACGGCCTCGATGATCACCGCCGTGATGTTGTCCTCGCCGCCGGCCGCGTTCGCGGCGTCGACGAGGAGCTGCGCGGCCCGCTTCGGGTCCGGCTCGCGGCTCGAGGATGCCGGCGATCTCGTCCGGGCGCACCATGGTGGTGAGGCCGTCCGAGCAGAAGAGGATGCGGTCGCCGGGTTGGAGCTCGATCGGGTACTCGTCGACGTCGACCCGGGGGTCGATGCCGAGCGCACGCGTGATGGTCGACCGTTGGGGGTGCACCTCGGCCTGCTCCGGGGTGAGCACCCCGTCGCGGACCATCTCCTCGACGAGGCTGTGGTCGGTCGTGATCTGGGTGAGCGCGCCGTCGCGGGCGAGGTACGCGCGCGAATCGCCGACGTGCCCCACGACCAGGTACCCGTCCGATCCCAGCATGCCGGCCGTGAGCGTCGTGCCCATGCCGTGCAGTTCCAGGTCGGACTCGGACTTCTCGAGAACGGCGTCGTTCGCGCCCTCGATGGCGTCGCGCAACGACTGACCGTTCGCCACGGAGGCGCGCAGGGCCTCCAGCGCGGTGGCGCTCGCGACCTCACCGGCGCGGTGGCCGCCCATGCCATCGGCGACGGCGACCAGGCCGAGGCGGTCTGCCTGGTCGATGAAGCCGTCCTCGTTGCCGTCGCGGACGCGGCCGACGTCGGTGACGCCGGCGGTCACGACCTTGATCGGGCTCACTTGGTGACCTCGGCGACGGTCTGGCCGAACTGCACCTGGTCACCGCGCTTGAGGCGCGTCACGCCCTTGATCTGCTTGCCGTTCACGTAGGTGCCGTTGGTCGAGCCGAGGTCCTCGACGTAGCCCTCGCCGTTCTGCTGGAACAGCCGGGCGTGCAGCTGGGAGACGTATGTGTCGTCGTTGAGCACGAGTGCGCACCCTCCGCCGCGTCCGACCGTGACCTCGCGGTCGATGGTGTGCGTCTCGCCCCGGCGCGAGGCGGGCTCGAGGACGCGCAGGCGCAACGCGGCGCGGGGCTCGGGTCGACGCTCGCGCCGCGGAGGCGCGGCCGTGGGCACCCCTGCCGGCTCGGCGGAGAGGGCGGGTGCGCGCAGCTCGCGCAGCGTCAACCGCACCACCCGGTAGAGGAAGAGGTACAGGAGGGCGAGAAAGCAGAACTTGAGGACGGTGAGTACGGCTTCGGACATGAAGTCGGGCCTCTAGGACGCCTCGAAACGGATGGTCGTGGAGCCGACCCCGATCTCGTCGCCGTCCGCAAGCGCCTGCTCGCGGACCGCGACGCCGTTCACCGTGGTGCCGTTCATGCTGCCCAGGTCGGCGACGGCGAAACCTTCGCCGGCGGGACGGACCTCGGCGTGGCGCCGGGACACCTGTGCATCCGCAAGTGATACCGCGCAGTCGGGCAGGCGTCCGATCACCGCCGGCTGGTCCCCGAGCTGCACCCGGCGGCCGTCGGGGAGGACCAGCGCGCCCAGGTGCTCGGACGGCCCCTCCACGATCTCGGCCTCGACCTCGAGCTGGCCGGTACGGACGTCGTCGTCCTCGACGAGGGCCACCGTGACGGGCCCCAGGAACTGGTACCCCTCGTCGCGGGCGTACTGGCGGGCGGCGTCGGCGAGCTCGCGGGACAGCACGTCGGAGTAGGTCGAGAACCGCTTCAGGTCGTCGGGGGAGAGGGAGACGACGATGTCGTTGGGAACGACCCAGACGCCCTGGACGCCGATCATGCGTCCTCTGTCGAGCGCGCGGGCGATCTTGCGGCCGATCTCGACGGGCTCGAGGCCGGCGCGGAAGGCCTTGGCGAAGGTGCCTTCCACCAGCCGCTCGAGCCGACGCTCGAACCCCTGGAGTCCCATCGGGCGGAAGTGTAACTGCGCGTTTTCCCGTTTCCGCCTTGGCCCCATTGGGTTCTCGGCCCGGGGACCAGCCGAGGCCGGTTGGTACGCTGCGAGCTCCCACCAGCGGGCGAGTGGCGGAATTGGCAGACGCGCAGGCTTCAGGTGCCTGTGTCCGAAAGGATGTGGGGGTTCAAGTCCCCCCTCGCCCACACGACCGGGGTTACCGACAAAACTGGCTCGTTTTGCCGACAGAACTTGCGCGAGGTGTGTTCGTCGAGCTCGAAGGCGGGATGGGCGGGGGCTCGGTGCCCTTCGACTTGGTGTAGTCGAGCGTGCCGCGGACGGCCTGGCGATCGACTTCGTTGTCCTGCCCGATCGTGCCCAACTGGGTGAGATCGTCCAGCGGGTGCGTGACGGAGGACTACGGGCGAACATCGGCAACGTCGCGACCCTCGACGATGCCGTTACCGCGTTCAATCCGACCGAGCGGATCAGCGGGCAGACGATCATCCGCGTTCGTCCGTGAGTGCCACACGGCCATCCCTGCAACATTCCACCGAAGAGACACATGACCGAGGAGATAATTTCATGAAAGCGATCGTGGTGACCGACCGGGCTGCGGGAACGGCCGGGATGACGCTGGCAGAGCGGCCCGAGCCGCCGGCAGCGATAAACGACGTCGTCGTTCAGATTCATGCGTCGGGATTCGTCTCGACCGAGCTGGCGTGGCCCTCGACCTGGACCGATCGCCGCGACCGTGATCGAACGCCGTCGATCCCCGGGCACGAGCTGGCCGGCGTGGTCACTGCTCTCGGCTACGGCACGACGGGGCTCTCGGTGGGACAGCGGGTGTTCGGTCTCACCGACTGGCATCGCGACGGCACCCTGGCCGAGTACGCGGCCGTCGAGGCACGCAACCTCGCGCCTTTGCCGGGCGACGTCGACTTCACAGTGGGCGCAAGCCTGCCGATCTCTGGCCTCACCGCGTGGCAGGGACTGTTCCAGCACGGCCGCCTCCAGGCGGGACAGCGCGTCCTCGCGCACGGCGCCGCCGGCGCGGTCGGGACGATGGTGACGCAACTCGCCCGAGAGGCCGGCGCCTACGTCATCGGCACCGGCCGCGCCGCCGACCGCCAGAAGGCGCTCGACTACGGCGCAATGGAGTTCGTCGACCTCGACAACGACACCCTCGAAGATGTCGGCGAAGTCGACCTGGTCTTCGACGTCATCGGCGGCGACATCCAGAAGCGATCCGCAGGCGTGATCCGAGCCGGAGGAACACTGGTGACGATCGTCGGGCCGCCCGAGGCGCGGCCCGCGGACGGCCTGGCGATCGACTTCGTTGTCGAGTCCGATCGTGCCCAACTGGGTGAGATCGTCCAGCGGGTGCGGGACGGACGACTGCGGACGAACATCGGAAACGTCGCGACCCTCGACGACGCCGTCACCGCCCTCAACCCGACCGAGCGAAGCAACGGGAAGACCATCATCCGCGTTCGCCCGTGAGGACTCGGGGACATCGATCGGTCCTTCCGTCCTCGTAGATCAGCGTCAGCCGCGTAACGATGTCGGGCGACCTCCTCGGCAAGGTCTGCTCTTTGGGATTCAAAAACGAGCTCGGCGTCGGCATCGACTGCTACGTCATCGGCGGTGCGGGACTCCAAGACCGCGGCAGGTTCACGTCGACGTACGGCTTGGAGCCCGATGGGGCGGTGCTCGTTCGGCCGGATGGCCACGTCGCCTGGCGCCACACCACCCGGTCCTGCTGACGGCGCGGCCTTCGTCGAGACGCTCCGCAGCATCCTCGCTCGGTGAATCCGCGATGAAGGCGCAATGCTCGGCGCCGCGGATCGGCGGTCACCCAAGACAACATCCAGCTGACTAGCTCGCGGCGGGCTAGCCGAGACGGTGTGTCGGTTTCGGACCGGCGCACTGCAGACCTGTTCGCATCAAGGCCGCACATAACGACGGACGACGCGCTCGTACGAACCGCGCCAGAACCGGCGTTCTGTGCGTCGAGCGACACGAGCGCATATGTGCCGTTATGGCGCGCCTGCCGGCTCCTCATCTGCCGACGTTCTGTGCGCGCGTTCGGTGCACGGAGGTTAAGCGCAGATCTGCAGATATGTCGGGGCTAGCGAGACTCACGGTCAAGTTGCGCGACAAGGGCCTTCGGAGCGACGGTGCGATAGGCGTCCTTCACGATGGCCCCGACCTCGTGCCAGTCGACCCTTGTTCTTGCCAGTCGTATCGAGGTACACGCCAAGCCAGCTGGAGAACACTCCACGCGCCGATGTGGGCGGCTTGAAGAATCGCGCTCGGCTCCGCACTCACCAATTCTTCTTGTACGCCCGGCGGTGCTGGACACCACCGTGAGATACGTCCGTCGTCATTGTGGTTGTCGTGGAAGTAGCAGAGCGGCCGCTTGTCTCGCACGAAGAAGCAGGGCTCGCCGTGGCTCATCCGTTCGGTCACCTCGGGCAGCGCGAGGGCGATCTCGCCTACCTCCGTATTCACGCATGCGCGCCAGAATGCCCGCTCGGGTACCGTCCGCGCAGCGTGTACGTGCCGATATGTGCGTGCGAACCCGTGGTCCCGAGCGTCGTTCTGGCGTGATGTTCTGTACTTGAAAGTGCGCTATCTACGTTTGACGCGTGTTCGGGACCGCGGAGCAGCACTGCCTCGCTTCGGACGGGCATCTCGATCTCGATGTCGGCTCCGACTGTCCGTAGTTGCACGTCGGCGGCGACCGGCCCGTCCGCGGTCCAGCGGGTCGGGTCGCCGATGTTGGTGACCCGGAACGTCGTCCGCTGGCGCCCGTCGATCTCGACCCCGACGGGGGTGACGGTCAGGGTGGCGGCGTCGGGGTCCCAGCTGGCCTCGCGGAATGCGACGGTCGGGAAGTCGACGCCGACGACGGTCGGTTCGTCGAACCGGTCGCCGGGGCCGACGTTGGCCAAGCCGCCACCATGCGCCTTCGGTCGCGACCTGGGCGGCGGCCATCGTCCCGTTGTACTGGCCGCGGGGGTGCGGCTCGTCGAGCTCGAAGCCCCACGTGAACTCGCCGCGGGTCGTGTCCCACGTCGGCTCGTAGTGCTCGTCGATCGCGGCCGCCGAGCGCGTCGCGACAGCCAGCTCGAGGCCCCACTCCTTCGCCAGCCAGCAGCGTTCAGACGCCGAGACGCGCGGTCGCGGGCGCCGAGATGGGACCGGTCGTCTCCCAGATGCCCGATCTGTGCGCAGGCCCGCCTCGAACAGTCGGCGCGCCTCGTCGGGCACCTGCGGCGCGAGGTAGATCGCCGGGATCATCCCGACCATGACCGGCACGCTCGTGGTGCACGTCGAGGATCGGGTCGTAGTAGAAGCGTCACCGCCGTCGGGAGCTCGTCGCCGTCGAGGTGGAGGTACTCGCTGCGGCACGTGTCGTTCCACCAGACGTCGAACACCTCGTGGTGGTCGGTGCCGCGAAGCGAGATCGTGCGAGCTGCAGGCCGAGGCCGGCGCCGGCCAGGCAGTACGGCCAGATCTTGGTGTTCTCGCAGTGGCAGCCCTCGGGAGCGTGCGCGCCACTGGTCGTGCGAGGTGCTCGGCGATCGCCGAGTGGAACCACGTGAACGTGTTCTCGCCGTCGCGGACGATGTCGAACGGCTGCGTTCCAGCGCTCGTCGCCGGTACGTGCGCAGGTGCAGCCCGAGCATGACGAGGAAGAAGCCCTTGAAGAACAGGTTGCCGTCGGCGCCGATCGGGTCCATCTGCAGACCCCACGGCTCGATGCCGTTCGCGGTCCAGCCCGGCACGTCGTAGTTGCCCCAGCAGTGCTCGGGGATGAGCAGCCGGTACAGGTCGGGGTAGTTCGGCGCGGTCGGGGTCGTGACCGATCTGCGTGAGCCAGTCCTCGGCTGCCCACCAACCGGTGTGCCGGAAGATCAGCTCGTCGAGGATCCGGCCGTAGACCTCGCGCCACGCGGGCGTGACGTCGGCCATCAGCGCGACCGCGTAGGTCGAGTCGATGAGGTCGAAGCGGTGCCAGCACAGCATCGGCGGATCGCTGCGTGTTGTCCCAGTGCTCGTGCGGATGCCCGTCCCGGTCCCAGCTGTCGGGCGTCGTCGCCTTGCGGTGCAGGTAGCGCAGCCAGCCGAGGTTGCGGTCCGACAGGACGCTGGTCGCGATGGTCATGATCGCGCACCGCGAACCGCGCGGCGTCGGCGCCGGCGTAGCGGGCGACCGGTCGCGTTCGACTCGCGCGGCGCGACTCGAGTCGCGGTCGACGAGCGCGTCGAGCACGCGCGACCGGGCATGCGCGGCAGGTCGCCTCGGCCGCGCCGCATGCCGGTGCGGGCCCGGCTGACAGCGCGCACCCGACGCTCGCCGCGAGCCGGCCCTGCTCCTTCGCGATGGCGACGATGTGGCACTGCGGCTTGCCTTCGATGACGCAGGTCCGGCCACGCGTCGCAGCAGCGTCATCAGCCCGGCCGCGTGCAGCCGCACGCAGCACGACGTCGCCGTGCCGGCGCCTCGGCGAGCGGCCCGTAGGTGACCGCGCCCGGGTCGCCTCGACGGCCGGGATGGTCGGGAAGTCTCCTCGGGCGTGACCCAGCCCGCCTCGACGAGCGCGCGCGACGTCGCCGCGTGTTGCGGCGTCGGCCATCGAGACGAAGCCGTGGGTGTAGCTCCCGACGCTGCAGTTGGCGTGGTCCTCCGGCCACGGTCGCGAACGTGCGATCGGTGCCGTGCATCCAGAAGACGCATCCCGCCGGCACCCGACCGGTCCGGCCGTCGTTCGCCGGCGGCGGCATCGGGTCGTCGAACAGATCGAGTTCATCCGGGCAACGAGGCGTGGAACGCGATCGCCACCGGCGGCGCCGGCAGCTGCAGCAGGGAGCGCAACGCCCGCGGCTTGGCCTTCGAACCGGTTCGGCTGACGCAGTGCGGTCACGGGGACTCCTCCGTCTTGTTGGTGTTGACGTCGAACGCGGTGGCCTCGGCCCGCAACCGGGCCAGCACCGTGCGCTCGTGGCCCAGAGGCTTTCCGCCATTCGTGGCCCGACCCAAGGCGAGACCCAGCATCGCTTCGCCGCGCCATCAGGAAGAACGCTTTTGCATCGGGGTCTCGCAGCGGTGTCTGCGCGACCGACGTTGGCCGGCGATACCAGCTTGGCGAATCGAGCGATCGCCGGGTTCAGCTCGGCGGCCAGCTCCGGATCGTTTCCGGCCGCCGACCACGCCTCGATTACCGCCTTGAACCGAGGGTCGCCGACCGCGCACCAGACGGCGTCCACTGACGCCACCATCGTCGTGGTCGGGGTCCGCCTGGTTCGCGCGAAATCGGCGTATAGCGACTCCAACGCATGGGCCAACAGCGCCGACAGGCTTGGGTAGTGGTGGACTATCGCCCCACGTGTGCAACCGCCCGCGCTCGCACACGGCCACCGTCGTCGTCGCCGCCCACCGCGCTCCATCAGCAGCTCGATCGCCGCATCGACCAGCGCCTGCTGGGTCGCGGCCGACCGCTCCGCTTGCGTACGCCGTCCCACGGCGAGAGCGTGGCAGAGATACATACATTGGTCAATGTTTCTTTCAGGACTTGAGGATCACACAGCTTGGGATCAGACCCCGGGGGCAGTACATGGACGCACAGAACGGCGCAGCAGAACGCGCGACTGCGACCCCGGAGCGCGGCACCGAACCGGCGATATGAGCGGCACCCGTCGACGGGTCTGGCGCGTGAAGCTGGCGATGGGAAATCGCGACCCTTAGCGTGGGAAGCAACTCTCCGACCACACCGCGATGGCAGACACGGGCGGGCCGAGCGAGTTCTGTCCGCAACCCACACACACAGGCGTGACCCGAAGTCGCCAGCACAGAACGACGCACCCGCCATCTCTTGCTGTTGCGCCAGAACCGGCTTCGGTGCGTCGACCACCGTGAGCGCCTATGTGCCGATCCGCGCCGCTAGGGCACAGAGGTGCGTCGGCAATGCTGTTGAGCCGGCTAGGCCTCGAGGTCCTTGTTCTCGGGGACGAACTGGCTGGCGATGAACGGTCGCGCCCTGCGGGTCCTTGATCACGGCCATCCTCGACCACGGCGCGTCGACCGGGCCGGCGACGACCTCGCCGCCGAGCTCGCGGCCTTCGCCGCCGTCGGCGTCGACGTCGTCGACGCCGAACGTGACGCTCCAGTGCGCCGGCGTGTCGGAGTCGTCGTCGGCGATCGGATCGAGCGCGGCGACGACGTCGATGAACCCGTCGGGCGCGCCCATCTGCGCCATCTGCTCGCGAAGGCCCGGGCTGCTCTGCCTCGAGGTGATCGCCGTAGCCGGGCAGCGTCCACATCACGCCGGCGGGCAGCGCCAGCGTCTCCCACCCGAACACCGCGCCGTAGAACGCCTCGGCGCGCTTCGGCGTCGCGGGTGGCGAGGCCGTTGAAGTTCAGCGAGCCGTGCTCGTTGACGACCTTCGCACCCTTGTGGTTCTTCGCCTGCCAGACGCAGAACACCGCACCTTCGGGATCGGTGAGGACCGCCATCCGGCCCGCGTCCATGACGTCGAACGGCTCCGTCACCACCGCGCCGCCGGCGTCGCGCGCCTTCGACGCCGTCTCGTCGGCGCTGTCGACCCAGATGTAGGTGTTCCACACCGCCATCGGCGGCGCGCCCTCGGGGATCGACCCGACCGCCGCCACGTCGCCGCCGCGGATGCGGCCGATGAAGTACTCGCCGTCCGGACCCTTCGGGCATCACGTTCTCGAACTCCCAGCCGAACAGGCCGCGGTAGAAGGGCAGCGCGGCCTCGGGATCGGGCTGGCTGGTGTCGACCCAGCAGGGCACGCCGGGGATGTATCCGTCTCGCTCGGGCATCGTCGCTCCTTCCGATTCTTCGGCGGGACGCGCACGCTAACGGCCAGCGCCCTCCGTGCGTCTTGTAACCCGTCTCCGGGGGCGCGCCGCAATGGCAGCTCGAGCGTTCACTCACACGGAACGTCGAAGCACGCGCTCCGGACGACCACCGACGCACGGCCGCCGCTGCGCTTTGGACGTTCCCGCCGCGCCGCTCGACGGGCTTACCGCGTCTCCTTCCAGGTCATCTGACGCTTGTAGGGAGGGCTGTGAGAGCAGTTCGACGGGTTCACCGGCGGCGTCGGCGCGACCTTCGACCGGTAACTTGATTGTCATGCGCCGCGGTATCTCGGCGTCATCGCCTCACGACCCGCCTGAGCCAGCCGCTCGCGATTTAGCAACTGCCACGATCAGCATCACGCGGGGCAGGCGCTGTTCAGTGAATGGGCAACGTTCCTGCTGCCGATGTTGTGGTGGGTGCGGCCGTGAACACAGCTCTGGCATTCTTGGAGATGCGGCTCAACTCCGGTGACGTCGATCGAGTCCGAAGCTCGCGGCGCAGCCAGGTGAGTGAAGGGGGTACGCGGTGAGCAAGATCGCGCATCTGAGTGTCGATGAACGAAGGGCGCGGGGGAAGGCGGCACGTGAGCGGGTTGCTCCGTCGGGCCATGCCGGATGGGAACCGGCGGCGGATCGCCCCGACCCGGTCGCGTTGCTCGAGGAGCAGAACGCGACCCGTGAGCCCGATCTGGTGCCGGTCCGTCACGGGCGCATGATGGTCTCGCCGTTCACGTTCTACCGGGGCGCGGCGAAGATCATGGCGGCGGATCTGAAGGACACGCCGACGGCCGGCCTGAACGTGCAGCTCTGCGGCGACGCGCATCTCTCGAACTTCGGGGTGTTCGCATCACCTGAGCGAACGCTGCTGTTCGACCTGAACGACTTCGACGAGACGCTGCCCGGGCCGTTCGAGTACGACGTGAAGCGCATGGCGGCGAGCTTCACGATCGCGGCACGCAACAACGGCTTCACCAAGGCCGATGCGCGCGCCGCGACGCTCGCGTCGGTGGCGGCCTATCGGGAGGCGATGGCCGAGTTCGCCGAGATGCGCACGATGGACATCTGGTACGCGCACCTGTCGGAAGAGGACCTGTTGAGCGCCGTGAAGAACGCCGCTCGCTCCGTGAAGGGCACGGAGAAGACAGGCGTGCGAGAGCGGCGCAGAAGAGGGCGGAGAAGACCGCCGCGAAGGCGCACACTCGCGACAGCTTGCAGGCGCTGTCGAAGCTCGCCGAGCTCGTCGACGGCCAGTACCGGATCGTCAGCCAGCCGCCGATCGTCGTCCCGTTGCGCGACTTGGCCGGGCGTACCGGGTATCTCGGCTGACGAGATCGAGCGCGTCATCCACGAGCAGTTCCGCGCGTACCGGGCGACCTTGCAGGACGATCGCCGCCACCTGCTGGAGCGATTCGAGGTGGTCGACATGGCCCGCAAGGTCGTGGGCGTCGGCAGCGTCGGCACGCGGGCGTTCATCGTCCTGCTCCAGGGCCGCGATCAGCAGGACCCGTTGTTCCTGCAGGTCAAGGAGGCGACCGCGTCGGTGTTGGAGGACCACCTGCCGAAGAGCCGCTACCGCCAGCCCGGCGAGCGAGTGGTCCAGGGACAGCGGATGATGCAGGCCGCGAGCGACATCTTCCTCGGCTGGACGAAGGGCGCGGAGGCCAACCGCTACCTGTACTGGCGCCAGCTGCGCGACATGAAGGGCTCGGCCGTCGTCGAGGCGATGGCGCCCGATGGCCTCGCGTTCTACGCGCGCATCTGCGGTCAGACGCTGGCGCGGGCGCACGCCCGATCGGGCGACCCGGTCGCGCTCGCCGCGTACCTCGGCAAGAAGGACCGGTTCGACCAGTCGATCACCGACTTCTCGCGAGCGCTACGCAGACCAGAACGAGCGGGACTATCAGGCGTTCTCCGAGGCGATCCGGTCCGGGCGACTGGAAGCGCTCGAAGGCGTCTGAACAATGCGCGTGATAGCGCTGGAGGCGAGCCCCGAGGCGACCATTCCGGATGCGTTTTTCGGCTTCCCGGCCTTCCATCGGACTCTGAGGCGCGGAGCTCGCGGACGTCAGAACGGCGTAGGGATGTGTCTGGGCTGGATGGTGCCGGGCTGGGTGTCGTCGCGAACGACGCGCTCGGGCAGCGCGACCTTGTTGCGCCTCAGTGGCTCGTAGGGGATCTGGCCAAGGAGGTGGGTGATGATGTTCAGGCGCGCTCGTTTCTTGTCGTCGGTCTGCGCCACGTACCACGGTGCCCAGGCGGTGTCGGTCGCCGCGAACATCTCGTCGCGAACCCGTGAGTAATCGTCCCACCGTGTATACGAGGCGAGGTCCATGTCGGACAGCTTCCAAATCTTGCGCGGATCGTCGATGCGGCTCTCCAACCGGCAGGTCTGTTCGTCGGCGCTGACCTCGAGCCAGTACTTGACGAGCCGGATACCCGAGTCGACCATCGCCCTTTCGACCTCGGGCACCAGGTCGAGGAAGCGCTCGGCTTGCTCGTCGGTGCAGAAGCCCATGACCCGCTCCACACCGGCGCGGTTGTACCAGCTGCGGTCGAAGATCACGACCTCGCCGCCGGCGGGAAGGTGAGGGACATAGCGCTGGAAGTACATCTGCGACTTCTCACGCTCGGTGGGCGCGGGAAGCGCGACGACGCGGAATACACGTGGGCTCACGCGTTCGGTGATCGCCTTGATCGTCCCGCCCTTGCCCGCCGTGTCGCGGCCTTCGAACACGACGCACACCTTCGCCCCCGATGCCTTGACCCATTCCTGCAGTGCTACGAGCTCGCCATGCAGGCGGCGTAGCTCGTGCTGGTACTCCTTCTTCTTCATCTTCGGCGGCGG
>CAVYIP010000020.1:0-64363 GCA_963768605.1 uncultured Actinomycetes bacterium | reverse complement strand
CGCTCGACGCGGGAGTTGTACTCCTCGATCTTGGCGTTGGCGTCCTGCTTGGCCTGCTTCAGCGCCGCGCTCGGTGACATGCCGTTGAACATCTGCTGCTCGGCGTCGAGCACGGCGTCGCGCACGCCCTGGTAGTTGCCGATCACCGGGCCCGCGGTCGCCGTGTTGGTCGACGCCGCCGAGCAGCTGGTCGTACGCGACCTTGAAGCCCGGGTTCTCGGCCCAGTAGTCCTGCACCTGCGGCAGGTCCGCCGCCGACTTGCGGATCGGGACGTAGCCGGTGCCGACGGCCCACGTCGCCTGCGACTCGGGCTCGTCGAGGAACTTCAGGAACTGCCACGCCGCCGCCTGCTTCTCCGGCGCCGACTTGTTCACCATGAAGAGCGCGCCGCCGCCGACGAGCACGCCGCCCTTGCCCTTCGGGCCCGGCATCGGCGCGACGCCGAGCTCGACGTTCGGGTACTGCCCGCTCGAGAGCACGCTGCTTGATCGTGCCGAGCGCGCGCTGACGTGTCGATCGTCATCGCCGAGTTGCCGTTGCCGATGCCGAGCAGGTTGTCGAACGCGCTCGGGCCGTCGGTCGGGTTGGTCGCGGCGAGGCCGTCCTTCACCATGCCGTTCATCCAGGTGAAGATCTCCTTGCCCGTCGCTGTTGTCGAACGTCGTCTTCGTCGCGCGGCTCTTGCGGCCGTTGCCGTTGTTCACGAACGGCTTGCCGCCGAGCGCCGTCCACTGCTCGAGGTACCACGGGTCGAGCTTGAGCCCGAAGCCCGCCTGCGACGACCGCGCCCGTGTCCTTGAGCTTCTCCGCGCGCGGCTTTCACCTCGTCGAGCGTCGTCGGCGGCTTGTTCGGGGTCGAGGCCGGCGGCTCTGGAACGCCTTCTTGTTGTAGTAGAGCACCGGGTCCGACACGTTGAACGGCATCGGCTAGAGCTTGCCCTTCACCGTGAAGTAGTCGACGACCCGCTGCAGGTAGTCGGAGAAGTTGTACTTGTCGGCCTTGACGCACGCCTGCGCCGGCAGGACTGCCTGCGTGTCGATCATCTGCTGCTGGTCGGTGTCCTGGAGCTGCACGAGGTCGGGCAGGTCGCCGCTGACAGCCCGGCCTTGTACTTGGTGAACGTGTCGTCGTAGTCGATCTGGTTGACGAGCTTCACCTTCACGTCGGTCTGCGACGAGTTGAACTTGTCGGTGAGCCGCTGGAGCGTCTCCTCGTTCGCGCGGGGCATCGAGTGCCACATCGTGATCTCGACCGGCTTGCTCTGGCCTTCTTCAGCGCGCCGAGCGGGCACTTCGCCCGAGGACTGCGCCGGTGCGGCGCCGGCGACCGGCGACGCGCGAGGCCGCACCACGGCCAGCACGGCGCGCCGCGAGCGCGGCGGTCAGAACGTCGCACGGACTCGGCGACATCGGTGCTCCTGTCCTGGGTCAGCACGCTCAGCCCTTCACCGCGCCGGCGGTCAGCCCGCGCACGAGCTGCTTCTGGAAGAACAGCAGCAGGATCACGAGCGGGATCACCGCGATCACCGCGCCGGCGAACGTGATGTTGATCTGGTCGATGCTCGTGCGCGCAGCTGCTTGAGACCGATCTGCACCGTGCGCAGCCGGTCGTCCTTGGTGACGAGCAGCGGCCACAGGTACTGGTTCCACGCGGCGAGGAACGCGAACACGGCCAGCGCGGCGACCGCGGGCCGCGCCAGCGGCACCGCGACCCGCGTCAGGAACCGCCAGTGGCCGTAGCCGTCGAGCGCGGCGGCGTCCCGCAGGTCGTTCGGGCAGCTGGAGGAACGCCTGGCGCATCAGGAACGCGCCGAACCCGGTGGCGAGGAACGGCACCGCCAGGCCGCGTAGGTGTTGTACCAGCCCGAGGTCGCTGATCGTCGTGACGTTGGTGACGATCGTGACCTCGAACGGCACCATCAGCGTGGCGAGGAACACGACGAACAGCGTGCGCTTGAACGGGAACTCGAGGAACGCGAACGCGTAGCCGGCGAGGATCGCGGTGACCACCTGACCGACGATGATCAGATCGGTTGACGATGAAGCTGTTCTTCAGGTACGTGCCCATGTGCCCGGCGTTCCACGCGTCGGCGTACGTGCTCCACTGCGGGATCGGTCGGGAAGAACTTCGGGCGGCTGCGCCGCGATCTGCGCGGCGTGCAGCAGCGAGTTGACGACCGTGATGTAGATCGGGAACAGCACGATGAACGCGAGGACGGTCAGGCCACGTAGCGCCGAAGATCCGCAGCCGACGCCCGCTTCCCGGCCGCGTCGCCTCGACCTCGTGCCGCCTTGCCCGAGAGCTCGGTGCCGCGGAGCGTGATCGGCTCAACGCTCATACGACACCCGCCGCTCGAGGAACCGGATCTGCACCAGCGTCAGGACCAGCGTGAGGAAGAACAGCGCGATCGCCAGCACCGCGGCCTTGCCGTCGTTCTTCGCGACTGCAGCGGGTCGTAGATGAAGTAGGTCAGCACGTTGGTCTTCTTCAGCGGGCCGCCCTGGGTGAGCAGGTCGATCTGGCCGAACGTCTGGAACGCGAAGATCGTGCCGACCACGACCGCGAAGAAGATCGTGGGCGACAGCATCGGCAGCGTGACGTGCCAGAAGCGCGACCACGGCCCGGCGCCGTCGACCTCGCGCCGCCTCGAGCAGCTCGTCGGGCACCGCCTGGAGCCCGGCCGACATCAGGATGAACGTGAGCCCGAGGGTCTGCCAGATCGTCGTGACCGCCACCGCGACGCAACCGACGGATGAAGCGCCGCACGTCGGAGGTTGCTGCTAGGATCGGTCCGGGTTCTGGAGGATCGATGGCTCGTCTGATGCCACGGCAGCAGGCCGACCTGCGGGTTCATCAGCGTGCCGAAGATCACCGACGCCACCGCCACCGACGTCGCGACCGTCGACGAGAAGATCGTGCGGTAGATGCCGATGCCCTTGAGCTTCTGGTGCGCGAGCACCGCGAGCAGCGAGGCCGAGGACGATGCCGACCGGCACGGTGATGAGCGCGAACAGCACCGTGATCTTGAGGCTGTCGAGGAACTCCGACGACGACAGCACGTCGCTGTACTGGTCGAAGCCCGACGTAGCTGCTTCGGCAGCCCCGGGAACGGCGGGCGTGCGGAAGAAGCCGAGGTAGAAGTTGTGCAGGAACGGATAGAAGACGAAGACGCCGAAGATCACGAAGCGCGGGGAGCAGCAGCAGGTACCCGAGCCCGGCTTCGCGCACCGCCCGGCTGAAGCGGCGCTTCCGCGGCGCCGGGGCGACGGCGGGCGCCTCGCCGGGGCGAAGGTCCGCCACCGCGTCGGCCGGCGTGCTCATGCGTCCACGCGTTCCTCTGACTCGGCGTCGAAGACGTGGAGGCGCGCCGCGTCGGACGGCGAGGCCGACCTCGCTCCCCTCGCCGGCGGAGAGACGTTCGCGGCCTGCCGCACGATGATGAGCTGACCGTCCTCGAGCCGGCAGACCACGTGGCGCTCGTGGCCGAGCGACTCGACCACGGACACCGTCGCCCGGATCGGCCCGCCCTCGGTCAGGGTCAGGTCCTCGGGGCGCACGCCGAGCACGACGTGCTCCGATCCGCGGCTCTCGACGGCAGCACCGAGCGGCGCCCGGAAGCTCGACGACGCCGCCGGGGATCTCGCACGCCGACGCTCCCGTCGACGCGCGTCACGTCGCCGGTGATCGTGTTCATCGGCGGGTTGCCGATGAAGCGCGCGACGAAGAGGTTCGCCGGGCGCGCGTACACGTCCTGGGGCGCGCCGACCTGCTGGAGCACGCCCTGGTCGAGGATGGCGATGCGGTCGCCCATCGTCATCGCCTCGACCTGGTCGTGGGTGACGTACACGATCGTCGCCCGCAGCCGGCGGTGCAGCTCGACGAGCTCGGCGCGCGTCTGCACCCGCAGCTTGGCGTCGAGGTTCGAGAGCGGCTCGTCCATGAGGAACGCCTGCGGCCGCCGGACGATCGCCCGGGCGAGCGCGACCCGCTGGCGCTGCCCGCCCGAGAGCTGCGCCGGCTTGCGGTCGAGCAGGTCCTCGAGGCCGAGGATGCCCGCCGCCTCCTGCACGAGACGCTTCCGCTCGTCCGCCGCGACCTTGCGCGTCTTCAGCGGGAACTCGATGTTCCTCCGCACCGTCATGTGCGGGTAGAGCGCGTAGCTCTGGAAGACCATGGCGACGTCGCGGTCCTTCGCCTCGACGTCGTTGACCTCGCGGTCCCCGATCTCGATCGTGCCTTCGGTCGGCTCCTCGAGCCCGGCGATCATGCGCAGCGCGGTCGACTTGCCGCAGCCGGACGGCCCGAGCAGCACGAGGAACTCCTCGTCGGCCACCTCGAGGGTGAGATCGTCGACCGCGGTCACGTCGCCGAACCGCTTCGAGACTCCTCGGATGGCGACCCGGCCCACGATCTCCTCGTCTGCTCTGCCCGACTGGTCGGCCGTGAGGATAGGCCCGCCTCCGACGGCCGCCTCCCCTCCGGCTAACGGGCGGCCAACGGCCGCCGAACGGTCGGCTGGCTTCCATCGCCGCCGCGGCTGAGCGTCCCGACCACCGCGATTAGCGGTCGCGGAGGAACCAGCCGCGCGGGTCCCAGCGGCGGAGCGCGGCGATCTCGTCGGCGCGTCGGCGGCGGCAGCTCCCCGACGTCGCCGGCAACTGCGAGGTCCCACCCGCAGGCGGCGCGCGCCTCGTCGATGCGTTCGGAGATCGAGCCTTTGCCGGCCGGCACGGCCGTGAGCACGAGCTCGTCGCCGTCGACCTTCTCGAGCGTGCCGAGATCCGTGACCAGGGCGCGCACGGCCCGCCCCGGTGAGGTGACGTAGCCGCACTCGGGTGGCGTGCGGCCCGGCGTGAGGGTCGCCACCACGATCGCCTCGGCGGCGACGCTGGCAACGTCGTTGCCGCCACCCGAGCCCACGAGGAACGGGCCGTCGGGGACGAGCGTCGAGTTGATGTTCCCGAAGCGGTCGACCTGCGCGCCGCCGAGGCACGCGACCGTGGTCGTCCCGGGCCCGCCGACGAGCGTGCCGAGGACGAGCCCGGCGTCGCCGAGCATCGTGGAACGCGGGAAGTTGCGGTGGTTGAGGACGAACGGGTCGGCCGGCGTGGGCTCGTACCCCCACAGCCCGATCTCGGCCGTCAGCTGCACGTCGCATCCGGCGGAGCGGGCCTGCGCGACGCCGAGCCATGCCGACAAGTTGGCGACGCCGGCACCGGCCAGCACCGCGTTCGCGTCGAGCGCGCGCACCCGGTCGGCGAGGTGCCGGGCGCCGAAGACGGCGGCCAGCTCCCATCGGTTGGGGGCCGCGTCCAGGTCGGGTTGGTACGCGGCCTCGTCCGAGTGCCACGAGTCGGGGTCGGCCTTGGCTCGCAGCGCCGCGATCCGGTCGTCGCCGAGACGGGCGAGGTACTCGTGCTGGTCGTCGACGTCGAGCACCCAGTGGCGGATCCACTCGTCGAAGTCGTCGCCGCGGCTTGCTGCGCGCGCCTCGACCCAGAACTCGTAGTCCTCGCCGTACCCGTCGACCGGGAGGTCGCCCGGGAACAGGCCGCCGGGGTGCGCGCCCATCGCCGCCTCGCAGACGGCGAGGACACGGTGCGCGGGGATGCGAACGAGGTGCGACCACGGGCGGAGATCGTCGACGACCCGCTCGACGGTGACGACCGCGCCCCGGCGTGCGGCCAGGGCGCCCCACACGCCCTCCAGGAGTGGCGGATGGACCGCGACGTTGCCCTGCCGGTCCGCGACCGGCGCGTGCAACAGCGCGACGTCGGGGTGCAACGGGGCGAGCAGCCCGAGCTCACCGAAGGGTGACGCGACGCGGGCGTAGGCGTCGTTCGCCTCCATCGACGAGCCGCCGATCGAGCGGGTGACGACGGCGGGGAGATTGCATGCCGCCGCCTCGAGCCGTTGCGCGAAGGCGAGGAAGGACCAGTGCTCCACCTCGACCTCGCCCTGCTCGTACGCCCGGGCGAAGATCGGGTTCGGCGTGAAGTTCGGGAACGTGTCGCCCGAGTACCCGGTCACGACCTTCTCGACGAGCCCTCCCTTGAAGAAGAGCGTCCCCAGGCTCGACAGGCTCAGCATCACGAGCGTGAACCGGGGGTCTCTCCCCCACCACTGGCGCACGACCTCGCGCGCGGCGGCCGTCCAGCGGGTGTGCCCGACGAGGATGTGGACCGCGTCGCCGGGACGAACGTGCTCGGCGACGGCGTCGTGCAGCGAGGTGAACTTGTCGCGACCCGTCTGCGTCACGCGCTGTCGAGCACGAGATCGGCGAGCCGGCGGCGCTGCCAGCCCTGGTAGCCGAGCATCGCGTCGTTCATCTTCGCCCGCTTGTAGTACAGGTGCGCGTCGCAGTCCCACGTGAACCCGACACCGCCGTGGATCTGGATGTCCTCGCCGGAGATGAACACCGCCGCCTCGGCGACGAAGCCCTTGGCCATGGCGGCGGCCCGCTCACGGCTCGGGTCGTCGACATCGGACGCCCACGCCGCGTAGTGCGTCCCCACGCGCGCCAGCTCGAGCCGGTGCAGCATGTCGACGGCCTTGTGGCGGATGGCCTGGAAGGTCGCGATCGGCCGGTCGAACTGGACGCGCACCTTGGCGTACTCCGTCGCCAGACTGAGCGCGGCATCGCACGCGCCCGACGAGCTCCGCCGCAAGCAGGACCGACGCGTCGTCGACCACCCGCCGCCACAGCCCGGTCTGGTCGCCGCGCGGGCCGACCGGCACCGCCCGGCGCTCCTCGAGCACGAGACGGGCAGCCTTGCGCGTCGGGTCCATGGTCGGAACCGCCTCGCCGCGCGGAGCTTCGAGCAGGAACGAGCCGAGCCCCTCCTCGGTACGCGCGACGACGATCACCCAGTCCGCCGTGTGCCCGTCGAGCACGAGCGGCTTCTGACCCGTGAGCACCCAGTCGGCGCCCTTGCGCCGGGCGCGGGTGTGCACGCGGTCGACGGGATCGTCGTGGCCGAGCTCCTCGAGCGCAACCGTGCCCCGGATCGCGCCCGACGCGAGCTGCGCGAGCAGGTCGGCGTCCTCGAGCCGGCGAGCCGCGAGCGTGGCGAAGACCGATGACGAGAAGAACGGGCCCGGGAGCGGCAGGCGCCCCATCTCCTCCATCACGACGGCCATGTCGACGAGCCCGAGACCGAGGCCGCCGTTCGTCTCGGGGACGAGCAGGCCGGGCCATCCGAGCTCGGCAAGCTTGTCCCACACCTCGTCGGTGAAGCCGCGTTCGTCGTCGGCCATCTCGCGCACGTACGCGCCGGGCGCCTCGCGCGCGAGGAACGCGCGCACCGACTCGCGCAGCGCGTCTTGATCGTCGCTGAAGGTGAAATCCAAGGGAACGCGGCCTCCCGAGAAACCTGACACGGATGTTAGTGTTCGTTCGATGGATTTCGCTTACTCCCCGGAAGACATCGCGTTCCGGGACGAGCTGCGGGCGTGGCTCGAGGAGAACCTCCCGAAGTTCCTCGCCGACTGGGGCGGCGACGAGGAGATCCCTTCTGGCGCCGTCGCAAGCTCCGGCTCTGCGGCAGCGGTCGGCAAAGCCGCCGCTGCCGCGGCGGCGCGCCGGCGGCACGTCGTCGAGCGTCTCCCGCAGCCAGGAGCGTCGCAAGGACTGGCAGCGCCGGCTCAACGAAGGTCGGTGGGCGGCGATCAACTGGCCCAAGGACTGGGGCGGGCGCGAGGCGACACCGGTCCAGAACGTCATCCACGCCGAGGAGAACGCGCGCGTGCGCGCGCCGGGCATCTACAACGCCAACGGCATCTGGCAGATCGGTCCCATGATCATCAAGTGGGGCACCGACGAGCAGAAGCAACGATGGCTGCCCGGCATCCTCGACGCGTCCGAGCACTGGTGCCAGGGGTTCAGCGAGCCGGAGGCCGGGTCCGACCTGGCGAACCTGCGCACCACCGCGATCCGTGACGGCGACGAGTACGTCGTCAACGGCCAGAAGATCTGGATCTCGACCGCGCACCTCGCCGACTGGGGCCTGTTCCTGTTGCGGACGGATCCCGAGGCGATCGAGCGCGGCGCCAAGCACGAAGGCATCACCGCGTTCATCATCAACATGCACACGCCGGGGATCGAGTGCCGCCCGATCCGCGACATCGCCGGCGACGAGCTGTTCAACGAGGTCTGGTTCACGGACGCGCGCGTCCCGGCCGACTGCCGCCTGGGCGAGGAAGGGCAGGGCTGGCAGGTCGCGATGGGGACGCTCGGGCACGAGCGCGTGGGCACCGCCGGCCTCGCGATCACGATGGCGGCGGACCTGCGCTCGATGATCTCGGCCGCCAAGGCGACCAACCCGGACGCCTTGCACGATCCCGAGATCCGGGAGCGGATCGCCCGGGCGTTCACGGACATCGAGTACACGAAGCTCCTCAACTACCGGGCGCTGACGAAGATCATCAAGGGCGAGAAGAACTGGCCCGAGGTCCCGCTGGCCAAGCTGCAGTGGAGTTACCTCGCCCAGACGCTCGCCGAGCTCGCCGTCGACCTGCTCGGACCGGCGGGGCTCCTCGCCAAGGGCGGGCCCGACGCCGTCGACGGCGGCACGTGGTCACGCCTGTACTCGTTCCAGCGCTACACGACGATCGGCGCCGGCGCCACCGAGGTGCAGAAGAACATCATCGCCGACCGCGCCCTGCTCCCCCGCAAGTAGGTAGACGTCGTCGAGCCGATTTCCGGCGACGATGTCGAGAATTCGGGGCCGGCTCCGTCCCCTGGGTGCATCCGGCCCGAAGGGCCGACGTCACACAAGGAGGACACCATGGCCAAGTACCTGTTGCTCAAGCACTACCGAGGCGCGCCGGCGCCCGTCAACGATGTCCCGATGGACCAGTGGAGGCCCGACGAGGTCGAGGCACACATCCGGTTCATGAACGACTTCGCAGGTCGGCTCGAGAGCAGCGGCGAGCTCATCGACGGACAGGCGCTGTCGCCCGACGGCGTGTGGGTCCGCTCCGACGGCGAGGGGCGGCCGCCGGTGACCGACGGCCCGTTCGCCGAGACGAAGGACCTGATCGCGGGATGGTATGTGATCGACGTCGACAGCTACGAGCGAGCGATCGAGCTCGCCGGTGAGCTGTCGGCAGCACCTGGCGCCGGCGGCGAACCGATCCACGAATGGCTGGAGGTCCGACCCTTCCTGACCGCGCCGTCCACCGTCACCGAGTGACCGTGGGCGAGGTCGAGCTGCGCGAGCTCGTCCCACGGGTCTTGAGCGTCCTCGTCGGTCGCGGAGCGGACTTCGCGACCGCCGAGGACGCCGTGCAAGAGGCGCTCATCCGGGCGCTCTCGGCGTGGGGGGACGAGTCGCCCGCCGACCCCACCGGGTGGCTCATCACGGTCGCGTGGAGAGCCTTCCTCGACATGACGCGGTCAGACGCCGCGCGCCGCAACCGAGAGCTCCGGTTCGACACCGAACCGCCGGCCGGTGCGATCCCGAGCGCCGACGACACGCTGCGCCTCTACTTCCTGTGCGCGCACCCCGATCTGACGTCGTCGTCGGCGGTTGCGTTGACCCTCCGAGCCGTGGGTGGCCTCACCACACGCCAGATCGCTCAGGCATACCTCGTGCCCGAGCGCACCATGGCGCAGCGCATCAGCCGCGCCAAGGGCATGGTCAGTCGGGCCGGTGTCGATCGTCCCGGCGACGTGCGCACCGTGATGCGGGTGCTGTACCTCGTCTTCAACGAGGGCTATTCCGGCGACGTCGATCTCGCGGCCGAGGCGATCCGACTGACCCGGCAGCTGGCCGCCTTGGTGGACGACCCCGAGGTCCGCGGGTTGCTCGCCCTGATGCTCCTCCACCATGCCCGCCGCCGCAGCCGCACCCGACCGGACGGAAGCATCGTGCCTCTCGCCGATCAGGACCGCAGCCAGTGGGACACAGGGCTCATCGCCGAGGGAATCGACATCGCACAAGCTGCGCTCGCGCGCGATCAGCTCGGCGAATACCAGGCGCAAGCGGCGATCGCCGCGCTCCATGCCGACGCGCCGCGTGTCGAGGAGACCGACTGGGTCCAGATCGTGGAGTGGTACGACGAGCTACTCCGGTTCGCCGACACTCCGATCGTCCGGCTCAACCGTGCGGTCGCAGTCGGCGAGGCCGACGGCGCGCCCGCAGGACTGACGGCACTGGCCGAGGTCGACGAACACGTCCCGCGGCGCGAAGCGGTCGCCGCGTACCTCCACGAAAAGAACGGCGATCTCGAACTCGCTGCCCGCCTGTATGCCAACGCAGCTCGCAACGCACCGAACCTCGCAGAACGCGACCATCAGACGCGCCAAGCAGCGCGACTCAACCAGCACCTGCAACACCACAGATGACCTCGGTTGCCCGACGCGGCAGTGGCTTCCTAGCCCGCCACGAGTGCAGATGTGTGGCGGGCAATGACGAGATCCTCGTCGGTGGGCTCGACCCGGACGACGCAATCGCTGTCCGCTGCGCTGATCACGGCCGCGTGCCCGGCGTTGGCCTCGTCGTCGAGCTCGACGCCCAGGTGCTCGAGCCCGTCGCAGATGCCGCTGCGGATCGCCGCCGCCTTCTCGCCGATGCCGCCGGTGAACACGAGCGTGTCGAGGCCGCCGAGCACGGCGGCCAGTGCGCCGACGTGCTTGCGGGCCTGGTAGCAGAAGGCGTCGACGGCCAGCGCGGCGCGCGGATCCTGTTCCCGCCGCTCGAGCAGCGTCTGCATGTCCGCTGTACCTCGCCGACAGCGCGACGAGTCCTGCTTCCCGGTCGACGAGCTGCTCGAGGCGGTCGGCGTCGTAGCCCTGCTCGCGCAGCAGGAACACCGGAACGCCCGGGTCGAGGTCGCCGCTGCGGGTGCTCATGATCAATCCGCCCGCCGGCGTGAAGCCCATCGTCGTGTCGACCGATTGCCCGTTGTGCACGGCGACCATGCTGGCGCCGTTGCCGAGGTGCGCGATGACGGCGCGGCCGAGCTCCGCCGCGCCGAGCGCGCCGACGATGTACTCGTACGACAAGCCGTGGAAGCCGTACCGCCGCACGCCCGCGTCCCACAGGGCAGTCGGGCAGGGGCAGCCGCTGTGCGAGCTCGGGCATGCGGTGATGGAACGCGGTGTCGAAGCACGCCACCTGCGGGATGTCCCACCGGGCGCCGACCGCCTCGATGCCCGCAGATCGCGGCCGGCATGTGCAGCGGCGCGAAGGGGATGATCTCGCGGAGCTCGGTGAGCACGCCGTCGTCGACGAGGGCGGGCTCCGAGAAGCGTGGACCCGCCGTGCACGACGCGGTGACCGGCGGCGCCCGGTGCCGGCAGGCCCTGGTCGTCGAACGAAGCGAGAGCGGCGTCGAGCGCACCGCGGTAGTCGCCGGACTCCACCGGGTTGCTCGGCGCGGCCCAACGCGCGCTCGCCCGCGGCGTCGACCCCGAACAGGGCGGTCTTCAGCGACGACGATCCGCTGTTCACGACAGGACGACGAGCGGATCGCTCGGGCTCACGGGCTCCAACGCCAGTCGCGCACCTCCGGCATGTCCTCGAAGTGCTCGACGACGTACCGCTCGTGCTTTCGCAGCATGCCCCTGCAGTGCTCGACGAGCGTCTCGGCGCCGACGGGGACGTGCCTCGAACGATGCATCGCCTCGATGCAGAGGTGGTACCGGCTGATGTCGTTGCGCACCACCATGTCGAAGGGCGTGGTCGTGGTGCCCTCCTCCTGGTACCCGCGTACGTGGAAGCGGTGCGGGTTGGGGCGTCCGTGGATCAGATGGTGGACCGCGCTCTGATACCCGTGGAACGCGAACACGACGTCCGTGTCGGCGGTGAACGCGTCCACGAACTCGCCCTCGCCCATCCCGTGCGGGTGACGGGCTTCGGGAAACAGCGCCATGAGGTCGACGACGTTCACCACGCGGAACTCGAACTCGGGGCAGTGGTGGCGCAGGAGCTGGGCGGCGGCGATCGTCTCCATGGTGACGATGTCGCCGGCCGACGCGAGCACCACTTCGGGCTCCTTCCGGTGCTCGTTCCCGGCCCAGTCCCACACGGATGCGCCGTGAGCGGCGTGCTCCCGGGCGGCGTCCATGTCGAGCCACTGCAGCTGGGGCTGCTTGTCGATCACGATGAGGTTCACGTAGTCGCGGCTGCGGAGGCAGTGGTCGGCGATGGCGAGCAGGCTGTTGGCGTCGGGCGGAAGGTAGATGCGCGACACCGTCTCCTTCTTGCTGAGGACCGTGTCGATCAATCCGGGGCCCTGGTGGCTGAACCCGTTGTGGTCGTTCCGCCAGCACGTCGAGGTCAGCAACACGTTCAGCGAGGCGACCGGCGCCCGCCACGTGAGATCTCGCGCCGCTTCGAGCCACTTCGCGTGCTGCACGGTCATCGACGCCGACACCATGGCGAACGCCTCGTACGAGGCGAAGAGCCCGTGGCGGCCGGTCAGGAGATACCCCTCGAGCCAGCCCTGGCAGTTGTGCTCGCTGAGGATCTCCATCACCCGGCCGTCGTGCGTGACGTGGTCGTCGATGTCGATCAGGGGCTCGATCAGCATCCGGTTCTCGACGTCGAACACGGCGCCGAGCCGGTTCGAGTTCGTCTCGTCGGGGCACAGGAGACGGAAGTTGCCGTTCTTCTCGTTGCTCGTGAAGACGTCGCGCAGGAACTCGCCCAGCCGGCGGGTCGACTCGTGGAGCTCCGCGCCCGGTCGGGCAACGGGGATCGCGTATCCGGTGAAGTCGGGAAGCTCGAGCGGCTCGAGCAGCTCGCCGCCGTTGGCGTGCGGGTTGGCGCCCATGCGGCGATCGCCGGCGGGCGCGAGCTGGGCGAGCGACTCCACCAACCGGCCCTCGGAGTCGAAGAGCTCGTCGGGTCGGTACCCCCGCATCCACTCCTCGAGCTGTTGAAGATGCTCCGGGTTGTCACGCACGTTGGCCAGCGGGACCTGGTGGGCCCGGAACGTTCCCTCGACGGGAAGGCCGTCGACCACCTTGGGGCCGGTCCAGCCCTTCGGGGTGCGCAGCACGATCGCCGGCCATCGCGGGCGCGCGCCGAACCCGTGGGCGCGGGCGCCGTCCTGGATCTCCTTGATCGCGTCGAAGCAGCGATCGAGCGTCGACGCGAGGTCGCGGTGCACGACCGGTGGGTCGTCGCCCTCGACGAAGTGCACGTCGTAGCCGTAGCCGGCGAGCACAGAGGCGACGCCGTCGTCGGTCGCCCGCCCGAACACGGTCGGGCCGGAGATCTTGTAGCCGTTGAGATGCAGGATCGGCAGGACGGCGCCGTCGCGTACCGGGTTGAGGAAGTCGATCCCCTGCCACGAGCCCGACAGCGGGCCGGTCTCGGCCTCGCCGTCGCCGACGACGCACGCGACGACGAGGTCGGGGTTGTCGAACGCGGCGCCGAACGCGTGGACGAGCGCGTAGCCGAGCTCCCCACCCTCGTGGATCGACCCCGGCGTCGGCACGCTGACGTGGCTCGGCACGCCGCCCGGCGTCGAGAACTGACGGACCAGACGCCGGATGCCGTCGGCGTCCGTCGACACGACGGGATAGATCTCGCTGTACGTCCCCTCGAGGTACACGTTGGCGAGCACCGCCGGCCCGCCGTGGCCGGGACCGGTGATGAAGATCACGTCGGCGTCGCGCTCGCGGATGACGCGGTTCAGGTGGACGTACAGCAGGCTCAGGCCGGGCGAGGTGCCCCAGTGACCGAGGAGGCGGGGCTTGATGTGCTCGGGTCGAAGGGGCTCCCGGAGCAGCGCGTTGTCGCGGAGGTAGATCTGGCCGACCGTGAGGTAGTTCGCCGCTCGCCAGTACGCGTCGATGGCCGCGACGTCGTCGTCGGAGAGCGCGGTCGGCATCAGTCGCCTCCCACCGGACTCGAGCGTCAACACGCTCCGCAGTCTCGCACGGGATTTACAGAGTCAGCCCAGGCGCTCGATCACGGTGGCGTTCGCCTGGCCGCCGCCCTCGCACATGGTCTGGAAGCCGAAGCGGCCGCCCGTCGCCTCCAGGTGGTTGAGCATCGTGGTCATCAGGCGCACGCCGCTCGCGCCGAGCGGATGCCCGATCGCGATCGCGCCTCCCCGCGGGTTGAACTTGACGGGGTCGGGACGGAACTCCTTTGCCCACATGAGCGCGATCGAAGCGAACGCCTCGTTGCACTCGATGGCGTCGAACTCGTCGATCTTCATGCCCGTGCGTTCGAGGAGCTTGCGCGTGACCGGGTTCGGCGCCGAGAGCACGAGGACCGGATCGTCGGCGAGCACGGCGAAGTGCACGAACCGGGCGCGGATCGGTAGACCGAGGCGCTCGGCCGTCGCCCGGTCGGCGACGAGCATCGCCGAGGCGCCGTCGCTCATCGGCGACGAGTTCCCGGCGGTGATGTCCGGCGCCGGTTGCTCCTCGGATTCCCAGACCGCAGGCAGTCCCGCCAGTTGCTCGAGCGACGTGCCGGGCCGGATCGCCTCGTCGCTGCGCAGGACGTCGCCGGTGGGCTCGCCGTGCTCGTCCTTCAGCGGGACGGGCACGACCTCTCGGTCGAAGAATCCGGAGTCGACGTTGGCGGCGGCGCGCCGGTGGCTCTCCAGCGCGAAGGCGTCCATCTCGTCGCGGGTAACGCCGAAGCGGTCGGCGAGCACCTGCGCGACCCAGAACTGGATGCCGAGCGTGTGATTCGTGTGCTCCATGAACGCGGGGCTGAACGGCCCGACGCCGCCGCGGGCGTTCGTCGACATCGGCGCCCGGGTCATCGACTCGACGCCGCACGCGATGGCAAGGTCGTACGCGCCGGCCATCACACCCTGGGCGACGAAGTGCGCCGCCTGCTGCGACGAGCCGCACTGGCGGTCGACGGAGGTGGCGGGGACGTGCCACGGCAGCCCGGCCGCGACCCAGGCGTTGCGTGTGACGTTGCAGCCCTGCTCCCCCGACTGGGTCACACAACCGCCGACGACGTCGTCGATGGTCCCGGGATCGACGTCGTTGCGTTCGAGGAGGGACCGCAGCGTCAGCCCGAGCAGGTCGGACGGGTGCCAGTTCGCCAGCGCGCCCTTCCGCTTGCCGACCGCGGTGCGCACCGTGTCGACGATCACCGCCTCACGTGCCTCCATTGCGCTCCTCACTGGAACCGACGGAACCTGACATGGTAGTCAGGTCATGTTGAGGCGACGCCGGCGACCGACAGGAGGGCCACATGGGCGTGACGGGTGGTGACGTTCCCGAGCACGACCACATCGTCGACACCGGGAAGAGCAGCTTCGGCCTCGACGAGCTCGGTCACATCCAGCCCGGGTTGGCGCGCATCATGCCCGAGATCGGCGCGCGCATCTGGAAGTGCTACTACGCCGGCAAGGCCGGCAATCAGCCGCTGGCGCGCTTCCAGCTCAAGGAGGCCGTCAATCTCATGGAGATGGGCGCGTTCGTGCGGCCCAAGTACGAGGAGAACATGACGAAGTTCCTCGCCGAGGACGTCGAGCAGGTCAAGCAGGCGATCGAGGCGAAGGACTGGGACAAGTTCGAGACGGCGTTCCACGCCATGATCGATCAGGCGAACTCGTACCACGCGGTCTACGACAAGCCGTGGCTCCGGTACAAGATCCCCGAAAATCCGCCGCCCGACCTCGACGTGACGCCACTGCAGTAGGCACGGGCGGCGTCTACGTCGCTGCTTCGTCCTTCGCCGGTCGCCAGAAGAGCACCAGGAGGGCGAGCGCGCCGCCGAGCCCGGCGATGGCCGTCGTCGCGAACCCGGACCACCCGTCGACCCACGAGAACCCGAGCGCGTCGTCGAGTGACCACTCCCCCGGGCCGAGCGCGCCGAGCGCCAGGCCGAGCACCGTGAGCACCATCACGTACTCCCACCCCTCGGTCGGCCGCTTGAACACGAAGAAGCCGGCGTTGCGGTGGTTCGTGACCCACGCGACGGCGGCGACACCGGTGACGGCGGCGGCGCCGAGCGGCGTGAGCAGGCCGAACACGAGAAGCGGTCCGGCCGCCAGCTCGGTCACGGTGACGAGCCAGGCGTGGGCCGGGCCGGGGTGGAGGCCGAGGCTGGCGAACCAGTTGGAGACGCCCGGCCCCTCGCGCATGCGGGCCAGGTGGTTCCACCCGTGGGCGAACATGACGACGCCCGCCGCCACCCGCAGGCCGAGCAGCGCGAGGTTCACCGCGTTCGTGTCCATCCGAGGCTGTCCTCCCGAGGTGCCCCATCCGCCGTTCCCTGACGCTATCGTCAGGGTCGGATGAGCGCGCCCGAGGCTATCGACGGCACCTACGACCCGTTCGAGGAGTTCAACCGCAGCGTCGGCGCGGGCGTGGTCGAGGACCCGTACCCGCTCCTCGCCATGGCCCGGGAGAAGGGACCGGTGCTGAAGGAGAACCTCGAGGCGGAGCTGCTCGCCGACGGCAGCGCACCGCCACCGGGCCCCGCGGTCTTCACGGCGTTCGGCTACGACGCGGTGCAGACGGTCCTGCGCGACGGCGAGACGTTCTCCTCCGCCGGCTACGCCGAGGTCATGGGCGCGGTCATGGGCCACACCATCCTCGAGATGGACGAGCCCGAGCACCACACCTACCGCGGGCTCGTGCAACAGGCGTTCAGCCGCAAGGCGATGGAGCGTTGGGAGGTCGAGACCGTCGTCCCGATCGTCGACGAGTGCATCGACGCGTTCGTCGACCGCGGCGAGGCAGAGCTCGTGCGCGAGCTCACGCTGCCGTTCCCGGTGAACGTGATCGCGCGGATGCTCGGACTCCCCCGGGAGGACCTCCCGCAGTTCCATCGCTGGGCGATCGAGCTCATCAGCGTCTCGTTCGACTGGGACCGCGGCACTCGCGCTTCGGCGCAGCTGCGCGACTACTTCGCCCGGGTGCTCGCCGACCGGCGCGTCCACCCCGCGGGCGATCTCATGAGCATCCTCGCCGCCGCCGAGCTCGACGGTCAGCACCTCACCGACGAGGAGATCTTCGCGTTCCTCCGGTTGCTCCTCCCTGCCGGTGCGGAGACGACGTACCGCTCGTCGAGCAACCTGCTGTTCGGCCTGCTCACGAACCCCGCGCAACTCGACGCGCTGCGCGCCGACCGCGCCCTGATGCCACAGGCGATCGAGGAAGGGCTGCGCTGGGAACCGCCGCTCACGACGATCGTCCGGACGGCGACGCGTGACACGGTCGTCGACGGAGTCGACATCCCGTCCGGCGCCATTGTGATCACCAACATGGGCTCGGCGAACCACGACGAGAAGTACTGGGAGCGTTCCGAGGAGTTCGACATCCACCGCGAGCAGCGACAGCACCTCGCGTTCGCGTTCGGACCGCACATGTGCCTGGGCATGCACCTGGCGCGGATGGAGACCCGTGTGGTGCTCGAGCGGATCTTCGACCGCCTCCCGAACCTGCGTCTCGACCCTGCGGCTGACGCTCCGCACATCACCGGCATGACGTTCCGGGCGCCGCCGGCGCTGCCGGTGCTCTTCGGCTGAGAGGAGACCCCATGCGGGCAGAAGACCTCACCCTCGTGAGCGTGGACGACCACGTCGTCGAGCCGCCCGACCTGTTCGAGGGCCACCTGCCCGACAAGTGGATGGAGTACGCGCCGAAGAGCGTGCAGCCGCGACGGCATCGACGTGTGGGTCTACGAGGGCAGCGTGATCCCCAACATCGGGCTCAACGCGGTCGCCGGGCGGCCGCCCGAGGAGTACAACATCGAGCCCACGAGCTACGAGATGATGCGCAAGGGTTGCTACGACATCCACGAGCGCGTCAACGACATGAACCGCAACGGCGTGCTCGGCTCGATGTGCTTCCCGTCCTTCGTGCAGTTCTGCGGGCAGCTGTTCTCCCGCTCGAAGGACCTCGACATGGGGCTCAATCTCCTGCGGGCCTACAACGACTGGCACATCGACGAGTGGTGCGGCACGTACCCGGGCCGGTTCATCCCGCTGTCGATCCCGCCGATCTGGGATCCGCAGCTCATGGCGGACGAGGTGCGGCGCGTCGCCAAGAAGGGCTGCCACGCGGTCACGTTCTCGGAGAACCCGTTCAAGCTGGGTTGGCCGCACATCTTCGGCGACCACTGGGACCCGTTCTTCGCCGCCTGCGAGGACGAGGGCACGATCATCTGCCTGCACATCGGCTCGTCGTCGACGCAGATCGAGATCGCACCCGGGCGCGCCGATCGACATCATGATCACGCTGACGCCGCTGAACACCATGGAGGCCGCGACCGACCTGCTGTGGTCGCAGGTGCTCCGCAAGTTCCCGAACCTCAAGTTCGCGCTCTCCGAGGGCGGGACGGGCTGGCTCCCCTACTGGCTCGAGCGGATCGACTACGTGTACCAGCAGCACCGCTTCTGGACGGGCCAGGACTTCGGCGACGAGCTCCCGAGCCAGGTGGCGCGTGACCACTTCACGTTCTGCTTCATCAGCGACCGCGCCGGCGTCGACGAGCGCGAGGCGATCGGCATCGACAACATCACGTGGGAGTGCGACTACCCGCACTCCGACTCGTCGTGGCCGAACTCGCCCGAGTCGGTCGCCAAGCAGCTCGACGGCGTCTCGGACGACATCGTCAACAAGATCACCTACGAGAACGCCATGAGGATCTTCCGCTACGACCCGTTCGCGCACCGTTCGAAGGAGCAGAGCACGACCGGAGCGCTGCGGGCCGAGGCGCCCGCGTAGCTAGCCGGCGCGGGCCCGCCGGTGCCGGAGCTCGGGGACGAGCCCGGCGTCGGACAGCATCCGCACCGCGCGCTCCTCCTCGACGTCGATCACGATCGCCTCGCCCGGGTGCCGGTCGACGATGAACCGGACGACGCAGTCCTCACACGCGTTCGTGTGCTGCATCACGCAACTGTCGCAACTGATCTCCATGTCGTGAGCATCGCACGGGGGTATGACAGCAACGCCTTGACCTAGGACCAGTCGGGCACGGGGAACAGCGATCGGGGCTGGTCGCACCAGCACGCCATCACCCGGCCGGCGAGCGAGTCGTCGCGGATCAGCTCGACGGCGGCGTCCGCGATCTCCTCGGGAGCGAGGATCCCGGGCGGGACGGTGGCCGCCTCCTCCTCGGGGGTCATGCGGGATCGGGAGCGCCGCGACATCGGGGTGTCGACCCAGTCGGGGCAGATGCAGTTCACGCGGATCCCGGACGTCTCGCCGAGGGATGCGAGCGCGGCGGTGAACCGCGCCACGCCGGCCTTCGTGGCCGCGTAGTCCGGCGCGGGGTGCGGTCCGAAGCCGACTCCGGCCAGCGAGGCGATGTTGACGATCGCCCCGCCGCCGCGGTCGCGCATGGCCCGGATGGCGTAGTAGGTGCCCAGCATGGGGCCACGCAGGTTCACGTCCAGCACACGCAGCCACGCCTCGGGCTCGGCCTCCGGGAACGCCGGGTTCACCACGATGCCGGCGTTGTTCACGAGGATGTCGAGACCACCGAACGTCGTGACCGCGAAGTCGACCATCGCCCGGACGTCGGCCTCCCGTGCCACATCGACGTGCACGAAGCCGGCGCGCCCGGAAGCGGCCTCGATCTGCCCCGACCGTCTCCCGGCCGGGACCGTCGTCGAAGTCGGCGACGGCGACGGCCGCCCCCTCCCGGGCCAACCGCAATGCAGTGGCCCGGCCGATGCCGGCCCCCGCCCCGGTCACGAGCGCGACGCGTCCGGCGATCTCCATGGCGTGAGTATGACCGCGGGGTATGACAGCGAACGCGGGGCCGGAGCCTGCTGCCGCCTTCTAGCGGCGGAGCGCCCGCAGCAGCGTCGCGGACGACACGACGTGGGCACCGGATTCCCGGGCATGCTCCTCCACCCAGCCGTCGGACGAGGCCACGACCACCGGCACCTCGACGGGAAGGTCCGCGGCCTGGCGCACGACGACCGTGTCGGCCTCCTCGCCCTCGGGTGAGAACACGACCCGGACGCCCGGCCGCCGGGGCGGGAGGACACCGCCGACGTCGGCGCCGTCGAACACCAGGATCACCCGGGCGCGCGTCCGGAGCTGCAGCTCGGAGATGGCGCTCAGCAGGCGGTCGCGCTGCTGGGCCGGCGGGGCGTCGCCCCAGGCCAACATCGACACGTTGTAGCCGTCCACGACGAGCACGGCGCGGGGCGTCCGCAGCATGGCGTCGAGCGCATCCGGGTCGTCGTCCACCATGCCGGGCGGCACCCTGGGGTGGGCACGGCGCCGCCGAGGCTCCCGCTCCTTCTTCTCCTTCTCCTTCTCTTTGTCGGTGTCCTCGACCGGTGCGTCGGACGGCGACGTGTCGTCCGAGCTGTTCCGTTCCAGCGCCCGCCGGGCCTGGTCCGCCACACCGCTCAGCCCGGTCGCCAGCCGCTGGGCGATGTCGGCGGCGTCGACCAGCGCGCGCAGGTCATCGCGCCGCAGGACGGGCAAACCCGCGTCCGCCGCCCGCGCCTTGGCTTCCGCTTCCTTCACCGCGCGTCGCAACTCGCGCACCTCTTCGTCGACCTTGCGGGCCCGGATCGCCTCCCGTTCGAGGCGCGCGTCGGCCGCCTCGGCCGCTCTGCGCGCCTCCGCGATCTCGTGCTCGATCTCGGCGGCCTTCCGCTCGGCTGCCGCCACGCGCTGGCTGGCCTGGGCGTCACGATCACGCCGGCTCTGGCGTTCCTCGCGCAGCTCGCGCTCGATGTGCTCCGCCCTTTGCTCGGCGGAGGCGCGAGCCGCCTCGGCACGTCGGCGCGACTCCGCCAAGCCCGCGACCTGCGACTCACGGGCGCGGAAATCGTCACCGGCCTGCCGCTCGAGCCGCAGGCGCTCGAACGCAGCACACGCGACCCCGAGCCCGAACGTCCATCCCGGTGGTCGCGCCGCATACAACGCCGACGCGAGGACCGGCAGCGTGGCGGCGTCACTCGCGTTGCTCACGAGTGCGAACGCGTCTTCGGCGTCCCACGCCTCGAGCGCGTCGGAGACGTCGGGGCGTGCAAGGAACTGCTCGACCGCGCGGTCGCGAAATTCGGGCTCCGCCTCGATCGCGCGCAACAGCTGCTGGCGCGCGGCGCCGCGCGCGAGGCCGCGACGGTCGAACTCGGCGACGGGCCGCAGGATCGGCGGAATCTCGGTCGGCTCGAGCGTGCGCAGCATCTCGCCCGCCGCGTCGAGCAGCGGGATGAGCAACGACTCGGGCACGGGCGGCCGTGAGACTCGCTGCGGCGGGCTCGTCGTCCGCTCGCCGGCCGTCACCGCGACCCTCGAGATGCTCGTCTCGGGGCCGACCCGTAGACTGATTCGGCGAAGCCGGGTGGCCGGCAGTGAAGCCGGCGAAGGAGTGGCATGCGTTCACGGTACGAGGAACTCACCCTCGACACGCAAGGCGACGGCGACATGCTCGACGTCACCCCTTACGCCCAGAAGGCCATCGACAACGCCGGCCTGGTCGACGGTCTGTGCACCGTGTTCGTCGCCCACTCGACCTGCGGCATGACGACCATCGAGCACGAGCCCGGATGCAACGCCGACCTCAACGCCGTCATGGAGGGCATCGCTGCCCAGGACCGCCCGTGGGAGCACAACGCACGGAACGCCGACACCAACGGCCACAGCCACGTACGCGCCGCGCTGATCGGGCCGTCGGTGACGATCCCGTTCCGGGCCGGCGCGCTGCAGGTGGGGGTCTGGCAGAAGGTCGTCTGCATCGATTTCGACGACCGCCCGCGCAGCCGCAAGGTCGTCGTCCAGCTACTCGGCGAGTAGCGACAACCCCCCGCCCTCACGCGGGCTCGGCCGGCGCCGCAGGCGCCGCAGCCTGCGACGGCGACCCGTCGAGGTTCTCGATGCTCTCGCCGCTGGCGCCACACCACCGGCACGTCACCCGCTCGACGTTCTCCTCGAGCAGCTGCTCGTCTTCGACGGTCAGGTCACCACCCACGCTGTAGTGGTGGAACGCGCTCGTCCGCCGGGTCGTGACGACGTCGAAGCGGGTGAGGTTCCCGCACGCACCGCAGCGGTACCGCCCCGCCATTGGGTCCTCCATGGTCGCCGTTCCCAGGCCCGGCGAGCAGCGACGACCGTCGCCGACGCCGTCGTTCCGGACTGGTGAGTGTACGGCTTCGTACGCCTACGGCCCGCCTCGAGGGGCGGCGGCACGTCGCACTCGCTCCCGGTCGGCCGCTCCGCTGTACGCGCCGGTCGCGTCCCGGTCGCCGGCGTCGACGGGTTCGGGCTCGGCGCGCCGCCCGCGGCGTTGCGAGCTGCGCTCTGCGGCACGCTTCTCGGCGCGCCGTCGCGCCAGCGCGCGCCCGCCTTCGAGGAACAGTGTCAGGAAGAGTGTGGTGAACAACGCCCAGACCGGCGCGATTGCAATCACGCGGATGTAGCGCGCGAGTCCGGTTTGGATGAACACGTCGACCAGCCGGTCGCCGCTCAACCAGCCGGTTACCCGAGCAACCCAGAGCGTGACGACCAGACCGAGCGCGAGGGCGAACACCCACGCGAGCACCCGCAGCGGCAGGGCCACCTTCTCGGTCTTCGGAGCCGTGCCGGCAGCAGGTCGGGGCACCTTGGCGGGACGCGCCGCCGCGGGCGCGGGCGCGCGGCTCGCGTCGGGCGAGGCGGCAGGACCGCGGTCGACTCGGGGCGGGGCGAATCAGGCGGGCGAACGTGTCGCGACGACGCCATCACCGACGGGCGGAACTGCGTCGGGATCTTCAGCGGCTTGCCGCAGCCTTCGCACTTGAACGAGGGCGCGTCCGGGAGGCCGGACACCCTGTGCTTGCGCCCGCAGGACGGGCACTGGATCGCCTTCCCCACCGCGTCAGCCTTCGTCGGCGGCGCGCGCCGCCTTGCTCGTGAGCACGAACGTCTCCAGGACCGCGGCGGCCTTCCCCGATTCGATTGCCGCGATCGCCTGCTCGAGGCCGATGCCGAGATCGGGAGCGGCGTCGGCGACGACGAGCGCGGCGGCGGCGTTGAGCGCGACCACGTCGCGCACCGGACCGGGCTCGCCGCCGAGCATGCGCTCGGCGATCGCGACGTTGGCGGCAGCGTCGCCGCCGACGATCTCGTCGGGATCGGCGACGGGGATCCCGTAGTCGCCCGGGTCGAGGGTCGAAGCGCGCACCGAGCCGTTCGTGAGCTCCCAAACGTTCGAGACCGTGGTCGTCGTGAGCTCGTCGAGACCGTCGCCTCCGCAGAACACCATCGCCCGCTCGACGCCGAGCTCGGCGAGGGTGTGCGTCATGCGCTCCGCCATCGACGGGTCCGACACTCCGACGACGCGGCGGCGCACGCCGGCCGGGTTGGCGAGCGGGCCGAGGAAGTTGAACGTCGTGGGTGTGCCGAGCTCGCGACGGGCCGGGCCCGCGAACCGCAATGCAGGGTGGTACTTGGGCGCGAAGCAGAACCCGATGCCGGCCTCGTCGACGCAGCGGGCGACGCCCGTCGGTCCGAGGTCGATCACCACGCCGAGCTCCTCGAGGATGTCGGCCGAGCCGCACGCCGACGACGCGGCGCGGTTGCCGTGCTTGGCGACCCGCACTCCCGCACCCGCGACGACGAGGGCCGCCAGCGTCGAGATGTTGACGGTGCCCGAACGGTCGCCGCCGGTGCCGCACGTGTCGACGACGTGCCCGCCCGGGCCGTCCAGCGGGATGTCGACGGTCTGGGCGAAGCGCAGCATCGTGCGGACCAGCGCCGCCAGCTCGCCCGACGTCTCGCCCTTGGCCCGGAGCGCGACGGCGAAGCCGGCGATCTGGGCGTCGGTCGCCTCGCCGGCGAGGATCGTGGCCATGGCCTGCTCGGCCAGCTCGACCGGCAGGTCCTCCCGGCGGAGGAGTCGGCCGATCACGTCGGGCCAGAGGGCGGGGGTGGGAGTCGTCATGGAGCTTTCTGTTCGTGCGCCGGAGTCAATCCCACCACAGATCGTGGTCGAGGACGCCCCGCGCGATGAGCCCGAGCTGCACCTGGGTCGTGCCCTCGACGATCGTGAGCTGCTTGGCGTCCCGGTAGTACAGCTCGGTGGGATGGTCCTCCATGTAGCCGGCGGCGCCGAGCATCTGGAGGGCCTCCCCCGAGACCTTCACGGCCAGCTCGGTGGCGTAGTACTTCGCCATCGACAGGAACGGGACGTACTCCTTGGTGAACATGCTGCGGTCGGCCATCCATGCGGCGCGGTAGGTGAGCAGGCGGGCGGCTTCGATCTCGGCGGCGAGCTCGGCGATCTTCCATTGGATGCCCTGGAAGTCGGCGATCGTCTGCCCGAACGCCTCGCGCTGCTTGACGTACTCGACCGCGTACATCAGCGCCCCCTCGGCCAACCCGATCCCGCGGGCGGCCACGATCGGCCGCATCGAGTTGAGGCCGAGCATGGCGAGCCGGAAGCCCCCGATCTCGCCGATCACGTTCTCGGGCGGCACGCGGACGCCGTCGAGGACGAGCTCGCCGGTGTCGACTCCCTTGACGCCCATCTTGCGGTCGACGCGTCCGACGTCGACGCCGGGCCACGAGCGCTCGACGATGAACGCGCTCACGCTGTCGTGGGCACGCGAATCGACGGCGCCGCTCTTGGCGAAGACGCAGTACCAATCGGCCTGGCGGACACCCGACATCCAGCACTTCGTGCCGGTGAGGACCCAGTCGTCGCCGTCGCGGACGGCGCGGGTGCGCATGCCCATCACGTCGCTGCCCGCCTGCGGCTCTGACAGGCCGAACGCGGCGCGGGCCTCACCCGTTGCGACCGGTCGGACGTACCGCTGGTTCTGCTCGGGGGTCCCGGCGATCATCACGGGCCCGGTCGGCAGGCGCGTCAGCAGCAGCATGAGCGCGGCCGCGTTCGAGTACTTCGCGACCTCCTCGATGGCGATCGTCAGGCCGAGGATGCCGGCGCCACTGCCGCCGTACTCCTCGGGGATGCACAGGCCGGTGAGGCCGGCGTCGACGAAGAGCGCGAACAGGTCGTCGGGGTACTGCTCGCTCTCGTCGATCTCGCGGGCACGGGGCGCAACACGTTCCTGCGCCAACTTTCGGACGGTGGCCTGGAGCTCGGCGAGCTCGTCGGAGAGCTCGAAATCCACGACCGATGATGCTACCGGTCGGTGTACCGATCGTTCCGCTGAACGGGCTGCTACGCGGACTTGCGCCGCTGCCGGACGAGACGCCGGCGCTCGCGCTCGGTGCGGCCGCCCCACACGCCGTGCTTCTCGCGCACGGTGAGGGCGTACTCGAGGCACGGCTCGCGCACCGGACACTCTGCGCAGATCTCCTTCGCCTCGAACGCCTCGTCCTCGTCGGAGACGGGATAGAAGACGCCGGGATCGACGCCGCGGCAGCGAGCCTGTTGACGCCAGGACAGATTCATGGCTTTCAGCACCTCTTCCCCGGCGAGGGTCCCAGGGACAATGGTTCAACCTTTGGTGATTCAGTCGTTATTCCCCTCGGATCGCGCCGAAAACCCCCGCCCCGGACGGCTCGGAGGCGGGCCGTAGGATCCGCAGGATGGCGCGGATCCCTCCCCCGATCCTCGACGCGACCCGACCCGCGACCGGACACCCACGCCGCCAGTTGATCCCGATCCTGGCTGCGACGGCGCTGACCCTCCCGGCGATCCTCACCCGGCTCAGCGGCGCCGCCCCGCCCGAGTGGCTGGCGGCGGTCGTGTTCGGGCTGGGCGTCGTGGGGGCCGCGTTCCTGCTCGCCTGGGGAGCCGAGGCGCTCCAGCTCGACGTCTCGCAGGGGCTGGCACTGGCGCTGCTCGCGCTCATCGCCGTCCTCCCGGAGTACGCGGTCGACTTCACGTTCGCGTTGAAGGCCGGCGAGGACCCGGACAAGTACGCGCCGCTCGCGCTCGCCAACATGACCGGCGGCAACCGGCTGCTGATCGGCATCGGCTGGTCGCTGGTGGTTCTGCTCGCGGCGTGGCGGATCACGCGCGTCGCCCGCGCGCAGCGGTACGAGGGACCCGCTCGACACCGACGTCACGCTCGACCGGCCGCACGCCATCGAGATCGCGTTCCTCGCCGTCGCCTCCATCTATTCGCTGACGCTGCCGCTGAAGCGCACGCTGAGCCCCGTCGACACCGTGATCCTCGTCGGGCTCTTCGTCTGGTACGCGGTGCGGATCAGCCGCGCCCCGGCCGAGGAACCGCACCTGGTCGGACCGGCCCAGCTCATCGGCCGGCTGCCGACCGCCACGCGGAGGGCCGTCGTCGCGCTGATGCTGTTCGGCTCGGCCGCGGTGATCCTCATCTCCGCCGAGCCCTTCGCCGACTCGCTCGTCAAGACCGGCGAACAATTCGGGATCGACACGTTCCTGCTCGTGCAGTGGGTGGCGCCGCTTGCTTCCGAGGCGCCCGAGCTGCTCGTCGCCGGCTTGTTCGCGTGGCGGCTCAACACCAACGCGGGGCTCGGCGCGCTGGTGTCGTCGAAGGTGAACCAGTGGACATTGCTCGTCGGCACGTTGCCGCTCGTCTTCTCGATCTCCGCGGGCGCGCTGAGCGGCCTGCCGATCGATGCCCTTCAGCGCGAGGAGCTCTTCCTCACCGCCGCGCAGTCGATCTTCGCCGTCGCCGTGCTGACGAACCGGTCGATCAGCGTGCGGGAGGCGCTGACGCTCATGGGCCTCTTCTTGACGCAGTTCGTGCTCGGCGGCGTCCTGCCCGACGGGTTGCGCGCCGTCGAACGGATCGGCATCGGCATCCTGTACCTCGTGCTGGCGGCCATCGTGATGTTCCGGCAGCGGCGCTACATCAGGCCGCTCGCGCGCGACGGGTTCCGCACGAGCGTCACCGAGCTGGTGCACGAGCGCGAGCAGGCTCCGGCAGAGGCTTGAGGCAAGATCGTGTCGTGACCGCGCCCGAGCTCGACACCCGAGCTGCCGTCCGCTGGCCCGCCGTGATCCGAGGCGCACTGCTCGGCCTCGCGCTCATCATCCCGATCACGATCGTCGGGGCCGTCCTCGACCGCGCGATCGAGGACTTCGAGGACTCGGGTTGGCGGGTCCTCCTCGCGCTGCTGATCGCGGTGGCGTTCGTGCCCGCCGGCGCCTACGCGGCCCGCATCGCCCGCGTCGCGCCGCTGACGAACGGCGCCCTCGCCGGTCTCGGCGCGTTCGTGGTGTGGCTCCCGGTCCGCCTGCTGATCTGGGTGACCCGCGACGACAACCAGGGGCTGGTGACCGGACGCGACCCGGTGTTCCGACCGGGGCAGCTGTTCGGGTTCCTCGTCATCTCCACCGCTCTCGGCATGCTCGGCGGGTTCCTCGTGTCACGGCGTCACTCCCGGGCGGACGATTCCGGTGGGAGCACGGCCGTCTGAGCGCGACAATGGTGGGCGGTGGCGAGTCGGCCAGGCGGCCGCGTGCCGGGCGCTTCGGCGCACCGGCCCGAGGAACGTCCGGACTCCACCGGGCACGGTGCTGGGTAACACCCAGTCGGGGCGACCCGCAGGAAAGTGCCACAGAGAACAGACCGCCGATGGCGGGACCGGTCTCCGGAGCGGCCCCGCACAGGTAAGGGTGAAACGGTGCGGTAAGAGCGCACCAGCGCCCGGGGCGACCCGGGCGGCTCGGCAAACCCCATCGGGAGCAAGGCCACGCAGGGGGAGGGCGGCCCGTCCGCAGACACCCCCGGGTCGGCCGCTGGAGCCGGCGGGCAACCGCCGGCCGAGAGGGATGGCCGCCACCGACGGTTCTCCGGAACCGTCGGGACAGAATCCGGCGTACCGGCCGACTCGCCACCACCTCACTGGCGTGATCAGGTGGTACACGCCTACGGCCCCTGGGTGATTGCCCGATTGGCGTAGATTGCGAAGATGCGGCCGTCGCGGGGCAATCGCAGGATCGGACCTTGTCCCCCGCCTCGTGTGCTCGATGTTCGGCTTGCTGGTCGCACTCGTCGGTTCCTTGCTCGCCATACCGGCGGCGTCGGCCGAGCCCACGGGCCTCGAGCTGCGATCCGCTCAGGAGCTCTCGCCCCGGTTGACGCAGCTACGCGTCTACAGCCCCGCGCTCGCGCACGAAGCGAACGTGCGCGTCCTCACGCCCGACGGCTTCGACCCCGCCCGCGACCACCTGCCCGTGCTGTGGCTCCTCCACGGTGGATTCGGTTCGTCGGCAGACTGGACGACAGTCGGTGATGCCCAATCGCTCACCGCCCATCTCCCGATGATCGTCGTGATGCCCGATGCCGGAACGGGCGGCTGGTACACGGACTGGCTGCGTGGCACGCCGGAGGGGCCGCAGCGCTGGGAGACGTTCCATCTCGACGAGCTCCGCCCGTTCGTCGAGGCGCGCTACCAGACCCGCACCGACCGCGGTGGTCGGGCGATCGCCGGCCTCTCGATGGGTGGGTTCGGGGCGATGAGCTACGCGGCGCGCCATCCCGACCTGTTCGGGTTCGCGGCGTCGTTCTCCGGGGCGGTCGACCTCTTGCACCCGGGCATCACTGCGATCGTGACGATCTCGCCCCTGGCCCATCAAGGCGTGCCCGGCGACATCTTCGGCCTGCCGGTTCTCGAGCAGCCGCGATGGCAGGAGCACAACCCCGTCGACCTCGCGGCAAACCTGCGCGGGGTCGAGATCCAGCTCCGAACCGGCAACGGCCAACCTGGAGGCCCGCACGGCGGGAGCGTCGACCCGCAGGAGATCGGCGTGTCGCAGGCGACGGCGACGCTGCATCAGCGTCTTGACGCGCTCGGCATCCCGCACCTGTATGTCGACTACGGCCCGGGGGCCCATAGCTGGCCGTACTGGCAGGACGACCTCGCCGCCACGCTGCCGAGCATCGCTGCGTTCTTTGCCCGGGCTCAGCAGCTGCCGCTCGCGGCGTAGCTGCTTTCGGCGTTCAGCGCGACGCTTCGTACGCCGCGAGTCCACGCACGAGAAGGTCGAGCCCGAACTCGAACAGCGTGTCCGTGTCGGCCGCGAACGTCACGTCGGCGACGGCTGTCAGATTCGGGAACCGGTCAGCCGGGAGGCGAGCCCAGTACTCGCGCATCATGTCGCCCGTCTCCTCCGCGCCGGGCTCGACGTTGCGCGCTCCCAACGCCATCGAGGCCTCGAGGACCGACGCGTCGAGGAAGCGACCCAAGGTGTTACCGAAGTACGCAGCCGCTTCGTCGGGGATGCCGGCGCCGCGCAGGACGGCGAGCATCCACTCCACGATGTGCAGCGTGTTGGGCCCGGCGGGTGGCCGACCGATCGAGAGCCGAACCGCGTCGTTGTGCGACAACATCGCCCGATAGGCCTGGCGGGCGATGTCCTTGAGCTGCTCCTGCCAGCGGGACGGCTCGGGGTCGGGGAGCTCGATCTCCCCCATGATCCGGTCGTAGACCAGTTCGCAGAGCTCGTCCTTGCCCGCGATGTGCCAGTAGAGGGTGGCCGAGCCCGTGCCGAGCTCCTGCCCGAGGCGCCTGATGGTGAGCGCGTCGACGCCGTCGGCGTCGAGGATCGCCAGCGCGGCGTCGACGATCGCATCGCGTGACAGCGGCGGGCGATTCCGCCCGCGCCGTCGTGGCTGGCGCCACCACGGCGGTTCGAGCGACTCGGATTCGTTTTCCGTCGCCATTACCCGGCTCGTCGCCATGGGCGTGTCGTCGCGGTTGACTCGATCACCGTCCTAGTGTAGAACAGCGATCGAGATTTATCGACCAATGATCGAGCGATGACATTGGTGACGGCGATCGGTCGAATTTCTGCGATTCCGTTCGTCGAGGAAGTGTGGCCCCGGCCAGGTTGTTTCGGAATCCACGGCACTCGAAGGGAGGAGCCATGACCCCGACCCCCATCATCGAGGCGCACGGGCTCACCAAGCGCTTCGGCAAGGTCCGCGCCCTCGACGGCCTCGACCTCGTCGCCCAGTCCGGGCAGGTCACCGCGCTGCTCGGGCCCAACGGCGCCGGCAAGACCACGTTCGTGAGCGCGGTCGCGACGCTTCTCCGGCCCGACGGTGGTGAGATCCACGTGGCCGGCGTCGACGTCTGCGCCCAACCCAAGCGCGTCCGCCAGATCATCGGCCTCGCCGGGCAGTTCGCGTCGGTCGAGCCTGCGATGACCGGCACCGAGAACCTGCGGCTGGTCGCCCGGCTGTTCGGTCTCAGCCGGCGCGAGGCGCGCACCGCCGCCGCCGAAGTGCTCGAGCGCCTCGGCCTCGCCGACGCCGGCGACCGCCTCGTTCGCAACTACTCCGGCGGCATGCGCCGCCGTCTCGACCTCGGCGCCAGCCTCGTCGGCCGGCCCCGGCTGCTGCTGCTCGACGAGCCCACCACCGGCCTCGACCCCCGCGGCCGCATCGACCTGTGGGACGCCATCCGCGGCCTCGTGGCCGACGGCACCGACGTGCTCCTCACCACCCAGTACCTCGAGGAAGCCGACCAGCTCGGCCCGCCATGTCGTGATCATCGACCACGGGCGCGTCATCGCGGCGGGGACGCCCGACGAGCTCAAGGACCGCGCCGGGACCAACGTGATCGAGGTCCGACCGCGGTCCGGGGGCGACCTCCCCGCCGTCGAAGAGGCGCTGTCGAAGATCGGCTGCGAAGCAGCGCACACCGACATGGACACCCAACGCGTCTCCGCGCGCGTCGAAGGCGGAGCGGATCAGCTCCGCGACATCGTGCGCACGCTCGACGAACGCAAGATCGAAGTCGACGACGTCGGCCTTCGCCGTCCCACTCTCGACGAGGTCTTCCTCGCCGTCACCGGACGACCGCTCGAGCCGACCGATCCCGACAGTGACCCCAAGCCCGAGTCGGCGGACGCCGCCTGACCTTTGGAGCTCTCATGACTGCTGTCACCAAATCCGCCACCGACGTCGCCGCCGAGTCGCCCGTTGTCGACGACACGACCGGCGCCCACTTCGTCACCGCCTCGCTGCAGAGCGCCAAGCGAACAGTCCTCCAGTTCTTCCGCACGCCGCAGTTGCTCATGTTGGGGACGATCCAGGGCGCCCTGTTCCTCTTCATGTTCCGCTACATCTTCGGCGGCGCCATCCAGCCCGGCAGGGGCATCGACTACGTCGACTTCCTCGTGCCCGGATTCCTCGCGACCGGGATCCTGTGGCTCGGAATGCCGGCCGCCACGGGTGTCGCAGAGGACGCAGCCACCGGCGTGCACGACCGGCTCCGCTCGCTCCCGATCCCGCGGGCGTCGGTGATGTTCGGGCGTTCCCTCGCCGACACCGCGCTGACGGGGTGGGGCCTCCTCGTCACGACCGTGGTCGCCTTCATCGTCGGCTTCCGACTCAACGCCAACGTTGCCGAGGTCGCGCTCGCGGTCGTGGTGTTGCTGGCCGCGGCCTACAGCTTCATGTGGGTGTTCATCACCATCGGCTTGACCTCGAAGAGCGCCCAGGCCGCAACCGGGACGTGCACGCTGCTGATCGTGCCGCTCGCGTTCATCTCCGCCGCCTACGTTCCGGCCGACACGCTGCCCGGCTGGATGCAGCCCGTCGCCAACAACCAACCGTTCACGATCTTCAGCAACGCGCTGCGGAGCCTGATGCTCGGCGGCGCTGACGCGGTCGGCCTCGGGCACAGCACCGCCTACTGGGTGGCGCTGAGCTTCGTATGGTGCGCCGGGATTCTCCTCGTGTTCGGCACGATCGCCGTCTCCCGGTTCTCCCGCCGCCGCTGACGGACGATCGCCGAAGAAGAAGCATGTCCTAGCTGTCTGCGGGCGTGACTCCCTTCGGTGCCTGCTGTCTCATGAACCCGAACAGGTAGCCCGCGACCCGACGCATCTGGATCTCCTCGGAGCCCTCGGTGATCCGGTAGCGGCGGTGGTGACGGTAGATGTGCTCGAACTGCTGGTGCCGGGAGTAGCCCAAGCCGCCGAAGACCTGCATCGCGCGATCGGCCGCTTCGCAACAGAGCCGATTGGCCCAGTAGTTGCACATCGACACCTCCTTCGAGACCGAGAAGGCGCCGTACTCGTCCATCTTCCACGCCGTCTGGCGGATGAGCGCCCGCAGCATCTCGCACTGCGTCACGAGCTCGACGATCGGGAACTGGATGCCCTGGTTGTGCGACAAGGGCTTCCCGAACGGCGCCCGCTCGCCGGCGTATTCGATCGCACGGTCGAGGCAGTACTCCGCAGCGCCGAGCGACGACGCCGCCTGCCGAATGCGGTTCTCGTTGAAGAACAGCTGCACGACGCCGAGCCCTTTGCCCTCGCCTCCGAAGACTGACGAGTGCGGCACGCGCACGTCCGTCAGCCGGATGTGGGCGTGGTCGGTCGGCATGTTGAACGTCCAGAGAAACTCGACGATCTCGAACCCGGGGCTCTTCGTCGGGACGAGGAACGCGGTGATGCCCTCGCCGTCGCCGGCCTTCCCCGAGGTGCGGGCGAAGATGAGCTCGTACGGCGCCTTGTGCATGCCGGTGCTCCACGTCTTCTCGCCGTTGATCACCCACTCGTCACCGTCGCGGGAGGCGCTCGTCTCCATGTGGGTGGCGTCGGAGCCGTGCTCGGGCTCGGTGATGCCGAAGGCGAAGCCGCTCGTGCCCTCGAGCAGCTTCGGCACCCACTCGGCCTTCTGCTCCTCGCTGCCGTGATGGAGCATCAGCAGCAAGCCGACGTTGTTGCCGACGATCGACGACTCGTTCTGCAAGTCGTTGTGCAGACCGAGCCCCTTCCGCGCCAGGTGCTCGCGGATCACGGCCATGCCGAGGTTCGTGCCGTCCTTGCCGCCGTACTCCTTCGGGAACGCGTACCGGTAGTGGCCGGCGGCGTCGGCCCGGCGGCGCATCTCGATGAGCAGCGCCTCCCACTCCTCGTTCGGGAGGCCGCCCCGGTTCCAGTCCGTACGGGCGTCCTCACGCCGATGGTCGAAGAATCGCTCGTTGTCGTCCTGGGCCTGGAGCGGCTTGATCTCCCGCTCGATGAAGTCGTCCAACTCGGCGAGGTAGTCGACGAGGTCTTGCGGGAGGTCGAAGTTCACGGCGTCTCCGAAGATCAGCGGGCGGCCCGGCTCGATGGTCGGCGGACGGATCAGGAGCGAAGATACGTCCCTGGCAGCAATGGCAGCGTCGAGTGGCACGCGAGGGAGGGATCACCATGAGGACGGCATCGACGAGAATCACGACCGTCTGTGCACGGGAGATGCACTGCGCGAGGGAGGACGCCCTCGCCGCGATCCGCGAGATCAAGAACATCGAACGGACCGAGGTCAAGGCGGATGCTGTCGCCGTCTCCCCCGACACCTCGTCGAGCGGCACCTACAAGGTTCGCGGCCGGTTTGCAGGAGTGCCGTGGCGGGGCGAGTTCGCGTACTTCCTCAACGACGCCGGCTTCCACAGCAGGAACGCCGGCATCCCCGCCGAGGAGGCGACCATCGAGGGTGGCTTCGTCGTCACTCCCCTGGCGGGCGGCTGCACCGTCATCCACTACGAGCAGTACGTGCTCGCCCACTGGCTGGTCCCTCTCAAGCAACTCGTCCGCCTGTACCTCCGTTGGAGCATGTCCCGCGAGCTGCGCGACCTCGAGCGGCTGATCGCCCAGGCGCACGACGGTCGCCACGCCGAAGCCGCGTAGCCGACCCGAGACCGGCGAATCAGCCGCTGATACGAGCGAGCGTGTTGCGGTCGCGGTGGCAGTAGACGCCGTCGATGCGGGGTTGGTACATGAACGTCTCCTGGTCGTAGGAGAACTGGTCCGGGACCGACAGATCGACGGTCGTCCGAAACTGCGTCGTGCGCGCGGTGGTCCGCAGCTGCGGGTTGGAAAGAATCCCGAAGTCGTCGGCCCCGGCCTCGGCGCTCACGGTCAGCGTGGTGTCGCCGGGTCGTGCGGACCCGCCGGCGAGCACGACGATGCCACGGGGTGTGATGAGCGCTCGCATGACGAGCTCGTGCGCTGCGTCCCAGTACCAGTAGCCGATCTCGGTGTGGAACGGCACCTCTTCGTCCATGCGCCACGCGGTCGTCGTGTAATCGAGGCGGTACAGCGACTGGGCTCCGTTGTGCGCGGGACCGGCCGGCGTGAACGAGGTCAGCTCACGGAAGGGGGCCGATTCCTCGCGGCCCCGCGCGTAGACGTACGCGTCGTCGGAGCCCTGATCGCCTTCCCACTCTCCGATCAGCGGCACCAGCGGCCCGAGAGCAGCAGGATCGGGGGGAGGCACGCTCATCGAACGGACGGTACCGCTCCCCGACCACTTCACGGCCCGCCGCGCGGGCCGGTCAGGCGCTGGTCGAGAACGCGCCGACCGTCAGGCGCACGATCGAGTGCAGGGCCCCGGCCACGAGCCGGCGCAGGGACGACGCTCTCGGGCGGTAGCCGTTGGCGACGGGCCGGACGACTTCGATCGGCCGGTACTCGACGCCGCGCAGGTCGGGGGTCGGCCGGCTCGCCACCCGCGCCTGGCGCAGGTTCGGCGTGGCACGGCGATGCTCGCTCAGGTACGCGAGCGCCTCGGGCCAGGCCCCGGTCGTCGCCACCACCCCGCAGCTGCAGCGAGCAGCCCACCGCCGACCGGCGGTCGTCGACGTGCCGCCGAGCTCGAAGCTGCGCACGGCACCGACGTGAGTGCCCAAGACCGTCGCTGAAGTCCCGATGGGCACCAATTGTGCTCCCGCAGCCCGGCGAAAACGGGGATGGTCCGGGCACGCGAAGCTGTTGCGGCTCGGCAGCGGGTGACCTATTCGTAGCCACCACAAGCGACCGGAAGGACGATCTGATGGATCAGACCCAGGACGTCTCCCTCGACGGATGGGACATCGTCCGCGCCGACGACGCGGACTGGGTGCCCTGGACCGGCTCTGCCGGAGAAGCACGAGCGAAGATCCTCGGCACCGCCGACGGCTACATGGTCACCCTGGTCGAGGCCCAGCCCGGATACGCAGGCACCGCCCACGAGCACGCGAACGCCGAGTTCAACTACGTCGTCCAGGGAACCTTGCGGAACCAGGGCCGGCAGATGTCGGCCGGCGACGGATATGCCGCCGCCGCAGGCTCCACCCACACCGACTTCGAGACCGAGACGGGCGCCACGTACATCGTCATCTTCAAGATCTGAGGTCGGCACGGGCACGCCGCCGGTGAGTTTCGGCCCCCGCGGCGGTCGTAGTCGGGAAAGGGCTCCCCGAGGAGGTTCTCTTGGCCGCGCCCGAACCGCCGTTCCCGACCCCGCTCGAAGGCCTGCGGCCCCCGACCGGGCCGAGGACGATCGTCCTCGACGTCTGCGGACCGATTGCCCGCGCCGCCGTCCCCGACCTCTGCGAGCGCCTCCGGCTGCTCCTCGCCAACGGCGACGTCGATCTCGTCACGTGCGAGGTCGGCGGGCTCGCGCACCCCGACGTCACCGCGGTCGGCGCGCTGGCGCGCCTCCAGCTCACGGCTCGGCGCTCCGGCCGGGCGATACGGCTCCGCAACGCGCGGGTCGAGCTGTCCGATCTCCTCGCCCTGACCGGGCTGCGGGACGAGCTACCGGTGTGCCCCGGCCTGCTGGTCCAACCGGACCGGCAGGTCGAACAGCGGGAACAGGTCCGGGTCGACGAAGAAGTCGATCCCGCTGATCCGTCCGTCTGACACGCGGAGGACGTGGATCGCCCACGCCTCGAAGCTGCCGCCGGGACCACCGGCGCGCCACTGGGCGAACCCGGGCGACCCGTTCGCCTCGACGGCCTCGAAGCGCGAGCCGCGGCAGCCGGAACCGGCGCCCAGCAGCCACTTGCGGAGCTCGTCGGCGCCTTCGAGCCACAGCTCGTACGGCGGCATCGACATGGTGGCGTCGTCGTGGAGCAGCGAGACGAGCGCGTCGATGTCGAAGCGCTCGAACGCGTCGACGTAACGCGCCAGCAGCGCTCGCTGTTCGTCGTCCTCCGGCATCCGCACGTCGGAGTCGGCGACGTCGCTGGCGGCGAGGGTTGAGCGGGCGCGCTGGAGGGCGCTGTTGACGGAGACGACGCTCGTGTCGAGCAACTCCGCGACTTCGCTCGCCTTCCACCGCAGCACCTCGCGCAGGATCAGCACCGCCCGCTGGCGGGCCGGCAGGTGCTGGAGGGCGGCGATGAACGCCACCCGGATCGTCTCCCGTGACTCGGTCACCTCGGCCGGATCCTCGGTCGGCTTCATGGCGCGGCCGTCGGGGATGGGCTGGATCCACTTGCTCTCGGGCAGGCGCGGGCCCGCCTCCGAGTCTCCCGACGAGGACGAGACGAGGTCCATGGGGAGCGCCCGGCGCTGCCGGCCCTGGATCATGTCGAGACAGACGTTCGTCGCGATGCGGTACAGCCAGGACCGCAGCGCCGAACGCCCTTCGAAGCGGTCGAAACCGCGCCACGCGCGCACCATTGTCTCCTGGACGGCGTCCTCGGCCTCGAACGACGACCCGAGCATTCGATAGCAGTAGCCGGTCAACTCGGCGCGGTGCTGCTCGAGGGTTCGTTCGAGGTCCGGCGCGGCGACGTCGGTCATCGGTGCTCCTCTTTGCGCTGGAGGCAGGCGGGCGAGTCTGGGGCGGGCTCGACGATCTGGACGTAGTTGCCGTCGAAGTCCAGAACCGTCCCGATTATGCCCCAGCGCGTGCGCTCCAGTTCACGCACCCAGACGGCCGCCAGCGCAACGAGCCTCGCCTCGGCGGCGCGGATGTCGTCCACGTGGAAGTTGAGGACGATCCGCGCCGGCTCCACGGCGTTGGGGGCATCGGCGGTGCCGAGCGTGAAGCGGAGCTCGACGCCGCCCGCAGTCAACAGCGGATCGTCATCCGAGAGGCCGAGCGCCTGCCGGTACCAGGCCGCCGCCCGATCGGGCGCCCGCGACTCGAGCGTGATCGCGCGGAGTCGGGCGCGCCGCCGGACGTCCGTTGGTGACTCGGGAACGGGTGGGTCCGCCACCATCACGACGTGCCCGGTCCTTCCCGCAGCTCGATGATCTGGACATAGTTGCCGTCCGGGTCGACCAGCGTGCCGAAGAGGCCGCCCTCGCGCTCTTCCAGCTCGACCAGCCAGGTCACGCCCAGCGAGTCGAGGTGCTCCGCGACGGCGCGGGCGTCGTCCACGTGGAAGTTGAGGACCACCCGGCCGGGCTCGGGGTTCTTGCCGGCGACGTCGCTGCGTCCGTCGATGAGCAGCGCGGTCTCGCCGAACGTGGCCGCGAACATCGTGGGCGTCACTTCGGTGAACCCTCCCCCGGTGTCCGCCGGCGCCAGGGCGGCGGCGTACCAGTCGCGCAGCCGGTCGGGTTCGGCGGTGCCGAGCAGGATGCTGCCGAGGGTCGGGGTAGGCACGGGCTCGTCCTCCTCAGGCCGGTACACCGTTGTTGATCTCGAAGATGTTGCCGGTGGGATCCTTGAACCACGCGATCGTGAAGGTGCCCGCGGCATGGATGTCCCCGTCGCGTTCCACGCCGGGAAGGTTGTCGTACTGCTGGAAGCTGCTGACGCCCTGGGCTTTGAGCTCACGCACCGTCTCCCCGACGTCGTCGACGTGCCAGGCCGCGGTCGTCGCCTTGTTCGTGCCTGCCGTCTCCGACTCGTAGACGATGACGATGCTGGCGCCGCTCCGGAACTGCACGAATCCGGGGTTCTCGCCGACTTTCGTGAGGCCCAACGCCTCCTCGTAGAACGGTCTTGCTTCGGCCAAATCTTTCACCGAGACCAGCGTCGTCACGTCTCGATCACCCAACATTCCGGTCCTCCTCTCAGCTGCGGAGCTTCTTGTTGTAGAGGTGCAAGGTGATCGGTGTGAACACGGCGATGAGCGCGGCGCACGACAGCAGCGCCCACCCGATGTTCGTGGCCGACGCCGTCCCCGCCATCAGCTCGCGTACTGCGATCACGACCCTCGTCACCGGGTTGACCTTGACGATGGCCTGGAGCCAGCCCGGCATGGTGGTCTCGGACACCCAGATGTTCGTGAGGAACACCAGCGGGAACAGGATCGAGATGCTCGCCTGCATGACGGCTTCCGGCGTGCGCAGGAGCATCCCGAAGATGATCCAGATCGTGGTGAGGCTGAGCGCGAACAGCAGCATGAGGGCGAATGCGACCAGCACGCCGACGACGTTGTCGGGCCGGAACCCGAGCGCGATGCCCAGCACGAACACCACCAACGCCGCGAACCCGTAGCGGGCGAGGTCGGCGATGAGACCGCCCGTGATGACCGACTGTCGCCAGATGGGGAGCGACCGGAAGCGGTCGAAGATCCCCTTGGAGATGTCGGTGTTCAGGGCGACGCCGGTGTACATCGTGATGAACGCCACGGTCTGGACGAGGATGCCCGGGATGGCGAACTCCGCGTACGCGCTCGTCGACCCCTCCAGCGCGTTCCCGAACAAGAACGTGAACAGCAGCGTGAACATGATCGGGAACATCGTGACGTCGAAGAGCTGCTGCGGAACGTGCTTGATCTTGAGCAACGCGCGCCAGCCGAACGTGAGCGACGCCGAGAGCGGGCCCGGGGGCGCGGGGCGTTCGCGGTGCGTGAGCGCCGCCTGCATGGTCGCGGTCATGCTGCGTCCTCCTCTTCGTTCTCGTTCTCTTGCTCGGTGCGCTCTTCGGCGGGACGGCCGGTGAGCGCGAAGAACACCTCGTCGAGGCTGGGCTGCCCGAGTGCGAACTCGGCCACGCCGACGTCGGCTCGTGCGAGCTCGGCCAGTGCCCGCGCCACCCGCTCGGGGTCCGAGACGGACGCCGTCAGCGAGACCGGGTCGGAGTCGCAGTGCACCTCGACGCCCAGGGTCCGCGCCAGCAGCTGCTGCCCCTCGGGCCGCTTCTCCGCGTCGCGCACCCGTACATGCAGTGCGCCCGCGCCGACCGAGGCCTTGAGCTCGCCGCTCGTGCCCTCGGCGATGACGGTGCCGCGGTCGATGACGGCGATCCGGTTGGCGAGCTGATCGGCCTCGTCGAGGTACTGGGTCGTGAGGAGCGCGGTCGTGCCCTGCGCGACCAGCGCCCGGATGATCTCCCACAACTGGGTCCGGCTCCGCGGGTCGAGGCCGGTGGTCGGCTCGTCGAGGAACATCAGGTCGGGCGGGACGACGATGCTCCCGGCGATGTCGAGCTTGCGCCGCATGCCTCCCGAGTACGTCTCGACCTGACGGCCGGCCGCCTCGGCCAGGTCGAACACCTCGAGCAGCTCGTCGGCCCGGGCCTTCGCCTGAGCGTGCGAATACCCGAGAAGCCGGCCGAGGAGCACGAGGTTCTCCCGACCGGTGAGCTCCTCGTCGATGGACGCGTACTGCCCGGTCAGGCTGACCCGCCGGCGAACGGCGTCGGCCTCGCTTCACCACGTCGTGGCCGAGCACGTAGGCCGTGCCCTCGTCCGGCTCGATCAGCGTGGCGAGCATCCGGATGGTCGTGGTCTTGCCGGCGCCGTTCGGCCCGAGGAACCCGTACACGGTGCCGGTGGGGACCGCGAGGTCCACGCCGCAGACGGCGCGGGTTTCGCCGAACGACTTCGCCAGGCCTGACGCTTCGATTGCCAGGGGGGAACGCGGATCCAAGGCCGTCCTCCTCGTCGACGCGAACTGCGGTATCGGGGTTATGACCGCATCGGCGCGGGCAACTCATCGCGGCGGCGCGACCTTCCCGCTGTGACGCCGGTCACCGATGAGGCCGGATGGGCCGCACTGTCTTAGGTACCGTGAGCACCGTGGCCGCCGCCGACGAGAAGGCCCTCGAGATCGACGGGCACGAGCTCCTCATCTCGCACCCCGACAAGGTGTTCTTCTCGGAGCACGGCGAGACGAAGCTCGATCTCGTCAACCACTACCTCCGCTTTGCCGAGCCGGTCATGCGCACCATGGGGGGCCGGCCGACGCTGATGCAGCGCTTCCCCGAAGGGCGCGAGCGGGTCGAACTTCTTCCAGAAGCGGGTGCCGAAGTCGGCGCCCGACTGGTTGCAGACGACGGTCGTGAGCACGCCGAACGGCACGACCTCGCGAGCCCTGGTCGCCGCGGACCTCGCCCACGTCGTCTGGGCCGTCAACATCGGATGCCTCGGATTCCACGTGTGGCCGAACCTCGCGGACGACCCGGAGCACGCCGACGAGCTTCGTCTCGACCTCGACCCGCAGCCCGGCACCGACTTCACCCACATACGGGCGGCCGCGGCCAAGGTGCGCGCCTTCCTCGACGAGCTCGGGATCGTCGGCTACCCGAAGACGACCGGCAACCGCGGCGTGCACGTCTACATCCGGCTCGAGCCGCGATGGGACTCCTACGACGTTCGGCGGGCAGCGGTCGCCGCCGCCCGAGAGCTCGAGCGGCGCCACCCCGATCTCATGACCGCGGCGTGGTGGAAGGAAGAGCGGGGCGAGCGGGTCTTCCTCGACTTCAACCAGAACGCACCGCACAAGACCGTGTTCGGCGCGTGGTCGGTGCGAGCTCGCGTCGGTGCGCAGGTCTCGACGCCGTTGTTCTGGGACGAGATCGACGAGATCCATCCGGACGAGCTGACGATCTCCACACTCCCGGCACGAATCGAGGCGCACGGCGATCCGTGGGCCGATATCAACGACAACCGGCAGTCGTTGGAGCCGCTGCTCGCCATGTACGCGCAGGACCGCGCCAACGGCCTCATGGACGCGCCGTGGCCGCCGGTATACCCGAAGCAGCCCGACGAGCCGCCGCGCGTCGCACCCAGCCGCGCCCGCAAGGAATGACGACGCATCACGATGGTCTTCGCGTCGCGCCCCGTGACCTGCTCCGGGCGAAGGATCTCGTCGACTCCCGGTACTTCGATCCGCTGGAGGTCGGCGATCTGGCCCGGGCCGCCGGCTTCTCGCGCGCCCACTTCAGCCGTGAGTTCCGCCGAACGTTCGGGGAATCGCCGCACGCGTACCTGTTGACGCGGCGTCTGGAGCGGGCCGCCGCGCTGCTTCGGAACACGGACCATTCGGTCGCACGGATCTGCTTCGACGTCGGGCTGCAGAGCGTCGGCTCGTTCACGACGAGCTTCACCCGTACCTACGGCGTCTCGCCGACGGCGTACCGGGCCGCCTTCCCGAAGGCGGCCGACTACGCGCGGGTTCCGACGTGCATGTTGCGAGCCTTTGGACGCCCACGAAACCGCACGTTTCGAGAAGACACGCGCGGCGCGCATCTTTAGCGTGCGCTGGACACACGTTCCGTCGCGTTTCGTCGAAGAGGAGGACGAATGATCCAGATCGGCAGCGCCCAGCTCTGGGTGCACGACCAGGACGAGGCGCTCGAGTACTACACGAAGAAGGTCGGGATGGAGATCCGGTCCGACGTGACGGTCCCCGAGCTGGGGAACTTCCGCTGGCTCACGGTCGGGCCCGCGGGGCAAGACGACGTCGCGATCACCCTGATGGCGATCCCAGGCCCGCCCGTCATGGACGAGCAGACCGCCAAGGAGGTCCGCGCGCTGATGGCGAAGGGGTTCGCGGGCACGATCTTCCTCGTGACCGACGACTGCCGAGCCGCGTACGAGGAGATGCGGGGACGCGGCGTCGAGTTCACCGAGGCGCCGGAAGAGCGGCCCTACGGGATCGACTGCGGCTTCCGTGACCCCTCGGGCAACAGCCTGCGCCTCACCGAGCCCCGGGAGACCACGAGTCCCTGACGCCCCCGGCCGCGTGCACGATCAGCCGACGGTGCGCGCGTGCTGGCGGAAGAAGTCGTCGCCCTCGAGGCCCCACGACACAACCCGCTGCGGGCCGGATCCGGATCCGAGGTGGATCGTCGAGTACCTCGGCCGCCCCGCGAATCTCGATGCCGCGCGGGCTGCCAAGGATCGACGCTTACGACATCGTCGATGACGATCGCCGCTCGCCCCGACCGGGCGGCGTCGCGGTACTTCTTCGAGCGCCCGAAGTCCCGGCCACCGACTTCGACGGCGTCCTGCTCCGGGTCGTAGCGCCATCCGACCGGCGCGACATGGGGCGTGCCGTCCTTGCCCACGGTCGCGATCCGTCCCAATCGGCGCTCCGACAGGTAACCCAATTCGCCCTCGGTGAAGACGCTGCCGTTCGCAGTCACGATTCCGCCATCCTTTGCACCCGCCCTTCTGCCCACTCACGCCATGAGGTCCCGAGTTGCGGCACGTCGAGGAGCACGCCGGCGTCGTGCCGGTCCTGGTGGTACACGCGCCAGATATCACCGACGGTGAAGCCGTGGTCGGGCCGCGAGACGATTCGCACCTCGTCGCCCGCGCCGATCTCTCCCTCGTCGACGATGCGCAGATATGTACCGGGCCGCGCCGCGCGAGTGAAACGCCGGGGGAACGAGCCGTCTCCCATGCGCACTCCGAGCTTCCAACACGGAAGCCGCGGCTCGCTCACCTCGAGGACGGCGGTTCCTACCGCCCAGCGCTCCCCGACGACCGAATCGACGAGGTCGAGGCCCTCCACGGTGAGGTTCTCCCCGAAACCGCCGGGCCCGATGGTCCGTCCGAGCTCCGTCTCCCACCACCGCGTGTCCTCGACCGCGTACGCGTACACGGCTTTGTCGTACCCACCGTGCACGGATCGGTCCGCCTGCTCGTCGCCGTCGAGGTTGACGCCTCGCGCCGGACCCGACCGGACACCGGCGACTTCCAGATCGCCGTGCTGGCCGGCTTCCCGTCGCGCTCGACCGCGCGTGCCCGCCCGACGTTCACCGACACGACCGCGCCGCGAGGCAGGTCCACGGCGCGCTGCAACCGACTCGTCCGTCGGGCCATTCCCGCGTCTGGTACAAGAAGGCCGATGCGACGCCGCCACATCGAGGTCACTGGGCACTCGGCGGCCGCCCCGAACGCCGTGTTCGCGTTGCTGGCGGACGGCACAACCTGGCCGCGCTGGTCGCCGATCGAGTCCTTCGAGCTCGAGCGCGAGGGAGATCCGCCGCCCGAGGGCCCCGGCGCGATCCGCGTCTTCCGCCGGGGCCGAACCGTCGGCCGCGACCAGATCGTCGAGGTCGCTCCCGCCGAGCGATTCGTCTACGCGTCGCTCTCGGGTCTCCCCGTCCGGGACTACCTCGCCGAGGTCGAGCTCACCGCCGACGTCGACGGCACCGACGTCACTGGCAGGCGTCCTTCCTTCCCAAGATGCCCGGGACGGGATGGATCCTCGAGCGCGGCCTGCGTCGCTTCCTCGATCAGTGCGCGCAGGGTCTGGCGCGGTACGCCGAATCGTCGTAAGCGTTACCAGTCCACCTCCCATGGTGGTTGCGGGAGTGTGTGTCCGGTCTCCATGAGGGACTTGAGGTTCGACATCACCGCCGACCAGCCGGCTGCTGACACGTCCCGTTCTGCTTCGTCAGCAAGGTTCTCGTGGGTGACGGTCAACCGGACGATGTCGCCGAAGGGCTGGATGTCAAAGGTGACACGTGACGGTCCGGCGGTGCGATGCTCGCCGGGCTCTTCCCAGGTGGTCGCCAGGCGTGTCGGCGGCGCGCTCTCCACGACCGCGCCGACGACATCGGCCGTGCGCGTGCCGTCGGTGCGTTGATGCTCCCACGACGAGCCGACCTGCCAGTCCGAGACGTTGCTGTGCCCCCAGTACTCGGCGGTCAGCTCGGGGTCGGTGAGCGTGCCCCAGATCTTCTCCGGGGCGCTCTCGATGTACGTGACGTAGACGAATTCCGGCTTGTCGGGCATGCTCACCTCCGGTTCGTCGCGCGTGATCCCGGCGTTCGCGGGCTTGCCTACGTGCCGCCGACCTTGGCGGCGTAGCGGTCGCGGTGCTCCTCCCAATCCTCTTTCTGCCAAGGGACCGGCTTGCCGTCGAGCACAGCGCCGAGGCGGTCGAGAACCGTGTGCCAGCCGCCGAGGTCGCGGGGGCCATCGTCCGCAATGTCGAAGCCGGGGGGCTCCGTGTGCGTGAGCGTCAGGCGACAGCCGTCCGCATCCCGCTGCAGCTCCCACCGCGCGATCGAGTCGGGAGCGCCGAACGTGTGCTCGAAGAGGACGGGCGGATCGACGCGGAGCACGGTGTTGTGCTGGGTCAACCCGTCCTCGCCGGCCTCGGCGATGACCGCCTCGACGAGCTCCGGCGGCCCCGTGGTGCGAACGTCGTACTTCCCGCCTTCGACGAGCTCGAGCTCGACTTCGCCCTCGCCCCACCACTCCGGAATCCGTTCCGGCCGGGTGAGCGCATCCCACACGCGCTCGACGGGATGCTGGAAGCGTCGCTCGAATCGCAGGACATACCGGCCGTCGATCTTCTCGACGGTGCCGTCGGCCATTGTCTGGGGGATCGGGTTCGTGGCCATCGCTACTCCTCCTTCTCGGTTGGTGTCGGTCGTATCGGTGTCGTCGAGGTGGCGTTCCAGGGCGTCGAGGCGATCGGTCCAGAACCGCCGGTACGGCGCGAGCCAGGCGTCGATCTCGGCGAGCGGCTCGGCGCGCACCCGGTACCAGCGCCGTTGGGCGTCGATCCGGACCTCGACGAGTCCGGCCTCGCGCAGCACCCGCAGGTGCTTCGACACCCCGGGCTGACTGAGCGAGACGCCCTCGACGAGCTCCCCCACCGAGCGCTCCCGCACCCGGAGGAGGTCGAGGATGTCCCGTCGCCGGGGCTCGGCCAGCACGTCGAACGTGGTCACTGCCATGCGCCACGAACATACCCAGTGGTTATGTGCCTGTCAAGGCATGCAGCTATCGGCCCGGAGCTCCTGGGCCAGGGGCGTCGGGAAGCGGGGGACGACGACGGCGCCGGCGAGCCACGTCTGGAGGCGCTCGATCTCCCGCTCGATCGCGCGGCGCCCGTCGGCACCGACGTCCTCGAGCGGCCGCCAGACGATCTCGCCGTCGGCCCGCTGGGTCCATCCGCCCGACGATGCGACCGTCCCACCACACTGTGGGCCCGGCGTTGCCGGCGCGATCGAACAGCGCCGACTTGTGCGGGCCGAGGTACCACTCCCGCTCGGCCCAGCCCATCGTGGTCGGGTCGAGGCTCGGCAACAGGGCGGCCCACGGCTTCGGTGACCGCACCGGCGCCGTCGTCGCCGGCGAGCACGATGCCGGTGTCGCCGTGGTCGAGCTCGACCTCCACCGTGTCCAGCTCGGCGACCGGCTTGCGGGTCTGGCCGAGCGTCCAGCCCGTCCACCACTTGAGGTCCGCAACGGTCCCCGGTCCGAACGCGGCCAGCCAGCGCCGCGCCAGCTCGGCGCGCGCCTCGTCCGCCTTCAAGGCCGGGAACCCGTCCGGGAGCCACGACGTCATCGGCGCCCACCGGTACCGCGTGCTCGTCCACGAGCCCTGCCGGCCGGCCGCGCACGACACGCTGCTCGCACGCGAGCAGGAACAGGACCCGGGTCGTCATGCCGATCTTGCCGGCCCACGTCTTGCCCTCGCCGTACGGGATCTGCTCCCGCAGGCGTGGCACCAGCTTCGACAGGTCCGCCCCGGTCACCTCGCCGCCCTCCTCGATCGCAGCCATGGTCTCGGCCTCGGCCCGGCGCAGCCACCGCGCGCCGTCCCGGGCGATACCGGCCTCCTCGATCATGCGCACGGTTCGCTTGCGCTCGGGAGGGATGAGGGCCTCCGTGACCGCGGCATGCACGATCGGCACGAGATCGACGGGCACGACGAACAGCGTCCGGCGCATGCAGAGCGTGCGGACGAGGGTCCGGTCGTCGTAGAGCGCCTGCTCGATTCTTTCGACATTGGGCCGCTTCAGGCGGGCGGCGGCGGCGAGGATGACCGTCGCGGGGTCCGTCGAGTGGAGCCCGACCATCTGCTCGGCGAGCGCCACGACGTCGGCGGCCTTCGCCTGTGGCGCCAGGTGATGCCGGACGGCGAGCCTCGCCCGGCGTTCGCGGTCGCTGATCCGGCGCACGGCCGCGAACGTACGTCCTCGGGCCCCGAGTACTCCCGGCGGCGTAGCAACGCCCGCCGGCGGATGACGCCTGTGGTGCGAGCCTTACCGTGGTGGTGATGACGCGCTCGACCGCTTCCGGAGTCGTGGGTCTTCGACGGGCTCGTCGCGCTCCGATCTCGGTCGCGATCGTCCTCGTCTTCGCCCAGTTCACCCCGGGGAACAGCGACCGGCGGACCGATGCCTTTTGCTACGTCCTCGTCGTCGCCGCCGGGCCGCCGTCGCGCTCTGTCGGCGGGCACCCGTCGTCGGGCTGCGTCGTGACCGTCGTCCTCTGGATGTACAGCGCCCCGGAGTACCCGGGCGGGCCCATCTACCTGACGTTCTTCTTCCTCGTCTATGCGGTGGCCGTGTCACCGAGTCGGCGGCCTTCGCTCGTCTCTCGCCGGGTGGCCCTCGCGTGCTGCTCACGTCGCCCTTCTGTCGGCGGCAACGAGGCTGGCCACTGCTGGCCTCGGCTGGACGGCGGCCGCCTGGTCCTGGGCGACGGCCTGCGCAACCGGCGGGCCTACCTCGCGGCCTCGAGGAGCGGGCGCGCTACCTGGAGGAGACGCGCGAGGAGGAGGCGCGCCGGCGGGTCGGCGAGGAGCGGCTGCGCATCGCCCGCGAGCTGCACGACGTGCTCGCCCACAGCATCTCCAGCATCAACGTGCAGGCCGGCGTGGCCCTCCACCTGATGGACGAGCGACCCGAGCAGGCCCGGAGGCGCTGCTCGCGATCAAGGAGGCCAGCAAGGAGGCGCTCGGCGAGCTCCGGTCGCTGCTCGAGCTGCTGCGCGCCGACGAGGACGGCGACGTGCCGCGGGCGCCGCACCCCGACGCTCGCCCGGCTCGATGACCTCGTGCTCGAGACGGCGGCACGCGCCGGGCTCGCGGTCGACGGTCGAGCGTCCGGGGCGACCGCGCCCGCTGCCGGCGGCGGTCGACCTGGCCGCCTTCCGGATCGTGCAGGAGGCGCTCACCAACGTCGTGCGCCACGCCGGCACGCGCACGGGGCGACGGTCACGGTCGGCGTACGGCTCGAGTCGCGGTCGACGCTCGAGGTCGACGACGACGGGCGCGGCGAGCGCCGGACGGCGACGCGGCGGGCCAGCGGCATCGCCGGCATGCGCGAGCGGGCCGCAGGCGCTCGGCGGGCGGCTCGAGGCCGGGCCCGCGGCCGGCGGCGGCTTCCGGGTCCGGGCGCGGCTGCCGATGGGACGGACGGCGCGTTGATCCGCGTCGCTGCTCGCCGACGACCAGGCGCTGGTGCGGGCCGGGTTCCGGGCCTGCTCGACGCCCAGGACGACATCGAGGTCGTGGGCGAGGCCGACGACGGCGACGCCGCGGTCGACGCTTGTGCGCAGCGCCGCGGCCCGACGTCGTGCTCATGGACATCCGCATGCCCGGCGCTCGACGGCCTCGAGGCCACCCGGCACGATCGCCGGCCGACGACGCGTCTGTCGGCGGTGCGCGTCGTGATCCTCACGACGTTCGAGCTCGACGAGTACGTGTTCGAGGCGCTGCGCGCCGGCGCCAGCGGCTTCCTCGTCAAGGACACCGAGCCGGTCGAGCTGATCCGGGCGGTCCGGGTCGGTCGCGGGCGGCGAGGCGCTGCTGTCGCCGAGCGTGACCCGCCGGCTCATCGCCGAGTTCGCGACACGGGCCGAGCGAGCCGAGCCGGTCGCCGCCGAGCTCGATCGCCTCACCGACCGCGAGCGCGAGGTGATGGCGCTCGTCGCCGACGGGCTCTCGAACGAGGAGATCGCCGAGCGGCTCATCGTCAGCCCGGCCACGGCGAAGACCCACGTCAGCCGGGCCATGATCAAGCTCGGCGCCCGCGACCGGGCCCAGCTCGTCGTGTTCGCCTACGAGTCCGGCCTCGTCCGCCCCGGCTGGGCGGGCTGACGCACCTACCGCGGGCGCGGTAGCGCCGGGGCACGTACTGCGCCCGACGGCGTACCGGCAAAACCTCCACCGCGGGCGACGACCACGCGGCCTCCTGACGAGACGATCGACACCACGCGATCTGCAGGAGGTCACACGATGACAAGCACCCTCGCACCACCCCAGGCGGCCGTCGCCCGCACCGAGCAAGCGACGAAGGTCTACGGCTCGGGCGACACCGCCGTGCGGGCCCTCGACGACGTCACCGTCGAGTTCCCGGCCGGACGCTTCACCGCCATCATGGGCCCGTCCGGCTCGGGCAAGTCGACGCTGATGCACTGCGTCGCCGGGCTCGACAGCCTCACCGCGGGCGAGGTCTTCGTCGGCGACGTCGACCTCGGCTCGCTGTCCGACAAGGAGCTCACGCTCCTGCGCCGGGACCGCATCGGCTTCGTGTTCCAGGCCTTCAACCTGATCCCGACGCTCACCGCGCTCGAGAACATCACCCTGCCGCACCGCCCTGGCGGGCCGCAAGCCCGAACCGGGACTGGCTCGACGGCGTGATCGACACCGTCGGTCTGCGCGACCGGCTCGTCGCACCGGCCCGTCCGAGCTGTCGGGCGGCCAGCAGCAGCGGGTCGCGGTGGCCCGGGCGCTGGCCAGCCGGCCGCGAGATCGTCTTCGCCGACGAGCCCACCGGCAACCTCGACTCGCGGGCCGGGGCCGAGATCCTCGGCTTCCTGCGCAGGCCGTCGACGACCTGGGCCAGACGATCGTCATGGTCACCCACGACCCGGTCGCGGCCGCCTACGCCGATCGTGTCGTGTTCCTCGCCGACGGGCAGGTCGTCGACGAGCTCGCCGACCCCACCGCCGAGTCGGTCCTCGACCGCATGAAGCAGTTGGGAGGTTGAGCGATGCGCACCGTCATGTTCAAGGGACTCCGCGCCCACAAGCGCCGGCTCGTCGGCACGTTCCTCGCCGTGTTCCTCGGCGTGGCGTTCCTCGCCGGCACGCTCGTCCTCGGCGACACGCTGCGCGGGAACTTCGACAACCTGTTCACCGAGGCGAACGCCGGCACCGACGTCGTCGTCCGGCACGAACCAAGCTCAGCACCGATCCCGGTGAACCCGACAGCCAGCGCGGGCTCATCGACGCGTCGCTGGTCGACCGCGTGCGCGGCGTCGACGGCGTCGCCGCCGCCGAGCCGTCGGTCGAGGGCTTCGGCCAGCTCATCGGCACCGACGGCGACAAGCTCGGCGGCAACGGCCCGCCGACGCTCGCGGGCAACTGGATCGACGACCGCGACCTCAACCCGTACCGGCTCGTCGAGGGCCGGGCCCCCGCGCCGCCGACGAGGTCGTGATCAACCGGGGCGCCGCCGACAAGGGCGACCTCCGGGTCGGCGACACGACCACGGTCCAGACCCCCGAGCCCGTCGCGGTGAAGATCGTCGGCATCTCGACGTTCGGCGCGGCGGACGGGCTGGGCCAGGTCACCTTCACCGCGTTCACGCTCCCGAGCGCGCAGGAGCACCTGATCCACCGGACGGATCAGGTCGGGACCATCTCGGTGAAGGCCGACCCGGGCGTCTCCCAGGACGAGCTCGTGAACCGGGTGCAGCGAGTGCTGCCGGCGCAGACCGAGGCGATCACGGGCGCGAACCTCACCAGCGAGAACACGAGCGACATCAACAAGGACTTCCTCGACCTCTTCACGACCTTCCTCACGGTGTTCGCCGGCGTCGCGCTGCTGGTCGCGACGTTCAGCATCTACAACACGTTCTCGATCCTCGTCGCCCAGCGCACCCGCGAGTCCGCGCTGCTGCGGGCGATCGGCGCCGGCCGGGGCCAGGTCCTGGGGTCGGTGGTCGTCGAGGCGCTGCTCGTCGGCGTGGTCGCCTCGGCGGCCGGCATCGTCGGCGGTCTCGGCATCGCCGAGTTGCTCAAGGGGATGTTCGACGCGTTCGGGTTCGCCCTGCCGGCGGGCGGCCTCGTCGTCAACGCGTCGGTGGCCGTGATCGGCATGGTCGTCGGCGTCGTCGTCACGCTCGTGGCCGGCGTGGCGCCCGCGGTGAAGGCGTCGCGGGTCGCGCCGCTCGCCGCCCTCCGCGACGTGTCGACGGAGCGCACGACCGCGTCTCCGGCGCGGGCGATCGCAGGAATCGCGGTGACCGGTGTCGGCGTGGCCGTCGTGCTGGCGGCGGTGCTGAGCGGCGGCGACTCCGTCCTCGCGCTGGCGGGCCTCGGGGCGCTGCTGACGATCGCCGGCGTGGTCGTGCTCGGCCCGGTCGTCGCCCGCCCGGCCAGCGGCGTCCTCGGCGCGCCGCTGCGCTGGGTGCGCGGCGTCACCGGGTCGCTCGCCCGCGAGAACGCGATGCGCAACCCGCGCCGCACCTCGGGCACCGCCGCCGCGCTCATGGTCGGCGTCGGCGTCGTCACGCTGTTCACGATCTTCGCGGCTTCGCTCAAGTCGTCGATCGACGACAGCGTGTCGCAGTCCTTCGCCGGCGACCTCGTCGTCAGCACGGGCCGGTTCGGTGGCGGCGGGCTCAGCCCGCAGCTCGCTGCCGACGTCGGTCGGCTCCCCGAGGTGCAGACGGCGACCGGGCTCGGGACCGGGCGGGCGCTCGTCGGCACCGGCACCGAGAACGTGACGATCGCCGATCCCGGCCAGATCGGGAAGGTCCTCGACCTCGACGTCACCGACGGGTCGGTGCGCGACCTCGGCCCGCAGCAGCTCGCCGTGTCGAATCGGGTCGCCGACGACAAGGGCTGGCAGCAGGGCGCCAAGGTGCCGGTGACGTTCGCCGACGGCACGACGACCGACTTCACCGTCGGCGCCGTCTACGACGCCCGCGACATCGCCGGCAACTACGTCCTGCCGCGTGAGGCATGGGCGCCGCACGCGGTGCAGGACATCGACACCACCGTGCTCGTCGGGCTGAAGAACGGCGTCTCACTCGAGGCCGGCAAGGCCGCAGTGCAGCGCACCGTCGACACGTACGGAGCGCCCGACGTGCAGGACCGCGGCCAGTACACCTCGTCACTGAGCCAGGGCGTCGACATGATGCTCGGGATCGTCTACGTGCTGCTCGGCGCTCGCGATCCTGATCGCCCTCATGGGCATCGCCAACACGCTGTCGCTCTCGGTCCACGAGCGCACGCGGGAGCTGGGCCTGCTGCGGGCGGTCGGCGAGACCCGGCGCCAGCTGCGGTCGATGGTCCGCTGGGAGTCGGTGATCATCGCCGTGTTCGGCACGGTCGGCGGGCTCGGGCTCGGCCTGTTCCTCGGCTGGGCCCTGGTGAAGGCGGCGTCCGCGGGGACGGGCGACATGATCGCCCCGACGTTCTCGGCGCCGGTCGGCCAGCTCGTCGTGCTGCTCGTCGTGGGCGCCGTCGCCGGTGTCCTCGCCGGGCTCCGTCCGGCGCGGCGGGCGGCGAAGCTCCCGGTCCTGCAAGCCGTCGCCGCCGAGTAGCGCCGACCCTCGACTCGTCACGTCCCCCCGTCGTCGCAGTGCCCGGGCGTCGGGGGGACGTCGAGGGCGGGGTTGCGGTCGAAGAACCCCACCGGCGCGAGGAGGAACCCGGTCGACTCGACCGGCATGACCGGCCAGTCCTCGGGGCGCGGGATGTGCGTGACGCCGAACGTGTGCCACACCACCACGTCGGTGTCGGCGACGGGCCGGTCGGCGGCCGTCCACCGGGGCAGCCCGTCTCCCCCGCCGTGCTGGTTCGGGTAGTCACCGGCGGCGCGCCGTTCGTCGGCACGGTACGGAGTGACCCAGAGGTTCCGGGTCGCGAACGTCGCCCGCCGGCCGACACTCGACTCGGGACTCGCCAGCAGCGTCGGCGTCGACGCCGGCACGAGCTTGTACCCGACCGGCTCGCCGAGGCGGTTGCGCACCTCGGGGTTGACGATCTTCCAGACGCGGCTGCGCGACGGATCGACGATCCGCTGGGCCTGCTGCTCGGTCTCGAGCGGCGTCGCCTCGACTGTGAACGCGTTCGCCAGCGGGTTGTCCGGGCCTTCGGGCGCCGCCACCGCGTCGACCTCGTACACGGTGTTCGCGGTCCCGTCGACGTCGAAGTCGAGGCGCACGTTGAACAGGTGCTGGTGATACGGCGCCGCGAGCTGCGGCGCGACCATGGCCGCGTTGCCGAGGTCGTCGTCGCCGTCCACCGCCATGGTCGACATGACGCCGGTCAACTTGACCTCGAGCTGCATGCTGCCGTCGAGGTAGAAGTACCAGTAGAAGCCGTACTCGTAGTTGCCGACCGTCGCGATCGAGCTGATCACGAGGCGACGCTGGCGGCGGACTTCGGTGGTGCCGCTGCGGAGATCGACGTGCTTCCAGAGGATGCTGTAGTCCTCCTCGTGCATGCAGATCGCGTTCTGGATCGTGTACGGCTCGCCGCGCTCGTTGCCGAACGTGGCGTCGAGGTAGCGGATCTCGCCGAGGCAGTCGCATCCGAGCGTGAGGGAGTTGGCCATGCGCCCGAGGCCCCACTCGCCGGCGTCGAACGCGTTCTTCCAGTTGTGCATCGGCCCCGGGTGCCCGTACGGGACGACCATCTCGCTCACCGACGCCCGGTGCAGGATCGGGCGGACGCGGCCGGCGTTCTCGCCTTCGCCCTCGTAGCCGATCGTGTGCAGCACGAGACCCTCGTACGGGTCCATCGAGACGCGTAGCGACCAGCGCTGCCAGCGCACGAGGTTGCCGTCGACCGTGAAGCTCGGCCCCTCGGGCTGGGTGATCTCGATCGGCTTGAGGTCGTCACGCATCGGGCCGACGTCGTCGGGCAGGTAGCCGCCCCGCTCGGACGGCAGGGGCACGACGCCGTAGTCGACGACCTCCAGGACCTCCCCGCGTCCGTTGTCGACGAACGCGACGAGCCCCTCGATCGGTCGGGCGTAGCCGTTGTCGGTGTCGGTCTCCCGGTAGTACGCGAGGCAGCGGCTGATGCGCCGTCCTTCTTCGTGCGAGAGGCCGAAGTTGCCGGCCGGCCACGGGTCGATCTGGACCCGGGTCAGATCGGTGATCCCGCGGCGACCGAGGGCCGCCTGCCAGTCGGGGTGGTCGTGCAGCGCGACGATCGCGTTGAACGACTCCCCGTACAGCAGGGCCGGGCGCACCCCAGGCACATCGAGCCACGACACGAGGGCGCGGCGCCCGACGTCGACGACGGCCTCGACCACGTCGGCCGCCGGTCCGGGGACGATCGACCACCCGCACCCGCCGCTCGACCGGGTCGCCGGCAGCGAACCCCGCCACCGCTTCCTTGGACGGCTCCTCGAGCCCGAAGTACGCGAAGAGCGCGGCGTCGGTGAGACGGCCGTCGGCCCGGAGGACCTCCGCGGCCGTCTCGATCTCCCGTGCGCTGAGGGCGTCCAGCGGATGCGCGGAGCGCATCGCCGATCCCGTAGCTGCCGTGTCGATCGCCATGCCCTTCCTTCCCCCTGCTGGGCTCGATCACCGTCTAGTACACCGCGGACGCCGGGCGAGCGCCCGTCGACCTCTACGACCCGCTCGTAGCCGGAGCAGCACTGCTGCGCCGACCGACGTACCTGCGAAACCTCCCGTGGCCGGACGCAATCGGGCTGGAACCTCGGCACCATCGATTGCGAGAAGTAGCAGCGAAGGAGGTCGAGCAATGTTGGCGGACGCTGGATGGTGGCCCGGATTCGGGCTCCTCTGGATCGTGCTCATCTGGGGCATCGTCGTCGTTCTTCTTCTGGCGGCGGCGACGCTGGTGGGGCGGTCCGCGAGCGTCGGGTCAAGCCGTGCTGGGCGAGCGCTATGCCCGGGGCGAGATCACCGAGCAGGAATATCGGGAGCGCCTCGGCGTCCTGAAGGACGCCGCTAGGACCGTTGCCGTCCTTTGACAAAACCCGACCGATTCGGTCGTATATTGAGGGTAGCGAGCCTCCGATCACGCAGGAGGAGGTCATGACCGCCCGCGAGCTGTTCTCGTTCCCGAACCCGGTCAACGAGCTGTCGGCGCGCCTCGTCGCGGGCGGCGTCGTGGTCATGGCGGTGGCCGCGATCGTCTTCGGCCAGTTCTGGCTGCTCATCCCGCTCGCCTACGGGTTCGTCGCCCGGGTGCTGACGGGCCCGACGCTGAGCCCGCTCGGACAGCTCGTGACGAAGGTCGTGACGCCGCGTCTTCCGTTGCCGGCGAAGTACGTGCCCGGTCCGCCGAAGCGATTCGCCCAGGGGATCGGCGCCACCCTGACGGTCGCGGCGGTCGTCGCCTACTTCGGGTTCGGGAGCTCAGGCGCCGCGTACGTGCTGCTCGGCGCGATCGTCGTCGCCGCGACGCTCGAGTCGGTGTTCGCGATCTGCCTCGGATGCATCGTCTTCGGCGCGCTCATGCGCTGGGGTGTCATCCCCGACGAGGTGTGCGAGCGGTGCAACGACATCTGGGGCGGCGCTCGAGGCAGAGCTTCTGGCGAAGATCGCCTTCCCGAAGTCGGCCGAGTTCTGGATGAACAGCGCCGCGTTCCCCCACACGAACGGAAGCCACAGCGGGATGCCCAACACGCTCGGTGACGCGTACTCCCAAGCGCCCGTCTGAATGGCCAGGCCCTCCGCGAGCGGGCCGAAGACGAAACCCACCGCGTAGACGCAGGCGCTGGTCCGGCTCGGCCGGAGCGAATAGATGGCGACGCCGGTGGCGATCTGGAGCGACGTGAGCGCGAGCGGGTAGCGCCACAGCACGCTCGTGAGCAGCAGCGTCGCCAACCCGAGCGTCGCGTTGAGCAGGGCCCTCCGGGAATCCGGCACGGCGCAAAGCTTCGCAGGTCTCGAACGACTCTGCGCGACCGGCTGCGACCGGCGCGGGCTTGGGCGGTGAACGGATAGGCCAGATGCTGGAGGTAGCCGACCTGCGGCACGGGGTCCGGGATGCCGAAGCCGCGGGGACGCTTGCCTTTCGGCAGGTACGCGGTGCCGAAGATCCGGTCGACGATGGGCAGGCCGAAGTTCTTGTCCCTGGCCTCGGGATCGATGGCGTGGTGCCAGTGGTGCCACTCGGGCGTGTTGATGACCCAGCGGAGCCCCGGGAACCGCAGCCGCACGTTGGCGTGCTGGAAGATCGCCAGCAGAGTGACGAACACGGCCACCCCGGCGAAGGTGCCGCCGCCGTACCCCAGGATCACGAGCGGCATCACGGTGAACGCCTGCGTGAACGCCTGGTCGAACGGATGGAGCCGACCGGCGGCCGCCCAGTCCATCGCCTCGATGCTGTGGTGCACGGCGTGGAAGCGCCAGAGGAACGGCACGGTGTGCGTGAGGCGGTGCCCCCAGTAGTTGCCGACGAAGACGAGCACCGCCGACAGCGCGATCGCCGGCACCGTGGGGATGTACCCGACGATGTTCATGTTGCGCAGCCAGAAGACCGGGATGAGCGCGGCGACGACGAGGGCGATCCCCAACGCCGTCGAGAACAGGTTGTTCACGAGCAGGTGCGTGAGGTCGGTGAGCAGGCCGCGCCGGAACACCTTCTGGGGCCGGAGGGCGAACAGCTTCTCGAGCGGCACGAAGAGAAGGAACAGCGCCGCGATGCCGACGACGGCGTTGCCCCGCACGACCAGGGCGAGAACGAGGGCGGCGACGAACGTGAGCCCGGTGACGAGCCCGAATCTCGTCGGGCGGTCCTGCTCGACTGCGGCCACGGCCATACCTGTATGTCAGCCCGGTTTGATCAGGGAATCTGCCGGCGAATGTCAGCGCTCGGTGAGGTCGCCCCAGTCGGGCTCCCGCTTCTCGGCGAAGGCCCGCGGGCCCTCCTCCTGGTCGGGATGGCCCCACATGGAGACCAGCTCGCCGGCGCCGGCGCGGCACGCGTCGGTCAGGCCCAGCTCGAGCGCACCCCAGAGGGCGCGCTTGGTCGCCCGCATGGCCGCGGGCGAGTTGCGGGCGATCTTCTCGGCAAGGGTCTGCGCCTCGTCGCGGAGCCGTTCGGGCGGGTCGACGATCTGGCTGATCATGCCGAGCTCGTACGCCCGTGGCGCCGACAGGCGCTCGTGACGTCCGACGAACGCCATGCGCATCACCGCCTCCACCGGCATCTTCCGGATGAGGCCGATGGCCTCGAGCGACACCACCTGGCCGATCGAGACGTGCGGGTCGAAGAACTCGGCGTCGGACGCGGCGATGACGACGTCGGCATCGGCGATCCAGTGGAAGCCGCCGCCGGCGCACATGCCGTTCACCGCCGTGATGACCGGCTTCCACACCTGCTGGTGCCACGCCGTGAAGTGCAGGTCGAACTCCTCGACGGAGCGCCGGTACCGCTGCATGCCGACGCCGTCGCTCGCGATCTCGGCCACGTCGACGCCGGTCTGGAACGCGCGCCCCTCGCCCGTGTGCACGATCACCTTGACGTCGGGATCACGGTCGAGCTCGGTCCATGCGATCGCGAACTCGTCGCGCATGCGCGCCGACATGGCATTCAGCCGGTCGGGGCGGTTGTTGATCAGCCAGCCGACCGGCCCCCGCCGCTCGAGCTTCAGGCACTCGAACTGCGAGTACGTCATGCCGTCGTCCTCTCTCGCGGGTCGAGGGGCCGCCACACGGGCTCCCGTTTCTCGGCGAACGCCTTCGGGCCTTCCTCCTGGTCGGGATGTCCCCACATCGACATCAGGGCGCGGCCGCCGGCACGGCACGCGTCGGTCAGTCCCAGCTCGAGCGCGCCCCACAGCGCCTGCTTCGTGACGCGCATTGCCTCGGGAGAGTTGCGGGCGATCTTCTCGGCGAGGTCCTGGGCGGCGTCGCGTAGTCGTTCGGGCGGGTCGACGACCTGCGACAGGATGCCGAGCTGTCGGGCACGCGCCGCGTCGATGCGCTCGTGCGTGCCGACCAGCGCCATCCGGACGATCGGCTCCATGGGCGACTTGCGGACGAGGCCGATCGTCTCGTACGCGCTCGACCTGCCCGAGGGAGACGTGCGGGTCGACGAACGACGCGTCCGACGCCGCGACGACGATGTCGGCGTCGGCGACGAAGTGCAGCCCGCCCCCGGCGCACACGCCGTTGACGGCGGCGATCACCGGCTTCCAGACCTGGTTGTGCCATGCCGTGAGTCGGAGCTCGGCGTCTCTCGTCCGGCGCGACTGCTCGCGCAGGGCCTGCTTGTCGCGACCGAGTTGGACGACATCGACCCCGGTCTGGAACGCGGGCCCGTTCCCCGTGTTCACGATGACCCGCACGGCGGGATCGTCGTCCAGCTCGCGCCACGCGGCTTCGAGCTCCCGGAACATGGTCGCGTCCATCGCGTTGCCGGCGGCGGGCCGGTCGAAGACCAGCCACCCCACCGGGCCACGACGCTCGACGACGAGGGTCTCGTACGCCATCAGCTGCGCGGCACTTCGCGCCACGGGTGTCCTTGCCACGGGTCGGGCTCCCGGGGCAGACCGAGCACGCGCTCGCCGAGCACGTTCTTGTTGACCTCGGTGGTGCCACCCTCGATCGTGTTGGCGCGGCTGCGCAGCATCCCGCGCACCTCGAACGGCAACGACGCCGCATAGTCGCGGGCCGGGCTGTCCCATGCCATCGCATCCATGCCGAGGAGCCGGACCGCCAGCGTCTGGATGCGCTGGTTCAGCTCGCCCTGGTGCACCTTGCCGATCGAGCTCTCGGGCCCCGGCGCCCGGCCCGCCCGGACCTGCGCACGGACGCGGTCGTTGGTCCACGCGCGGATGCGCTCCTCGCTGTAGACGCGCACGAGGTCCTGGCGGGCAAGCGGATCGCGGCCGGCGGAGCCCCGGCGCGCCAGCTCGAGGAGATGCGACGTCCCCAGTCCGCCGATGCGGTCGACGCCGCCCGAGCCCTCACCCGACACCATCTGGCGCTCGCCGGAGAGCGTCGCCCCCGCCACGCGCCAGCCGTCCCCCACCTCGCCGACCCGATGGGCGTCGGGAACCCGGGCCCGATCGAGGAACACCTCGTTGAAGTCGACCTCGCCGCCGAGGTGGCGGAGCGGGCGGACCTCGACGCCCGGTTGGTGGAGGTCGAGCAGGAAGTACGTCATTCCCTTGCGTTTCGGCGCGTCGGGATCGGTGCGCGCGAGCAGCACCGCGAAGTCGGAACGGTGCGCCCACGTGGTCCATACCTTCTGCCCGGTGACCACCCACTCCTCGCCGTCGCGCACCGCCGCGGTCGCGAGCGAGGCCAGATCGGACCCGGCGCCGGGCTCGCTGAACAGCTGACACCACATCTCCTCGGCCCGCACGATCGGCGGCAGGAACCGACGTCGCTGCTCCTCGGTGCCGTGCGCGAAGAGAGCGGGCGCGGCGAGGTTGAGGCCGAGGGGGTTGAGCCGGCCGAGGTTGTACGGGCGCAGCTCCGCTTCGACGAGGCGGGCGGTGTCGGGGCTCAGATCGAGGCCGCCGTACGCGACCGGCCACGTCGGCACGACGAGACCGGAACGCGCGAACACCGGGTACCAGGCCTCGTACTCGGCTCGCGTCCGGACCTCGCGGATGGCGGCTGCTCCTCCACGCTGCGCCGCTTCGCGCCATGCCGCGGGCACGTTGTCGTCGACCCACGCCCGCACGGCGGCGACAACCTCCGCGGCCGGCGTCTCCGGACCGGCGGCGAGCCGGCCGTCGGCCCCGAGCGTCGCGAGCAGCTCGCGGCGCAACACCTTGCCCACCTCGTTGCGCGGGAGCGCGTCGACGCGATGGAAGGCCACCGGCACCTTGTACGCGACGAGCTGGTCGCGGCACCGCGCCTCGAGGTCGGCGGGATCGGCGTCGCCGACGAAGAACGCCACCGGCACCTCGCCGAGCCGCGCGTCGGACGCGCCCACCACGATCGCGTCGCGCACGCCGGACGTACTGCGCAGGACGTCCTCGACCTGGGCCGGGAGCACCTTGTTGCCGCCGCGATTGATGACGTCCGAGACGCGACTCTCGATCCAGACGAACCCGTCCGTATCGACGCGGGCGAGGTCGCCCGTGCGGAGATACCCCTCGGCATCGAGCCGGTCGGAGAACCCGCCCCCGCCCAGGTAGCCCGACGCCATCCGGGGCGGGCGCACGGTCAACTCCCCCACCTGCCCGTCGGGCAGCGGGCCGCCGTCGTCGCCGATCACCTTGATCTGCACGCCGGCATGCGGTCGTCCGACGGCGCCGACCTTCTCGGGGTGCTCACGGGCGTCGGCCGCGGTCCAGCCGATGACCTCGCCGATCTCCGCCTGCCCGTACCCGTTCAGCACCATCGACGCCGAAGCGGTCGGCGAAGCGACGCGCCTCGACCGGAGGGAGCGGCGCCGTGATGCTGCGGACGTAGCGCAGCGGCGCGAGATCCCCGATCTTCTCGTCGTCGGTGAGCATCGTGATCGCGGCGGGCGGCAGGACGGTCGAGCGGATGCCGAACCGGCGCACGAGCTCGGCGAAGACGCCGGTCTCGAACCGCTCCATGATCACGATGGCCGCGCCGGCCCGAAGGCCGAACAGCACGTTGTAGATCCCGGCGTTCAGCGCGAGCGAGACCGGGATCAGGTTCGGGGTCGGCGGCCGCTCGCGGGCTCGACCCGACGGTCGCAGCTCGCCGAGCACCCGATCGAGTAGCTCGAGGTAGGCGGCATGAGTATGGAGGATGGCTTTCGGCTCGCCGGTCGTCCCCGACGTCCATTGCACGAAGGCGGCGTCCGGGTCGCATCGGGTGCCTCCGTCGAGCGCGTGGATTCCGTCGGGTCGGACGATCGCGGCGGCGCCGACGGTGCGCAGCGCCCGCTCGACTTCGGGCTCCGGCGCGCGCCAGTTGACCGGAACGAACACGGCGCCCGCGAGCCACACGCCGAACATCGTGGTGACCATCTCGGGCCCGTTCGGGAGCTGCACCGCGACGGGCCGGCCCCGTTCGACACCGGCGTCGCCGAGGTGCTTCGCCGACGTCGCCGCCGCCCGGCGCGCCTCCCCCGCCGTCACGGCGCGCTCGATCGTGTGCAACAGGGGCGCGTCGTCGTCGAACGGGTGCGACACGAGCAGGTCGGCCAGGCTCACGCGTATGTTGTATACAACATCGGCCGAGCGGCTCGACAAGGAGACGCGTGTCCGACGGTCCTTCGATCACCGACGACGGGGTCGCCCGCTTGCGGGCGCGGATCGGCGTCCCGCAACCCCATCCCCAGCCACCGCACTACCGGTGCCCGAACGAGGACGCGTTCCGCCAGGTCGCCGAGGCGTACGGCGACGACAACCCGCTCTGGTGCGATCCCGCGTACGCGGCTGCCACCCGCTGGGGCGGGCCGATCGCGCCGCCTCCCCTCGTCGGTGGCGACACGCTGATCGGCGACAACGAGGTCGTGAACCTCACCGACGAGGATCACGCGCTCCTCAAGGGCGATCCGATCCGCGGCGCGCACGCCTTCTACTCGGGCAGCTTCCGCGAATGGTGGGCGCCGCTGCGACCGGGCACACCGGTGACACGCCGCAACGCGCTCGTCGGCGTGCACGACAAGGGCAGCGAGTTCGCCGAGCGCGCCGTGCACGAATGGACCGCCGAGGTGTTCGCCGCGCCTGACGAGGTGCTGTCGGCGCAGTACCGCCTCATGATCCGCACCGAGCGCGGGAAGGCCGAGGAGCGCGGCAAGTACGACGAGACGTCGATCGACCCCTACACGGACGAGCAGCTGCGCGAGATCGACGAGAGCTACGCCTCGGAGCCGGCGCGCCGCCGCGGCGCGGAGCCGCGCTGGTGGGAGGACGTCGACGAAGGCGACGAGATCGGCCCGCTCGTCAAGGGGCCGCTGCGCGTGACCGACATGGTCTGCTGGCACGTCGGGATGGGCATGGGCCTGTACGGCGTGAAGGCGCTGCGGCTCGGGTACGAGCAGCGCCAGCGGGTACCCCGCTTCTTCCGTCCCGACGACCTGAACATCCCCGATGTGCAGCAACGCGTGCACTGGGATCCCGAGTGGGCCCGCCGGGCGGGGAACCCGACCGTGTACGACTACGGGCGCATGCGCGAGACGTGGCTGATCCACCTGTGCACCGACTGGATGGGCGACGACGCGTGGCTCTGGAAGCTGGACTGCCAGTTCCGCCGGTTCAACTACGTCGGCGACACCCACTGGCTGCGTGGGCACGTCGTGCGCAAAGCGCTCGTCGACGGCGACCGGCCGGCCGTCGAGCTCGAGCTGACGGGCGAGAACCAGCGGGGCGAGACCACGACCCCGGGGCATGCGACGATCCTGCTGCCGAGCCGCGAGCACGGGCCGGTGCGGCTCCCCGAGCCGCCGGGCGGCGCGACGACGTGCCAGGACGCCCTCGACGCGCTCGTCGACCGCTTCGCCGCCGAGGAGCGAGCATGAAGGACTACCCCGAACCGCTCGAGGGTCTCGCCGTCGAGCACGACGGCGCCGTGCTGCGCGTGCGCCTGGACCGTCCGCAGCGCCGCAACGCGCTCACCGACGACATGGTCCTGGCGCTGATCGAGACGATCGAGGCCGCCGGCAGCGACGAGTCCGTCCGCGTGATCGCCCTGTCGGGAACCGGCGACGACTTCTGCTCGGGCTTCGACCTCGGACAGCGCGGCAAGGGAGACGAGAAGCCCCGCGCCGGCGCGACACAACGGCGGATGCGGTGGCAGGTGAACCGTCTCATCCCGACGATGCTCGAGACGCAGACGCCCATCGTCACCGCCGCGAAGGGGTGGATCATCGGCCTCGGCCTGCACCTGGTGCTGGCGTCCGACTTCGCCGTCGTGGCCGACGACGCGCGGCTACGGGCGCCGTTCGCGACGATGGGGTTCACGCCCGACTCGGGAGGCTCGTGGCTCCTCCCCCGGCTCGCCGGCGTCGCACGCGCCAAGGAGATGATCATGCTCGGCCACGACGTCACCGGCGCGCAGGCGGCGTCGTGGGGAATGGTGCACCGGGCCGCGCCTGCAGCCGACGTCGATCGTGTCGCGCGATGACCTGGTCGACGAGCTCGCGTCCGCCGCCACGGTCGCGGTCGGGCTCTCGAAGCTGCTCATCCACCGGGGACTGGGCGTCGACCTCGAGCGCCACCTCGCCGACGAGGCGCTCGCGATCGAGCTGTCGAGCCGCTCCGACGACTTCCACGAGCACGCCCGGGCGCGCCGCGAGAAGCGCGACCCGAAGTTCGAAGGCCGCTGACGCGACCCTCGTGCGTTATGCCCGAAGGCTGAAGAGGTTCCCGTGACGAATGAGCTACCCGCCGTCATCTCCCGGTACTTCGATGCGGACCGCGTGCGCGATGTCGACACAATCGTGCGCTGCTTCACCGACGACGCCACCGTCAGCGACGAAGGCCAGACCTGGCGTGGCCACGACAAGATCAGGGCCTGGCGCACAGGTCCCGCCGCCAAATACCAGTACACGATCGACGTCCTCGACGCCACGGCCGTCGAAGCGTCGTCCGCCGGCGAGCGTCACGACGTGCGCATTCACATGGAGGGCGACTTCCCCGGTGGCGAGGTCGATCTGACATTCCGCTTCGCCGTCCGTGACGGGCTCATCTCCACACTCGACATCGTGTGACTGAGTCGTCCGCCCCTGGCCCGGGTCAGGACTTTGCCGACGTGCCGGCGGTGGCGTCGAACACCCACGACACGGTGCCGCTGAGGCGCATGAACGCGAGCTCCGGCGGCTCGGGCGCGGGCTCGGCGGACTCGTCGACGGCGAGCTCGATCACGGCGTTCGTGTCGCTCACCGCCACATCGGCGAGCTGCGCGCGCCGGTCGACGGCGTGGGCCATGGCCTCGATGCCGCCCCGCTCGCCCCGCGCGAGCAGCCCGAGCCAGCCGGGATTGTCCGGGTCGAGCAGCCCGCCGGCGAGCGGTGTCATCTCGAGCCTGACGCGTCCGGCGTCGGCGTCGACGTGGACCGTGCGCTCGAAACCAGGCGGGAGCGCCGGGTGCAACGCGAGCACCGTCGCCAGTGCGTCGACCCCGCCGCCACCCAACCCGAGCACGTCGGCAAGCCGCTCGCTCGCGACCCAACCGGCCCCGACCCACTGGCTGGCCATGATCTCCCGCGCCGTTTCCCGATCGAGGCGGTCCGCCAGCGAGAGCTCGGCCGAGCTGGTGAGCAGGTGCACCTGCTCCTGGAACTCGCGCGCCACCGCGACGAGCGTGCCGTGGGAGAGATCGGCGAGCCGGAACGCCGGGTCGAACGGCCCGCGGTAGTCCGGCTTCCCGCCCGGTTCCGCATCCGCAGGGCGCTCGTTCGGCACCGATGAAAGCGGCAGATCGGCAACACGGAGCGTGTGCGGGGCGGGCCCGATCGGCTCGTTCTCGGGGTCGATCGTGATCGTCCAGTGGCAGTGCGGCTCGCGATCCGAGGGAACGCGCGGCGGACGGTGGATCGGCCGGATGCGGGCGCGTGGGTTCGTGGCGAGGGCGGTGCCGTCGAACGTCGGGTCCTCGATGTGGTGGCACATGCCGACGACGCGCGCCTCGCCGTGCGGCTCGACGTCCATGAGCGCGCCGCAGTGGTCCAGCCAGAAGGCACCGTGCTGCTCGTCGGTGAGCTCGTAGCTGACGCCCATGTACTGGTGCACGAAGCCGACGTCGAGCTGGAGCCCCTTCATGATCGCCCCGACGCCGTCGCCCTCGATGCCCATCAGCCGCCGCATCCGGGCGGTGTACGTCGGGCTGGCCCCGAGCCACTCGTCGATGGCCACGTCGTCGACGGCGTCGACCCCGGCGCGGACCGCGACCTGCGGCATCAGGGCCCGGTCGATGAGGTGGCCGACCATCATGTACTCGAGCACCACCGGGACGAGCTGGTCGCGGGGCAGATCACCGAGCGCAGCCATGTCGCATAACGTATGCAATCGTGGCGACGGTGGGCCAGCGCGACCAGACCACGAGCGAGCTCCCGTCCCCCGGGCAGCTGGTGCGCCGGAGCAGCGGCGATCACGCCGCCGTGTACATCCGGCGGTTGATCTTCGAGGGCCGGCTCCGTCCCGGTGAGCGGATCCCGCAGGAGCAGATCGCGCAGGCGCTGGGCGTCAGCCGCATCCCGGTACGCGAGGCGCTCATCGCTCTCGAGCGCGAGGGCTGGGTCACGATCGAGATGCATCGGGGCGCGTTCGTCAACGCCCTCGACGAGCAGGCGGCGCGCGACACCTACGAGCTGTTCGGGCTCGTGTACGGATTCGCCGTGCGCCGCGGATCGGCCGGGCCAGACCCGATCTCGGCGAGCGTGTCGACGAGATCGTGCGCCGGCTCACCGGGACCGACGATCCCGAGGAGATCCAGCGGCTGACGATCGCCTTCCACGCCGCGATCGTCGACGCCGCCGCGTCGCCGCGGATCAAGGTCGTCCTGCGGGCGATGTCGGGACTCCTCCCGGGCAACTTCTTCGCCCTTGTGCCCGGCGCGATCGAGATCGAGCGGAAGGGCCTGGCCGATATCGCGACGGCCGTGGCCGACGGCGACGCCGACAAGGCGAGCGACGGATACGAGCGCATGATGGGTCGCCAGGGCGAGCTCGTCGTGCAGCTGTTCACGGACCGCGGGCTCTTCGGGGAGATGACGACGTGAGTGTGCACGCCGACGACCTCATCCTCGTCTCGGTCGACGACCACATCTGCGAGCCGGCCGGCATGTTCGACGCCCACGTCCCGGCGAAGTACCGCGACCGGATGCCGCGCGTCGTCGACGAGCCCGACGGCTCCCAGCAGTGGTTCTACGGCGACCTCCGGGGTCGCAACCTCGGGCTGAACGTGGTCGCGGGCAAACCGCCGGAGATGTTCAACGTCAACCCGACCCGCTACGAGGAGATGCGACCCGGCTGCTACGACGTGCACGAGC
>CAVYIP010000019.1:0-33973 GCA_963768605.1 uncultured Actinomycetes bacterium | reverse complement strand
CGTGCGCGAGACTGACGTACGCACGGTCCAGATCGTTCGAACAGAGAGGCGGGTCAGGCGATGCCGGACGAAGCGGGCGAGATGGGACCGATCAGCTATCTGATCGCTCAGTTTCCCGGAAGCAAGATGACCGGTGAGGGATTTCCGATCCTCGTCGATCTCGTCGACCGGGGTCTGATCCGAATCCTCGATCTCGTGTTCGTGACACGGGACACGGATGGTTCGATACGAAGCGTGGAGCTGAGGGACATCGATCACGACGGTCGTCTGGACCTTGCCGTGTTCGAGGGCGCGTCGGCGGGATTGCTCGATGACAGCGATCTCACCGACGCCGCATCGGTCATCGATCCCGGCTCGTCCGCCGGAATCCTCGTCTTCGAGAACCGATGGGCGACCTCGTTCACGCAGGCGCTGCGGCGCAGCGGCGCCGAGCTCGTCGCGGCCGGATACATCCCCCAGGACGCCATCGTGGCGTCGCTCGACGCAACCGATCGTTAGCCCAGCCCAAGGAGGATGACAATGCCCGGACTCCTACGAGGTGTCGCTCGCACCGCGGCCATCGTGGGTACCGCAACCGCGGTGTCGAACCGCGTGTCCCGCCGGCAGGGCAACCGCTGGTCCCAGCAGGAGAACCAGCAGGATGCGCAACAGCAATCCGCGCAAGCGCCGCCACCGGCGCCCGCCCCCGCGCCCGACACGGTCACACAGCTGAAGGAACTGGCAGACCTGAAGTCGCAGGGGATCCTGACCGACGCGGAGTTCGACGCGGAGAAAGCGAAGATCCTCGCGTCGTGAGTCAGCCGTAGCGACCGATGCTGTTCCTCCTTCGGCCTCGTCAGACGTGGATGCCGTACGCGCTGCCTCGAAGCCGTGAGCAGCAGGACGTGTACAACCAACAGCAGCGCGAGGCGTACGCTTCGACTCACCGCGTCGCACCGTACGTCGGCGACCCACTAACGGCGGTGAAGGAGCTGGCGGAGCTCCACCAATCAGGAGTCTGACCGACGCCGAGTTCGCGGCAGCGAAGGCCAAGGTGCTCGAGCTCGACGACGGTTCTAGGTGACGTCGAATTCAGCTCGTGCCGCGGCACTGACGAAGGCGCTGTTCGCGAGCATTCATCACGATCGCCGTGCCGCCGGCGACGTCTACACGGACGACGTGCGCGCGTGGACACCGGCGATCTTCACCTCTTCGCTCGCCGAGCTGATGGCCGAGTTCGACCGTCGCGACGACGCCTTCTCCGACATCGAGCTGGACGTTGCGCCCCTCGAGGTCGGTGGCGATTACGCATGCGCGGAGTGGAGCGTCACGATGACGCACACCGGTCAGCTCGCGGTTGATCGCGGGAGGATGGTGAAGCCCACGGGCGCGCGCGTGACCCTGCATGGGATCACCGTCGCCGAGTTTCGCGGCGACCGGATCTGTTCGCTCCGCCAGTACTGGGACGAACTCAACGTCTTCGATCAGCTCGGCCTCCTGCACGGCGACGGAGGGCCCGACGAGCTCTGAGGAGAATGACCGGGATAGCTGCGCGCCTCGTGCGCAGTTCGGAGCGCTCGTGCCCCGCACTCAGCCACGTCGCCGGGGCACGTAGAGTCGGGCCGTGGTTCACGCGATCGTCCTCATCACCGCCGAGCCGGCGCGGATCGCGGCGCTGGCGAGCGACATCGCCGACCTCGACGGCGTGAGCGCGGCGTACTCCGTCGCCGGCGACGAGGACATCGTCGTCGTCATCCGCGTCTCGGACCACGAGTCGCTCGCCGACCTCGTCACCGGCAGCATCGCCGCGCAGCCGGGCGTGCTCCGGACGCGCACGTTGATCGCGTTCCGCGTGTACAGCCAGGCCGACCTCGAGTCGATTTAGCCGGACGAGCCGAGACGTTCGAACGCGAGCGCGTACAGCAGCGCGGTCAGCGACAGACCGTCGGCCACCTGATCGGCCGCGATGTCGGCGCGTACCTTCGCCGGAGCTCGCCACGCGATCGCGCTCGGCCTCGCCGAAATCGACCGGATCTCCCTCACGCTCGGCGCCCTGGGCGAGGAACACGTTGAATCGCTGGTCCGACAGACCGTTCGACGGCTGGTAGGTGACCAGGTGCTCGACCGGCCCCGGCCGCCATCCCGTCTCCTCGAACACCTCGCGAGCGGCCGCCTCTGCCGGGGTCTCGCCCTCGTCGACGGCCCCGGCCGGGATCTCCCAGCCCCACGTGTCGGTGATGAACCGGTGCCGCCACAGCAGCAGCACGCCCTGGTCGGGGTCGTGGACGATGCAGCCCGCCGCCTCCCGTGGCACCCGGACGACGTGGTGCTCGAACCGCTCGCCGCCTGGGATCTCGACGTCGGCCAGACGCAGCCCGACCCAGGGACTCGAGTACAGGGCGCGCTCGCCGTGAACGATCCAGCGCACAGGGCCGCAGCATACGGGGGAGCGGGTCCGGGTCCCTGACGCCCCGTTCACAGGTTCGGGATCTAGAGTCCGGTTCGCTCGATGACGACCCGCCTCGAAATCCCTCACTTCGAGATTCCGCGCCTCCGAACGCTGGCCCGGCACGCGGTACCCCACGTGATCGAGGGCACGATCGTCCCGCTCGCCCTCTTCCTGCTGACCTTGCACTTCGTCGGTGTTTGGGGCGCGGTGCTGATCGGCCTGGGTTGGACGTACGCCGCGGTCGCACGGCGGTTGATCATGCGCCAGCGCGTCCCCGGCATCCTGATGCTCACCACCGTGACGCTGACCGCCCGGACAGTCGTCGCGTTGGCTTCGGGCAGCGTTGTTCTCTATTTCCTGCAGCCGACGCTCGGCACGGCGCTCGTCGCCGCCGCGTTCCTCCTGTCCGTGCCACTGGGCCGACCGTTGGCGGAACGCCTGGCGCGCGACTTCTGTCCGATCCCGAGCGGCGTGCTCGCGGACGCGTCGGTCCGGCGGTTCTTCCTCCAGATCACGCTGCTGTGGGCGTTCACGCAGATCGCGAACGCGACCGTGACGTTGTGGCTCCTGTTCAGCCAGTCGCTGGCGACGTTCCTGGTGGCGAAGACGCTGGTCTCGTGGGGGCTGACGGGAAGCGCGATCGCCGTTTCGACCATCTGGTTCCACCGGTCGATGCGCCGCCAGGGGATCCTGGCGCCGCGGCGCCGCGAAAGCCGGGCTTACAGCTCCTGCTTCGCCTTCAACCGCCTGATTCGCTCGGCGACGTCCGCCGCCGCCTCCTCCAGGTCGCGCTGGAGCTCCTCGAGCGCCGTGACCTCGTCTTCGCCTCGCCACCAGCGATAGTCGTCGTAGTGGCGCCGGGCCCGATGGACGCGGCGCATGCGCCGGAACTCTTCGCGCATAGCGTGGTGCTCTGCTCTCACTTGGCAGCTCCTTCCTCGTAGCGCCGCAGGAACGCGGCGATGTTGTCGTCTGTCTTACGCAAGGCTTCGGCCCAGGTGTCGAGCAGCCGCCGCCCGTCATCGGTGAGCTCGTAGGTGCGCTTGACGCGGCCGGGGAGATCGTCGCGCCAGCGCGACGTCACCACTCCCTCCGCTTCGAGCGACCGAAGCAGCCGGTAGAGGTTGCCGAGATCGACGGGATCGTCGGGTGCAAGCTCGGCGAGCGAGTCGGCGAGGTCGTAGCCGTGGGTCTCGCCGTCCCGGAGGACGAACAGGAGCGCCGGCTCGACGAAGCGCTCGACCCGGGCGTGGACCTCCCAGGTACCCGGCTGGGTGAGCCACCGGCACCGGGCACCCCGCCCGCCGTGATGGTGCGTTCCGAATCGTCGTCCTCGACCCATGCCCGCTGGTTTACTTGACAAACACATCTATGTCAAATACATAGTGTGAGCCGTCGATGACGAGTCGGCTGCGGTGTGGCTGGTGCGCGCCCTCGGGCGCGACTGACCGTCAGCTGGCCAGGAGCCAGCGGATACCGGTGTCGGCCGACGGGTGACGGAGCCGCGACAGCGCCCGGGCCTCGATCTGGCGGACCCGCTCACGGCTGAGATGCACGAGCTCGCCCACCTCGTCGGGAGTCCGGGGCTCGCCGCGGTCGAGACCGAAGCGCAGGCTCAGGATCCGTCGCTCCCGCTCGTCGAGCACCGAGAGGAGCTTCTCGACCTCGGCCGGCAGCAGGGCGCGGGCGGCGGCGTCGAACGGCGACTCGGCGCTGCGGTCTTCGACGAGGTCTCCCAGCTCCGTCTCGCCGTCCTCGCTGACCGGCTCGGCCAGCGAGACGGGATCAGGCGCCACGAGCAGGAGCTCGGTCACCTTCTCCTCGGCGACGTCGAGCTCACGCGCGAGCTCGGCGACGGTCGGCTCACGCTCCAGCTCCGCCTCGAGCTGGGCGCGGACCCGGTGCAGGCGCAGCAGATTGTCGCCGGCGTGGGCCGGGAGCCGGATCGTACGACCGGTGTTGGCGATGCCACGCTGGATCGCCTGGCGGATCCACCACGTCGCGTACGTCGAGAACTTGAAGCCCTTCCGCCAGTCGAACTTCTCGACCGCGTGCATCAACCCGAGGTTGCCCTCCTGCACCAGGTCGAGGAGGGGAAGTCCCGACGCCTGGTACTTCTTGGCGATCGAGACCACCAGCCGCAGGTTGGACTGGATGAACTCCCGGCGGGCGGCCTCGCCCCGCAGGGCCGCATCCTCGAGCTTGCGGCGGTCGGTTCGCTTCATGCGGCCGGGCTCGTCGAGCTTGGCCCGAGCCTCCCGGCCCGCGTCGATGTCCTGGGCGAGGCGGGCCTCGTCGTCCTTGGTGAGGAGCTCGTGTCGTCCGATCTCATCGAGATAGACGCGGACGAGGTCCTCGTCGTGGCGCTCAGTGCGCTGTGTGACCTGGGTCACGTACCATCCTCATTCGTTGTGTTGCGGCGATCCTGTGAGGGTCTCCGGGCGGCTCGCCGGATATTCGCCTCGAAGCCCACGTACAACAGTCTCGGGTTCGAGCGTGTTCCGCCAATCGTTTACTGATTCGGTGCCGACGGCCCTACGGGGCGACGGAATACAGCTGTTCCGCGAGATCCGGCGAAAGATCGGAAGGCTCGCGGACGGGTGCCGTCGAGGCGGCCCGCCGGCGCCCGATCGGACCGGCCACGGGGACGGCCGGAGCTCCCCCGTCGCCCGAACCGGTGGCGTCGAGCAGCCAGACACGGCCGTCGCGCACGAACAGGAGATGGCGGGTGTCGGGAAGCCAGCGCGGCGCGGCCACGCCCTCCCCGGCGGCGGCCACCCGGTGGGCGTCGTTACCGTCCCCGTTGGCGATCCAGAGCTCACGGCGATCGGTACGGACGTAGGCCATCCCGCCCGAGCGCGACCACGCCGGGTCGGCGACCGCTTCGTCGCCGCCGGCGATGGGCCGGCAGGCCGTCGCGTTCGTGCACAGGAGGAGGACCCGGGGCGCGTCGGTTTCGCGGGCGGTCCCTTCGACGACGAGCAGACGGTCGCCGTTCCTCGACCACTGCACCCACGACCGCCGTACGAGCGTGCCTGCGATCGGCGTGATGCCGCCGCCGCGCGGTGAGACGACGCCGAGGGTGGCGCCGTTCCTCGGCGCGGTCCAGAGCGCGATGTTCTCGACGTTCGGCGACCAGCCCGCCAGCAGCGGGGCCGACGTTGCCTCGGGATGCTCGACGGGGACCGAGAGCGGGGTCTCGGGGCACAGCGCGGGGCAGTCCTCGCCGTAGGGGCCGGGGACCTCGAGCATGAACAGCTGAGCAGCCGTGCCGGTGTCGTTCGTATCGCCCGCCGGGACCGCGGAGACGGCGATGCGGCGGCCGAGCCCGGCCCACGCCATGTCGAGGACGCGGTGCCTGGACAGCTGGGTCTCCCGGATGCCCGGGTCGTCGGCGCCGACGAACTCGATGCCTGCCCGGTCCGTCCTCGCCGGGGGACGCTTTGCGGACGATCGCGAGGGCCTGCCCGTCGGGCGCCCACTCCCAGCGCGCGACCGAGCGTGCGACTCGGTGGAGCTCGCTGCCGTCGTGCTCCACGACCCAGAGGTCGCCGCGCCGCTCGAACGCGACGTAGTAGCCGTCGGGCGAGAAGGCGACGCAACACGCGTCGGTGACCCCGCGTACACCAACCGGCGGGTTGCCCTTGCCGTCGAGGACGAGCACCCGCCCCTTCGACACGTACGCGAGTGGCGGCTGGTCGCGGTACGCGTCCGGTCGCGGCGCGGGAGCCGTCCCGGCGGCGGCAGCCCCGGGAGCGGCGAGCGCCATCACCAGCACCACGCCGACAACACCGAGCCGACGGAAGGTCATGCTCCCGTCAGCATGCGCCGGTCAGGCGGCCTCGTCTACCTCCCCCTGCCGCTGGCGCACGCACGGGTCCTGGCACGAGACCGCCAGCGGCTGCGCCGGCGTCTCGACAGGCGCGGCCGTCCTGATCGTGATCCAGGAGTTGATCGCCCCGAGCACGGCGAGGGCGGCCGAGATGTAGAGGGCACGGCTTACGCCGTCGGTGAACTGGGACCCCGCCGACGCCGTCTCGAGGCCGGCGAGTGCGGGGAGAACCGCCACCGCCAGCAGGCCGGCGACCCGGGCGACGGCGTTGTTCACCCCCGAGCCGACTCCGACGTGGTTCTCCTCCACCGAACCCATCACCGCTGCCGTGAGCGGCGCGACGGTGAGCGAGAGCCCGAGGCCGAACACGACGAGCCCGGGGAAGATCCCGGTGAAGTACGTCGTGCTCGGCCCGATGCCGGCGAGCAGGACCAGTCCCACTGCCACGACGAGCGGCCCGACCGTCATCGGGATGCGGGGGCCGATGCGCTGCGACAGTCGTCCGGCCCGGGGCGAGAGGAACAGCATGAGCACCGTGATCGGGATGGTGGCGGCCCCCGCCTCCAGGGCGGAGTACCCGAGCACGGTCTGCAGCTCGACGACGACGAGGAAGAGCGCGACGCCCAGCGCCGCGTACACGACGAACGTCGTGCCGTTGGCCCCGCTGAACTGCCGCGACTTGAAGATGTCGAGCGGGACGAGCGGCGACTTGACGCGCATCTCGATGAACGGGAACGAGACGAGCGCGACGAGGCCGACCAAGCCGGCGAGGATCACGAACGGCGACCAGCCGTGGGCCGGACCCTGGATCAGCGCGAACACGACGCCGGCGAGGCCGAGGGTCGCCGCGCCGGCCCCCGCGAAGTCCGGCCGCTTGCCCGCCTGGGGGTCGTGGCTCTCGGGCACGTGGCGCATCGTCACCCACAGCGCGACGGCGGCGAGCGGGACGTTGATGAGGAAGACGAGACGCCACGAGACGGCGTCGACGAGATAGCCGCCGAGGAACGGCCCGATCGAAGTGGCGACGCCGGTAAGACCCGACCACGCGCCGATCGCGGAACCGTGGTCCTCGGAACGGAAGCTGGCCGTGATGAGCGAGAGGCTGCCGGGCACGAGGAGCGCTCCGCCGACGCCTTGCAGCGCCCGCGCCGCGATCAGCACGCCGATGCTCGGCGCAGCTCCGCACAGCACGGACGCGACGGTGAACCAGACGAGCCCGATGACGAACATGCGCCGGCGGCCGTACTCGTCGCCGAGCGCGCCGCCCAACAGGAGCAGCGCGCTGAGCGTCAGCAGGTAGCCGTCGAGCGTCCACTGCAGTCCCGAGAGCCCGCCGCCCAGGTCGTCGCCGATGGCGGGCAGCGCCACGTTGACGACCGTCGAGTCGAGGAACGCGACGCCCGAGCCGAGGATGGCGGCGAGGATCACCCACCGCCCTCGCGCCGTCCCGAACGCGACGAGCTGAGGGGCAGCGGGCGAACCGGCCGCCTGCGTCACGAAGCGGCGCCTCGGTCGAGGTCGAGGGACAGCGAGTTGATGCAGTAGCGCTGGCCGGTCGGCCCCGGTCCGTCGTCGAACACGTGACCGAGGTGGCCACCGCACCGGCGGCACACGACCTCGGTGCGGACCATGCCGTGGCTGCTGTCACGTCGCAGCTCGACGGCGTCGGCGACCGCCGGCTCCGTGAAGCTCGGCCAGCCCGTGCCCGACTCGAACTTGGTGTCGGAGGTGAACAGCTCCGCCCCGCACGCCGCGCAGCGGTATACGCCGTCGTCGTGACAGTCCCAGTACTCACCGGTGAACGCGGGCTCGGTGCCGGCGTGCCGGAGCACCTGGTACTGGGCCGGGGTCAGCTCCTTTTGCCACTCCTCGTCCGTCTTCGCCACTTCGGGGCTCATCGCCTCTCCTTCCGGGGGTCCATGCTCACCCGCCAACGGGAGCTACCGAGGGGTTGTTCCCGGCGACATCGCTGTGGTTCCGTCCGGGCGTAGCGCTACTGCTGATAGCCCTCGACGGTCGACTCGTCGCGAGCATGCGCCTCCGACGGGTCCTCGTCGTACTGGCGGCGGGCGCGACGCTGCCGCAGCAGATCCCAGCACTGGTCGAGTCGCACCTGGAGCTCCTCCAGCCGGCGGTGCTCGTCGTCGGTCAGGGGCGTCCCGCCGGCGCGGTGCCGCTCGTAGAGCTCGTGCTCCTCGGCGGCGAACTGCTGGATGTTGGCGAGCACGTCGTCGTCTGCCATCGCGACCTCTCTTTCAGACGGGCTTGTGCGCCCAGGCTTCGATCTCGACCCGCGCTCCCGCGGGTAGGGCAGCGACCTGCACCGTGCTGCGTGCCGGCCGGTGGTCGCCCACCGCTGCACCGTACGCCTCGTTGACGACGGGGAAGTCGGCGATATCCGTGACGAAGATGTTGACCTTGGCCACGTCGCCCCAGCTCGCGCCGCAGTCGGTCAGCACGGTCGTGATGTTCGCCAGCGCTTGGCGCGCCTCGCCTCCGGTCCCGCCGTCGGCGAGACGACCGGCCGCCGGATCGAGCCCGACCTGACCCGCCAAGACCAGCCAGTCACCGGCGCGGACGGCCGGCGAGTAGGGCCCGGCGACGGGCGGGGCGTTCGGGGTGGTGACGGGCTCGGCGGGCATTTTCTCTCCAGTCGCCGTCGAAAGCTCCGGCTTTATGACTGCGGTCGGCAAACCCGCCGCCGCGACTGTTGCCTAGCCGACCTCGCTCGACCGGTTCCACCCCCGGATCACCCGGGCCTCGCGCTCGTAGCCGAGGATGCTCAGCGACGCGGTGCCGAGCGACAGCAGCCGTCCGCCCTCGGGTGGCAGGCCCACCCAGGTGGCGCCGAGGATGCGCAAGAAGTGGCCGTGGGAGAACAACGCCGCGTCCCCGCCGGCCGCGGTGGCGCGGTCGATCACGCGGCGGGCACGCACCGCGGCGTCTTCCAGGGATTCGCCTCCGGGTGACCCCGCCCACACGGTCCAGCCCGGGTGCTCCTCGCGGATCTCCGCCGTGGTGCGCCCCTCGTACTCGCCGTAGTCCCACTCCTTGAGGTCGTCGTCGTTCTCGACGCGGTCGCCGTACCCGGCCAGGCGACACGTCTCCACCGAGCGCGACAGGGGAGAGGACAGCACCACCGCGAACGGCCGCCCGGCGAGGACACCTCCGACCGAGGTGGCCTGCTCGCGGCCGGTCGCGGTCAGCGCCACGTCGGTACGGCTCGTGTGCTGACCGGTCGCCGTCCACTCGGTTTCGCCGTGGCGGACGAGCCACAGCTCCCCGGCGGTCACGGCTCGGGGTCGTGCCAGAAGTCCCCCGTGGGCAGGAGCGCGTCCGCCTCGTCGGGCCCCCACGTCTTCTGCTCGTACATGTGGACGTGCTCGTGGTGGGTGAGGACGGGGTCGACCACTCGCCAGGCCTCCTCGACGCCGTCCTCGCGCGCGAACAGCAGCGGCTCGCCTTCCATGGCGTCGCCCAGGAGCCGCTCGTACGCCGAGGCCTCGTCGGCGTCCTGGTCGCACAGGTACAGCTCGACGGAGGCGCCGACGAACGACTCCCCCGGCACCTTCGAGCGGCAGCCCAACGCGATCACCACCTTGTCGGGCCCGAGCCGGAACCGGAGGTAGTTGGCGTCGTCGGGGTCGTCGTTCGTCTCCTCGGGGAACACCCGCTGCGGTGGCCGGCGCAACCGCACCATCACCTCCGTGGTTGTGATCGGCAGCGACTTGCCGGCCCGGATGTAGAAGGGCACCCCCTCCCAGCGCCAGGAGTCGACGTGCACGCGCACGGCGGCGAACGTCTCGACGTCGGAGTGGGGCGCCACGCCGTCCTCGTCGCGGTAGCCGCTGAACTGGCCCCGGATCAGATCGGGCGGCGTCAGCGTGCGCATCGCCCGGAACACCTTCTCCTTCTCGTCGCGCAGCGCCTCGACGTTCCCGCCTACGGGCGGCTCCATGGCGAGGATGGCGGCCGTCTGGAGGAGGTGGTTCTGCACGACGTCACGCAGCGCGCCGACCTCCTCGTAGAAGCGACCCCGGCCCTGCACGCCGAAGTTCTCGGCCATCGTGATCTGGACGCTGTGGACGTAGTTGCGGTTCCAGATCGGCTCGAGGAACGAGTTGGCGAACCGGTAATACAAGAGGTTCTCGACCGGCTCCTTGCCGAGGTAGTGGTCGATCCGGAAGATCGCGGCCTCCGGGAACACGGCGTGGAGCACGCGGTTGAGCTCCTGGGCCGACGCGAGGTCACGGCCGAACGGCTTCTCGACGATTACCCGCGCGTCCTTCGCCGCGCTCGACTTGCCGAGGCCCTCGACGACCGTCGCGAACAAGCTGGGCGGGATGGCGAGGTAGTGCGCCGGCCGCTGCGACCCGACGTCGGTGAGCCGCTGCTTGATCGCGCTGTAGGTCTTGGTGTCCTCGTAGTTGCCGTCGACGTAGCTCATCGACTGGCTGAGCTTCTCGAACGCGCTCTTGTCTCCGACCCCGCCGCCGTGCTCCTCGATGCTGTCGTGGGCGCGCTTGCGCAGATCGTCGACGCTCCAGCTCGATGACGCGACCCCGACGACTGGGACGCCGAGGTGGCCGCGCTTCGTCATGTTGTACAGGGCCGGGAAGATCTTCTTGTACGCGAGGTCTCCCGTCGCGCCGAAGAACACCGAGCGCGTCGGCATGTTGCGGTGCGGTGGTCATGACTGCCCTTTCTCGGCGTGCCCGCCGAACTCGCTGCGCATGGCCGAGAGCAGCTTGTCGGCGAAATCGGCCTCGCCCCGGGAGCTGAAGCGCTCGTACAGCGAGGTCGTGATGACGTGGGCGGGGACGCTCTCGTCGATCGCGGCCATCACCGTCCAGCGCCCCTCACCGGAGTCCGACACGCGACCGGCGAAGTCGGCCAGCTGCGGGGACCTGTGCAGTGCGAGCGCCGTGAGGTCGAGCAGCCACGACGCGACCACGCTTCCCCGCCGCCATACCTCGGCCACCTCGGGGATGTCGAGGTCGTACTGGTAGAACTCCGGGTGCTCGAGCGGCGCGGTCTCGGCGTCGCTCGTCTGCTTCTGCTTCCCGATGTCGGCCTTCTCGAGGACGGCGAGGCCCTCGGCGTACGCGGCCATGATCCCGTACTCGATCCCGTTGTGGACCATCTTCACGAAGTGGCCGGCGCCGTTCGGCCCGCAGTGCAGGTAGCCCTGCTCCGACGGGCTCGGCGTGCCGCTACGTCCCGGCGTGCGCGGCGCGGCGTCGACGCCGGGCGCGATGGTGGCGAAGATCGGGTCGAGGTGCTGCACGACCTTCTCCTCCCCGCCGATCATGAGGCAGAACCCACGCTCGAGCCCGAACACGCCGCCGCTGGTGCCGACGTCGACGTAGTGGATCTTCTTCGAGGCCAGCGCGGCGGCCCGGGCGATGTCGTCCCGGTAGTACGAGTTGCCGCCGTCGATGATGATGTCGTCGGCCTCGAACTCGTCGGCGAGCTGCATCACGGTCTGTCCGGTGACGGACGCGGGAACCATGATCCATGCCGCGCGCGGCTTGGTGAGCTTCGACGCGAAGTCGGCCAGCGACGACGAGCCGGTCGCGCCGAGGTCCGTGAGCTCCTTCACCTTCGGCTCGTTGTGGTCGTACACCACGCACTCGTGGCCGTCCTTCATGAGGCGGCGCACGAGGCCGTTGCCCATGCGTCCCAGTCCGATCATCCCGAGTTGCATCTGGCTCTCCTCTCGATGCGTGCGCGGTGCGTCATATCTGCGCCCCACGAACGCATCATGGTTTGTTCGCCGTGCGCACCTCGTCGGACTTCGATCCGATGCAGGCGAGCAGGTCGTCCCACGACTTCACGAAGGCGGCGGCGCCCTCGGTCTGGAGCGTCGCGGCCAGGGCGTCGACGTCGATGCCCGCCGTGCCGATCCGGGCGAGCACTTCCTCGGCGTCGCCGCCGTCCGCCGGGAGCAGGTCGCCGACGGCGCCGTGCTCGCCGAACGCGAGCAGCGTCTTCTCCGGCATCGTGTTGATGGTCCGCTCCGAAGCCAGCGCATGGATGTAATAGGTGTCGGGGAGGTTCGGGTCCTTGGTGCCGGTGCTCGCCCACAGCAGCCGCTGCGGCCGGGCGCCCCCCGCCGCCAGGCTCTGCCAGCGATCCGATGCCAGCAGGTCGCGGTACGCCTTGTAGGTCCGCTTGGCGACCGCTACGCCGAGCCGGCCACTCAGGTCGTCGGGCAGCTTGCCGGCGACGGCGGCGTCCCAGCGGGAGATGAACACCGACGCCACGGACGAGACGTCGAGGTCGAGACCGCTCTCCTTCCGGCGCTCGAGCCCTCGGACGTAGGCGTCGGCCGCGGCCTGGTAGTGCTCGCGCGAGAAGAGCAGCGTCACGTTGACCGACACTCCGGCTGCGATGAGCTCCTCGATGGCCGGGATCCCCTCGGGCGTCCCCGGCACCTTGATGAACAGGTTCGGCGTCGCCGCCTTCTCGTGCAGCGCTTTGGCCTCGTCCACGGTGCTCTTCGTGTCGTGCGCCAGCTTCGGCGACACCTCCAGCGACACCCAGCCGTCGAGGCCGCCGGTGGCGTCGAAGATCGCGCGGAACAGGCTCGCCGCCTTCGTGAGGTCGGCGAGCGCAAGCTCGAAGAACAGGTTCTCGCCCACGGTGCCGGCCGCCAGGAGGGAACGGATCTGCTCGTCGTAGTCGGCGCTGCCGGTCAGCGCGGTGTCGAAGATCGTCGGGTTCGACGTCAGGCCGGTGACGGCCAGGTCGGCGATGTATCGCGCGAGCGTCCCGCTCGTCAGGAGCGCGCGGGTGATGTTGTCGAGCCACAGGCTCTGGCCGGCGTCGTGCAGTCGTGTTGCCGCGTTCATGCTGCGTTCCCGTTCGAAGTCGAGCACTTCGCCGAGCCGGCGCAGATGTCGCTCCTCGGTGCTCGGCACCGCGTTCACGAACGCGTCGACGATCTCGGCCGCGACCGCGGGACCCATGACGCGTGCGCCGAGCGTGAGCACGTTGACGTGGTCGTGCTCGACCATCTGATGGCCCGTGTAGTGGTCCGCCGCGTACGCGGCCCGGATCCCGGGCAGCTTGTTGGCGGCGATCGTGACGCCGGCCCCGCTGCCGCACACGAGGATGCCGCGCTCGGCGTCGGTCGCGTCGAGCGCGTCGGCCACAGCCTGGGCGACGAGCGGGTAGTCGATGCCCTCGGGGGGCGCGGTGTCCGGTCCGTAGAGAAGTGGCTCGTGCCCGGCGGCGCGCACGGCGTCGGCGATCGTCGGCCGCAACGGCAGCCCGGCATGATCGGCGGCGATCGCGACCTTCATCACCGCCAGCTTACGAACGGCGCCGAAGGCTCAGCCGGTCCCTCGCTCGGACGCGCACGGGTAGCCGGCGGCGACGCCGACCTCCGGCGGGACGTTTCCCAGGTCCATGAGAGGCGTGGGATCGCCCTGGGCGTTCAGGAAGTCGGTGGCCGCCTGGCGCAGCTGCTGCGGGTCGACCTTCTTCTCCAGCTGCTTGATCAGCTTGTCCCGGACCGCGGTCCCGTCGGGGGAGTCCGGACCGAGCAGCGCATTGGGCGCCGCCTTGGCGAGCCGCTTGATGTCGCGCGTTCTTCAGACCGAGGGCGCGGAGCTGGTCCACCGCGGCCTTGGCGCGGTCGGCGATCGGCTGCGCCTTGGCGGCGAGCTCCTGAGGGGCGGTGGCGAGGTAGGGCCGCAGATCATCGACGAGCGCGGGCGCGTACGCGAGGTCGGCGAGCCCCGCCTCCGAGGGGTCGTCCTGGATGACCGCCACCGCCCAGGCGGTGATGCTCAGCTCGCGCGGCCGGGAAAACACGGCAGAACCGGGCCGGGTCGCCGCCGGTCAAGGTCGTGATGACGGTGCGACTCCGGGTATCGGAGTGACCGGGCCGACGTCAGGCGACCCCGGTGCCCGCCTCGGGTGGCGGCTCGGTCGGTATCTGCTCCTCCTGGGCTTTCGTGCGCTGCTTCCCTCAACTGTCCGCTCGTTGAGCTCCTGCACGTCTCGGTGATGAGGTCGCCGCGTTCGGCGAATTGGACCTGGACGATGTTGGGGACGAGGCCCGCGCTCGCGGAGGCACTGCTCGATCCGCTTGTCGAGAACGGCGTCGCGAGTTCACGCGCCGCCTTCTACTGTCGGGTTCGGGCGGCGACAACGTGACCCAGTGGTTGATGAGGAACAGCGGCGCGTCGGGCTTCCCACGGTTCGGCTGCGCAGTCGAACTGCTTCTTGTTGGTGAACGAGAACGTGCGTCTCCTGGAACCAGTCGTACATGCTGTGGTACCAGGGCGGACCGCCGGGGTCGCCGCGCTCGGCGAACACCAACAGGGTTTGCCCGTTGTCGATCAACGTCCCGGAGCGTCGGAAGCGGCTCGCCGGGCTGCAAGGTGGCCACGTCGATCGGCGAGCCCGGCGGCTTCGATGGCGGCGGCGGTGTCAGCGGGGCTGGTGAAGTCCTGGAGGGTGAGCATCAGCACGTCGTCGGGGTGGCCGTCGAGGAAGGTCTTGATCTCCGCGAGCCCTTCTGCCGAACTCGACGGCGCCGGTCTCGCAGTTGCTGTGGCACATGTAGATCCCGCGCTGCGCGTCGGCGGCCTTCGGTGCGCCGGCCGCGAGTTGCGCCGCCCGCTTCGCCGCCACCGGGTCCTCGTTGACCTCGGCGTTCGCCCAGCGGCCTCGTGGCGACCTTGTCGGTGAGGACGATCGGGACGCTCTGACCGGGGATGCGCGCCGTGGAGGGCACGCCGTAGTGCGTGTCGATGTTCAGGGCGCGCACGCCCGCACGTTCAGCTGGTCCGTGATGGTCCCGATCTGCTCCGCGAACAGGAAGCCCGGGTATTCCGAGGACGCGATCGCGTGGTGCGACGCCGGGGAACGTCACCTGGTCGATCCGGAGATCGCACAGTGACTTCTTGCCGTTGCAGACCTGTTCCGTCGCTCGCCTGAGCGGCGTTCGCTGCTCCGCGAGTCGTGACCAGGAAGCCGACGGTCACCATGCCGGCGATCACCACGATCGCGGCGCCGACGGTCGCCAGCCGCGGCCACAGGGCGCGGCTGCGCCGCCTGCTTCGCGGTGATCGCGCGCACGAGGCCGGAGGATCTCGGTGACGGCGAGGTAGCCGACCCACAGCGCGGCCGCCCGGATCAGTAGCTCGAAGTTGCCCGAGCGGCTCCTGGATGAAGACGATGCTGATGACGATGCCCAGCACGCCGAGCAGGATCGTTCCCCAGGTGGTCTGCCGGCGTCGCCCGATCCACCCCCGCGCCCGGTTCCAGACCTCGGCCGGCGTGTACCGGCGCTCGGTGCTTGCCGCCGCGGCCGCGACCACGAGCCCGTACGCGGCGATCCAGAGGCCGGTGAGGCGGAGGTCGTCCGTGACCTCGCCGAGCGCGCCCTTGATCGCGTCCGCGAGTTGGGCGTCTTCGATCTGTCGACCGATGAGCCAGGTCGCGACGAACAGGAGCGCCACGATGAAGAGCCCGCCGATCACCGCCGCGATGCCGAGGCGGCGCACCGCTCGTCGCCGGTCCTCGGCGAGCAGGATGCTTCCGACGGCCGCGGCCAGCCCGATGACGAGGGCCGCGGCCGAGATCTGGCCGACGATGCCCTCGGCGTCCCAGAGGCCGAGGTCGTCGATCTTGCTCGTGACGTCGCTCAGGCTGTTGTCGAGGCCGCTCGCGCCCTGCTGGTTCCGCCGCCCCCGCCGGCCTGGAGACTGCTCGTGATCAGCGCGAACGAGGCGCCCGAGGTCGAGCCCTTGTCGGCCGCCGCCGTCACCCTGCTCGATGATCGCCTCGTGGGTCTGGCGAACGGCGTTGCGGAAGATCGACTTGAAGGTGTCGGTGTCGATCACGCCCTCGAGCGCGAGCTCGAACGCGGGCCGGAAGCTGGTCGCCTGCTGGTTCCCGGCTTGGACGAGCTGCGCGGTCAACCGGCGCGCGAGCTCCGTCGCGCACGGCCTCCGAGTTGAGCGGCTCGACCGCGCGCTCACTGAACGTGTCGCTGTCGTAGAGCGTCGAACCGGCCCAGTTCGCGAGAACGAGGACCGGGAACGCAGACTCCTGCCACCACGAGCAGAACGATGCTCGCGACCCGCCGCATAGGACAGGAACCGTAACGCGCGGGCGCGATGACGCGGGTCAGCCGCGCCGCGCGCGGAAGCGGCGGATGAGCGCGTTGGTGCTGCTGTCGTGATCGAGCTCCGGCTCGGGGCCCTCGAGCTGCGGCACGATCCGGTTCGCCAGCACCTTGCCCAGCTCGACGCCCCACTGGTCGAACGAGTTGATGTTCCAGATCGTCCCCTGCGTGAACACCTTGTGCTCGTACATCGCGACGAGCTGACCCAGCACGTACGGGGTGAGCTTCTCCGCCAGGATCGTGTTTGTGGGGTGATTGCCCCGGAACGTGCGATGTGGCACCTGGAAGGCGGGTACGCCCTCGGCCTCGACCTCGGCCCGGGTCTTGCCGAACGCGAGCGCCTCGGTCTGGGCGAAGAAGTTCGCCATGAGCAGGTTCTGGTGGTCGTCGACTTCCGTGTCGGCGTTCACGAAGCCGATGAAGTCGCACGGGATGAGGCGCGTGCCCTGGTGGATGAGCTGGTAGTACGCGTGCTGCCCGTTCGTGCCGGGCTGGCCCCACACGATCGGCCCTGTCATGCACGTGACCGGGTCGCCGTCGAGCGTCACCGACTTGCCGTTGCTCTCCATGTCGAGCTGCTGGAGGTACGCGGTGAAGCGCGACAGGTACTGGCTGTACGGCAGGATCGCCTGGGTCTCGGCGCCGAAGAAGTCGTTGTACCAGAGGCCGATCAGACCCAGCAGCACGGGGAGGTTGCGCTCGAACGGCGCGGTGCGGAAGTGCTCGTCGATCGCATGGAAGCCGGCGAGCATCTCCCGAAACCGGTCGTCGCCGATCGCGATCATCAATGACAGCCCGATCGCCGAGTCGTACGAGTACCGACCGCCGACCCAGTCCCAGAACTCGAACATGTTCGCCGTGTCGATGCCGAATTCCGCCACCTGCTCGGCGTTGGTCGACACGGCGACGAAGTGCTTGGCGATGGCGGCGTCGTCCTTCAGCGAGGCGAGCAGCCAGTCGCGGGCGGTGCGCGCGTTCGTCAGCGTCTCGAGCGTCGTGAAGGTCTTCGAGCAGACGACGAAGAGCGTCTCGTGCGGGTCGAGGTCCCGCAGCGACTCGTGGATGTCGATGCCGTCCACGTTGGAGACGAATCGCACCGTCAGGTCGCGGTCGCTGAAGCCCTTCAGGGCTTCGTAGGCCATCGCGGGACCCAGGTCGGAGCCGCCGATGCCGATGTTCACGACGTTGCGGATCCGTCGCCCGGTCTGGCCGGTGTGCTCACCCGAGCGCACCTTGCCGGCGAACGCCGCCATCTTCCGGAGCACCTCGTGCACCTCGGGAACGACGTCCTTGCCGTCCACGACGATGTGCTCGCCCTCCGGCGCGCGCAGCGCGACGTGCAGGACGGCACGATCCTCGGTCACGTTGATCTTCTCGCCGGCGAACATGGCGTCGATCCGCGTCCGCAGTCCCGCCCGCTCGGCGAGCGCGACGAGCAGCCGGATGGTCTCCCCGGTGACGCGGTTCTTGGAGTAGTCGAGGTAGACGCCGTCGACCTCGAGCGTCATCGTCTGGCCGCGCGTTGCATCGTCGGCGAACAGGTCGCGTAGGTGGGCGCGCTCGATCTGCTCGTAGTGCTCGCGCAACGCCTTCCACTCGGGCGATTGGGTGATGGGGGTCATGCCCCCTTTCCTATCCCTTCACGCGCGTGGTCGAGCGCGCCGTGACGCGTGGGCCGAGCCGGAAGCCGGTGCGGCTACGTCGGCGGGATGGTCAGGAACGTCAGGCCCGTGATGGGCCCGATCGTCGTGAAGGTCTTGAAGGTGAGACCGGTGACGAAGGTCAGAGTGGTTCCGCCACCCGTGGTCGCACCTCCGCCGCCCGTCGTCGCCCCGCCGCCGGTGCTGGCGCTTCCGCCACCACCGCCTCCGCCGCCACCGCCACCCCCGCCGCCGCCACTTTCCTGGCCGGCGATCGTGGTGTCGGTCGTGGAGGTGGTGGTCTTCTTGCCGTCGCCGCCGCCGCATGCCGCCGCGATCAGTGGCAACGCCACGAGCGCGACAACGAGAATCGCGTAAACGAAACGGGGAATCCCCACCCGGTCCTGCCGCATGCTGTCCCTGCCTTCTCTTCCCACCCTTACCCGTCGCAGGGAATCGTACGGAACGGAGGCGACCGGGTCTAGGTCTTCCTTACGAATCGGGGAAATGGGGCTTTCGCGGCCGGAATGTGCCGCGCCCACAGGCGAGAATGAGTGCAGTGGCGACGGAAGTTCGGACCGAGCAAGCAGACCGACGACCCGCGCCGCCGGCGCACCTGGCCGGAGCGCATCGCGCTCGCGCTGCCGGGAGCGTTCCTCGCCGTCGTCTTCGGCTTCTTCTTCATCACCAAGACGTCGGAAGCGTGGACCGCGACGAAGAGCGTCCAGGCGATCCTCGTCATCGCCGGGATCATCGGCGGCTGGGTGCTGCTGGGATGGCTGCTCCGGCGATTCGTGCCGTGGGTGTGGGTCCGCTCGGCGGTCCTCTCCGTGATCGCCGTCGCCATCGCGGTCGTGATCGTCCGGCCGTACTACGTCGACACGGTCGACAACACGAAGCTCGTGAAGGGATCGGTGCAGGACGCATCGCAGGCGGCAGCGCCCGGCGCGCCCGGCCCGGCTCCTTCGCCGGCCGGGCCCGTGCGCGTGAGCAGCGGGCAGCTGCGGGGCATCGACCATTCCGCCCGCGGCGAGGCCTCGATCATCCGCCAGCCCGACGGGTCGTACGTGGTGCGGTTCTCGAACTTCGACATCCAGTCGAGCCCGGACCCGATCGTCTACGTCGTCGAGGGCGAGAACCGGGACAACCCGGGCGGCGCCGACCTGGGGCGCCTGCGGGGCAATGTCGGCACCGACTCCGACTACCAGCTCCCGAGCGGGACCGCGCCCGGGCCGGGCTGGACGGTGCTGGTGTGGTGCCGGGCCTTCGCGGTGCCGATCGCCAACGCCACGCAGGCCGCGGCGTGACGAACGTCTCCCTCCTCCGGGGAAGGGAGAGCGCCGGCGAGGGGTTGACAGATACCGACGGGTATCGGATACTGATCGGTATCGGATACCACTCGGTATCAACGGAGGCCCCAATGAACGACCTGAAGACGAGCGCCCCCCCGGCGATCACCCCGATCGGCAAGCGGGAGGCCCAGGCCTGGCTGGTGAAGCAGCTCGGCTACGAGCGCCTCCTCGCCTCCCTTCGGAAGGCGCACGCCGAGCAGCAGGCCCACGAGCCCCAGCGGGACGTGGCAGCCTGACCGGGTGACGCAACAGGAAACGCCTGAACGGCTGACACGCGAGGAGAAGAAGGCGCGGACGCGCGCGCAGCTGATCGATGCCGCCGCCGCCGTGTTCGCCCGTCGTGGGTTCGTGGCCGCGTCCCTCGACGAGGTCGCAGAAGAAGCCGGGCTCACCAAAGGCGCCGTCTACTCGAACTTCGACAGCAAGGAAGACCTGTTCGAAGCTGTGCTCGACGAACGCTTCGACAAGCCGCTCCAGCAGGAAGTCGAGGCGATCGAGAACATCGAGGGCACGCAACAGCAGCGCGCGATGGCAGGTGCCCGGATGTTCATCGACGCTGTGCAGCAGGAGCGTGAGCTCTTCTTGCTCTCACTGGAGCGCCGCATCTACCTCGCGCGACACCCCGAACACGCGCCTTCCCTCGTACCCCGGTACCGGGAGCAGCTCGGCCGAGTCGCCGAGATGATCGCCGATCAATCGAGGAAGTGGGATCTGCCGTTGCCGCTGCCGGCCGCACAGATGGCGATCGCGGTCGAGGCGCTGTCGCAGGGCATCGAGCTCCAGCGGCTCGCGGACCCGGACGGGGTACCCGATGATCTTCTCGGTCGGTTGTACGCGCTGCTGTTCCAGCTCCCCGCCGAATCCTGAAACCAGCCGGTTTCCGTAAGCGCGCCAGTACGATTTGTCCGTGACCCGCGTCGGATTCCTCGGCCCGCACGGCACGTTCGCCGAAGAGGCCGTCCTCACCCAACCCGATCTCGCCGACCAGGAGCTCAAGCCCCTGCGGTCGGTCCCCGACGTGATCAGCGCGATCGAGCGCGGTGAGGCCGACATCGGCCTCGTCCCGATCGAGAACTCGATCGAGGGAACCGTGACCGTCACGCTCGACACGCTCGCGTTCGATACCGATCTGCTCATCCAGCGCGAGATCGACCTCCCGGTGTCGCTGAACCTGTGCGCGCTGCCCGGGACGAAGCTCGACGAGATCAAGACCGTGCTGTCACACCCCAGCCCGTTCGGGCAGTGCCGGGTCTGGCTCGCCGCCAAGCTGCCCGAGGCCGACAGCATCGTGACGAACTCGACTGCGGAAGCAGCCGCGCAAGTGGCGCGAGGCGAGGACCGGAGCAAGGCCTCCATCGGCACGGCGTTCGGCGCCCGGCTCAACGGTCTCGACCTCATCGCCACCGAGATCGAGGACCACCCGGAGAACGAGACGCGCTTCGTGCTCGTCGGCCACGGCATTCCGGCCCCGACCGGTCACGACAAGACCAGCGTCGTCTGCTTCCAGCGCGAGGACCGACCGGGGTCGCTGCTCGCGATCCTCCAGGAGTTCGCGGCGCGTGCCATCAACCTCACGAAGCTCGAGTCGCGCCCGACGAAGCGCAGCCTCGGTGACTACTGCTTCTTCATCGACGTCCACGGCCACATCGCCGACGAGCTGGTCGCCGACTGCCTGCGGAACCTGGCGGCAAAGCAAGCAGAGGTCAAGTTCCTCGGCTCGTACCCGGTCGCCGGCGAGGAAGACGCGCAGGAGCGCCGTGCCGCGGCCGACAAGGCGTGGCGTCAGGCTGCGCAGTGGGTCGACGACCTGCGCGGCCGCGTTGCGCCGCCCGGCGACACCACGTGATCGACCTCAAGCGGCTGCGCGAGGAGCCGGAGTACCGGGCCGGCATCGAACGGAAGCGGGTCGCCGAGGGGCTGCTCGACCGCGTGCTCGAGGCCGACGACGCCCGACGGGCGCTGCTCACCGAGGTCGAAGAGCTCCGGGCGCGCCAGAACGCGGCGTCGAAGGAGATCGGCCGGGCGCCGGCCGACGAGCGCGAGGCCAAGATCGCAGCCGCCGGCGCGCTCAAGGACGAGCTGGCGGCGAAGGAGCCGCGGTTGGCCGAGGCCGAGGCTCGTCTTCGGGAGCTGCTGTTGCAGGTGCCGAACCCCGCCGATGCATCCGTGCCGGTGGGCGGCGAGGACGACAACGAGGTGCTGCGCGTGGTCGGCGAGCCGCGCGACGCGCCGCCACTCGACCACGCCGAGTTCGGCGTCGGCATCGGCTTCGTCGAGACGGATCACGCCGTCGAGATGAGCGGCTCGCGCTTCGCGTACGTCATGCGCGAGGGCGCGCTGCTCGAGCTCGCGCTCGTGCAGTGGGTCATGGGGAGAGTGGTGGCCGAGGGCTTCACGCCCGTCGTCCCGCCGGTGCTGGTGCGCGAGCACGCGATGGAGGAGGCCGGGTTCTTCCCCACCGACCGGGCCCAGGTGTACGAGGTCGACGGCGGCGAGCTGTTCCTCGTCGGCACGAGCGAGGTGCCGCTCTCGGGGCTGCATCGCGGCGAGATCGTCGACGCCGACGCGCTGCCCCTGCGCTACGCCGGGTTCTCGACGTGCTTCCGCCGCGAGGCCGGCACGTACGGCAAGGACACGCGCGGCATCTTCCGGGTGCACCAGTTCGACAAAGTGGAGATGTTCAGCTTCGTGCGTCCCGACCGCTCGTGGGACGAGCTCGAAGCGATCCTGGCGTTGCAGGAGTCCATCGTGAGCGGGCTGGGTCTGCCGTACCGGGTCGTCAGCTGCGCAACGGAGGAGCTCGGCGCGGCCGCGGCGAAGAAGTACGACATCGAGGTGTGGCTGCCGTCCGAGGGGCGTTACCGCGAGCTCACGTCGTGCTCGAACTACCTCGATTACTCAGCGCGACGGCTCGGCACGCGCTTCCGCGCCGACGGCGGTACGAGTCCGGTGCACACGCTCAACGGCACCGCGTGCGCCGTCGGGCGCACGATGGTGTTCCTGTTCGAGCACTGCCAGCGACCGGACGGCTCGTTCGCCGTGCCTGAGGTCCTGATCCCGCTGTGCGGGTTCGACCGTGTCGAGGCGCGCCGGTCCTAGCCTGGCCCCCGGAGGGATGCCGGAGCGGCCGAACGGGATGGTCTTGAAAACCATTGAGGCGCGAGCCTCCGTGGGTTCGAATCCCACTCCCTCCGCAGCTGCGAAGGCGCGAGAACCGTCGCCGCCGAAGCAGGCGTGACGAGCCGCGTTTAAGCGTTCCTTTACCGATCCCTGCGAGCATCCTCCCGGCATTCCGGTGCGGTCCTCCGGGACGCAGCAGCGGCAGGGCCGGGATGCCGGATACACCTTGCCGGACGGGAAGCGGGGAAAACCGCCCTAGGGTCCCCCGCTTCCCGCCGGCGCCTGAACCAAGGGCTCGAGTTCGTAAGCCAGCGTTTAGCGCCGGTTGCGACACTCCTTCGGTACCCCCGCATCAGGGCAGGGGCGGGGGTGCCACACTCAGTGGTACGCCGCCTCTCAAAGAAAGGGAAGGGTTGATGCCACAACCGGGAGTTGCGGTTGCCGATGCAGAGGCGTCGCTCCGCGCCGTCCTCGACCACACGAACGATGTCATCGTCGTCTTGGACGACGACGCGACGATCCGTCTCGCCAGCGCATCAGCCAAGTGGCTTCTAGGGCTCGATCCCGAAGAGCAGATCGGGCGAAGCGCTTTCGACTTCATGCATCCCGATGATCTGGGCGACGCCATCGGGGCGCTGGAGCGATCGATCGCCGCTGGGCCGGGACCACTGCCACGCAAGGTGATCCGCGTCCGCCATGGTGACGGAACGTGGCGCTGGGTCGAGCTGTCCAGCTACAGCATGCTCGACGACCCCCTCGTACGGGGAATTGTCGTCACCGTGCGCGAGGTCGCGAATCGGTTCGACTCCGAAGCGGGGTTCCGGGCGATGCTCGCGCACTCGTACGACATCATCTCCGTTCTCGACCCCGACGCGAACGTACGGTGGACGAGTGCGGCGGCGACCAGGCTGCTTGGTTATCCCAGCGGGGAGACCGGGCCTGAGATTCCCTTCATCGACGCCGTGCATCCCGATGACTTTCCCGAGTTACGGGAGAGGTTCGACGACGTACTGGCCGCTACGCCCGGCCATGACAGCCCGATCGTGGCGCGGGTGCGAGCCGCCGACGGATCGTGGCACAGCCTCGAGATGATGGCCGTCAACCTCATCGACGATCCGAACGTGCAAGGAGTCGTGATCAATGCCCGTGACGTGACCGATCGTCTGGAGATGGAGCGCAATCTTCGAGAGCTGGCGGATGAGCTCGAGCGTTCGAACGCCGAGCTCGAGCGGTTCGCCTTGGTCGCGTCGCATGACCTCCACGAGCCGTTGCTAACGATCGCGGGGTTCGCGCAGCTGTTGCAGCGCCGCCACGGCGACAAGCTCGACCAAGAGGCTCGTGAATCCCTCGGCTGCGTCGTCGACGAGGCGTCGCGCATGCAGGACCTCATCAATGGCCTCCTCGCCTACTCGCGCATCGGCCGAGGCGAACTGCAGATGCAGACCCTCGACACGAATTCGCTGGTCGAGGAAGTCGAGTCGTCGCTGGCATCGGCGATCGCGGACGCGTGCGCCGAGGTGATCGTGCGCCCGCTCCCCAACGTGCAGGCAGACCGGCGGCAGCTCGGTCAGGTGTTCCAGAACTTGCTCTCGAACGCCCTCAAGTTCTGCGACGGAGATGGCCCTCGAGTCGAGATCTCTGCGGCGTGGTCGGACGGGGCGTGGCTGTTCTCGGTGGCTGACAACGGGATCGGCGTCGACGCGTCGCAGTCCGAGCGCATCTTCGAGGCCTTCGAGCGGGTGCAACCGCGGCGCGGCCACGACGGCACCGGGACCGGCCTGGCGATCTCCAAGCGGGTCGTCGAGCGCCACGGCGGTCGGATCTGGGTCGAGCCACGGCTGGGTGGAGGGAGCGTGTTCTCCTTCACCCTGCCGATCCGTGAGACGGCTCCGGAGGCCTGACGAACCCGACACGGGTCGCTACCGCCACCGCCTCGAGCTTGGAATGCACGCCGAGCTTGGTGATGATCCGCTGCACGTGGTTCCGCACGGTGTGAAGGCTGATGAAGAGCCGCTCGGCGATCGCCTGGTTCGAGGCGCCCTCGGCGAGGAGTTGCATGACCTCCAGCTCGCGCCGGGTGAGGCTGGCTCTGACGTGCTCGCCGTCCTGACACAAGCTGGGCAGCAGGCGCGCGAGGAGCGACGGAGAAATCGGGGCGTTGCCCGCATGGGCACTGCGCACGCTGTCCACGAGTTCGTCCATGGCCGAATCCTTCGAGACGAACCCGCAGCAGCCGGCCTCGACCGCCTGCCGTAGCGTCGCTTCGTCCTGGTAGCCGGTCAGCATCACCATCCGAAGCCCGGGATGGTCGCGGTGCAGTTCGGCCGCCAGGGCGGCGCCGTCGCCATCGGGCAGCCGATAGTCGAGCACGGCGACGTCGGGCGGATCGTCGCGTGCCGCGGACAGGGCCTCGGCCACGGTGTGCGCGACGCCCGTCACCACGATGTCGCGATGCTCACTCAGCTGTTGGGTGAGCAGCTCCGTGAACATCCGGTGGTCGTCGACGAGCAGCACCTTCAAGGGACCAAAGGTTACGACCATCTCCCCGAGATTTCCGGGCGAGGAACGACCCGGTTTGTGCCGCGTCATCCGAAATGTGGGACGCGTCTGTACGCTGCTGTTCCAGCTCCCCGCCAGTCCTGAAACCAGCCGGTTTCCGTACCGCGCCAGTACGATTGTCCGTGACCCGCGTCGGATTTCTCGGGCCGCACGGCACGTTCGCCGAGGAAGCGCTCCTCACCCAGCCCGACCTCGCGGCCGGGAGCCGAGCCGTTGCGGTCGGTCCCGACGTGATCACCGCGGTCGAGCGCGGCGAGGTCGACATCGGCTTCGTGCCGATCGAGAACTCGATCGAGGGCTCGGTGACGGTCACGCTCGACACGCTCGCGTTCGACACCGACCTGCTCATCCAGCGCGAGATCGACCTCCCGGTCTCGCTGAACCTCTGCGCGCAGCCCGGGCACGAAGCTCGACGACATCCGGACCGTGGTCTCGCATCCCACCCGCTCGGGCAGTGCCGGGTCTGGCTGGCCGCGCAAGCTGCCCGAGGCCGACAGCTCGTGCGCGAACTCGACCGCGGAGGCCGCCGAGCAAGTGGCGCGAGTCGAGGACCGGGCAAGGCGTCGATCGGCACCGCGTTCGGCGCCCAGCTCGACGGGCTCGACGTCCTCGCCACCGAGATCGAGGACCACCCGAGACGAGACGCGCTTCGTGCTCGTCGGCCACGGCATCCCGGCGCCGACCGGCCACGACAAGACCAGCGTCGTCTGCTTCCAGCGCGAGGACCGGCCGGGTTCGCTGCTCGCGATCCTCCAGGAGTTCGCGGCGCGTGCCATCAACCTCACGAAGCTCGAGTCGCGGCCGACGAAGCGGGGCCTCGGCGACTACTGCTTCTTCATCGACTTCGAAGGCCACATCGCCGACGAGCTCGTCGCCGACTGCCTGCGGAACCTGGCGGCCAAGCAGGCCGAGGTGAAGTTCCTCGGCTCGTACCCGGTCGCCGGTGAGGAGGAGCGCCGAGCGCCGGCCGCGGCCGACAAGGCGTGGCGCAGGCCGACGCAGTGGGTCGACGAGCTGCGCGGCCGGGTGCGCGGCCCGGCGACACCACGTGATCGACCTCAAGCGGCTGCGCGACGAGCCGGATACCGCGCCGGGATCGAGCGCAAGCGGGTCGCCGCCGGGCTGATCGACGACGTGCTCGTGGCCGACGACGCCCGACGGGCGCTGCTCACCGAGGTCGAAGAGCTCCGGGCGCGCCAGAACGCGGCGTCGAAGGAGATCGGCAAGGCGCCGCCCGACGAGCGCGACGGCCAAGATCGCAGCCGCCGGCGCGCTCAAGGACGAGCTGGCGGCGAAGGAGCCGCGGTTGGCCGAGGCCGAGGCGCGTCTTCGCGAGCTGCTGTTGCAGGTGCCGAACCCCGCCGACGCGTCGGTGCCCGACGGCGGCGAAGACGACGACGAGGTGCTGCGGGTCGTCGGCGAGCCGCGCGACGCGCCGCCGCTCGACCACGCCGAGTTCGGCGACGGCATCGGCTTCGTCGAGACGGATCACGCGGTCGAGATGAGCGGCTCGCGCTTCGCGTCGTCATGCGCGAAGGCGTGCTGCTCGAGCTCGCGCTCGTGCAGTGGGTCATGGGCAGAGCTCGTGGCCGAGGGCTTCACGCCGGTGGTCCCGCCGGTGCTGGTCCGCGAGCACACGATGGAGGAGGCCGGGTTCTTCCCGACCGACCGCACCCAGGTCTACGAGGTCGACGGCGGCGAGCTGTTCCTCGTCGGCACGAGCGAGGTGCCGCTGTCGGCGCTGCACCGCGGCGAGATCCTCGACGCCGACGCGCTGCCCCTGCGCTACGCCGGGTTCTCGACGTGCTTCCGCCGCGAGGCCGGCACGTACGGCAAGGACACGCGCGGCATCTTCCGGGTGCACCAGTTCGACAAGGTGGAGATGTTCAGCTTCGTGCGTCCCGACCGCTCGTGGGACGAGCACGAGCGATCCTCGCGTTCGAGGAGTCCATCGTCAGCGGGCTCGGTCTGCCGTACCGGGTCGTCAGCTTCGCCGCGGCGGAGCTCGGCGCGGCCGCGGCGAAGAAGTACGACATCGAGGTGTGGCTGCCGTCCGAGGGGCGCTACCGCGAGCTCACGTCGTGCTCGAACTACCTCGACTACTCCGCGCGGCGGCTCGGCACGCGCTTCCGCGCCGACGGCGGCACGAGTCCGGTGCACACGCTCAACGGCACCGCCTGCGCCGTCGGGCGCACGCTGGTGTTCCTGTTCGAGCACTGCCAGGACCGGACGGCTCGTTCGTCGTGCCCGAGGTCCTGATCCCGCTGTGCGGGTTCGACCGTGTCGAGGCGCGCCGGTCCTAGCCTGGCCCCCGGAGGGATGCCGGAGCGGCCGAACGGGATGGTCTTGAAAACCATTGAGGCGCGAGCCTCCGTGGGTTCGAATCCCACTCCCTCCGCAGCTGCGAAGGCGCGAAACCGTCGCCGCCGAAGCAGGCGTGACGAGCCGCGTTTAAGCGTTCCTTTACCGGTCCCTGCGAGCATCCTCCCGGCATTCCGGTGCGGTCCTCCGGGACGCAGCAGCGGCAGGGCCGGGATGCCGGATACACCTTGCCGGACGGGAAGCGGGGAAAACCGCCCTAGGGTCCCCCGCTTCCCGCCGGCGCCTGAACCGAGGGCTCGAGTTCGTAAGCCAGCGTTTAGCGCCGGTTGCGACACTCCTTCGGTACCCCCGCATCAGGGCAGGGGCGGGGGTGCCACACTCAGTGGTACGCCGCCTCTCAAAGAAAGGGAAGGTTGATGCCACAACCGGGAGTTGCGGTCGCCGACGCAGAGGCGTCGCTCCGCGCCGTCCTCGACCACACGAACGATGTCATCGTCGTTTTGGACGCCGACGCGACGATCCGTCTCGCCAGCGCATCAGCCAAGTGGCTTCTAGGGCTCGATCCCGAGGAGCAGATCGGGCGAAGCGCTTTCGACTTCATGCATCCCGATGATCTGGGCGACGCCATCGGGGCGCTGGAGCGATCGATCGCCGCTGGTCCGGGACCACTGCCACGCAAGGTGATCCGCGTCCGCCATGGTGACGGAACGTGGCGCTGGGTCGAGCTGTCCAGCTACAGCATGCTCGACGACCCCCTCGTACGGGGAATCGTCGTCACCGTGCGCGAGGTCGCGAATCGGTTCGACTCCGAAGCGGGGTTCCGGGCGATGCTCGCGCACTCGTACGACATCATCTCCGTTCTCGACCCCGACGCGAACGTACGGTGGACGAGTGCGGCGGCGACCAGGCTGCTTGGCTATCCCAGCGGTGAGACCGGGCCTGAGATTCCCTTCATCGACGCCGTGCATCCCGATGACTTTCCCGAGTTACGGGAGAGGTTCGACGACGTACTGGCCGCTACGCCCGGCCATGACAGCCCGATCGTGGCGCGGGTGCGAGCCGCCGACGGATCGTGGCACAGCCTCGAGATGATGGCCGTCAACCTCATCGACGATCCGAACGTGCAAGGAGTCGTGATCAATGCCCGTGACGTGACGGATCGTCTGGAGATGGAGCGCAATCTTCGAGAGCTGGCCGATGAGCTCGAGCGTTCGAACGCCGAGCTCGAGCGGTTCGCCTTGGTCGCGTCGCATGATCTCCAAGAGCCGTTGCTAACGATCGTGGGGTTCGCGCAGCTGTTGCAGCGCCGCCACGGCGACAAGCTCGACCAAGAGGCTCGTGAATCCCTCGGCTGCGTCGTCGACGAGGCGTCGCGCATGCAGGACCTCATCAATGGCCTCCTCGCCTACTCGCGCATCGGCCGAGGCGAACTGCAGATGCAGACCCTCGACACGAATGCGCTGGTCGAGGAAGTCGAGTCGTCGCTGGCATCGGCGATCGCGGACGCGTGCGCCGAGGTGATCGTGCGCCCGCTCCCCAACGTGCAGGCAGACCGGCGGCAGCTCGGTCAGGTGTTCCAGAACTTGCTCTCGAACGCCCTCAAGTTCTGCGACGGAGATGGCCCTCGAGTCGAGATCTCTGCGGCGTGGTCGGACGGGGCGTGGCTGTTCTCGGTGGCTGACAACGGGATCGGCGTCGACGCGTCGCAGTCCGAGCGCATCTTCGAGGCCTTCGAGCGGGTGCAACCGCGGCGCGGCCACGACGGCACCGGGACCGGCCTGGCGATCTCCAAGCGGGTCGTCGAGCGCCACGGCGGTCGGATCTGGGTCGAGCCACGGCTGGGTGGAGGGAGCGTGTTCTCCTTCACCCTGCCGATCCGTGAGACGGCTCCGGAGGCCTGACGAACCCGACACGGGTCGCTACCGCCACCGCCTCGAGCTTGGAATGCACGCCGAGCTTGGTGATGATCCGCTGCACGTGGTTCCGCACGGTGTGAAGGCTGATGAAGAGCCGCTCGGCGATCGCCTGGTTCGAGGCGCCCTCGGCGAGGAGTTGCATGACCTCCAGCTCGCGCCGGGTGAGGCTGGCTCTGACGTGCTCGCCGTCCTGACACAAGCTGGGCAGCAGGCGCGCGAGGAGCGACGGAGAAATCGGGGCGTTGCCCGCATGGGCACTGCGCACGCTGTCCACGAGCTCGTCCATGGCCGAATCCTTCGAGACGAACCCGCAGCAGCCGGCCTCGACCGCCTGCCGTAGCGTCGCTTCGTCCTGGTAGCCGGTCAGCATCACCATCCGAAGCCCGGGATGGTCGCGGTGCAGTTCGGCCGCCAGGGCGGCGCCGTCGCCATCGGGCAGCCGATAGTCGAGCACGGCGACGTCGGGCGGATCGTCGCGTGCCGCGGACAGGGCCTCGGCCACGGTGTGCGCGACGCCCGTCACCACGATGTCGCGATGCTCACTCAGCTGCTGGGTGAGCAGCTCCGTGAACATCCGGTGGTCGTCGACGAGCAGCACCTTCAACGGACCAAAGGTTACGACCATCTCCCCGAGATTTCCGGGCGAGGAACGACCCGGTTTGTGCCTCGTCATCCGAAATGTGGGACGCGTTCGCGCTAGGTCAGAACAGTGCGTCTAGCTCTCGGAATCCCAGTCGCAGCTCCGCACACTGCTTTCTGAAGTGCGTGGTCGCTCGCCCCGCCGCGCATGACTGAAACCGGAGGGGCGAGCGAAGGGTAGGGAACATGCGCATCGGACTCAAGGGCATCGCGGCCCTTGCTGTCGTCGCGCTGATCGTCGGCCTGGCGCGGAGCAGCGTTTGCGACCGTCAGCACCGACCAGGCGGACTATTCGCCTGGTTCGACCGTCACGATCAGCGGCGACAACAGCAACGGGGCGGATACCGCCCGGGGAAAACGTCCAAGTCCAAGTGAGCGGCCCGAACGGGTACGCGTCGTCGTGTAAAGGCATCGTCAATGATGCTGGCACCTGGTCCTGCCAGGTGACGCTCAACAACGACGACTCGGCCGTCGGCAGCTACACGTACACGGCCTTTCACGAGTCGGGTGTTCCCGCCGAGACGGGCACGTTCACCGACGCCCCAAAGCAGGACGACCCACCGCCAACCACTTCACCGCCAACCACTTCGCAGCCGACCACTTCGAGTGTCGGTTCGGACACGGTGACTTCGACTGGACACAGGTCGTCCGGGCTCGACAACAGCACGTGACAACAGCCCGAACGAGCTCCGGCCGTACTCAATCCGTCCCGTGGGGCAGACAGGGCTGGTTCCGTTCGTCCTCAACGCAGTCACGGGCGACCCGAGTGACTGGCGTCTCGACGTCGACTTCAACCCCGGGATCAATGACGATGAGCTCAACATCGTGCCGGTACAGACGACGCAGAACGTCGCCAAGTGGGCGGTGTACTCAGACCCGAACGCGACGTCAACGGGGCAACCGCGCGCCGACGAGCGACGGCGGCACGTCAGATGGCGAACTCGTGGTTTCGCACTGCTACACGAACACGGGGGCGCCGCAGTCGTCGCTACGCACGGAAGTGCACGGGCCGAACGGCGTGCACAACGAAGTGACGTCCGTGTCGCTGGGACAGACGGTCCACGACGAGGCGTTCGTGACCTACGCGAACGGCACCCTCGGGAGCGGCGCTGCGGTGAGCTTCGTGCTCCTCACGAACAGCACGGACTGCACAACCGGCAGCCCCGGCACGCCCGAGACGTCGCCGATCGGCACGTCGCCGGCGCAGGTGAAGTCGACTGAGACCGCACCGCTGGCTGTGGGTAACTACGCGTACCAGGTGACCTTCGACAGCGGCACCGGCAGTCTGATTCCGGATCAAGGTCCCAAGTGCGAGCCGTTCACCGTGACCCCGGCGGACACGTCGACGACGACGCAGGTCCACGACGCTGGCCACCAAGACATCACGAACGGGTCGGTGACGCTGGGTTCGGTCGTCCATGACCAGGCCAACATCTCAGGCGGCGTGTCCGGCTTCCCCATCACCGGCACGGTCACCTTCAGCCTGTACAACAGCAGCGACTGCAACGGCGACCATGCCGACGAGCAAGTCGTCTTTGGCGCTGGCGACGACCCGACGAACGTCGAGTCGTCCGACACCGCAGCGCTTGCGGCGGGTCAGTACGGCTACTTGGCCTCGTACAGCGGCGACTCGAACTACAACGGGTCGACAGAGCTGTCGTGCGAGCCGTTCACCGTGACCCCGGCGGACACGTCGACGACGACGCAGGTCCACGACGCTGGCCACCAAGACATCACGAACGGGTCGGTGACGCTGGGTTCGGTCGTCCATGACCAGGCCAACATCTCAGGCGGCGTGTCCGGCTTCCCCATCACCGGGACGGTCACCTTCAGCCTGTACAACAGCAGCGACTGCACCGGCGACCATGCCGACGAGCAAGTCGTCTTCGGCGCTGGCGACGACCCGACGAACGTCGAGTCGTCCGACACCGCAGCGCTTGCGGCGGGTCAGTACGGCTATTTGGCCTCGTACAGCGGCGACTCGAACTACAACGGGTCGACAGGCTGTCGTGCGAGCCGTTCACCGTTACCAAGTCGGGCACGAAGACGACCACCGAGGTCCACGACGCTGCCCACCACGACATCACCAACAACGGTGTGCAGATGGGCTCGTACGTCCATGACAAGGCCAGCGTCGCGGGTGACCCCGCAGTGCCTAGCTTTGCCGTCGACGGGACGGTCACCTTCAGCCTGTACAAGAACAGCGGCTGCACCGGCACCCCGCTCAGTGTCGAGCCGGATGTGACTATCGGGTCGAACCCGACAGACGGGACAGCATCGACGCCGACGAAAATCACGGAGCCGGGCAGCTACGGGTACCAGGCGACCTACAGTGGCAACGGCAACTACAACGTGTCGACGGGTGTCTGTGAGCCGTTCAGTGTGTTCCAGCCCGGCAAGACCATGGGCTACTGGGGCAACAAGAACGGCCAGAAGAACATCACCGACAACGGTGGTTACCCCAATAACCCCGTGAACATCGGCCGTGGAGCCAACATCGACTCTTCGGCGAAGTCGCTGAAGGTCCTGCCCAACACGCTGAACGCGTGCGGGAAGGGATCTCCGGTCATCTTCACCGTCGGCGCGCAGACGGCCAACACGGACTGCACACTGGCGAACGGGGTCAACAAGAGCAGCCTGAACACCCTGGCGGCTCAGACGTTGGCGCTTGGCTACAACCTCAAGCCCGCTCTGAGGCCCGGCTTCGCCGGCCAGACCATCGGACAGCTGCAATGCACTGCGTATCTCACCGCAGGCTTGACTGGTACCAGCACGGTCAACGACGCCTTCAACGCTGCCGTCGCACTCATCAACGGCAGCGCCGCTGGCGGCACGACTACGCAGACTCAGATCGGGGGGATGAACTCGCTGCTCGGCTGCCTCAACCGGGAGGCGTAGACGAGGAAGACTCCTGATCCAGCACGACCCAGCACAACTAACTGAACCAGGGAAAGGGAGGGGGTTCGCCTCCTCCCTTTCTCGCGTCAGCGGTGCGGACGATGCCGGGACGAGCGCTGTTTGCTGTTTGGCCGCTGTATCCCGCCGGTACTTCGACTCGTTCGTCCTGTCCGCAGCGACCACCTCGAGCGTGACGTGAGGGATCAACAATTGCCGCTGGTCGTGCTCACGTTTTCGATCACCGCTGTATGCGCACTCTCTGCGTCGGTACATTCGACGTCCATGGACATTGTATCAAGAGCGGCCGAAGGTCGAGAGCCATGCTCACCGCTGTTGTCTCTCGCCGACGTCATAAGGACCCAACGACAATCACCACGGTCTACGACCCTCCTGCCGGGTGACAGCCGGTTGTGCCGGTCATCGCAATATGGGACACGTTCGCGCTAGGCGAGGACAGTGCATCTGACTCTCGGAATCGCGGCAGGGATTCGACAGACTGGCTGGACATCGAGTGGCAGCAGCCGCGGCCACTCATCACGTGCCCCGCGCGGTCGGGTAACCCGCTGCCGGGGTGGGCGTCTTGTTCTGAAATGGACGGCGCCGAAGGGCAGGAGTGCAGATGGGCCAGGCAGGATTCCCGCAACACGGCGAGGTGAGGTAGGCGGATGGCGATCGCGATCCTCGCCGCCGTGGCCGCACTTTTCGTCGTCGGGTTCGTCGTCGCCGTGTGGGCGGCCGCCCGGGCCCGGCGAAAGTTTCCGCTCGCCTTCAACCCTGCGCCCTGGTCGTCCGATGAGCTCGACGGCCTGAGCAGCGACCTGACAGACCTCGTCGGGCCCGACCCGATCGCGGCGCTCGCTCGCGCCGACTCGGCCACCCATGGGGGCCTGTCGGAGCCGAAGCCGGTGACCTCTGCGGAGGGGCACGCCGACGTTGTGCCGGGCGCCGCCCTCGAGCCGGTTCGCAACGTGCGAGGCGATGTGCCGGTTGTTGTCCTCGTGGCCGGCGCCGGATTCCTCGGAACCGGGACGACGGCCGCGTTGCGTAAAGGCGGGAGACCGAGAACGAGCAGCGGATCTCCTGCGTCCGCGTGAGGCCGGAGAAAGGCGTCTCCGTCTGGCGT
>CAVYIP010000018.1:0-38573 GCA_963768605.1 uncultured Actinomycetes bacterium | reverse complement strand
AACGTATGCAATCGTGGCGACGGTGGGCCAACGCGACCAGACCACGAGCGACCGCTCCCCTCCCCCGGGCAGCTGGTGCGCCGGAGCAGCGGCGATCACGCCGCCGTGTACATCCGGCGGTTGATCTTCGAGGGCCGGCTCCGCCCCGGTGAGCGGATCCCGCAGGAGCAGATCGCGCAGGCGCTGGGCGTCAGCCGCATCCCGGTACGCGAGGCGCTCATCGCGCTCGAGCGCGAGGGCTGGGTCACGATCGAGATGCATCGGGGCGCGTTCGTCAACGCCCTCGACGAGCAGGCGGCGCGCGACACCTACGAGCTGTTCGGGCTCGTGTACGGATTCGCCGTGCGCCGCGCGATCGGCCGGGCGAGGCCCGATCTCGGCGAGCGCGTCGACGAGATCGCGCGCCGGCTCACAGGGACCGACGATCCCGAGGAGATCCAGCGGCTGACGATCGCCTTCCACGCCGCGATCGTCGACGCCGCCGCGTCGCCGCGCATCAAGGTCGTCCTGCGGGCGATGTCCGGGCTCCTCCCGGGTAACTTCTTCGCCCTTGTGCCCGGCGCGATCGAGATCGAGCGGAAGGGCCTGGCCGATATCGCCACTGCCGTGGCCGACGGCGACGCCGACAAGGCGAGCGACGGATACGAGCGCATGATGGGTCGCCAGGGCGAGCTCGTCGTGCAGCTGTTCACCGACCGCGGGCTCTTCGGGGAGATGACGACGTGAGTGTGCACGCCGACGACCTCATCCTCGTCTCGCGTCGACGACCACATCTGCGAGCCGGCCGACATGTTCGACGCCCACGTGCCCGGCGAAGTACCGCGACCGGACGCCGCGCGTCGTCGACGAGCCCGACGGCTCCCAGCAGTGGTGCTACGGCGACCTCCGGGGCCGCAACCTCGGGCTCAACGCGGTCGCGGGCAAGCCGCCGGAGATGTTCAACGTCGACCCGATCCGCTACGACGAGATGCGGCCCGGCTGCTACGACGTGCACGAGCGCGTGCGCGACATGTCGGCCGGCGGGCAGCTCGCGGGGCTCAACTTCCCCAACTGGACCGGCTTCTCGGGCCAGGTGCTCAACGCAGGGCCCCGACCGCGACGTCAACCTCGTGATGATCCAGGCGTACAACGACTGGCACGTCGACGAGTGGTGCGGCGCGTATCCCGGACCGGTTCATCCCGTGCGGGATCCTGCCGCTCTTCGACGTCGAGGAGGCGGCCAAGGAGGTGCGCCGCCTCGCCGACAAGGGCTGCCACGCGGTCACGTTCTCGGAGAACCCGGCCGGCGCTCGGCATGCCGAGCATCCACACCGACGCCTGGGACCCGCTGTTCGCGGCGTGCTGCGACACCGGGACGGTGCTGTGCTGCCACGTCGGCTCGTCGTCGAAGAGCGCGTCGACGGCACCCGACGCGCCGCCGCCGGTGCCGATGAACCTGTCGTCGGCGATGAGCGATCTACACGCTCGGCGACCTGCTGTGGGCCGACTTCTGGCACCGCTTCCCCGACGCTGCGGTTCTCGCTCACCGAGGGCGACATCGGCTGGATCCCGTACTTCCTCCAGCGGGCCGAGCACACCCTCGACCGGCACAACGGGTGGATGCGGCACGAGCATGCCGCAGGGCTTGCGGCCGACGCGAGCTGTTCCGCGAGCGCATCCTGTGCTGCTTCATCGAGGACCGCGTCGGGGTGAAGCTGCTCGACGAGTTCAACGTCGACAACGTGTGCTGGGAGTCGCGACTACCCGCACTCCGACAGCTCGTGGCCCGACCGCCCCCGAGCGGCTCGAGGTGCTGTTCGCGGACCTCGACCCCGAGATCGTCGCCAAGCATCACCCACGACAACGCCATGCGGCACTACCAGTTCGACCCGTTCGCGCACCCGGCCGATCCGGAGCGGTGCACGGTCGGCGCGCTGCGGGCCGAGGCCACCGACGTCGACACCGTCACGCGCGTCGGCCGGCTCGCCGACGAGCGCGACCTTGCGACGTGGAAACAGATGACCGGCGCCGCCGCGCGCCCAAGGTCCTGACTCGGCCCCGTTCGTGGACCGCGACCAGCTGCGATCACTGTTCGACCTGACGGGACGGGTCGCGATCGTCACCGGCGGCACCCGTGGGATCGGCCGATCCATCGCCGAGGGCTTCGCCGCATCCGGCGCCCGTGTGGCCGTCGCCAGCCGTAAGGCCGACGCGTGCGACGAGACCGAGGCGGCGCTGCGTGCCATGGGTGGCGACGCGATCGGCGTGCCCACGCATGTCGGCGACCTCGACGGTCTCGCCGCGCTCGTCAACCGCACGGTCGACGAATTCGGCCGCCTCGACATCGTCGTCAACAACGCCGCCACGCCGTTGCGCGAAGACCTCGGCCGGTTCACGCCCGAGGCGTACGAGAAGGCGATGGAGGTGAACCTGCGAGGTCCCGTCTTCCTCGTGCAGGAGGCACTCCCCCACCTTCGCGACAGCCCGTCCGCCGCGGTGATCAACGTGATCTCCGCGGGCGCGTTTCTGCCCTCTCCGTTCATCGCGACGTACGGGGCGACGAAGGCGGCGCTCTTGTCGTTCACCCGGTCGATGGCCGAAGAGTTCGCCCCCCTCGGGATCCGTGTGAACGCGCTCGCTCCGGGTGCGGTCGACACGGAGATGATGCGCAAGAACTCTCCCGAGGCGCAGGAGCAGATGGCGCAGTCGAGCTTCCAGCGCCGCATGGCGAATCCCGACGAGATCGTGGGGCCGGCGCTGTTCTTGGCCTCCGACGCGGCCAGCTTCGTCACCGGCCAGGTGCTGATCGCCGACGGCGGCCTCGTCGCCGCCCGCTAGACAGTCCTCTACGCTTGTGAGGTTGTGAAGGGCGATCGCGTCGAGATCCTGGTCGACACCGGGAACGAGGTGCGCGGGTTCGAGGTGGTCGCCACCCGCGAAGGTCGCCGGGTGGACGTGGTCATCGCCCGGGGAACCATCGAGGTCGCCGAGGTCACCCGCGGCGGTCAGGTGGTGCGCTCGTCCCGCTTCATGGCCAGCCGGGTGGTCGCCGTCGTCGAGCATCCCGCCTCGCAGGACGCCCGTTCGGGCTGACGCCGGCGAGGGCGACGGCGACCGAAGGATCGGGTCAGGTCCGGGTGTCCTCGAGCCACTCGGGCATGTCGATCGGGGGATTCGGCAGCTGGCGGACGCCCCGCTCGGCGAGCATCCGCTCGTAGCCCTCGAGGTCGGCGGGGAACGACCGAGGGTCACCCATCATCACCTCGAACAACGTGACGCCCTCGGGCCCGGCGACGAACGGCCCGAACGTGTCGCCCTGATCGAGCGCGATGTGGGTGCCGGCCGGGCAATGCACGTCGCCGCACGTCATGTCGCCCTCGAGCACGAACACGACGTGGTCGCTGTTGTGGCCGTGCGGCTGCACGATCATCCCGGGGTCCCACTGGGCATAGAGCGAGAGGAATCGGGGCGAGAAGTCGAGCCACTTCTCGCGCACCGACGCGGCGCGATCGCCGTGCTGCTGGCGGCGGACCTCCTGCCACGAGAAGTCGTCGAGGTGTCGAATGCGCGGGCCGCCGGACATGAGTCTCCTCTCACGGAAGCACGATCGCGACGAGGCTACGCCCGCTGTCCTCCCGGCATTCATCGTCGCTTCATGATCGTGTTGCCATCGTGCACGTCGTGTCGACGAGCACGGCTTTGCGTGTCTCGACGACCCCGACGCGTGGCGAGGTGCCCACCCCATCTCGCCCGCGTCGGACCTTCGCGCCGGTGTGGTGGGCGGTCCTCGGGATCATGGTCCTCTCGCTCGGCCTCGAGGTGCTGGGCCGTGACCCACGACCTGCCGTATCTCGGGCGTGGACGAGCCGACGTTCGTCCGGCCCGCGGTCCACATGGCGGCCACGGGTGACTTCGACCCGCACTGGTTCGGGCACCCGGGCTCGACGACCATTTACCCGCTCGCCGGCATCTACCACGGGTGGGACGCGGTCGCCCACGGCGCGCCGGTGTTCTCGTCCGACGCCCGGATCGCCGAGCGGTTCGCGACCGACCCCGGGCACCTTCTATCTGATCGGGCGGTTGTGGTCGATCGCCTACGCGGTCGCGGCAATCCCGCTCGTGTTCCTCCTCGGCCGTCGGTGCTTCTCCACCGCCGTAGGTCTCGCAGGCGCGGCGTTGTGGGCGGTGCTCCCGTTGGCCGTCTCCTACGGACGCGTCGTGCGGACCGACAGCGCCGGCGTGTTCTTCGCCCTGCTCGTCGCTGCTGCTGATCGTGCGGCTGCTCGACCGTGCCTCGGTTCGCGACTATGTCCTCGCCGGGGTCGTGCTCGGCCTCGGCATCTCGTCGCGGTACTTCCTCGTGACCATCCTCGCCGCGCTCGTCGTCGCCGGTGTCATCGCGATTCGGCGCCGCGTGCCGGGCGCGTCGATCCGCCGCATTGCGGTCGGTGTGGGTGCCGCCATCGCCGACGTTCGTCATCACGACGCCGTACCTCCTCCTCGACTGGTCGACCGCGCGCGCCAGCCTCGCCAACGAGAACACCTCCAACCTCGGCCATGACGGTCTGTCGCCGGTCGGGAACCTCCGCTGGTACCTGGGCAGCGCGATCCCCAAATCACTCACGTGGCCCGTGGCGTTGCTCGCCGTGATCGGCATCGTGGTCGCACTCCGGCATCGGAGCGACTCCCGCCGGCTCGTGTTGCTCGCGGGAGTCACGACGTTCGTTCTGGCGATCAGCATGTCCGAGTTGCACTGGGAGCGCTGGCCGCTCCCAATCCTGCCCGTCGCCGTCCTCTTCGCGGTGGACGGGATCGCGTGGCTCACCTCGGAGGCGAGCGTGCACCTCGGGAAGCCGGCGCTTTCCCCGCGTTCGCCATCGCCGTCGTCGTGCTGGTCGCGCTCTGGCCCGCCAAGGACGTGATCGGGCTGAACCTGCGCGAATCGCGACCGAGCACGCGGGTCGTCGCTCGACGCTGGATCGAGGCGAACGTGCCGCCGGGCAGCGCGCTGGTGAAGGAGCTCAAGACGGCGCCCCTGGACGACACCGATCTTCACTGGATGGAACGGAACACCTTGACCCGTGACGGGTGGACGCTCGATCAGTACGTCGACGACGGCTTCCACTACTTCGTCACCAACCCGGGTATCAGCGGCACGTTCTCCACCCAGCCGCGCCGCTACCCGGTGCAGGCGCGCTTCTACCGGGAGCTCCGGCGGGACGGCTGCCTCCTGCACGTCTTCCGACCCGACTCGTACCGGGACGGTCCCGTGATCCGCGTCTACGAGGTCTCGGACCCGGACAGCACCTCGGCCGCGGCGCGCTCGCCCGATTGCACGGCGCCGTCCATGTAGCCGGCCCAGACCGTCGCCGTCTCGGCCCCGGCCCAGTGGATGCGCCCGATCGGCGCCCGCAACGCGCGGCCCGTACCGGGTCCACACGCCGGGCGGGAAGAACGGGCGCCGTAGCAGCCGCGCGTCCACTCCTCGTCCGACCAGTCGAGGTCGACGTACTCGACGGGGTCGGCCGCCTGGTGGCCGAAGAACTCGACGAGCGACCCGATCACCGCAGCGCGGCGGTCGTCGGGGTCGGCACCGTGGAGGTGGCGGGCGGCGGCGGCCTCGAGGAACGCGAGGAGGACGCCCGGGGTGCCCTCGGGAGGCGAGTTGTCGAACACGACCTTGACCGGGCCGCGGTCGCCGGTCGGCCTGGCCGGTGAGCCCGGCATCGCGCCAGAACGCGGTGTCGTAGACGGCGTGGCACTTGATCACCGACCCCGCCGGCAGCCGCTGCGTGAGTTGATCCCGCACGCCTGGGAGCGGCGGGTCGTAGACGATCCGCCCCGCGAGCGTGGCGGGATGGCGACGATCACGTGCCGGGCGGTGACCGCGGCCGAGTCGCTCTCGACCGCGACGGCGTCATCGCGCTGCCGGATCCTCCGCACAGGGACACCGAGGCGCACGCGGTCGCCCAGCTGCTCGGCGAGCCGCATCGGCACGAGCTGCGAGCCGCCGACGAAGCGGTCCTGCTGTGCGCCGCCGCGCGTCCCGACGAGGGCGTCCACGCCGCCGCCCGAGTGCGTGTAGTAGAGCGCGTGCAGCAGCGAGAAGTCCGACGCCTCGGCTGCGAACACGGACTCCGCGAACAGCCGGAGAAGCTGGCGCGCCTTGCGCGGTGCGGGCGTTCCGGCGGATCCACGTCTCGAACGTCTGCCCGTCCAGCGCGTCGGCCCGGTCGGCGGCCCACGGGACCTCGAGCGGGATGCGCGCCGCCAGCCGATCGAAGCGGGCCTGCGCCTGGCCCATGTCGGCGAGGACGAGCGGGCCGAGGCGTCGGGATCGCGTCCGCGATAGCGGCCCTGCTTGTCGCCGACGCGCAGGAGATGGTCGCCCGTGTTGTACGTGGGGAACGTCTCGAGCCCGAGCTCGGCGGTGAGCTTCGCCATGCGGAGCTGGGTCGGACCGACCCACTGTCCGCCCAGCTCCACGACGGTGCCGTCCGACAGCGCGTGGTTGAGGACCCGGCCACCGACGCGGTCGCGGGCCTCGAGCACCACGACCTCCTTGCCCGCGGCCACGAGGTCGCGCGCCGCGATCAGGCCCGCGATGCCGGCACCGACGATCGCCACGTCGGCCTCGATGCGTTCGGCCAATTTTCCTCCTCGCGCCGTCGCAAGCTCCGGCTTTGCGGCGACAGACGGCAAAGCCGCCGTCGCCGCGCGCCAGCGTACGTAGTGTCGGTCCATGACGCCGGTGGCGGGTGTGGACGGATGTCGAGCCGGGTGGATCGTGGTGCACGAAGCGCACGCGGAGGTCCACCCCGACTTCGCCGCCGTGCTCGCGGCGTTGCCCGACGACGCCGTGGTTGCGGTCGACATGCCGATCGGGTTGGTCGACGAGCACATTCCCGGTGGTCGCGACGTCGACCGGGCGGCGCGGGTCGAGCTGGGCCGGAAGCGCAGTTCGGTGTTCTCGGCACCGCCTCGATGCGCGCTCGGGGCACGGACGCTGCCCGACGCCCGCCGCCGCGGTGCGCGTCTCACGCTGCAGACCCTGAACCTGCTGCCGCGTATCGAGGACGTCGACGCGGTCATGACGCCCGAGCTCCAGTCGCGCGTCTTCGAAGTACATCCCGAGCTCAGCTTCGGGGCGATGGCGGGAGGGTCCCCCGTGCTCACACCGAAGCGCAGCGCGGCCGGCTCGAAGGAACGCCGTGCCTTGTTGCAACGAGCCGGGGTCTGCGTCCCCGAGCGACCGGCGGGCGCGGCCGCCGACGATCTGCTCGACGCGTGCGCGCTGATGTGGAGCGCGCGCCGTATCGCCGGCGGCACCGCTTCCCATGTTCCGGACCCGCCGTCGCGGGACGCCCGCGGGCTGTCCATGGAGCTGCATTGGTGACTCTCCGCACGGTCGGGCACGGCACGCTGCCGGAAGCAGACTTCGCGGCGTTGGTGTCCGACGCCGGCATCGGGATCGTCGTCGACGTGCGCTCCTTCCCGGCGAGCCGCCGCCATCCGCAGTTCCGTCGGGAAGCGATGGAGCGGTGGCTGCCCGACGCCGGCGTCGCGTACCGGTGGGAGCCGCGCCTGGGCGGGCGGCGACGGCCGCGGCCCGATTCGCCCAACGGCGCGCTGCGGGTCCCCGCTTTCCGTGGGTACGCCGACCACATGGAGACCGACGAGTTCCGGGATGCCGTCGACGACCTCCTCGCCGAGGCGGGCACGCGACCCGTTGCCGTGATGTGCGCCGAGAGCGTGTGGTGGCGCTGCCACCGCAGGCTCCTGGCCGACGCCGCCGTCTTGCTGCGCGGCGCGACGGTCGAGCACCTCTTCCACGACGGCCGCCTCGACCCGCACCTGCCGATGCCGGAAGCCCGCGTCGACGGGCGCCGCCTCGTCTACGACGGGGGCGAACCGGGCTTACCTCTGCGAGAATCCTGACCGGGCAGCGGGGGCGAACAGGAGGAGAGCCGGTTGCAGCGGTTCGTGGTCCACCTGTTCATCTCGGTCGCGGTGTGCGGCTTCGTCGTCGCAGCCTGGGCGCTCACGAGCGGGTCCTTCGCCGAGCTGTCCGACATCGCAGGGAACCCGACGCTCGCGCGCGAACTCGGCTTCTGGCCGATCTGGGTGATCCTCGCCGCCGCCGCCGCGCTCGCTGGTCGATCTCGGCTTCGTCGTCGCCGGAGTCTTCGGCGACCGGAGCCGGAAGAAGCGCCGCCGGCGACAGAGTCGAGCGCACCAAGCGCGCGGCACGCAAGTGGGAGACGCGCTGGCGGAGGTGCTGCGCTCGCTCGCGGCCCGGCAGCGTGAACGGAAGCAGCCGGCGCCGGGCCCGGTGAAGCGGTGGGTGGCCGTGATGTTCAGCGACATCGTCGACTCCACGCGCCTTGCCGAGGAGGTCGGCGACGACGAATGGACCGACGTCGTCTCCCGCTATCGCGAGTTCGTGCGCGCCGCGTTCGCGACGCGTGGCGGCGAAGAGGTGGGCACGCAGGGCGACGGGTTCCTCGCCCAGTTCCCCAGCCCGGCCGACGCCGTTCTGTGCGCGGTCGACATCCAGCGCGACGTCCGGGAGGTCGCCGCCGCCGGGCTCGGGCTCCGCCTCCGCATCGGCGTGCACGCGGGCGAGGCCGTCCACGACGACGGCGATCTCATCGGCCGGGTCGTCAACCTCGCGGCCCGCGTCACGGGCGAGGCCGAGCCGGGCGAGATCCTCGTCACCGAGCCCGTCGCCGACTATGTCGGCGGGCGCCTCCACCTGGAGGACCGGGGCCTGCGCGACCTCCGGGGCGTCCCCCAGCCGCGCCATCTCCTGGCGGTGGACTGGTCGGACAGCGACCAACCGGCGGCGCCGCGCTCCGGCGGGTAGAACCTCTACGCTCCCCCGCGTCCCGCCCGACCGACCGGAGACCCGCATGCCCCTCGCCACCGCTGCTCGTGCCCTCCTCGACGAGCGCCGTCCCTTGACCCGCGACGAGGTCGCAGCGGTGGCGGCGCTGCCGCTCGAGCAGCTGCCCGATGTCGTCGCGCTCGCGCACCGGGTTCGACTCGCCTACTGCGGTCCCGAGGTCGAGCTCGAGAGCCTCATCAACGCCAAGTCGGGCGCGTGCCCCGAGGACTGCGCCTTCTGCTCGCAGTCGGCCCGGTTCGAGACCGGTGTCGACGTGTTCGCGTTCCTCGACCTCGACGAGGTGGTCGCGGCGGCACGCTCGACTCGCGACGCGGGCGCGACCCAGTTCTGCATCGTCGTGGCCGTGCGCGGCCCGGAGGAACGGTTGTTGCGGAAGGTGCTCGAGGCCGTCGACGCCGTGCATCGCGAGACCGGGCTCGAGGTCGCGTGCTCACTCGGGCTGCTGACGCGCGAGCAGGCGGAACGGCTCGCGGCGGCCGGCGTGCGCCGCTACAACCACAACCTCGAGACGTGCCGGGAGGTCTTCCCCTCGATCTGCACGACGCACACGTGGGACGACCGCGTCGCCACCGCTCGCCTGGCCGGCGAAGTCGGCATGGAGCTGTGCTGCGGCGGGATCCTGGGCATGGGCGAGACGCTCGAGCAGCGCATCGACTTCGCCTTCGAGCTCGCGGCGCTGGCGCCGTGCGAGGTGCCGATCAACCTGCTCGACCCGCGGCCCGGCACGCCGCTCGACGACCGCTCGCTGCTCGCGCCGCGCGAGGCGTTGCAGGCCATCGCGCTGTTCCGGCTGGTCATGCCGGGCGCGTGGATCCGGCTCGCGGGCGGACGTGAGCGCGTGCTCGGCGAGCTCCAGGCCATGGGGCTGCTCGCCGGCGCGAACGCGCTCGATCGTCGGCAACTACCTCACGACGACGGGGCGCCCGCCCGAGGCCGACGTCGCCCTGCTCGACGCGCTCGGCATGCCCGTGGCCGACGGCCCCGGCGAAGGCAGGTTCGTCGTCGACGGCGACGGCGCCCACGCCCGCCCCGCCCGCGGCCCGTCGATCCCGGTGCGGGTGGAGTAGATCACGCGCGTCTCGTTGAAGCTCAGGAGGACGGGGCCGCGGCCGATGCGGGTGATCGACGCGACGTCGAGGCGCATGCGCCAGGCGAGCTCGGGCGGGACGCGAAGCGTCCACGTCACCGCCGCCTTGATCGGCGAGACGTGGCTCACGGCGACGACGACGCGGTCGTCCAGCCACTCGTCGCAGAACGACGCGACGCGGTCGGCGACCACCTCCAGGCTCTCCCCACCCGGCGGCGCGAAGCCGCCGTCCCCGCGCCAGCGTGCGACGACGTCGGGATCGAGGTCGGCGAACGGACGCCCCTCCCACTCGCCGTAGTCGATCTCGATCAGGCGGTCGTCGACCTCGACCGTTTGCCCGCACGCGGCGGCGATGGGCGCGGCCGTGTCGCACGCGCGGCGGAGCGGGCTGGTGAGCACGCGCTCGACATCGAGGCCGGCGAGCGCCTCCGCCAGCCGCTTCGCCTGGGCCCGCCCGTGGTCGGTGAGCGCAGCGTCACTCCGGCCGAGGAGGAGCCCGGCCCGATTCGGTGGCGTCTCGCCGTGCCGTACGAACGCGATCACGGCGACGCCGGCGCGCGCAGTCGGCCCGACCGCAGGAAGTCGTCCCGGCGCCCGCGGTCGGCGAGGCCGAAGCGATGCACGATCCACGCGCACGCGGCCAGGCCCGCCAGCTCTTCGAGCACGACGATGCCGGCCGCGGGAAGGAGCGCGCCGTCGGGCAGCGAGGCGCCCGTGAACGGCCACCAGAACACGTCGGTGTTCGCCCACGCCGCCGAGAGCACCAGACCGCAGAACGCGCCGATGGGCAGGCACAGGAGACGACGGCGCAGCAGTCGTGGCCTCCCGATCGTCAGCAGCATGACGGCGACCAGCAACACGACGCTTCCGAGCAGCGTGTGGCCGTACGCCAGCCCGAGGAAGGGGAGGTCGACGGCGAGCGGGAGCAGGGAGCCGGCGACGACGAGGCGGTAGTCGACGCCGGCGCTCTGGAACACGAAGTAGACGAGCAACACCGAGAGTCCCGCGTACCAGAGCAACATGCGCTCAGGCGAGGTCGAGGGCGGCGTTGACCAACGCGTCGGCCTCGGTGTTCTGCTCGCGGGGCACGTGCCCGAGGTCGACGTCGTGGTACTCGGAGAGCAGCTCCCGCGCCCGCTCGTAAGTACGGCCGGAGGTGCGCCTGCTTCACCCGGTACCGGCCTTCGAGCTGGCGGATGAGCAGCTGCGAATCGGCCCGGACCCGGATGCGCCGGGCAGGGAACTCCCGGGCGGCCTCGAGGGCGGCGACCAGCGCGCGGTACTCGGCCACGTTGTTCGTGGCCACACCGATGCGTTCGCTCACGGTCGCCAGCCGGGTGGGAGGGTCGGTGGACGGGTCGAGCACCACGGCGCCGATCGCAGCCGGCCCCGGGTTCCCGCGCGCGCCGCCGTCGCAGTAGATGAGGAGCTCGGGCCGTGGCGTCACGGCACCAGGATGCAGCCGCAGTTGTCGCAGTGAGCGACGGTCCCGGGCGGGCTCTTTCGGATGCGTTCCGCTTCCACCGACGGGATGGACAGGTGGCATCCCTGGCACGTGTTGCCGTTCAGCCGCGCCGCGCCGATGCCTCGGGCGCGCTCACGGCATCGCTCGTAATCTTCGAGGAGACCGGCATCGACCGTGGCGGCGATCTCGTCGCGGGCGGCGCGCTCGCCGGCCAGCTCTTCGTCGATCTCCGCTTCGACCTCGGCCAATGCCGCGCCGAGGCGCTCGGCTTCGGACTCGAGCTCGCCGACCCGCGCCCGGAGCTGGTCAACCGCGGGGTCGAACGACTCCCGGCGCTCCATCACCTCGAGCTCGCGGTCCTCGAGACCTCGCCGGTGACGCCGGAGCTGTTCCACGTCCGCTTGGAGCGCCTGGAGCTCGCGCGGCGAGCTCACCTCGCCCGAGTACATGCGCCGCTCGACTTCCGCCGCCTTGTCCTCGAGCGATCGCGCCTCGTCGTCGAAGCGCTGCTCCTCGCGCGCCACCTCCTCGCGCTGGGCCGTCACCTCGGCGAGCTGCGTGCCGGCCGTGCTCAGCTCGGTGCGCACCGATTCGAGCGCGGCGCGCTCGGGCAGCGTGTCGCGTCGGTGGCGGAGGCGGTCGATGGCGGTGTCCCGGGTCTGCAGCTCGAGCAGCGTGTCGAGCATCACCGAAGCGTCCGCGGCCACCTTCCCGAGACTAACGAAGGCGGCGTTTCGAACCCGGCATCGTGCTACCCGCCTCCGCCTGCCGCCGCCACCACCGCCGCCGGCCCGGATTGCTGGGCTGCGGCGGAGTGATCGGAGGCGCGGTCGGTGCGGGCTGCGGCGCCGGGCAGGCGCCGGCGCGGGCGCAGGCGCGGGTTGTGGCACGGGCACCAGGATCGTGTCCGGCGGCGGGGGCGGCGGAGGTGGCAGCGCGGGCTGGTCCGTCCGTCCCTTGACCGGGTCGATGAACCTGCCCGGCGCGTCGCACGCGGCTCCCGGGTTCGGGAACGCTTCATCGGGTTGGCCCCGGGTCGCCGGGATCATGAAGTCGCGCCAGATCGTGTTCGGAACCCCGGCTCCGAACCCGGCGCCGGGTTCGTCCACGTCGGGATTGCCGTGCCAGACGAACGACACCAGGTTGGGCGTCCCGCCGATGAACGCCGAGCTGATCTGGCGGTCGTTCGTGCCCGTCTTGCCCCACGCGTCACGGCCAGGAATCCCCTTGCCGCCCGCGGTGCCGCCGGCACTCGAGCGGTCCGTGGAGGATGCTCACCTCGCAAGCGGCGACGTCCGGGTCGAGGACCCGGGTGCCGGGCCGGCCCGTCTCGTCGAACACGACCTTGCCGTCGGCGCCGACGACCTTCTGCACGAAGACGGGGTCGTGATGGACGCCACCGCCGCCGATGGTGGAGGCGATGCTCGCCATCTCGAGCGGCGTGATCGAGATGACGCCGAGCGTGAACGTGAGCACCTTCCACTCGTTGACCGGCTGGCGGCCGGCGACGTTGGGGCGCATGCCCATCTTCTGGGCCATGTCGATGACCTTGTCCATGCCGACGCTCGTCGACATGCGCACGAACGCGCAGTTCACCGACCCCGTGGCCGCATCCTGAATGGTCATGATCCCGCCCTCGCCCTCGCCGCCGGAGTTGGTCGACTGACCCAGGGAACCCCGGGCACGCGGCACGGCGCCCCGCCGTCGATCTGGTCGTTGCGCGAGTAGCCGTTCTGGAGCACGGTCCCCAGCGTCGTGACCTTGAAGCTGGAGCCGACCTGACGGCCGGCGCCGTCGGTGGCGAGGTTGAACTTGGCCTCGTCGTACGGGCGGTTGTCGCTCATCGCCTTGACGTAGCCGGTGTTGGGATCCATCGCGACGAGCGCGGCGCTGAAGCCCGCCTTGGCGCTCCGCAGGCCGTTCGCCACCGCGTCGTCGGCCATCTGCTGCATGGCCGGATCCTTGGTCGTGTACACCTTCAGCCCACCCTGGAGCACCTTGTCGCGCCGCTCCTTGGCGGTCGCGCCGAGCCGCGGGTCGGTGAGCAGGACCTGCTGCGCGTGCTCGGCCCACGCGTTCTCGGGCCGCAGCTCCCCCGTGGGCTTCACCGTCGGCAAGCCCTCCTGGTTGGCCTGGTCGGCCTCCGCCTGCGTGATGTGATGCCGTTCGACCATCGTCTTCAGCACGTCCGCGCGTCGCTTGGCCGCGCTGTCGGGGTGCACGAAGGGGTTGTCGCCCTCGGGGTTGCGGATGACTCCCGCGAGCAGCGCCGCCTCGCCGGCGGTGAGCTCGCTGAGCGCCTTGCCGCGCACGCCGAACGGCGCCGAGGGGTCGGGCGTGAGGAAGAACCGCCGCGTCGCCGCCTTCACGCCGTACGAGCCCTGCCCGAAGTACACCGTGTTGAGGTACTGCTTGAGGATCTCGCGCTTCGAGTACTTGTCGTTGAGGCGATACGCGAGGATGAGCTCCTTCGCCTTGCGTTGCAGATCCTGCTTGTTGCCGAGGATCCGGTTCTTGACGAGCTGCTGCGTGATCGTCGATCCGCCCTGGCTGATCTCGCCCTTGGTCAGGTTCTCGACGAAGGCCCGCGACACGCCGCTGACGTCGATGCCCGGGTTCTTCCAGAACGTCTTGTCCTCGGTGTCGATGACCGCGTTGATGAGGATCTGCGGCACCTCGGCGAGCTCGACCGGCTCCCGGTCCTGGGCACCGAGCTTGCCGATCTGGGTGCCGTTGGCGTCGAGCACGATCGTCGGCTCGGACAGCTCGCCGAGGCTCTTCACGCTGCCCGTGTAATGGTGCGCCGCCGCGATCTGCCGGGCGCCGGGAACCAGCGCGGCGAAGCAGATCCCGAGGGTCAGGCCGCCGACCAGGACGATGGCCGCCAGCCGCGTGAGGACACGAGCGGAGTCAGGCATGGGAACGCATAAGGATGGCACACCGGGCCCGAAACCCGGCACCGGCGCCGAGGGCCGGAGCAGCCGATCCCGGATGCCCGTCATACGCCGTCGGTACCCTCCGGAGGATGGTTCGGGTGCAATTCGTCGAGCACGGTCCGCCGGCGCGCGAGGTACTGCGCGAGGCGGTCCGGGAGGCGAAGGGCCCGGACCCGTTGGCGCCGGTCACGGTGGTCGTCCCGTCGACGTACGCCGGTCTGGCGCTCCGTCGTGAGCTCGCCCGGCCCGACGGGCTCGTCAACGTGCGGTTCCTCGCGCTGGCCCGGCTGGCCGAGCTGCTCGGCGCGCCGGCGTTGGCCGAGCAGCGGCGGCGGCCCCTCACGCGCCCCCTCCGGGCCGAGGCCGTGCGGGCCGTGCTCGCCGACGCGGGGCCGCCGCTGGCGGCGGTGGCGGGTCACCCCGCCACCGAGCGGGCCCTCGACGCGTCGTTCCTCGAGCTGCGGGCCGCCGGCGGCGACACGGTCGAACAGCTCACGCGAGCCGGGGATCCGGCCGCGTCGGTCGCGCGCCTGTACCCCGAGTTCCGTTCCCGCACGACCGGGTTCTACGACGACGAGGACCTCGCGCTCGCCGCCGCCACCGCACTGGCGAGCGAACCGCCCGCGCTGCGGGAGATCGGCCACGTCGTGCTGTACCTCCCGACGCGCCTGTCGCCGGGCGAGGGCGAGCTCGTGCGCGCGTTGGGCGCGACCGGTCGGCTGCGGGCGCTCCTCGGTCTGACCGGAGATCCAGCGGCCGACGAGCTCGTCGAGGAGCTGGCGGCACGCCTCGCCGGCTCGAGCGCACCCGAGCGCTCGGCCGTCGGCGAGCCTCCAAGGGCGACGACGATCGTGAGCGCGCCCGACCCGGAGGACGAGTTGCGCGCCGTCGTGCGCGACGTCATGGCACTTGCGTCGTCGGGGACTCCATTGCATCGGGTTGCGATTCTCTTCCGTGTCGACGAGCCGTACGCGCGGCTCGCGCACGAGCTGCTCGACGCGGCCGACGTCCCGTGGAGCGGCCCGTCGACGCGCCGCCTCGCCGAGACGACCGCGGGACGCGTCCTCCTCGGGCTCCTGCGGCTCCCGGAGAGCGACTTCGCGCGCGACACCGTCGTCGACTGGATCGCGTCGGGGCCCGTTCGCGACCCGGCCGACGGCCGCGCTGTCCCCGCCAGTCGTTGGGACATCCTGTCGCGCGAGGCGGGCATCGTCACCGGCCTCGCGCAATGGAGCGAACGGCTGACCCGGCTCGCGCGGCAACTGACGGCCCGTCTCGAAGCGACCGGCGACGACGAGCTCACCGAGGGCGCGCGCCGCCACAACGAAGCCGACCTCGAGCACGTCGAGCAGCTCTCGCGGTTCGTCGCCGACCTCGGCGCGCGCCTCGCGCCCCCGTCCCCGGGCACCTGGCCCCGTCTCGCGACGTGGGCACGTGACCTGCTCGACTGCTATCTCGGGGGCGAAGGGCGGCGCGCGAGCTGGCCCGAGCCGGAGGTCGAGGCGGCGCGGCAGGTCGCCGACGCGCTCGACGGCTTGGCCGCGTTGGCCGAGATCCGCAGCGAGGCGTCGCTGCCGACGTTCGTCCGGGCGCTCGAGTCCGAGCTGGACGCCCCGGCCGGCCGCGTGGGGCGCTTCGGCGCCGGCGTGTTCGTCGGCGGCGTCCGGCACGCGTACGGCGGTGACTTCGACGTCGTCCACGTCGTCGGGATGGCCGAAGGCACGTTCCCGCCCCTCGGACGCGAGGATCCACTCATCCCCGACCGCGCTCGTCGCCTCACGGGGCAGGCGCTACCCGTCCACGCCGTCCGGCGTGCCGAGGAACGCCGTGACTATCTCTCTGCGCTCGCGTCCGCACCCGTCCGCTCCCTGTCGTATCCGCGCGCCGATCCGCGCGCGCAGCGCAAACGGCTTCCCGCCCGCTGGCTGCTGGAGAGCGCGAGCCGGCTTGCGGGCGAGACCGTGGGCGCCGAGGAGCTGACCCGACTGGAGACCGCGAGCTGGCTGCACGTCATCCCGTCGTTCGAGGCGGGAGTCTGCACGGCGTCCGAGGCAGGATCGCTGACCGAGCGCGACGTCCGCAGCCTGCGCGCATGGCAGGAAGCTCGGCGCCCACTCGAGCGCCACCCGCTCGTCGCGGCGACACCTTCGCTCCGCGCCGGCATGACCGCCGTCCGCGAACGTCGCTCGGCCGTGCTCACGCGCTTCGACGGGCATGTCGGTGCGGCTCCCGGCCTGCTGCCCGACGAGGACGACGCCGTCTCCCCCACCGCGCTCGAGCAGTGGGCCACCTGCCCCTTCCGGTACCTGCTCAATCGCGTGCTTCATGTCCGCGCGGTGGAACGGCCGGAGGCGACCGACCGCATCGGCCCGCTCGAGCGGGGATCGCTCGTCCACCAGGTGCTCGCCGAGTTCCTGGACACCGTCGAGCCCCGAACCTCACCCGACGAGCCGTGGACTGCCGCCGAGCGCGCGCTTCTCCTCGCGATCGGCGAGCGTCACTGCAACGAGGCCGAGAGTGAAGGCCTCACCGGGCGACCGTTGTTGTGGAAGCTCGACCGTCGGCGGATCCTGCGCGAGCTCATGACGTTCATCCACACCGACGAGGCCATCCGCGCCGGTCTCGGGGTCGTGCCGCGGTCCGGCGGCCGCGAGCTCAGGTTCGGCTTCGGCGGAGACTCGGGCGAACCGGCGGCCGTCACGCTGGGGGACGGCCGGACGGTGCGCTTCCACGGCGTGATCGACCGGGTCGACGTGGGCGTGGGCGGGTCGCCGGTCGTGGTCTTCGACTACAAGACGGGCGCCGTCGACGACCCCGCGGAGGGCCTGGCGCGCGGCAACAAGCTTCAGCTTCCCGTCTACGCCCTCGCGCTCGCCGGGAACGGTGACGGTCACGAGGTGCAGTCGTATTACTGGTCGACGCGCGAGGTCGGCATGGGTGCGCTCGACGGCATCGAGCTCGACGGCGCCACCCGCGCCGAGTTCGTCGACAAGGTCTCGACGATCGTCGACGGCATCGGCGCCGGCATCTTCCCTGCGTTCCCCGACAAGCCCCGCCAGGACGGCCGGGGACGGGAGACATGGGTGAACTGCTGCTATTGCGCGTACGACCGAGTGTGCGCACCGGCCCGGGACGACGATTGGACCCGCAAGCGGGACGACCCGGTGGTGGCGCGGTTCCGGGAGCTCGCCGATCCCCCGGAAGAGAACGGGGAACCGTGACACCGGTCGATGCGACGGCACGCGACGAGATCCGCGACCTCCACGACGCGACGCTGTTCGTCGAGGCGGGCGCCGGTACGGGCAAGACCACCGCGCTCGTCAACCGGGTCGTCTCGCTGATCGCCCGCGGCCGTGTCGGGATGCGCGAGCTCGCCGCCATCACGTTCACCGAAGCGGCCGCCGGTGAGCTGCGCGACCGCATCCGGTACCGCCTCGAGCGGGCCGCCCTCGACCCGGCGTTCTCCCCCGAGGAGCGCGAGCGGTGCCGGGTCGCGCTCGACGACGTCGACGACGCCGCCCTCTCCACGCTGCACGGCTTCGCCCAGCGGATCCTGGCCGAACATCCGCTCGCGGCGGGCCTGCCACCCCACTTCGAGGTCGTCGACGACGTCGAGGCGGCGGTTCGGTTCGACGAACGGTGGAGCGAGTTCCTGGATGCGCTCGTCGCCGATCCCGAGCTCGAGCCCGTCCTGCTGACCTCGATCTCGCTCGGCGTCGACTTCGACCACCTCCGCCGGGTCGCACGCGTGCTGCACGAGCACTACGAGCGGCTCCAGCCCGCCCCGGGAGTCGCGCGCCCGGTGCCCGCCGTCGACGTCGAGCCCGTCCTCGCCCCGCTCGAGGAGGCGATCTCCCGGCTCGCGGAGTGCCGGGTGCTGCAGGACAAGCTCTTCGTGCACATCGGCGGGCTCGTCGCGCTGCCCAACGCTCTCCGCGGCGCGCAGGACGACCTCGACCGCCTCGACCTCCTGGGCCAGATGCCGAAGCTGGCGACGAACGTCGGCCGCCACGCGAACTGGCGATGCCCGGTCGCCGACGTGCGCAAGCTGCTCGAACAGGCCGACGAGGCGCGCGCCACGATGATCGTCGCCCAGCAGCAAGCGGCACTCGACGTGCTCCTCGCCCGCCTGCGCGGCTTCGTGCGCAACTACGCCGAGGAGCGCCGCCGGGAGGGACGCATCGAGTTCCACGACCTGCTCGTGCTGGCGCGGGACGTGCTGGCGCGCACCCCGCCTGTGCGCGCCGCCCTCGCCGAACGGTTCCGGGTGCTCCTTATCGACGAGTTCCAGGACACGGATCCGCTGCAGATCGAGATCGCCGTGCTGCTCGCGTCGGACGACCCCGACGCCGGCGCCCGGGCGTGGTCGGAGGTGACGATCGCGCCCGGCCGGGCGTTCTTCGTCGGCGACCCGAAGCAGTCCATCTACCGCTTCCGGCGCGCCGACCTCGGCCTGTACCACCAGGTCGAGCAGGAGCTGCAGGACGGGCGTCGCGAGCTCACCCAGAACTTCCGGTCCGTGCCGGGCGTCCTCGACTGGGTGAACCACGTGTTCGGGCGCCTGTTCGACGACGCCGAGCCGGGAACGCAAGCAGCACACGTGCCGCTGATCGCGCAACGGAGCGCCCTGCCGACGCCCGCGCCGGCCGTCGCCACCTTCGGCGGTCCCGCCGACGTGCAGCTCGTCGCCGAGGTCCGCGCCGTCGAGGCCGCGGCCGTGGCCGAGCTCGTCCGGCGCATCAAGGACGAGCAGTGGGAGATCCTCGACCCGGTCACCGAAGAGGTCCGGCCCGCCCGGTACGACGACGTCGCGCTCCTGCTGCCGACGCGCACGGCCCTGCCCGACATCGAGGACGCGCTCGAGCGCGCCGACGTGCCGGTCCGAATCGAGAGCCAGTCGCTCGTGTTCTCGACGGCCGAGGTGCGCGACCTGCTCTCGATCCTCACCGCCCTCGACGATCCCACCGACGAGATCGCGCTCGTTGCGGCGTTGCGATCACCGGCATTCGGATGCGGCGACGACGAGCTCGTCGACTACTACGGCCGGGGCGGACGCTGGGACTACCGGCGGGCCGTGCCCGACGACCTCCCGCCCGACCACCCGGTCGTGACCGGGATGGCCGCGCTCCGGGAGCTCCACGACGAGCGCTGGTGGCAATCGGTGAGCGAGACGGTGGAGGCGATCGTGCGCCGGCGCCGCATGCTCGAGCTCGCGGTGACGCACCGGCGACCGCGCGACCACTGGCGCCGCATCCGGTTCTTCCTCGACCAGGCCCGCGCCTACGACGCCGCGTCGGGCCGCGGGCTACGCGGCTTCATCGAGTGGGTCCAGCAGCTCGCCGACGAGCGCGCCCGCGCCGTCGAGATCGTCGTGCCCGAGCCCGACGACGACGCGCTGCGCGTCCTCACCGTCCACGGCGCCAAGGGGCTGGAGTTCCCGATCGTCATCCTCGCCGGGCTCAACGTCACTCCCCCGAACCGCGCGACACCCGTGCTCTGGAACCCGGACGGCAGCTTCGAGGTTCGGGTCGGGCGCGCCGCCCGGCGTTTCGAGACCGCGGGATGGGAAGCACGTTCGGATCGTGAGAACGAGCTCGACGCCGCCGAGCGGCTGCGCCTTCTGTACGTCGCGTCGACCCGGGCCCGCGACCACCTGCTGGTGAGCCTGCATCACAAGGGCACCGACCGGCTCGACACTCATGCCGCGTTGCTGTGCGAGCACGGCGAAGGGGCGCCGGCTGCCGTCCTCGAGCTCGACGGGACGCAATCGCCCGGTACCGGTTCCTCCGCCGCGCCCGACGGTGGCGCGACCAGCGAGGAGCGCGGCGCGCGCGACGAATGGATGGCGGCTCGCTCCGAGCTGCTCGCCCGCGCCGGACGTCCCGCGACCGTCGCCGCCACCACGCTCGCAAAGGAGCCGGAGGTCGAAGACCCCGCCGCCGACCCGGGGCTCGCGAAGGACGAGCCGGGCGACGACCGGCCGGCGTGGCGGCGCGGGCGAGCGGGCACGTCGGTGGGCCGCGCCGTGCACGCAGTCCTGCAGACGGTCGACCTGGCGACCGGCGACGGCCTCGACGCCACCGCCCGGGCCCAGGCCCTGGCGGAGGGGATCCCGCAGCGCGAGGCGGAGGTGCGCGCGCTCGCCCGCTCCGTCCTCGAGTCCGCCACGGTGCGCGGGGCGGTCACTGGAGGCCGGTACTGGCGCGAGGTCCCTGTCGCCGCCGTCGTCGACGGCGTCACGGTCGAGGGCTTCGTCGACCTGCTGATCGAGACGCTCGAGGGGCTCGTCGTCGTGGATTACAAGACCGACCAGACGCCCACCGACGACGAGGTCGACGCGGCGATGGAGCGGTACCGGGCCCAGGGCGCTGCATACGCGCTCGCGCTCGAGCGGGCGCTCGGCACGCCGGTCGCGCGATGCCTCTTCGTGTTCGCGCGCCGGCGTCGTGCCGTCGAGCGCGAGGTCGACGACCTACCGGCGGCGGTCGCCGCCGTCGAGCGGCGCGTGGCAGAGCTGTCGTGACGCGACGCGGCCCGGGGCGAGGCCCCGGGCCGCGATCACGCGCGTCTCAGCCCGCCTTGGTCAGAGACCGAGGGTCGCGAGCAGGTTGGCGACGATGTTCGGGTTGAACGGCTGCGTCCCGTTCGCCAGCTGCGCGCCGAGCGACGAGTGCGAGCTCATGTAGTTGATCTCGCGACTGACGTCACCGACGCCGTTCGAGCCGGCCACCGGCGCGATCTGGACGGTGCTGAGCACACCCAGCGCCGCGCCGGCCGAGTTGAGGAACGCACTCCCCGAGTCGCCGGGGATGCCGGGTGTGGCCGTGTACACGTTGTGGCTCCAGCCGCCGCCCGCGTCGCCGAGGCTGACGCCCTGCTTCGGGCTCAGCTGGGTCACGCCGCCGCGCAAGCTGGAGTTGCCGTACGAGTACACGCTCTCGCCCGCCGCCGTGCCGTTCGAGTCGACGCCGGTCGGGCCGCCCCAGAACGGGATCGACGGGTTGACCTTGGCGAAGTCGGCGGGATTCAACCGGACCAACGCCAGGTCGTTGAACGCGCAGGTGTTCGGGTCTGTCTCCCCCGCCGCCTGCATCGCCAGCCACGAGTTGTAGACCATCGTGCCGGGCTGCGACGCACCACCGACCTGGACCGGGGTGCCGAGGGGCAGCGAGCCCGAGTCGCAACCGTTGGTCTCCGTGGAACCGCCCGTGCCCGAGCAGTGGGCCGCCTGTCCGATGTACACGGTGTTCGACGCGTCGTAGAACACGAAGTTGGCGGTGCACTGCCCGCCGGCGGTGACTGTCTGGACACCGGGGTGGATCGCGGCGGTGGCCGCCGGCGCCCACGTCGGTGCTGCGCCCGCGGGCGGCGCCTGCGCCGCGATCAGGGGCACGGCCGCGGTCGCACAGGTGACGACGGCGGCGAACGTGCGGGCGAGCAGTCTCATTCGTTGCCCTCCTTGAGGTGGTCACTATGCCCGATATCGACCGGTTCCGTAGCATAACGCCCATCTCGCCGGGATGCACGCTTCCCTGGCGAATCTCCGTCCGCTCCCCGACCGGGCGGGCCGGCCGCACCGACCGATCCGCCGCCCTCCGCCCCCGACGGCAGCGGCGAAGATACGGGCCGACCCGACCCGGATCAAGGAGGCGCGGTGGCGTACAGCGCGTTGAAGCGGCTGCTGATCGGGCGCCCGCTGTCGACACGCGAGTTCGAGCACCAGCGCCTGCCGAAGCGGCTCGCCCTGGGGGTCTTCTCGACGGACGCGATCGCGTCGACCGCCTTCGCGACCCAGGAGATCCTCGTCGTGCTCGTGCCGGCCGCGGGCATGGCGGCCCTCGGCTACCTGGTGCCGATCTCGCTCTTCGTCGTGGCGCTCCTGGTGATCGTGGTCGCGAGCTACCGCCAGACGCTCTACGCCTACCCGAACGGCGGCGGCGCGTACATCGTGAGCCGCGAGAACCTGGGCACGAACCCGGCGCTGGTGGCGGCGGCGTCGTTGCTGGTCGACTACACGTTGACGGTCTCGGTGTCGGTCGCCGCCGGGGTCGCCGCGATCACCTCGGCCATCTCGCCCCTCCGCGGCTACGAGGTGGAGCTCGCGATCGCGCTGATCACGATCATCACGCTCGCGAACCTGCGCGGTGCCAAGGAGTCCGGCCGTCTGTTCGCGCCGCCGACGTACCTCTACCTGGCGATCATGACGTTGCTCGTGGTCTGGGGGCTGTACCAGACCTTCACCGGCAGCCTGCACCCGCTGCCGGTCGACCAGAAGGAGCTCGCGCACTTCACAGGCGGCGAGACGATGCTCGGCGGCGTCACCTTCTTCCTCTTGCTGCGGGCGTTCTCGTCGGGAGCGGTGGCGCTGAGCGGTGTCGAGGCGATCTCCAACGGGATCCAGGCCTTCCGCAAACCGGAGTCGCGCAACGCCGCCATCACGCTGATGTGGACGGCGTTCTTTCTCGGGTCGTTGTTCGTCGGGATCGCCGTCCTCGCCGATCAGCTGCGGCCAACGCTCTCGGAGAGCCAGACGATCCTCTCGACGATGGGCCGCGCCGTGTTCGGCGGGAGCGGCCCTCTCTATATCGTTCTGCAGGCGGCAACTGCCGCGATCCTGACGCTGTCCGCGAATACCGCCTTCGCCGACTTCCCCCGACTGTCCGGGATCATCGCCCGGGACGGGTTCCTGCCCCGCCAGCTCGCCAACCGCGGCGACCGGCTCGTGCTCTCCAACGGCATCTTGGCCCTCGCCTTCGCGGCCGGGGCGCTCGTCGTCGGCTTCCGCGCCGACGTCTCCAGCCCTCGTGCCGCTCTTCGCCGTCGGGCTGTTCACCGCATTCACGCTCTCGCAGGCCGGCATGGTCATGTACCACTGGCGGCGACGCGAGACAGGCTGGCGACGCGGCCTTCTGGTCAACGGAATCGGCACGGTCGCCACATCGCTCGTCACCGCGGTGATCCTGGTCTCGAAGTTCACCGAGGGCGCCTGGATCCCGGCCCTCGTGATCCCCTTGCTCGTCCTCTTGTTCAAGGGGATCCACCGGCACTACGAGACCGTCGACCGCGCGCTCAGCGTCGAGCCGGGCATCAAGATCCCGGAGATCCGGCACACGGTCGTGGTACTCGTCGGGCCCAAGGTGCACCTCGGCGTCATCCAGGCGATCGCGTACGCGAAGTCCTTACGACCCGACTTCCTGCACGCGCTCTCTGTCTCGTACGACCCCGAACAGGCCGCCCGGCTCCGTGAACAATGGGAGCGTTTCGAGATCGACGTGCCGCTGGACGTCGTGGAGTCGGCGTACCGAGAGATCACCCGGCCCGTGCTCGACTACGTCGAGGAGCTGGACCAGCGCTGGAGCAGCGACGTGGTCACGGTCGTGATCCCCGAGCTCGTCGTGCGCCGCTGGTGGCAACAGCTCCTGCACAACCAGACCGCGCTGTGGCTCAAGGCTCGGTTGCTGTTCCGAGAGGGCACGGTCGTGACGTCCGTGCCCGCGCACGTTCTGGAGTCGGGGCGCGCGAGAACGGCCTTCCCGGCCGCCGGAGGACCCGACGCGGGCCGGGCGACCTCGACCGACGCGCCGTCCGGGTAGACCCGTGTCGTCTCCGATCGTCGTCGTCGGCGATCAGCTGGGCCCGTTGGCGTCCGACCCGCGCCCTCGGCCGCTGGCGCACACCGGTCACGGGCCTCTACGTCTCCGGTGCGGGCACCAACCCGTCGGGCGGGATCCTCGGGACGCCCGGCCGGGGAGCGCGCGCCGTGCTCGACGACCCGTGCGGGGCGTGCGACCGCCGACGACCCCTGAGCGTCCTACGCGAGGACGTCCTTCGTCGTGAACCGGGACCAGGCCGCGGTCGCGAAGATCGCCACCACGACGCCTTGGACCAGGAGGTTCAGCAGGATCTGGTTCCAGTACACGGGCGTCCGGAGGACGTCCCCGAAACTGAGCCAGTAGTGCGTGAGCAGGAAGGGATGGAGCGCCGAAAGCTGGGGAATCGCATTCAGCACGCCGCTGAGGATGGCGACACCGACGGTCCCCGCCATCGCGCCGACCGGGGCGTCGGTGAGCGTCGAGAAGAACAAACCGATCGCGGCCAACCCGAAGAGCGACAGGGCGACGAGCACGGCGGCAAACCCGATTCGCAGCATGCCCGCGGGGAGCGACAGCACGTCGCCTGAGAGCGTCGTGACGTCCCCGATCGGGAAGAGGATGGCCCCCGTGATCAGACCGGCGAGCGCGACTGCGAACGTGGCCGCGAAGCAGAAGAGGACGAGGGTCGTCCCTTTGAGGACGAGTAACCGTGCTCGACCGACCGGACGCGACAGCACGTAGCGCAACGTGCCGAGGTTCGCTTCGCCGGCGATGGCGTCACCGGCGACGATCGCCACCGCGAGCGGGAGGAACACGGGCAGCGTGACCGTGAGCCCGGCCAGCACGGCGAACACGCCGTTGTTGGTGATCTGGTCGAAGAAGCGAGGCCCGCTCCCCGGGCTCGGCCCGTCACCGGAGAGACGCACCGCGATCGCGGTTGCCACCGGCACCAAGGCGACCACGAGGATCAACACGCGTGTCCGGACGCGCCGGAACAACAAGCTCATCTCAGCGAGCCACATCGAATCCCTCTCCGGTCAGGGCCACGAACGCGTCTTCGAGGCTGCGCCGATCGGTCGTCAGGCTGCGCACACCCACGCCGGCCAGGACGAGCTCGCGGTTGCACTCTTCGGGTCGTTGCCCGTCCAGCTGCGCCGACACGACTTCGCCCGTCACCGTGATCGCTTCGAGTCCGAGTCGGTCGAGGACCTTCGCCGCGCCCGAAGCGTCGTCGGTCTCGACGCGCAGCATCGCCTCGCCGCGACCGCGGAGCTCCTCGACGGAGCCCTGCGCCACCATCTTGCCGACCGAGATGATGCCGACATGGCTGCAGACCTGCTCCACCTCGCTGAGCAGGTGGCTGGAGAGGAACACCGTCGAACCTTCACCCGCGAGCTCACGAACGAGGTTGCGGATCTCGCGGGTCCCTTGCGGGTCCATTCCGTTCGTCGGCTCGTCGAGGATGAGCAGGCTGCGCGGCCGCAGCAGGGCCGCTGCGAGCCCGAGCCGCTGCTTCATGCCGAGCGAATAGGCGCGGAAGCGCTTGTTGGCCGCGGCGGCCAGGCCCACTCGCGTCAGAGCGGTGTCGATGCGCTCGCGGCGCGTCTTCCGCTGGCCGTCGGGGGCAGCGGCATCCATGCGCCGGAGGTTCTGACGGCCGGTCAGCCATGGATAGAAGGCCGGCCCTTCGATGAGCGCCCCAACCTGCGGCAGCACCTTGGCGTTGGCGGCCGGCATGGCTTCGCCGAGGACGCGATAGGAGCCTGCGGTCGGCCAGATCAGGCCGAGCAGCATACGGATCGTCGTGGTCTTCCCCGACCCGTTGGGCCCGAGGAAGCCGTACACGCTTCCCCGAGGAACAGCGAGATCGAGCTTGTCGACGACGGCGGCGTCGCCGAGCCGCTTTGTCAGCCCCTCGGTCTGGATCGCGAGGTCGGTCATCGGATCGACGCGATCTGTGCCGCGGCGGGCTCGAGACCCGCGGGTGTGAGCGCGCCGGCGACGACGCGACCGCTGTCCAGGATGAGCAGGCTGAACACCGGCGTCTCCAAGAGGCGTCCCGTCCCGTACGGGCCGGAAACGGCCTTGGCGGTGCCGCCGAGATTGTCCAGCCGCCAGAAGTCGACCCCGGTGATGGCGACGACTTCATCCCACCCGTCGCCGGTGGTCGCGAGCCGCAGCAACGTGTCGTCGACCCCGGTCACGGACCGCACGTCCTCGAGCGCCCGCTGCCGGTCGCGCTCCTGCTGCCAGTCACCGGAGAAATCGCGCTCGCGGCTCACCGTCGCGCCGTCGGTCACCGTCGCTTCCGGCGGCGGCCGGAAGTCGAAGTTCGACGCGGCCGGGCGCTTGAACTTGATCGACGTGAACTTGCTGTCGATGGCAACGGTGCCGCTACGCGTGTTCACCTGCACACGTAGGGGCAACCCCGTCGCGGCGTCGACGCCGATCGTGACCTCGGTGACGAGCGAGTTCGGCGTCTCCGGGACCAACCCCAGCTGGTAGGCGGGCCGGTCGGCGATGTACGTGGGCTCGTGCAGCACGAGTCGGGTGGATTGGTCCCGCAGGCCGAGGAAGCGAGCCGCCATCCCGTCGGGCGATTCGAGGGTGCCGCCTCCGGCGAGGGCGGTGATCAAACCGGTTGCGGTCGACGACTCCGTCGGAGTCGCGACCTTCGTGACGCGGGACCGTCGGCTGTGCCACACGTAGGTGAGGTCACCGGTGCGGTACCAGTCGGTCTCCCCCAACTCCTCGAGCAGCGCGATCCGGCGACGATCCCCGTCCTCCCACAAGCGGGCGTCGTTCGTTCCGGACGCGAGGCCTACCAGTGAGCCGCCGGACTCGCCGGTTGCGGTTCCGAAGTCCCCGAGCCCCAGGCTCGTTCGCAGCTCGAGGAGTCCCATCCGCGGCTGCGGGTGCGGGCTCGCCGCCATGATCGGCGACCTCGGCGGGGGTGCGCTCCGGCAGCGTGGGGGCGGCGCGGGCTTCGAGCCGGTCACGAACCGAGTACCCCGTCCAGAGCAGGGCCACGAGCGCGACCGGTACGACGTAACGCCATCTCCGCGTTCTCGACCGGGCAACCACCACGCCAGGTTATGACCGCCATCGGGCCAGCTGAACGCGGTCCCGCCGCTGTGCGTCCGCTGAGAGCAGCTGAGGGGCGAGGCGGTCAGCGATACGTTTAGGAGAACGGCCGGATCGTGCGGGGCGGTGGGATGACGGAAGCATGGCTCGAGGAGCTGTCGTACGACGAGTGCCTCGACCTCCTGCGTGCGAGCTCGGTCGGTCGGATCGCCGTCGTTGTTGACGAGTTCCCCGTTGTGCTGCCGGTGAACTACCGCCTCGTCGAGGCGAGGGGCCCGATGTGGGTCGCCGTTCGAACCAGACCGGGCAACATCCTCGACCAAGCGTCGATGCACACAGCCTTCGAGATCGACAACGTGGATCCGGTTCACCACGAGGGCTCGTCCGTACTCGTGCGCGGGACACTGCATCACGTGGATGCCGACGCGGCAGACTTTCGTGAACGCTTCGATCCCGAGCCATGGATTCTCGCCGAGCGCGACGCTTGGCTCGTCATCGCGCCGTTCAGCGTCACCGGGCGCCGATTGCACGCCGCCGAAGGTGCTTGGCCCTTCCATCCGAGCGCATACCTCTGAGGACGGTACGCGGTGGCCGAATGGCGTCGCTTGATGTTCGCCCTGGCCGCGCTCGCGTTCGTGATGGTGGCCGGCACCGTCGGGTACCTCGTACTCGGATTCGGTCTCCTCGATGCTCTTTACCAGACCGTCACCACAGTCACGACCGTGGGATTTCGCGAAGTGCAGCCGCTCGACGGCTGCTGGCAAGGTCTTCACGATCGCACTGATCGTCGTCGGTGTGGGGACTGCCCTCTACACCCTCGGCGTCATCATCGAGACGCTGCTCGAGGGTCAGCTTCCAGAAGTTTTCGGGAGGCGCCGTATGGAGCGCAAGATCACTGGTATGAGTGAACACGTCGTCGTCTGCGGTTGGGGGCGCGTCGGTAGGGCCATTGCGCGGGATCTCGTCGCGATGGGCGCCAACCCCGTCATCGTCGATAACGACCCGATCCGCATCGAGAACGTCCAGTATCCCGCCGTGCTCGGCGACGCAACCGACGACGACGTTCTCGATCGCGCCGGGGTGCGAAGAGCCCGCGCGCTCGTCGCCGCACTCGACACCGACGCCGGCAACCTCTTCGTGACCCTGAGCGCCCGGGCGCTCCGGCCCGAGCTGTTCATCGTTGCCCGCGTCCGTCTGGAGGAGAACGAAGACAAGCTACGGCGCGCCGGTGCCAATCGTGTCGTCAACCCGCAGAGCATCGGCGGCGCGCGAATGGCGGCCTTCGTCCTTCAGCCCCACGTCACCGAGTTCGTCGACGTCGTGATGCACGACCGCGGCATCGAGTTCCGCCTCGAGGAGATCCCCGTCCCCGAGGGCTCGCCGATCGAGGGATGCAGCATCCGCGAGGCGCACGTCCGGGACCGCACCGGGGCACTCGTCCTGGCCCTGCGTGACCGGAATGGGACGTTCACGACGAACCCACCGCCCGAGACCGTCATCAACGCCGATCAGATCATCATCGCAATCGGCACGCCCATTGACCTCGAGAAGCTCCAACGCCTGGTCACCGGCGTGACACCGCGGGTGACGCGCTGAGAGCGGGCTCCGGGCCGATTACTCTCCGGCGCTCGACCTTGTTGCGCGCCGAGTCGGGCCGCATACACCGCAGCCTGGGTGCGGCGCTCCATGCCGAGCTTCGCGAGCAGATTCGACACGTAGTTCTTCACCGTCTTCTCCGCGAGATGCACCTGCTCGGCGATCTGCCGGTTCGTCAGGCCGTCGGCGATCAGCCGCAGGATGTTCCGCTCCTGGGGGCTCAGGCGCGCAAGCAGCTCGTCTTCCTCGGAGCCCTTGCGCAGGCGCTCGAGCGACGCGGGCCGTCACCGAAGGATCGAGGAGCGACCGGCCGGCGGCGACCGAGCGCACCGCTTCGACGACGTCCGCACCCTTGATCTGCTTGAGGACGTAGCCCGACGCGCCGGCCATGATCGCCTGGAACAGCGCTTCGTCGTCGGCGAACGACGTGAGCATGAGGCACTGGATCTCGGGATGGGCCGAGCGGATCTCCCGGCACACCTGCACGCCGTCGCCGTCGGGCAGGCGCACGTCGAGCACCGCGACGTCGGGCGCGTCGGCGGGATGCGTGCGAGCGCCTCGGCGGCGGTTCCGGCCTCCCCGACGACTTCGAGATCCCCTTCTGCCTCCAGGAGCTCCTTGACGCCGCGACGGACGATCTCGTGGTCGTCGAGGAGGAACACCCGCACTGCATTGCCCACGGTCCACCCCGCGATCAGAATGTGCCCTTGCCGTTCAGCAAGATGGACCCACAGTTCCAGCAACTGCTCGACGCGATCACGAGCGTGGGCACGGAGCTCAGCCTACCGATCGTCCTGCAGCGGATCGTCGAGTCGGCTCGCTCGCTGGTCTCGGCCAACTACGGAGCGCTCGGCGTCATCGGCGAGGACCGGCACCTCAGCGAGTTCATCACGGCGGGCATCGATCCCGAGCGGTATGCCGCCATCGGTCATCTGCCCGAGGGTCACGGGATCCTCGGCCTCCTCATCGTCGATCCGCGACCGCTTCGGCTGCGCGACCTCGGCGCCCACGACCAGTCCGTCGGCTTCCCCCCGAACCATCCCGACATGCACTCGTTTCTCGGTGTCCCCGTGCTCGTGCGGGGCGAGGTCTTCGGGAACCTGTACCTCTGCGACAAGCGGGGCGCCGACGAGTTCACCGAGGAGGACGAGCGCCTCGCGATCGCGCTGGCGACGGCCGCCGGCGTGGCGATCGCGAACGCCGCGGCTGATGGGACGCGTGGAAGAGGTGGCCGTCCTCGAGGATCGCGAGCGAATCGCCCGCGACCTCCACGACAAGGTGATCCAGCGACTCTTCGCGACCGGCATGATGCTCCAGACGACGCTGCCCGTCACCGACCGGGCCGACGCGAGCAACCGGATCGACGCTGCCGTTGACGAGCTCGACGTGACCATTCGCGAGATCCGCAGCACGATCTTCGCGTTGCAAGCGCCCGAGCGACGTGGGCTTCGTGTCTCGATCTTCGCCTTGATCGATGGTGCGCGCGAGGTGCTCGGCTTCTCGCCCGAGCTGCACATGGACGGCCCGATCGACACGGTCGTCTCCGAGAAGCTGGCCGAGCACCTGCTCGCCGTGCTCCAAGAGACGCTGTCCAACGTCGCCCAGCACGCCGGCGCGTCGCGTGTGAACGTGACCGTCGAAGCGGGTACGGACGTCGTCGTCCGGGTGATCGACAACGGCACGGGCCTCCCGACGCCGCGAGAGAACGGTCGCGGGCTGCAGAACCTCGAAGACCGCGCCGCGACCATGGGTGGGGCCCTCGAGGCAGCGACCCTGGAGACGGGAGGCACCGTCGTGGAGTGGCGTGTGCCCGTCACGGCATGAGCTCGCCACCCTCGGGGCGGCGCGTCCACCACGAGACTGGAGTCATATGAAGCTCGAAGAGGTCCAGGTCGCGGCCCTCACCCCCGACCGTTTGCTCCCGCTGATCGGACCCGAGCGGGCCGAGCGATTCGAGTCGACGGCGAAGGCCGCTCGCGAGCTGCTGGCCGGGCGCGGCGTGCTGAACGTCAACTCGACCGCGTCCGGCGGCGGCGTCGCCGAGATGCTCCGCACCCTCCTGGCGTACGCCCGTGGTGCCGGCGTCGACGCCCAGTGGGTCGTCATCCAGGGCGATCCGCATTTCTTCGAGATCACGAAGCGCATCCACAACAACCTCCACGGCGCGCCCGGCGACGGCGGCCCGCTCGGCGACGACGAACGGCGCCACTACGAGGAGATCCTGAGCGCCAACGTCGACGAGCTGCTGGCGCTGGTCCGACCGCACGACATCGTCCTGCTGCACGATCCCCAGACCGCGGGGCTCGCCCAAGCCCTCGCGCGCGCTGGGGTGATCGTGGTGTGGCGGTGCCATGTGGGCGCCGACGCCACGAACGAGCACACCGATCGGGCGTGGGCGTTTCTGCGCCCGTACCTCGACGACGTCGACGCCTACGTGTTCACCCGAGCGGCGTACGCGCCCGACTGGACCGACCCGAGGCGCACGTTCGTGATCCCTCCCTCGATCGACCCGTTCTCGGCCAAGAACCAGCCGATGAGCCTCGGCCGACGTCGAGGCGGTGCTGCACTACGTCGGGCTGCTCGCCGGTGAGCCGCCTGGGCCGGCAGCCGCGTTCACCCTCGAGGACGGCTCGATCGGTCGCATCAACCGCCATGTCGACGTGCTCCAGACGGGCCCGCCGCCGCCGGCGAACGTGCCGCTCGTCGTCCAGGTGTCGCGGTGGGATCCCCTGAAGGACATGGCCGGCGTCATGACGGCCTTCGCGGAGCACGTCGATCGTCCGGCCCGGCCCATCTCCTCCTTGTCGGCCCCGTCGTGACCGGCGTCTCCGACGACCCGGAAGGCGCGGCCACGCTCGATCACTGCATCGAGGTCTGGCGCCGGCTCCCGCACGCCGAGCGGAGTCGCATCCATCTCGCATGTCTCCCGATGCAGGACCCGATCGAGAACGCGATCATCGTCAACGCCGTCCAGCGCCACGCCAGCGTCGTCACGCAGAAGAGCCTCGCCGAGGGCTTCGGCCTCACGGTCGCCGAGGCGATGTGGAAGGGACGCCGATCGTCGCCAGCGCCGTCGGCGGCATCGTGGACCAGATCGTGTCGGGCGAGCACGGCCTCCTGATTGACGACCCTCGCGACCCGGTCGAGTTCGGGCACGCCGTTCGGCGCCTCCTCGACGACCCCGCCTACGCCGAGCTGTTCGGCGAGAACGCGCGGCGGCGGGCCATCGCGGAGTTCCTCGGCGACCGCCACCTCGAGCAGTACGCGGAGCTGTTCGCCCAGCTCGACCGCCGCAGGTGACAGCCCCGGCGATGCGCAACCATCGCCGTTCTCAGCCCGGCGGCAGCGTCTCGATGCGGAAGATGGGATGGTCGGGACTGATGCGGCGCAGCTCCTCCTCGGACGAGTCGGCGCCCACGCCCCCGAAGAAGACACCCACCTCGGCCTTCCAGCGCTTGAGGTAGGCGCGCAGGATCGGCGGCTTCTCCTCGTCGGGGAGCTCCGTCGCCTGGAACGCCTCCGTGCGTCGCCCGACACGCAGCTCTCCGTCTCCCGCCGCGCGCAGGTTGCGAACCCAGTGCGTCACGCCCCGGGCAGCGACGAGGTAGCGATCGCCTTCGTAGGTGAGGAGATTGACCGGCGTCGTCCGCCACTCGCCGCTCGTGCGACCGCGCACGCGCAGCTCCCGCGACCCCCAGACACTGAGCCCGGCCCGGGTGAGCAACGCGACGGTCGGGTTGCCGACGTGCTTGGTGAACCAGCCGGGACGAACATATCTGGGTTCCGATTCGCTGCCGGCCACGCGTCCGTACGGTATCCCGGGCGTCAGCCGGGAGGTCCCGCCGGCGGACCGCTCGGCTGCGACGGCGGCCCGGCCGCTCGGCCCGGCGGTTGCGTCGCGGTCGCGCGGAAACAGCTCGCCGAGTACGGGAAGTCCTGCGTCATCACGTAGTGGTACGTCTCGACCTGTCGGCCGTCGAGCGTGATCGTGCTGGTGATCCCGTGGCACTCGTCCAGATCGCTCGTGGTGAGGATGTTGTTGTCGCCGACCTTCGGGCCGGTGATCGGGAACCCGTCGAGGGCGAACCCGATGACGGTGCCGACATTCGTGTCCTGAATGCAGCTGCTCAGCGTGTGGTAGTGGTACTCGCTCGACATCTGCGGATGGCCGTTGCAGCCGTCCTGGACCTCCCAGGCGCCGGCGTCCCGGCCGCCGGCATCGAACGCGTCGAACAGTGCGACGCCGGTCAGCATCACGCCGACCTCCCCACCGAGGCAGGCGGGCTGCGATTCGAGCTTGGGCTCGGCGCTCAGCGTGTACGTGAGCGACTGGGCCGCGATCTGGTTCGGGTTGCGGTCGTACTGGTATGCGGGGTCAGACGGCTGAACCGGGAAGACGCCCGTCGTGTGGTCGCGCGGCAGGTCGTTCGTCGTGATCACGCGGCTACCACCGCTCATCGTCTCCGAGTAGCTCGCGTCCCAGCTGACGTTGCCCTCCACCGCGACCTTCTTGTTGATGTCGTACTCGGTGTTGTTGTTGATGAACCAGGGGCCGCGAGAGCCTGCGCCACCCGCTTGGCCTTGCGGCGCGCGACACAGGTACACCGAGCCCTTCTTCGCGGCGTCGGTCACGAACTTGCCGTCTCCGACCGGCAGGATCCCGTTGGCGTACTTGTTTCCGTAGTCGTGACCGGAGTCGAGCTTCAGATCGGTGACGCGGCCCGAGTTGGCCGCCACTTTGCTCGTCGTCGTCGCCGAGGACGAGCCCTTGGAGTCGCCGCTCGACGAGCACGCCGCCGCCGAGCTCAGCACGAGCGCGGCGATGCCCGCCGCGACCAGTTTCAAATGCACAGGTCCTGCCCTCGCTCGCGCCGTCGCCGGACGAGCGTCAAGTGTAGATCGACGGTCTGCGCGCCGTACACTGCTTCGCCATGGCGCGCATCGACATCCCCGACGGGCCCGGCGGCGACAGCGCCATGGTGTGGACCTTGCGACCCGAGATGTCCGGCATGGTGCACAAGATGATCACGACTGCTTACGGGTCCAGCAAGCTCCCGGCGGCCGAGCGCGAGGTCGCCCGAATGCGCATCGCGCAACTCAACGCGTGCGGCGCGTGCGCAACCTTCCGAGCACAATCAGTTGTCGAGGCCGGTGTCACCGAAGAGATGTACCAGCATCTCGACGAGTGGCGAACGTTTCCCGGGTACACGGATCGACAGCGCTTGGCCATCGAGTACGCGGAGCAGTTCGCGGTCGATCATCGTGCGATCGACGACGAGCTCTTCGGCCGGCTGCACGATCACTTCGCAGACGACGAGATTCTCGATCTCACCCTGTGCTTGGCCGTCTACCTGGGGCTCGGCCGCACACTCGAAGTGCTGCAGATCACCGAGCACGCAGACGTCGACCTCTGACCGCCGAGTCGAGGACAAGCATGCCGGACGCGGAGAGCAACTCACCCGAGGTCCGTCACAACGCGGCGCGCTCGCGGTACGAGATCAACCTCGACGGCCGACTCGCCGGCATCGCCGACTATCGAGCCGACGGCGACACCATCGTCTTCCCGCACACGGAGATCGAGCCGGCGATGCGCAACCAGGGTCTCGGCGCGGAATTAGTCCGCGCCGCCCTCGACGACGTACGCGCCCGCGGCGGCAGGGTCGTCGCGCAGTGCTGGTACGTGGCCGAGTTCATCGACCAGCACCCCGAGTACGCCGACCTCCTCCGCTGAGGCGTAGCCCACGATCGGCGGGGGTTCCACCACGGTCCGTGGCGCAATACATTGGTGCGGACTCGTCAAGCAGTCGGCGGGCCCCCTCAGCGGCACGGTCGCGAGGGAGGCAGCCGGCTGGGTCGGTGCTCGGCCACCCGGCCGTCGGAGAACACGAGTGCTTCACGCGAGCACGAGGAGCCCCGATGGCGGACGAAGGCCTCTTACGGTTCCGACTCGGACGAGACGGCGCTGCACAAACCCTGTACGTCTCCGGCGAGTTGGACATCGCGAGCGCGCCGGCTCTCGAGCCAACCGTGGCCGGGACCATGGACGGACAGAGTGGAGAGTTCTGCCTCGACGTCAGTGCCCTGACCTTCATGGACTCGACGGGCGCGCGTGCCCTTTTGCGTGTCCATAACCGGGTCGAGTCGGTTGGCCGGCGGTTGGTCATCCTGTCGCCCACCCGACCGGTCTCGCGGGTTCTGAGACTCACGGGGCTCGACCAGGTGATGGACGTGCGACCGGCGCCGAACGGCGACCGCGCGAGCTGAGCGCTCAGCTGGATACGCTCACTCCGGCGCGATGTTCGGGTTCAACCGGAAAAGGTTGTCGGGGTCGTAGCGCGCCTTGATCGCGGCCAGCCGGGCGTACGTCTCCGGCGTGTAGGCGGCCCGGACCCGGTCCTCACCTTCGCCCTCGAGGAAGTTGGAGTAGGCGCCGGCCGTGTGCGGCGCCATCGCCTGCCAGAAAGCCTCTGTCCACGCGACGTGGGGATCCGCGGGCCCCACGTCCCAGGAGCTGTCGCCGGCCACGTAGAACGCCTTGTCGCGGTGAGCGAACGCCGTGGCGTCGACCGGAACACGCGACATGGCTCCTCCCAGCTCGCGCAGTGCGACGAGGCTGAATGGCGACGTGACGTGCCGGACGGAATCGAGGATGATCTCGATCGTCTCGTCGGTGAGGTCACGCAGGTACGCGTTCCGGATCATGTGTGGCCGGCTCGCTGCCGCCATGTTCGTCACGTCGTAGAGAGCGGGGTACGGCGTCGGACCGGTCGTGTCGGCGAGCGGCGTGTGTCCGGCGAGGCCGCGCAGCGCGGCGAGCGCCCGCTGCCCCGCGTCGAGGTCACCCGTGTAGCACGGCAAGATGATGTGCACGGGTGTGCCGTGCGCCTCGGTCGGGATGAACGGCAGGGGCGGTGCCTGCTGCACGAACGTGATCGTGGTCAGCTCGTCCGGTGCCGCCGCGGTCGCGTCGGCGTAAGCGCGGAGCCCCGCTCGGGTGGCGGGGTAAACGATGGCGCCACCCAACACCGTTTCCACGGGCACGAGGCGGAACCAGAGGCCGGTCGCGATGCCGAAGTTCCCGCCACCGCCTCGCAGCGCCCAGAAGAGGTCGGGATGCTCCGTCTCGCTCGCCGTCACCAGCAAGCCGTCGGACGTGACGACGTCGACCGCGACCAGGTTGTCGATCGTCATGCCGTGCTTGCGCATGAGCCAGCCCATCCCGCCGCCGAGCGTCAATCCGGCGACGCCGACGGCAGCCACGTCACCACCCGGGGTCGCCAGCCCGTGCTCGTGCGTGCGGGCGTTGTACTCGCCCCACGTCAGCCCGGGTTCTGCGCCGGCGACGCGTCGCGCGGCATCGACCTCGAGGCGCTTCATGAGCGACAGGTCGACGACGAGCCCGCCGTCGACGGTGCCGTACCCGGCCGGACTGTGCCCGCCGCCTCGCACCGCCAGCGCCACGTCGTTGGTGCGGGCGAAGTTGACGGCGTGCATCACGTCGGCGACGTCACGGGCGCGGACGATGAACGTCGGGTGCCGGTCGACGACCGCGTTCCAGACCCGGCGCGCGTCGTCGTACCCGTCGTCGCCGGGCCGAACGACCTCGCCGCGCAGCCGCGCCTCGAGGGAGCGGATCGCTCCCGTCCGGGAGCTCGTCGGTCGCTCGCTCTGCACGAAGGCCCATGAGTGATCCTCCCTCTCGGGAATGCGTGTTCCCCTGTCCAGGTTGCGACGAGGGTTCGGGGAAATCCATCCCAGGATCCTGGGTGAATGCCGACGAGGCCGGGTATGGAGAGTACGTAGTGGTCGCCACCGCTGTTCGTGAAAGCGTCCGTGCCGACGTCGCCGGGCTGGCGCACCGGGGCCTGGACGTGCCCGAGTTCTCCAAGGCGGTCGCCCGCGCTCTGGTGCGCGCCGTGCCCTTCGACGGGACGTGCCTCCTGACGATCGACCCCGCGACACTCCTGCCGACCGGGGAGGTCGTCGAGAACGGGCTCTCGGCGCCGGAGACCGTCCGGCTCACCGAGATCGAGCTGCGCGAACCCGACTTCAACAAGTTCAGCGCCCTCGCCCGGGCGCCCCGCGCCGCGGCCAGCCTCAGCGAGGCCACGGCCGGCGACCTCGATCGCAGCCTCCGCCACCGCGAGCTGCGGCGCCCGCCGCGGCTTCGACGACGAGCTGCGCGCCGTGCTCTCCGACGCCGCCGGGACCTGGGGCGCGCTCACCCTGATGCGCGAAGCCGGCCGCCCGCGCTTCACGGCGGCGGACGTGCGGTTCGTCGCGTCGCTCGGCGGGCTGCTGGCCGACGGCCTGCGGCGGGCGATGCTGTTGCGCGACGCGGCCGCGGCCGGCGGCGACGGCGACACGGGCGTCCTGCTGCTCGCGGCCGACGACGGCGTAGAGATGACGAACGATGCCGCCGACCGCTGGCTCGACGAGCTGGGCGCCGGCGGGCGGGCCGGTGGGCGGCTCCCGATCGTGGTCCACGCCGTCGCCGGTTGGGCTCGACACGCCGCCGGCGACAGCGGCGCCGATCACGGCACGGCGCGCGCCCGCGTCCGGACGGCCGCCGGGCGCTGGCTCGTCGTGCGGGGCTCGCGGCTCGAGGACGGCCCCGACTCCCGGGTCGCCGTCCTGTTGGAGGCGGCGCGCCCGCCCGAGTTGGCGCCGATGATCGCCGACGCCTACGGCTTCACCGATCGCGAGCGCGCCGTGACCGAGCTGGTGGCCCGCGGCCTCTCGACGAACGAGATCGGCGAGCAACTCCATCTCGCCGCAGTACACGGTGCAGGACCACTTGAAGTCGATCTTCGAGAAGTCCGGCGCCGGCTCACGCGGCGAGCTGGTGGCCCGCCTGTTCTTCGACCACTACGCGCCGGGCCTGACGACGACGGACCTGACTACGTAAGCGGAGCCTTGCCCTGTTGAGCACCCGTTAGGGCACGCGGAGGGGATGCAGAACGCTGTTCTGTGCAGCGCCGAGGCAAACCCGGCGACCGCTTGCATTGCGATGACCGAGTCCGTACCGTTTCCTGTGACGAGCTGGTTCAGCCCCTGCTGGCGGCGTTTGCTTGACGCGACGAGCGCGACATGCCCACCCCAGGGGGGCGGGTGGGTAGATGACCAGGGTGTTCGTCCTCGACGATCACGACGTAGTCCGACGCGGTCTCAAGGAACTGCTGGAAGACAGCGGCGACATCGAGGTCGTCGGCGAGGCCGGTACCGCCGTCGAAGCGCTGATGGGAATTCCACTCGCCGAACCGGATGTCGCGGTGCTCGATGTCCGGTTGTCCGACGGGAACGGCGTAGAGGTCTGCCGCGAGATTCGCTCACCGCATCCGGAGATCAAATGCGTCATGTTCAGCGCGTTCGACGATGAGGTCACGATCGTCGAGTCGATCTTGGCGGGCGCGTCCGGCTTCGTGCTCAAGCAGATCAGGGGGGGCGACATCGTCAATGCCGTGCGCGTGGTCGCGAGCGGCGAGTCGCTCTTCGAACCCGCACTCACAGGTCGGGTACTCGACAATGGCTCGGACGGCGAGCACGGCGCGTAGGTGATCAGGTTCTCGACTTGTCGAGGTACACGAGCAGGTTGTGCGCGGCGAGCATGACTTCGGTGTGCTCCCACTCGGCGGCCCGGTAGTAGCAGGCGATCAAGCCCATGCGGTGCAGTCGACGGAAGTCGCCGAACACGAAGGCGTAGCGGCCCTTCGTCTCATCGGGTGCGCCCTCGGTGAGCGCGAGGTGCCAGGAGGCGTACTCCTCCCAGCCGTGGGCCTTGAGAAACGCGTTCTGCTCGGCCGCGCGTGGTTGGACGTCGGCCCACCGGCTGCGTACCCGGTACTGACGGGCGTCGATCAGTTCCCGAGCCTTGGCGACACCCCGCTTGTTCACCGGTACTTGGCCATGGGCTCAGTCTGCCCGA